>NZ_JAGGPA010000016.1 GCF_018614035.1 Streptomyces sp. ISL-96
GCGTTTTTCTTTGGGCCGTCCCCCTACAAGCGTTAGCGGTGGGCCGGGGCGGCGGGTCAAGGGGAGCCCGAAGGGTTCTCGCGCAGCGACGCGACGCAGGAGCGCCCTTGACGCGCCGCCCCGGCCCACCGACCCTCGAGCGCCCGGGACGGCCCGAAACCCCCAGAAGCAAGCCGTTCGGGTGAGCGCGGCCCCCAGAAGCAGCCGCGGCCCCGCCGCGTGCCCCGCCCGTGCCCCCCCCTCCGTGCCACTTCCGAGCCCCCTCCGCGCCACGTCCGACCAAAGGTGCATAACGCCAGTCATTGCCCGCAGTCACCCCTCGTGATACACAGAGTGACCATACGCGTTTCCGAATACAACCGGTAGGCACCGCAGGTCAGCGCGGTCCGACCGGCGATACGTGCGGAGGTCGGGTAAAGACAGCCACCAAGTCGACATACCAGTGCGGTTTCATCAGCGAAGATAGAGGGTGACCCCTGCCGTGCGGCAGGGGCGACGAACTACCCGACAGGGGCGGTGACTTACATGAACCTGACAGCCGAAAAGGGCGACATCACCACCATCATCGGTGGAATCGCCCCGAACTGGGGTCCGTTCGGGACCCTGGGTAATGAGGCCCGCGTCATGATCGAGGTCGTGATGGCTGTCGCCATCCTCCTCTGCCTCGGAATCGCTATCTGGGGAGCCGCAAAGCAGCGCATCGGCGCGACGGCCCTGAGGGACACGTTCAGCGCGGAGCAGGGCAAGGGCCTCATCGTCGCCGGCCTCACCGGCGTCTTCATCATCGGCTCGCTCGGCACGCTCTTCACCATCGTGTACGGGATGGCCGTTTAACCCACCGTCAGCCAGCACCGGGTGTTCCCGGCCCACTCACCCACCCCACCCGTCCGTCGTGCCCATTGGCTGAGGTTGCGTCTCCCTGATGTCGAGTCACCACACCGCGCCCGCGCGGGAAGCAGCACGGCTACCGTCGTACTACGCGGAACTGCAAACGGTTGAGGGGGCGCACCCGGCATGAGTCTCGGCGACGAGCACGGCTACGGCAGCGACAGCGGTCGTACGGACCGTGTCGGCGGCTCCGGCCAGACCCGCACCCGCCTGCCCGAGGGCGGTGGGAGCGATGTGTACGGGGGCGCGCGGCGGCCCGTACGGACCTCGCGTTCCCTCATCACCGTGGTGGGCGTGGTGGTGCTGCTGATCGCGGCTATCGCATTCGCGAACCGGGGTGGTGGCGACACCGGCTCTCTCAATGAGGCGAAACGGGGCGGCGGCGCGGAGCCGACGTCTGCGACGGGCGTGAAGCCGGTCGAAGGCAAGAACGGGCTGATCCCGTCCGGCTTCGCGCATGACGAGCAGGGCGCGCAGTCCGCCGCGGCAAACTACGCCGTGGCGCTGGGCTCTGACGGCATGTTCAACGAAGAACGTCGCCACGACATCGTGCAGTCGATCGCCGATCCCAGTGCTCTGACCAGGCTCCAAACAGGATTCGACGCCGACTACTCCCCCAAGTTCCTCACGCAGATCGGTCTCCGCGCGGACGGCAGCGCACCGGACGGGTCTACCTTCGTCAATCGCACCATGCCTGCGGGCACGAAGGTCGGAAATTACAGCGACAGTAACGCTGACATTGATGTCTGGTGCTCCGGCCTGTTCGGTCTGACCGGCGAGAAGTCGACCAAGCCGGTAACGAGCGGCTGGTTCACGGTATCGATCAAGTTGAAGTGGGACGGATCCGACTGGAAGGTCCTGGAGACCAGCCAGAAGGAAGGCCCGACGCCGGTTACCGGCGACAACTCGGTGTCCGGATCCGACGAGATCGCCAACGCGGTCAATGAATTCGGAGGGTTCACTTATGCCCGGTAACCCTCGGCTTCGCTCGATCGCGGCCGCTCTGACAGCCATGCAGGCTGCGGTGTTCCTGCTAGCCACCCGTGCCACTGCGGCGCCGACTCCGCAGCCGTCCCCCAGCAAGAGTGACAACCCGTGCTCGCTGATCGCCGGACCCGCACGGGAGTACTGCGACGAAGGCGATGGTGGCGGCGCCCCCCGCCGCGCCCCCACCGACCCCGCCGAGTCCCTGGACCCCCTCTCCTCCCTGGCCAAGGGCTGCGCCGACGCCGCCGCCTGGATCGTTGGGAAGCTCTCCGACGCCGTGAAGTCGACCGCCGACGTCGACTTCACCAACCCCACGTTCCTCAAGCAGTACGCCATCGTCTTCGCCGCCTCCGCCATCCTCACCCTCGTCCTCTGGCTGCTCGCCGTAGCCAAGCGCGCCATCCGTGGCGTGCCGCTCGCGACCGCGCTCTCCGAGGCCATCGGCTTCCTCTGGCTCACCGTCCTCGCGTCCGCCTTCACGCCCCTGATCCTCTACACCGTCGTATCCGCCACCGACGGCGTCACCGAGGTCATCGCCGCCGGCACCGGCGGGCAGACCGACGTGTTCTTCGGATCCTTCGCCGAGGCGCTCAAGAAGGGCGACGACATCGGCGGCGGTCCGATCATGCTGATCGTCGTCTCGCTCGTCACCATCCTCGCGGCCGGGATCCTCTTCCTCGAACTGTTCATCCGCGCCCTGCTGCTCTACGTCGGCGCGCTCCTCGGCGTGGTCGTCTACGCGGGGCTCGTCGACAAGAACATGTGGGGCCATGTACGCCGCTGGGCCGGCATCATGATCGCGATCATCATGGTCAAGCCCGTGATCGTGATCGTCCTCGGCCTCGCCGGGGCCCTCTCCGCCGACGACGGCCCGAACGCCTTCTCCGCCGTCGTCTCCGGCCTCGCCATCATCCTGCTGGCGATCTTCGCGTCCGGCATGATCTACCGCTTCGTCCCCGGCTTCGGCGACGAGATCGCCTCCGCCCGCAACAACCGCAACAAGGCCACCGACGGCGCCCAGGCGGCCGCCGTCATCAGCTCCCCCGCCGCCCTCGTCTCACAGGGCATCAAGACCCACAGCAGCCGTGGCGGCGGAAGCGGAGGCGGCGGCGACCGGGGCGGGAACAGCTCGCCGCCCCGCCAGGCCAACCCCGTCAGCGGCGGCGTGGCCGCCCACAGCGCCCGCGGCACCGGCGGCCCCACAGCAGGGGGCGGAGGTGGAGCTGTCCCCTCCGCCGCCCCCTCCCCCCGTAGCAACAGCACCCACACCAACCGCAGCACCGGCAACACAGGCACCGGTGCCGGCACCGGAACCAGCAACAACAGCACAGGAGGTGCAGGGCGTTGACGACGCAGTCCCAACCCATCACGCCCCGCCGCACGTATCTCATCGGCCGCGCCCGGCCGAACGCGATCGTCGGCAAGAACCGCGAGACCGGCGAGATCGCGCTGATCATCGCCGGCGCGTTCCTCGGCATGATGAGCGGCCTGCTGGTCCCCGTCCTGTCCCTGCGGATCGTGCTGCTCATGGGCTTCCCGATGCTGGCCCTGATGGCGGTGTACGTCCCGTACAAGCGCCGCACCTTCTACAAGTGGTTCGAGATCAACCGCAGTTACAAGCGCACCCTCCGCAACGGCACCACCTACCGCAGCGGCGCCATGGAAGCAGGCGTTCACAGCATCAGCGGCCGCGAGGTCGAAGTCGGCCCCCCGCCCGGCATCGGGCGTATCAACTGGCTCGCCGCCCCCTTCGGCCCCGACGAAATCGCCGTACTCCTCCACGCCGACCGCCGCACCGTCACCGCCTGCATCGAGATCGAAGGCCCCGGCGTCGGCCTGCGCGACAGCGAGGACCAGGAAGCCCTCGTCGACCGCTTCGGCACGCTCCTCAAGCACGTGGCGAACGGCGACGGCTTCGTCACCCGCCTCCAGATGCTCGCCCGCACCCTCCCCGCCGACCCCGACGCCCACGCCAAGGACGTCGCCCAGCGCGGCGACACGCACGCCCCCGGCTGGCTGAAGGAGTCGTACGACCAGCTCCAGTCCATGGTCTCCACGTCCAGCGAGCAGCACCGCGCCTACCTCGTCGCCTGCATGCACTACTCCCGCGAGCTCGCCGCCGAGGCCAACGCCATGGCCCGCGCCGCCCGCCCCCACGGCGGCCGCAAGCTCGACCGCGACTCCGGCCTCGCCGTCGTCATGGCGCGCGAGCTCACCGACATCTGCGCGCGGCTCGCGGAGGCCGACATCCGCGTACGCCAGCCCCTCGGCCAGGGTCGCCTCGCCTCCCTCGTGCACTCGATGTACGACCCCGACCACCCCATGGACCACATCCAGGCCATGACCAAGCGCAACGCCTGGCCGGCCGAGCTGGACGCCATGGAAGCGACGTATCTGCAAGCCAAGACCCGCGAATCCTCCACCCGCGCGCCCTGGTGCCACGCCACCGCCTGGGTCAAGGAGTGGCCGATGACACCCGTCGGCGTCAACTTCCTCGCGCCTCTCCTCGTCCACACCCCCGACGTCATCCGTACGGTCGCCGTCACCATGGACCTCGAACCCACCGAGATCGCCATCGAGCGCATGCTGACGGAGAAGACGAACGACGAGGCGGAAGCCAGCCGCCAGGCCAAGATGAACCGCACCGTAGACCCGCGCGACATCGCCGCCCACGGCCGGCTCGACCAGCGGGGTGAAGATCTCGCGAGCGGTGCGGCCGGGGTGAACCTGGTCGGGTACATCACTGTGTCGTCGCGTTCACCCGAGGCGCTGGCCCGCGACAAACGGACCATCAGAGCCTCGGCCGGGAAGTCGTATCTGAAGCTGGAGTGGTGCGACCGCGAGCACCACCGGGCGTTCGTCAACACCTTGCCGTTCGCCACCGGTATCCGTCGTTAGCCGAGAGGGCAGACCCGCCATGCGAGATCCGCTGTCCGCCGTCACGGATGCCTTCACCAGCTTCCTCTTCGGGAAGGTCGAGACGACCAGACTTCCGGTCCGTACGTCGACGGGCCAGGCCCAGGCCGTCTACCTCCCCACCGCCGCGCCCGGCCTCGGCGACTCCGGCGTGATCATCGGTCGCGAGGTCTACAGCGGCAAGGGCTACATCTACGACCCCTTCCAGCTGTACGGACAGCAGCTCCCCGCGCCGCACTGGCTCGTCCTCGGCGAGTCCGGCAACGGCAAGTCGGCGCTGGAGAAGACGTACGTACTGCGGCAGCTGCGCTTCAAGGACCGGCAGGTCGTCGTCCTCGACGCACAGGGCGAGGACGGGGTCGGCGAGTGGAACCTCATCGCCGAGCAGCTGGGAATAACCCCCATCCGGCTCGACCCGACGGCGGCACTCAACGGCGGCATCCGCCTCAACCCCCTCGACCCGTCGATCACGACGACCGGCCAGCTGGCCCTGCTCCGTACGATCATCGAGGTCGCCATGGGGCACGGCCTCGACGAGCGGTCCGGCTTCGCGCTCAAGGTCGCGCACGCGTACGTGAACGAGACGATCCTCGACCGGCAGCCGGTCCTGACGGACATCGTCGAGCAACTGCGCCACCCCGAGCCGGAGTCCGCCGAGGCGATGAACGTCGACCTGGACGACGTACGGGCATGGGGCCTGGACGTCGCCCTCGTCCTCGACCGCCTGGTCGACGGTGACCTGCGGGGCATGTTCGACGGCCCGACGACCGTGGGCATCGACCTCGACGCCCCGCTCATCGTCTTCGACCTCTCCCACATCGACCGCAACTCGATCGCGATGCCGATCCTGATGGCGATCGTGGGGGTGTGGCTCGAACACACCTGGATCCGGCCGGACCGCAAGAAGCGCATCTTCCTGGTGGAGGAGGCGTGGCACATCATCAACTCCCCCTTCGTCGCGCAGCTCTTCCAGCGCCTGCTGAAGTTCGGTCGCCGGCTCGGCCTGTCGTTCGTGGCGGTGGTCCACCACCTCTCGGACGTGGTGGACGGCGCGGCGGCGAGGGAGGCAGCGGCAATCCTCAAAATGGCGTCAACCCGGACGATCTACGCCCAGAAGGCAGACGAAGCACGAGCCACGGGCCGGGTGCTGGGCCTGCCGCGCTGGGCGGTCGAAATCATCCCCACCCTCACCCCGGGCATCGCGGTATGGGACGTGAACGGCAACGTCCAGGTCGTCAAACACCTCATCACGGAGGCGGAACGACCACTCGTCTTCACGGACCGCGCCATGACGGAGACCTCGGCAGAGATGATTTCGGACGACCTGCGAGCCGCGGAGTTGGAGGCGGAGCAGCGGGCGGCGCTCATCGAGCAGCAGATGAGCGAGTCCTCGTCCTCGGAATCGACGGTCGCCTGACATGAGACACCACGACAGGCAGCAGGGCCACCACGAGCGCCCGGCCGAGCGGGGCATCCCCGACTCCCTGCTGGTCGGCCTGCTGGCCTTTCTGCTGGGTCTGACGGTCTTGGCGTGGCTGGCGACGGGCTTGGCGGGGCTGTTCGCCCACGGCGCGTGGCCGGACGGCGTCACGTTCACCCGTACACCGCTGGCCCTGCGCCACCTGATGGGCGCGCCGCACGACATCCCGGCGGCGTGGCCGGACACGCCGCCGGAGCAGCTGTCCGGGTACGGGCTGTTCTGGGGGCTGTTGATCGGCGAGCTGATGGTGCTGTTCGTGCTGACGATCTTCGTGATGGGCGTACTGGCCCGCCTGAAGATGCAGCGCGAGACGGCGAGGGCGGCGAGGTCGGCCAGGACCGCAGCCCCAGAAGGCGGCACCGGAGCGGGTACGGGTACGGGTGCGGAGTACGGGCCGCAGGGACTTCCCCACACCGGTGCGGGCTACGGACCGGGTACGGACGCCGGCCACGGCTACGCAGCTTCGCCCCACCCACTTGCGGGCGTCGGCGCAGGTACTGGAACGGGCGCCGGAGCAGGCGCCGATGGCAGTGCGGGCCACGAACTCGGCGCAGCTCTCGGGCCCGGCGGGATCCCCCACACCGCTAGCGGTACCGCTGACGGCGGCCCAACCGGTGCCTCGCCGCCCCTGAACGGCACCCACGACGTAACCACGGAGCCGGAGCCGCCGCACGTCCCGGTCGCCGAAGCGAGCCCGCAGCAAGGCACAGCCGCGAGCCCGTACACCCAAGCCACCCCGCCCCTCCCCTCTCCCCGCACCCCCCGCCTCCTCTACGGCACCGCCGAAGCCCGCCGCCCCACCGCCGTGCAGGCCGTCCTCGACGCCGAAGGCCCCGCGCTCGTCGTCACGTCCGACCCCACTCTGTGGGCCGAGACCAAGGACGCCCGGGCCAAGCTCGGCCCCGTCCTCGTCTACGACCCCGGCCACCTCTGCGACACCCCCGCCCGCCTCCACTGGTCCCCCACCACCGGCTGCGAGCGCGCCGACATCGCCGCCGGCCGAGCCGTGGCCCTGCTGGCGCCCATACGGCCCCAGGCGCGGCTGGACGCCGCCATGGCCGACACCGCGGAGACGCTGCTGAGCAGCTGGCTGCACGCCGCCGCCGTGGACGGACGCCCCTTCCGGCAGGTGCACCGCTGGGCGCAGGGACACAGTGCGCACGAAGCGGTACGTATCCTCCGCACCCACCCCAAGGCGTCGAGCGGCGCCGCGGGCCTCCTGGAGTCCGCACTCACCGCGTACCCGGAACGCCGGGAAATCGCACAGGAGTTGACGGTACGAGCGCTCGCCGCCCTCTCCTCGATCCATATCCGCGAGGCCTGCACCCCCAATCGAACCGATTCGGTCACCTTGGAATCATTTGCGGGCGAGGGGGGCACGCTTTATGTGGTGGGTGAAGCAATCGAGGACCCCAAGTCGCGTCCCGGAGCGATGCCTCTGCTCACCGCACTCGCATCAAGCGTGGTCGAGCACGGCCGCCGCATGGCCGCACGGTCATCCGACGGTCGGCTCGACCCACCAATGACGTTCGTCCTGGACGACGTCGCGGCCGTGGCTCCGCTTCCCCAGCTTCCCGAGCTGCTGTCGACCGGTCAGGACCGGGGCCTGCCGACCCTGGTCCTGCTCCGTTCGCAGGAACAGGGCAGGGCCCGCTGGCCGGACCACACCCTGACCGCCGGCTAACCCGGCGGCCGCACAGCCACCATCTCGTACTCCTTCGCCGCCGGGCCCCCCGGCGGCGCCATCGTCACGCCGCTCCGTACGAACCCGGCCTTGGCGTAAAGCGCCTCGGCCCGCCCGTTGCGCTCGTGCACGAACAACCGCACCTGCTCAGCACGCGGCTCTGTGAGCGACCACGCCCAGTCCAACGCCGCCCCGAAAAGCTCCTGCGCCACACCGGTGCCCCGCGCCTCGGGCCGTACGAAGACTCCGACCACGTGGACCTGGTCGACCTCGGGCGAAGGGGCGAAGTGGGCCTCCGCACCTGCCCGTTCAACGATGCCGGTGACCGACCCCACCCACCGCCCGTCCCGCGCCTCCGCCACGAACTGTCGCACGTCGTCGCCCGCGACTGCCCTGTCGGTACGCTCCTGCCAGAAGGAGTCCGGCTGGGTCAGGGCCTTCTCGTACGTCTCCAGAAACGCGATGTCCGCCAGCGGATCCTGAAGCGCGGCAAGCCGCAGCTCCCTCACCCGGGGCCACTCGTCCGCGTCACGTACAGGCCGAATCACATAGTCCATGCCCCGATGCTCACCCGGCTCCGGCCGGCAAGCCAAGCGCTTTTTGCGGGCAGCCCGGCGGCTCCAGAACGCAGAAAAGCCCCGCAC
>NZ_JAGGPA010000017.1 GCF_018614035.1 Streptomyces sp. ISL-96
GCACGGCAACCGTGACGGGGGCAGTAACCAAGGCTTGCTTCTGGGGGTTTCGGGCCGTCCCGGGCGCTCGAGTGTCGGTGGGCCGGGGCGGCGCGTCAAGGGCGCTCCTGCGTCGCGTCGCTGCGCGATGTGCCTGCGGCCCACCCTTGACCCGCCACCCCGGCCCACCGCTAACGCTTATACGGGGACGGCCCAAAGAAAAACGCCCTGCACGGGGGCTCGGGGAGTAGCGCGGGTCGGTTCGGTGGCTGTCGGGTGAGTGGGTGGGGCGCGGTCTGTTTAGGGGGCGGCGCGGCCCCTGGCTCGGCGGGTGCGGGGACGGCCGTTGGTGCGACATCCCCATTCCCACGCACGCCAGCACCCCCGCCGGTGGCCGGATGGTCTGCGGGGTCGACGTGCGGACTCGTGTAGGCGCGGGTGGGGCGCGGCAGCTGAATGGGGTGACTCGGGTGGGTGTGGCGTCCGCCCCGGCCGGTGGTCGGTTGGGCCGCAAGCAGGTTGCTGGTGTGGGTGGGTGGAGGGGCACCCAGGGTCGAGGGCCGGACGGCTGCCCGGCCCACAGGCCGGCTCGACACTCACGGCCAAGCCGACAGGGGTGCGCACCTGTCGGCCTGGCCGTAGGCGTGGCTGACGCTCTCGGCCGGACCGGATGGGGCGCTGTCCCGGCACCCGGCCGCCCGGCATGCGACGAACCCAGCACTTGACACACACGCACATCCCTTTCGCCCCGCTTTCGTCCATGGGGTAGGCCTCGGGGTGCGTCATGTGCGGGGTTCGTTGCACGCCAATGGCCCGGCCAGGCGTAGGAGCGCACCCAACCCACAAGAAGACGACTCCCGACGGCCCACGGCGGACCGGTGGGCAGGGAGGCTGATGTAGCTGCTGCTGCGGCCGTCGACCACTCCGCACAGTGGTGGCCGACGCGGCTGCCCACCTTGGTCACCAATCGGCTTCGGTCGCTACAACACCCCGTTCCGGGGCGTCGGAACGCGACGAACCCGGCACATGGCGAATCTCAACGTCCCTCCAGTCCCACCCATCTCACCCGTTTCACTTCCGGCCATCACGGGAGCGTTTCGACCCGCGTAAGCCCCACACGAACAGCGCGGACGACTGGTTGGTGTAACTCGTGTGGCTGGTGAGCTGGCCGTGACGGTTCACCGGCCGTCGGCCCCGCGGCCTGACGGAAACAGGGCACCGGTGGACCCGCACACGGCGGCCGAGACGACCCTCCCGACCCAGTCTGTCTCCACCTAGCACGGTCGCTTAAGCAACCCACCCCCAGGCCGCCCGGAACGCAACAAACCCAACGCTTGACGAATCCCAACCCCCCTCCAACCCCACCGGCCCCGGCCGTATCGCTCGCCACCACGGGAGCGTTTCGGCCCGCGTCAGTCCCGCACGTCCGTGCGGGCGGCCTGTTGGAGTGGCTGGTGTGGCTGGTGGGCTGGTGTGGCCGCTCACCGGCGGTCGGCCCGGCGGCCTGACGGGGGCAAGACGCAGGAGCCCTTCGGCTCATTGGTGAGAATTGCGCGGTTTGGTGGGTTTGTGTCGGGCGCCAGGGCTGAAGCCATAGCCCGCTTGTGTGGGGTTCGGTTGCTTCGACCGCCCGCTCAGGGGTCGAATGGAACGAACCCCACACTTGACGAGGCGTGGCGCTCCTCCAACCCCATTGGTCACAGCCGTATCGCTTTCCGCCGCCATGGGAGCGTTTCGACCCACCCGCACAGCTACCGCGTTCGCGCACCCCACCCTCAACCCACATCAGCAACGGGCTTGTAGCTTCACCGGCCACCGGACGGGGTGGACGCCACACCCACCCGAGTCGCCCCATTGAACTGTCGCGCCTCACCCGCAGACGGGCCGGTCCGCAGGTCGACTGGCCGGAGCAACCCGCCGCCTGCGTGGGTGGTCGTGTGCGTGGGAATGGGGGTGTTGTACCAGCGGCCGTTGCCGCAGTCGCTGAGTCTGGGGCCGAGCCGCCCCCTAGACCCGTACTTCGCAGGTCACCCGATCGTGAAGATCAACTGGTCACGACCGATCGCCGCTCAGTCCGGTCCGCAACGGCGATCGCAATGCCGGTCCGATCCGGTCGGGTTCGGACGCCGAAGAGCCGCTGCGGCGAACCTTTTCAGCGACCCGCGAAGTCCGGGCCTAGAGCTCTTGCGCTCCACCCACTCACCCTAGGGCGGCAGCGAGACAGCGGCCAATCGCCGGGCCTCCCCGTGGGCTCCCCCCGCCTGCCCCCCCCGCATCACTTAGCCGCGAGTGGCCGCCAGCCGTCCCCGGACATGCGGCGGCCGCGGTGGCTCCCCTCCGCGCCACCGCGGCCGTTCCCCGTCAGGAAGGTCTACTTGGGCGGGCTGGAGACGTGGCTGTCCTGCGTGGTGATGTCGCCGCCCGAGACGTGGCTGTCCTGCGTCGTGATGTCGCCGCCCGACACGTGGCTGTCCTGCGTGGTGATGTCCTCGCCCGAGACGTGGCTGTCTTCCGGCTTGATGTCGCCTGCGGTCCGCTTGGCGTCGCTCATCGTCATCGTCGTCATCTCCCGTGAGTCATTCGGTACTTCAAGTCGTACTTCAAGTCGTACTTCAAGTTGTGCTTCAGGTCGTACTTCAGGTCGGCGATGCCCGCCCGGCGATTCCCCCGTGGATCGCCGGACGGGCATGTCAGGGCCGTTCACCTTAGTGGGGCGGCCTCATCGTCGATCCGTCTGCCCCCCGACGCGACGGCTCGATGGGATAAGACTGCCGTCCGGTGATAAACGAACGATGAACGCCCCGGCCGGTCTCAGGCGACAGCGGCCGGATGCAGCAGAGCCCGCACTTCGGCAGCCTCGGTGGAGCCCAGCTCCTCGTAGATCGCAAGCGCCTCGTTCCAGCAGGCCCGGGCCCTGTCTGCCTGCCCAATGCTCTGCAGCGCTCGTCCCAGCACGGTGAGCACGGTGCCGCGGCGCCATTCCCCGCCGATGCCGCGCAGTGCGATCGCCTGCTCCGCGTGGGCAGCGGCCAGGGTGGGGCGGTGAGCCGCGAGATGCACCTCTGCCACTCGGAAGTGGGTGACGCCTTCCCACAGGGGCTGCCGGTTCTCGTGGAAGATTCCCAGGGCCTGAGTCAACTGGTCGAGCGCCTCGCCCAGGCGGCCGGCCTGCGTGAGCGCGACCCCGAGGGCGTAGCGGCCATTGGCCAGGCGCAGAGCAAGTCCCAACCGGTCGTATATCTCGATGCCCTGCTCGACTACTTGAATCGCGCTCTCCGTACGGCCCAGTGCAAGGTGGATCCGAGACAGATTGCACAGAGCGCTGGCCTCGCCCGGACGGTTGCCGTCCGCGTGAAAGGCTTCGATGGCCTGTCGCAGATATGCCTCGCCTTCGGTGAACTGCTTGCGGTAGATGGCGATGATGCCCCGCTCATTGGGCGCATTGCCGCTGACCCAAGGATCGTGGGCGGCACGGCCGAGTGCCATGGCGTGGTGCGCCTCTTCATCCGCCTGACCGAACCGGCCCGCTGTGATGTGTACCTGAGTCAGTGTCGTGCGGGCGCGCCCCTCGGCGTGGGCGTCGCCGGCCGCCGCCGCGGCGTCCCGGGCGGCCGTGGCGGCGCTCTCGTAGCGCCGGGAGTTGGCCCCTGACTCGGCGAGGTCCTTCGCCGCCACGAGTAGGTCCACCGCACGACGCAGCGTGTTCCTGCCAAGGGTCTGCTGTACGCAGGACAGCAGGCACCCTGCCTCGGCGTGCAGCCAGTCGAGAGCGTCGGACCGCTCGGTAAACCGCAGGCCGGAGCCCTGAGTGGGCTCCAGATGCGCGACCGTCCGGTCCCCCGGCCGCTCCAGCGCGTACACCTCTGCCGCCGTGGCCAGGTAGAAGTCCAGCAGTCGCGACAGCGCCCGCTCGCGTTCCACCGGTGGTTGCTCGTCGCGTTCGGCGCAGGCTCGGGCGTAGAGGCGGACCAGGTCGTGGTAGCGGTAGCGGCCTGGCGCCGCTGATTCCAGGAGGGACGTGTCGACCAGGGATTCCAGGAGGTCTTCCGTGGTCTGGAGGGGTTCGTCCAGTACGGCCGCCGCCGCGGCCAGCGAGATGTCCGGGCCGTCCGCCAGGCCCAGGAGGCGGAAGGCGCGGGCCTGCTGCGGTTCCAGCTGGCCGTAGCCGAGCTCGAAGGTCGCCTTTACGGCCAGGTCGCCGGCCTGGAGTTCGTCCAGGCGGCGGCGTTCGTCCGCCAGCTTCGCCGCCAGGACCGAGACCGTCCACGTGCGGCGGGCAGCCAGGCGGGAGGCCGCGATGCGGATGGCCAGGGGGAGGAAGCCGCACGCGCCTACAACGTCGAGCGCCGCCTCGCGTTCGGAAGCTACGCGCTCCGCTCCCACGATCTTCGTGAAGAGCTGCAACGCCTCCTCGGGGGACATGACGTCCAGGTCGACCAGGTGCGCTCCGGCCAGGTCCACCATCCGCGCCCGGCTCGTCACCAGCGCCGCGCAGCCGGTGGTTCCGGGGAGGAGGGGGCGGATCTGGGACGCGTCGCGGGCGTTGTCCAGCAGGACCAGGATGCGGCGGCCGTCGAGGGTCGAGCGGTAGAGGGCCGCGCGCTCGTCCAGGGTGTCGGGGATGGAGGTGTCGGGGGTGCCGAGGGCCCGCAGGAATGCGCCCAGGACCGTTTCCGGCTCGGCTGCTCGCGAGCCGGCGCCCTGCAGGTTTACGTACAGCTGGCCGTCCGGGAAGTGCGAGCGGGCCGCGTGCGCCACGTGCACCGCGAGGGTCGTCTTGCCTACGCCGCCGATCCCGGCCAGCGCCGACACCGCCATGACGCTCGTCTCGGCCGTGGCCAGGCGGTCGCCGAGTTCGCGTACGAAGGATGACCGGCCGGTGAAATCGGCGACGCTCGCGGGGAGTTGTGCGGGGCGTACGACCGTGGGGGCCGCCGAGGGCGCTGGTTCCACGGGGCGGGCCAGGTCGGCGTCCGCCTCCAGGATGCGCTGCTGGAGCTGGGAGAGCTCGGGGCGCGGGTCCACGCCCAGTTCGTCGGCGAGCAGGCGGCGCGTATCGGCGTATACGGCGAGGGCTTCCGCCTGACGGCCGCTGCGGTAGAGCGCGAGCATGAGCAGTTCGCGGAGGCGCTCGCGGAGGGGGTGCGCCGCCGTCAGCGCGGTCAGCTCCGAGATCGCCTCCGCGTGGCAGCCGACCTCCAGGTCCAGGTCGAGGCGGGTCTCGGTGAGCTGGAGCCGCCACTCCTCCAGCCGGGCCCGATGGTTCTCGGCGTACGGTCCCGGGACCGACGCCAGCGGTTCGCCGTCCCACAGGCCGAGCGCCTTGTTGATCAGCGTACGGGCCTGGCAGCGGTCGCCGGAGGCGCGCGACTTCTCGGCGTCGGCGGCCAGTTCCTGCGCGACGGCCAGGTCGAGGGTGTCGGAGCCCGGCCGTATCGCGTACCCGCCGGACTCGCTGACCAGCACCCCCGGGTCCAGCGCCTTGCGCAGCCTGGAGGCGTACGTCCGTACCGCAGCCAGGGCCTGTGACGGCGGCTCCTCGCCCCAGATCGCGTCGATCAGCTCGGACGCGGTCGCGGTGCGGCCGTCGCGGAGCAGGAGGGCGGCCAGCAGGGCGCGTTGCTGCGGGGATCCGGTGTTGAGGGATTCGCCGCCGCGCCAGGCACGCACGGGACCGAGCACGCTGAAGCGCACGGCCTCGGTGATTTGTCGTTCCTGCTCGTGCTCCTGCTCCTGCTTGTGCTGAGTGCCCTCGTCGGGGCGCGGACCGGAAGCCGGAGTCCGCTGCTCCGGGACCCGTGGTACGCCGTCCATCGCACTCCCCCTGCCTCTGCTGCCGCCTGCGGTCTGCCCTTACCGCCCAGTCGCAACAGTCAGTTTGCCTTGTCCGTGGCGAATGCGTCAGCACTGGAAGGCGCCTACCCATTACCTACCCATGGCCGCCCAGCTGACGGATCGTCAGATTGACGCTACCTTGGATCGTATGGAGACCTTCCCGGAAATCATCTCGGTGGACGACCACACGGTTGAGCCCCCCAACGTCTGGCGGGACCGGCTCCCGTCCAAGTACAAGGACTCGGGTCCGCGCATCGTCCGCGCCCCGCTGAAGGAAATGACCTTCCTCGGCGGGAAGTTCGCCCCCGTGATGGGCGCCAAGGGTGATGACGGGCCGGTCGGCGACTGGTGGGTGTATGAGGACCTGCACCGCCCGCTGACCAGGCTGGACACGGCTGTCGGGTACGACAGGGACGAGATCAAACTCGAAGTCATCACGTACGAGCAGATGCGGCCGGGTTCGTACTCCGTACGCGACCGCCTCGCCGACATGGACGTCAATCACGTCCAGTCGGCCCTCTGCTTCCCCACCTTCCCGCGCTTCTGCGGCCAGACGTTCACGGAGGCCAAGGACCGCGAGCTGGGACTGCTCGGCGTCCGGGCGTACAACGACTGGATGGTGGAGGAGTGGTGCGGTCCGGACGCCCGCGGCCGCCTCATACCGCTCACGCTCATCCCCCTCTGGGACGCCGGACTCGCCGCCGCCGAGGTCCGCAGGAACGCGGCGCGCGGCGTCCGTGCGGTCGCGTTCTCCGAGATACCCCCGCATTTGGGTCTGCCGTCCATCCACACCGACGAGTGGGACCCCTTCCTGCGCGCGTGCGACGAGACCGGAACGGTCATCGCGATGCACATCGGATCGTCGAGCCGGATGCCGTCGACCTCGGCCGACGCCCCGCCGGCGGTCGGCTCGACGATCACCTTCGCCAACTGCTGTTTCTCGATGGTCGACTGGCTGATGAGCGGCAAGTTCGAGCGCTTCCCGAACCTGAAGATCATGTACGCGGAGGGGCAGATCGGGTGGATTCCGTACATCCTGGAGCGCGCTGATGTCGTCTGGGAGGAGAACCGCGGCTGGGGCGGCGTAGCCGACAAGGTGCTGCGGCCGCCGTCCGAGCTCTTCACGCAGCACGTGTACGGCTGCTTCTTCGACGACGCCTTCGGTCTGAAGAACCTCGACGCGATCGGCGTGGGCAATGTCCTGTACGAGACGGACTACCCGCACTCCGACTCCACCTGGCCCAAGTCCAGGGAGGTCGGCGAGCGTCAGATGGGCCACCTGGACGCGGACGTGGTGGACCGGATCGTACGGCGGAACGCGATCGAGCTGCTCGGGCTCACCGACGAAGGACTGTGGCCGGGGCCGTGATCGGGTGAGCCGCGTTCCGGGAACCTCAGCCCAGCGGCCGGCGCATCTCATCCCGCACTTCCAGCACGCGCGCGGCCACCCTTTCGAGGTCGACCTCCTCGGGGGCCTGCGACACCGTGTCCTCGCCGACCTGGGCCACGACCGCACTGGTGTTGTCGTCGGCCCATGCGCACATGGGCACGGTGGCCTTGGTTCCGGCCTGGTCGGAGGTCACTACCTGGCAGCTCAGTGACAGGTCCGCTCCTGCGGGTGTGACTTCCTCGGCGGGCACGGCAAGGGTCACGTTTTCCCCTTGGGAAGCCCCACGCAGCAGGCTCGCGCGTGCGTCTTCGGGGTGCCTGATCTGGCCGTAGAACCCGGAGAGGGTAAGAATCTCTCCGGACTCGGCGCCGCCCTTCCCCGTGTACTGCGCCGCGACGCCCGTCCAATTCTTCATATCGCTCTTGTCCCAGCTTCCGCTGCTCTCCTGTGGGGCGGAGCTGGACAGGTCGTCGGCCAGTGTGTACATCCCGCCGAGAAGGGTCTTGGGCAGGGTGAGTCTGTACTCGGCGTCGGGATAGGAACTGGCGGGCCCTGCGCCACGGCTGGCCACATTGGCACCGACCCGCGCGACGACAGCGAAGATCACCAGCCCGATGATGCTCAACGTCACGATCAGCGCTGTGTTGGTCTTCTTCGGCGGCAGTATCGGCGGCGGCCCGCCCCACCCACCGGGATGCGGCTGCGGCTGCTGGCCGTACGGCTGTCCTGGGAAAGGCTGTTGCTGCTGCGGATACAGGTACCCCCCGTACGGCCCCGGCTGCGGTTGGGGTTGCGGTTGCGGCTGTTGATAACTCATTCTGCGAAATCCCCCGTTGTGCCAGCCCCGTTGGTCGTTGCGGCTGCGAACCGCCAACGTATCGGATCATGTGTGCGATTACCCGAGGGCGGTACAGCGAGCGCAGCCGGGAAACGCGCCGAACCCCTGGTTGCAGCCGTGGCCGGGCGGGATCATCTACGCATGACACTGACACTGACGCTCGTCGAAGCGGAAAAGATCCTCGCCGACAACTTCGCTCCCTGGGTGCTCGACCTCGGGCTGGCCGTCGTAGAAACCGGGGAGCGTCATGCCGTACTGCGGCTGCCCTGGTCGGACCGGCTGGCGCGGGAGGGCGGGGGCATGTCCGGGCAGGCGCTCATGGCCGCCGCGGACACCGCGACGGTCATCGCTGTCTCAGCCGCCCGCGGCGCGTTCGTGCCCATGACCACCGTCCAGCAGTCGACGTCCTTCCAGCGCGCGGTCATCGGCGCGGACGTCGTGCTCGACGCGCGCGTCACCAAGCTGGGCAAGCGCATGGCCTTCGCCGACATCAACATGACCGCCGCGGGATCGCATGAGCCCGCAGCGCGCGCCTCTGCCGTCTACGCGCTGCTGGGGTGACTCGGGAGGGAGACGCGCACTGTTTTGCCGATGTGTGGTCTCGGGTACCAGGTGACTTCTCCACCGAGTAGGCGTACCACGAGCAAACCCCGGCCGCTCTCCGCATCCTCTCCCGGCTCGGAGCACCTGTCGAAGCCCGGGAAGTCGGCGACCGGGTCGGACACCTCGATGACCAACGTGCCGCACTCCAGCGTGGCGAGCCTGAGGCTTAGTTCGTGCCCCACACGCCGTCCGTGGCTGATCGCGTTCGACACCAGTTCCGAAACGATCAGCACCGCGTCGTACGTATCTCCGGCCCACCCCCACATGGCCAGTCGGCGTAAGGCGTGCCGGCGTGCAAGGGCCACCGAGGCGTACACCATCGCGTATCCCATGGACCACTCCTCGACTCTCCTTTCCGCCTTGGGGAGTTGAGAGGAAGGGCTGGAGCGTGACATGGTGCCTCCTGCTTGCCCGGCCAGGCGGGCGTTTGGAGTCAACCCACAGCAACGGCTGGGGGCGTGGCTTCTGCCACGACCTCAGACTGGACCGGTGGACCGGTGGACCGGTCCAGTCTGAGGTCGTCAGAGTTCGTACCCCATCGGGTAGTTGTCCGTGCGCTCCCACAGGCCGGAAGGCGTGACGCCCTCCTCCACCACGAGCGGGCGGTCCTCGTTGTCGTAGGCCACGTGCAGTTCCACCGCGACGGCGAGCGGGGCTTTCTCGCCGAACCGGTCGGCCTCGGCGTCCATGGCCAGTCGTACTCGCGTCACATCGGAGGCCCGTACTGGCGCCCGCCCGGTCGTCCGGGTCACGTAGTGCGTTGTTCCCTCCGCGATCGGTCCGGTCTGCGCCAGCCGTGGGCACGCGTCGGCCACGTCCAGCGGGAACCATGCCGTCACCAGTGTCAGGGGAGTCCCGTCGTCCAGCAGGACAAGGCGGTCGCGCCGCAGTGCGGTGGCGCCGTCTTGCAGCTCGAGCAGTTCGGCGACATGGCGCGGAGGCTCCTCCCGCGTCGGGGTGCCGAGCCTGCGGAACGGGTGGGCTCCGGTCGTGCGGGTGCTGCCCGATCTGCGGTTGCCCGCGGGGCGGGCGAGCGGCGTCTCGGTGACGCGGAAGCCGTGCCCCTGCTTCGCGACGATCAGTCCGTCGTTCCTGAGGATGTCGTACGCCTTGATGACGGTGGCCCGCGAGACGCCCCACTGTTCGCACAGGTCGCGGCCCGACGGCAGAAGTGCGCCCGCCGGGAACTCGCCGTCCGCGATGCGCTGCCGCAGTGAGTCGGCGATCTGCTCGTACTTCAGGGTCGGCATCGAGATGTACTCCTGTTCGCTGGACAGGTGGACAGGTGGACAGGTGGACAGGTGGACAGGTGGACCGGTGGACCGGTGGACCGGTCAAGGTGGAGCATCCCTCACATGGGAACGGCCCCTCAAATCGCGCCCGAGATCCACGACTTCTACACCGACACCTTCGACGAAGCGACCCGGCTGACAGCCACTGCCGACGGCGCCCTCGAACTCGTCCGTACGCAGGAGATCCTTCGGCGCCTCCTGCCTCCGGCTCCGGCGACCGTTCTCGATGTGGGAGGCGGGCCCGGGATTCACGCCCAGTGGCTCAGCGCAGACGGCTACAAGGTCCATGTCGTTGACCCCGTCCCCCGCCACGTCGCGCAGGCCGCCGCTCTCGGTGTCGGCGCGGAGGTCGGGGACGCGCGGCAGCTCGCCGCCGGCGCCGGTTCGTACGACGTGGTGCTGCTCCTCGGCCCGCTCTACCACCTGCTGGAGCGTGCGGACCGTGACCGTGCGCTTGCCGAAGCAAGGCGGGTCGTACGGCCGGGCGGGCTGGTCGCCGCAGCCGCGATCGGGCGGTACGCGTCGCTGTACGAACACGTGGCGACCACCCTCCTCGGTACGGAGCGGGTCCGCGACGCCGTGGCGGACATCCTCCGCACCGGCCGCCATGAGCCCGGCAGGAAGGGGTTCACGGCTGCCTACTTCCACACCGCCGAAGGTCTTGAGGAGGAGATGGCGGCCGCCGGCCTGGAAGGCATCGCTGTACACGGCATCGAAGGGCCCGCGTGGTCCTGCCTGAAGGCGGCCGAGCAGCACACCGGGGAGCGGCTGGTCGGGTCCCCCATGTTCGCGGCCGCACTGGAGTCCGCCCGGCTGGCAGAGCCGTACCCGGCACTCCTTTCCTCCAGCTCTCACATGCTCGCGACCGCGACCGCGGGCTCTCTGCCCGGCCGCTGACCCCGGTTGTTGCTGTCTTCTGAGCGGACGCCGTCTTAAGCCGACGGGTCGTGGGCACGTGCGCGCGCGTTGTTCGCTCTCCGTGCCCGATGGGTTGCCGTACGTACCGTGGGTGGTGCATGCGCGCTCGGCCGGCACGTGAGGTCGTAACCCCGGCTCGCCCCGGTGCGGGGGCGGGCGCACGATGGAAGGAGCAGACGACGAGACGACGGGAGGTGGCGGTCGATGACCACATTTATGGACGTCCACCACGACATGAAGGGCATCACGGCTGAGCAGTTGTCGGCAGCGCACCGGGCGGATCTGGAGATCGAGGCGGACGAAGGAGTGCACTTCGAGCGCGCGTGGGCCGACCCCGAGGCCGGAGTTGTGTACTGCCTCTCCGAGGCACCCTCCGCGGACGCGGTACAGCGCATCCATGAGCGGGCCGGTCACCCGGCCAGCGAGATCCACGCGGTGCCGCTTTCCGTCTAGTAACGAACGGCTGCGGCGCTGTGGCCGCGCGGAACGGCCCGGTACCGCGAGACGGCCCGCCCCCGCCCCTTGTCTGATGGACCGTCAGGAACGACGATGGCCACCTTGGCCAGTCGTGACGGTCCATCAGATGAGGTGGCGTTCCCATGGTGATGTACGGGATGCAGCTCCCGGTCCAGTCGCAGAGCACCCTCTACGCCGAGTCGTGGGAGGCCGAGGCCGGGCCGGAGGATCTTGCCGAGGTGGCCAGGGCTGCTGACCGCTGCCGGTTCGGCTACATCGCGTGCTGCGACCACGTCGCGATCCCGCGTCGGCTGGCCGACGCGATGAGTACCGTCTGGTACGACCCTGTCGCCACCCTCTCCTTTCTCGCCGGCGCCACCGAGCGCGTTCTGTTGCTCAGCCACGTCGCCGTCGTCGGCCTGCGGCATCCGCTTGCTTCGGCCAAGCAGTACGCGACGCTCGACCACCTCTCCGGCGGGCGGCTGATCCTCGGGGTCGGCGCCGGGCACGTGCGGGAGGAGTTCGAGGCGGTCGGCGCGGACTTCGGCGGGCGGGGCGGCGTACTCGACGAGACGATCGACGCGCTCAGGGCGGCGCTGGGGCCGGACGAATACCCCGAGTTCGCCGGGGAGCGGTACGCCTTCAGCGGGCTCGGGCAGAGGCCGCGCCCGGCGCAGGAGCGCGTGCCCGTGTGGGTGGGCGGGTCGTCGCCCGCCGCCGTCCGACGGGCGGCTCTGCGCGGGGACGGGTGGCTTCCGCAGGGCGATCCGCGCGATCGGCTGCCACAGCAGATCGCCAGGCTCAAGGCGATCCGCGAGGAGGTGGGGGTCACCCGGCCCCTCACCGTCGGCGCCATCACCGAGCCGCTGTACGTCGGCGACGCGGCCTGGGACGTCGGGCGGCGCACGGTGGCCGGGAAGCCGGAGGCCGTCGCCGAGTCGCTGCGGGCGTACGGCGCGATGGGTGTGCACCAGATCCAGGTGCGGTTCCGCAGCCGCAGCCGAACCGAACTGACCGACCAGATGGCGGCGTTCGCCGCCGAAGTGGCCCCCCACCTGAACTGAGGGAGACCTGGCATGGGCAAGCTGGACGGGCGCGTCGTCGTCATCACGGGCGCGGCGCGCGGGCAGGGCGAGCAGGAGGCGCGGCTCTTCGTGGCGGAGGGCGCGAAGGTGGTGCTGGCCGATGTGCTGGACGAGCAGGGCGCGGCGCTCGCCAAGGAGCTGGGGGAGAGTGCCGGGGAGAACGTCGCGGCGTACGTCCATCTCGATGTGAGCCAGGAGGCGGACTGGGCCGCTGCCGTGGCCGCCGCCAAGGGCGCCTTCGGGAAGATCGACGGGCTGGTCAACAACGCGGGGATCCTGCGGTTCAACGAGCTCGTGAACACGCCGCTGGAGGAGTTCCAGCAGGTGGTGCAGGTCAACCAGGTGGGCGCTTTTCTGGGGATCAGGACCGTGGCGCCCGAGATCGAGGCGGCCGGTGGCGGGACCATCGTCAACACGGCGTCGTACACCGCCCTGACGGGCATGGCCTTCGTGGGTGCGTACGCCGCCACGAAGCACGCGATTCTCGGGCTGACGCGGGTCGCCGCCGTGGAACTGGCGGCGAAGAGGATACGGGTGAACGCCGTGTGCCCGGGGGCCGTGGACACGCCGATGACGAATCCGGCCGCGCTGGATGCGACGGCCGACCCGGTGGAGGCCAAGGCCGCCGTGGAAGAGCTCTACAAGAAGCTCGTGCCGATGGGGCGGATCGGGCAGCCGGAGGAGGTGGCGGCGCTGGCGCTGTTCCTGACCGGGGACGACTCGTCGTACATCACGGGGCAGCCGTTCGTCATCGACGGCGGGTGGCTGGCGGGTGTCAGTCTTTTCTGACGGTGTATCAGGTATTGACGGTCCCGAGGGGCAGTGGAACAGTCGTGGATATTCATAACTGACGGTGTGTCAGTTTTCTCCGGAGGGGGAGTACCGTGGAATTCGGGCTCTTTGTACAGGGGTACGTGCCGGCCGCGCGCGCCAAGGCCGACCCCGAGGCGGAGCACAAGGCGCTGATGGAGGAGACCGAGTACGTCATCCAGGCGGACAAGTCCGGCTTCAAGTACGCCTGGGCCTCCGAGCACCACTTCCTGGAGGAGTACTCGCACCTCTCGGCGAACGACGTCTTCCTCGGCTACCTCGCGCACGCGACGGAACGTATTCATCTGGGGTCCGGAATCTTCAACCCGCTGGCGCCGGTGAATCACCCGGTGAAGGTTGCCGAGAAGGTGGCGATGCTGGACCACCTGTCGGAGGGGCGCTTCGAGTTCGGCTCGGGGCGCGGGGCCGGCAGCCACGAGATTCTCGGCTTCATGCCGGGGATCACGGACATGAACCACACCAAGGAGATCTGGGAAGAGACGATCTCCGAGTTCCCCAAGATGTGGCTCCAGGACGAGTACGTCGGCTTCCAGGGCAAGCACTGGTCGCTGCCGCCGCGGAAGATCCTGCCGAAGCCGTACGGGAAGTCGCACCCGGCGATGTGGTACGCCGCCGGGTCGCCGTCGTCGTACGCCATGGCGGGGAAGAAGGGGCTGGGCGTGCTGGGCTTCAGCGTCCAGAAGGTCTCCGACATGGAGTGGGTCGTCGAGTCGTACAAGAACGCGGTGAAGGAGGCGGAGCCGATCGGGGGCTTCGTCAACGACAACGTGATGGTGACGTCGACGGCGATCTGCGCGGAGACGCATGAGAAGGCGGTGGAGATCGCGGTGGGGGGAGGGCTGAACTATCTGCAGTCGCTGCTCTTCCGGTACCACGACACGTTCCCCCGGCCGGCGGGGATTCCGGAGTGGCCGGAGCTGCTGCCGGAGTATTCGGCGGAGATCATCGAGCTGCTGATCGCCGAGGAGCTGATGATCTGCGGGGATCCGGACGAGGTGCTGCGTCAGTGTGAGCGGTGGGAGCAGGCGGGGGCGGACCAGCTTTCGTTCGGGTTGCCGATCGGGGTGTCGCCCGAGGACACGAAGGCGACGATCAAGCTGATCGGTGAGCACGTCATTCCGAAGATCGACACGGATCCGGTGCACCGGACTACGCGGTTCCGGCAGGCGGCCGGCGGCTGAGTGGCTCCGCCCCCCGCACCCACCCTCCGACTCCACCCCGAAGGGACCGCCATGCTCGACCACCTCATCCGCGGAGCCACCGTCGTGGACGGCACCGGCGCCCCCGCGTACGTCGCCGACGTGGGCATCCGCGAGGGCCGCATCGCGGTGATCGCCGCGCCCGGCACCGTCGACGAGGCCGCCCGTACCAGCGAGAACGCCCAAGGCTTCGTACTCGCCCCCGGGTTCGTCGACCCCCACACCCACTACGACGCCCAGCTCTTCTGGGACCCGTACGCCACCCCGTCCCTCAACCACGGCGTCACCACCGTCGTCGGCGGCAACTGCGGCTTCACCCTCGCGCCCCTGCACCCCGACCGCCCCGAGGACGCCGACTACACGCGCCGCATGATGTCGAAGGTCGAGGGCATGTCCCTCGTCGCCCTCGAAGAAGGCGCCCCCTGGAACTGGCACACCTTCGGCGAATACCTCGACGCCCTCGAAGGCCGCATCGCCGTCAACGCCGGCTTCATGGTCGGCCACTGCGCGCTGCGCCGCCACGTCATGGGCCCCGACGCCGTAACCGGGCGGCAGCCCACCGAGCAGCAGATGGCGCACATGCTCCAGCTGCTCCACGACGCCATGGACGCCGGCGCGTGGGGGCTCTCCACCACCCAGTCGTCCACCCACTCCGACGGTGACGGCCGGCCCGTCGCCTCCCGGCACGCCAAGCCCGTCGAACTGATCGCCCTCTCCCGAGCCGTCGGCCAGCACGAGGGAACCCAGCTGGAGGCGATCGTCGCCGGCTGCCTCGACCAGTTCACGGACGACGAGATCGACCTGTTCGTCGAGATGACGACGGCCGCCGGCCGCCCCCTCAACTGGAACGTCCTGACCATCGACGCGGCAGTCCCCACCCGCGTCCCGCGCCAGTTGCAGGCGAGCGAACGCGCCCGCCGGGCCGGCGGCCGGATCGTCGCCCTCACCATGCCGATCCTGACCCCCATGAACATGTCCCTCGGCACCTTCTGCGCGCTCAACCTCATCCCCGGCTGGGGCGACATCCTCGCCCTCCCCGTCGCCGAGCGCATAGAGAAGCTGCGCGACGCCGATGTACGGAGGGAAATGCTGCGCCGCGCCGACAGCAAGGAGGCCGGCGTCTTCCGGCGCCTCGCCAACTTCGAGCGGTACGTCATCGGCGACACGTACTCCGACGCCAACGCGGGCCTCAGCGGACGCGTCGTACGCGACATCGCCGCCGAACGCGGCCAGGACCCCTTCCACTGCCTCGTCGAAATATGCGCCAACGACCATCTCCGCACCGTCCTGTGGCCGATGCCCGCCGACAACGACCCCGCCAGCTGGGAACTGCGCCAACGCACCTGGCAGCACGAGGACGTCCTGCTCGGCGGCTCCGACGCCGGGGCGCACCTGGACCGGATGTGCGGGGCGCCGTACACGACACGCTTCATCGGCGACTGCCTGCGCGGCCGCAAGCTGGTGCCACTCGAACAGGCCGTGAAGATGCTGACCGACGACCCCGCCCAGCTCTTCGGGCTGCGCGAGCGCGGACGTATAGAGGAGGGCTTCCACGCGGACCTCGTCCTCTTCGACCCGGAGCGGATCGCGGCGGGCCCGGCCACGCTGGTGCACGACCTGCCGGGCGACAGTCCGCGGCTCGACTCGAAGGCGATCGGGGTCGTGTCCGTACGCGTCAACGGCATCGAGGCGATACGCGACGACCAGGTCACGGGGGCGGTGCCGGGCACGGTGCTGCGCTCGGGCCGGGACACGAGGACGGTGGCGACGAAGTGACGGGCGGTGCCGAGCGGCTGTTCATCGGCGGCGAGTGGACCGAGCCGGACGGCGGTCACTACGAGGTGATCAACCCGGCCACGGAGGAAGTGGCCGGGCTCGCCCCCGAGGCGAGCCGCCGGCAGGTGTACGCCGCCGCTTCCGCCGCCAGGGCCGCCTTCCCGGCCTGGTCCCGTACCGCCCCCGAGGAGCGCGCCGCGATCCTCGACCGGGCCGCCGACCTCATCCAGCGCGACGCGGCGGCGTACGCCGAACTCGCCAGCGCCGAGACCGGCGCCACCACCGCGACCGCGCTCGGCATGCAGGTGGCGGTGGGGGCTGCCCGCTTCCGGCGGTACGCGCGCGGGGCGCTGGAGCCCGTCGAGACCGGGCTGCCGCCGCAGGTCAATCCGGCGGGGCCGATGGGAAAGGCGGGGGTCTTCGGCGCCCTGGCCGTGCGCCAGCCGGTCGGCGTCGTCACGTGCATCACCTCGTACAACAACCCCTGGGCCAACGCGGCCGGCAAGGTCGCGCCCGCGCTCGCCATGGGCAACACGGTCGTCGTGAAGCCCGCCCCGCAGGACCCGCTGTCCGTCTACCGCATGGCGGCAGCGCTGGTGGAGGCCGGAGTTCCGCCCGGTGTCGTGAACGTCGTCACCGGCTCCGCGCCCGCCGCCGGTGAGGCCGCCGTCGACTCGCCGGACGTCGACATGGTCAGCTTCACCGGGTCCACGGCGGTCGGACAGCGCATCGCCGAAGTCTGCGGGCGCGGCATGAAGCGTCAGCTCATGGAGCTGGGCGGGAAGGGCGCGGCGGTCGTGTTCGACGACGCCGACCTCGACTCCGCCGTCATGGGGATAGGGACGGCGTTCTCCTTCTACAGCGGCCAGATCTGCACCGCCCCGACGCGCGTGATCGCGCAGCGCGGGATCTACGACCGGCTCGTGGAGAAGCTGACCGGTTACGCCGCTTTCCTCAAGGTGGGCGACCCCGCCGCCCCGGGCACGGTCGTCGGCCCGGTGATCTCCGCCGCCCACCGCGACCGCGTCGAGTCGTACATCGAGCTGGGCAGGAAGGAGGGCGCCCGGCTGGTCGCGGGCGGCGAGCGTCCGTCGTACGAGAAGGGGTTCTACGTCGCGCCGACCCTCTTCGCCGGCTGTACGAACGACATGCGCGTCGTCCGCGAGGAGATCTTCGGGCCGGTCGTCGTGGTCGTCCCCTTCGACGGTGACGAGGAGGAAGCCGTGGCACTGGCCAACGACAGCGACTACGGGCTCATCGACTACGTCTGGTCGGGGGATGTGGCCCGTGCCTTCCGGATCGCGCGGCGACTGCGGGCCGGCGGGGTCGGCGTGAACACGATCGGGCGGAACATGGAGGCGCCGTTCGGCGGCTTCAAGAAGAGTGGAGTGGGGCGGGATGTCGGCTCGTACGCGCTGCACGCGTACAGCGAGACGCAGGCGATCGTCTGGACCTGATGAACCGGACGAGCCCTCCGAAAAGACGTACGGGAAACTTTCGAAACGGGCATAACGGACAGCGTTGCGGTTTCCGCACCACGGAAGTTTTCGGAATGACCTGGCAATAGCTGACCGCTAGTTGCCTGTGACCTTCAATGCTCAACCGATGGGCCGTCCGGCACCACTAAATGCAAGGATCTTTGGAGCGGAGTCAAGTGCTCCGGATGTGGAAAACGCAGCCGTTAACGTCGCGCTTATGACTCATGTGGATACACGGCCCCAGGCCGGAGACACGGTAAGCGGCGCCCCCTCGATGGAGGGCGGCGTACGCGAGAAGGGCCTCGGCGGAAACTCCGTCGGGCTTATGGGCAACGCCGTCATCGGCATCTCCACCGTTGCACCTGTTTACTGCCTCACGGCCACGCTCGGCCCCACGGTCGCCGAGGTCGGGCTGCAGATGCCCGCGGTCTTCCTCGCAGGGTTCCTGCCGATGCTGCTGGTGGCCTTCGCGTACCGCGAGCTGAACAAGGCCATACCCGACTGCGGTACTTCCTTCACCTGGTCGGTGAAGGCCTTCGGGCCCCGTATCGGCTGGATGTGCGGCTGGGGCCTGCTGGTCGCCACCATCGTGGTGCTCTCGAACCTCGCAGGCGTCGCGACCTCCTTCTTCTACCTGCTCCTGGGTGAGCTGACCGGCAGTGCGGACGTCGCCGCGCTTGACGACAACAAGGCCGCCCACATCCTCACCACGCTGGCCTTCATCGCCATCGCCACGGCGATCAGCTACCGCGGTATCACCGCCACCAAGTGGGTCCAGTACGCCCTGGTCGGGCTGCAGCTCGCGGTACTCCTGATGTTCGTCTACATGGCGCTCACCAAGTCTGGCGAAGTCGCCAACTCGATCGACTTCTCCTGGTCCTGGATGAACCCCTTCGCGGTCGAGTCCTTCGCCGCCTTCACCGCGGGCCTGTCCCTCTCGATCTTCATCTACTGGGGCTGGGACGCCTGCCTGTCGATCAACGAGGAGAGCACCGGCAGCGCCAAGACGCCCGGCCGCGCCGCGACGCTCGCCATGGTCGTGATCGTCGTCTCGTACCTGATGGTCGCCATCGCCGCGCAGATGTACGCCGGCGTCGGCGAGAAGGGCACCGGCCTCGGCAACCCGGAGACCTCGGACAACGTCTTCGCGGTCCTCGCCGAACCGATCATGGGCTCCGGGCTGGGCATCCTGCTCTTCCTCGCGGTCGTCGCCTCCGCGGCCGCCAGCCTGCAGACCACCTTCATCCCGGTCGCGCGCACCGCCCTGGCGATGAGCACCTACAAGGCCATGCCGGCCTCCTTCTCGAAGGTGCACCCGCGCTTCAAGACCCCTGGCCGCGCGACCGTCATCGCGGGCGTCGCCACCGGCGTCTTCTACGCGGTGATGACGCTGCTCAGCGAGAACGTCCTCGTCGACACGATCTACGCGCTCGGCCTGATGATCTGCTTCTACTACGCGATCACCGCGTTCGCCTGCGTCTGGTACTTCCGCCGCGAGCTGCGCACCTCGGCGCGCAACCTGATGGTCAAGGGCATCTTCCCGGGCGTCGGCGCCCTAATGCTCACCGCTGTCTTCGGCCAGACGCTGTACGACATGTGGGACCCGGCGTACGGCAGCGGAAGCTCGCTCTTCGGTGTCGGTTCGGTCTTCGTGATCGGTGTCGGCCTGCTGCTGCTCGGTGCGGTGCTCATGTTCGCCATGCAGCGCGTCAGCCCGGCGTTCTTCCGCGGCGAGGTCCTGACGCAGGACACCCCGGCGCTGGTCGTCGAGGACTGATCGCGCCGAGTCCGCCCAGCCGGACGACGTACCGACGACATACCTGAGTCATGAAGGGCTGGGGAAGCCGAATACGGCTTCCCCGGCCCTCTGTCGTCTGCGGATCGGAGGCGCTGCCTCCGCCGGTTGGGATCCCCCGCCTCGACGGGGTGCGCCTCCTGGCCACGGGCGCCCGCCACAGTGTGACGCTCACCAGCCGGGCGGGCCGTCGTGACCTGGGGTCACAACGGCGAGGGACAGCTCGGCAACGGCACCACGGTCGACAAGTACGGGCCGGTGCTCGGCACCGGCTGCACCCGCTGTCGCTGCCAGCCTCGGCGGCCACCCTCCGGTGCGGGCGGCGCGCGTTCACCGACACGCGGCGTTGCTGTGGCTGAGCTCCCGAGTCGTCGACGCTGGAGTAAGGGGGGCGCACCCCAGAACGGTGAGGCGGAGAAGGCCGCCGGTCATGGGCGAACTGGCGTGAGGATCTGAAGTAGCGCCTTCCAGGCGGTGGGGGTGGTGCTGAGTACGGCGTGGGCGGGATCTGCGCTCTCGGTCAGCAGGACGTTGCCTTCGTGGGCGGCTGCGTGCAGGCAGGCGTCGCCGGATTGGCAATACGACGACTTGTGCCACGCCAGCGCTTCACTCATGGTCGGCCTTTATATGCAGGAGCAGGGCGGCCAGTGTGGCGGGGGTCGTGTTGAGTGTCGCGTGGCTGGGGTCTGCGCTCTCGGTCAGGAGGACGGCTTGGCGGTTGGCTGCCACGTGGACGCAGGACTCGCCCTGTCCGCAGAACGATGACTTCTGCCACTCAGCGGTTTGCATCAGGTTCCTTTCACAGGTCGTGCGTCAGGTTGTGGATGAGGTCGCGTGACGCGGAAGGCCCCAGGGCTACGGCCTCCATCCGGGCAAGAAGCACCCGGTACATCTCCAACTGCGCCTCGGCGTCCACAAGCGCAGGCCCATGTGACTGGTCCAGCGAGACGGTGTCGAGTTGGGGAGCCGGGCCGTACGCGTACAAGATCGTCTGTCCGGAACCCGGGTAGGCGCCGATAGCGAACGGGATCACCTGGATGGTGATGTGCTCTCGTTGGCTCTGCTCGATCAAGTGCTCCAGCTGTCGCTTGGCGACAGACAGGCCGCCGACAGGCACGCGCAAAGCGGCTTCGTGGATGACCGCGTGGAACGGTGCTGGATCTGATCGGTCAAGCACCGCCTGCCGCTGGAGCCGGTGGTTCACACGGTGCTCAACCTCGGTACGCGAGAACTCTGGGACGACTTGCCGGAAGATCTCGCGGGCATGGTCCGTGATTTGAAGCAGCCCCGGGATGTGTGACGTGGTGGCGGACCGCAGCCGGGTGGCGTGGTGCTCCAGCTCGGCAAGGTCCAGTAGCGGCGTCGGGAGTACTTCCCGGAATGTCTCCCACCAGCCACCCTTGCGCTCGGTGGCCAACGCGACGAGGGCCTTGATGTAGGCGTCGTCGTAGCAGCGGTAGTTGCGCGCCATCGCGTACAGACGCTCGGGGCTCACACCGAACCGGCTGGCCTCGATGTTGCTGAGCTGGGCCTGGCTGATGCCGAGCAGGCTTGCACCCTCGGTGGCCGACAGCCCTGCTCGCTCGCGGAGTCTCCGCAACTCCGTGCCCAGGCGCAGGCGCCGTGCCGTGGGAGTGACCCTTGCGGCCATTCCTCAACTTCCTTTCGTCCGCGAGGCATTGAGTGTGTCACCCACAAGAGGGAAAGGCTCATGTAATTGCCGAATCTGCAAACACTTTATGTCTGGAGCGCGCTAGCTTGTGACTCAGGCCACTCGTCCGGGAGTACACCGCTCGACGGAGCGGCAACGTCAACGGGCACCGCACCGCACCGCACCGCACCATCCACCCATCACGCGCGTCACGGTCCAACTCCCCACAGCGATCGGAGACTTCCATGGCCACCGTAAACCCGCCCTGGGCCTACACCCTCCATCTTCCGCACGATCCCCGCGCTCCCGGAATCGCCCGCGCGACCCTGCGGGCCGTACTGGACACGTACGAGCTGGCCGAACTCGCTGATACGGCCGAACTGTTGGCGTCGGAGCTCGTCACCAACGCTCACCGTCACACCGACAGCCCGTATGCCTTCCGCCTTCGTCCCGTCGGCCCCGACCGCTTGCGCCTCGCCGTGTGGGATGCGAACCCGTTCATCCCCGCATCGTTCAGCGGGGCGCCCGGCGAGATGGCGGCGCTTGCCGACGAGACCGCCGAGGGGGGCCGGGGTCTCGAGCTCGTCCAGGCGTGCGCGGACAGGTGGGGCGGTTACGCGCTCGGCAGCGCGTACTACCCCGGGCGGCCGGGCGGCGGGAAGTTGCTGTGGGCCGAGTGCGGACGCAAGGGCTGTGAGACGTGGTGAGGCCGCCCGCGCTGCCGGTGGCGGATGGCGCGCTATGTCCGTCTTCGGTGTCCGGCGCCATACTGGGGGATGGTAGCCACGTCCGACTGGAGCGAATCATGAGCGCACAGCCCGAGCACGGCTGGGGAGCGATGCCCGTGCCGGAGATCCGGACCGTGGACGACTTGCGCCGTGCGCTCGATCGCTACGGCTTCCCCGGCGACCGGGAGAAGTTCGAAGCTGAGCTGTCGGCCGCCATAGGGGAATCCCCCACCAACGACTTCGAGGGCGCGGCCGCAGTCGTACGGGCGTACCGTCACCGGGTCCGGATCAGGAACTCGTCCGACATCATGGCGGCTCTCGAAGACGCACGCTCCGAGGGTAGTGGCCAATGAGCGAGCTCCCGCTGGAAGAGGCCGACCCTGCCAAGAAGGCATTCGCCGACCTCACGGAGGGGGAGCGGGAAGTGGCCCGGGCCGCGCTCGAAGTCATCAGACGGCATCCTGCGGCCGGGCGGGAGATTCCCGGCTGGCGCCCACCCTCCGTGGAGTACACGTACACCACGCCGATGGCGCGTGATTCGGCCGAGGCGGTCACCGTGGTTTACACGCACACCCCTGGCATGGGCGTGACGGTCGTGTACTACTTCCGTGATCCACGGGTGGTCGACTGAGTGAGCCGTACGAGCCGAGTCGGTCCAGGCCTTCGGATATGGGCGGGTTTGCCCGCCCGCTCATATTCTGGGAGGGAAGGGAGCGGCCATGGCCGTCCAGGAGGCCCCCTCCGTCGAGCGGGCGCGGGACGCGGCGGCCCGGGAGTCCTGGGCCGAGGCGTACGTGCTGCTGCGCGCCCTTGACGGCCACGCTTCGCGTGCCCTCGCTCCCGAGGATCTCGACACCCTGGCCGACGCCGCGTGGTGGTCCGGTCACGTGGACGAGTCGGTCGACGCCCGCCTGCGTGCCCACGCGGGGTATGCCGCCGCCGGCGACCACCGCCGGGCCGGCTGTGCCGCGTGGTGGCTGTACTTCGAGTACCGCGAGCTGGGGCGTCCCGCCGCGGCCGCCGGCTGGCTGCACCGGGCCCGCCACCACCTGGAGCACGAGCCGGAGTGCCCCGAGCAGTGCTTCCTCGCCTGGACCGACTCGGAAGAAGCGCAGGGGAACCGGGACCACGGGGCCGCACTCGCCGCCGCCCGCCGGATGTACCGCATCGCCCGGCACTCCGGCAGCCCCGACCTCATCGCCCTGAGCCGCCAGGCGCACGCGGCGGCGCTGCTCGCGGACGGCCGGACGGCGGAGGGGCTCGCTCTGCTGGACGACGCGATGTGCGCGGTCACGGCGGGCGAGCTGAGCGGCATGTTCACCGGCTGGCTCTACTGCCTGGCGCTCAACCAGTGCATGGCGGCGGCGGACTTCGGGCGGGCGGTGGAGTGGACCGATGCGGCGATGGCCTGGTGTTCGGTGCCCTGGTCGCAGCACGTCAGGTCGTCGTCCACGCCGTCGTCCCCGCCGCAGAGCGGTGGCGGCCCCGGCAGCCCCCTCACCGACAACCCCTTCCGCGGGCTCTGCCGCGTCCACCGCGTCGAGGTGCTCGACCTGCTCGGCTCATGGTCTGTCGCCGCCGCCGAGGCGGAGCGGGTCTGTGAGGAGGTACTGCCGGACTCCCTCGAAGCCGCCGCGGCGGCCCACTACGCCGCCGGGGAGATCATGCGCCGCCGGGGCCACCTGGAAGCCGCCGCCATTTCGTACGCACACGCCCACGAACTGGGCCGTGTCCCGCAGCCCGGACTTGCCCTCCTCCGCCTCGCCCAGGGGAAGGCCGACGCCGCCGTGACCGGCCTGCGCCTGGCCCTGGCCTGCCAGAGCGACGCGTCGCCCGACCTGCTGGGACGTGCGCGGCTGCGTGCCGCACAGACGGAGGTGGCCCTGGCCGTGGGGGACGTGGACGGCGCCGCCTCCGCGGTCGCGGAGCTCGAAGTGCTCGCCGCCGGCGGCCCCCCGTCTCCCGCCGCGACCCTGCTGAGCGCCATGGCCGACACCGCGCGCGGCGCGCTCGAACTCGCCCGGCACGGCGCACAGGACCCCGACGAGGCGCTGCGGCCGCTGCGCCGGGCGCTGGCGGGCTGGCTGGAGCTGCGGATCCCGTACGAGGCCGCACAGGTACGCATGCTGCTCGCCGCCGCCGACCGGGCCGCCGGTGACGACGAGGCCGCCCGGCTGGAGCTCCGGGCCGCCCGCACCACCTTCGAACAACTCGGCGCCGTTCCCGACGCCCGGCGCGCGGCGGCTCTGCTGGGGGAGAGGCACGAGACGCTGCCCGGGGGCCTCACCCCACGGGAATGCGAGGTACTACGGCTGGTCGCGGCGGGCGGCACGAACCGGGACATCGCACGCGAGCTGGTAATCAGCGAGCACACCGTGGCCCGCCACCTGAACAACATCTTCGCCAAGCTGAACGTAACCTCCCGCACCGCCGCCACGGCCTACGCGTACTCCCACGGCCTGACCTGACAACGCCGGAGGGGCTGGATTTTCCAGCCCCTCCGGCGTTTGAGGAGCGGGGTCTGGGGCGGAGCCCCGGTTCGGGAAGGGGCGGGTAGGGGAAAGAGCCCCGCGCAGCGGCACCCCCCGCCCGCGCACCCATGGGCCGTTCTGCCCATGCCCGGCCCGGCCGAAGTGGGTGGTACGTGCGATGCCCGAGGCGAACCCCCCGGCGTACAACGGACGCATGAAGCCACTCCTCGCGCCCCCAGAAAGCCGGTGCCCGCCATGACAACGCTGACCACCCAGCCCACCGACCTGGCCCTGGACCTGCTGCGCGCCACCGTGCACGGCGACGTCATCACCCCCGCCGACCCGGCATACGACGAGGCCCGCCGCGTCTACAACGCGATCCACGACCGCACCCCGGCCGTCGTCGTGCGGGCCGCCAACGCCGCCGACGTCATCGCCGCCGTACGCTTCGCCCGCGACCACGAGCTCCCCCTCGCCGTCCGCGGCGGCAGCCACGCGGTCGCCGGATACGGAACATGCGACGGCGGTCTCGTCGCCGACCTGTCCCGGATGCGCGCCGTCCGCGTGGACCCCGAGGCCCGTACCGCCCGCGCCGAGGGCGGCTGCACCTGGGGCGACTTCAACCACGCCACCCACGCCTTCGGTCTGGCCACCACCGGCGGAGCCGTCTCCACCACCGGCATCGGCGGCCTCACCCTCGGCGGCGGTATGGGACACCTCTCCCGCCGTTACGGCCTGTCCTGCGACAACCTCATCTCCGCCGACGTCGTGACCGCCGAAGGCACCCTCCTCACCTGCGACGCCGACCAGCACCACCCCGACCTCTTCTGGGCACTGCGCGGCGGAGGCGGCAACTACGGCATCGTCACCTCCTTCAAGTTCCGGCTGCACCCGGTGAGCGACATCCTCGGCGGCCCCACCTTCTACCCGCTCGACGGCGACGTCGCGCGCCGCTGGCGGGACATGAACGCCGAGGCCCCGGAGGAGTTCAACTCCCTCTTCGCCGTCCTTCTCGGCCCACAGCTCCCGTTCCTGCCCGAACGCTGGCACGGCCGCCCGGTCTGCGGCGTCCTCACCTGCTTCACCGGCCCCGCAGACCAGGACGACAAGATCCGCGGCCGCCTGGGCGCACTGGGTCCGGTCATCGGCCAGTACGTCGACCGCATGCCGTACCCAGTGATCAACACCCTGTTCGACGAGGACCTGCCGCCAGGCCTCTACCACTACTGGAAGGGCAACTTCAGCCGCGAACTGACCGACGGCGCCATCGACGTCCACATGACATACGGCGCGACGATTCCGTCGATGGAGAGCGACACCGTCATCTTCCCGATCGACGGTGCCTGCCACCGCGTCGGCGGCGAGGACACGGCATTCGCCTACCGCGACGCGTCCTTCTCCGCCGCCTTCGGCGCCAGTTACAAGAATCCCGCCGACACCGAGCACAACATCGCCTGGACCCGCGCGTACGACGAGGCGCTGCGCCCGCACACCGAGGAAGCCGGCTACATCAACTTCATGGCAGCCGACGACCAGGACCGCGTACGCGCCAACTACCGCCAGAACTACGACCGGTTGCGCGCGATCAAGCGCCAGTACGACCCGCAGAACGTGTTCCGCATGAACCACAACATCGCGCCGTGACGGCCTTGGCCCCTCGGTTACCGGACGCTTCATGAAGCCCTCCTCGGTGCGCGAACGCGTCACCCCACAGAGGAGCCGAAGTGCCCTTTCATTCGCCCCGTTCCCCCGACTTGGCCGGCGGCCCCCAGGAATACGGGATTCGTCAGCGCCGCCAGTGCTCCCGGCAGGCCGGGCACCTTCGGTGGGTGGCGGACTTCCGCGCGTACGTACGTCGCGTACTGCGGCGTCGTACGCCACTCCACCGCGCCCGCGCCGGATTCCGGCAGCGGCGCGGTGTGGAGCGCGCCCTGGTCGGTGACGAAGTGGGCGGTGCAGCCGGGGGCCCCGGTCACCTCCAGGCGGACGGTGACGGGGGCGTCGGCGGCGACCTCCAGGCGGTCGCCGATGCCCGCGTGGCGGCCACGGCCGCCCGAGGCGCCGAAGGTGAGCGACACGGCGGACGACTCGGCGATGTAGGAATGGCCCGCGCGGATGCCGTCGGTGATCGCCGCGCGGGTCAGGTCGTCGGCCAGTACCACCGTCTGCGGCATACCGACGAGCTGCGGCTCGCGATGGGCGTCGCTGTTGCCCATGGCCGGGACCCAGCGGCGACTGTTGGTGGTCAGGGTGTTGTCCCAGGACGCGAGGGCGATCTCGTCCTCCGGGGTGTACGGCCCGTTCCACACCTCCACGGCATCCGCGTCCCCGAACCCGAACTTCCAGTTGCACCCGATGCAGGTGGCGTGCGGATGCGCGGGTACGACGAGGCCGCCCGCGCGGCGGATCTCGCGGGCGTAGTGCCCGAAGCGGTTGTCGCGGGCGCGGTAGCGCCAGTCGACGAAGGTGCCGGGATCGGTGGCGACGGCGACGACATGACCGTTGCGGGTGGTGACTTCCTCACCGGTGAGGATCAACAGGTCGTCCCCCCACAGGCCCTGCCAGGCGGTGTGGGAGGAGTGGGTGTTGTGCTCGCTGGTGTTGATGAAGTCCAGCCCGGCGGCGCGGGCGGCTGCGGCGATCTCGCCCGGCGTGCGCCGTCCGTCGGAGTACACGGAGTGCAGGTGGCAGTCGCCCCGGTACCAGGCGCGCCCCCGCCCCTTGGCGCGCTCGGGCGGATAGACGGGCGCGGGGGTCTCGCCCGGGGCGCCGTACCGCAGCGTTATGGTCACGGCGTACGGCAGACCCTCGGGCGCGGTCGTGTACGGACCCAGCACGATGTTCCAGGTCCCGGCGCGCACCGGGCCGGGGATGTAGCCGGGCGTGGCGGCGTCGGCTCGTACGAAGAACTCCGTACGAGCTCCGCCGGACCACCCGCGGAAGCCGCGGCCGCCCAGGTCGGTGCCGCGCTCGTCGAAGATGCCGATGTCGAGGGCGTTGCCCTGGGTGCCGGTGGGCACGGGTGTCTTCTCGTACGTGTACGACACAGCGATCTCGCGTACGCCGCGCGGTACTTCGACGGGGAGGTAGACGTAGTCGGGGGACCCGGGCGGGAGTGTGCCGCGTACGGTCGTGGTCTCCTCGCCGTCGGCGGGCGCGGCATTCGCGAAGCTCACGCTGCCCAAGGTAAGGGTGGCGGCCGCTCCGGTCACGAACAGTGCGCGTCGCGTCGGTCCAGTCGTCGAACCCGTCATGCCGGCATCTCCGTCGGTGCGTTACGAGTTGCTGCGTACAGAGACACTGATATTGAGCCGTGAACGCCCCTGCAACGGAAGGGGGCCGTCGGTCGAGGTTTGCTGGTACCTGTGGCACCGATGCGCCGACGTTCGGCAGGACGTAGCTTGACGCTCAGCAGGCAGGCAGGCAGGCAGGCAGGCAGGCAGGCAGGCCGAGGTCACGATGATGAGGAGCTCCCGCATGCGCATCGCCACCACGATCTTTCTAACGGACGAGACGATCACGCCGGTACGGCTCGCGCGCGAGCTGGAGCAGCGCGGATTCGCCAGCCTCTACCTGCCCGAGCACACCCACATCCCGGTGTCCCGGGAGTCCGCGTATCCGGCGGGCGGCGAACTCCCGCGTGAGTACGGTCGTACGCTCGACCCCTTCGTCGCCCTCGGCCAGGCCGCCGCGGTCACCGAACGGCTGTGCCTCGGCACCGGCATCACGCTGGTCGCCCAGCACGATCCGATCGACCTGGCCAAGCAGATCGCGACTTTGGACCACCTTTCCGGCGGCCGCTTCACGTTTGGTGTGGGCTACGGCTGGAACAAGGAGGAGGCCGCGGACCACGGCGTCGAGTGGGCCACGCGCCGCGAGCGGACGTGGGACCGGATGGCGCTGATGCGGGCACTGTGGTCGGAGGAACCGACGGCGTACGAGGGGGAGTTCGACTCAGTACGTGCGTCATACGCGCACCCGAAGCCGGTGCAGAAGCCACGCGGTCCGGTGACCGGCCCGCGCACGCTGGTGGGCGGGGCGGCGGGCCCGAAGCTGTTCGCCCACATCGCGGAGTACGCGGACGGGTGGCTCCCGATCGGCGGCCGGGGCCTGACGGAGTCCGTGCCGGTGCTGCGTACGGCATGGGAGGACGCGGGGCGCGATCCGGAGGGCCTGCAAGTGGTCCCGTACGCGGTGAAACCCACCCCGGGGAAGCTGGCGCACTTCGCGGACCTGGGCATCACGGAGCTGGTGCTGCAACTGCCGCCGGCGGGCGAGGCGGAAGTCCTTCGCGTACTGGATGAGTACGCGACGTTCATCTGACCAGAATGCCCCGCCCCTCTGTGCTCGGCGCCCGGGCGCCGCTACCTTGGCCACCTCGGCATGGACAGCGCCCGGCCCTGCGGCCGGCACCTCGGGGGAGAGGCTACGCACATGCAGAAGAGCCCATTAAGCATCGTCGCGATCGTTTTCGGCGCGGTAGCGCTGTTCATCTGCCCGCCGCTGTTCGGCATCCTCGGCCTGGTCTTCGGCGGAATCGCCAAGTACAAGGACGAACCGCTGGCGGTGACGGGCCTGATCGTCGCGGGAGCGGGCCTGGCCATCGGCATGGTCCTGGGTTTCGTAGTCTTCAGCTCGATGTCGACACCGTGACGGAGTGAACCCCGGAACCCCGGAACCCCTGACCCCTGAACTGACCGCCCTGCGCGGAGCCACCTTGGCGGACCGGGGGCCGCCGAGCTGAACCACGGATCGCGTCTGGGGGTTTCGGGTCGTCCCGAGCGCTTCAGGGTCGGTGGGCCGGGGCGGCGCGTCAAGGGCGCTCCCTGCGGTCGCGTCGCTGCGCGAGATCCCTTCGGGCTCCCCTTGACCCGCCGCCCCGGCCCACCGCTAACGCTTTCCACGGGGACGGCCCAAAAGAAAACGCCCTGCACGCGAGGTGGGGGAGTGGCGCGGGTTGGCTTGGTGGCTTGCGGGTGAGTGGGTGGGGCGCGGCAGGTTGAGGGGGCGCCTCGGCCCCGGGCTCAGCGACTGCGGGAACGGTCGCTGGTGCGACATCCCCATTCTCACGCACACGATCACCCACGACGGCGGACAGCCGGCCGTTCCGGGTCGACCTGCGGACCATCCCGCCTGCGGGTGGGGCGCGACAGTTGAATGGGGTGACTCGGGCGGGCGTGGCGTCCGCCCCCGCCCGGTGGTCGGCTCGGCCTCAAGCACGTGGTTGGTGTGGGTGGGTGGAGGGTTGCCCGGGAGCGAGTGGTCCTGCCGATGGTCCGGCCGGACGGACAGTGCGGCCGCGCGGCCGCTGGGGTGGGCCCGACGTTCTCGACGGGGCTCGCGGCACTCGAGGGGCTTGAGGGGGCTCGGTGGTCCGAATCCATCACATGACGACTCTGTATGCCCATTTCGCCCCAGTTGCGACGCATGGGGGTGGTCTGGGTGGGTGTCATGTGATGGATTCGGTCCATGCGATGCCCCGCCAGCCACATCAGCCTCCACCGACACACGGTTGGGCCGTGCGGAAGCTTGCTTTCGTCGTTGATGGGTTCGGTTGTTCCAGCAGCTCGGTCCGGGTCGTTGGAATGCGACGAACCCGGCACTTGAGGAGCCCCAACGCGCCTCCAGCCCCATCCGCCTCAGCCGTCTTGCTTGCGGTCATCGCTGAAGCGTTTCGGCTCGCACGGACGGCTCGCGTGTTGGATGGCGGGCTGGGGCCGCCGGGGCGTTCGTTCCGCTGCGGGCTCGACCGCACACCGGCCCGGCTCGGGGCGCCTGGGAACGCGACGATTCCAGCACTTGATGAATCCCAGCGCCCCTCCCGCCCCACCGGTCTCAGCCGTTTCGCTCCCGGCCATCGCGGGACCTTCGATCGTCGTGGGTGGGGTTCGTCCGCTCCCACGGCCCGCTTCGGGGCCTTGTGTGCAACGAACCCGGCACTTGACGGGCCGGCCCCCTCCAACCCCACCCGTCTCAGCCCTACCGTTTCCGGCTCTCACGGGAGCGTTTCTACCCACACCCTGGCTCGGGCGACTCGGAGGGCGGCTCGCGTGATCCATTTGCTGGGCTGCGCAGTCGCAGTCGGTGCCTCACCACCCGTCCACATCAGCAACGTGTTTGCTGCCCAACCGACCACCGGCCGGGGCGGACGCTGAACCGGCCCGAGTCCCCCCATTTAACTGTCGCGCCCCACCCGCAGGCGGGATAGTCCGCAGGTCGACCCGGCTGGCCGGCCGTCCACCGGCGTGGGTGGTCGTGTGCGTGGGAATGGGGATGTCGCATCAACGGCCGTTCCCGCAGTCGCTGAGCCTGGGGCCGCACCACCCCGTAAACCTGCCGCGCCCCACCTCCAAACCCGTCGCCCGGCAGCGATACAGCAACCACTTGCCGGAGTTCCCCCGTGGGCTCCCCCCGGGCGGACCTCCGACGCCAACCTTGGTAAAGGCGGCCCCCACAGCAGATGCGACCAACGCCCCAGGGTCACCAACGCCCCCGCCCGGCACCGCTGGCATCATCGAGGCCGTGACCCCGACCGCAATCCCGGCCCCGCCCCTGGCCCCGCCCCCGGCCCCGGCCCCGTCACTCTCCCCGAGCCCCGAACCTCCCTGCCGCCGCTGCGCGAAGCGGTGTGTCCTGTTTGACGTCGACGGCACGCTGATCGACGCTCTCGACAACCAGCGTCGGGTCTGGGCGGACTGGGCCGTGCGGTACGGGGTGGACCCCGGTGAGGTGTATCGCGTCGCGTTGCGGACGCGGCCGTTGGAGACCTTCGCCATTGTCGCCCCCGCCGAGGACCCGCAGCAGTGCCTGGCCGCGCTGCACGCGCTGGAGGACGAGGACGTACGGTCCGGGGAGTACACGGCGTTCGACGGTGCGGCCGAGCTCTTGCGCGGGCTGCCGGCCGGTGCCTGGGCGCTGGTGACCTCCAACTACGAGCACCGCGTGCGTGGGCGGTTCGCGCGTACCGGGCTACCGGTTCCCGACGTGGTCGTCGACGCTGCCGGGGTGGCGGAAGGCAAGCCGTCCCCCGTCCCCTACCTGCTGGCCGCCGCACGCCTCGGTGCGCGGCCGGAGAACTGCCTCGTCATCGAGGACGCGCCATCCGGCGTACAGGCCGGGCTCCGCGCCGGCATGACTGTGTGGGGCGTGAACACCGCCGCCGTCGACGGCGTGCACCGCCACTTCAGCAGCCTTCGCGAAGCGGCCCCCGCCATCACCGCCTTCCTGGCAGGCGCTCCGCAGAGCGGGCCCTGCCGATGTGCGTCGCTCGTATGCTCGGACGCATGACGACACGCGACGCGAGCGCACCGCACGGGAACGGGAACGGGAACGGGAACGGACCTCGGAACGAGCCTGGGAGCGAGGCTGGGAACGGACGCCGGGGTGGTGCCCGCAGCGTCCCCACCTCCAACGCCATGCGCCGCGCCCTCAAGCGTGCCCGTGACGGGGTCGCGCTCGACACCGGTGAGGCCGCCGTGCTGCTCCAGGCGCGCGGTGACGACCTCCTGGACCTCGCCGCCTCCGCCGCCCGCGTGCGCGACGCCGGGCTGGACGCCGTCGGGCGGCCCGGCGTCATCACGTACTCGCGCAAGGTGTTCATCCCACTCACCCGCCTGTGCCGCGACAAGTGCCACTACTGCACCTTCGTGACCGTTCCCGGGAAGCTCCGCCGCGACGGCCACGGCATGTTCCTCTCCCCTGACGCAGTCCTCGACATCGCTCGCCGCGGCGCCGAAATGGGGTGCAAGGAAGCACTGTTCACGCTCGGCGACCGGCCCGAAGAGCGGTGGCCCGAGGCGCGTGAGTGGCTGGAGGCGGAGGGGTACGACGACACCCTCGCGTACGTACGGGCCATGGCCATCCGCGTGCTGGAGGAGACGGGGCTGCTGCCTCATCTCAATCCCGGTGTCATGTCCTGGACGGACCTTCAGCGGCTCAAGCCCGTCGCCCCCAGCATGGGGATGATGCTGGAGACGACCGCCACCCGGCTCTGGGCAGAGCCCGGTGGCCCGCACCACGGCTCCCCCGACAAGGAGCCCGCCGTACGGCTGAGGGTGCTGGAAGACGCCGGGCGCTCCAACGTCCCCTTCACCACCGGGCTCCTGATCGGCATCGGCGAGACGTACGAAGAGCGTGCCGACTCGCTCTTCGAGCTCCGCAAGACCGCCCGCGCCTACCACGGCATCCAGGAAGTCATCGTCCAGAACTTCCGCGCCAAGCCGGACACCGCCATGCGCGGCATGCCCGACGCCGAGCTGGAGGAGCTGGCCGCGGCCATCGCCGTGGCCCGCCACATCCTCGGGCCGAGCGCGCGCATCCAGGCCCCGCCCAACCTCGTCGACTCCGAGTACGCCCTCCTCATCGGCGCGGGCATCGACGACTGGGGCGGCGTCTCGCCGCTCACTCCCGACCACGTCAACCCCGAGCGCCCCTGGCCGCACATCGACGAGCTCGCCGCCAAGACCGCCGCCGCCGGCTTCGAGCTGCGCGAACGGCTCACCATCTACCCGGAGTTCATCCAGCGCGGCGAGCCCTGGCTGGACCCCCGGCTCGTCCCGCACGTACGCGCGCTCGCCGACGCGGAGACCGGGCTGGCGCGGGAGGACGTACGGCCGAGGGGTCTGCCGTGGCAGGAGCCCGACCACGGGTTCACGGCTGCTGCGGCAGGCACCGGGCGCACCGACCTGCACCTCACCATCGACACGACCGGCCGCACCACCGACCGCCGCGACGACTTCGACAACGTGTACGGCGACTGGGACGCGCTGCGTGAGGCCGCCGCCCCCGGCATGGTGCCCCAGCGCATCGACACCGACGTACGGCAGGCGCTGAAGCAGGCCGCCGACGACCCGGCCAAGCTCACCGACGACCAGGCGCTCGCACTTCTCCACGCGGACGGCCCGGCCCTCGACGCCCTCTGCCGCATCGCCGACGAGCTGCGCCGTGACGTCGTCGGTGACGACGTCACGTACATCGTTACGCGCAACATCAACTTCACCAACGTCTGTTACACCGGCTGCCGTTTCTGCGCCTTCGCGCAGCGGCGCACGGACGCCGACGCCTACACCCTGTCCCTCTCGCAGGTCGCCGACCGGGCCCAGCAGGCTTGGGAGGTCGGCGCGGTCGAGGTGTGCATGCAGGGCGGCATCCACCCCGACCTCCCCGGCACGGCGTACTTCGACATCGCGCGCGCCGTGAAGGAACGCGTCCCCGGCATGCACGTGCACGCCTTCTCGCCCATGGAGGTCGTCAACGGCGCCACCCGCACCGGCATGTCGATCCGGGACTGGCTGGCGGCGGCCAAGGAGGCCGGGCTGGACTCCATCCCCGGCACGGCCGCCGAGATCCTCGACGACGAGGTGCGCTGGATCCTCACCAAGGGCAAGCTGCCGACCGCGACGTGGATCGAGGTCGTGAAGACCGCGCACGAGCTCGGCATCAGGTCGTCCTCGACCATGATGTACGGGCATGTCGACCAGCCGCGCCACTGGCTCGGCCATCTGCGGACCCTGGCCCGGATCCAGCAGGAGACCGGCGGCTTCACGGAGTTCGTGACGCTGCCGTTCATTCACACGAACGCCCCCGTCTATCTGGCCGGCATCGCCCGCCCCGGTCCGACGGACCGCGACAACCGGGCCGTCACCGCCATGGCCCGGCTCCTCCTTCACCCTCACATCACCAACATCCAGACGAGCTGGGTGAAGCTGGGCGCGGAGGGGGCGGCCGAGATGCTGCGCTCCGGCGCGAACGACCTCGGCGGGACCCTGATGGAGGAGACCATCTCCCGGATGGCGGGTTCGAGTTACGGCTCGTACCGATCCGTCCAGGATCTTGTCGCGATCGCGGAGGCCGCCGGGCGTCCCTCGAAGCCGCGGACGACGCTGTACGGCGACGTACCGGTCGAGCGGCAGCGGGCGGCAGAGGCGTCGGACGGTCATCTTCCGGCGTTGCTGCCGGTGCTGGAGTGACGCGGCATCAAGGGCGCGCAAAGATTGCCGGAACCCGGCAATGCCTTCTGTCAGTCCTGCATGAGACCATCCGTCTTATTCAAGTTGTTCCAATAGATCAATAGGTCAATAGATCAACGATCGGCGCACACGGGGGTGGGTGGCGTATGACTGTTTTTCTCGGTCTCGGCATTGCGGGGGTCGTGCTGCTGGCGCTCTCGCTGATCTTCGACGGGATACTGGAAGGGCTTTTCGGGGGAGTCCTCGACGGCCTTTTCGACGGTCTGCTTTCGCTGCCCGTCATTGCCGGGTTCCTCTCGATGTTCGGCTTCGGCGGCGCGATCGTGCTCGGCGCCACGGGTCTCGGAGCCGCTGCGGCCACGGGAGCCGGGGTTGCGGCGGGGGTCGTCACGGGCTGGATCGCGTGGAAGTTCAGCCGTGCGCTGATGCGTGACCAGACCGACGCCACCCCGCGCGGCACCGACCTCGTCGGCACCGCCGGGTCCGTCGTGACCGCGATACCCGCCGAGGGGTACGGCGAGGTGCTGCTGCGGCTCGGCGGCCAGCCGGTCAAACTCGCGGCCAAGAGCGCGGTGCCGGTTGCGCGGGGCGCCGAGATCTGGGTCGAGGCGTCACTGTCGAGCACTTCGGTCGCGGTGCGCCCCGTCGAACGCTGAGGACCGGTTCCATCCGGTCATACCTCGTCCATCCCCGTCCGTCCCACCCGTTTCCAACAGTCCTGAGTACGTACCGTTCCAACTGCTGCCGTCCCCTGGGAAGGCAGGGGGGAATTCATCATGAGTCCAGTCATCGTCGCGGTCGTCGGAGTCGTCGTACTCCTCGTCCTCCTGGCCCTTGTCGTCATCACGCGCTACAAGGTCGCCGGGCCCAGCGAGGCCTTCATCATCACCGGCCGCCGCGGAAAGACGTCCACCGACCCGGTCACCGGGCACACCTCCACCGACAACAGCGGCCAGAAGGTCGTCGTCGGCGGCGGCGTCTTCGTCGTGCCGTTCGTACAGCAGAAGTTCACCCTCGACCTCTCCAGCCGGCACATTCCGATCGCCGTCCGCGGCGCCGTCACCCTGCGCGGTGTGAAGGCGAACCTCGAAGGCGTCGCGATCGTCAAGGTCGGCGGCAGTGAGGACGCGATCAGGGCCGCGGCCCAGCGGTTCCTCCAGCAGCAGGACGGCATTGTCGGGTTCACGCAGGAGGTGCTGTCCGGTGCGCTGCGCGCCATCGTCGGCCGCATGTCGGTCGAGGACATCATCCGTGACCGTGCCGCCTTCGCCGGGCAGGTCGCCGAGGAGGCCGAGGCGAGCCTGTCCGGGCAGGGCCTGATCCTCGACGCGTTCCAGATCCAGGACATCACCACCGAGGGCTCCTACCTGGAGGACCTGGGCCGCCCCGAGGCCGCCCGTGCCCGCCAGGAGGCGGACATCGCCGAGGCCATCGCCAAGCGGGCCTCGGAGCAGGCCCGGCTGAAGGCGGCCGAGGAGATCGCCATCGCCGAGCGGACCTTCTACCTGAAGCAGGCCGAGATCCGCGTCGAGACGGAGGCCGCGGCCGCCAAGGCCAACGCCGCCGGCCCGCTCGCGGACGCCGCGCGCCAGCAGGAGGTCCTGGCGGAGCAGGAGAAGGTCGCCGAGCGCCAGGCGGCGCTGACCGACCGCGAGCTCGACACGAAGGTCCGCAAGCCCGCCGACGCCGCGCGTTACCAGGCGGAGCAGGAGGCGGAGGCGCGGCGTATCGCCCAGGTCAAGGAGGCCGAGGCGGACGCCGAGCGTTCCCGCCTCACGGGTGAGGGCGAGAAGCTGCACCGAGCGGCGCTTGCCGAGGCCGTACGGATCGAGGGTGAGTCGGAGGCGGCCGCCATCGCGGCGAAGGGTGCCGCCGAGGCCGAGGCGATGCGCAAGAAGGCCGACGCGTTCGCGCAGTACGGCGACGCGGCCGTCCTCCAGATGCTGGTCGAGGTGCTGCCGCAGGTCGTCGCGAAGGCGGCGGAGCCGCTGAGCGCCATCGACAAGATGACGGTGATCTCTACGGACGGCGCGAGCCAGCTGGCCCGTACGGTCACCGACAACGTCGCCCAGGGCATGGAGCTGCTCAGCTCCACGACCGGGGTCGATATGGCGGAGCTGCTGAAGGGCATCACCCAGCGGGGCACGAAGCCGGCTGCCACTGCGCAGGCGCCGGCCGACGGGAACGGCAAGATCCCGATCACCGACTGACCCGGACGCCCCGCGGGCCTGTCCTCAATGGCCGGACGGGCTGGAATTGTCCCCTGGGCAACTTCAGCCCCTCCGGCGTTTGAGGAGCCCGCACCGCACACCTGTCCCCTGAACGCCCCGTTCCCCTTCGATTACAGTGCTGCGCCAGACGTCCTCCAGAGCTCGTCCAGACGTCGTACGCCGGCACACACACCCGAAGGGCAGAAGCGGTGAGCGCACCAGTCACATCCGTATGGGGCCGCGCCGAGCAGCAGGACTTCCGCAGCCGGGTACGCGGCTGCCTGCTCGGCGGGGCGGTCGGCGACGCGCTCGGCGCCGGCGTGGCCGCCCTGAGCCTCGACGAGATACGCGCGGCCCACGGCATCGACGCCGTCACCGACCTCGTCCCCGCGTACGGGAGACGCGGTGCCGTCACCGCCGGCACCCAGCTCACCCTCTTCACCGTCGACGGCCTCATACGGGCCCAGGTACGCCGCGACACAGGCGCCTGGCACCCGCCCACCGACGTACACCGAGCGCATCTGCGGTGGGCCCTCACCCAGCGCGACTGGGGCCCGGACGAGCGCCGCAAGGACAACGGCTGGCTCGCCCGCGAGGAGTGGCTGTACGCCCGCCGAGACCCCTCCCGCGAGTGCCTGACCGGGCTCGCCGACGGGACCATGGGCACCCTCGACAAGCCCAGGAACCCCACCGCCCGCGACTCCGGCGCCGTCACCCGTTCCGCGCCCTTCGGGCTCCTCGTCGGGTGGGAGCCGCAGCTCGTCTTCCAGCTCGCCGTCGAGTGCGCCGCGCAGACCCACGGCCACCCCACGGCGTACCTCTCGGCCGGGGCGTTCGCCGTCGTCGTGCACGGCCTGGCGCGCGGCGAGACCGTCGACGCATCCGTCCAGCGCGCCCTCGCCCAGCTCGCCGCTCGCCCCGGCCACCAGCCTGTGACCGACGCCCTCAAGCACTCCCTCGGCGCCGTACGCCAGGGCATGCCGTCCCCGGCCCGCGTCGAGTCCCTCGGCGACGGCCGCACCGCCGAGGACGTGCTGGCCGTCGCTGTCTACTGCGCCCTCGTCGGCGAGGACATCCGCCACGGCCTGCGCCTCGCCGTCAACCACGGCGGAGCCTCCGACGCCACCGGCGCGCTCTGCGGCAGCCTGCTCGGCGCCCTACACGGCGAGACCGCGCTGCCGCCGGGGTGGGTCGCGGAGCTGGAGGGGCGGGCCACCGTCCTCGAACTCGCCGACGACTTCGCGATGGAGATGACCCAGGGCCCAGCCCTCCACGGCCCCGCGGTCAACGCTCCCGGCTGGCTGTCCCGCTACCCGAGAGCCTGACCCGACCCGACCCGACCCGCATTGGCCCCGCGTTACTCCTTCACCCTCTCCCGCGCAGCGGCATCACCGGCACCGGCGACCGCAGGGGCCGGTACCGCCGCCGCGCCCGCCGACGAGTCGTCCCCGTCCGAGTTGATGCGCGCCAGTACCGCGTCGCGCTCCGGGGTGTCCTCCGGCTTGACGAAGCCGATGGCGATGAACAGCACCAGCGAGACAGCCAGCGGCACCGACACCTGGTACTGCGTCGCGACGCCGTCCATTCCGTAGTTCACCACCCAGAAGGCGAACAGCCCGCACGCCCACGACACCAGCGCGGCCGTCGGCCCGGACTTACGGAACCGGGGCAGCAGTCCGAGCATGAACGGGATCGCGATCGGTCCCATCAGGCCCGCGACCCACTTGATGACGATCGTGATGATGTCCTTGAACGCCGGCGAATTGACCTGCGTCGCGATCGCCATCGACAACGCCAGGAACGCCACGGTCGACAGCCGCGCGGCCACCAGCCCCGCCCGCTGTGACCAGCTGCGCGCCTTGACCGACAGAGCGGGCGCGATGTCGCGCGTGAAGACGGCGGCGATGGCGTTGGCGTCCGAGGAACACATGGCCATCGTGTGGGAGAAGAAGCCGACGATGACCAGCCCCAGCAGACCGTGCGGCAGCAGCTGCTCGGTCATCAGCGCGTACGAGTCCGAGGCGTCCGGCTTCTGCGCGTCTACCAGCAGCGGCGCGCACCACATCGGGAAGAAGAGAACCAGCGGCCACACCAGCCACAGGGTCGCGGACAGCCGCGCCGACCGCGTGGCCTCGCGGGCGTTCGCCGTGGCCATGTAGCGCTGGGCCTGGTTCCACATGCCGCCCGAGTACTCGAACGTCTTGATGAAGAGATAGGCGAGCAGGAACATCATGGTGAAGTCGCCGGTCAGCGGGTCGCTGTGGTTCTCCGGGAGCTTGTCCCACACCGTCCACAGTGAGCTGAACCCGCCGAGTTCCCCCATCACCGCGATCAGCATCGCCAGCCCGGCGAAGAGCTGGATGATGAACTGCCCCAGCTCCGTCAGGGCGTCGGCCCACAGGCCGCCGACCGTGCAGTAGATACCGGTGACGACGCCGGTGATCAGGATGCCCTGGTTGAGCGAGATGCCGGTGAAGACGGTCAGCAGCGTGGCGATCGCCGCCCACTTGGCGGCGACGTCCACGATCTTGAGCAGGACGCCGGACCAGGCCAGGGCTTGCTGCGTGGGCAGGTTGTAGCGGGTCTTGAGGTATTCGAGCGGTGAGGAGACACCCAGCCTCGACCGCAGCCGGTTGAGCCTCGGGGCGAACAGGCTGGAACCTATCGCGATGCCGATCGCGATGGGGAAGGACCACGTCACGAACGACGTGACGCCGTACTTGTACGCGATGCCCGCGTAACCGGTGAACATGACCGCGCTGTAGCCGGACATGTGGTGGGAGATGCCGGAGAGCCACCAGGGCATCTTTCCGCCGGCCGTGAAGAAGTCGCTGACGTTGTCCACGCGCTTGTGGGACCAGACGCCGATCGCGACCATGATTCCGAAGTAGCCGATGAGCACGGCCCAGTCGAGACTGTTCATGCCCCCTCCAGGGGTCCGCCTTGTCGCTGCGTTCAACTCAGTGAACTGGATCGTGCTTCGTCAGTACGTCCAATGGGGCGGCGCCCCCGTGCGGGAGCGGGGACTTTGGGGATTGAACCGTTTGTTCGGGGGGCTGGTCAAGGCTTTCCATGGTCAAGTATATGAACGCAGGTCATAAAGCAGAACGCCTTTGCCTGTTCTTGACTCACCAGGACGTTGTCGTGAACGCGACGGCGGTAACACGATGGGCGGACGCTTCGTCAGGCGCCGTACACGCGGAGGCGACCGCACGGGACGCGGGTCCCGTGCGGTCGGAAAGAGGGAGGAAGCAGGGCAGCGACTACGCGACTACCGCATCAGCTCACCCGCGTTGACCAGCAGCGACTGGCCCGTGATCGCGCGGGCCCGGTCGGAGGCCAGGAAGGTCACGGCCTCCGCCACGTCGCCGTCCGTGGCCAGTTCGGGCAGCGCCACGCGCTCCGTCAGCCGGCCCAGCACCTCCGGCTCCGGCACGCCCTCGCTGTGCGCCGTGAACCGGACGTACGCCTGGACCGGCGGGCCCCACATCCATCCGGGCAGCACGGTGTTGACCCTGATCCGGTACGGCCCGAGTTCGCGCGCCATCGAGTACATCGCCGAGGTGAGCGCCCCCTTGGAGGCCGCGTAGGCCGCCTGCTCGACTTGCGACGGTGCGGCGATCGCCGACTACGTACCGATGATGACGACCGAGCCGCCCCGCTCCTTCAGCGCCGGCAGGCAGGCCCGCGTCATCCGCAGCGTCCCCAGCAGGTTTACGTCGAGAACGCTCTGCCAGGTGGCGAAGTCCGCGCTCTCGACGCCCCCGAAGTAGCTGTCCAGGGCGGCGACATGGACCACCGCGTCGATGCGCCCGAAGCGCGCGACGGCGAGCGCGGCCAATGCCTCGCACTGCTCTTCGTGGGTGATGTCCGTGGCGAGATGGGCCGTGTGCCGGCCGTCCGGATCGATCTCGGAGGCGCACTTGACCAGATTCGCCTCGGTGCGGGCGCCGAGGACGGCATTGCCGCCGTCCCGTACGGCGGCCGCGGCGATCCGGTGCCCGAGCCCGGCGCCGACACCCGACACGACGACGGTCTTCCCCTGAAGCGGCATCGGCATCGGCATCGGCATTCGGTCGCCTCCACGCTCTGGCCATCCATCTGACGAGGCGTCAGAGTAGGTCCGCCCGGCGTCGGAAGGAAGGGACAGGCACGCCATGGATGATGACGACACACGCAGTGAGGTGTACGCGGAACTGGCGGGCGTGGGGCCCTACGGCGTGCGGCCCGGACACGCACTGATCACCATGGCCGAGCCGCACGAGGGCCACGAGCACGCGTACAACCGCTGGTACGAGGACGATCACTACATCGCCGGCGCGATGGCCATGCCCTGGATGTACGCCGGACGCCGCTGGGTCGCCACCCGCGACCTTCAGCTCCTGCGCTACCCGGAGAAGTCCGCCGTCGCGCAGCCCGTCACCGCGGGCTGCTACCTCTCGACGTACTGGGTGACGGAGGGCCGCTACGACGAGCACATGAAGTGGACCGTCGGCATCAACAAGCGGCTCAACCGCGACGGGCGCGTCCACCAGGACCGTACGCACGTCTTCACGGCCTTCCAGGACCACGAGGCGACCGTCTACCGCGACGGGGTCGCCGGGCCACGCGACTTCCATGCGCTCGACCATCCGTACCAGGGGCTGGTGCTGGAGGTCGTCGACGCCGAGAGCCCCGAGCGTCGGGCAGAGCTGCTGGAGTGGCTGCGGGACAGGCACCTGCCGGAGCGGCTGGCGGGTACCGGCTCCTCGGCGGCCATGGTCACCGCCTTCCGGCCGACGCCGTTGCCGGGCGACCGGATGAGTTACGTGAAGCAGGTCGAGGGGGTCGACACCCGGCTGACGCTGCTGTGGTTCCTCGAGGCCGACCCGCGCGAGGCGTGGGAGGAGCGGTTCGGCGGGCTGGACGGGGAGGTGGCCGCTTCGGGGCTGGGGCGGGTGGAACTGGTGGCGCCGTTCATCCCGACGGTCCCGGGAACGGACCGGTACGTGAACGAACTGCGCTGAGCGTATGCGGGGCGGGTACGCCAGAGCCCCCTCGGCCAGGACGGCGGACCGGTCGAGAGGGCTCTCTGCCGTAACTCGGGCTGCTCAGCGCGGACCTGTCAGCCGAGGTCGAAAGTCCCCTGGCCGACCCCGCCCACGAATGCGCTCCAGGAACCGGGAGCGAAGGTGATCGAAGGGCCCTCGGGCGCCTTCGAGTCCCGCACCGCGACGGCGTGTGTGACCGGGGACTTGACCTCTACGCATGCGCCGTTACCTCCGGAGTACGAGGACTTCGTCCAGGTGTCCGTAGCGCCCTGATGGATTGCCATGTTCGCTCCGATTTTGCTGGTCGTGGAGGGAGACGCCAACGTTTTGTGCTGGCGGGAGCGACGCTACTCGCGAACTTGGCGGCGTGAGGGGGGCGTTCACCCGACCGGATGGCATATTCCATGTAAGCCTTCCGCTGCGGGGCGGCCACGGTGTACCGTTCCGGTTTCCTCGGCGGAGGCGCTGCTTCAGCGCGCGTATTCCTTCGCGATGTCCGCGATGAACTGCCGCGACGCTTCGACATTCAGCGCCTGGGCGCGCAGATGCTCGTACATCACGCTGTACTTCTGTACGTCGTTGGCCTTCTCCAGGTAGAGGTCGCTCGTGACGCCCTCGATGTAGACCACGCTGGAATCGGCCGCGTCCGGGAACTCGAGGATCGCGTAATGGCCGCTGATGCCGGGATGCGCGCCCATGTCGAAGGGGAGTATCTGGACCGTCACATGGGGCAGCTGCGACTGCTCCACCAGATGCTCCAGCTGCTCGCGCATGAGCTGCTTGTCGCCGACGACGCGGCGCAGCGCGGCCTCGTCGATGACGGCCCACAGGCGCAGCGGCTGCTCGGCCGTGAGGATGCGTTCCTGTCGGCGCAGTCTGACGTTGACCCGTTTCTCCACGTCGGTCACCGCCGTCTCGGGCAGCGCGCCGGTGATGAGCGCCTCGGCGTACCGCGGGGTCTGGAGGAGGCCGGGGACGATCTGCGGGTCGTACACGCGCAGTGAGGCGGCGTCGGTCTCCAGGCCGATGTAGACGCTGTACGGGATGTCGCCGAAGGCGTGCCACCAGCCCTGCTGGCGGGAATCCTTGGCCATCTGCATCAGGGAGTCGACGATGCGGTGGTCCTCGACGTCGTACACACCGCACAGGTCGCGTACGTCGCGCTGGCTGATGGAGCGGCGGCCGTTCTCCAGGCGGCTGATCTTCGACTGGGAGACGAGCAGGCGCTCCGCCACCTCTTCGGCCGTCATGCCCTTGAGCTCGCGGAGCCGGCGGAGCTCTTGGCCGAGTCGGCGTCGCCTGACGGTTGGGTTGACGTTGGACGCCACGGGAACTGCACCTCCGGCTGAGTGCGTTGTGCCTATGTACTGCCAGCACGCTCTACTGCTCAGCAGACTGCCACCAATGGTCATGTCCGCGCTGGGAAATGGCCACACACGGTGCCGACGCAAGCGCGCGGGGTGGCGGTCCGGTCCTGTCCCGGATGTCCTGGACGGCCGTTCCACTACCCCGCGCGCTTCGGTGCGGCTCCCGAACCGGGTCTTGGGGACGTCGGTGCGGCGTTGGTCCTACGGGTGGTGCTCGGGTGCTGCTCTTCGGGCTGCGGCCCGGCTCAGTGCGCTGCGAGGCGCGCCATGCCGTCGCGGCGTGACTGTGCTTGCGATTGCAGTTGCGGTTGCGATTGCATCGGTACGGCCGACTGCGGTCGGCCACCCGGTGCGGGTCCTCGGCGCGGCTGTGCGGCCACACCGTTCTGAACGTCCATCACGGCGTGCGCCACGAGTCCGCCCATGGGGTCGTGCCTGATCAGATCCCGGAGACGGGAGCGTGATGAGCGCCCCTCGTTGCCGGGGTAGAGATGCTTGCCGAGACCCACTGCGTGAGCGAGCGCGGCCAGCGCCGCGGTCCGCGGGTCCGGCGGTACGCCGGTGCGGATCGCACTGTCCAGCCGGGACCTGATTTCCCGGCAAATCACCGATTCCGTCGCTTGGTAGCGAGTCGTCGGCAGCACTCCGCACATCTGTCCCGCCACGGCATGCACCATGCCGCACCGTTCCAGATGCGAGAGATACGTCTGGCGGAGCCCCAGTCGGGGTCCGCCGATCCAGTGGACCGCCCGAACCGGGCTGCCGCGCCTGCGCAGCAGTTCCAGTGCGGAGTCCAATGTCGGATCTCCTGTCGGCCGTGCCATCACCACGGCGATACGATCCCCGTCTGGGGCTATCCGTCCTGCCAGAGCCAGCTCTACTAGCTGTGCCCCGGCCAGGCCGAGGTCGAGCGACTGCGGCTGCGCTGTGGTACCCGTTGCCGGGTCCAGAGCGAGCAGTAGAAGCTCCTCCGGAAGTGTTCTGCGGCTCCTGCCCATCCATGCCTCCCCGCGTGGATGAATGACAGGGTGACCCCTCTCACATTCATCTGTCGAGAGCGCCTGGGTGCTTCGTACGGGAACCGGCAGGTATGTCGTTCTCGTCTAGCGAAGAGGCCGGGGTCTCAGACAGGACACTGGTACACGGTTCGGACATCGGACCGCGGACAGCGGACGTATGCGCGGGCGCGTATGAAGGAGGCATCGGTGGCGGGCGAGTCCCCCGACAAGTCGGAGCAGCGGAAGTCGTCGGGGGAGACGGCTCCGGGCGAACGCGATCCGCGGCTCGCCGTTTTCCGGGAGTCGGCCGAGAGGCCGGAGCCGGAGGACCGCGGCCGCGTGGATCAGCCGACGGCAGTCTTCAAGATGCCGCCCCCGGAGCAGTCTCCCCCGGCCTCAGAGACCCCGGAGGCGGCCGAGACTCCCGAGACGGCCGAGATCCCCGAGACTCCCGAGGCGGCCGAGACCCCCGAGCGCGATGCGCGCCTGCGGGCCGCGGTGGCGGCGTGGGTCGCCACCGCGGAAACGCCGGCCGACGCGGAGGCCGCGGCTGCGGAGGACCGGACCGACGCCGCTGACGCGTCCACGGCGGGCCGCGAGGGCAGCCGGGCGGCCGATGCCGCCGAGGCGTCGAGTTCGGCCGCTACGGACGGCGACGAGCCGCCGGCGGGCGAGGCTGCGGCGGCGCTGTCGGCGGACGCGGACCGGGCGGCCGCGCCCGCCAACGACGAGGCCGGCGGTGAGGCGACGTCGGACGGTGACGCCGCGGCTGCACGGCAGCCCGAGGTGGACGCGGATGCCCCCGGAGCGGGCCGGGCGGCCAAGGCCGACGGAGATGAGCCGTCGGCGGCCGAGGCGGAAGCCTCGACGCGGGCTGACGCGGACGCGTCGGGTACGGGTCGGGCGGCTGGGTCGCAGCCTGGCGCGGGCGGCTCCTGGACGGGGCGTGACGTTGGACCGGCGGCTGTCGCCGCCGAGGCGCAGGGCGGCCCGCGTGAGTCGGCTGCGGCCGACGTGAACGCGAATGCGAACGCGAATGCTTCGGGCGAGACCGCTCGCGCCCTCCGCGAAGGCGGTCGGGCGGGTGGCGAGGCATCGGTGGATGCGTCCGATGGGGGCGAAGACACTCCCACGGCCGCCGCAACGCCGGCCGGTGGCGACGAGTCGCCGGGAGACGGCCCCGGCGCGGGGCGTGGGGTTGACCAGGCCACTGCTGTGTTCAAGGCTGTGCGGCCGCGGCAGGCCGTTGATCAGCCGACCACCGCGCTGAAGGCGGTGGGCAAGCCCGGGACCACCGAGTCCGCCGCCGAGCGCACCAGCCAGTTCGTTCCGCTGAAGCGGGACGACGTACGGCCGCCGGCCGCCAGGCCCAGCCGTGCCCCCGCCGCGCCCCCGGCCGGCCCCGCGCCGTCCGGGCCGGCTCCCGCGTCCGCCCCCGTGCCGGAGGCGGAACGTACGCGGCAGCAGCCGCTGCCGCCCAGGCCGCCGCTCGACCTGCTCGCCGAGCTGACGAACACCCCGCCGCCGCCCGAGACCCCGGTCAGGACCGCCGTTCGGCGGGTCAAGATCTGGACGCCGCTGGTTCTGCTGCTGCTGATCGTCTTCGCGGTCGCACAGTTCCTGCGCCCGCTTCCCTCGCCCACGCTCGCGCTGACGGCGAAGCCGACGTACACCTTCGAAGGTGACGCGATCAGCATGCCGTGGCCCGAGGGCGGCCAGTCGGCCGTCGAGGTGCAGGGTGTCGGCAGCATCGGTACGCACGGGGAGCAGAAGCCCTCGCCGATCGCGAGTGTCGCCAAGGCGATGACGGCGTACGTGATCCTCAAGGAGCACCCGCTCAAGGGCGACGAGACCGGCCCGAAGATCACGGTCGACGAACAGGCCGAGAGGGAGTCCAAGCTCCCCGACGAGTCGACCGCCGCGATCAGGGAGGGGCAGCAGTTCACCGAGCGGCAGATGCTCCAGCTGCTGATGATCCCGTCGGGCAACAACGCGGCGCGGCTGCTGGCCCGCTGGGGAGCCAAGTCCCAGGACGAGTTCGTCACGAAGATGAACGACGCCGCCAAGGACCTCGGCATGAAGAACACGACGTACACCGACCCGAGCGGCCTTGAGGCCTCCACGGTGAGCACCGCGGTCGACCAGCTGAAGCTGGCCAAGGCGGTCATGGAGAACGACGTGTTCCGCGAGATCGTCAACATGCCCCAGGCCGAGATCCCGGGCATCGAGGGCAAGATCTACAACAACAACAACATCCTGCTGCAGCCCGGCGTGAGCGGCATCAAGACCGGCTCCTCCACCCCCGCCGGCGGCAACCTGCTGTGGACCGCCGACACGGTCATCGACGGCAAGGAGCGCCGGATCGTCGGTGCGGTGATGGGCCAGCAGGACGCGACCACGCCCGACTCCAAGCTGCAGCTCGCGATCACCAGGAGCCTCAAGCTGATCCAGGCCGCCCAGCGGGACGTCACGTCGGCGACCGTCGTGAAGAAGGGGCAGGTCGTCGGTTACGTCGACGACGGCCTCGGCGGGCAGACGCCGGTCGTGGCGACGAAGGACCTGAAGGCGGTCGGCTGGCCGGGCCTGAAGGTGGAGCTGGCGATCTCCGACGCGGGCAAGCCGCTGCCGCACGCCGCGAAGGCGGGTGACGAGGTCGGTCAGGTGACGGTCGGCTCCGGACCCGGTCAGGTCAAGGCGCCGGTCGCGCTCCAGAAGGACGTGGTCGAGCCGGGCTTCGGCGACAGGCTGACCCGCGTCGGCTGACGTTGGGCCGATGAGCGGAGTGCTGCCGCCGGACGCGGGAACCGGCGGCAGCACTACGGGCGCCGCGTGTTAGCGTCCGGGCAACTTGGGACGCGGGGACGGCGTCCTCATGCGTGTCGGGGGGTTGTTGGTACCCGGGGAGAAACGGGGAGAGTTGTAATGACCACCGCTGAGCCCACGCGCGCCGAGTGCGGGGACCGTACCGAGCGGCCCCAGCGGCCCCAGCGGCCCGGTCCGGCGGCGCGTGTGCGGGTGTCCGCGCCGACGCCCCCCGCGGCCCTGCCCGACGACCGCCCCCGCCGCTTCCTCCGGCACCCCGTCACCATCACGACGGCCGCAGCGGCACTGGCGCACATCGTCTGGTTCTTCTGCTTCGCAAACAGCGGCGGCGACCTCGCGGCGCAGGACGCCTGGGCCGAGTTCGTCGGCCGCCACCCCGATTCGGCGTACAACCTCGCCTGGTACGGCGGGATGCACCCGGTGTCGTACAGCGTCGTCTCGCCGTATCTGATGTCCGTCCTCGGTGTCCGTACGACGATGATGATCGTCGGCACCGTGTCGGCCACCCTCACCGCGCTGATCCTGGTCCGCGTCAAGGCGGTCCGCAATCCCCTGTGGTGTTCCCTCGCCGGGGTCTTCGCCTTCCTCTGCAACGCCCTGTCCGGGCGCGTCACCTTCGGCCTCGGCATGATGTTCGCGCTCGGCGCGGTGGCCGCGGTGTTCTGCTGGCCGCGCCGCTGGGCCGCCAACCGGTGGGCGAAGGCGGCGGTCGCCGCGCCGCTGGCCGGGCTCGCCACCGCGAGCAGCCCGGTCGCCGGCCTGTTCCTCGGTGTCGTCGCGGCCGCGCTGTTCCTCAACAAGCGCCGCCCCGGAGCGTACGCGCTCGGCGTGGCGCCGGTCGTCGTCGTCGCCCTGTCCTCCTGGGTGTTCCCGTTCTCCGGTACGCAGCCGATGTCGCTGGCGACGGCCTCGCTGCCGTGGCTGTTCGCCGTCCTGGTGCTCGTGCTCGTACCGAGCGACTGGAAGACGGTCCGCACGGGAGCCGCCGTCTACGCCGCCGGCGTGCTGCTGACCTGGCTGATCGACTCTCAGATCGGCAGCAACGTCTCCCGGCTGGCGATGGTGTTCGCGGGTGTCGTGCTGCTGGCCGCGCTGCCGTTCGCCGCGCCCAGGACGCTCAAGTGGTACGCCATCGTGGTCGCCTCCGTCGGCTTCAACGCCTGGGTCGGCATCAAGACCGTCGACGACGTCATACGTACCGCGCCGACGGCGTCCTGGGCGCGTGAGCTGGCGCCGCTGGTCAACCAGTTGCAGGAGGTCGGCGCGGAGAAGGGGCGGGTCGAGGTCGTCCCGGCCAGCAGCCACCGCGAGGCGTCGGCGCTCGCTCCGTACGTCAATCTCGCGCGCGGCTGGAACCGGCAGGCCGACATGGAGCGCAACCCGCTCTTCTACGACGACACGCTGCACAGCGACACGTACCGGGAGTGGCTGGACCGCTGGGCCGTGCACTACGTCGTGCTGCCCAAGGGCGCCCCGGACTCGGCCGGCGGCGCGATCGAGGAATCGGACCTCGTACGCGCCGGCCAGCCGTACCTCAAGCCGGTCTGGAGCGACGCCAACTGGCAGCTCTTCCGCGTCGACGACCCGACGCCGCTGGCCGACCCACCCGCGACGGTGGACCGCGCGGGCGCGGGCGAGCTGACGATCCGGGTGAAGAGCGCGGGCCGGGTGCTGATCCGCATCCCGTACTCGCCGTGGCTGGGCCTGGTCGACGCCGAGGGGGAGCGGGTCGAACCGCCCAGCGAGACGCCGGAGTCGAAGCGGCGGGAGGGCCCGGCGGACCGGACGTTCACCAACCCGAACGGCTGCCTGATAAAGGCGGAGGAGGACGCGGCGGGCGACGAGTGGACACAACTGCTCGCGCCCGCCCCCGGGGTGTACCGGGTGGCGGCGCCGTACGGGCTGACGCGGGGCACGGCCTGCCCGGAGGAACTGCGCCGCTGAGTGCGGGAGCGGGCCCGGACAACGGTCGACCGGGACCGCTGGCACTCGTCTCCTCAGCCGCGCCGACCACGGTGTGCCGTATCGGCCGGAGTCAGCCGAGGTAGACGCGGGCTGCGGCGATCGGGCGTGCGTCCACCTTGTGGGCGGTGGAGGAATTAACGCCCCAGCGGTAGCCGGAGAAGAGCTTCGTGGTGGCGTCCGCGTAGAACACCATGTGGCCGTAGCCGGCGCCGTTGTGCTCGGTCCATTCGGGGGTTCCGCCGGGAGTCTCCTGGATGCGGGTGTCGGGGAAGCCGCGGTAGGTGGCCTCGGCGGTTTCGGAGGCGGCGGGGTTGCCGTGCGGGTTGCTGGTGCAGTCGATGATGTCGAAGACGTAGGGGACGACATCGGTGCCGACCTGGCTGTCCACCGGCGAGCTCCATGTCCCCTTGCGTTCCCGGATCATCACGATGTGTCCGGTGTACGGCTCGCTGGTGCCCGCCGGGTCGTAGTCCAGGGCGACGAGGTCTCCGGGGCGGAGGTTGACCGGCTTGGTGACCGCCGTGAAATGGGGGATGTTCGCAGCGTTCGCGAAGCCCTCACGAAATTTTTCGGCCGTCGGGTAAAACCTGCCGGCCTCGGTGTTGAAGTACTGGCTGAAGTATTCCCTGGTTGCCCATCCGTACGCCGTTCCGGTGCCGTAGGCGCGTTGCAGGACCAAGGTGATGAACGACGAGCACTGTGCGAACGAGGAGAACTGTTCCGGGTGTCCGGGCGTGCCCCAGACCACCGCGGAGTTTTCGTCGGGGAATTCCCCAGCGGTCTTGTAGCGGTTGGCGCCGTCGCTCCACGGACGCATCCGCAGATAGTCGATCAGCGCCTCGGCCTCGATCTGGTGCGGAAGCTTGATTTGGTACGGGCTCGGCGGCGGCACCTCAGCGGCAGAGGCGGTTCCCACGGTCGAGCCGGTGACCAGCGCGGCGCCGGCGCCGGCGGTGGCTGTCAGCAAGCCACGGCGGCTCAGTCTGTCGTAGGACATTGAAGTTCCCCCCAGTTTGTCGTCGGATCGAATGAGCGTCCGACGTCCTGCGGGATCCTATGGCAGGTGGCACGGTTGTTCAGGGGCTGGTTGACCGCTCAGCACGCCCTACCCGCCCGGCGGCGCCGCGCACACCGACGGGACCCGGGGCGTGCCCAGTTCGCGGTGGCGGGCCGTCTCGTCGTCGAGCTGCCGCAGCAGGCCCGTCAGGAGCTCCTCGTCCTCCGGCGCCGCCAGGAACTCCAGCACCGCACGGTAGAACGCGCCCCGCACACCCGCCGGCATCACGTCCGACGCGTCCGCGCACAGCCGCCGCGCCCCCGTCAGCGTCTCGTTCACCGCCCGGTTCGCCCAGGCGTCGCCGTACGAGCCGACGGAGACGGGGAAGAACGGCCGGTTCCTTTCCGGCACCGCCCGCGCCCAGGTGGCCCGCGCTTCGTCGCCGGTGAGGAAGGTGATGAGGGCCCGTGCGCCCGCGGTGTCCCTGAACATCGCCGCCATGTCACCGGCCACCTCGTACGCGCCCCGGTTGTTGTCGAGCTCCGCGACGGCCTTCGTGGTCGGGGCGTACGCGATGTCCTTGCCGTACAGCCGCCGGACGAAACTGCCCTGGTGCTCGCGCCCGCACCCGCCACCGGTCCGCTTCAGCAGCCCCTTGCCGTCGTTGCCCTCGAAGTCGCTGCGCAGGGCGGCGTCGGCCCGCGACCCGATCAGCCGGCCCCACGTCTTCCACGCCTCGCGGACTTCCCCGCTGCCCCAGGCCAGTTCGCCGGTCGCCCACTGTTCGTACACCGCCGGGCCCGATTTCTGGAGCAGGATGTCCTCGATCCAGTCGCTGCCCGGCCACCCCGTCGTCGCGCCGGAGCCCACGCCGATGCACCAGGCGCCCTGCTGGGCGGGGCGGCCCGGATAGTGCCAGACGACGCTCTTGAGGTCGACCTTTATGGGCGTCCAGTACGTGTTCTTGCGGCCCCGGATGATGAGTTCGGGAGCCCACGGTTCCGGGGAGCGCTCGCGGACCTGCTCGGGAAGCGGTACGAGCACCCGGTTGTGCGCGTACTCGGTGAGCTCGCCGAGGCTGTTCAGTACGGCGATGTCGGGCGGTGATCCGGCCTGCATCTGCGCGAGGAGCGTCTCGCGCAACGACGTCGTGCCCTGGTAGTCGACCTCGATCCCGTACTTCCCCGTGAACTGCTCCAGCACCGTCTCGAAGCTCTCCGCCTCGTCGCCGGTCCAGGGGCCGAGCACGCTCACGGTGGGCGGCGGCTCCTTGGCGCAGGCGGCCGAGGTCAGGGCGAGCCCGGTGAAGAGGCAGAGAGCCATGAGCAGCCGCAGGGACCGCAGGGGGCGGGTCATCGGTGGCCTCCCGTGCGGCGGCGGGGCACGGCGTACTCGACGAGCAGCGACTGGAGCGTCCACAGGATGACCCCTGCCATCAGCACGGCCCCGAGCGGAATGAACACCGTGCCCCGTGACCAGACCTCGGTGTTCCCCTCCCGTACGGCCTTGTCCATGCCGGTCTCGGCGTCGGCGACGGCGGCGGCCCCCAGCGGTGTGCCGGAAGAGCCGGCCGCCGGTGTCAGCCCGTCGGCCGCGTGCTGTACGAGCGTCTGGCTCGCGTGTGCCTGCCACGTCCCGAACGCGAGCACCGGAACGGCCGCCAGCAGCAGCGTCACCGCCGCCAGCGGAATGCTCAGCCGCAGCCGGACGCGCTGCCGCAGGAACACCTGGGTGCCCACCAGCCGCACGCCGAGCAGCACACACGCCGTGACCGCCACCGGCCAGGCCAGCAGCGGCGCGGCTCCCCAGTCCTCCTGGCGGTCCAGCGCCGCGCCCTGCCGGGCCTGGAGCGAGGCGATCCGGTCGAGGATGCCGGACTTGCGGGCGTACATCATGCGCTCCGCGTACGCGAGGTTGGCGTGGCTCAGCTTCGGCTGCTTCGACTGGGTCCACGCCCCGTCGATGCGCAGGGCGTAGCTGTCGACGAGCCCGGACGCGATGCGCAGGGTCTGCTGGTCCTCGCGGTTCAGGGCGCCTGTGGCGGCGGCCCGGGCGAGGCTGCTCTTCGCCTCGGCGACCTTGGTCCGGTACTCCTCGCCGCGCGCCAGGATGTCCGGCCACCTGTGGTTGCGGGCCCGGTAGTCCAGGTGCTCGCGTGCGGTGATGTGGGCCTCCTGGAGGGAGGTGTTGGCCCTGGCCAGTTCGACGACGGCGGGGCCGGTGCGGTCGCGGATCGACACGGAGTCGCTGTGGACTTCTTCGTACGCGCCGAACAGCGCGGCGCCGCCGACGGCGGTCAGCGCGAGCAGCCACGTGAGCTGGCGGCGCAGGTAGTGGACGGTGCTGACGCCGTCAGCTCCGGTGGCTGAACGCCAGAACCGGCGTGGCAGATACGTCGTCATCGGCACTCGGGGTCCTGCGGCTTGTGCTGCGTGCGCTTTTTCTGCGGCGGCAGCATCGTGCTGTGGGCGCGCAGCACCATCGCCGAATTGATGTCGAGCGGCCGGATGTCCGGGCGTATCTCCACCTCGCCGGCCGCCGCGTCGATGATCCGTACGACGTCGCCGAGGCGTTGCAGCATGGGCTCGTTGCCCATCGCGTGGGCGCGGCGCACGGCCTCGCCCCAGGCCGCGCGGGCCCGTACCGGATCGCCGGCGCGCTGGGCCGCGCGGCCCTCTTCGAGGCCGCGGACGAGGGCGTCGTGATGGGCGTAGTGCTCCACCTTGGGGTCGTACGTGCTGTAGAGGTCGCGATGGCGCGTCCAGTGGACCACGAGAGCGCGCGCGGGTGGCAGTTGCGGCGCGATGCTTTCTTCTTCGTCCCGCACCTCTCGGACCACCTTCAGGTCGGCCAGCCACAGCGCCCGGTCGACGGGCTCCTGCGGCGTACGGGAAGCGGCGACGCACACCAGGTACTCGCGGGTCTCGTCGCCCCACGGCGGCGTACGGAATTCCAGGCACCGGTCGCTGATCGTCACCCGGTCGGGAAGCAGGTCCCGGCGGGTGGGGTGGACCTGCTGGACGGTCAGCGGGCCGCTGCCGGCGCGGTGCGTGAGGCGCAGGCGCAGGCCGGTGAGGCGCCGGCCGACCGACTCGGCGGTGACGGCGCGGAACTCGCCGGGCAGCGCGTCCAGGTCGCGTACGGCGTCGGCCTTGCCGTCGAGCCCGCCGGCGACCAGCTGGAGCTCGTCGGGGTCCCAGTCCTCGCCGATGCCCAGCGCGTCACAGGTGAACAAGCCCTGGCAGGCGGTGACTTCGGCCGCGAGGGCGGCGCGCTGCTCGTGTTCGTTACGTCCGTCGCTGAGCAGCAGCGCGTGCCGGATGGTGGCGGCGGGCCGTGGTCCGAACAGCTCGCGGGCGAGGGCGAGCCAGCTGCCGATGGCCGTGCCGCCGCTCGGTACGAGGCGGGCGATGGCGTCCTCGGCTTCCTTGCGGGTGGTGGCGTCGGCACGTACCAGAGTCGTCGCCGACGGGCCGGAGCCCGTGGGGTAGACCAGCTCCGCCGTGTGGCGTCCGGCGACGATCGCGAAGTACGTGCCGTCGGGCAGCGCGCGTACCGCCTCCGTCGCCGCGTCCTGGGCGGCCCACAGCTTCTCGCGCGGGTAGCCCATGGAGGCGGAGCAGTCGAGGAGCAGTACCTCCGCGCGGGAGAGGGGTGCCGGAGCCGCCGCCCCTTCCCGAGCCGCTGCCAGGTCCACCGTCACGGTCACCACGGCGCACATGCGCGTCCCGCCCTCGGCCCCGCGCTCCACCGAGATGTACGGCTGCTGGCTCACTTCGAGGAAGACGGCTCCCGCGCCCCCTGTGGGGGCGGCGTCTTCCAGGTCTCTCGCATCTGCCGCATCTTCTGTGCCGTCCTGAGCCATGTGTGCTCCTTGTGTGTCCAGCGCAGTGGCCGGATCCCGTTCGCCAGGTCGAGCAGCGCGTGCGCCCGCACGTCGCCGGCCTGCTGGGAGAGGCCCCGGTACGCCTCCTCCAGGCGTCTGCGCAGCCTGTTCTCGGTGAGGTCCTCGTCCTGGACGCGCTCGCGCAGTTGCGCCAGCCGCCGCGCCCTGCTCCCGCTGTCCAGGCCGCCGGGCGCGCCGCAGACCCAGTCCAGGACGACCTCCCTGATGTGCGTCTCCAGCCGCAGTACCGCGTGCCGGTCCGTCAGCCCCTCCTCCTCCTGCAACTGCGTGATCCGGGCGAGGGCGGTGACGATCGACTCCAGGGGCGGCGGCGCGCCGTCCGGGGGCCGCCGGCCCGCCAGGATGCGTACGATCGCGGTCCGCGCGGCGGTGCGGTGCCGCGAGTCCTTGGGTACGTGCTCCAGGATGTCCAGCGCCTTCTCCCGCTCCTCCCGGGCGAGATGGATGCGGGCGAGCCCGAAGGCCGCGCTGCCCAGGGAGTGGTTACGGAGCCACACCGCCTCGTAGTAGTCCCTGGCGCGGCCCGGTTCGCCGAGCCGTTCGTGGCAGTAACCGAGGGCCAGCTTCGGGGCGTACTCGCCGGGGAGCGAGTCGTAGACGAGGTCGAACTCCTCGCGGGCCTCGGCGATGCGGTCGTGTTCGAGGTGCAGCAGCCCGGTGTGCCAGCGCAGGCGCCAGTCGTGCGGGGCCATGGCGCCGATGAGGCGGGTGGCGAGGCCGAGTTCGTCGCGCGCCCGTTTGTGGTGGTCGATACGCCGATGGCTGCGGCGGGCGAATTCGCGGCGGGCCAGGCCCAGGTGCAGGCGGCAGCGCAGCAGGTGCAGTTCCGGGGACGGCGACCAGTCCGCGAGCAGTTGCAGCAGGCCGGGTGCGTCGTACGAGATGCGGGCGAGGGAGGCCGCGTGCGGGTCGTCGGGGTCCGCCTTGGGTACGGGCAGGCCCGCCGCGACCTCGTCGGGGGAGGGCCGTGCGGCGATCAGGGGGAGGCGGTGCGTGCCGTACGCCCAGCGGTCGAGGGTGGGGGCCTGGCCGAGACCGCCGTCGAGTGCGGCCGACGCCGGTTCGAAGAGGCGGGAGGGCTCGAAGGTCTCCGTACCGAGCCGTAAGGAGCGCAGTTCGCGGATGACGCCGCGCAGCTGGAGCGACATCTCGGCGGCCGTGGCGAACCGTTTGCGCGGCTCCTCGTCGGTGGCGCGGGCGAGCGCGCGGTGCAGGGACTCGGCGCCGAGGCCGGGGGCCGGGTGGTGGGCGGAGTCGGCCAGCTCGCGCAGGGTCACGCCGACGCTGTAGAGGTCGGACTGGGGGTACGCCCGGCCGTCCCGCTCGACCTCGGGGCCCTTGTAGTGGTCGGTGTACGGTCCGGGAGCCCCGAACTCCCGTACCCCGCCCACATCGATGATCTTGATGCCGTCGCCGCAGTGCATGACGTTGTCGGGCTTCATGTCGCCGTACACCTTGCGCTCGTGCGTGTGCAGATAGCCGAGCGCGTCGAGGATGCGGATCCCGTAACTGACGATGAACTCGTGCACGCGCGGCCCGGCGAACGGCTCCTCGTCGCGCGCGATCCGCTCCGCGATCTGGTGCAGCGCCATGCCGCCCGCGAACTCCATCACGATGTAGTCGGTGCCGGTGGGGCGGTGCGTCGCGTAGTTGATGACGCGGATGATGTCCTTGTGGTTGAGGTCGGTGAGGTGGCGGCGCTCGCGCAGCGCGACCTCGCGGGCCAGTGAACTGTGCGGGTTGCGCAGGCCCTTGAGCGCTACGGGCCGGTTGTAGAGCTGGGCGTCCTCGGCGAGATAGACCCAGCCGAGGCCGCCGTGGGCGATGGGGCCGACGACCTGGTACTGGTCGGCGAGTACGTCGTCGCCGCTCAGCTGGGGCTGGAGCGCGTACGGCGTACCGCAGCTGCAGCGCCCCTCGGACGTCACGACGCCGATGTACTCCGTGCAGTCGGGGTTGCCGCACCGCATGACGTGGGAGGACGGCTGGTCCGCGGCGGGTTCGACGAGGAGGGTGGGGTCGGGGACCTCGACGTGGGGCAGGTCCATGAGGCGGTCACCGGCGGGGGAGAGGACGAACTGAGGGCCGGCGGGGGCTCGTTGCTGGGCGGGTGCCTCCGTCGCTGCCTCCGCCGCCTCGGCGTCCACGGGAAGGCCGGTGAGATCGCAGAAGCCGGTTTCGGTGACCTGCCCGGTGCAGCCGGGGTGCGGGCACGACTTCATCGTCATTGCTGCCCCGTTTCGAGCGCCTTGCGGGCCTCCTGTACGAACCGCTCGACCGCCGCCTCCGCCACCCTCAGCTCGCACGGCCCGCCGGTCAGCAGCCGCTGCGCCTCCTGGTGCAGGGAGGCCGCCGCCTCGGTGATGCCGTGGGCGGCGAGGCGGGCCTGGTGACCGTCGAGGAGGCCGCGCAGGTCCTGGTGGCGGGCGAGCTGCGCGGTCAGCGTCCGGTGGGCGGTCTCCGCCTCCAGCAGGGCGGTCTCCACGGTCCTTTCGACGTACGACAGCTTGACGAGGAAGCCGGTCGTGTCCTGCTGCGGATCGGCTTCGAGGCGGGCCGCCTTGAGCTCCAGGTCGGGAGCGTACCGGGGGACGGACGGCAGCGGGCTGACGCAGGTCGCCGCCCGCCGTCGTAACTCGCGGGCGTGTTCCTCCGTACGGGCGAGGGCTTCGACGCGGCGGCCGATGCGCTCCAGCCAGCGCTGGGGGCGCGTGGCCGGATCGAGGAGGAGTTCGTACGTACGGTGCAGGGCGGGCGAGTCGAGCTGCCGGAAGACGAGCAGGAGACGCCCGCCTCGGCGTACGAGCGTGTGCAGCAGCCCGACCGTCTCCAGCGGCTGGAGGGCGTCGTCCACGCCGCGGGCCACGGTGGTCAGCGGCAGGGCGTCGGCGGCGATGCGCGCGGGCAGGGGCAGCAGGCCGGGGCCGTCGAGCGCCATGCCTTCGGCGATCTCCTCGGCGATCTGCGCGGGCGTTTTGCCGCCGACGTCGAGGGCCAGGTCGAGGCTGCCGGCGCGGGGGAAGGTGCCGGTGTGGTCGGGGCGGGAGGTGGTGATGGAGGTGCGGGGGGAGCGTTCGCGGTCGGCGAGGGTGAGGGTGGTGCGCAGGGCGAGGGCGGCGTCCTGGTCCTCGTCCCGTACGAAGGTGATCTCCACGTCGGCCAGGTCGTCCTCGCCCGCCAGCCAGCGGGTGAGCCAGCGCGCGAACCCGCGGTCGGCGGCGGGGCGGGAGGAGGCGGGGCCGGCGGACGCGGGGCCGGGGTCGGCCTCCGGCTCGGCGGGACTGGCGGTGAGGGTGGCCGGGACGGGTGGCCGGCCGCTCACGTAGCGCTCGCGCACGAGGTCGAGGTGCTTGACGATCGTGCCGGTCGGGATCATGTAACCGTGTCGGTGGTGCGCACCCCCGCGCTGGGAGTCGAGCTTGCTGACGACGATCCCGATGACGCGGCCGGTGCGGTTGTCGACGACGCCGGCGCCGCTGAAGCGCACCAAGATGGTGTCGGCCTCCGTGACCGGATCGATCTGCACCCACTCGTCGCCGGGGCCGCCGGGGCCCTTGATGAGCGCTTCGGCCCACTTGCCGCCGGTGAGGCGGGAGGGGTAGCCGGCGAAGTGGACTCGACGGTTCCAGATGGTCGGCAGCCGGTGGAGGATGGCGTGCGAGTCGACCGGCGGTGGACCGTCGAGCTGGAGGAGTGCGAGATCGCCGGTGTGGTCGTCGGCTCGTGGGACCCAGTGTTTCGGTACGACGGTGGCGCGCAGGGAGCACGCGTCGGCGCTGCCGGATCCCGGGAACTCGACCGTCACGGCAGGGTGGTGATCGTCGGTTCCGGGTATCCGGATGACATGCGCGCAGGTCAGGACGAGCCCGTCGCCGAGCAGCACGCCCGCTCCGACCACCTGGCCGCGCGCGTCGGCCATGCGCAGCCGTACCCGCCAAGTTTCTTGATCCGTACGGAAGTTGGTTTCACTTTTCGGCGCCCCCATGCTGTACCAGCGTAGTCGCAGCGGGTGACAATGGGGCCTTCGCTGCAGCGGGGGGATGTGAGCAAGTTGAACGCTGACGACGCGGCACAGGGCGCGGAACTGGCGGACGTGATCAGCCAGGTACGGGCCGAACTGGAAGAGGCCCAGCGCCGGGGCAGGGCGAGCGGGCTGCGCTTCCGGGTGGAGAAGGTCAGCCTGGAATTCGCCGTCCAGGTCCGCCGCGAGACGGGCGGCAAGGGCGGCCTGCGCATCGGGGTGGTCACGGCGGACGTGGGCCGTACGACGGCCAGCGACACGACGCACCGCATCCAGGTGGAGCTGCAACCGCGCGGCCGGGACGGCGGCGTGATCGACGTGGGCGGGGAAACGGCCGACGGACTGGAAGAGGACGACTGAGCGAACCGAGTTGCCGCGGGGGCGTGCGCGCTTCCTGCTCGCCGGCCGCCCCCGAGGACGAGGACGCGTCGTACGCCGCCTTCGCCGTCCGCCGGACTGCCCACCGGGGCAGCCTGGCGCAGGTAGGCAACTACGACGTACAGGGCGGCCGTTTCGCGGTCGAACTCATCGACCGGGGCCGCGACCGGGGGGGACGAGGACCTGGTCGGCGCGTACCACGCGGCGGCCCAGATGAAGATCACCTGTAACGCGTAACAGCCGGCACCCGCCCCCTCACACTCCCGACGGCCGGCGCTAAAGGCTCCCGAAGTCAGGGAGGGAGAGCGAACCGTCTTCGGCGAGACGGAAGCCCGGATTGTGCGCGATCTCCCAGGGGTGGCCGTCGGGGTCGGTGAAGACGCCGGCGTACCCGCCGTAGAAGGTCGTGGCGGCGGGCTTGGTGACGGTCGCTCCCGCCCGCTCAGCCGTGGCGATGAGTTCGTCGACCTCTGCCGGGCTCCGCACGTTGTGCGCGAGGGCGATACCGCCGAAGCCGCCCGTACGGGAGTCCTCGATCCCGCAGTCGAGGGCGAGCTTGTCACGCCCCCAGAGGACCACGGCGAGACCACCCGCCTGAAAGAAGACGGTCCCCTCGACCTCCTGCCCGTGCCAGCCCAGGCGCTCGTAGAACGCCCGGGCGCGCTTCACGTCGGCGACACCGAGGGTGATCAAGCTGATGCGCTGTTCCATGGCCCGAAGCTATCGCGCTTTCCCTACTGCACGGGTCTCTACTGAACGTCGACGAAGTCACCGGCGGCCGAGACGGCCGGGGTGGTCGTGGTCCCGGCGAAGCTCCAGCGCCAGTAGCCGTCCGCTGACGCGGTGACGGTGGTGGTGAGGCCACCGGTGCTGGAGGTGTTCACCGTCTTGACGGTCGTGTACGTGCTGGTGCCCGCCTTGCGGAACTGAAGCTTGACCGGCTGGGCGGTGTAACCCGCGTACGCACCGGTGTCCCAGTTCGCCCGCGTGAGCTTGCCGGTCACGGTAAGAGTCTTCCCGGCGCCCACCGGCTCCGGCCCCGCGTTGGCGGTCAGCTTGGAGAGCCGCTGGAGGCGGGTGGTCGTATAGGCGTCCCGGTGGGTCCGGCTGTCGTCCTCGGCCCACACATCGACGCCGACCTTCCACGTCCCGGCGTCGGCGTTGGTGAGCCACCAGTTCGGTTCGAAGGTGAACGTCTTGGAGCAGGTGGAGGTGGTCGCGTTGGCGGCGACACAATCCGCGGAGGTTGTGTCCTGGTCAGGCGTGATGTACCCGTCGGGGTTGTTGGGATCGGCGCCGCGCCACAGGTGGAAATCGGCGTCTCAGATGCCCGACGGGTCGGTCGCGGTCACCGAAACGGTGACGGTCGTGTCGGCGGTGCCGACGACTATGTTCTTACCGCCGTTGACGGCGACGCCGGTGATCTGGATGTCGCCGACGGTCTCGTCCGCGTACGCCGCAGGGACGGTGAACGCGCCCAGTGCGGCGGCAGCGGTGAGTACAGCGAAGATTGCGCGCTTGCGCATGAATCTCCCCGGAGTGTGAAGACGCGCCCGCCGGATGCACGGCACGGCGGGCGAATGAGCGCCCAACTGTAAACACCCGACTCTCCCTCCACAACGCCGGGTGGACGCAGCGACTGGTCGGTCGGCGGTGCGGGCAGCACACCCAGCCGGCTGGCAACAGCCCGCCCGAATCGGGGACGATGACGGCCTGCCTGATCGTGTGCACGCACCGTCACGCCCCTTCCCCTCCCCTAGTGAAGTCATTTCGTTTGCTCGTCGCCCTCTTCAGCATTGCCAATGCCCGCAGGCGGGCGCTGCACTGCGTCGGCGGGTGCAGTCACGAGTGGCACAATCTGTCAGCTCAGCAACGTATTTGAGCCGGTACTCGGTGTGCTTGTCGTCGCGGGCGCCAGGTGGGCAGAAAGCCGTGGAGCCTGGCCGACGTCACATCTAGGCTGACCACATGTTCGGCCACGCGAGAACTTCTTACGTCTGCCTGCCTTGCCGGGCTTCGTACAAGCAGGAATACCCCACGCGAAACAACGATCACGAGCGTCGCTGTCCTCGCTGCGCCGATCCACTGATCCATGTCGGCTCTGCCTTTGCTCCGCCTCCGAGGCGGGACAGCGAGGGATGGCGGGTCCTCTCCCTGCTCTTGAACGCCGGCATCCGCTTCCACAAGAGCTGTTGCGGTGGCCCCGGCTACCGGCCGCGCACGCTGCGAGAAGTCAAGGAGCGGCTGGCCTACGCGGAAGCCACCGGCGAGCCGATCGCCAAAGTGCTGGTACGCCGCGAACTGCTCGCGGTTCGGCGGTAGCTGCGATGCGAGCGTGATCAGCGCCCTTCGCGCTCGTAGCGCTCCACCCGATACGCCAGCTTGGCGCGATACCTGTCCGGTGAGTGGAAGGCCTGAGAACGGCGGATCACGACCTCCGGCGTGAGGCTCTCTGCATAGGCCCGCAGTGTGGGTATCCGCTGGAGGACAGCGCGCTGCGATTCGGCGTCCTCGACGGTACTCAGAGGGGTGCTGTTGTTGCGTTCGTGGTTGCAGCCCCAGTGGGTGAGACGCACATTGTCGCGGGTGTCGGAGCCGCCGTCCGCAATGGTGCGGATGTGGTCGACGCTCTGCGCCCGAGGATCTGGGTGCTGATAGGCCCGGTCAACCGGGTCTTGGCACAGGCCACAGATCCAGCCGTCCCGTTCACCGATCTCTTCCACTGTGAAGCGTTCGACGGCTCCGTTGTTCCGCATGCGCCGACGGCGGCGCCGGTCCTGGGCGCGCTTGGCTTCGCTACGCCGCGGTACGGGTAGGTCTTCGTTGGCCACATCCGCCTTATCCCCATCCCCATCGCGGCCACGCATAAAAGGTGCGTATGCGCGGCAGTGCATGCGGCCGGTCCAAGGCAGGTGCTGATGAGCAACGCGCTGGACCTCGGCGAGGGCCCCGGCCCGTGAGCTGAGCGAGTCGTGTGCGCGTCATCCGCGATCGCGACGAAACCCTTCCTCAGCCGTGCACTCGGAAAAGGTGTCTTGGGTGAAGCAGACGATGGGGCTTTCCGGGTCGCCGTAGACGTTGAACTGCAGTTCGCAGGCGATGTCATCAAGAGTGACGTCGGCGACCCAACCGTGGTCTGCCTTGGCGGCATGCCCAGGACGGTCTGCGTCCTCGCTGAGCACCGCAAATTCCCAGGTGCCGCGCTGACCCTTGCCGGGCTCGGCGTAGAGCGCGGCGGCTTCGGTCTTGTCGAGCCCGCTGGCTGCGAACGTCCCGTCACGTTTCAACTCAACAGACGTACCAGCCGGGTTGGACCAGCTCCCAGCGAGCTCGTCAGCCGAAATATTGACCTCAGGAACTCCGCAAGCCACCGTCAGCAAGAGGGCTGAGCATGCCTGAGCAGTCCGGGTGCACACTCTTCGTGACCGCTGGTCCCCACGACTGGCCATGCCCACCCCTGCCTCGATCGTTCTCCTCGGCCGAGCGGTCGGCCGCCCACCACATCCGGGTTTCTATGACCCAGTCGACCAGCACCGGAGCCTGGCAGACGCCGTCCTATGACCCGTACGCGCGGATCTGCCGCCGCGACGGTGCCCCGCAGCCGCCAGAAGACTCCGACCCGCCGCCCTCACAGAACCCTGTGCTGGGGCTACCTGCTGACCGCCGCCGATCCTGACGACGACGCCCCCTATTCCGGCTTCGGCCGGGGCAGGGGGCGTTTCGTCCGTCCGGGGCTAGTCGCGCTGTATGCCGATCTCGTACGCGATTTCCCACCGGACGTCAGGGACGACGATGGCTGCAGTCTCGACCGGCCGCCCGTCCGTGTCGTAGTAGGTCCGCTCGATCTGCATGACCAGATCACCCACCGAGATGCCGAGGAGGTTTGCCTGCTCCTGGCTCGCACGTGCGGGACGCGGGATCTCCACCGCCGTGTCGATCTCGACGCCGATAGACCGCATACGCTCGACGACCCCGGCGCCGGCGTGCGGCCCCATCTCCGGCAGCACGATCGGCGTGCCGTCCGTGATAGCCATCGGCTCCCAGGACTCGGACAGTTGAACGGGCAGCCCGTCGGCGAGGAACTCGTAGTTCGTGACCACGCACAGGTCACCGGGTTCGATGGCCAGGCGCTCAGCGATGTGGTCCGGGGCCGGCGTGCGGGCGACGCTGCGCGACTCCCAAGTCCCGGCGCGGCCGTGCTCTTTCATGTCCGCGCGGAAGGGGGACCCGCCGCGGCGCTCGCGGTGTCGTGAGCGGACCATGCGCAGGCGCTCGCGCGGTCGGCGGACGTAGGTCCCGGATCCGGCCCGGCCTTCGAGGAGGCCCTCGATTATCAGGCGCTCCATGGCGCGTTGGGCCACGCTCTGCCCGACCCCGTACTCCTCGGCGAATCGGGCACGGGACGGGAGCTTTTCACCGATGGCCCACTCGCCCGCTTTGATCCGGGCGCGCAGAGCGTCGGCCACTTGGAGATAGGGCGTTTCGCGTGGCATATGCGGCAGCTCCGGGAGTCGTACTCGACGTTGACAAAGCTAACCCATCAGGTCGAAGCTGAGTACTCAGCATCACAATCGGTGATCGACCGATCACGAGGGGACTCCTGTGTGCTCCGCCGAGACCAAGGCCGCCGCCATCGCCGCAATGCTCACAGCGGCCCTTGACGGTGCGCCCCGACTCGACGAGACGCCCGACTGCATCCGAGTCGAGGTGGACCTCCCCGAAGAACTCGGGCCGATCAGTCGCACAGCAGTCCTCACGGCACTCGCGAGTGCGGACCGATACGGACATACCCACGACCGAGGCGGCACAGCGGTCTGGGCGGAAGTCGACAGAGAGGTAGAGCGGTGACACAGCTCGCCGACCGAACGAGAGACGGGTGCACGCCGCGTCATCTCGCGGCATACAGGGCGGTCTTGGACCACGCCGCAGCCTGCCCCGACTGCCACGCGTCGCGCTGCCTGGTGGGCGCGCGGTTGCGGCAGGCCGAACGGAAGGCGCGGCGATGACGATGTGCGTCAAGGGCGACCACCCATTCCCCGACGAGGACGACGTGGGCGCCCACTGCGACGAGCACGGGGCGACCCTGCTGTGGCACGGCCCGGCTATCACAGCCGAGGACCTGGTGACGGACTCTCACCCCCGTACGCCCCGGCGGGGCCCTGCGCGGGCGGCCCTCGCCCCAGCGCCGCCCGCCATCGAGCAACGACGCTCCCACTAAGCCCCCGCTCCGGCCGGGTTTTCCTGGCCAGGTCGTCCGGCCGGAGCGGGTTCATGCACCTCCACCACAACGAGGAGGCACCACCCATGAGTATCACCACCGAGGCACCCGTGACACGGGACGCCCGCGACCTGATCAACCCCGAAGACCTTGCCGCCGTGGCTGCTTCAATCCAGTGGAGCAACCCCGGCATGGCCCCCGACGTCGCCGAGGCGATCACGCTGGAGGCGCTGAAGTTCGAGGCCGCCTGCGCAGCACACCCGACCGCTGGCCTGGCCCCGTCCCGCGTGGTCGACGAGGGCTGGCACGCGCTGATCCTGAACACGCGCGTCAAGGCCAGTCTGGCCGCCCGTCTCGGGTACTTCGTGCACCACGTACCGGAGGCACCGGACCTGGACAACCGCAGCACCGACAGCCTGATCCGCACGCAGGAAGCGATCCGGTCCGCCGGGTACACGCCGCGCCCGGAGATGTGGACCGACCCCACCGACGGCAGCATCCCGGTACGGGCTAGCTGCCAGCACTCGGATGACGGCGGCACAATCGTCATCACGAAGAAGCCCTGACCTCCTACGCTGCGACCAGAAGGGAGACCCACCATGCCGCAGGAGTGGATCGATCCGAAGTACACGTGGTTGGCCGCAGCGTGGAAGCGCGCGCAGCAGCCGGATTCGCGTGACCCTGAGCCGAGGCCGGCGCGGGCGTTCGTCATCCCGCCGAAGGGCTGACGGTCTCAGCGGCCCCGGCCGTCCGCTTCCCCCGAGACGGATGGCCGGGGCTCTTCACTGCCGTACGAGGTCGGAGAGCGGGACGCCGATCGCGTCGGCGATGCGGATGAGGGTGTCAAGGAGCGGGCTGCTGTGGCCTTGTTCGATGCGGCTGCACGTGGCGACGTCGATTCCTCAGCGTCCGCAGACGTCCTGCTGCGTCAGGTTGTGGTGCTCGCGCACGCGTCGGATTTGCTCGCCGACCGCTCGGCGTCGGGCGATGACCACTCGGTCGGCAGGGTGGCGCGCGGCACACGTCCACGCTCCCGACACCATGATCAAATGTGATTAGGGTTGACCCTAATTTGTGTGATCTTGTGCGCTGGCCCCGGTCAATGACAGCGCTCTACGGGCCCCATGCTCCGGAGCGCCCCCCTTCGGGCAACGCTGGGTGTAGATCATTTGGGGAAGTGGCATCCATGTAGCACCTGATCATGAAAGGGCCCTCCCGTTCGAATGAACGGCAGGGCCCTTGGTGTCTCTGACCAGCTAACTAGCCTGTGCCCCCGGCAGGATTCGAACCTGCGACACCCGCTTTAGGAGTGGGATCGAATCCTTGCCGGAGTGTGCCTGAGCATGCCGCATAGTGTTGTTCTGCCTGATCAGCGCCTTGCAGCAAGAGCGGAGGTCCACTGTATGACGGCTCGTCTCGCGCCGTCCGCTCACGCAGCGCTCACGCATGTGAGTAGGTGTCGAACTGACCGAATGATCGCCGGGGCCCGGTCGCGTCCGCGAAGTGTGTAGGAATCTGGGGACCTCGATCTTGGACGCGGCTGGCTGTCCAATGCTGTCTTCAGCACCCCGGACGACCTTATCCAGCTCCTCAGACGCGGCCTACGTCAGATCCAGGACCGCAGCGAACTCGCAGACGGCTGCCTCGCCGAGACCGGCCTGACCATTCAACCCGCCTGCACACCTAGCGACATGACCAGTTCAACCTCAGTAACACAAGTCGAGTTGTCGGTGGGTTATGAGGTAGCAGGCGAGTTCACGGAAGGCTTCGTGGACGTCTGCGCCTCTCTCCTAGCGGGCGCGGAGGAGTTTGAATCCGTGAAGTCAGGCGAAGGCGTTTTCATCGGCGGGACGCACGCCAAAATCGACGCCGTCAGTTGATTGGTGTTGCGAGCAGCTTCCGATAGCCGCCACTGCAGAATTCTGTATTTCTAGATAGGGCGCGATAAAGTGCCGCCTTCCAGTGATTTACTCCCTTCCTTTCGGCCCCTCGAGCCAAGGCGCTAAGAGTCGATCGCAGCCCTGAGCCGCCAAAAGAATCGTATGTTTCATCATATAGGTCAACTTGATCCGTTAGCTCGGCTACGGCCTCCATCTGGTAGAAATCGAAAAGGCCAAGTATCTCGAATTGCTTTTCGGCTCTCTCGAAGGTGAAGTTGTCAATTTCATCGGAGTGATGCAAAGAGTATCTGATCGAGACAGTATTGTCGACATTTATCTCCGCGAATAGCATTTCTTTGTCCGGGAATTCGTCGAAGTATGCGTGAAACATGAGCAAGCCGTCTACTCTGTCGCACTCATCACCCTTTAGTCGATTACATCTTTCGCAAACAGGGATAAGATTGTCAGCTAGGATTGAATACTCTGGGAAGTGATTCTTCGGGAGGAAGTGATCGAGGGCGCAGACCTGGGCTCTTTCGCATAGCGGGCACCGATAGTTGCGGGACAGTGCTGTCCGAAAGATCGAGTTCCTGAGATCCTCCAGGGGTCGGCCCCTGTCCAGAAGCGCGTAATTTCCCAGAAGCACCTTGGTGAGCACATCGGAACCGTTGGCAAGCGACGTAAACCGGCGAATATCCCGCAGCGCGTTCTCGTAGTCGCCGTAAGCGTCGATGATTCCCGTGCGCACGCCCATGAGGACCCGTCGAGAGGACGGACGTCTCCGGCTCACAGCGAGATCAAGATCGGCCAGGCGGTCCCTTTCCGGGCGGGGAAGTCGAATCATCTCCCGGGCCGATCGCGACGGATGCTCGTCAGGTAAGAAATGGACTGCGCGCTCATCTCGCCGTCGAACAGTTCCATGATCTCATCCAGGGGAAAACTCTCCTGCATGGACCGGAGAGTTGAGTGATAGTCGGTCGCGCTACTGTCCAAGTTGAATACGTGGCGTGTGAGCAGTCCTACATTTTCTGCGAAAGTTTCGATCTCCGGGGTGGCAACGAGTGTGAGATCTCCGAATCGCTGCAGGACTCTGACGTAACGTCTGGGGACTTCCTGGAGGAGGACCGGGGAGTGCGTCGCCATCACGGCGTAGGAGTCGAACTGATCCAGAGATATGTTGATGCTCTTGAGCAGGGCGGCCAAGAGTGGAGGGTGCAGGTGGGATTCGGGTTCGTCGATGAGGACCAGTGATCCGGGCTCCAGGTGGGCCACAAGCTGCACGACAATGTTGAGTACGAGTTTATGCCCGGTGCTGAGGCCCGAAAAGGAATCCCGCCACGAATCGCTGTCGAAATCGAAGGTGTCGGACAGCTCGACCCTTTTGAACGAGGGCTCGCGGCTCAGCGGAGAGAGGGCTGCCACCAGTCTCTGTTTGCGCTCGGACGTACTGGCCCTGACGAGGGCGGACATGATGTCACCCTGGATCTCTTTGGCGCCCTTGAGTGACCCGGTGCGGGACGCGTCCGAACTAATACTGCGATCGTATCTCCGAAGGCCGCAGTAGGTGTATCCGGAGACCTCGCCGCTGGATTCCAGGCGTTCCTCTTCCTGTCGGTTCTTCCCCGGCAGGTCGAACGTGTCGAAAGCGCTGTAAGAGACGGCTATGACCGAGGAGAATCGAGGCGCACCGGCCCCTTCGCGGAATTCTCCGTACCGCCGGACGAAGCTCTCGTCGGCTCGGTCGGTGAGGTCAGCATGCGCAGTATTGGCGAGGTTGGCAAGGAGCTGCGTTTTTCCGCATCCGTTGTAACCCACGACGACGTTGATGCGGCCGGGCAGGGGGTGGCGGTCCGCGAAACCAAAGCGAATGGAGAAGGTTTCCCCTCCGACACTCGTTCTGAACGTGAACGCGAGCGCGCTGTCCCGGGGGGCTGTCGCGCCTCCGAGCAGGGCTGTGGCGTCTCTCAGCGCGAGTTCGGCGTTCCCGTAGCGCAGGAGTGAGGCGGCCATCGCCGGCTCGTTGGCGAACGATTCCCTGAGCGAGGGGTCGATGGCGATGTCGCGGAGCCCGAACAGAATGCTGTCGCGCAATTCACCGGGAAGTCCGTGCAGTGCTTCGTAGTAGGAAAATGCCTGCCCGAGTGAGCAGTAATTGTCATCGAGCTGGACGAAACTACCGGGGATCTCTGTGGCGCCGCCGCGCTGCCCTCTTTTGATGATCTTGACGGATCCCAGGTCGATGGACGCCTCTGTTCGAGATGGGTAGAGATAGGCATCGAACATAGTTTCAAATCCGAAATCATCCCAGAGATCGCGCCGGAGAACGAGTGCCGGAAGACTGGACGGCACGGTGAAGCCCTCGCTGCGAGGCACTACAAGAAAATGCATCAGCGTACTCCAGTCGTGTGGTCTCTGTGCCCGGCCATGGACTCGCTGGGGCATCTTTGAGTGGCACCGGCAGCGCATCTCCGCCAGAACCGATAAGAGCGAACTGCTAGGTGCGCGAGCCCGGGGGAGCGGCTGGCAGCGGGCAGGGGCACAGAAAGGCGGCCCTGCCCGCTGCTTGGCCGGTCAGTCGAAGAGGCTCTGCAGTCTCGACTCGATCCAGCCGGGCCGCCGAAGCAGCTCGAACGTATCGACCGCGACGACCGCGCGCTGCGGCGGTTCGCTGCCCAGGACCGGGTTCTCGAAGGACTCGAACACCTCGAAGCCCTCCGCCTCCAGCGAGGCCAGCGCTCCGGCCACCCGTTTCGAGCGGGCGGGACCGCTCCAGGACTCGAGAGGATGCGTGATGAGGACAGCGAGAGCCTCGTGCTGGGTGTCTTTCAGGACTGGCAGGCCATTGGAGGAATCGGCCTTCCAGTGCGAGAAGCTTCTGGCGAACTGCTCGGCGCGCTGGAACGCATAGACCTCCTCAGCGGCGAAGTCCAGGTTTCCTCCATCGAGCAGTTCGACCATCTGTATGGCAAGGCGCCAATCGAGCAGCGGGTGGTAGGCGCTGTTGCTGTAGTCCCGCAGGCAGTCGTAGCAGGACGAGTCGCACGGCGCGGCCACCAAGCTGCCGGAGCGGTGCCGGGTGAGATCGGCCGCGACCTCACGCGCGGCGAGCAGGAATTCGGCAGGGCGCTTCCCCAGCCAGGTCGAATATCCGGCACCGTTCTCCAGTGTGTCCGAGAGGAAGACTTGTGCCTGGACACTGCCCTCTTCTTCTCCCCGGACGGGGTACAGACCCGCTGAGAGCTCTCGTCCGTCGATGTCTAGTAGCCTGACGGCAGCGAGCTTGAAAACCGTACCGAGTGAGAGCCAAGCGGCTCGTGCGGCCATGCGTCTCGGGTCGAGAGCCAGATCGGCGGGTTGATCGCGGAGGCCGATCAGGAGAACGTCGGTGAGTTTCGCCGAGGCCAGTGCCAACTTCTCCTCGTTGCTGACCGAGGGCCTGGTGGGCAGGCCCAGATCTTTCGCCCGGTCGGCATCGGCCAGGAGTTTCGTTTCCAGCAGACCATCGTGTCCCTTGACCTTGCCGAACTGGTATCCCTCACCGGTTCCCGCGTTGACCACCACGATGCGTCCCTCGCCACTCCTGAATTCAGCGGCCTTAGTCCAGCGTGGGACGAGCGCTGATGTGGTGTCGAGGGTTAGGCGCGCTGAGAACGCGCGTGGTGTGAACTCGAAGGTGCCGTCGTAGTCCTGAGCCTTGTAGCTGGTGCGAAATCCGAGCGGCTGACACGATGGGAGCACCCGGTAGTCGCCGGCTTCTCCCGTGGTGGCCCCACACACCGGACACGCATGCTCGGATTCGCGGAGATTGACGGAGAGGCACTTTGCGCAGATGCCCACCGTGAGACGGTCACCGTCCGGGGCCTTGCCGGGCAGCCACTGCCCGCCGGCGGGCTCGTACGTCACGAGGCCGACCGCCGTGTGCAACGCCTTGTCCTTGACTACTTCGCCGCCGGGTGCCCATTCCGAGATGGCGATGTCGATGTCCCGGTCGATGACATCGGTGAGTTCCGGTCCGTGCGGCTTCTGATGGTGCAGGTTGCGGACCCGGGTGGGGAACCCGAACATGGGGAGCACCCCGTGCTCCGCGAGCGACTGACTGAGCGGACCCGCGTCCGGCGCGTTCGCCGCCACCTCCTCGATCTCGGCATAGAGGCGGGAAGTGGCCCAGGACACCAGATCATCCACCGAGGGCGCGTCAGGGGACGCCCCTTGCAAGAGAACCTGGGCCGCGTCTCTTTTCGCAGCGTCGTTTCCGACCAGCCAGGTACGGATGCCATCCCGAACCTGCGGCCATCCACTGACCGTGCCGAAGGGCCCGTGGACATTGCGTCCCGGCTCCCAGCCGAACGTTCCCTCGACCGACCGGAAGGCGAGAGTCAGCAGGCTTGCGGCGTAGCAGCGGCGCAGGATCTCCAGGCGATCGAGATCCACGTATGGGCTCGGCGAGGGGTCGCCGGTGATGCGATCGGGGTGCTGGAAGTAGTGATCGTCATGCGTCCTGGTGCCACGGCAGAGGGTCATGGCGATGGACAGGTGGTCGAGCCGGCGGCCGGCCCGGCCCACACGCTGCTGGTAGTTGAAGCGCTGTGGCGGCATGTTTGCCATGACCACCGCGCGGAGCGCGCCGATGTCGACGCCGGCCTCCATCGTGGTGGTGACACTGAGCAGGTCGACCTCATCGACCAGCTCGATGTCCTGCCCGCTCAGGAAGACCGACTGGAAGAGGGCTTGCCGGGCCTGCGCGTCGTCGTTGTCGGTCTGGCCCGTCAGCTCTTCGCAGTGGAGCCTGAAGGGGAGCCCAGCCTCGCGGGCTAGGAAGGTGTAGTAGTCGTCCAGGGTGACGGAACCTGGGTCGAGGGGTTCGGAGACTAGATGTGAGCTGCGACAGAAGGCACAGACGCCTGCGGAGCCGTGCAGGTGCCTTCTGGTGCAGCGTTCACAGCGCCATTGTGTCCCGCTGGCCAGGACGATTCGGATCTTCTGCCCTTCGATCCGGGGCTCCGCGTCGCTCAGACCGAGGCCATTCTTCACCTCCTGGACCAGTGCGTCCGGGAACACAAGATGACGCTGTGCGACGGCGTTGATGTATTTCCTCGCCGCCGTGTGCATATTCGCCGGCGGCTCAGGCCTCTGCTCCTGGAACTGGCGGCGCACGCCCAGCAGCCTTAGTGCGGACAGGCATACCTGGCGGAACACTTCGGCATCCAGCAACCGGCTCTTGAAGGTGAGGTCCTGCACGGCATGGCCGATGCCGAGCGACTCCAGATCGCGGCCGCCCCCCGCGAAGACCGCCTGCTGGACCTGGGCCTGCACTGTCCGGTGGATCTCGGAGCTGAGGACGCGGAGATCGTTGGTGAGGGAAGCATCAGGCCGCGGAACCGGGACGCCAGTGGTCCAGTCGTAGAGTTCGGTCCAGCTCCGTGACTCTGTGCTTTCGCTCAGCGAGAAAGCGGGTCCACCGGGATGCACCCCGTATGCGACCGCTTGCGCGCTGACTCCGTTGCCGAGCTCGACAAGCGTCGGGCCCCTGTGCTTGGCTCGGTAGTCCGCCAGTACGCGTTTGTGCTCGGGGGTGAGGCTGTTACGGGCCAGGGCGACCACCGCTGGAACGAGATCGGGTGAACCGGTCGCAGCGAGCTGGGTCAGCGCGGTCTGGCCTGCCTGGTTCCCGTTGAAGAACTCTGCGGCCAGGGCCACGAGATCCTTCGGATGGTCGAGGGTGGTGATCACGAGCTGTCTGACCAGGTCCTGATAGTGCGATCGTTCCAGGCCCGCCGAGATGCGGGCCGCGTCCTGTCGGCTGTCCGAGAAGACGACGATCTTCGTCTGCAGCTGCCTCTTGAGGGCATCGGTCAGTACCTGGTTGGACTTCTCAAAACCTGTACCCATGGTGCGGATGGGGGACCTGGACCGTGACGGATCCTCGAACTGGCGGACGTTCTTGAAGATCTCTTTGTCTTCCCCGCAGCAAGGACAGACCGTGGGAAAGGCGCGAACCTTCCCGAGGTGGCCGTGCGGTTGGCTCTGTGCCACCAGCAGGTATCCGTTGTTCTCCTCGTCCGGGTAGCTACCAACCTTGCCGCTCGCGGGATCCAGCATGGCCGGAACAAAGGTGAACGTGTACTCCGGCCGATTCCTCGCCCCCGGTCGGCCACCCTTGTGTTTGTGTGGCGATACGTCGAGATCGGAGCGTTCTCCCACGGTGGGCAGGAAGACGCTGTACACATCGGCGGTGCGATCGAAGCGCGCTTTGTCCGGAAGGGATTCGAGATCGGTCGCGGTGGAGACCAGGTAGCGCCTGGTGGGGTCGTGGCCGATGACCGGAGAATTGAATCCGCCGAGGAAGACCTCTCCGCACGTGTCGCAGTACAGCAACTCCAGTACGCGAGCACCGCATTCACAGGCATACCTGGGCCGGCTGTAGAGCTTCCCGACCAGCCGGTCCGCCGGTGACTCCGCAGTGCGCGGCCGGACCTCCGAGCAGTTGCGATCTGCGCACGCCCACATGCCGGTGACGTTCCGGAAGAACAGGTGGAGCCGGAATCGTGAGCCGGCGTCCGCCTCCCCGTCGAGGCGCGAGATGAGCGCGTCGGTGGCGTCCAGCGCCTTATCGGGTGCGAGGCCAGGGAAGAGCCTGGCGGATACGTCGGTCAGTGGCTTCGCTCGGGGGGAATCGTCCTCGTCGCTCGCTCTGAACGCGGCCTGCAGTGCCGCGTGCCGGTGGGGAAGTGGCGGCAGGGCCACCGCTCCTTGACCACCGGTGTCCGCCCAGGGCATGAGATCGGTCCTGCCCTTGGTCCGGACGCGTTCACCGGCCAGCACGGAGAAGCGGTCGGCTGACCGTCCGAAGAAGTCGCTCAGAAACTTCCGGTCCACCGGGTTCTCCGGATCCATGGAGGCGGAGGTGGTGATCACGGACAGCTGGGCGGAGTCGGTGGACAGCCCGAGCCGGTCGATGAGCTTGCGCAGGAGGTAGGAGACCTCGGTGCCCTGAGTCCCCCTGTACATGTGGAGTTCGTCCACGACCAGGCTGAAGACGTGGTCCTTGGAACTGTTCAGCCAGTCGCGGGTCCGATCGAAGATGGGATCCTCATCTCGGCGCATGAGCATGATGTTGAGCATGCTGTAGTTGGTGATGAGGATGTCCGGCGGAGCGACCTGCATGTCCCAGCGAGAACGCATCTCGGCCCCGAAGGGGCGCTGGAGGAAGTAGCGGGCTTCTTCGTCCTTCACGAGGCCGTCCGCGATGCGCTGCTCCAGCTGGCGGCTTCGGTCCTCCATTGAGGCCAAGGTCCTGCGCAATTCCTTCATTTTGGATGAGTTCGGCTTGAAGGCCAGTTCCAGCGGCCCGGCCACCGGGGTGCGGCCGGTGTAGCGTCCGAAGTGGAAGCGGTTGCCGTCACGGTGCCTGTCGAACCAGCCGCGTGCGTCCGGTGCGTCCAGGCTGCGTCGCAGCCTGATCAGCTGGTCCTCCACCAGCGCGTTCATCGGATAGAGCAACATGGCTCGCATTGCCGCGGGCCGTCTGCTGCCGTGGCGTTGGGCCTGCCAGTCCCGTGACGTGCGCCACCAGGGCTGCTCGGCATCCTGGGGCCCTGCTGCGGCCCACCGACGTGATTCAGCAGTCAGCCTGGCGAGCACCGGGACGAGGAAGGCCTCGGTCTTCCCGGAACCGGTTCCGGACGTCACCACGATGTCCCGGCCCTGTCTGTTTGACCTCAGCGCGTCTGCCTGGTGGGTGTACAGCCTGGGGATTCCCCGGAGGAGCCCGGCTCCCAGAAGTCCGGCGAACTCCGGAAGACCTATCTCCGCCGTCAGCTCTTCCAGGGTCTGGGCTGAGTGCACGTATTGGGGCAACAGCTCCAGGTACGGCTCCTGAAAGAGAACCCCGGGAGTGCGGAGCAGTGCTCTGAGTTCCTCGCCCACCGATGAGTCGCGAAGGGAGTAAGCGGTGTCGTAGTACCGCTGGAAGTACTCGGCGAGCCGGCCGTGCACGGCCGACGGTGAGATACCAGACATGAAGATCCTCGCGGGTTCCAGATTCAGGGGACGAGTTGAAGTTTCTGGTACAGGGATTTGGCCACCTGTCTGGCGAATGGCTCGTCTATGTTCACGTACTTGACGTAGCTCTTGCGCTCACGGTTCGGCTGCTGGTCGAGTGCTACCTGTGGGTTCAGTGCGGTGAGTTGCGGCAGCATCCCGCTGCGCAGCACGGCAGCGCGGGCGTGGAGGTGCGGCAGCTGCATGCGTCTCGGGGCGTAAAGTTCCCGCCGCTGTGCGTTGTACCGCAGCACCCAGCGTTCTGCGCGGGCGAGTTCGGCGTACACCACGGTGCGCTTGTCGGCGATGAAGCCACTCATGCCGAGCCAGTAGATATAGCGGTGTGTGTTGTAGCGCTGGTACCGGTAGGCGCCGTGGAGAGGCGGCTCGCCTGGACCTTCGATATCTGTCCAAATGTCATTTCCTCCCTCGGACATCTTCTGCGGCTCGATGCCGCCGGGCCCCCGCTGCACGCCGCGCTCGGTGAGCATCTCCTGGAAGCGGGGAAGCCGCAGGGCGAGTTGATCCGCGGCACGGTCCTCGAAGGCGATGCCGAGTGCCTCGCACAGAGCGCGGCAGTCCTCGGGATCCGCCAGTGTCACCATCCGTACCGACGGGCCACCAGCCTGTCGCAGTGGCGAAAGCAGCACCACGGACTGCGCGAGGGTGGCGATATCGGAGTCAGGGTCCTCGTGTAGCCGTTCCAGCCGCTGCATGAGCCAGAGCGGCCTTTGCCCCACCAGGAGCGCGTGCCCTCCGGAATTGGGCATGGTGGTGAGGACCGGTGGCGTCACGCTCCAGATCCGGGCCTCCCAGTCCACTTCGACGTGACCGAGAACCTGCAGGTTGTACAGCGCGATGCGCCAGTCCGGCGCGGAACTACCCTGCCTGCCCTTCTCCAGCCATGCGTACGTGTCGCGGAAGGCATCGAGGCTCCCGGCGCCGCGTTCGGAGCACCATAGGAGCAGCTCGTCGTGCACGATTCACTTCCCTGACGTGTAGTCGGTCCAGTCTTGTGCGCAGGCCACCGTGGCGATGGTGATGTTTCCCGAGGTCAGCCTGCGCCAGTCGGCTTGGCTGAGAAATTTCCAGCTCCCTGAAGGCGCGCCATACGTGCCGGTTTGGACGACCGGGGCTCGCCGGACCCTGGCGTTCCGGGAACTGGTCACCTGAAGCAGCCATAGAGCTTGGAAAGGCAGAGCATCGAGCAGCGGATCGATGTCGATCGCGTGAGGCACGTGGTCCATGGTGGCGATCCAGGCCGGCGCTTCGGGAATGAGCTGGGCAGCGAGGCGATTCGCGCCCAGGGCGTAGATCGAGCCGCTGAGGCGCAGAAGGCTCATCGAAGGAAGCGGGTCGCGCTGATAGCTACCGAAGACCGAGCCGGACAAGTGGCCGGGCGGCAGCCAGGGGGCGCGCGCGGACGGACTTGCCGTGTTCTGGATCCTGCTGGGGATGGTGGCCAGCTTGTCACTCCTCGGAGGGAGCGCTAGCAGTGGCAGGGCAACGCTCTCCCGGTAGCGCTCGACCAGGGTGAAGGTGAGCTTGCGATTCCCGACCTCGATCTGGTGCTCGCCGGCGGAGTACACCCGGTCCGCCAGCCGGATCGTGATCGTGTCCGTCGCGGCCGGGGAAACCGGGGGCAAGGGCTCCCCGTTGATGGTGACAGTGCGCGGATGGTCATCGGGAGTCGCTGGCAGAACCAGGTCGGGCGCGTACCCGAGGAGGAAGGTCTGTCTGCCGCCATCGATGCGGAAGCCGCCGGACAGGCGGGCCAACTGCTGGTGCAGCGGGGCCAGCGGGCCGACGACGCCGGCGACGGTCGCGGATCGGGTCGGTGTGTAGCCGCTGAACAACGTCCAGCCGGACGGCACCTGAACCCTGCGGGGCCGGCGGACGGCATCTGATCCACAGGCAAGCATCACCGTCTCGGCCTGCGCTGCGCAGGAATTCTTCACCAATACCCGATGCGGCACCCCGATTTCCGCTGTATTGACGGAGGTCCACTTCCCGACCAGGTCGTTGGCCTGAAGGACGTAGAGGTCGCGGGCGGGGAGTATCAGTGTGGCGGCATCGGCGGCCAGTTCGAGCGGTGATCCCGGAGTGAGCTTCTGGTCCGGAGGTGTGAGAGGTAACCATTCCGCGCCTGAGGGAACCCTGATGACGTCGCCGTTCAGACTGAGCGATTCGAGACAAAGGTGGGAGGGAATGCGGGCTGCGATGCCGTACGGGAAACCGCCGGCATCGGTCGTGAGAGACAAGGGCACACACGGCAGGCCAGCGGCGTCTCTCGGGAGTCCGTCGTAGTGGGTGAGTTCCTGCTGCAGGATGCTCGCCAGGATCGGTCGCAACTCCGTCGATGCCAGAGCGCGCTGGATTCGCGGGCTGGGCCGATTGAGCCGTACCCACTCCTGGAACCGGGCGAGGAGTTCCGCTTCGGGGACGGAGTCTCCCGGCTGCGCTCCGATCGCTGCCAGGAACAGTCCAACCTGCACGCGGTCGGACCCGATCAGAACGGCTTGGGACAGGGACCAGCCGATGTTGACCTGGGTCGGATGGGGAATAGCGGAGGGCAGGCCGCGGCGGCCCCGCTCATGCTCGGTCAGCCACCATTTCAGGTGATCCCACAGGGTGGGGACGATCACGTCGTAGCCGTCCGGAATGCCGGAGCCTTCGTACAGGCCGAGCAGCTCGCGGAGCGGGCCGTAGTAGGAGAACCTGCCGAGCACGGTGCCCTCGGAGCGGTTCATCCGGGAGGCGGCGAGCACGGTCGCCGCGAGCACAGCGATGAACGGCGGAGTGCCGACGGCCCCATTCCGTCGCCACTGGCGAGCGCGGGAGGCGATGCCGTCGAAGGGGCCGCGGCCGAAGACTACGCTCCTGATGGCGGCCCGGAAGTCGTCAGCGGCAGCCGGGAGAGCTGCGGCGACCTTGGTCCGACTAGTCATCAGGTCGGCCAACAGGGCATCATCCACTGACAGGTACACAGGGGTTGCCGCTTCGCGGATGGCGAAGAAGTGTTCCGCGAGCGTTCTGTTCCAACCGTCATAGTCCATGGGCAACCCCCCTCATTTGCGTAGGAAGAAGTTAGCCCATCGGTGGGACATTGGCCGCTTTTCGAACGTGCGTTGGATATTATCCCGCCGCTGGCGTCCGTGCAGTTGCCGGACTGCCTTGACAATCGAGGTTTTCTCCGGTGAGCTCCCTATGTCAAGACTCTGAGCAGATCAACTTCGGGGAGTGCCTCCGTTGACCGCCGCACGATCGTCAGCCGGAACCCGGCCCATGGGGAAGGTGCTTTCTCTCTTCACCGGAGCGGGTGGTCTTGACGTAGGTCTGGAACGGGCGGGGCTGGACACCGTCGCGTGCGTGGAACTCGACGCCGAAGCCAGGTCCGTACTCGCGGCCAATCGGCCGGGATGGGCCCTGCCCGGTGATGGAGACGTCAACACGGCTGCCCAGCAGCTCGTGCCCCGGGCGCTGGGCATGAAGCCCGGCGAACTCGACCTCATCGCGGGGGGACCGCCGTGTCAGCCTTTCTCCAAGGCCGCGCAGTGGGCTTCGACGGCCCGCAGCGGCATGCAAGACGACCGGGCCAGATGTGTGCACGGGATGCTCGACCTGGTGGAGAGTTTCCTCCCGAAGGCATTGCTCATTGAGAACGTCGAGGGATTCCTGCGAGGCAACGACAACGCCTCCGAGGTCATCGAGGAGGGACTCACGGGCATCAATGACCGGCATGGCACTTCCTACCGGCTGGTGGCCGAGGTCGTCGACGCGGCCGACTTCGGGGTGCCACAGCACCGGCGCCGGGCCATCGGCATCGCCTACCGGGACGGTGCGGAGGTCCACCTGCCGGAGGCCACCCACGCGGACAACCCGATGCGGGCCTGGGATGTGCTCTGGGATCTCGAAGAGAACGAGAAGCCTCCCGCCACAGGGCAATGGGCGGCGTTGTTGCCTTCCATCCCCGAAGGGGGCAACTACCTCCACCTGACGGCCCGTGGTGACGGGGAGGAACTCTTCGGCTGGCGAACCCGGTACTGGTCGTTTCTGCTGAAGCTGGCCAAGGACAGGCCGTCCTGGACCTTGCCGGCGTCTCCCGGACCGAGCACCGGGCCGTTCCACTGGGACAATCGGCCCCTGTCCGTGCGGGAGCAGATGCGCTTGCAGACCTTCCCCGACGAATGGTGCATCGACCACCCGTTCCGCGCCGGCCGACGGATGGTGGGCAACGCGACCCCCCCGCTCCTTGCAGAGGTGTTGGGGCGGACAATCGTGGGAGACCTTGAACTGGGCGAGGCTTCAGCTAGGACTCGCCTCTTGGGGGGAACGCCTTCTTTGTTGCCCGTGCGTCAACTGAGGGTCCCGCGCGCCGTCGCGCCCGTTCCAATACCTGAGGCGTACCAACCGCAGGTGGGTGCCAAGGAGGCTCATCCAGGTGAGGGGGTTGGACCTTCACCCCGACGGTTGGCGACGAGGGGTTGACCTGCCCATAATCTGTGGCTGGGCGAACCTTCATCGGAGGAGGCCCCACGCCGCTCGCGCCCAGACGGCGTGCCGTGGCGGGTGCCAGTCAGCGCATGGCGCGGATCATCACGGTGAGAACCGGCGAGGCCAGTGACGGCTGGCTCTGCCCGATGTCCTCGTACCCCCACGACTCGTAGAGCGTGCGGACCTTCCCGTCCCCCGCAGCCGGGTTGACCATGAGCGTGACGAACTGCTCATCTCGGGTGGCGAGAAGGGCGTCATGAATGCGCCGGGCGGTGCCGGTCTTCCGCCAGGCTGGCCGGACGCCGATCTCCTTCAGGGCCACGGCCGGACGCTCGGTGTACTTGTCCGCTGGCATCGGGCTGGTGCGCTGCCAGTACCGGTCGCCGTGCTCGATGGTGTTGCCGTAGGCGTAGCCGACCGGATGTCCGTCCGCGTACGCGAGGACGGCTGTGAACCCTGGTTCGGTGGCGTGCCGGTCGATGCGCTCGCCGAACGCGGTGACCGCGTAGTTCGGCAGGTGGAGCAGCGGGGCGCGTACCTCGGCGTACACATCGAGGAGGTCACCGCGGGCGGGGGCCAGGGTGGTGAACGTGCGCAGCTCAGTGACGGGTGCCAGGGTCATGCGGCCGTCCTCCAGGTGGCCGTGTGCTCGGTCCAGGTCTGGACGGTTGTGCTGCGCGGTGCGGTGGCGCGGAGCGCGGCACCGAACTCTTGGAGCATGCGCGACACGCGGGCGTGGCGGGTGGCGGCGTCTGCGGGAACCTTCATCGCGGTGGCCGTTGCGGCCTCGGCGGCACCCTGCGCGAGAAGGGCGTGGGCGAGACGGGTGGTGGTGATAGCCCGGGACCTGACCATGTGGGGCCGGAGCGAAGACAGGCAGCGGTGGGCGTGGTACTCGGCGGTCGGGTAGTCGCCGAGCGCCAGGTAGGCGGAGAGGGCCAAGGAGTCTAGTTCGGCCTGGTCGTAGAAGGCGAGCAACCAGACCGGCCGGTGGTCGGTGGGATCGGCGCGCAGCATGGCGTCCTGCGCCTGCTCGAACGCGCGGCGTGTATCGGTCCGGTTCTGGGCCGTGCCGTGGATGGCGCCCTGGCGGGCCAGGCCGAGGGATGCGAAAAGCGGGTCGCGGCGGGTGAGGTGAAGGTTGCGGGCGACATCGTTGGCGGCGCACGCGTCGGCGGGGCGGCCCATGTGGCGGTACATGGTGCCCGCGTGACTCCAGATGCGGAACTTGATCGCTTGGTCCCCCGACATCTCCGCGAGGGCCTGGGCCTCGCGCATGTGCGCCTTCGCGACGTTGTAGCGCCGGCCGTCGATGGCGGCCCACATCGCAGACGAGCGGAATGCGGCTCCGGAGGCGTAGAGACTGCTGCGTACCCGCTGCGTGGCGCTGCCCGCGTTCTGGAGGTTGAGCGCCTCGTCGGCAAGCGCGGCGGCCCGCTCCTCGATGCCAGGTTGCCCGCCGTGGCGGTGGTCGCTGGCGATGATCTCGGCGAAGCGCTTGTTCAGCCGGTTGACGTCGCTCATGCCGATACGGCGTGGTGACGCGGTCCCTGGGGCGGCTGCTGCGGCAGCCGCAGCTGCGATGCCGCCGACGAGGGTACGGCGCTTCATGTCGGGCTCCTCCTGCTGCGATGGCGCTGGGGTGGGCGAAGGCCGGCCCCGTGGCACGAACCCTAAGGCGACGGCGGGTAATCCGGTGACGACCTCAAGTGCGGTACGCGTTGCTGACTTTGGCCAGGCAACTCGGCCCGCTTTCCACGCCCGGACCGATGACCCGTCGAGCCCGCCTACGTGTCCCGTCAGCTGTTCAACAGCCCTGTTCACGGCGTCGGCCAGGCTGTTTGAGCTGTATCCGTGCTCGGTCATCCACGCCTCAAGGACGGTGTTGCGGATCGCGTCCATGCGGGCACGGTAGCCCGCGCGCTCTCTACCCACCAGGTAAAGGGCAGGTCAAAACGTCCTAGGTAAGCCCGTCGGACGAGCACCTGAACGCCCTAACCAGACTGCCAAGCAACGGAGTTATCTGGGTGTCGGTCACTCCCCGCGAGCGGCTGGTGACGGCTCGGTCCGCCCCTGAAGAGCCACAAGGGAGGGGTGGAGCGGGCGCCGAGACGACACGAAGGCTTCATCCCATGCCGATTCTGAAGAAACCAGTTGAGGCGGTCCTCGCCAGCCATCCCACGTACAGCGAGATTTTTCCGTGTGAGCCGTCCACGGCCGAGACCGGACGCAAGCTCGTCCGGGGGGTTCTCGGGATGTGGCACCTCAACGACCTCGCCGACCGCGCCGAGCTGATCATCACGGAGTTGATCGCGAATGCCTCCAGGCACACCCCGTGCCCCGAGATCCGTCTCGTTGTCGGGCGGCCGAGCGCGACACGGGTACGCGTCGGGATCGTGGACGAGGAGCCGTCACGTCTGCCGGCGCTGAGCCACGCGGGCGAGGAGGACGAGTCCGGCCGCGGGCTGCTCCTCATCGATGCCGTGGCCGACCGCTGGGGCTGTGACCTTCAGAGCTCGGGCGGACGCCTGCGGGGCAAAGAGGTCTGGGCCGAACTCGGTACCGGGGGCGACGAGTGAGAGCCCGGCTGCGGTGCCCTTGCCTCTTCTGGTTCCCGTCCGCCCGCCGTTTCAGCTCTGGGCCGGCGCCGCCAGATATCAGGCTGCCGGATCGCCCGTCTCGACCGGCTGGTGAAAGGGCCGTTCCTCGATGGACTCGTCATGGATCACCGGTGACTGCTGGCTCGGTTGCGAGCGCACCGGAGTGCGGGTGATCTGGCTCGGCCCGGTGCAGTGGGACGGGCAGCACGCCCCCTTCTACGCATGTGAGCCGTGCCTTGATCGTCTCAAGGTTCAGGCCCTCACCCACCTCATGGAGCGTTGATCGGCCTCTGCTCGATCAGCCCCCTTGCACACAACTTCCTGGCGTGAGTGGGCGGTCCGGTCAGTACTTTCTGCGCGGGCCGCATCCCCTCGTGCCGGGCGGCCAGGAGCTGGTCCGAGGGCCAGCCGTCCGGCATCGCTCCTCTGGCGGCTCCTGGTGGGCATTCCAGCCCAGCTCAGCAACAACCAACGATGAAAAGGAGTGCAGCATGACGCGCAGCACCGTAGTGCCCAGCCGTACCGAAGTACGCCCGCAGATTCCGGGTGCATCAGACGGCTTCGACCTGGATGTTTCGCTCGTGGAGATCGCTGATCCGGCAGGTCTGGTCAACCTGACCGACGACAACTGCGGTTCCACCTGCGGCGCCTGCACCACCAACGTCGCCTAACGCCTGACCCGAACCCCAGGTCACCTTCGGTCTGGTGCCGTCGCGTCTCCGCGCGGCGGCACCAGCCGCCCATCCCCTCGCCCATGGAGGTCATCGGTGGTTGCTCAGCCCACAGTGTTCCGCGCCGGTTCCACCGCTCTCGTGCGTGCCGTGGCCCGACGGTCTCTGTCGGTTCCTCCGTGCCCTGACCCGGATGACCACTCGCCCGACGGCTCCTCTGCCTGCGTGACGTGGCTTCGCGAGGTCTGGGCGGACCAGGACATCGCCGAGGCCGTGGAGCACTCCAGCCCAGCCTTGGCCGTGCAGGTGCGGGCCGTGTATATGGCCGAGAATCCTCCCCATCGAGACGTACGGCGCGCGGCGCTGTCGGTAGCCCGCTACCTGTTGCGGGCCCAACACCGGGCGACACCCTTCGGTCTGTTCGCCGGCGTGACCGCTGCGGCGTTCGGCCCCCAGGCACGTGCGGAGTGGGGCAAGGCTCACATGGCCGTGGGCCGCGCGGGGGCGGAGTGGCTTGCCGCTGTGGTCGAACGGCTGGAGTCCTGCCCGGAACTCCTCGACCGGCTGCCCGTCGTCGTCAACAACACCGTGACGAGCCGGGGAGACCGGCTCATCGTGCCGTTCCAACCCGATGCCAGTGACGACCGGGTGCGCGCTGTCGAGGCATCCCTGGCCCTGACAGAACCGGTGCGTGCGGTCCTCGCCGTGACCCGGACGCCGATTCGCTGCGGAGCCCTCGTGGAAAAGCTCCGGGCGGAGTTCCCCGAGGCCGGTCCGGAGAAGGTGCGCTGTCTACTGGCGGAGCTGGTCCGGCGGCGCGTGCTGATCTCGAGCCTGCACGCGCCAAGCACCGAGACCGACGCCCTCGGGTATCTGCTCGACCAACTCGATGCGATCGACGTCGACAGCCTTGCGCCGGTAGCGGAGACAGCACGCGAGCTGCACGCGGTCCGGATGGGTTTGGAAGAGTGCGCCACGCGCGGCGGCCGGGACAGCACCGCGGCGCGCATGCGGACCCTCGTGCCCGGCTTGCGTCGGCACCCTGTCGCGCTTGACCTGCGGTTGGATGCGCAGCTCGTCTTACCTGAGGAAGTGGCCCGGGAGATCGAGCGTGCTGCCTTCATCCTGACCCGGGTGAGCACCCGCCCGTACGGGACAGCCGCGTGGAACGCCTACCACCAGCGCTTCTACGAGCGGTACGGCATCGGCACGATGGTGCCGCTCGTGGAGGCCGTCGCGGACAGCGGGACCGGCTACCCCGACGGCTACCCGGGCAGTCCTGCCGTTCCGCGTCGGCCCCGCGTCTCCGCGCGGGACGACTCCCTCCTACGCCTGGCGCAGGGCGCCGCGCTCGACGGCTGTGACGAGGTCGTGCTCACTGACGAACAGATTGACCTCCTGGACGTGGGGCCCGATGAGCCACGACTGCCGCCGCATCTGGAGGTGGGGGTGCGCGTGCACGCCGCCAGCCTGGAGGACTTGCAGCGCGGACGATTCCGGCTAGAGGTCGTGAGCGTGTCGCGGGGGGCCGGCGTTTCGACAGGCCGGTTCCTCGGCGTACTGGCACCCTCCGAGCGTCAGACCCTGGCCGCACAGCTGGCCGACCTTCCGGCCGCGGACAGCAACACCGTGCCCGCCCAGCTCTCCTTCCCGCCGCTGCTCCCGGAGAGCGCTCACGTCACCCGCGCCCCGCAGGTCCTGCCTACCTTGATCAGTCTCCAAGAGCACCGCGCACCGAAGGACACCGTTCTCACCCCGGGCTGCTTGGCCGTGGGGTGCGACGGCCGCCGCATATTCCTGGCCGCTCCGGAACGGGGGCGCCGAGTCGAGGCCGTCGGCATGAACGCGCTGAACCTGCACACGCACACTCCGCCGTTGGCGCGGTTCCTCGCCGAGCTGTCGCGCGCCCAGTGCGCGCAGGTCACCGTCTTCGACTGGGGCGTCGCAGCGGCGATGCCGTTCCTGCCGCGCCTGCGGTACGGGCGTACTGTGCTGGCACCCGCACGCTGGCGGCTGGAGGCGGCCGAACTACCGGGTCGTGCTCGCTCTCGGGGTGAGTGGGACACCGCGCTCGCCGCATGGCGGGCACAACGGGGATTGCCTCGCCGCGTGTTCCTCGTAGAGGACGACCGGCGTCTCTTCCTCGACCTGGACGAAGCCGGCCACCGGACGCTCCTGCTCCGACACCTCGACCGCTCGCACCAGGCCGTGCTCATTGAGGCCCCGGAACCAGAAACGTACGGTTGGTGCGGCGGGCGAGCCCACGAGATCGTAGTGCCACTCAAAGCGTCCCGATCGCCGTCCTGGCCGCCCCTGCCCGTTCCCACTCAGGCTCGCGCCCTCTCGGCGGCCCAGCTGCAGACTCCCGCCGCTTCATCGGTGCTGCTCGCCGCCTTGTATGGAGACCCTCGCCGTCAGGACGCCCTGCTTTCCCAGCACCTCCCCGGACTCCTCGAACGCCTGGGCAACCCGCCGTGGTGGTTCATCCGCTTCCGCGACCCGGACCAGCACCTCCGCGTACGCATCGCCCTTCCCGACCGCGGAACCTTCGCTCAGACGGCTCGCACCGTGAGCGAGTGGGCCGACGACCTGCGCAACGTAGGGCTGCTGGCAGATCTGCGTTACCCCACCTCTTATCGGGAAATGGGTCGTTGGGGCTCCGGCGCCGCTTGGGAGGCTGCCGAGGAGGTGTTCCGGGCAGACTCGCGCAGCGTCCTGGGCCAGCTCGCAGAGCCGCAGAGACCGGCGCAACGAGCGCTGGTGGCGGCCCACACCGTTGCCATCGTCTCCGCGTTCCTCGGCAGCACCGAGGCCGCGATGCGCTGGCTTGCCGACCACGTCTCGCCCACAGCGCCCGTGTCCGTCCCCCGCCCGCAATTCAGCGAGGCCGTACGGCTCGCGAACCCAGCCGACGACTGGGCCGCACTGCGCGAGGTCCAGGGCGGAGACGCCATCGTGTCGGGTTGGGCAGAGCGCGATGCGGCACTCGCCGCGTACCGGTTGCACCTTCCCGGCCCGGACACCCAGGGCATCGCCGTCGATGACGTCCTGACCTCCCTTCTGCACGTCCACTTCGTGCGGCACGTCGCGGTGAACTTCCCGGAGGAAGAGGTGTGCCTCTACCTGGCGCGCGCTGCTGCTCTGGCGTGGACTGCCCGCACCACCGGGAGGCCGGCGTGACCGTGCCCCCGGTGCTCGGCCTGGTCGATGCCGTTGCTGCGCGGCTCGCCGACCCCGGCAGGGCGCCTTCCGTCCTCCAGGCACATCGGCAACATCTCGCCTATGGCCCGCCCGGAATCGCGCTTCTCCACATCGAACGGGCGGCAAATGGCCTCGGACCGTGGCAGCATGCGCACGGCTGGCTCGCTGCCGCGTCTCACGGGTCCCTCACGAGCGGACCCGGCAGCCACCCCTTCTACGGGATGCCCGCCTTCGCCCACGCCCTTGCCTGCGCCGCCGACCATCTTCCTGGCTCTTACCAGCGCGCCTTGAACGCGATGGACCGGCAGATCGAGACCGACGTCAGACGCCGTCTCGACGCCGCGCATCGCCGCATCGATGCCGGATGCCTGCCGCAGCTCGCCGAGTTCGACACCATCCGGGGCCTGACCGGATACGGTGCCTACCTTCTACGCCGGAACTCAGGCAGCCCTATGGTGCGCGCCGTCCTCGACTACTGCGTACGCCTTACCGAACCGATCAGGCACTCCGGCGAGGACCTTCCGGGTTGGTGGACGGCAAACGGGCCCTCGGGCAGCCCGGACGAACGATTTCCCGGTGGGCACGCCAACACCGGCATGGCCCACGGCATCGCCGGAGTGCTCGCGCTTCTGGCCCTCGCCGCCCGGAAGAGCACCGTTACGGACGGGCACCTCAGAGCGCTGCGCGCCATCCTGGCCTGGCTCGACCGCTGGCAGGAGGAGACGGACCGAGGACCGGCCTGGCCGTACTGGGCCACTCGGAGCGAGCTACGCACCGGTCGCCGCGCCGCATCCAAGCTCCGGCGGCCGTCATGGTGTTACGGCACCTCCGGCCTTGCCCGCGCTCAGCAACTTGCCGCGCTCGCCATCGGAGACACCGAACGCCAGATCACGGCGGAGAACGCGCTCGCCGCCGCCCTCAGCGACCCGGACCAGCTCGGAGCCACGACGGACAACGGCCTCTGCCACGGTTTCGCCGGCCTCACCCACATCGCCGTCCGCACGGCCGAGGACGCCCATCCCTCGACCGTCGGTCGACTCCGAGCCGCGATCCCGGGGCTTTTGACCGCGATCTGCTCGGTGGACAACGACCTCGAACGCGCGGCCACGGCACTCGTCAGCGGCACCGGAGCGGGGCCCGGCCTGCTCGACGGAGCCGCCGGCACAGCCCTGGCTCTTCTCGCTGCCGATACCGCCGCACCGCCCCAGTCCGCCTGGGATTCCTGCCTGCTCATCGCCTGATTCACCGACCGAAGGACTTTGATGCCCCCCGACCGCTGGCACCAGCACAACATCACCTTCATCGACCGCGAGAGCGCCCTGCACGCCATCAACGAACGCGTCGGGCCCGCCCTGATCGCAGCCGAGACCGCGGGGCAGCTCACCGGCTGGTGGTTCATGAACAAACAGCCCTGGCCGCTGCGGTACCTCGCAGACGAGCCCTCCTCGATCATTGAGTCGCTGCTGAGCGATCTTGTGGGCGACGGGACGGTCGTGTCGTGGCTGCCCTGTGTCTACGAGCCCGAGTCCGACGCGTTTGGCGGCCCGGATGCCATGGACGCCGCCCACGAACTGTTCCACAGCGACTCCCGCCACCTCCTCACCTACCAGCCGGGCCCGGACCACCTGGGGCGCAAGGAGACTGCGGTCCTGCTGGCGAGCGCCATGATGCGCGGCGCCGGACTCGACTGGTTCGAGCAGGGTGACGTATGGGCGAAGGTCGCCGCCCTCCGGCCGGTCACCAGCGCTCTGTCACCCGTACGAGTTGACGAACTGACTCCGTTCGTGCGGAAGCTCATGAGCGCTGATGCTTACGGCCTGTCCCTCCGGGACGGCCCGCTCCACGGGCACGGGGCGTGGGTGACCGCTTTCGAGCGGACGGGGGCCACACTCGTCGGCCTCGCGAAACGGGGCGCTCTCACACGCGGCCTGCGAGCCGTCATCGCCCACCACATCATCTTCCACGCCAACCGCGCCGGTCTCCTCCGGGACGACCAGAGCGCTCTGTCCAACATTGCACGAGAGGCAGTCATGGGAACGAGTGACCACACCGCGTCGCCGACCGAGTCAACGACCAACGCCGATAGCGTGAAAGGGGTGAAAACCGACACGATGACCACCCCGACGTCCGATGCCGAGCGCCTCCGTAACGCACTGGTGGACCAGCTCCGCGCTGAGGGAAGCGCCCGCACTCCCGCCGTGGAGACCGCGTTGCGGACCGTGCCCCGTCATGTGTTCGTGCCCGATGTGCCGCTCGAAGACGCATACGCCAACGCGCCGGTGCACATCAAGTACGACACCGACGGCAGCTCGATCTCCTGCGCCTCCCAGCCGGGCGTGGTCGCCCTCATGCTGGACCAGCTCGACGCCCGGGAGGGCGAGCGCGTCCTCGAACTGGGCGCAGGCACCGGTTACAACGCCGGTCTGCTCGCCCATCTGGTCGGTGAGGGCGGGCACGTCACCACGCTCGATGTCGACGACGACCTCGTGGAGGGCGCCCGCGCGCATCTGTCCGCCGCCGGAACCACCAACGTGGAGGCGGTGACCCGAGACGGGGCCCTCGGCTACGCGGAAGGTGCGCCGTACGACCGAATCATCGCCACCGTGGGCGCGCACGGTGTGCCACATGCCTGGTTGCAGCAGCTTGCTCCCGGGGGCCGGCTCCTCGTCCCGCAGCGCCTTAAGGGCACGGTGTCCCGGTCCATCGCTTATGAGCAGCGCGATGGCCGGTGGATGTCCCTCGGTAGCGAGATGAACACCTTCATGCCGCTCAGGCGGGGCATCGCCGACGACGACCGCCGAGTCATCCCGCTCAGTGCGGACGGAACCGTACGGCTCCAGGCCCCCGCCGGGCAGAAGATCGACGCCGAGGCCCTCGCTGGCGTCCTGCACGAGCCGCGCACGGAGCAGTGGACGGGCATGACGGTCCGCGCCATGGAGTCGCCGGAGTGGATGGAACTGTTCCTCACCTGCTCCCTTCCCTCCGGCCTGATCCGGATGCTGTTCCCGCAAGCCGCCAAGGGCACTCTGCTCACCGAGGACCCCTACCCCTCCTCGACCGCAGCCGTCGACAAGGGCGCCGTCACCTACCTCGCCCGGCGTCTGTCGGAGAAGAAGACTCCCGAGGGCGGCAAGCTGTGGGAGTTCGGGGTCATCGGCCACGGTCCCGGCAGCGATGAACTGGCAGCAAAGGTCGCCGCAGCCATCCGCGTGTGGGACCTGGAGTACCGGGGCCGCGAGGCCACGTTCGAGATCCAGCCCCTCGACGCCCCCGCGATCGAGCAGCGAGCTGGCCTCTTCGCGCTCGACACCCCGCTGAACCGCATCGTCGTCGACTGGCGGTGACACCCAACGCGTAGTGGACGGTGGCCGCCAGCATGTAACCGGCGGCCACCGTCGCCTTACCCGTCCTCACGCACACCCGGGGGAGTCCATGGACCCGCACGGAACCACAGCTCAGCGCTTTCCGCTCGTCGCCCGATTCCGGCCCGCTTGCCTCCCCCTGCCGAAGCGCGTGCGCGCGCTCGTCGACCTGGCCGACACCGCGATGGCGGAGACCGATCAGGGGGTGGCGTCCTCCGTCTACAACCAGGCCGCGCTCATTGCCTCCGATCTCGGCCTTCCCGACCTCGCGCGCGAGATGTGCCACGAGCACGCTGCCGCCTATCTCCATGCCTGCCCCCTTCCCGCCATGAGCGCGATTCGCGGCTTGGAGCCCGTCGTCAATCTCGCCCGCCTCCAGATCCGTGGCGGCCACGCCGATGTGGGTCGTCAGCGGCTGCTCGACCTGTACGCGGCTGTCGGGGCGGGCACACCAGCCAGGTTCGAAGGCGTTGCGATCCCGGCGGACCTCAGCGCCACAGACAAGGACCGCTACGAGGTCGTCGCGTGGCTGTGGCGCGTGCTTCTCGCGGACGGCACGCGCGCTCTTACTACCGGGGGGCGCTGGTCCGAGGCCCTGGCGCACATTGAGACCCATCGAGGCGTGGGCAGGCGAATGCTCGACGGACGCCAAGTAGCGGTACTCGCCTCGCTTGCTGCGGGAGATACGACACACGCCTCGGCACTCCTCGCCGACACGATGCCCGGCGAGCCGTGGGAGCAGACCGTCACGGCATGCCTGACTGCCCTGTGGCGCCGCGACGCGGGACAACCAGTCGACGGTCGCCTGGCGGACATGGCAGCCACCTACCTTGAGCGGGAGGCCGAGCCGGGGATGACCGTCTTCGACATCCGGCTGGGCCTGACCGTCCTCGACGTTGTCGGGTCCGCCGATCTTCCCGCCGCGCACCGCATCGTCGAGGACTTGCACCGGAGGGCGACGGAGGCCGAGGACGGCTACGCGGCCCGTGAAAACTTGGCGAACTCTCTGTTCATCGGGCTCGCTACGAACCGGCAAGAGCAGGACTGCCGTGCTCTGGTGCGAGCTTGCGCCCTCGGGGCAGAGACCCTCCCGGACCAGATGCAAGGAGTGCTGTCGGCGGCTCTGCGCGCCGCCGACAGCGTCATCCGGAAGAGTCTCGCGCCATCAACGCCGGTGCCCCCGCGATGAATGCGAAGCCTGGACGGCGGCTGCTACGTGGGGCGAGGGGACGGAGCGCTGTACTGAGCTGCGGGCCATCGCTGCACGCGCTCGTACACTGGGTGCCGGACGTGCGCTGAGACGCTGGATACGCCAGGCCAGAGTCCTTGCCGGGGAGCGGGCGTTATCCAGGGCACGTTGGTCGGCGGCCTGCCGGAGGAGTTGTTCGGGGTCATGTCCGGCGGCTTCGGCCTTGGCGAGGGCACCAGTGAGGGTGCTGAAGGCAGCATCTTCGACGATCTGTTCGGCGTGCTCGGGCATAGCTTGGTGCAGGTGGCGGACGTGCCGGTCCACGGTCTGCTGGGGCGGTTGATTCAGGGCGAGGGCGGCCAGTGGCTCGGCTACAGCCTGGTGGTAGGCGGCCTTGAGGTGGACGACGGTCTGCTGAGCGGCGGCTACTTGCTGGTCGTGGTGGTGGAGCTGGTGCCAGCGGGCGGCGGCGGTGACCGCGAGGATCGCGGCGTCGAGGAACATCGCCAGGGCAGTGCTGTCCTTTGGGGCGGGCTCGCGAAGCATGGTCCGTACGGCGCTACGGAGGGCACGCGTGTGGTGGTGTTCGGCGTGGATGCGTGAGCGGGTGGCGCGCTCGAATGCGGCTGTCGCCTCACGGAGTTGGTATCGCAGGTCCTGTGGTGCAACGAGCGGGAGGGCATCGAGGGCTTCACCGAAGGCTGCCAGGTGGCCCTGCGCGGCTACGTCACCAGCCTGGTCGAGGTGGTGGGGAATGCGTTCGACGGCGGCGGTGGCCTGGTGCCAAGGGTTGGGCTTGCGTCGGCCTGGCTGCTCGATGGGCTGCGGGTCGATGCCGTTGAGGCGTTCCCGGATCTTCGGGAAGGACAGGTCCGGGGAGAGTTCGGAGCCGGAGAACCAGACGGGCCCACCGTCCGCGTTGGTGTTGTCTGTGCGCGCGACCTTGTAGCCGCGTACGTCACCGGATGGGAAGTACACGACTTCGACGAGCATGTCGTCGACGTTGCTGAGCAGAAGGACGAACTCTTCCATGCTGGCAGCGGCGGCCACAGCGGTTCGGACGGTCGCGCGCAGGCGTTCGCGGGCGGTCTTGGCCTGGCCGTTTCGGTGGGCCTTCTCCTGTTCCGCTCGGGTGGGGCGTTTGGCGGCGGTGCGGTCTCCACGGGTGACCTGGTGGAGCCCGTACTCCGTCTCCACAGCAACGAGTTCGCGGTCGGCGGTGAGGTAGTCGTTCCAGTGCCGTGCGGGGCGCAGGTCGCCTCGGACCTTTGTGGCGGCGATGTGGATGTGGTCGTCGGCATGCCGGACGGCGACCCAGCGGCAGCCATCTGGGTCGTCTGTCGGGGCGATGCCGGTGGCCGCGACGACACGGTGGGCGATGTCCGCCCACTCGGCGTCGTCGAGGAGGCGGTCGCCGGGAGCGGCGCGGAGGGAGCAGTGCCACACGTGCTGCTTCGGGGCGCGGCCGATTCGGTCGGCTTGCTTGACGCGTAGGTCGAGGTCGTCGACGAGCTGTTTCCTGGTCGTGGTGATGTCGTCGGCGCGGCCGGGGTCGGGGGCGTAGCCGTCCCAGGAGGCGACGAGGTGGGGGTCGGTGTGTTCGTTGGCGCGGCCTGGTCCGTAGAGGTAGCGGATGAGGCCGGCGGTGCTCTTGCCGCTGCTGATCTTGGCGATCATCGGTGGCTCTTTGTGGCAGCGGCCTGGTTGGTGGCTGCCGCGATGTGGCGGACGGCGGTGCCGACCGCGGCGAGGGTGCGTTCGGTCTGGGCCAGGGAGGCGGTGTCCCCGAGGTGGGGGCGGTCGCCGGAGTTGAGCTTCCTGGCGATCTGGTTGATGTTGTGGCCGATCTTGGCGACCTCGCCACGAAGAGCGGTCAACTCGTCGATGTAGTCGTCGAGTGAGGTGCGTTGGCTGGGCAGGGCGAGGTCTCGGCGGATGTGGGCCATGACGACGGCACCGACGTAGTGGGCTGCGGCGATGTTCAGCGATCGGGCCATGGCCAGGATGGCGGCCTTCTCGTCGGTGCTGTAGCGGACGTCGACGCGCTCTCGGCGCTGCGTCTCTTTGCGCTGTCGGCGACGCGCGACGCGATGCAGTGCGGCGGCTTCGGCGGCACGCGGTGGCGAAGCGGCGGTGATGCTGACGGGCTGGTCCTGCTCGGGCACCCCCTGGTGCCCGAGGTCCTCCGCCACCCCCGGGGCGGAGGCATCTGCGTTGGACCGGCCCCTGGACGGTCCAACGCCATACCTTGCTCCGCCTGATGCCTGGGTGGAGGTCAGCTGCTGCCGAGATGAAGCGAGTTCGTTGGCGGGGTTGTGCATGTGGGCTCCTGCAAGCAGTGGTGAGGGCGAGGCCCGCCCCTCCCGTACTGATTCGCGGGAGGGGCGGGCTGGAGTGGCCTGGGCCGTGAGGTTCAGCCGGCGCGGGGCGTGGCCTTGTCGAGTTCGGCCTGCAGCAGGTTCTTGACCTCGTCCAGGCGGGCGCGGGACATGCCGAATCCCTTGTCCCGGATCGCCTTCTCGACGTTGCGGCGTGAAACGCGGTTGCCTCGTCCGAGGGGAGCCGTACGGCCGATGTCGATGGCCTGCTCCAGGGAGATACTCGGCTGAGCGCCTCCCAGCTCGTAGGGCTGGTGCGGAGGCTCTGCCTCGTAGTTGGTGCTCGTGGCGGGTGGCTCAGCCGGCTTGCTGGTCTCCGTTTGCGCGGCGTGTTCGTGGCCGTCGGTGGCGTTGTGGCCGTTGCCGTGGCGGTCTGTGGCCGTGGGACGTCGGGCGATGAGGAGGTAGAAGTGGACGGCTCCTGCCAGGGCGAGTGGGGCGATGGCGGAGATGGCTCCGACGGTGAGGTCGTCGAGGGCGAGCCCGTTGTGGCGAGCTTGCTGGTTGAGGCGGATGGCGTGCAGGACGTTGGCCCAGATGCTTGTGCCGGTGGCGATGCCGACCAGCGCCGAGACGTAGAGCCGGGCGGACAGTGGCGCGGTCCGCAGGACGAGCAGGGCGCCGATCCCGATGGCGATGAACCCGTCGATGACGAGCGGGAAGGCGTAGGTGAGCGCCGGGTGGATGTGGCTGGCGGCGGCCATCTGACGCAGGGCGTCGTAGGAGAGCGCGAAGGCTGCCACGGCCAGCAGCGCCACACCCGTGCGGATCGCTGCGGCCAAGGGCACCGGGGCAGTGGACGGTACTGCGGCGAGGGTGGGGGAAGGCAAAGGGGAGTGCTCCAGGAGTACGGAGGTGGGGCTGATGTGGCCCGGTGGTGGGTGGGAGAGACCCGTCGCGACTCGTCGCGTGCCTGGTCAGGGCAGGTACGGGTGCGGCGGTGACATCGAGTCGACTCGTCACCGGACCTCGACTCGTCACCGCGCTGACCTGCGCGGAGACGAGTCGCGACGGGTCGTGCCGGGTCAGGCCCCGGCCGTGGCTTCCGGTACGGGCTCGGGGCAGTAGCGCGCCCAGGAGTCGGTGAACTGCAGGAGGGCATAACCCCGGGCCTGGACGTTGCCGTGGAAGCGGCGGGGGGCGGAGCTGATTCCGTACTCCTTGAGCAGGATCTGCAGGCCCCGAGGGGTCAGGCCGTTAGCGGTGTACTCCGGCCAGGGGGTCTCGGCGTCCTGGTTGAGGATGTCGAGGAGACGACTGGTGCGGAGCGCCGGTGGGTTGCCTTCGGTGGCGAAGGCTCGGCGGATGTCGGCCAGGAGACGGATGCCCAGGCTACTGCTGTCCTGGTCCTGCTCGGCCTCGTGCTTGGCCATGACCCGGCAGGCGGTGCGGGCGAAGCCGGGCCACGTTCCGCTGGCGAGATCGGCGACGGATACCAGCGGCTGCCAGGTGTCGGCCGCGCGGTCCTGGACCGGCATGGCAGGGGTCAGCTCCATCGCGTCGGCGTGGAGCGGGGCCAGCCAGGCGACGAGCCTGTCGCGCAGCGCATGGAGGGGCGGGGTGTCACGGTAGGTGCGGAATTCCTCCACCTCCTCGCCCGGCCTGCGGCGACGCATCCGGATCACTATCGACCGGTCCATGATCGTGTCGGGCAGGTCGCCGATGCCCGCGAGGGCTGCCATGGCGAAGGTGGGGAACTTCGCCACCTCGTGGTTGGGTCCGCTGACCCGGAGAGTGGGGCGGTTGCGCTGGTGTCCCGCGTTGAGCAGGCCCCGCATCTCTTCGTTCTTCTCCGCGACCTTCGCAGAGCCGAAGAGGGTGTCGGCCTCGTCGACCAGCAGGGTGGGCGGGGTATCGGTGATCGACCGGAACACCGCGGCGGCCGACGCGTTGACCGTGATCAGCGGATCGTGGACGCTCTCGGTGATCACATCCAGCAGCCGTGACTTGCCACACCGCTTCGCCGGCCCCACCACGGCCAGCCGCGGAGCGTGCTGCCACGCCGTCTGCAGATGAGTCGCCGCCACCCACAACGTCACTGCCGTGAACGCTTCCTCGCTCGGCAGCACGACATACCGACGGATCTGCTCCCGCAGTTCCGTCAGCACCCGCTCCCCCTCGGATGCCGGGGCAGCATCGGGTATGGCGGCGGCGGGCGGCCCTCCCGCTGGAGAAGGGCGGCCCGCCGGCTGGCCGGGTACGGCGACCGGCGGCCAGGAGGGCTTGTCGGGGGTGGAATAGGGCTCGGTTCCCGCGTGTTCCACGGGGCAGCTCCTCGTCTGGCGGTGGTGGGCTTGCGTGCCCTTGCCGCCGGGTTGGTTCTTCCAGGGCCGCTCGGGGTTGCTCGGGCCTCCGGCGTTGCGTCGCCGGGGGCCCATTTCGTTGCCCGAGGGAACACGGACCGTACGGCCACACGCGCCCACAGTCCAGCGATTCTGTGTCAGCTCAACGCAGAATCGTTTGCTACGTTGCCGTCCCTTCATGCCGCCAGCCCGAGCAGATCCAGCAGATCTGCGGTCACAACCCGGTAGGCGTTGCCGAGCCGAAGGACCTTGCACGGGTACGCGCCCCGCTTCGCCAGCTCATACCCTTTGCTCCGACCGAGGCCCAGGGCACGGTTGCTGGTCTCCAGGTCAACGGCTACCGGCAGGGCCAGCAAAACCTCCCGGCTCATCCCCTTGGACGGCCCCCCAGTGGTGTTTTCGCGCATGCGGCATCCCTTTCGGTACAGCCCTCGGCGAACGCGGTCATTACGTCCGTCTCCAGGCGTCCACCAATCAGCATCCTCAAGCTAATGTGTCTGTATGACACAACGTGGTTTCGATGATGAAGAGGACGACTTCCCGGAGTGGGTGGACCGGGTCCAGGCAAACGTGGCCGGTGAGGTCCGCCGGAGAAGGAAGGAGATGGGGTGGAGCGCGCAGGAACTGGCCGACCGGTGCGAGGAGCTCGGGCATCCCATCCCGCGCAACGTGATCGCCAACATGGAGTCGGGGCGCCGGGCCAGCCTCCCGCTGGTGGACGTCATCGTCTTGGCCGCCGCCCTGGAGACGTACCCGGCCTGCCTGATCTTCCCGGTCGGCTACGTCGACCGGACCCAGGAACTCCCATTCCAGAGCCTCGTGCCGACCTGGGACGCCCTGCGTCGCTTCACCGGCGAACAGGAAGTCCCCGGACACGACCCGGGCCTCGTGCCCGACTTCGAAGCCCACGCCAGCCTCGTACGCACCGCCCTGGCCGCACTCGACGAACAAGAGCAGGCACGGTTCGCGGCCAAGACGGCAACTAGTCGCGCCCAGCAGGAAGAAGCCGAACGCAAGCGGAGTGCGTACGCCGACCAGGCCATCAGCGCCAAGTACAAGCTCCGCTACCTCCGCCGCGACCTCCGCGACGACGGAGCCACTCCACCCGATCTCCCACCCTCGCTCCACGACGTCGACCCGCCCGAATGGGCCCCTGACTCCACCACGGAGGAACGCCATTGAAAGGCTCCACCCACCGCCGCTGCTACTGCCGCGACCCCAAGACCGGCAAGCCCCTCGGCAAGAAATGCCCCAGGCTCGCCGGCCGCAAGCACGGCTCCTACTCCGTACGCCAGGAACTGCCGCCCCGTGCCGACGGAACCCGCCGCTCCTTCAGCCGTGCCGGCTACGAGAGCCTCAAAGCCGCGCAAGCCGACCTCGACCACATACGCGCGCTCCTCGGCCTTGCCGACGCCGACGACTCCGAAAATCTGGATCAGATCGCCGAGTTGCTGGAGAAAGTGGCAGACGAGAAGGCCGCGCTGCCGGACATCGAGTCGACCCGTCGGCGGCTGAGTCACGGCTTGGACCTCACCAACCGTTTGACGGTCGGCGAGTGGCTGGATATCTGGCTGGCGGGCAAGAAGGGACGGCAGAGCGCGATCAGCCGCGACGAGAGCAACATCCGTGTCCACCTCCAGCCGCGCATCGGACACCTACGGCTCGACCGCATTCGGGTCACTCACCTGTCGGAGATGTTCGAGGCCATAGCCGAGGCCAACGTGGAGATCGCCGAGGGGAACGCCGCACGACGCAAGGCGTCCGAGGATCTCGCACAGATCCCCTGGAAGGGGCGAGAGCCCCGCGCCCGCCGTAAGGCGATGAAGGCGGCCATCGCTGAGATGGATCCCTACCGCCGCATCGTCGGCCCGGCTACGCGCCAGCGCGTTCGCTCCACGCTGCGGGCCGCTTTGAACGCCGCGATCGCCCAGCAGTTGATCACCTTCAACCCGGCCGCCCACGTCGAGTTGGACGCGGGCAGGCGCCCCAAGGCGCTTGTATGGACAGAGGAGCGCATCCTCCACTGGAAGCGCACCGGCGAGAAGCCCTCGCCGGTGATGGTCTGGACGCCGGAACACACCGGCCTCTTCCTCGACCATGTAGCCGAGGACCGCCTGTACGCGCTGTTCCACCTTGTCGCCTTCCGTGGACTGCGGCGAGGTGAGGCATGCGGTCAGAGGTGGACCGACACGCACCTGGACGCCGGGCTTCTCACGGTCGCCAAGCAACTCGTGGTGAACGGCTGGGAGGTGTACGAGGACGATCCCAAGACCGACGCCGGAGCGCGCACCATCGCCCTCGACTCCGACACGGCCCAGGCCCTCAAGCGGCACCGCGCCCAGCAGGACAAAGACCGTGAGAAGTGGGGGAGCGCCTGGGTGGAGACCGGAAGGGTCTTCACCCGCGAGAACGGAGAACTGCTCCACCCTGCCAACGTCACGCGACGATTCATCGAGCTGTACGAGGCGGCGGGCCTCCCGCCGATCCGACTCCACGACCTCCGTCACGGCGCCGCGACCCTGGCTCACGCGGCCGGTGCCGGCCTCAAGGACATCCAGGAGATGCTCGGCCACTCCTCGATCACCATCACGTCGGACACGTACACGAGCCTGCTCCCCGAGGCGGATCTGGCAATTGCGGAGGCTGCGGCCCGGCTCGTACCGCGGGCACGGGTCACATCCTGGCACACCGGACCCGAGGTAGATCCTCAGTCCGAGGAGGTGGAAAGCACTGTGCCGGATGGTGCCGATCCGTTGGGAGATCCTCAGGCAACCGGCCGCCGTCCGCCCACGCAATCGGCCCCGAACGAGGAGTTCGAGGACGGATGAATCTGCTACCTAGACCCCGGGTCAGATCGGTAATTCGTTGTGCCTTGACGGATCCGAACCTGCGGCATCCGCTTCCGAGATGCCTTTGGGTAAGCCGGTGACCGGTGAAAAGGCCGACCACCGAGGCTCTCGCTAGGGTCTGCCTCTTCGTAACCCTCGCGTGCTCTGCTGGCTGATGTGCGCTGAAACCGCTCTGCTAAGCGCTCGAATCGCCCGGCGAGGCCCACTCATACGGCACCGGGTCTGAGCCGGTGGGAAGGCTACGGGACAGTACGGCACTCAGCGTTGCGCCGCAGTCCGCCTCGGCCTGTGCGGTCGCCGGCGGAGTAAATCCCAGCGCCCGGTAGAGCCTCACACGATGAATAGCGAAGAGGCTGGCCACGTGACGGCAGTACGCGTCGACGCCAGCCCGAATAGAACGGTGCGCGCCCCAGACGAGCAGTACGCATACCGCCACCCATAGCAGCCGCGGTAGCACTCCCGGGATCACGGCCGCCCAGAGAGCGGCGCCCGCCGCGCACACAAGCCCTTGCACCCGAGCAAAGACGCGGGTCGCGGCGACGGTTAGTTCGCTCCGTACGGGTGCTTCTAGGGCCTTCACAAACGGGTCCCAGCAGACGGCGAGGTCGAGTCCGTATGTGCGACGTGCTTCGGCCGACACCGAAACGAGGGCATTGCCCACAGACGTAGGGAGCAGGTGGTGGGAGTCGGTCATCCGTGGGTAGCGCGCATACGCGGCCCGCCTTCGGGTGGCGCGCCAACCGTTCTGACTGTGCCAGGCATCAAGGTTTTCGCCGTTCAGGCCGGCGGGTGGCGTCTGACGCCAGGTAGCGAGGTCACTGCGGCGGGCGCGATGCCGGGCTATGCGGTGCCGGGTATACGCGAGAGCGATCTTTGAGGTACCCCAACGGCCGGCGAGTATCTCGAGTGCGAACCCTGCCGACGCTGACAGTGCCCACGCCGACATCACGATTACCGCGGTCGCCGCCGCAGCCCAGAGGATTGGCCCCAACGGCCTCTGCGCAGCGATCGTGCACAGCACGTCGGTGTGGCGCTCAGGCAGGCGACATAGGCCCTTGCCTGAACCCCGCCGCCACACCACGGCCAGCGCACCCGCCAGCCAGAACAGAAGCAGGGGGCCGCCCATGACCGCACTCCACCGCTTCGCGATGGGTTCGAGGAGTCCTTTGACCAGGCCGCCCAACTCTGCCCCTAAGCCAGAATGAACGCGTTGTCGGGGTGGCTCGGGCAGCAGTCGGCGTCGAATGGGGAGTCCATATCGCCGTCGGCCTGCTGGGTGCAGTCGTCCAACGGACACTTCCATACGATGGCGGATGGATCTGGCCCGGGGAGGCTTGCGAAGATCGGCAGACGAAGCCCCGGGCCACCGGGCGCCGAGCCGGCGTCGGAGCCCTCACTTTCTGGGAGCCTGGCGACAGCGGAGGAGACGACCGAGCCCTGAGTGGCCGATGCGTTTCCGAGACCCTGATGGACGAATGCGGCCCAGGACGAAGGGTCTCCAGCCAGGGCCTTGGCTTTGGTTTTCTTCCCTCGTGCTCGGGCCCGGGCCTCCCGCAAAGCACGTAGTTGCGCCGTGCGCAGTGCTTCGGCGGGCGGCAGTCCCTCCAGATTGAGTAGCGTGTGAAAGTCACGCATCAGAGCAGCGGTCGTGGCGTCGTCCACCGCCCACAACGACCCCACTACGGCCGCCGCGCCTGCTGCCCCGAATGCTGTGGCCAGACTCAAGGCGCTGTCATAGTGCGCTCCCGGTACGGCCGTGGCACAGGCGGATAGCACGACTAGCGGTGCTAGACCCGGCCTTTGGCTATCCCATCGGAGCCGGTCGAGAACCGTGGCGACGCTGAGCCGTTGCTCGTTCGCCAACACCAGGTGCGACTCGCTGGCGAGTGCCAGACTGCGCGCGTGGCAGGCGAAATGGGCCACCGGGTATGCGGGTGAAAGATCGTCGAACGTGTCACTCAGTGCGGACAGCACTGCTCGCGGAGTAGCGGGCACTGAGCCGGGCTCGCCGGATCCGCTGAACCGTCGGCCCTTGGAGTAATACCAGCGGTAAACGTCCTCGCCCTCCTGGCGGGCATGCGGTAGGTCTCGGGTTGGGTCGACGACAACCACGCCACTTCCCGTGAGTGGCAGGAGGGCACGGAAGGCGTACCAGGACAGAGCTTGTGCTGACGGCGCGTAGGTGAATGCCATCGACTCGATCGCGAAGCGGTGTCCCCATCCGCCGGGTTCCTTCACACGGTGCCGGGCCGCGTGCCATGGCACGAGGCCCAGGGGCCCGGCCGGAATAACGGCGACGCGCGGTATACCTTCGATCCCTACGGTGGCGAGATGTTCGTGCAGTGCCCCGATCGCAGCTTTCCAGGCCCAGTCGCAGACATTGCGCATAGCCGTCCGCCGGGAAAGATCGTCTGGCGGGTTCCCGGTGCCTTGAACACGTAGCTGGCTGTCGTGCGCTGCCGTGAAATGAACCAACTCGGGTGCGTTCAGTCGAAGGAGGGGCAGCCGCAGAGAAGCGATGCGCCCGTCCCAGAGGGTGATGAGAGCCCAGCCACAGTGCCGTCCGGCGAAGAGATGCACCACGGCATCGATGCCCAGCGAACCACACCACTCCGCAATGTCATGCGGCGTGGGTGCGGGAATGACGTCACGAAGGGCAGCACGCACAGACTCCCGCATGCTCTCTGGTAGGGGAAGGCGACTGCGCCCGGAGACGGCCTCGGGTAGGGCATGGCGTGGGTCGGCGTTGGCCAGCAGGCCGACTTCCGCGGCATCGATCGCGACCCGGGTTTCCATACCTTGCTCCCGTAGGGAGGAAAGGGCCCGTAGGGCAATCCGGTCACCGATCACGTCTGCTCCTGCGGCCGCTGCCGCCAGCACAGCCCGACCCGACTCCGTGACTTCGAGGGCGGCGTGGATCTCACCGGCCTCCAGACACCAACGAGCAAGAACGTCGGCCTTGGCCGTAACCAACCGGGCCTGCACGACTGGCCCGGCGTCGGGGTGTTCCATCACCACATCGACGACACGATGGTGAAGCTCGTTCCGGATCGCTTCGAGGTCGCCGCGGAGGTCGTCCGTCGCTCGTGGTCGAGTAGGCCGCCTGTGGTCCGTGGCCCGCTCCTCCAGGACGGCGTGAGCTTGCCGCCACGCGTGGGCGTCAAGATGACTGTCGTAGTCGTCCTCAGCCCGTCGAAGGGAACGCGCGCGGCGCTCCCTGTCCAGTGACACGGCTTGCTCCAGAAGGCTCGCAGCCCGTGCTTTGACCCTCTCCCGAGGGCCGGGATTAACCAGCACCTCCGTGAGAGTCACAGCTGCGGTTCCAAGGGTGCTGATATCCGGGGGGTCGCCCCCTTCGTGGCCCAATACTGGGGACGTCAGTGCCTCATAGAGCGTCAGTAGTGCGTGTCCGTACTCGACGGTCTGCAGTGCTAGCTGTTCGGCTGGCTGGTCGGACCACCCCAGGCAGTGCTTAAGCAGATCGGCTGCGTGCCTTGCGTCGTCTGGCGCACTCAGCACGTCTGCGCGGGCGAGCAGGCACTGAGCGAGCTGGAAGGCTGCCGGAAGGTGTGCACCTTCCGGCCCCACAACAGCTCGAACCGCTGCGACGGCGGTCAGGACTGCGCTGTCCAGAGCCCGCAGGTCGCTGGCGCGTAGATATTCGGCGTAATGTGCAGCGGCGAGCAGGGCGTCTGAGTGGGCATGGCTCAGGAGGCCGCGAGCGGTGTGCAAGTCCGTGGCGGCGCCGGTGAGTTCATAGCGCCGCAGCAATGCCTCACCGAGCTTGTTACGCCACCTCGTACGGTCTGGGCTCGACTCCGGTAGGGCTGGGGACTTCAGGCCGAGGGTGAGGACGGTGACCAGCCGCTCTAGAGAGGTGGAGTCGCCCTGCTGTTCGAAGAGGAGCCGCAGAGCTGTGGCGAGAGCTCCTGTCCACTCAGTCCATTCGACCGGGCCGCGTTCCTCGGAAGCTGCCCGGTCCAAGGCGCTGTCCAGGGCATGCGCGGCTCTGCCAAGCAGGTCCGGCTCGGCTGAGTGCTCATACATGGTGAGGCAGCTGTAGCCGAAACTGGCGTACACCGCGGATGAGGAGGTGCCACGAGCATCGCGTAGATCGAGCGATGCGTGTGCTTGCAAGAGGCCGAGATGGGTCTCGAACGCTTTCTCCAGATAGGAAACTTCATGCGAGATGGCGTAGTAATACCGCTGCACAGCCCCTACGGCTCGCAACCACCCGTCCAGCGCGCCCCGTTCGATGGTCAGCGAGTTCAGGTCATTGATCTTCCATAGTGCGTCGGCGGCAGCTTTCAGATCTTCGCTGTCACCGTCGGCATCGTGCCGCATTCGTAGCGCAACCCCGAGCACACCCGTCCACAATAGGGACAAGTCTCGATCGTCGACGCTCCGAGCCAGCCGCGCCGCTGCCCTGGCATTGCTCACCGCATGTTCGAGGTCAGAAGGTCGCTTGAGGGCCTCGTAGCGCAGCAGCAGGGCCTGAGCCAGATCGCCGAGCGTGTAGCTCCGTCCCCGAGGATGCCCGTCGTTGGTGCTGGCGTCGACGGCAGTCTGCAACCCGTCGACCGCTTGGTCCAGTGCGGCAGAGGCTCGGGTGCGGACGTACTGGAGGAGGCGAGCGCGGTCATTAGGGGAGAGCTGGATGTGCTCGATGGGCGGGGTGCTTCTGACCTCTTCCAGGTGCGTGTCGAGTGCGTCGCGTAGCTGGCAGGTGTAGACGAGCAGGGCGAAACCGGGGGCTTCGCTCTCATAGCCGCGGGCGGTTTTCAGGCTGGGCCGGAGAGGCCGGTAGGCGGTTCGGCTCTCACTGGCCTGTACGCGAAGAAGGTCGTGCAGCTCGTCAAACCGGGTCACATCCGGTTCGGAGCGGTCGTGGAGCTCTGCATTTTGGGGCCGGGCATACCTGACCGCGTCGGAGAGGTGCCCCAGCCGCTGCCGCAGGGCCGGAAGGTTGGAGCCGAGGGCGTCAGCTGCACCGAGCGCCGCGAGGGCGTCGGGGAGAGCGCCCTCGGGCGCCGTGCTCTCGTATGAGTCGAGGGCCCGTTCTCCGATCAGTTCCGCACGCGTGCGGACGGGCAGTTCTCGCTCGCCGCCCTGAAGCCACCGTGCCGTGAGCTCTTCTACGACGGCGACGAAATGTTCACGCCCCACTTGCGCCACTGCTGCCCCTCCCCGTACTGCTCCGGCAACGAGGGAAGACTAGTCGAGCTAGAGCACCCTCGCTGCGGATCGCCGGGGGTTAGTGGGCTGCCGGCGGCACTCGTCCGACACGACGGCGGCGTCTGTGCCGACTGATGCTGATCAGGCGGGAGGAATATCCGGCCCTCGCGGCCCGTCCGCTCACGCACCGCTCACGCAAACGGCCCCGGACGAGACGTCCGAGGCCGAATAGAGCCCCTCCCCGGGGGAGAAACCCCAGGTCAGAGCGACAATGCGTTGTGCCCCCGGCAGGATTCGAACCTGCGACACCCGCTTTAGGAGAGCGGTGCTCTATCCCCTGAGCTACGGAGGCGGGGATCTGTCGGAAAACGTGTCTAAAACTCGGTCAAGGTAGACGCGATGATCCAGACAGGCTTGCAGACAGCGTGCGGAGACCTGGTCGTGAGGCCAGGCCGCCGCGGTCAGTGTAGCGGGTGGCGCTTGATCCGCATTCGGATCCATGGGTCCTGGCGTTCTCAGGTGGGTGCACCAGGGGCTAGGAGTGTCAGGCTGCGGGGGGCGAGGTTGATCATGGCGCGAGTGGCGGCGTTACTGAGCCAGGCGTAGCCGACGTAGATGAGCACAGCGGCGTTCGCGCCGTAGGCGGGGACCCGTCTGTGCGGTAGCTCTGGTCGAAGCGTGAGTGCTGGGGCTCGCTGTCCTGGCGGAAGCCCTTCAGGCGTCGGCCGACGTGGGTGTCAGGGGAACCTGACGCAGGTGCTCGGTTCGATCGAACCGATGCCGCCCTGTTGACGGGTCGATCTGCCGGTCCTCCTCGGTTTCGTCAACCCGGATGTGCTCGGGCGTGATCGTCGGGATCGATGAGGCCATGGCCGACGTCCGAGCGGGCACCGTCGGTGAGACTCCCGCTCACTGCGGTACGGCCGCTACGCAGGCGCAGGGAGCTGGGCAATGCGATCGGCTACCTGCCGCTGCTCGTGCCGGTTCGACGGGTACGAGCAGCGGAAGAGGCGAGATCACATCACGCGACGGCGGTGCCCTCGAGCTCGACCATCTGGCCGGGGATCGCCAGACGCGTCACCCCGAGCATCGTGGTGGTCGGGGCGACCCCGGCGGCGCCCAGCTGTCCCGCCAGTACGCCGTAGTGCTGGAAGAGCAGGTCGACGTCGGTCGTGTAGACGTTGAGCCGGACGAGATTCGCGAGGGACATGCCGGCCTCGGCCAGCACGGCCTTGACGTTGTCGATGCTCAGCGCCAGCTGCGCCGCCATGTCACCGTCGTGCTCAGGCTTGCCTTCGCTGCTCATCGCGGTTTGCCCCGAGATGTAAAGGGTGCGCGAGTGCCCGGAGACGACCTCACCCTGGTTGAAGCCCATCTCCACCGACCACGACACCGGGTTGACCGCATTTCGTTCCATTGCCGCACTGGCTCCATTCGATTCACAGACACTGCGTACGTCCATCGACTCGGCAGCCGCCGAGCTTTGGCGTCGTGTGAAGGAGCCTTCCAGCAAAACGTGACATCCCTAGTCATGTATTTTCGCTAAAGTTTCCATATGCGCGCTGACCGGTTGGTCTCATTGGTGCTCCTCCTGCGCCAGCGCGGTCGGATGACCGCGGACACGCTGGCCCGTGAGCTGGAGGTGTCCACCCGCACGGTGCTGCGCGATATAGAGGCGCTGTCCGCGGCCGGTGTGCCGGTCTACGCCGAACGCGGCCGGCACGGCGGTTTCGCACGGTTGCCCGGTTTCCAGACAGCGCTCACCGGACTGAACCACGACGAGGCGCTCGCCCTGCTGGTCGCCGGATCACGGCGCGGCGCGCAGCTGTTCGGCCTTGGCTCGGCGCTCGCCTCGGCCATGCTCAAAGTGGTCGACGCTCTGCCCGAAGGCCTTCGAGGCACCGCGGCCGGCGCGGCGCAGCGATTACTCATCGACCCGGAGACCGACCTTCTCTCGCGCCGCGTGGCCGCAGATGAGGTGTCCGACACCGTAGTGGCCGAGGTGCGGCGCGCGGTTTTCGCCGGACACAAGCTGCGCATCCAGTACGCGGCTGTGGACCAGACCCCGAAGTGGCGCACGGTGGACCCGATCGGCCTGGTCACCGTACGCGGGCAGAGCTACCTGCTGGCCACGAGGGGCGGCGCGGACCGTACCTACCGGCTGGCCCGGGTGCTGGCCGCCGAAGCACTCGACGAACCCGCGCAGCGACCGGACACGGTCGACCTGGACCGGGCCTGGCAGGAACGCAGCGCGCAGTTTCGGACCGGAGGCGACCAAGTCGCCGTGCTGGTACGGGTGGACCCGGCGCGGCGGGAGCACCTGGTGGGCACCGTGCTGGCCGTCTGCGCCGAAGAATCCGACGCGGATGGCTGGCTGCGGCTGAACGTGACCTTCCAAGATTCGCGACACGCCGAATGGGCCCTGTGGCAGCACGCCACGCACGCGGAAGTCCTGGCCCCGCAAGGGCTTCGTACCTCCCTGCGCAACCGGGCCGCCACGATCGCCACCCGCTATGGAGCGTCATCCTGAGAGGTTGCGGGTAGTGCTCGTCCTTGATTGCCGACGTCGTCCATGCCCGTCCCCTCCCGTGTCGCTGTTCAGGCAGGTTTGTTGGCCGGTCGGTGCGCACAGCCCAGGGCGTTTTGAAATCCGGGCTCGCCGTTTAGGTCTCTTCACGCGAACGCGATGACCTGGGTGTCTGGGCACCTCCTGGTCAGGGGACGGCGTTAACTGCAGCTCGGTGACCCGCGCTTCTCGATTCTGATCCGTCCACGGCACCCCTCGGTACTCCCGGGGATGCAGGACGACACCACGCGGGTGGTCGAAGTCAGCTCCCGGCCAGGCGGGCGAACTCCGCGTCCAGGTAGGCCCCTTACAGGAAGCACGCAGTCGGCGAATGTGGGTGTGGCGTGGTTCGCCATCGGTTCTGCCGATGTGGGGGTTCGGGACGTTTCATCAGTGTGGTGTTGTGGCCGGGGGGCGGTGCGGCTCAGGGTGGGCGGTGTAACCCCTAGCGAAGCCGTGGAGGTGGGTCGTGGTCCAGGACGACCAAGAGGGCCGTTTCGCCGTTGTGATCAACGATGAGGAGCAGTACTCGATCTGGCCGGAGGGGCGCGACGTACCGGACGGATGGCGGGGTGCGGGCTTCCGTGGGTCACGGGAGGAGTGCCTGGCGCATGTGGAGGTCGTCTGGACCGACCAGCGGCCGCTGAGCGTCCGCCGGGCCGCCGGTCAGCCGGTGTAAGTGGGGCTGTTACAGGTTGTGGGGGAGCCAGCCTCGCTGGACCGCTCTTACGCCCGCCTCGAATCTGCTGCGGGCTCCCAGGCGGTCCATCAGCGCCGTCGCGATGCGGCGCGCCGTGCGGTGCGAGACGCCGAGGCGCTTGGCTATGCCCTCGTCCGTGTGGCCCTCGGCGAGCAGCCGCAGGGCCGCCGCCTCCTGCCGGTCGAGTTCGGACTCGTCGCGGCAGGGCTTCTCGCCCAGTGGGCGAGAAGCCTCCCAGACGGTCTCGAAGAGGGTGCAGAGTGCGGTGAGCGTTCCCTTTCCTGTGATGACCACCGCTCCTTCGCTGCTGTCCTCGCTGTTCAGAGGGATTACGGCCGTCTCCCGGTCGAGGATGGTCATACGGAGTGGGAGCGTCCCGGCCGTGCGGACCTGGCCGCCCAGAGTGGTGAGCCAGTTGGCGTGGGCGACGCTGGCCGCGCAGTTGCGAAAGCTCTCCAGGTAGATCGTCCGCATCTTCACCCCACGCCCGAGCAGTTCTTTGTTGAGCGGACGAGCGGACGCCATGTTCTCCTCGGTCTGCGCGCCGCCCGGTGAGAAAGCCATCACCTCCTGCCGCACGGTGTCGGTGAGTACGGACAGCCTCGCCCGGATCTGCGCCACGTCGGCCAGGTGCTCCATGCTGACCGGGCTGTTGCCCGCCGCCGGCCGGCGGTCGGCGTACTCGGAGATCAGCTGGGACGCTGCCGTCCGCGCCGCGGCCATGCGCTGCCGGTGCAGGGCGAACTCCGCCTGTCTTCGGGCCAGCAGGTAGTCCAGGCCCAGCTCGGGGCTGACGGCACGGGGTGGCTGGGTGGGCGCTGCGGAAGGCTGTATCAGGGACAGCTGGGACAGTTTGTCCCAGGCGGCTCGTACGGCGTCCTCGGCGAGGTCCACGTGTCGCGCGAGTGCGGTGACGTCGTCCTGAGGCCGCTCCAGCATGGCCCGGTACACGGCTTCGGTCGGCGTATCCAGTCCCAGTAATTCAAGCATCGCTCAGTTCCCCGTTCCGGCGGTGGCGCTCCATCGTCTTTTCGTACGGCGCAGGGGCGGCCCGCCAGGGCCGGTCAGTGACACGGTGGCCACTTTGGGTCATGACCCAAAGCGGCCCACCGTTTTCCTTCCCCCAAGGTTCACCGGCGGTGATGCTACTTCCGAGGCGGACGAATCCGCCAGGAATCGGTCCACGACCTGTTCGCCAGACGAAGTTTTCCTCTTGGATTTACGTCGTGAAAGGACGCCGGTCATGTTCAGTGCCCGTATCGCCAAGGCTGCCGCTGTCACCGCGCTCGCCGCCGCGGCGCTCCTCGCACCCGCCGTCGTTGCCCTCACCCCCGGCGACACGGCCACCGACACGGCCATCGCCACCGCCACCGCCGTGTCGGCCGCCACGGAGACGGAGGGGGCCGGGACGACGTCCGAGGGGCCTCAGCCGGACATGGGCTGGCAGTGAACGGCCGGGAGCCGGCGTGGACCTGAGACAGCTGACCACCTTCCACCGCGTCGCGACGCTGCTGAGCTTCACCCGCGCCGCCTCCGAGCTGAAGTACGCGCAGTCCAGCGTCACCGCCCAGGTCAAGGGCCTGGAAGTGGCATTGGGCGTGGAGCTCTTCGAAAGGCTGAGGGGTCGTATCCGCCTGACCGCCGCCGGGGAGCGGCTCGTACCGTACGCCGAGCAGATCCTGTCGCTGGTCGACGAGGCCCGGGACAAGACGACCGGCTGGGCGGAGCCTTCGGGTGTGCTCACCGTCGGTACGACGGAGAGCCTGACGTCGTACCGCATGCCGCCCGTGCTTGAGTTCTTCCACCACCGTTATCCCTTGCTCCAGCTCGCGCTGCGGCCCAGTCAGTGCGCCCAGACCTGCGAGGCGCTGCGGCAGGGCGAGTTCGACATGGGGATCCTCATGGAGGCGCGGACGGAGCACGCCGGCGTACGGACCGAGGTGCTGGGGCGGGAGCCGCTGGTCGCGGTCGCCGCGCCCGGCCATCCCCTCGCGTCGGTGCGCCATGTGACGACCGACGAGCTGCGCGGGGCGCGCGTCCTGGCGCCCGAGGCGGGGTGCGCGTACCGGGGGCTGCTGGAGGCCGAGCTCAATGCCGGTGCCGTCCGGCCCGTACGGCTGCTGGAGTTCGGGAACATCGAGTCGGTCAAGCGCGGGCTCGCGGCCGGTCTCGGCGTCAGCGTGCTGCCCACGATGGCGGTGTCCGACGCGGTCGCCGCCGGGACGCTGACGGTCCTGGACTGGGAGCCGCCGTTCGAGGTGTTCACGCAGATCGCGTGGCGCCGGGGCAGGCAGCTCACCCGGGAAATGCGGTTGTTCATCGACCGTACGGTCCAGTTCATGGCACAGGACCAGTTGCAGCTGGTGGGGTGAGTCCCGGACGTGAACCCGCCCACAGGTCATCGGTACGTCCTCGTCGACGTGCCGGTGGCCTTCTGGCGTCCGGGGGTGGCGCGCGCCCTCACAGGTGGCCCTTCGCCACCAGTTCCTCCATGATCTGGAGCGCGTTGAGCGCGGCGCCCACCCGGAGGTTGTCGGTGACCAGCCAGAGCAGGAAACCGTTCGGGTTGGTGGGGGAGACTCGTATCCGTCCCACGTGGATGTGGTTCGGGTCGCCCAGGGTGGCGGGCGTCAGGACGTCCCCGTGCATGCCGTCGTCATGGACGGTTACGCCCTCCAACTCGCCCAGCAGTTTGCCCAGTTCCGTACGGTCCACCGGCGACAGGCACTCCACCCACACCGCCGCCGAATGACCGTTGACCACCGGGACCCGCACGCAGGTCGCCGTCACGTCGAGGTCGGGGAGGCTCAGGATCTTCCGTGACTCCTGGAGCAGCTTCTGCTCCTGGAGCGTGAAGCCGTTGGCCAGCACCTGGCCGATCTGAGGTACGACGTTGAACGCCAGCGCCGGCGAGAACTCCTTGGCCGGCATCTGCGCCTGCGGGTCCTGCAGGGCGAGCCGGGACGCCTCCTGGAGCTCTTCGATGCCGGAGTGTCCGCTGCCGGACGCGGCCTGGTACGTACTCACGACGATCTGGCGCACGCCCCAGCGGCGCTCCACGTCCCGGACGACGCGGACCAGCGGGATCGTGACGGAGTTGGGGTTGGCGATCACGCCGGCCGGTGGGCGGCGGTCCAGTTCCGCGGCGTTGACCTGCGGGACGACCAGCGGGATGTCGGCGTTCATCCGGAAGGCGAAGGTGTTGTCGATCACCAGGCTGCCGTGGGCCACCGCGACCGGCACCCAGGCGCGGCTGACCGCGTGACCGGCGGAGAAGAAGACCACATCGGCGTCGCCGAAGTGGAAGGCGGTCAGGTCCGTAACCCGGTAGTCGCGGTCTCCGACCCGGATTTCGAGGCCTGCCGAGCGGGCGGAGGCCACCAGGTGCAGTTCCCGGTAGCGCAGTCCCCGGTCCTCGATGAGTTCGAGAAGGGTGCCGCCCACCGCGCCGGTCGCGCCGACCACGGCGATGCGCGGGGCGAGCGGGTCGTCGACCAGGGGCATGGACATCGCCGATCGAGTAGAGCCGGGGAGTGGAGTCGCGGAGGGGTCGTCGGTGGTCGTCGGTGGTCGACCTGTGTCGAAAGCGGGCGAAAGCAGGGGAAAGCAGGGAAACAATTATCGCCGTACCGGCTCTGACCAGCAATCACAGGACCCGCGGATCGTCGATGGCTCCCATCGGCGGCGCCGATCGGCCGGACGCGCGGCGAGCGCCCGATCGGAATCCCCGAAGCCGACGATCGGATCTGCCCGTCGGGAGGACGTTGACCCCGAAGTTTCGCTTGGCGAAGGTTTGGGCCGAACGGTCCTGGGCGACCGGGAGTTCGCCAATCGAGTGGGTGGGTTCATGCAGCAGGCCGTCAAGGTCGTCGGAATCGGGGGGTCCTCCCGGCCGGGCTCCACCGTGGAGCAGGGGCTGCGGGTGGTGCTGGCCGAAGCGGCCCGGCTGGGCGCGGACGTCACCCTGGTCGGCGGCGCCGAACTGGTCATGCCCCTCTACGATCCGCGTGCCGTGGCACTGCCGCCCGAGGCCCACCGCCTGCTGGCCGCGCTCACCGCCGCCGACGGTGTGGTCCTCGCCAGTCCGGCGTACCACGGGACGGTGTCGGGCCTGCTGAAGAACGCCCTGGACTACACCGAGGAGTTGCGGGAGGACAGCAGGCCGTACCTCACCGGGCGCGCCGTCGGCTGTCTGTCCGTGGGGCAGGGCTGGCAGGGCGCGGTGAGCACCCTGGGCGCCCTGCGGGACGTCGTGCACGCGCTCCGGGGCTGGAGCACTCCGCTGGGGGTCGCGATGAACAGCGCGGCGGCGGGTTTCACCGCGGGCGGGGACTGCGACGACCCGCACATCCAGCGGCAGTTGACCGCGATGGCCGGTCAGGTCGTCGAGTTCGCCGAGGCGCACCGGGCCCTGCGGGCCACGGCGCTCCAGGCACGGTGAGGAAGGCCGGGAACCGCGGCGACATGGACGTTGAGGCGAGCTGGATCCGGTGCTTCCACCCGAAGCCGGAGGCCGCGCACACCCTGGTCTGCTTTCCGCACGCGGGCGGTTCGGCCAGCTACTACTACGGCCTTTCGGCGGCGCTGGACGCGGACATCGAAATGCTGGTGATCCAGTACCCGGGCCGGGAGAACCGGCTGTACGAGGAGCCTGCCCGTTCCATCGAGGCGCTGGCGGACGCCGTGACCGAGGTGCTGGCCGGCCGGCTCGGCGTCACACGTCCGGTCCTGTTCGGACACAGCATGGGGGCGATCGTCGCCTTCGAGGTCGCGCGGCGGCTGGAGCGGGAGGGTGGTGGCCCGCAACCCACCGGACTTGTCGCGTCGGCCTGTTCGGCCCCTTCCAACCGTGCGGAGTGTCCGGTACGTACTGAGAGCCCGGGTCCGGTCGGTGAGGAGCACGACAGCGACGTGCTCGCGCGGATCATGGGGCTGGGCGGCACCGCCCAGGACGTGGGCGAGCACGCGGAGCTGATCGAGCTCGTTCTCCCGGCGATACGCGCCGACCTGGCAGCCCTGGGGTCCTACCGGGCGGTCGGCGGCGCCGCGGTGAGCTGCCCCGTCACGGTGTTCGTCGCGGACAGCGACCCCGATGTGCCGGTGGCGGACGCCGGGCTGTGGGGCACGCACACCACCGCGGGCGACGCCGAGGTGCACGTCTTCGAAGGCGATCACTTCTATCTGAGCAAGCTGCCGAAAGCCTTTCTCGATCTGCTCCAGGAAACTGTGCGCACTTCCCGCCCGGAGATCTCACCCGCATGAACACCATGGGATTCGTGGAAGAAGAGCTCGCCCAGATGTGGGCGGAGCTGCTGGGTGTCGCCGGTGCGCCGGTGGACATGGAGTCGGGGTTCGCCGCTCTCGGCGGCGGGGCGGGCGAGGCGCGGCTGCTCGCCGCCCGCATCGACGAGGAACTCGGCGCGCACGTCGCGGCGGACCGGCTGCTGGGCGCCGACACCCTGGAGGCGATGGGGCGTCTGGTGCGCGAGGCCATGGAACGGGCCAGGGCGAAATGGTCTGCGCAGGGGCCGGCGGGCGGCTCCGTGCTCGGGGCGCCCGCCGGTCCCCGCGCCGGGGCCCGGCAGGAGCGGCCCCAGCTGTCGTTCGCCCAGCAACGGCTGTGGTTCATGCAGCAGATCGACCCCGACACCACCCTCTACAACGTGCCGACGGTGCTGCGACTGCGCGGCGCCCTGGACCGGGCCGCCCTCGGCCGGGCCCTCGACGCCCTCGTCGCCCGCCACGAGGTGCTGCGGACGACGTACGCCGCTCCGTCCGGCCGCCCGTACCAGGTGATCGGGGACCCGGCGCCGCTGGATCTGCCGTACACGGACCTGACCGGCGCCGCCGACCCGGCGGGCGAGGCGGACCGCGTCGCGGCCGAGGAGGCCGCGGGTGTGTTCGACCTGGCCGCCGGGCCGCCGCTGCGGGCCCGGCTGGTGCGGGTCGGCGCGGACGAGTACCGGCTCGTCGTGACGTTCCATCACATCGCTGTTGACGGGTGGTCGGTGGAGGTCCTGTTCCGGGAATTGGGGCAGCTCTACGGGCGTCCGGACTCGTTGGCCGATGTGACGCTGCACTACGCCGATTACGCCGCCTGGCAGCGCGACCGGCTCCAGGGCGAGACCCTGGACGCCCTCGTCGGGCACTGGCGCGGTGCGCTCGGGGACGACCCGAAGGCGCTCGCCGTACCGACCGACCGGCCGCGCGGCACGACGCGGAGCTTCCGTGGCGCTGTCGTCACGCGCGAGCTGTCGTCCGAACTCACGGCGGTGGTACGGGACTTCAGCCGCCGCGAGCGTGTCACTCCGTACATGACTCTGCTTGCCGGTCTGCACACGCTGCTCGCCGGCTGGTCGGGCGCCACCGACAACACGGTCGGCACCCCGGTCGCGGGCCGGGACCGGCCCGAACTCCAGGACCTGGTCGGCTGCCTGATCAACATGGTGCCGGTACGGGTCCGGCTGGACGGCGGCCCCGGATTCCGCGAGCTCCTGACCCGCGTCCGCACGGCGGTGCTCGACGCCTCCGCGCACCAGGAGCTGCCCTTCGACAAGCTGGTCGAGGCCCTGGTTTCCCGGCGCAGCCGCGACTTCATGCCGGTCTTCCGGGTGATGTTCAGCTTCATCAAGGAGCGGCCGGAGCCTTTCTTCGCCGGGCTCGACGGGTGCTCCCTGGACCTCACCGGCCCGCAGGACACCGCGAAGTACGACCTCAGCCTGTACGCGGAAGAGCGCGGCGCGGGCCTCGCTCTGAGCCTTGAGTACGACACCGATCTGTTCGGGCCGGACACCCCGGCCGCGCTGCTGGCCGCCTACGAGCGGACGTTGGCGGAAGCGACGGCCCTGCCGCAGACGCCGGTACTGGAGCTCGCTGCGGCCCGGTTCGGCGCCGCCGGCACTGAGAGGAACCCCCACCGTGACCGTTGACCAAATGGCCACACACGCACCCCCGGCGACCATCGACGCGTGGTTCGCACGGCAGGCGGCAGCGCGCGGCGACGCCGTCGCCGTGACCGGCCGCGACGGCCGGCTGACGTACCGCGAGCTGGAGCGCGACGCCAACCGGCTCGCCCACCACCTGCGTACCCTCGGCGTCGGCCCCGAAGTGCCGGCCGCCGTCTGCAATGGAGCGCACCACCTCGCTGGTGACGGCGCTGCTCGCGGTGCTCAAGGCGGGCGGGGCGTACGTACCGCTCGACCCCTCGGCGCCGGACGAGCGGCTGCGCTTCACGCTCAGCGACGCGGGGGCCGCCGTCCTGCTGACGGATGCGGACACGGCCGGGCGCGGGCTGCGCGCCGCGCACACCGTGCTGATCGGCGGATCCGGCGGCGGCGTCGACCTGACGGCGTACCCGCGGACCGCCCCCGAAGAGCCCGGCACCGGTCCGGCGAGTCTCGCGTACGTCATCTACACCAGCGGCTCTACCGGCACCCCCAAGGGCGTCATGATCGAGCACCGCAATGTGACGGGCCTGCTGAGCGGCGTCCGTGACCGGTTCGGCTTCGGGCCGGACGACGTGTGGTCGATGTGCGCGTCGGCCGCGTTCGACGTCTCCGTGTGGGAGATGTGGGGCGCCCTGCTGCACGGCGGCCGGCTGGTCGTCGTACCGGACGAAGTGCGGCGGGCGCCGCAGGAGTTGCACGCGCTGCTGCACCGCGAGGGCGTCACCGTGCTCAACCAGACTCCGGCCGCCTTCCGGCAGCTCGTGCGGTACGAGGAGGAGTACGCCGCCGGCCACGGGTCCTTGGCCGCACTCGCGTCGCTGCGGCTGGTCGTCTTCGCCGGGGAGACGCTGCCGCCCGAGATGCTGCGGCCATGGATCGCGCGGCACGGCGACGAGGTGCCGGCCCTGGTGAACATGTACGGGATCACCGAGACCACCGTGCACTCCACCTACCGCCGGATGACCTCGGCCGATCTCGACGGCGCGGCGGGCAGCATGATCGGCGGCGCCATCGGCGGCTGGACGCTGGACGTGCTCGGCGCGGACGGCGAGCGGGCGGCGGACGGCGAGGCCGGCGAGCTGTACGTCGGTGGCGCGGGCGTGGCCCGCGGCTACCTGGGCCGCCCCTCCCTCACCGCCGAGCGCTTCCTGCCCGACCCGGACGCGGCCGTGCCGGGCGCCCGCCGGTACCGCTCGGGCGACAGCGCGCGGCGCGCGGCCGGCGGCGACCACGAGTACCTGGGCCGCCTGGACCACCAGGTGAAGATCCGCGGCTATCGCATCGAGCTCGGCGAGATCGAGACCGCCCTCACCCGCCACCCCGCCGTCCGCGACACCGTCGTGGTCGTCGACCAGGACGCGGCCGGAGACCCGCGGCTGGTCGCGTACTGGGTCGCCGCGGCCGGGACACCCGCCGGACCCTCCGAACTGCGCGAGCACCTGTCGCTGACGCTGCCCGAGTACATGCTGCCGAATGTGTACGTCGTCCTGGACCGGCTCCCGCTGACCCCCAACGGCAAGGTCGACCGGCGCGCGCTGCCCGCTCCTGAAGCGGTACGCCCCGAGCTGGACGCGGAGTTCGCGGCGCCCGGCACCCCCGTCGAGAAGGCCCTCGCCGACATCTGGGCCGGGGTTCTCGCGGTCGACCGGGTGGGACTGGACGACGACTTCTTCGAACTCGGCGGCCACTCGATGCTCGCCACCGAAGCCGTTGCCCTCACCAAGGAACAGCTCGGCGTCGGCGCGACGCTGCGGATGTTCTTCGACCGGCCGACGGTACGGGAACTCGCGAGCGCCCTGGACGAGCTGCTCGCCGTACAGCACGACACCGGCGACGACAGCCGGTCCGCATCCCACCCGCACGGGGAGAAGAACGCATGACGTACGAGACGGATCTGCCACTGCCCGAGCAGGCCGTGGCCATCATCGCGATGAGCGGCCGCTTCCCGGGCGCCGCGGACGTCGACGAGCTGTGGCGCATGGTGGCGGCGGGCGGGGAGGGGCGTACGTCCTACTCCGACGAGGAGCTGGCGGCGGCCGGGGTTTCCGCGGAACTGCTGAGCGACCCGGCGTATGTGAAGTCCGGTTTCCCGGTGGACGGGTTCGACCGCTTCGACGCCGACTTCTTCGGTGTCACCCGGTCCGAGGCCGAACTCATGGACCCGCAGCACCGGTTGCTGCTGGAGACCGCCTGGCAGGCGCTGGAGCGGGCCGGGTACCCGGCGAAGGCGTTCGAGGGGCGGACCGGTGTGTTCGCCGGGACGTCGGGGAGCGGCTACCTCCAGGAGCGGATCGCGTCGCGCGGCGGCTCGGGCGACGGCCGGATCTCGGACGAGATCCAGGTGGCGATCGGCAACGACCCCGGCATGCTCGCGCTGCGGGTCTCGTACAAGCTCGGTCTGACCGGGCCGAGCTTCACCGTGCAGAGTGCGTGTTCGTCGTCGCTGGTGACGGTTCATCTGGCGGTGCAGTCGCTGCTCAGCCGGGAGTCGGACCTGGCGCTGGCGGGCGGTGTCGCGGTGCGCGAGTTCGAGCCGCGCGGCTACCGGTACGAGGAGGGGGCGATCCTCTCGACGGACGGCCACTGCCGGCCGTTCGACGCCGACGCCTCCGGGACCGTCTCCGGTGATGGTGTGGCCCTGGTGGTCCTCAAGCGGCTGGAGGACGCGGTCGCCGACGGCGACCACATCCACGCGGTGATCCGGGGCAGCGCGGTCAACAACGACGGCTCCGCCAAGATCGGTTTCACCGCCCCGTCGCCGCACGGCCAGGCCGAGGTGATCTCGGAGGCGCTGGCTGTCGCCGGGGTCGAGCCGCGCACGGTCCAGTACGTCGAGGCGCACGGCACCGCGACCCCGCTCGGCGACCCGATCGAGGTCCAGGCGCTGACGGAGGCGTTCGGCCCGGACGCGGCCGCCGGGTCGGTCTGCCTGGGCTCCGTGAAGTCCAACGTCGGCCACCTGGACGCGGCGGCCGGTGTGACCGGCCTGATCAAGGCGACGCTGGCGCTGGAGCACCGCTTCATCCCGCCGACGGCCCACTTCCGCAGCCCGAACCCCCGGCTCTCCCTCGACAAGGGCCCCTTCACGGTCAACGGCGAGGGCGTGCCGTGGCCCGCGACGGAGCTGCCGCCGCGCGCGGGGGTGAGCGCCTTCGGTATCGGCGGCACCAACGCGCACGTTGTCCTCGAAGCGGCGCCCGTTGTTACGCCGGCCACCGAGCCCGCGGAGGGCGACGACTGGCACGCGCTGCCCCTTTCGGCCCGTACGCCCGAAGCACTGGACGCCGCCGCCGCGCGCCTCGCGACGGCGCTCACGACGGAGGAGTCCACCGCCGGGCTCGCCGACATCGCCTACACCCTGCAGCTCGGGCGTGCCGACTTCCCGTATCGGCGTACGGTCGTTGCCGGTAGCCGTGACGGTGCCGCTGCCGCGCTGGAGCGGGCCGTCGGTGCCGTGGCCGCCGCGCCGGACACCGCACCCGACGTCGTGTTCGTCTTCCCCGGGCAGGGCGCCCAGTACGCGGGCATGGGCGCGGAGCTGTACCGCACCGAGCCGGTGTTCCGTGACGCGCTCGACCGGTGCGCCGACATCCTCCTGCCCCACCTCGGCTGGGACGTCCGCGAGGTGGCCTTCGCCGCCGACGGGGGCGAGGCCAAGGAGCGGCTGCGGCAGACCCTCTACACCCAGCCCACCGTCTTCAGCATCGACTACGCCGTCGCCCAGTTGCTCATGTCGTGGGGCGTACGCCCCGACGCCATGACCGGGCACAGCCTCGGCGAGCTCGTATCAGCGTGCCTGTCCGGGGTGTTCAGCCTGGAGGACGCGCTGCGCGTCGTCGCCCGGCGCGCCGCGCTCATGCAGGAACTCGCCCCCGGCCGGATGCTGTCCGTACTGCTGGACGAGGCGTCGCTGACCAAGGCGCTGGACGGCCTGACCGCCACCGTCGCCGCCGTCAACGCGCCGGCCTCCTGCGTCGTCGCCGGTACGCCCGAGGAGGTTGCCGAGGCGCGCCGGGTGCTTGAGGCCCAGGGAGTGTCCGTACGGGAGCTGGAGACCTCGCACGCCTTCCACACCGCGCTGGTCGAGCCGGCCCTGCCCGGTCTCGCCGAGGTGCTGCGCTCGGTGCGGCTGAACACGCCGCAGATCCCCTTCCTGTCCAACGTGACGGGCACCTGGATCACGGACGAGCAGGCCACCGATCCCGAGTACTGGGTCGCCCACACCCGCCGGCCCGTTCGCTTCTCCGACGGGATCACCGCCCTTGCCGAACGCGGTGATGTGGTCCTCGTCGAGGCCGGGCCCGGCAGCCAGCTCAGCGGCCTCGTGCGGATCCACCCGGAGCCGTCGCCCGTCGTCACCCTGCTGCGCAAGCCGCGCGGCGAGGCCGAGGAGCAGTCCGCCGCCGAACCCCGCACCGTACGCGAGGGGCTGGCCGAGCTGTGGCGGCACGGTGTGGCCGTCGACTGGGCCGCCCTGCACGGCGACCGGGCCCGGCGCCGGGTGCCGCTGCCCGCCTACCCGTTTGCCGGACGCGGTTACCTGCTGCCGAAGCCGGAGGCCGCCGCCGGCGCCGGGAACGTACGTACCGACCCCAAGCGGTGGACGTACGCCCCCGTCTGGCACCGCGCACCGCTGCCGCAGGCGGAGGAACCGGACACACAGGGTCCGCTCAGCTGGCTCGTCCTCGCGGACGGCGCCGGTCTCACCGACGGGCTGACCGCCGCCCTGCGCGAGCGCGGCCACACCGTCACGACCGTGCACAAGGCGGCGGCGTACGCCCGTACCTCCGACCATGCCTTCGACGCCGACCCCGCCGACGCGGGCCACCTCGGCCAGGTCGTCAAGGAGCTGCGGCAGGCGGGCGCGGCCCCGGATCGTGTCCTGCACGCTTGGGCAGTGACGGGTGAAGGGGAGGACTGCGGTGATGCGGTACGCCGCTATGCCTCCGGCCTGGACACCGGTTTCCACAGCCTCGTCTCCCTCGCCCAGGCGCTCGGCGAGACCGGTGAGGACCGGCCGGTGCGGATCGACGTACTCACCGACAGCCTTCAGGACGCGCACGGTTCGGCCGTGGTCCGGCCCGAGCGGGCCACCCTGTACGGCGCGGTCACCGTGCTGCCGCAGGAGTACGCCTGGCTCACCTGCCGCAGCGTCGACGTCGTCCGCCCCGGCGACGGCGACGCCCGTACCCGCCTCACCGCGCAGCTCGGTGCGGAGCTCGCGGGCGAGGGGCGCGAAAACCTCGTCGCCTACCGGGGCGCCCAGCGCCTCCTGCGGGCCTTCGCGCCGGTCGAGCTGGCCGCCGTACCCACCGGGCGGGCCTGGCGCGAGGGCGCCGGGTACCTCGTCACCGGCGCGTCCGGCGAAACCGGGCTGACCTTCGCCGAGCAGATCGCCGCGAGCGGGGCCAGGGTCGTCCTCGTCGGCGACCCGGGCTTCCCCGCCGAGAGCGAGTGGGACGCCTGGCAGAGCGGGGCCGCCGGTGACGACGACCGCGTACGCAACCGGGTCACCAGGCTCGCCGCCCTGCGCGCCGCGCACCCCGACACCGTCGTCTACCGCGCCGCCGACCTGGCCGACCCCGGCCAGGCGCGCGCCACCGTCGAGGAGGCCCGTAGCGTGCTGGGCGCCGTCAACGGCGTACTGCACCTGGCCGACGACCGGGGCTCCGGCCTGACGGCGCTCAAGACGCGGGACGACTTCGACGCCGTACTGGCGGCGCGGGTGAGGTCCACCCTGCTGATGGACGAGCTGCTGGCGGGTGACGGGCTCGACTTCTTCCTCACCGCCTCCGCCACCACCGGCATCGTCGGCGGCTTCGGCCAGGCCGAGAACTGCGCGGCCTCCACCTTCCTCGACGCGTTCGCCCAGGCGGCCACCGCCGCCGGCCGGCCCACCGTCACCGTCGACTGGTCGCAGTGGGACTGGGACGACTGGTTCGAGCAGCAGATGGCGGGCCTGCCGGAGGTGCGGGAGCTGTACGAGCGGCTGCGCCTGTCCCAGGGCATCCCGGCCGCCGACGGACTGGCACTCGCGCGGGCGGCCCTGTCCGGCGGGCTCCCGCAGGTCGTGGTCTCCAGGGCCGACTTCCAGGACGTACTGGCCGACCAGTCCGGGCTGACCGCGACCTCGTTCACCGACTCGCTCGGCGGCGGCCGGGCCCGTACCGACGACGACTGGGACCCGGCGACGGTGTGGCCGGACGACGAACTCGCTCAGTCCGTGGCCCGGGTGTGGCACGAGATGCTCGGCGTTTCGCCCATCGGACCCGACGACGACTTCTACGACCTGGGCGGCAACTCGCTGTTCGCCATCCAGATCGTCGGGCGGCTGCGGCAGGCCCACGGCGACTTCCCGATGAGCGCCGTATTCGAGGCGCCGACCGTTCCGGGACTGGCCGCCGCGATCCGCTCCCACCAGGCCGAATCGATCGGCCTGGACGAGTTCGAGGCATTGCTGCGCGAGGTCGAGAGCCTCTCCGCCGGTGAGGCCGAGGCAAAGCTGAAGGGTGACGACCATGTCTGACGAGCAGTCGCAGACGAAGTCCGACGAGTCCGAGGTCGCGCGCAAGCTCAAGGAGCGGCTGTCCTCGCTCTCCCCCGAGCAGCGCGCCGTACTGGAACGGTCCATGCGCGAGCGCAACGTCAAGGCGCCGTCGGCCGTGGACTCGGGTTCCGCTGAGAAGGCGGCGGCGAAGAGCGAAACGCCGCGCCGCACCCGGCGCCCCGGCAGCACCATGGACTTCAGCCTCTTCTTCTTCTCCGGCGACGGTACGGCCAAGGGCCCCGGCAAGTACCAGCTGCTGCTGGACAGCGCCCGCCACGCCGACGCGAACGGCTTCGACGGCATCTGGGTCCCCGAGCGCCACTTCGTCGACTTCGGCGGCCTCTACCCGAACCCGTCGCTGCTGGCCTCCGCCATCGCCGTACTGACTGAGAACATCCAGATCCGCGCGGGTAGCTGCGTCCTGCCCCTGCACCACCCCGTGCGGGTGGCAGAGGAGTGGGCGGTCGTCGACAACCTGTCCGGCGGCCGGGCCGCGATCTCCGCCGCCTCCGGCTGGCACCCGGACGACTTCCTCCTCGCGCCGGGCGACGGGCAGCAGCGCTACCCGCGCCGCAAGGACGAGATGTTCGAGTCGATCGACACCATCCAGCGGCTGTGGGCGGGCGAGAGCGTCGAACTGCCGCGCGCGGACGGTTCGTTGCAGTCCGTACGCACGCTTCCGCGCCCACTCCAGCCGAAGCTCCCGGTGTGGGTGTCGGCGCAGGGCAGCATCGAGACGTTCGTACGGGCCGGGGAGATCGGCGCGTACGTGCTGACCGGCCTGGTCGCCCAGCGCCCCGCCGACCTGAAGGACAAGACCGCCGCCTACCGCGACGCGCTCGCCAAGGCCGGGTACGACCCGGCCGAGGGCCGGGTCACCGCGATGGTGCACACCTTCGTCGGCTCGGACAACGAGGAGGCGAGGGAAAGCGTGCGGGGGCCGCTGACCGCGTATCTGAAGACGTTCCTGGAGCAGCAGGACAGCTTCGGCAGCGAGTTCTCGAAGCTGAACGACGCTGAGCGCGACGTCATGCTCAACGCCACCTTCGAGCGCTACTTCGACACGCTGGCGCTGCTCGGCACGCCCGACAAGTGCGAGTCCCTGATCGAGGACCTGGTGGACATCGGCGTCGACGAGGTCGCCTGCCTCGTCGACTTCGGGCTCGACCCCGGCCAGGTCCTCAAGGGCCTCGATCACCTCACCGAACTCAAGGACCGCTACCGGCACCGGGGCGAGACCGAAGGAGAGCAGTCGTGACCGGACTCGCAGACCGGCTGGCCGGCCTGACCCCCGCCCAGCGCGCACTTCTCGACCGCCGTATGCGCGAGCGCAGCACCAGCACCGTCACCAACGCGCCGATTCCGAGGCGGCAGCGGGAGAACCGCGTACCGCTCACCGTGGACCAGGAACGCATCTGGCTGATCCACCAGTTCGACCCCGAAGACCCCGTCTACAACGTGTACTTCGCCTCCCGGTTGCACGGTGAGCTGGACACGGACGCACTCCAGCGCGCCGTGGACGCCTTCGTGCAGAGGCACGAGGCGATGCGTACGACCTTCGAGCAGGACGGGCACGCGCCCGTCCAGGTGATCCACGACTCCATGGCGGTGCCGCTGGACCACCAGGACCTGCGGTCAGTGCCGGCTGACCGGCGCGAGGACGAGATGATGCGGCTCGCGACGGAGGAGCTGCGCAAGCCGTTCGACCTGGTGAAGGGCCCACTGCTGCGGATCGCCCTGCTGCGCCTCGGTGACCGCGAGCACGTCTTGGTCGGCACGGTCGACCACCTCGTCTGGGACCGCGGGTCGATGGGCCTCTTCAACGCCGAGATCGCGGAGTTCTATACGGCCTTCGCGACCGGCCGCGAGCCGCAGCTGCCCCCGATCGAGGTGCACTACCCGGACTACTCCGAGTGGCAGCCGCAGTGGCTGCGCGAGGAGGTCCAGCGAAAGCACCTGCCGTACTGGAAGAAGCAGCTCGAAGGCGCCGACCTGGTGCTGGAGCTGCCGACCGACCGGCCCCGCCCGCCGCTCCAGACGGCGAACGGTGCCCGCTACCAGTTCCCGCTCACCCCGGAGCTGACGCAGGCGATCCGCGACCTCGCCAAGCGCGAGGACGTGACCGTCAACATCGCACTGCTGGCAGCCTGGCAGTTGATCCTGCACCGGCTCACCGGGCAGCAGGACATCGTGGTCGGCACCACCTCGTCGACCCGCAGCAGGCCCGAGACCGAGCCGATGATCGGCTACTTCCTGACCATGCTGCCGCTGCGCACCACGGTCCGGCCGGGGATGACCGTACGGGAACTGCTCCAGGCGACCCGCACCACCATGATGGGCGCCTTCGACCACCACGACATCCCGTTCGGGACGCTGCTGGACGAGCTGGACCTGGACCGCGACCCGAGCCGTACGCCGATCTACCAGACGTCGTTCATCCTCGTGGACTTCCTCCACGAGGACGAGACCCCGATGGCCGGGCTGACCGTCGAGGAGCTGATGCTCGACAACGCCACCGCCAAGGACGACGTGATGCTGGGCTTCTTCGACGACCCGGCGCTCGCGGACGACCACTTCCACGGCGTGCTGGAGTACAACACCGACCTGTTCGACGAGAGCACGATGGCCCGGATGGCCCGGCAGATCGTACGGCTGCTGGAGCAGATGTCCGAGGACGCGGGGCGCGCGGTGCGTGACCTGTCGCTGCTCGGGCCGGACGAGGCGCGCATGCTCCTGGTCGAGTGGAACCGGACCGAGGCGGCGCGCGAGCCGGGTGCGTCCCTGGATGTTCTGGTACGTCGTCAGGCTGCGGCCACTCCCGACGCGGTCGCCGTCTCCTGCGGCGACGAGCAGCTGACGTACGCCGAACTGCTGGACCGGGCGGGTCGGCTGGCCTCGTACCTCCAGCAGCGGGGCGTGGTACCCGAGACCGTCGTCGGGGTCTGCCTGGAGCGTTCCACCGACCTGGTGGTCGCCCTGCTCGGCGTCGTCATCTCGGGTGGCGCCTATCTGCCGCTGGACGCGGGATATCCGGCGCAGCGCCTGGCCACCATGACCGGTGACGCGGACGCGAAGTTCCTGCTGACGCGGTCGGGGCTGCTGGACAGCCTCGCGGACTGCCCCGGTGAGCGGATCTGCCTGGACACCGACGCCGAGGCTGTCGCCGCCGCTCCGGCCGTCCCGGCGGCGGTCGGCGCCGGCGAGGACCGGCTGGCGTACGTCATCTACACCTCCGGGTCCACCGGCCGCCCCAAGGGCGTCGAAGTCACCCACCGGAACCTTTCCAACCTCCTGCTGGCGATGGCCGCCGAAACCGGCCTCGGCGCCGGTGACACCCTCACCGCCGTCACCCCGGTCACCTTCGACATCGCGGGCCTGGAGCTGTACGCGCCGCTCATCAGCGGGGCCCGGATGCACGTCGTACGCAAGGAGGAGGCGGTCGACGGCCGCCGCCTGGCCGCCCTGCTCGCCGAGACGGCCGCCACCGTCATGCAGGCCACTCCGGCCACCTGGCAGCTCCTGGTGGAGGCGGGCTGGCGCAACGACGGCTCGCTGCGGGTCCTGGTCGGCGGCGAGGCGCTGCCCCCGGCGCTGGCCGAGCAGCTCGTCCGCGAGCCCGGGCGTACCTGGAACGTCTACGGCCCCACCGAGACGACCATCTGGTCCACCGCCCACCGCCTCGACAGCGGCACCGAGCAGGTCTCCATCGGCCGCCCGCTCGACAACACGCAGGTGTACGTACTCGACGAGCGCCTGGAGCCGGTCCCGGTGGGCATGCCCGGCGACCTGTACCTGGGCGGCACGGGGGTCGCTCGTGGCTACCGTGGGCGGCCCGCGCTGACCGCCGAGCGGTTCGTACCCGACCCGTTCGGCGGCCGGCCCGGCGCGCGGCTGTACGCGACGGGCGACAAGGCGCGGCTGCGGGAGGACGGCACGCTCGTCTTCCTCGGCCGCGACGACGGCCAGGTCAAGCTGCGCGGCTTCCGCATCGAACTGGGCGAGATCGAGGCCCGGCTGGAGGAGCACCCGGCGGTGCGCCGCGCGGTCGCCCTCGTACGGGAGGACCGGCCGGGGGACAAGCGGCTGACCGGATACGTGGTGGCGGCGGACGGTGGCGAGGGTGCCGCTCCCGGCGTCGAGGAGCTGCGCGAGCACCTGCGCCGCTTCCTGCCCGACTACATGGTCCCGTCCGCGATCGTCGCCCTGGACGCCTTCCCGCTCAACACCAGCGGCAAGATCGACCGCCGTGCCCTCCCCGAGCCCGTCATCGAGCGGGACGCGGCGAGTTACGTGCCGCCGCGCGACGCGGTCGAGCTCGAAGTCGCGCACATCTGGGAGGAGGTGCTGGGGGTCAAGCCCATCGGTCTGCACGACCGGTTCTTCGACCTCGGCGGCCACTCCCTGCTGGTACTACGGCTGATGGCCGAGATCGAGAAGCGCTTCGGGCAGCAGCTGCCGATGGCGGCGATCTTCCGGGGCGCCACGGTCGAGCGGTTCGCGCGCATGCTGCGCGACGGTTACCAGGACGAGGCGGACGTACACCTCGTGGAGATCGGCTCCGGCACCACCGGCACCCCCGTCTTCTTCGCCCACCCGGCGGGCAGCGAGGTCGTCTGCTACATGCCGTTCGCCGGGCTCATGGACGGCGGTGACCGGCCGCTGTACGCCCTGGCGTCGCCCCCACCGGTCGACGGAGTCCTGCCGTACGCCGACTTCGGGGCGCGCGCGGCGGCGTACGCGGAGCTGATCCGCGAAGTGCAGCCCGAGGGCCCGTACACGGTGGCCGGCTGGTGCTACGGCGGTACGAACGCCTTCGCCGTCGCCGGTGAGCTGGAGAAGACGGGCGCGGAGGTGTCCGTGATCATGATGGACTCGCACCCGCCGGCCGAGGTCCCGGAGGGCTCCGAGCCCGATCCCGCCGACATCGTCGAGGCCATCGCCGCCAACCTCCAGTGGGACTACGGCAACGCGCTGAAGTCCGTGGAGGAGCTCAAGGGGATGACCCCCGACGAGCACCTCGACTACCTCCTCGCCATCGCCCGCGCCTCCAACTACTTGCCGCCGGACGCCGGCCGCGAGCAGGTCCGGGACATCCTCGACCTCTGGGTCGCCAACCTGCGGCTCGTCTGGAACTTCCGCCCCCTGCACGTCAAGGGCCGGGTCACCCTGATCCGCGCGGCCGAGGAGACGTACGACTCGACCGAGGCGTGGCGCGAACTGACCGACGGCACGCTTGACGTCCGGGTGGTCGAAGGCAACCACTACACGATGATGCGCCACCCCCACATCGAGGGCGTCGCCACAATTCTGAACGAGGTGGTTGACAGTGCTTGAACTGCTCAAGGACCGGACGTACATCCGCTATTGGCTGGCCGTCGTCGCGTCCTTCCTCGGTGACGCGATCACCAAGATCACCCTGATTTACGTGGTGGCGACGGAGACCTCGAACCCGGTCCTGTACGTGTCCCTCGTGGTCATCGCCCAGCTGCTGCCCTCCGGGGTGCTGGGGGCGTTCGTCGGCCCGCTGGCCGACCGCTTCCCCGCTCGCGGGCTGATGGTCGGCTCCGACCTGGTGCGGGTGGCGCTGGTGTTGGCGATGATCCCGGTACGGGATTCGCCGCTGCTGCTGCTCGTACTGATCCTGCTCACCGGGATCGCCAAGGCGTTCTTCGAGACGGCGCGGATCACCGCGATCCCGCTGATCGTGCGGGGCCACAGCATCCCGACGGCGGTCGCCCTCTTCCAGTCCACGAACCACACGCTGAACCTGGTGGGCCCCGCCCTGGGCGGTCTCCTCCTCGCGTTCGGCAGCGTCTCCGCCGTCTTCGTCATCGACGCGGCCACCTTCGTGGTCTCGGCGGTGCTGCTGGGCAGCATGGCTGTGCTGCGTGAGGTCCCGGTCCCCGGCCCGGACAGCGGCCGGGAGTCGTACTGGAAGTCGCTCGGCACCGGTGTCTCGGGTGTGCTCGCTGTCCCCTCTCTGCGCTTCCTCGCGGTCATCCTGGTGCCGGTGATGCTGGTCCTCGGGCTCTTCACCACCAACCTCAACTCCCAGCTCCTGAGCGTCTTCGACCTGTCCGCCTTCAACTTCGGCATGGCACAGGCCGCGTTCGGCGCGGGCTGCGTGATCGGGGCCCTTACCGGTCCGGCGCTGGTACGCCGGTTCTCCGACCGGGGGCTGTTCATCGGCTCGATCGTGCTGTTCGGCGCGTCCCTGCTGCTGCTCGCCCCGACCGGCTGGCTGCGGGACTCGCTGGGGGGCTCGCTGGGTGTGTCCGTCGTACTGGCCTGGTGCCTGGTGGCGGGGATTGGCTCCGGTCTCTTCCAGGTGCCGGTGGCCAACACCCTGATCAGCGACCTGCCCGAGGAACTGCGCGGGCGCGGGGTCGGGCTGCTCAACGCCCTGATGGTCAACTTCACCATCCTCGGTGTGGTCGTGGGCGGGCTGGCGGCCGACCTGATGGGGATCGCCGCGTCGATCATCGTGGCGGGCGGGCTGCTGCTGCCGGCCGCGGCGGTGCTGGCGGCGGCCTCGGTGCGTAACCGGAACAAGACCGAGGCGGGGGCGGGGGTGGCCTCATGACGGCCGCCGAGCGGTTTCTCCCTCTCACCCCCGCCCAGCGGCGGCTGTGGGCGCTGGCCCAAGTGCGGCCGGACGATCCCTTCTTCAGCATCCCGTTCGCCGTCGGCATCGACGGGCCGCTCGACGCGGCGGCGCTCGGGCGGGCGCTGGAGGAGGTCGTACGGCGCCATCCCGCTCTGCGCACGCGGATCGTGCGTGGCGCGGACGGGGAGCCGGTGCAGTGCGTGGGGGCGCCGGCGGCTGTTGCCCTGCCGGTCGTCGACGCGTCGGAGAACTCGGAGAACTCGGACGACTCGGCGGCGATGGCCGAGGCGTTCGCGCGTGAGCCGTTCGCCGTGGACGGCGGTCCGCTGCTGCGGGTGCGGCTGCTGCGGCTGGACGACACCACGCACCGGCTGCTCGTCGGCGTACACCACATCGTCTTCGACGGGGCGTCGATGGAGGTCTTCACGTCCGAACTGACAGCGCTGTACGACGCGTTCGTGCAGGGGCGCCCGTCGCCGCTGCCGGATCCGGCCGTGGAGTACGGCGCGTTTCTTGCCCGGCGTACGGAGGAGGACGAGCGCGCCGCGACGGCGAACCTGGCGTACTGGACCCAGCGGCTGGCCGGCTCGCCCGAGGTGCTGGAACTGCCCCTCGCGGCTCCGCGACCGGCGCGCGGCGGGCACGAGGGCGAGCGGCGCACGGCCGTGATCCCGCACGAGGTGGTGGAGCCGCTGCGGCGGCTCGCCCGTACCAAGCGGTGCAGCCTCTTCATGGTGCTCAAGGCGGCGTGCGACGTGGTGCTCAGCCAGTACGGGGGGACCGACGTCCTCACCGGCATGGCCGTCTCCGGGCGGGACTCTACGGACAGCGCCGGGCTCGTCGGCTATCTCACGCGGCCCGTGGTGCTGCGCGCCGACCTGTCCGGCGACCCGGAGTTCGGGGAGCTGCTGCGGCAGGTGCGCGGTGATTTGCTGGACGCCCTGGACCACTCCGACCTGCCGGTCGACGAGGTCATGGACCGGCTCGGGGCAGCGCGTGATCCGAGCTATCACCCGCTGTACCAGGTCATGTACACGCACTCGCCGGCCGCGTACGTGCGGCGGGTGGCGGACGCGGTGTTCACGGTGGGGGAGCTGCGGCTGCCGACCATGAAGACCGACCTGGCCATCGACACCATCGAGACGGACGAGGGCCTGCTGGCCCTGGTCGACTTCCGCACCGCCCTCTTCGAGGGCGCGACGGCGGAGCGGCTGCTGGTCCGGCTGCGGACCGTACTGGAGCGCATAGCCGCCGACCCGTCGTCGCGGGTCTCCGCGCTGCTGCGGCCGACCGCCGGGGAGCGGCGGCGGCTGGTGGAGGAGTGGAACGCGGCGGGCGAGGCGTCTGCGGGCGGCGAGGTGCTGCACGCGATGGTGGCCGAGCAGGTCGCTCGTACGCCGGACGCGGTGGCTGTGGTGGAAGGCTCGCGTACGTGGACGTACCGCGAACTGGAGGGTGTGGCGGCCCGGTTGGCTGCACGGCTGGTGGAGTACGGGGTCGCGCCGGAGACCCCGGTGGGGGTCTGCGCGCCCAAGTCGTTCGCGCTCGCCGCCGCCCAGCTGGGCGTGCTCAAGGCGGGCGGGGTGTGCGTCCCGCTGGACCCGGAGCTGCCGGCGTTCCTGCTGCGGCTGGCCGTGGACGACGCGGGGCTGACGACGGTGCTCGCGGACCTGGACTGCTCGTCGCTGTTCGACCACACGCGGGTGCGGGTGGTCGAACTGGAGGAGTCGGAGGCGGCCGGGGATGCCCTGCCCGTGTCCCTGCCCGCCGTGTCGCCCGCCAACGCCGCCTGGGTGTTGCGTACGTCGGGTGTCACGGGCGAACCGCGCGCCGTGCTCGCCGAACACCGGAACCTGGTCTCCCGCCTTCGCTGGGCCCACCGGGAGCTGCCCGCCGGGGCGCTGGACGCGGTGGCGCAGCTCAGCCCGCCGGACTCGCCGGGCGCGGCGTTCGAGCTCTTCGCCCCGCTCACCTCGGGCGGCCGGGCGGTCGTGCCGGACGGCGCTTCGTCGGCCACCGTGTACGCCGCGCCGTCTGTCCTTGCCGACGGCCGGGACGACGTACCCGCGACGGTCCTCTTCGGCGGTGAGCTCCTCGCCCCGGCCGTTCTTCGTGCGGCGTACGCCGCCGGGGCCGGCCGGGTCCACCACCTCTACACCGCCGCTGAGACGGCGGGCCCGGCCGTCGGCGGACCGGCCTTCCCCGACGGGACAGGCCACCCGGTGCCGCTCGGGCTTCCGGCGGGTTGTGCGGCGTACGTCCTCGACGGGAACGGAGACCTGGCCCCGCCGGGTGTCGTCGGTGAACTCCACATCGGGGGCGACGCCGTCACCCGTGGCTACCTGAACGACCCGCGTCGCACGGCGGAGCGCTTCCGGCCCGACCCGTACGGGAAGCGGCCGGGCGGGCGGCTGTTCGCCACCGGCGACCTGGCACGGCACACGCCCGACGGGCGGCTGGTGTTCTCCGGGAGGGCTGGCGAGCAGGCCCGCGTACGCGGCGTGCGGGTGGCCGGCGCCGACATCGAGGCGGCGCTGCTGGCGCACCCCGGCGTCGTACGCGCGCATGTACGGACGCGGGCGGCCGACGGCATCGACGCCGCCGTCTCCGCCCGACCGGGGGCGGCCCCGACCGCCGACGAGCTGCGCGCGCACCTGCGCGAGCTGCTGCCCGGCTACATGCTGCCCGCCCGGATCGGCGTACTGGAGCAGCTGCCGCTGCTGCCCAGCGGCCGACCGGACGGCCCGGCCGTCGCCAAGGCGCTGGAGCAGGCGCTCGCCGACGAGGCGCGGGCGGCGCGCAGCGAGGCTCAGCCGGTGCTGAGCGACACCGAACAACTCGTCGCGACCGCCTGGCGAGAGGTGCTCGGCCGCACGGTCGGCCACGGCGAGAGCTTCTTCGACGCGGGCGGCAACTCGCTGCTGCTGATCCGGCTGCGCGACCGGCTGCGGACCGCGCTGGAGTGCGAGGTCGACGTGGTCGACCTGTTCCGGCACTCCACCGTGCGGGCCATGGCCGCCTTCCTCGGGAAGGGCTCCAAAACCGCCGTCGCGGCCGCCGCTCAAGCCGCCGGCGCGGAAGAGCGCGGCCAGGCACCGCACGATGTACCAGTGGTTCGAGGAATCGGCCCTGCGCCTGCCGGACCACCCCGCGCTGGAGATCCGCGTCGAAGTCCTGACCTACGCCGAGCTGCGCCGCCTCGCCCTCACCCTGGCCGCCCGCATCGTGCACAAGCACGGCGGGCTGCCCGACCGGGTCGCTCTGGCCGCCGCCCGTTCGGTGGGTGCGTACGCCGGGTACCTGGCCATCCAGCGGCTCGGCGCGGCCGTGGTGCCGCTGAACCCGGACTATCCCCAGCAGCGCAACCTCGACATCGCCCAGCGCGCCGGGGTCACCGTCGCGCTCGTCGGTGACCGGACCGCGGACCTGTTCGGCATGCTCCCCGAGCGCCACCGGCCGACCGTCCTCGAACTGGACGAGGACGAGCGCGCCGACCCCGACCTGCTGGAGGGGGCGCTGGAGGACACGCTGCCGCCCGTCCCCGCCGACCTCGACCGCGAGGCGTACATCCTGTTCACCTCGGGGTCGACCGGCCAGCCCAAGGGCGTACCGATCCTGCACCGCCACCTCTCGCCGTACCTCGAACACAACATCCCGCGCTACGAGATCGCGCCCGGCAGCCGCCTCACCCAGTCGTTCGGCCTGACCTTCGACGCGCACGCCTTCGACCTCTTCGCGACCTGGGGCGGCGGCGGCACGCTGGTCGTCCCGATGGCGGCCGACCTGTATACGCCGGTCGACTTCACCGTGGAACGGAAGCTGACCCACTGGTTCTCGGTGCCGTCGGTGGTGCGCGAGGCCCATCGGCTCGGGAATCTCCCGCTGGGACGCTGCGTCACGCTGAAGCACAGCATGTTCGGCGCCGAGCCGATGACCGCCGAGCATGCCGCGCTGTGGCGCGAGGTGGCTCCGTACTCACAGATCCACAATGTGTACGGTCCGACCGAGCTGGCCATCTGCTGCGCCAACCACCGGCTGACCGGCCCGAGTTCCGACTGGCCCGAGTTCAGCGGCGGCACGGTGCCGATCGGCACGATGTACCCGGGCATGGAGGGCGTCCTGCTCGACGAGGACGGACTGCCCGCCGACGAGGGCGAGTTGTGCGTACGCGGCCCACAGCGGTTCGACGGCTACCTCGACCCGCGCGAGAACACCGGCCGGTTCCTCTCGTACGAGGAGGGCGGCCGGGCCACCGTGTACGACGGCGCCGCCCCGCTCACCGACCGCCACTGGTACCGCACCGGTGACCGGGTCCGCCGCGAGGGCGGGCTCATGGTGCACTGCGGCCGGCTCGACCAGCAGGTCAAGATCCGTGGCCACCGGGTGGAGATCGGCGAGGTGGAGGCCGTCCTGCGCCGCCATCCCGCAGTCGTCGACGTCGCGGTGATCGCGCTCCCGACGGCGGAGGGCGAGACCGAGCTGGCCGCCGCCTACGCGGGCCGGGAGACGGACGCGATGCGGTTCGACGCGTGGCTGCGCGAGCAGGTGCCGCTGCACATGGTGCCCGCGCGGATCACGCGGCTGGACGGCCTGCCGCTCAACGACAACGGAAAGACGGACCGCAACGCGCTGGCGCGGATCCTCGGCACCCCGGAGGGGTCATGACTGACGCGACCGAGCTCGACTACTGGCGGAGCGAACTGGCCGGCCTCGAACCCCTGGAGCTGCCCGCCGACCGCCCGCGCCCCTCCGTGCGCGAGCCCGGTACGGCCCGCCACACCCGCACCGTCCCGGCCGCTACGTCGGACGCCCTGCGCAAAGCCGCCGCCGGATACGGCGCGCCGCTGCCGGTGGTGCTGCTCGCGGCGTACCAGCTGCTGCTGGGGCGGTGGAGCCGTCGGCAGGACGTCGCCGTCGGCATGCCGATGTCGGGGGAACTCGCGATCGTACGGACCGACCTGGCGGCAGCGGCGACCTTCGGGGACCTGGTGGAGCGGGCCGGTGCGGCGGTGCGCGGGGCGCAGGCCCGGCCGGGGGTACCGTTCCCGGAGCTCGTCTCCGCCCTTGTGCCCGAGCCGGACGCCAGCCACCATCCGCTGGTGCAGGCCCTGTTCGCCGCCTCGGATGACGGGCTTCCCGCTCCGGTCGGCAGCTGCCCGCCCGACCTGGCGCTGGTCTTCGCGGACGGCGGGGAGTCGGAGATCGAGGTGTACGTCGACTTCAGCACCGCACTCTTCGACGCGGCGACCGCCGAGCGGTTCGCCGGCAACTACCTGACCCTGCTCGCCGCAGTCGCCACACACCCCGGCGCCGCGCTGAACGCCCTCGACATCCTCGACGACACCGACCGGCGCCTGCTGCTCACCGAGTGGAGCGCGCGTCCCGCCGAGTTCCCGGCCGGACGCGGAGTCGCCGAGCTGGTGGCCGAGCGGGCCCGGCAGACGCCCGACGCGGTCGCCGTCGTCTTCGGGGACGAGGAAGTGACGTACCGCGCCCTCAATGTCCGCGCTAACCGGCTGGCCCACCACCTGCGCTCCCTCGGCGTCGCGCCGGATGTCCCGGTCGGCGTCTGCCTGGAGCGCGGCCCGGAGCTGATCGTCGCGCTGCTCGCGGTGCTGAAGGCGGGCGGGGCGTACGTGCCGCTCGACCCGGAACACCCCGTAGACCGGCGCGACTTCGTGCTGCGCGACACCGCCGCGCCCGTCGTCGTCACGCAGGAGTCCCTGCGCGGGCGCCTGGCGGGCGAGGGCCGCGTGCTCGTCGCCGTTGACAGCGACACCGACCGCGAGGCGGTCGCCGCGCGCAGCGACGCGGACCCCGCCCCGGCGGCCGGTCCTGACGACCTGGCGTACGTCCTCTACACGTCCGGGTCCACCGGCACCCCCAAGGGCGTCGCCATCACGCTCGGTTCGCTGGTCAACCTGCTCTTCGCGATGCGGGAGATCTTCCCGGCGCCCGCGAGCGACCGGGTCCTGTTCACCACGTCCGCGACCTTCGACATCGCGAACGTCGAGGTGTTCCTGCCGCTGATCACCGGCGGCCGGATCATCGGCGCCGACCGCGAACAGGTCCACACCCCCCGCGCGCTCGCCGCCCTCGTCGACCGGCACGACGTCACCCTCGTCCAGGCCACCCCTTCCGCCTGGCGACCCCTGCTGGACGCTTTCGACGCCCTCGGCGACCGCCCCGAGCCGCGCGACCTCACCGTCTTCACCGCCGGTGAGGCCCTCCCCGCCGACCTGGCCGCGAAGATGCTGCGCGCGGGCCGCCGCGTCGTCAATGGCTACGGCCCGACGGAGACCACCATCTACGCGACGGTCGCCGAGATCCGCGACGCGGCCGGCCCCGTCCCGATCGGCCGCCCCACGCCGAACACCGAGGTGTACGTCGTCGACGAGGCCGACCGCCCGGTGCCCGTCGGCGTACCCGGCGAACTGCTCATCGGCGGCAAAGGCGTCGCCCGCGGCTACCTGGGCCGGTCGGAGCTCACCGGCGAGCGCTTCACCGCCCACCCCTTCCCGGCGTACGCCGCCGACGGGCCCGAGGCGCGGGTCTACCGCACCGGGGACCTGGTGCGCTGGCTGCCGGGCGGGAACCTGGAGTTCCTGGGCCGCCTGGACCACCAGGTGAAGGTGCGCGGCTTCCGCATCGAGCTCGGCGAGATCGAGTCTGCGCTGCTCACCCACGCGGACGTGGCCTCGTGCGTGGTGACCGTCCGCGAGGACGTCCCCGGCGGCGTACCGGGCGAGAAGGCGCTCGTCGCGTACTGCGTGCCGGTGGACGGCCGCACGCTGAGCGTCGGCGCCCTGCGCGACTGGTGCGGACGCGGCCTGCCCGGCTACATGGTGCCCGGCGCCTTCGTCCTCCTCGACCGGTTGCCGCTGACCACCAGCGGCAAGACCGACCGCACGGCGCTGCCCGCCCCGGACGGCGAACGGACCGGCCTGGACGCCGAGTTCGTGGCGCCCCGCACTCCCGCCGAGCGCGCCGTCGCCCGTATCTGGGCGGAGGCGCTGTGGGCCGACGAGGTCGGCGCGCACGACGACTTCTTCGAGCTCGGCGGTGACTCCCTGACCGCGACCAGGACGGCACTGCGGCTCCAGGAGGAGTTCGGCCTGGAGATCCCGGTGCGGGTGCTGTTCGCCTGCTCGACCGTCGAAACGCTCGCGAAGGCCCTGACCACAGCTCGCCGCGCCGGGGGATTCACGGCCGCCTGATCCGTCGCCGTACGCCCAGCGGACTGTCACCCGACGACAGCCTGCAGGACTGGCACGCCCCTTTGTCCTGACATCCGCCCGTACGGAACACAGAGGTTGACCTATGAGTGACAAGCCGGTGCTTCTCGTCGTCTACGACGCGGGGAGCCTCGCACCGACCCGGCTGGCGGAAGCCGCCCGGGACAACGGCTGCTCGCTGGTCTTCGTGACGGCCGAAACCGACCACGCGCGGGAGATGATCCCCACCCTGGAGACGGTCGGATCCGTGGTGGACACGGCGGGCCGCACCGAGGCGGAGCTGCTGGACGCGCTGCGGGCGCTCGCCCCGGCGGGCATCATCACCTTCAGCGAGTTCCAGATCGCCCGCACCGTCCGGCTCGCGGAGGCGCTCGGCCTGCGCTATCACCGGTCCGCCGACGTCGAAGCGATCACGCACAAGGACCGGCAGCGGGAGCGTTTCGCCGAGGCGGGCGTCGACAGTGTCCGCTTCCGTACGATCACCGCGGCCGAGCAGGCGGACGAGGCGATCGCGTACGTCGGACTGCCCGCCATCATCAAGCCGGTGATCGGCGCCTCCAGCCGCAACACCCAGGCTGTGACTACACCGCAGGAGTGCCACGCCGCCCTGGCGGACATGTTCGCGGGGGATGGGGAGAGCCCCACCGAGACCGCCGTGATGCTGGAGGAGCTGCTGGTCGGCCGGGACACCCCGGCCCCCTGGGGCGACTACATCGCGGTCGACTGCGTCGCCGACGGCGACGGTGACGACGTACGCCCGGTCTTCACCACCAGCAAGTTCGCGCTGGCCGAGCCGTTCCGCGAGCGCGGTGGCTACGGCGGCTTCTCCGTCGTGCCGGAGGACGAAGAGCGTGCCGTACGGGACCTGGCGTGCCGCGCGGTGCGCGCCCTGCGCATCCACGGCGTCGCCGACGTAGAGATCAAGCTGACCGCCGACGGCCCCAGGGTCATCGAGGTCAACGGCCGCCTCGGTGCCTGGGTCGACGATCTCGCGGTCCGCTCGGGCACCTCAGACCCCGCGTACGTGGCGGTCGCCGCCGCGCTGGGCCGGCCGTACGAGACGCCCGAGGTCAAGCAGGACGGGCCGATCGCCTTCCACTACCTGATCGTGCCCCCCGTCGGCGCCCGCAGGGTGGCGTCGATCCGCAACGTCTCCGCCCTGCGCCGCCTCCCGAACGTGGACCGCGTCACCGTGCTGGCCGAGCCGGGCGCCGACGCGGACTGGCGCATCGGCGCGCGCGGCAACACGGCGGCCGTCATCGGCTCCGCCGCGAACCACCGGGAACTGGCCGCGACCGTCGCCGCCATCGAGAACGTGGACTGGATCACCCATGAGTGAGTTCGTCATCTTCGACCTGGACGGCGTCCTGGTCGACACCCAGGACGCCGAGAACGGCGGGCTCGCGCACATCGGCGAGCTGATGGGCCTTCACCTGACCAAGGAGCGGCGGGACGAGCTGTTCTCCGGAAAGAAGATGCAGGAGTGCATCGACCTGATGGAGGAGATCTCGGGCGCCGCGCCGCCGGCCGACGCCATGGCGCTCGCGCGCGCCAAGTGCGATGAGCTCATCGGCTCCTGGCTGGAGCCCATCGAGGGTGTCGCGTACGCCCTGGAGCAGCTGAGCTCGTTCCTCGGCGCCCGGATGTGCGTCGCCTCCAACAGCCCGCCGGAGATCATGGCGAGCCGCCTGGGCAAGTCGGGCATCCTGCACCACTTCGAGGGGCGGCTCTTCTCGGCGTACGACATCAACGCCTGGAAGCCGGACCCGAAGCTGTTCCTGTGGGCGGCCGCCGAGTGCGGCGCCGACGTGGACGACTGCGTCGTGGTCGAGGACAGCCCGGTCGGCGTGGACGCGGCGCTGGGCGCCGGCATGCGGGTCCTCCAGTACACCGCCGATCCCGCTGTCGGCCCGCACCGCGACGGCGCTCTCGCCTTCCGTTCCATGCGTGAACTGCCCCGACTGGTCCGCGACGCGCACCGGCTCGCGGCCCCCTCTTCGCTCGCCACAGCTCACCTCGGAGGTACGTCATGAAAACCCCGAACCCTCGCAAGATCATGATCCTGGGCGCCGGCGACATCGGCCGCCGCGTCTTCCACGAGCTCGCCCACAGCACGCGCGAGCGCCACATCCAGCTCGTCGGCCGTGACGAGGAAGTGGCCCTGCGCGCCACGAACCTGACCCGCTTCTGCGCCGTGCAGCGCGGCTACACGCCCACCGTCAGCCACGCCGTCACGGACCTGACCGACGTGGCGCGCACCGCCGAGCGCATCGCGGCCTTCGCGCCCGACGTCGTTTTCCTCGCCGCCAGCTACCAGTCGTGGTGGGTCATCTCCACCCTGGAGCCGTCCGCCTTCCAGCGCGTGTACGCCGCCAACTACGGCCCGTGGCTCCCGATGCACCTCGTGCCGGTGATGAAGGCGATGGAGGCGGTCAAGCTGTCCGGCACGGAGGCCGTCGTCGTCAACGCGGCCTACCCCGACGCCGTTCACCCGGCGCTCACCGCGATCGGCATGTCCCCCGACATCGGCATCGGCAACGTCGCCAACAACGTTCCCGGCATCACGGCCGCCGCCGCCGACGAACTCGGCCGCAGCACCGCCGACGTCGAGGTGCGGCTCGTCGCCCACCACTACGTCTCGCACCGCCTGTCGCGTCACGGCAACAGCGGCCCGGCCGCCATGGGCCTCGGCATCCGCGTCGACGGCCGTGACGTCACGGCGGAGCTGGACATCGAGGCGCTGCTGAACCGCCTCCCCGCCCAGTACCGCCGCACCGGCGGCATGCCGGGGCAGACCATGACGGCGGCCTCGGCGCTCAGCGTCCTGGAGCCGCTGGCCGACGGCCGCGACGCCGTCGTCCACGCGCCGGGCGCGGACGGCGCGCTGGGCGGGTTCCCGGTGGCGATCGAATCCGGCAAGTTCCGGCCGCTGCTGCCGGACGGCATGACGGAGGAACAGGCGCACGCCATCAACTTGTCGGGCCAGGTGCAGGACGGCATCAGCGAGATACGCGCCGACGGCACCGTCGTTTTCGAGCCCGCCTCGATGGCCGTCATGACGGAGGAACTCGGTTACGAGTGCGCCGAGATGAAACTGTCGGAGGCGGAGGACCGCGCCCAGGAGATCACCGACCGCTTCGCGGCCTACCGCACCGGGGCGAAGCTGTGAAGCTGCTGCTGCTCGGTGGTACGGGCTTCGGGGGCCGCGCGGTCGCCGAGGCCGCGCGGGACCGGGGCTGGGAGGTCACCGTCTTCCACCGGGGAGAGCACCCGGCGCCGGCCGGTGTGCGGGTCCTGCACGGGGACCGCACCGCACCCGGCGGCCTCGCCACCCTCGCCGCCGGCGAGTGGGACGCGGTCGTCGACACCTGGTCGTCCGCCCCGTCCGTCGTACGCGACGCGGCCCGGCTGCTCGCCGGCCGCGTGGGCCGCTACGCGTTCGTCTCCAGCCGTTCGGTGTACGCCTGGCCGCCCGCGGCGGGCCTGGACGAGGACGGCCCGCTGGCCGAGGGCGACCCCGACGCCGACGCGACCGAGTTCCCGGCGGACAAGCGCGGCGCGGAGCTGGCAGTCCTCCGCGAACTCGGCGAGGAGCGCACGCTGATCGCCCGTCCCGGCCTGATCCTCGGCCCCCGCGAGACCCCCGGCCGCCTGACGTGGTGGCTGGAGCGCATCGCCCGGGGAGCGGACGGCGGCCCGGTGCTCGCCCCCGGCCCCCGGGACACCCCACTCCAGTACGTCGACGCGCGCGACCTCGCGGCGTGGGTGCTCGACGCGCTGGACGCCGGCCTGCACGGCCCGTACAACGTGGTCGGCCCGCGCGACCACGCCACGATGGGCGACCTGCTCGACGCGTGCGTGCGGGCGACCGGATCGGACGCCGAGCTGCGCTGGCTCTCCCCGGAGGCCATCGAGGCCGCGGGCGTAGAGGGGTGGAGCGATCTGCCGATCTGGGCTCCACCCGGCAGCGAACTCCACGCGGCGGTGCACGCGGGCGACGTCTCCAGGGCCCTCGCCACTGGCCTGCGCTGCCGCCCGCTGCTGGACACGGTGAAGGACACCTGGGCCTGGAGGCAGGCGCTGCCCGCCGACGTGGCGCCGCCGCTGGCGGACGGCCTCTCGGCCGAGAAGGAAGCGGGGGTCCTCGCCGGGCTGGCCGCGGGAGCCGCTGATCCGGCGGTGCGACGTGAGCCTCGGTGCCGCTAATGGCCGTTGCGGTACGTCGCTACGAAGGCGGACCAGGTGGTGGGGGAGAGGGTGAGGGAGGGGCGGGTGGTGTCTTTGGAGTCGCGGATGTGGATGGTGTGGGGGGTGGGGGCGACCTCGACGCATTCGCCCTGCTCGCTGCTATAGCTGCTCTTGAGCCACTTCAGGTCCGTACTCATAGTCCTTCTGCCACCTGCTCGATCAGTTTCGCGGACTCTTCGGGATTGAGCGCCTGTGCCCGCAGAATGCCATATCGGCCGAACATGTCACCGACGCCCGGTTGTTCGCCTACGAAGTAGCCGCCGTTCTGTCCTTCGACGTAGGCGAGCTGCCGTCGCTCTGCTGTCTCCAGCAGGATCATGGGCCCGGCGAGTCCGGCATGGGTCTTCCGGTCATGTGGCATGACCTGGATCTCGACATGGCGCAGGCGGCAGATGTCGAGGATGCTGTGCAGCTGTTCCTTGAGGACCTGAGGGCCGCCAAGAGGGCGGGTGAGCGTGCTCTGTTCCAGCACGTAGCTGATGATCGGCGTTGGTTTGCGGCGGAAAAGCTTCTGGCGCTCCAGGCGGGCCGCTACCCGTTTCTCGATTTCCTCATCGTCCAGCGGTGGGCAGTAGTTGCAGTTGAAGACCGCGCGAGCGTACGCCTCGGTCTGGAGCGCGCCGGGGATCACGTGGTTCTGGTACGTGTGGAGGGCGATCGCCTTCTTTTCCTCATCCAGGTAGTTCTCGGTCCACGGCGGCATTCCGCTGGTCTCGAATTCCTTGTCAGCTACTACCAGTAGTGCACCTTGTGCACTGAGGGCCCCGTCAGCGTTTGGGACGAAATTGCCCCGCGGTGGGCGCTCTCCCCGTTCCACCATGGCCACTTGGGACTTGGAAAATCCGATGCGCCCGGCCAACGCGTCCTGTGACATCCCGGCTTGCTCGCGATGAAAGCGCAGCAGCGCGCCGAACGATCTCGAGCCTCGTTCACTGGAGTGCACAACGTCCTCCCTGGGTGCACAGACGTGCACGCTCTCCGTCTGGTGCTGGTCACAGTCAACTCGGGCGCGCAATCGTCTGTTTCATGAACAGAGAAACTGCGCCCTCATGGGTGCCCACCTCCGGCCATGCCCTGCGACATGCCGGAATCCACTTCGACGCGGTACGGATCGAGGGGATCCTCGGCGAGCAGACGGCGTACGAGCTGCTCCAGTTCACGGACTTCCAGGCGGGGCCGATCGTCCGTGAGGACGCCGGCGCGCGGAACATGTACTTCCTGTTGCCACCGCAAACCGCCGCCGCGTACCGCTGGCCGGCGGGCGTACGCGCGCTGAGTCGTAACGCGGGGTGCGCGGCGTTCATCGGCGTACCGGCGCTGGACGGAGCGACCTGGCCGCTGCGGTGGCAGTCGCGGCCGACGGGTGAAGTGCCTTTCGTGGACGGCGGGTTGTTGCACGAAATGGTCGAGCGGGCGGTTCGTGCTGTACGGTGACCGCGTCATCACGCTCCGTTATGGGGAGCGGGCGGTCCCCGGCGGTGCTTGCGACACCGGCCGAGGACCTACACACCGACTGGATGAAAGGCATCCACCGGGATGCTTCGGCATGCTATCGCGCCCTCGCGCGACTATCTGAAGGCCCCGCACGCGATCGTGCGGCATTCACGCCTCAACAACGACGCGAAGATGCTCCTGCTGTACGTCCTCGGGCTGCCCGAGAGCAGGTGCGTGAAGCCCCTGGGTGAGCACGCCGCCCGGCTCGGGATCAAGCCGCGGGCGTACCAGAAGGCCAAGGCGCTGCTGGTCGAGTGCGGGTATCTGCGGGAGAAGAAGTGGCAGAACGAGCGCGGGCGTTGGGTCACTGAACAGCTGGTGACGAACGACGTGGTGGCGTCACCGACTGCGCAGTTCCCGACGGTCGGTGATTCGACCGTTCGGGTGGTCGTCGACTCTCCTACGGAGGATGAAGAACAAGGGAAGAACAACACTCCCCACCCCCCACCCGAAGTGGAGCGACTCGAACCGCTGGAACCGCTAGAGCGGCTCGAACCGCTCACTGGTGAACTTGCCGAAGCCGAGCGCGTGTTGCTGTCGCTGCGTCGCGTTGACCGGAGCCTGCATCTGGGCGTACGGGAAGCCCGGGGCCTGGCGGAGATGGCGGTCGAGTGGCTGCGACGTGGGGTTTCGCCGGGGGAACTGCGGCAGGCGCTGAGTGCGGGACTGCCGGCGAGCGGAGTCAGGTCGGTGGTTGGCTTCCTGCGGTACCGGCTTGTGCAGAAGATGCCTGAGGTACCGTCCTCGCCCGCATCCTCGCCACGGCGGAGCTACCACCCGACCGGGTCCGGGGCGACGTGGTGCTGTGCGCCGGGCCGGGTGACGACCACGCCTTCCGGCCGGTGGCAGGCGAGACGGAGTGCGGGGAGTGCCGCAGGCAGGCGGCGGCCGAGGCGGCGGGCTTTGGGCCCCGGCCACCTGAGGAGACCGTACGGACGCCATGGCGGGAACGCATCGCGGCGGCAGGGGTGGCCACGTCGGCAACGGCGGCCACCGGCATGGCGTGAGGTACGGCGGGGGTGGCGGGGCCACTTGGGGCGGGGCCCGTGGCTTCGATTGCTTCTGCTGAAGGGGCCGCCCTTTTCGGGAGTTTGGCGGTTCCGGGCCGGGTGTAAAGGGCGCTCCTGCGTCGCGTCGCTGCGCGATGACCCTCCGGGCCACCCTTGACACCCACCCCTCCACCGCTGGTTCTTTACGGGGGGCGGCCCCCGGGGGCGGGCCCCGGCGCAGGCCCGTCTGCTGGCTCAACTTTCCGGCCGGACGGCGGGTGTGTGGGTGGGGCGCACCAGCTCCACGGGGCGGCGCGCGCC
>NZ_JAGGPA010000018.1 GCF_018614035.1 Streptomyces sp. ISL-96
CCGCACCCCCGCCCAGCCGCACCTCCACCCCCGCCCACCCGCACCCGGACCCGCACCCCCGGCCGCACTCCCCACGCCTCCATCGTGCCCGCCTCCGCCTCGAGCACGTGCCGCGCCCGCAACCGTGGCAGGCCCAGTCGCCCGGGGGGCATCCTCCGTACAGCCATCACCCCCAACTCCCCGTCCAAATAGGCCACATCAATCGCGAACCGCATCCCGAACGTATGCACGCTGCTCGCCGGGCTCAGCAGCATCGCGCCCGTGATCCCGTCCCGGCCCAGCAGCCCGCGCGTCCGTGCCCGCGAGGACGCCGCGATCTCCAGCGGTACGGGCCGCTCCTCGCCGCCCTCCACCGTCAACGTCCCTGCCCCGTCTGCCCATTGCCCCATGAGGCCGACCGTAGCCCTCACCGCCACCCCTCTGGGCCTCGCCCCGCCCCCCTCTGGGTCCACGGACCCATGACCCGGCCCCCCGCCCCGCCTTAGGCTCCTTGCCGTGTACGCCACAGCCACCGCCACGCTGATCGCGGCCGCCGCCCTCTGGGGCGCCGCCGCCGGGTTGCTCGTGCCCCGCGCCGCCTATCGGCTCGCCGTCGAGCCGGAGGAGGAGTGGCGGGCGGCCTGCCCCGCCGGGCACCCGGTCACGGGCCCCGCCCGCGGCTGGGTCGGCATCGCGCGTTGCGCCGAGTGTGCGGCGGTGGTGAGTGCGGCCGCGTCGGGACGTACCCCGGTCGGCGCACCGCGCCGGCGTTCCGCCCCCGTGCTGTACGCACCCACCGTCCGCCACGCCGCCGTCACCGCCCTCGCCTGCGCACTGCTCGCGGCCGCGAGCGGGGCCAGACCGGAGCTCGTCGTGTGGCTGCTGCTGGCGCCGTTCGCGGTGCTCCTCGCGGTTGTGGACCGGCGCGTGCACCGCCTCCCCGACGTACTGACCCTGCCCCTCGCAGCCGCGACCGCGGCCCTGCTCGGCCTGGCCTCGCTGCTGCCGGGCCACGGCGGGTCGTGGCCGACCGCGCTGCTCGGCGGCGTCGCGCTCGGCGGCGGTTACCTCCTCCTCTTCCTGATTAACCCGAACGGCATGGGCTTCGGCGACGTCAAACTCGCCGTCGCCCTCGGAACCGCGCTCGGTTGGTACGGATGGACGGTGTTCTTCGCCGGAGCATTCGCCGGGTTCCTGCTGGGTGCGGTGTACGGCCTCGGGCTGGTGGTCCTGCGGCGCGCCGGGCGCAGGACCGCGATCCCGTTCGGCCCCTTCATGATCACCGGGACGCTGGCGGGGTTGTTGCTGGGCGGACTCGCCTTTTCTGCCGTCTGAGAGCGCGCGCCAACCACGCAATCGTGAGAACTTGCCATTAGAGGCATGTAACGCATGTAACACACGCAATGCACCCGCACGCACGGACGGGCGGCACGGGAAGCCGCCTGCCCGCGATCCACAGCCGCAGCCGCAGCCAGGAGTGCCCGAATGACGCAGCCGACCCGCCCCACCCCGGAACTGCTCGCCGAACTGCGCAAGCCACGCCCGTACCCGGCGGTGTCGGTCACACTGCCCACGCACCGGCACTGGCCGGAGAGCCAGCAGGACCACATCCGCCTGCGCAACCTGCTCGCCGAGGCCGAAAAGCGCCTCGCCGACGACCCCGAGGTCACGAAGGCGCAGGCGGCCGAGGTGGCGCAGCAGCTGGCCACCGCCGCCGACCGGCTCGACCCGGAGTACTTCGGTGACGGCCTCGTCGTCTACGCCTCGCCCGAAGAGCACCGGAGCTTCCTCGTCGGCGGGTCCGTTCCCGAGCGCATCGTGATCAATACGACGTACCTCACCCGCAACCTGGTCGCCCTGGAGGCGCGCGAGCGGCCGTACCTGGTCCTCGTACTCAGTACGGGCGAAGTGCGGCTGTGGCGAGGGCAGGGCGACCAGGTGGCCGAGGACCACGAGTCCGGCTTCCCGGTCATCTCGTCGGGCGCGGAGCGCGACAAGGCGCCCAGCCGTGACGGGGGGCAATGGACCACCCAGGACTTCCGGAACATGCTCATGGAAGCCGACCGGAAGCTCACAGCGGTCCTCCAGGCGAGCCCGCTGCCGGTCATTCTGGTCGGGTTGAGCAAGCACATCTCGATCTACCGCGAGCTCACCCGACACGGGCAGGCGATCGCCACCGAGCTCGAAGTGGGCGGGCTGGGGAACGCGACGCCGGCGGAGATGTCCGCCCAGCTCGCTCCGGCCCGCCGCGCCCTTGCCGAGGCCGACACGGCGCGCGCGCAGCGCGAACTCGACGAGGCGCGCAGCGGAAAGCGGTGCTCGGCGGGCGTGCAGGACGTTTGGCAGGCGGCGGGTGAGGGGCGGGTCGCGCTGCTCGTCGTCGAGGAGGGCCTGCGGGTGACGGCCCGGCCGGACACGGTCGAGGGTGCGGAACGCGCGACGCTCACTCTGCTGGAGCCGGAGGAGGCGGGCGTGGTCGCGGGTGCGGAGGAGGACATCATCGACTCGCTGGTGGAGACGGTGCTGTCGGCGGACGGCGAGGTCATCTTCGTCCCCGACGAGTCCCTGGCAGACGCCGGCGGAGTCGCGGCCGCCCTCCGCTACTGATCCCTCCGCTACTGATCCCTCCGCCACTGACCCCTCCGGCCGAGTCGCGAATGCCGGTGCCGGGGAGGGGCGGGTCAGGGGTAGTTCCTCCCGCGCCCCGGCCTAGGATCCCGGCGTATGCGGTCAAATGGTGACCGTGGTGGGGTGATGGTTGGCGCAGCCGGTGCGGCGGTGCGCTCGGTCTCCCGGACCGCTTCCGCCCGGAAGCGGTGGGCGACGTACCGTCTCCCCCTCTGGTGGGGCTGGGCCGCAGGGCTCTTCGTGCTCTACGCCGTCGTCTCCGGGCGGCGCCACGCCCTCCTCAGGACCACCGGCTACGACCTCGGCATCTTCGAACAGCCGTACGCGCCTACTCCCGATTCCGCGCCCCGTCGTCCCCCTTCGGCTGGCGCATGCTGTGGCAGCACGACAACCACTGGGGTACGGCGTTCCACTACAGCGCCGTCCTCATGCCCGTCGTCTTCGCGGCCCTGATCGACGCCCTCACGCCGTACGCCCGCACCAGCGACGTCCCGCCCGCCGCCCCCTGGGGGCCTCGCTGGCCGCCACCGTCACGGTCGCGCTCGTGCTGCTGCCCTCGTTCCCGTTCGCACTCGTCGCCCAGCGGGCTACCTGGCGCACCACCGCCCACGTCGAGGCCGCCCGCGACCTGCTGCGCCGCATCCCCGACGGCGCGACCGTCGCCGCCTCCAACCGCCTCGCGCTCCAGCTCACTTCGCGCTGCACCGTGGTGCTGTTCCCCGGCTATCCGATGCCCGGGAAGCTGTACGACGCCTCCGGGCAGCCCTCGCGGCCTGTCCTGGCCGCTGCCGCAGGGCCACTGGCCGTACCCGCTCGGCCGCCAGCTCGCCGAACTGGCCGCCGCCCAGCGGAAGTACGGCTACGAGCTCGCCGCCGCGCGCGACGGAGTGACGCTGCTGCGCCAACGCCAGCTCACGTACAGTCGGTGACAACTGGACAGCGGTCGCAGCGGTCGCAGCGTCGCAGCTGTGCAGCTGTTGCAGAGCAGAGGAGTTGGCAGTTGAACAAGGACACCGGGCCCTACGTCTGCGGCCTCGACGCCGCCATGGACGTGGTCGGCGGCAAGTGGAAGGCCCTGATCCTCTGGGCCCTGCACCACGACGGCACCCTCCGCTTCGGGCAGCTCAAGCGCGAGGTGCCCGGTGTCAGCGAGAAGATGCTGATCCAGCAGCTGCGCGAGCTAGAGGCGGACGGCATCGTCCATCGCGAGGTGTACCGGGAGGTCCCGCCGCGCGTCGAGTACTCACTCACCGAGATGGGGGAGGCCCTCAACACGGCCCTCGGCCCGCTCGGCGACTGGGCCAGCCGGCACATGGAGCAGATCCTCGCCGCCAAGCAGCGCGCAGTGGCATAGGCGACTGGCGTAGGCGACTGGCGTAAGCGTTCGGCGTAAGCGGAGCGTCAAGTCGGCTCCCCTCACCCCATTAGCTCGTGGGGGGTACGGCCGCCGCTCCGCAGAAGCGTATTTTCCCTAGTGCCGACTGGCCTCACGGCCCCCGCAGCGCCCCGCCCGAAAAAATCCCCCGCGACTTTCGGCACGGCGTGGGCGCGAGCACCCTTTACGAAGGGTTATGGTGGAAACCCCCCCCTCGGGCCGGTCCGTATCCCCCCCACGGACCGGCCCGTTTTTTGTGCCTGGGGGCACAGACCTCACAGTTCCGCGCCGTCAGCCCCGCCCGGCCCAGATGTTCGTGCCCGCGGTGTCGACCGCGAAGGTGTCGATCTCCTTCAGTTCCTCGTCGGTCAGCTCGGGCCCGCCCAGCGCCGCGACGTTCTCCTCCAGCTGCGCCACGCTCGACGCGCCGATCAGCGCCGACGTCATGCGCGGATCGCGCAGCACCCAGGACAGGGCGAGCTGGGCCAACGACTGGCCCCTTCGCCGCGCGATGTCGTTCAGGCCGTTGAGGCGGCGTACGACCTCGTCCGACAGCAGGCCGGGGTCGAGCGACTTGCCCTGCGTGGCGCGCGAGCCCTCCGGGATCCCCTTCAGGTACTTCCCGGTGAGCAGGCCCTGCGCCAGCGGCACGAAGGCGATGCAGCCCATGCCGGCCTCCTCCAGCGTGTCCAGCAGGCCGTCGTCCTCCGTCCAGCGGTTGATCATGGAGTAGGAGGGCTGGTGGATCAGAGCCGGTACGCCCATGTCCCGCAGCAGCCCGGCCGCCTCCGCGGTCTGCTCCGCGTTGTACGACGACACACCCGCGTACAGCGCCTTGCCCTGGCGCACCGCCGTCGCCAGCGCGCCCATCGTCTCCTCCAGCGGGGTCTCCGGGTCGAAGCGGTGCGAGTAGAAGATGTCGACGTAATCGAGGCCCATCCGGGTCAGCGAGGCGTCGAGCGACGACAGCAGGTACTTGCGCGAGCCCCACTCTCCGTACGGTCCCGGGTGCATCAGGTAGCCGGCCTTGGTGGAGATGATCAGCTCGTCCCGGTACGGGGCGAAGTCCTGCGCGAAGAGCTTCCCGAAGTTCAGCTCGGCGGAGCCGGCCGGCGGTCCGTAGTTGTTCGCCAGGTCGAAGTGGGTCACACCGAGGTCGAACGCGCGGCGCAGGATCGAGCGCTGCGTGTCGAGCGCGCGGTCGTCGCCGAAGTTGTGCCAGAGGCCGAGCGAGACGGCGGGCAGCTTGAGCCCGCTGCGGCCGGTGCGCCGGTACTCCATGGAGTCGTAGCGGTCACCGGCGGCGAGGTACGAAGGGGAATCAGTCACATTCCCCTCCTTATCACGGACTTGTGACAGGCCGGGTTGGGCCGCTGATACGCCTGCGCAGTAGTGTGGCCGCTTCGGGACCGCACGTGTCCGGCCGGGTAGCGCCGCGCGTGCCGGATGGTCCCGGGGGACGTACCGAACCCGCACGACGCCATGAGGTGAGACCCAGTGAACCTGCGCGACCTGGTGTACAGGCTCTACGCACGCCGGGTGGAAGGCCGCCTCGATCACGACCAGGTGCCCAAGCACATCGGCGTGATCCTCGACGGCAACCGGCGCTGGGCCAAGGCCTCCGGCGGCACCACCGAGCAGGGGCACAAGGCGGGCGCCAGCAAGATCCAGGAGCTGCTCGGCTGGTGCGCCGAGACGGACGTCGAAGTCGTCACGCTCTGGATGCTCTCCACCGAGAACCTGGACCGTCCCGAGGCCGAGCTGACGCCGCTGCTCGGCATCATCGAGGGCGCGGTCCGCGACCTCGCCGCCGACGGCCGCTGGCGCGTGCACCACGTCGGGACGCTGGACGTGCTGCCGGCCCGTACCCAGTCCGTACTCAAGGAGGCCGAGCAGGCCACGATCGGCAACGACGGGATACTCGTCAACGTTGCCGTGGGCTACGGCGGCCGCCAGGAGATCGCGGACGCGGTCCGCTCGCTCCTGCTGGAGCACGCCCAGAAGGGCACCTCGCTGGAGAAGGTCGCCGAGATCGTCGACGTCGAGCACATCTCGGAGCACCTTTACACGCGCGGCCAGCCGGACCCCGACCTGGTGATCCGTACGAGCGGTGAGCAGCGGCTCTCGGGCTTCATGCTCTGGCAGAGCGCCCACTCGGAGTACTACTTCTGCGAAGTCTTCTGGCCCGCCTTCCGCAAAGTCGACTTCCTGCGCGCCCTGCGTGACTACGCGGCCCGCCACCGGCGTTACGGGTCCTGACTTTCCCCCGTCACGAGTCCTGACTCAACTCCCGCCGGGCCGACGGAAAGGTCGCGGCTCACGCCGTGTCATATGCCATGGCATGGCGGCGGTCGTTCGAGGGAATACCCCTTCCAGGTCGACGTCCGGTCCACGGACGTCGTATCTCAGTGAGCGGCAAGTCCGCTCGCCCGGGAGGCCCTTTGTACCAGGACGACCACGCGCTGAGTGTGGACGAAGCGGAGGGCCGGAGCTCGGCCCGCGCATCGTGGCCTGAGCCCGGTCCCACCGCTCGCGACGCCGTCGCACCCCAACCCCAGGCTCGTCTTCAGAGGGGGTACGTCCTTCCGTGGTGACCAGCACAAAGCGCCGCATGCCCGACAGGCGCACTTACGTTCTCGACACCAGCGTCCTGCTGGCCGACCCCAACGCCATGTCCCGCTTCGACGAGCACGAAGTCGTGCTGCCGATCGTCGTGGTGACGGAGCTGGAGGCCAAGAGGCACCATCCGGAACTCGGCTACTTCGCCCGGCAGGCCCTGCGGCTGCTCGACGACTGCCGCGTCCGGTACGGACGCCTCGACGCCCCCATCCCGATGGGCGACCTGGGCGGAACGCTCCGTGTCGAGCTCAACCACTCCGATCCCGGCGTGCTTCCGGCCGGCTATCGATTGGGGGACAACGACTCACGGATCCTGGCGGTTGCGCGCAACCTCCAGGCCGAGGGGTTCGACGTAACAGTCGTGTCGAAAGACCTGCCGCTGAGGATCAAGGCGTCCTCGGTCGGCCTGCTCGCCGAGGAGTACCGCGCCGAGCTCGCCATCACCGACTCCGGCTGGACCGGGATGGCGGACCTGCCGCTGACCGCCGATCAGGTGGATCTGCTCTTCACCGAGGAGACGGTGTACGAACCGGCCGCAGCGGACCTACCCGTACATACCGGCCTGGTCATCCAGTCCGAGCGCGGCAAAGCGCTCGGCCGGGTCACCGCCGACGGCATGGTCCGGCTCGTACGCGGCGACCGGGAGGCCTTCGGCATCCACGGGCGCAGCGCCGAGCAGCGGATAGCGCTGGACCTGCTGCTCGACCCGGACGTCGGGATCGTCTCGATGGGCGGCCGGGCGGGTACGGGCAAGTCGGCGCTGGCGCTGTGCGCGGGGCTTGAGGCCGTGCTGGAGCGCCGGCAGCACAAGAAGGTGATGGTCTTCCGGCCGCTGTACGCGGTGGGCGGCCAGGAGCTCGGCTATCTGCCGGGCTCCGAGTCCGAGAAGATGAGCCCCTGGGCGCAGGCGGTCTTCGACACGCTGTCGGCCGTGGCGGGCCGCGAGGTGATCGAGGAGGTGCTGGGGCGCGGCATGCTCGAAGTGCTGCCGCTCACGCACATCCGGGGCCGTTCGCTGCACGACGCGTTCGTGATCGTGGACGAGGCCCAGTCGCTGGAACGGAACGTCCTGTTGACCGTTCTGTCCCGGATCGGGGCGAATTCGCGGGTGGTTCTGACCCACGATGTCGCCCAGCGCGACAACCTGCGGGTCGGCCGGTACGACGGAGTGGTCGCCGTCGTCGAGAAGTTGAAGGGCCATCCGCTCTTCGCGCACGTCACCCTCACCCGCTCGGAGCGCTCGCAGATCGCCGCGCTGGTGACCGAAATGCTGGAGGACGTGCACCTCTGAGTCCTCTGAGTGCTCTGAGTCCTCTGATCCCATAAGAGGCGAAAGGCAGTTGGCGCCGCCCGGCCGAGCGCAGAATCCTAGCCGGGCGGCGTCCTGCTGCGCTCAAGTTTCCGTAAAACTCCTGGTGTAAACGGCGTGTGAGCTTTCCCACGCAACGGAGAATTGCTTCCGGGCGTCCGCTTCCGGCAGAGTCTTGCTTCCGTCAGGCCCCGCATACGGCACACCTGCAACACAGACAACTCAACAGCCGTCGCCGTATGCCGCCCGAGTTACTACGCGGCGCTCCCGCAAAGGAGTTGCCCACCGGGTCCGCGCCTCCCGTGACCTAGCGATAGGGGAGGCCAGTGCCAGGGGCACGATTGCGTCCGCGAGGTCACCCAAGCGGGCACTGCTGGAAGGAAACCGTGTGAGCCGGATTTCGGTCCGGGGATTCGCCGTGGCTTCGGCTACCGCGGTCACCACTGTCGGCGCCGTAGTGGGCGTCGCCTCGGGCGACACTCAGCCCTCGAACGACAACTTCGAGGTGACCGCAGCTGACACGACGCTCCTCGCAGATATCCCTGCCGGCCAGCAGGCCCAGGTGCAGACCGCGTCACTGACGCAGCAGGCCGACGCACAGGCCTACGCCGCCGACGTGACCGCGAAGAAGTCCGCGGAGGAATCGGCCCGCCTTCAGGCCGCCAAGGACGCCAAGTCCAAGAAGGAAGCCGCCGAGGCGAAGGCCGAAGCGGAGGCTGAGGCTGAGGCTGAGGCCAAGGCGAAGGCCGAAGCCGAGGCCAAGGAGCGCGAGGAGGAGAAGCAGGCTGCCGCCAGCCGCTCCGCGACGCGTGACGCGTCCAGCTTCTCCGCGAAGGGCTCCTACACCGTCGCCGAGGTCCAGGCGATGGCGCGGCAGATGGTCCCCGGTGACCAGTTCCAGTGCTTCAGCAACATCGTGAACCACGAGTCCACATGGAACTACCAGGCGAGCAACCCCTCGTCCGGTGCCTACGGCCTCATGCAGGCGCTGCCCGGCTCGAAGATGTCTTCGGCCGGCGCCGACTGGCAGACCAACCCGGCCACGCAGATCAAGTGGGGCCTGAACTACATGGACGAGCGCTACGGCAGCCCCTGCGGCGCCTGGTCCTTCTGGCAGGCCAACAACTGGTACTAGCACCAGTGGTGGTCGCACAACCTCGCGGAGCCCCTCACCGTCCTACGGTGAGGGGCTCCGCGCGTGTACGGTCGAGTCCGGTGTCTCCCCGGGGGGAGCGAGCATGCGACGGGGAGAAGAGAGAGCGACATGACAACACAACCAGAGCCACAGTCACAGCCACCGCAGTCGCAGCCGCAGCCACGACCACAACTGGGATGGCTCGGCCGTACGGGCGCCAAACTGACCAGGATGGGGGAGCGGTTGAACGAGCGCCGCGCCCGGGCCGAGGCCGAGGCCGCGTCCGAGGCCTCGCCCGGTGCCGCCGATGTCGCCGCCTCCGGGGGCGCGGCATCGTACGGATCGGGCCTCACGGAGCCCGCGGGCGGCGTCGCCAGTGTCGACAGTGTTCCCGCGCCGCCCGCCTACGCCCCCGCCGTCGCCGCCAGGCCCGACCCCGTCGCCGCCGTCCCGTGGGGGATGCGCGTCGCGGCCGAGGCGGGCTGGAGGCTGCTCGTACTGGCGGGCACGCTCTGGGTGCTGATGAAGATCATCACCGCCGTGCAGCTGGTGGTGCTCGCCTTCGTCGCGGCCCTGCTCGTCACCGCGATGCTCCAGCCGACGGTCGCCCGACTGAAGCGGATCGGGCTGCCGCGCGGTCTGGCCACCGCCGTCACCGCGATCCTCGGCTTCGTCATCATGGGCCTGGTCGGCTGGTTCGTGGTGTGGCAGGTCCTGGAGAACATCGACAACCTCTCCGAACGCGTCAAGGACGGCATCGAGGAGCTCAAGCGCTGGCTGCTCAACAGCCCGTTCCATGTGACCGAGAAGCAGATCAACGACGTCGCGAAGAACCTCACCGACGCGATCGGTACGAACACCGAGTCAATAACGTCGGCCGGCCTCCAGGGCGTCACCGTCATCGTCGAGGTGCTCACCGGGATACTGCTCGCGATGTTCTCGACGCTCTTCCTGTTGTACGACGGGAAGCGCATCTGGCACTGGACGCTCAAGCTGGTGCCGTCGGCGGCCCGGCCCGGCGTCGCGGGCGCGGGCCCGCGCGCGTGGCGCACGCTCACCGCGTATGTGCGGGGCACGGTGATAGTCGCCCTGATCGACGCGATCTTCATCGGCCTCGGGATCTGGTTCCTCGACGTACCGATGGCCGTGCCGCTCGCCGTCTTCATCTTCCTGTTCGCCTTCATCCCGCTGGTCGGCGCGGTCATGTCGGGCGCGCTGGCGGTGGTCGTCGCTCTTGTCACACAGGGCGTGTTCACGGCGCTGATGGTGGTGGTCGTCGTACTGGCCGTACAGCAGATCGAGGGCCACGTGCTCCAGCCGTTCATCCTCGGGCGCGCGGTGCGGGTGCATCCGCTGGCGGTCGTCCTCGGGGTGGCGGCGGGCGGCATGGTCGCCGGTATCGGCGGGGCGGTGGTGGCGGTGCCGCTGGTGGCGGTGACCAATACGGTGGTCGGCTACTTGCGGGCGTACAGCATGGAGGCGGCGGTACGCACGGTGCCGACGCCGGCGACGGCACCGGAGCCGTCACTGGAGTCCGCCGAGCCAGTGGCGGGCGGCCGGGAATGATCTCCGAGCCGGAGATGGTGGGGGACTTCCCGGCCTGGCCCGAGCCGGAGACCGCGACGAGCGAGGACCGGCCTCCGCCGCCGCGCGGCCGCAGGCCTTGGCTGTGGGCGCTGGGCGGTGCGGCGGTCGCCTCGGCGGTGTGGGCGGGTGCGTTGTACGCCTACGGTTCGCCGAAGGCGGTCGATACGCGGGGTTACCGCGTGCATGGCGAGGGCCTGTGCGAGAAGGCCGAGTTGAACGCCCTGGCACTGAACCTCGGGAAGCGCGGCGATGAGTCCGAGGAGCTGTACGAGCATCGGGCCCGGGACAAGGTCACTTGCTATATCGGGTTCGAGCCGACACGCAAGCCGGCCAAGGACGAGCTCTCCGCGCACTACCAGGTCGAGCTGACGGCCGAGATACACAAGGTGACCGACCCGGGGCCGGAGTTCGAGGCGTACCTGGCCGAGCCTTCCCCGTATGGCGACGGGACCCCGCCCAAGCCGAAGAAAGTAACCGGCCTCGGCGAGAACGCCTACCTGACGGACACGGGGGAGGACGGCAGGCAGCTCATGGTTCTGGACGGGGGAGCCGTGTTGTCGCTCCAGGTCAGTGCCGGCTTCATCTCCGAGGAGGACGACGTGTACGAGGAGCCGGCCCAAGCCGACGCTCCCGAACTGGACCTCTCCGAGCTCCCGCCCCTCATGGTGGAGGACATGCGCGACTTCATGGCCACGCTCAAGAGCTAGCCGGCCCACGACACGTGAAGGGCCCCGCGGACGCGATGTCCGCGGGGCCCTTCACCCGTACGTACTGCTGACTACTCGCCGGCCAGAACGGCCTCGGAGTCGATCGTCACGCCGACGGCCTGGATCACCGCGGCGATCTTGACCGCTTCCTGGATGGTGTCGCGCTCGACACCGGCCTTGCGCAGCACCTGCTCGTGCGAGTCGAGGCACTGGCCGCAGCCGTTGATCGCGGAGACCGCGAGCGACCACAGCTCGAAGTCGACCTTCTCGACGCCCGGGTTGCCGATGACGTTCATCCGCAGACCGGCGCGCAGCGTCCCGTACTCCGGGTCGGAGAGCAGGTGGCGCGTGCGGTAGAAGACGTTGTTCATCGCCATGATCGCGGCGGCGGACTTCGCCGCGGTGTACGCCTCGGCGGAGAGGTTGGCCTTCGCCTCCGGCTCCAGCTCACGCAGCACCTTGGGCGACCGCGAGGCGATCGCGCAGGCCAGGACCGTGCCCCACAGCTGCTGCTGCGGGAGGTCGCTGTTGCCGATGACCGAGCCGAGGTTCAGGCGCAGGTCCTTGGCGTAGTCCGGTATGGCGGACTTCAGCTCGTCGAGGGCCATGGGTCACTCACCGGCCAGCAGGGCGACCGGGTCGAGGGTGTTCTCGCCCTTGGTCCAGTTGCACGGGCACAGCTCGTCGGTCTGGAGCGCGTCGAGGACCCGGAGGACCTCCTTGGGGTTACGGCCCACGGAACCGGCGGTCACCATCGTGAACTGGATCTCGTTGTTCGGGTCGACGATGAAGACGGCGCGCTGCGCGAAGCCGTCCTCGCCCTCGATGCCGAGGTCACGCATGAGCTCGTGCTTCGAGTCGGCCAGCATCGGGAAGGGCAGGTCGGTCAGGTCCGGGTGGTCCTTGCGCCAGGCGTGGTGCACGAACTCGGAGTCACCGGAGAAGCCGAGGATCTGCGCGTCGCGGTCGGCGAACTCTTCGTTCAGCTTGCCGAAGGCGGCGATCTCGGTGGGGCAGACGAAGGTGAAGTCCTTGGGCCACGCGAAGACGACGCGCCACTTGCCCTCGTAGGACTTGTGGTTGATCTGCTCGAACTCCTTGCCGGTCTCCAGGGAGACACAGGCAGTGAGGTCGTACGTGGGGAACTGGTCACCAACAGTGAGCACGCGCGCTCCTTGCAAACAGGGAAATTCCGTTACGGGAGTTTCCTGGGGGGTTGGACGGACCCCTACCCTGACACAGGAACCATTGATCGCAGAAATAGCTAGACTGGCTTGATCCGATCGGAGGCGGTTATCAGTGGCCAGTGTGAGTAATGGAAAGCAGCCGACCCTGGCGCAGCTGCGCGCGTTCGCCGCCGTCGCGGAGTATCTGCACTTCAGGGACGCGGCCGCCGCGATCGGCATGAGCCAGCCGGCGTTGTCGGGGGCCGTCTCGGCGCTGGAGGACGCGCTCGGAGTGCAGCTCGTCGAGCGTACGACGCGCAAGGTGCTGCTGTCACCGGCGGGGGAGCGGCTCGCGGTGCGGGCGAGGGCCGTGCTGGAGGCGGTGGGCGAGCTGATGGAGGAGGCGGCGGCGGTACGGGCGCCCTTCACCGGGGTGCTCAGGCTGGGGGTGATCCCGACGGTGGCGCCGTATCTGCTGCCGACGGTGCTCACGCTCGTACACGAGCGGTATCCGGAACTGGACCTTCAGGTGCATGAGGAGCAGACCTCGTCGCTGCTGGAGGGGCTGGCGGCGGGGCGGCTCGACCTGCTGCTGCTCGCGGTGCCGCTGGGGGTGCCGGGGGTGACCGAACTCCCCCTGTTCGACGAGGACTTCGTACTGGTGACGCCGCGGGATCACTGGCTGGGCGGGCGCGAGGACATACCCCGCGAGGCCCTGAAGGAACTCCATCTGCTGCTGCTCGACGAGGGGCACTGCCTGCGCGACCAGGCGCTCGACATCTGCCGGGAGGCGGGCCGTACGGAGGGTGCGCCGGTCACGACGACGGCCGCCGGGCTCTCCACGCTGGTGCAGCTGGTCGCGGGCGGGCTCGGGGTGACGCTGCTGCCGCGGACGGCGGTGCGGGTGGAGACCGACCGTAACGACCAGTTGGTGACGGGCTACTTCGCCGATCCGGCGCCGTCACGGCGGGTCGCGCTGGCGATGCGGGCGGGGGCGGCGCGCCAGAGCGAGTTCGAAACGTTCGCGCAGGCTTTGCGCGAGGCGATGAGGCGGCTGCCTGTGCGGGTGGTGGCGGACGGCGGGTGAGAACTCCCGGCGAATTCAGCCCGTCCGGCGTTTGAGGACCGGGGCCTGGGGCAGCGCCCCCACGCGGCGGAGCCGCAAAGTGTCGCTGTGGGAAGGGGCGGGTAGGGGAACAAGCCGCCCGCAGGGCCCGCCCTACGTCGACGGGGGTTCCGGGGCCGCGTCCGGCGCCTTCGGGGGGTGGCCGCGGCGGGGGATCGGGCCCGCGCCGCCCGGAAGGCGGCCGCTTTCCGACAGGGCCCGGCGCAGCAGGAACTCGATCTGCGCGTTCGCGCTGCGCAGCTCGTCCGACGCCCAGCGGGCCACCGCGTCGTACACCGCCGGATCGAGCCGCAGCAGCACTTGCTTGCGCTGCCGCGGCGCCTCGTCCGTCACTGGTAGAGGGTGCCGGTGTTCAGGACCGGCTGCGCCGCCCGGTCACCGCACAGCACCACCATCAGGTTGCTGACCATCGCCGCCCGGCGCTCGGCGTCGAGCTCGACGATGTCCTGCTCGGTGATCCGGGTGAGGGCCATCTCGACCATTCCCACCGCACCCTCGACGATCAGCTTGCGCGCCGCGACGACCGCGCCGGCCTGCTGCCGCTGAAGCATCGCCGATGCGATCTCGGGGGCGTACGCGAGATGCGTGAAGCGGGACTCGATGATGTGGACGCCCGCCGCCTCCACCCGCGCGTGCAGTTCCACCGCGAGCTTCTCGGTGATCTCCTCGGCGTTGCCCCGAAGCGACAGGCCGTCCTCGTCGTGCGCGTCGTACGGGTACTCGATGGCGATGTGGCGCACGGCGGCCTCCGTCTGGGTGGAGACGAACTCCAGGAAGTCGTCCACCTCGAACGTCGCCTGCGCCGTGTCCTCCACCTTCCAGACCACGACCGCCGCCAGCTCGATCGGGTTTCCGTAGGCGTCGTTGACCTTGAGGACAGCCGTCTCGTGGTTCCTGATCCGGGTCGATATCTTCGAGCGCGTGGTCAGCGGGTTGACCCAGCGCAGTCCGTCGGTGCGGATGGTGCCGCGGTAGCGCCCGAAGAGCTGGACGACGCGGGCCTCGCCCGGCGCCACCATGTTGAGGCCGCACATCGCGAGGAACGCGGCGAAGGCGATCAGGACGCCGATGATGATCAGCGCCACCTTGGGGCCGGTCGAGGCCATGGTGGCGCCGGCGGCGATGAGGGCCGCTCCCGCCAGCAGTCCCAGCAGGCCGAGCAGCAGTGCGAGGCCGCCGCCGATGCTGTGCGCGGCCGTCTCGCGGACTCGTGGCGCGGGCATCTGTGGCAGGTCGGTGGGCGTGGGTGTCGGTGCGGGCGTGGTGCTGGTCGCAGGCATGCGGTCCCCCGGTTTCGTGCGGTGATCTGGTCTATCAAAGTGATATCACTTTTTCGATGACCGTAAACCTGTGCGAGGACCTTCGCAACCCTGGAGCCCTCTGATGAGTCGGTTCCAGAGAGACAGGTGCTGATTGTCACGTACGGAAAAGAGCGGATCGGCATCCCTTTGTCCGCAGGTGCGGTGTTAGCTTTCTGAGCTGACATCCGGGGGCTCGATGAGCGGAGTTACGGAGTAATGGGCCGAGCAGAAGCGCGGAAGGACCGGCAGCGCGGTGCGCGCCGGGCGAAGAAGGCGGGAGGCATACGCCGCTTCTTCACGTTGAAGAAGATGCTGGGCACCTTCTTCGGGCTTTGCCTGCTCATGATGGGGGTCTTCGTAGCGCTCTACATATGGGTTCCCGTACCGACGGCCAACGCTCAGGCCGAGATGCAGAGCAACGTCTACAAGTACAGCAACGGCAAGATCATGGCCCGGTCGGGCAAGGTCAACCGCGAGATCGTCCCGCTCGCCAACATCCCCAAGGGTGTCCAGACCGCCTTCGTCGCCGCCGAGAACAAGAACTTCTACAGCGACTCCGGCGTCGACCTCAAGGGCACCGCCCGCGGTCTGCTCAACACCGTCACCGGCAAGGGCAAGCAGGGTGGCTCGACCATCACCCAGCAGTACGTCAAGAACTATTACCTCACCCAGGAGCAGACGGTCAGTCGCAAGCTCAAGGAGCTGGTGATCTCGATCAAGGTGGACCGGAAGCAGAGCAAGTCAGACATTCTGGCCGGTTACCTCAACACCAGCTACTTCGGACGCGGCGCGTACGGCATCCAGGCCGCCGCCCAGGCGTACTACGGCGTCGACGCCGACAAGCTGACCGTCACGCAGGGCGCGTACCTCGCGGCGCTCCTCCAGGCCCCCAGCCAGTACGACTGGGCGGTGGCGGGCCCCACAAGCCAGAAGCTGGTCACGGAGCGCTGGAACTACGTACTGAACAACATGGTCGAGATGAAGGCGCTGGACCAGGCCAAGCGCGACACCCTGAAGTTCGACATACCGCGCAACCCCAAGGGCGCCGCCGGTATGGAGGGCCAGACCGGCTACATGGTCGACGCCGCGAAGGCCGAGCTGGAGAAGCAGGGCGTCACCGACGCCGAGTTCGACGCGGGCGGGTGGACGATCACGCTCAACATCGACGAGAAGCGCCAGAAGTCGCTGGAGAAGGCGGTCGAACGGCAGCTGGAGTCCAAGCTCGACCGCGAGAAGAACAAGGTCGACGCGACCCTCCAGGCCGGCGCGACCTCGGTGGACCCGAAGACCGGCAAGGTCGTCGCGATGTACGGCGGCGTGGACGCCACCGAGCACTATTTCTCCAACGCCACGCGGTCCGACTACCAGCCGGCCTCGACCTTCAAGCCCGTCGTCCTCGCCGCCGCCCTGGAGAGCAACTCCAAGACGCAGGACGGCGAGCCGATCACACCCAGCACGATCTACGACGGCACCAGCAAGCGCCCCGTCGAGGGCAGCACCACCCCCTTCGCCCCGCAGAACGACCTGGGCAAGAGCTACGGCCCCATCACCGTCCAGCAGGCGATGAACAAGTCGGTCAACTCGGTCTTCGCGCAGATGCTGGTCGATGTCGGCCCGTCGCGCGTGAAGGAAACCGCGCTGCGGATGGGCATGGAGGACAAGGGCGGCTTCGACGAGCGCCCCGCGATGTCCCTCGGTGTGATGGGCGCCAGCACCATGGACATGGCGAGCGTCTACGCGACGCTCGACAACCACGGCAAGAAGGTCACGCCGACCATCGTGAAGTCCGCGGAGCACAAGGACCGCGAGGGCGGCCGGGTCGACCTGCCCAAGCCGGCGGAGGAGCAGGTCATCGACCGCTCGACGGCGGACAGCGTGACCAAGGTGCTGACCGGAGTGGTGAACAGCGGTACGGGTTTCCGGGCGAGCAGCCCGCACTACAACGCGGCCGGCAAGACCGGTACGTCGGAGAAGAACCGGTCCGCCTGGTTCGTCGGCTACACCCCCGAACTCTCCACCGCCGTAGCCCTGTTCGGTGAGTCCACGAAGCCGGGCGGCGGGCAGGTCTCCCTGACCGGTACGGCCAACGCCGGCCGCGCCAGCGGTGGTGGCTTCCCCGCGAGCATCTGGGCGGACTACACCCTGGGCGCCCTCGGGGGCGGCTCCGACGCCGACTTCGACCTGGAGATCGACCCGGACGACACCTATTCGCCCCCGCCGACCAACACGCCCGACCCGAGCAACACACCGAGCACGCCCGCGACGACCCCGAGCACGCCTCCGACGTCGCCGTCCACCACACCTCCGACGTCGCCCTCCACCACACCTCCGACGTCGCCGTCCACCACACCCTCGACGTCGCCGCCGCCCATCACGCTCGACCCGCCGGACCCCGGCGGTGACACCGAAGGCTCCGACGGCGGCGCGGACGGCGGCGGTGACACCGGCGGCTCCGACGGGGGGTCCGACGGCGGAGCGGACGGTGGCGCGGACGGCGGGTCCGACGGCGGCGCCAACAACGACCTCCGGCCGCCGCGCCCCTGAGCGGCCACACACGGCCACACACATACGACTGCGGCGGACACCCTCGGTGCCCGCCGCAGTCGTATGTGCCGTGCGTACAGAATCGGCTACGGGCGCGTCGCCAGCTCGAACCAGACCACCTTGCCCGACGACAGCCGCGTAGCGCCCCACCGTCTCGCCAGCCGGTTCACCAGGAACAGCCCGCGCCCGCCCTCGTCCGTGTCCCGCGCCCGCCGCTGCCTGGGCAGCTGCGGCGAGTCGTCTCCGACCTCGCAGCGCAGTACGTCCGTACGCAGCAACCGCAGCGTCACGGGCCGCTCGGCGTACCGCACCGCGTTCGTCACCACCTCGCTGACCAGCAGCTCCACCGAGTCGCTCAGCTCCTCCAGACCCCAGCGTGCCAGCGCGCGCCGCGCCAGCCTGCGGGCCCGTCCGGGGGCCTGTTCCTCCGGCTCCAGGAACCAGTACGCGACATCGCTCGGCGCGATCCCGTCGAAGCGGGCGGCGAGCAGCGCGATGTCGTCGTCCCGGTCACCTGGTCCGAGCATGTCGAGTACGTCGTCGCACAGGGCCTCCAGCGGCGGCGAGTGGTCCGGCCCCGTCAACTGCGCGGTGGCGGCGAGCCGTTCCCGCAGCTGCTCTATGCCGGTCCAGACGTCCCGCAGCCGCGACTCCACCAGCCCGTCGGTGTAGAGCAGCAGTGTGGCGCCCGCCGGGGCGTCCAGCTCGACGGCCTCGAAGTCGACTCCGCCGACGCCGATGGGCGCGCCCGGCGGCACCCGCAGCACTTCGGCGCGGCCGCCCAGGTGCAGCAGGATGGGCGGCGGGTGGCCCGCGTTGGCGATGGTGATCCGGTGCGAGACCGGGTCGTACACGGCGTACAGGCAGGTCGCCATCCGGTCCTGGCCGAGCCGCTGCGCCTGCTCGTCGAGGTGGTGCAGGACCTCCTGCGGCGGCAGATCCAGACCGGCGAGGGTCTGGGCCGTCGTCCGCAGCTGGCCCATGATCGCGGCGGAGGTCATGGAGTGGCCCATGACGTCTCCGACGACCAGCGCGACGCGGCTGCCCGGCAGCGGGATCGCGTCGTACCAGTCGCCGCCGACGCGGGCCGTCTCGGCGGCCGGCAGGTAGCGGGAGGCCAGCTTGACGCCGGTCGGCTGCGGGAGCGAGTCGGGCAGCATGGTGCGCTGGAGCTCGTCGGCGATGTACGCCTCGCGCCCGTACAGCACGGCCTTGTCGATGCCGAGCGCGGTGTGAGTCGCCAACTGGGCCGCGACCAGCAGGTCGTTCGCCTCGAAGGCCGGCCGCTCGGGGCGGCGCAGGAACACCGCGGCGCCGATCACGCGGCGCCGGCCGCGCAGCGGTGCGAGGATCGCGCGTCGCCCGGCGGGCAGGCCCATGGAGTCGCCGAGCAGCTCGGGCAGGGCCGCCCGCGCCGACGCGGAGTCGCCGAACACCGGGCGTACGCCCCTGAGGACCTCGGCGAGGGCGCCCCCGCTGCGCACCTCGCACAGCTGGTGGGCGGGCAGCGGCTCGGCCTGGAGGTCGATCTCCTCCGCTCCGTCATCGGCTAAACGCAGCCGGTCCGTGCGGCGCAGACGCAGCACGAACGGCACGGCGGGACGCTCGTCGCCGACCGGCAGAGGGTCGCGCAGGTAGACGAGGATCGCGTCGGTGAAGGTCGGCACGGACGCCCGGCACAGGCCGAGCACGATCTCGTCGAGATCGATGCCCCGCGCGATCCGCCGCGTCGCCGCGCCCACGAACCGCAGCCGGTCCCCCTCACTCCTGGCCTCCCCGGCCTGTTCCGGGACTCCGCCGCCGTTGGCCGGCAAGGGAGCGGGCGCGGGACTCGGCACCGTTGGGGGCGCCTCCTCCTGCCGCGTCCGGGTGCGCTCGTGCGGCCTGGCAACCAGGGGCTGCCGGCCTTCGTGCGAGGTGGACTGGTGCTCCGTCACGCGTGGGGTTCCGTCCGTCCGGGGAGCTTGTGCGATGCAATCGCTTTGTGTGGCGATATACCCGCTCTGCGGGCGGCCTCGACAGGACGGTGGGCCCTGAACTCGGCAGACTTGCTCTCCGGCACGGCTCCACCCCCCTGTGGTGACATACGGTCAGGTTCTACTCCGGGTCCGCTTGTTGCGGGCGGGATCATTGCGATCAGTGTTGCGGAAGGCGATCCTACGTTTGACCCATGGGGGCGTTTCAAGGGTCTCACGGAGCCATGTGAACAGGAGTGCGGTCCCAGTCATCGGGCAATCGGGGCACCGCCCACCTCGGATCGGGCCGCCAGTTCTCCCAGCCGTCCCGGAACGGAGCGCCCCACGCGTTGATCAGGCGGACCGCCGCGCGCCCCGCGTCCCGTACCTGCCGGGCCTGGGCGGCGCTCAGCAGCCCCACCCGGCGGGCCTGCTCGAACTCGTCCTCGTCCAGCCAGCACCAGGCGCGGTCCGGGCTCACGGCGATGTCGAGGAAGTGGTCCTCGGAGTCGACGCCGCCCGACCAGCGGGTGCGCGGCTCCTCCAGGTTCACGTACCAGTTCTTGAACTGCCAGCCCCGTTCCCAGAACAGCCACACCGACCAGGGGTCGCCCGGCCGCGCCAGCTTCAGCACGCCGTTGCCCCACCACCGCGAGGTGGTGGTGGTCCGCGGCGCCGTATACCGCGTGGCGAGTGGCTCTTCGTGTACGGGCGTACCGTTCGCGAGCACCGGCCGGACACACGGGGTGCCCGGCGCCATCCACACCGCGAGCAGTTCGTCGGTGTCGCGGACGACCGTGACGGGGCGGCAGATGTGGATCCGGTCGGAGGCATTGCCGCGGTAGCGCCAGAGGATGTGGTCCCCCGGCGCCCAGCGCGCCCCGCCCGCCCCGCTCACCGTAGCTGTCATGAGCAGATCTTAGGAGCAGGTTCCGCCAGTTGCTCCGACCGAGGTCACGGGTGCGTCATACGCAGCACGTCCAACGCCTCGTCGAGCTGTTCCACCGTGAGGTCGCCCCGCTCGACGTACCCGGATTCCAGGACGACTTCGCGGATGGTCCGGCGCTCGGCCAGCGACTTCTTGACGACCTTCGCGGCCTCTTCGTACCCGATGTACTTGTTGAGCGGGGTGACGACGGACGGCGACGACTCCGCGTACTCGCGGGCGCGCTCGACATGGGCGGTGATGCCGTCGACCGTACGGTCGGCCAGCAGCCGGGAGGCGTTGGCGAGCAGCCGCACGGACTCCAGCAGGTTCTTGCCCATCACGGGCAGCATGACGTTGAGCTCGAAGTTGCCCGCCGCGCCGGCCACCGCGACCGTCGCGTCGTTGCCCATCACCTGCGCCGCGACCATCAGCACGGCCTCGGGAATGACCGGATTCACCTTGCCGGGCATGATCGACGAGCCCGGCTGGAGGTCGGGAAGGCTGATCTCGGCCAATCCGGTGCGCGGTCCCGACGCCATCCAGCGCAGGTCGTTGCAGATCTTGGTGAGGGAGACCGCGATCGTACGGAGCTGACCGGACGTCTCCACGAGTCCGTCCCGCGCGCCCTGCGCCTCGAAGTGGTCGCGTGCCTCGGTGAGCGGCAGTCCGGTGCTGCGGGCGACTTCGGCGATGACGGCGGCCGAGAAGCCGGGCGGGGTGTTGATGCCGGTGCCCACCGCCGTACCGCCGAGGGGGAGTTCCGCCAGGCGCGGGAGGGAGGCGCGCAGGCGCTCGACGCCGTACCTGACGGCGGCGGCGTAGCCGCCGAACTCCTGGCCGAGGGTGACGGGCGTGGCGTCCATCAGGTGCGTACGCCCCGACTTGACGACGTCGGCGAACTCGGCGGACTTGCGCTCCAGGGCGGCGGCGAGGTGGTCGAGGGCGGGGACGAGGTCGCCCGTCACGGCGGCGGTCGCGGCGATGTGGATGGAGGACGGAAACACGTCATTGGACGACTGGGAGGCATTGACGTGGTCGTTGGGGTGGACGGGGCTGCCGAGGCGCTCGGTGGCGAGCGTGGCGACGACCTCGTTCATGTTCATGTTGGAGGACGTGCCGGAACCGGTCTGGAAGACGTCGACGGGGAAGTGCTCGTCCCAACGCCCCTCCGCGACCTCCGCGGCCGCGTCCTGGACCGCCTGCGCGATGTCCTTGTCGAGCACGCCGAGTTCGGCGTTGACCTGGGCGGCGGCGGCCTTGATGCGGGCCAGTGCCTCGATGTGGGCGCGCTCCAGGCGCTGCCCGGAGACGGGGAAGTTCTCCACGGCCCGCTGGGTCTGGGCGCGCCACTTGGCGTGGGCCGGAACACGTACTTCACCCATCGAGTCGTGCTCGACGCGGTAGTCGTCCCGGTGGTCCTCAGCCGTCATGATCGATCCTCTCCTCGGAAAAAGTTGAGCACTTGTCTTGTTCTGCGTATTCCCAAGTCGCCTACCCGCCAGTAAATACCCGGGGTAACAACAAACCGGGGAGGCGCAATGCAGCGCACACGGCTCAGACTTCGCTCCACGCTCGCGGCCACCGCCGCACTGGCGGTGGCCATCGGCGGCGGCCTGGCGGCAACCACCCCCGCCACGGCCGCTGACTCGACCACTACCGCATCCACCACCGCATCCACCCCCCTTCCGGCCGAACTGGAAGCCATCCGCGCAGCCGAGGCGACCAAGCTCTACGGCGACCCGGCCGAGCGGCCCATGGATCAGCGTAAGAGCGGGCTGATCTCGCTGGGCGACAGCGAGATCTCGGGTGAGGGCGTCGGCACGTACGAACCCGGCACCAACGGCCCCGACAACTGGTGCCACCGCTCGCCGGACGCCGCCATTCACCGGACCGGCATCCCGGCCGACGTCACGTACAACGTCTCCTGCTCGGGCGCGTACACCGGCAACATCAGGATCGGTGGAAACAAGCAGTACGCCGACGAACTGGTCCAGAGCGACAGTCTGGCCGTCAAGGCCCGCAACACCAGGATCAAGATGGTCCTGCTGGTCGCCGGAGCCAACGACGACCTCCAGTTCGGCCCGGTCATGACGGACTGCGTCACGCGCTGGCTGACCATCCAGGGGCCCTGCGAGCCGAAGTACGCGCCCGGCTGGCAGGGGCGCGTCGACGCGCTCGTGCCCAAGGTCGAGCAGACGGTCAGGGATCTGCGGACGGTCATGCGCGGCGCCGGGTACGCCGACGGCGACTACAAGATGGTCGTGATGGGCTACCCGAGCCCGATCGGCCCCGACTTCAAGGACAATCCGAACTTCCCCGGCAAGATCCCGGGCGGGTGCGTGGGGTACGACTCCGACGCCGCCTGGGGCCGCAACACCGCGGTCCCGGTCTTCGAGCGCGGGATGCGCACGGCGGCGGCGAACACCGGGTCGGTCTATCTCGACAACTCCCGCCTGTTCCACGGCCACGAGGTGTGCATGGAGGATCCCTGGGCGCGCGGCCTGTACATCGACCTCTCCAAGCCCGGCACCCCGGACGAGAACTCGGTCCGCCAGTCCTTCCACCCGAACATCCGCGGCCACGCGGCCTTCGCCTCGTGCCTCACCCAGGTCTACAACTCCTCGCTGAGGGAGGCGAGCTGCGCGGACCCGGCGAGTACGGGAAAGCCCGTGCTGTTCGCGGGGGCGTGGGACGACGCGTACAAGCCGCTGAAGAACGCGGGGACGGGGACGTGCGCGGACGTACCCGGATCGACGACCCTTAACGGGACGGCGGTGGGCGGCTGGGACTGCCACGGCGGCCGGAACCAGGGCTGGTGGTACGACACCGCCCAGAAGTCGCTCCGTACGGCACTGAGTCACGACCGGTGCCTCGACGTGCCCGGCGCGAAGTATCAGGCGGGTGCGGGGCTGATCCTGTGGAACTGCTCGGGCGCGGCGAACCAGCAGTTCGTACGCGACGGCTCGACGATCCGCCCGGCAGCGGCGACGGGTCTGTGCGTGACGCTGGCGGCGGCGAAGGACCCGCTGAAGCTCCAGCCCTGCACGGGCGCGGCGAACCAGCGGTTCGCGTAACGGGAACGGGATCGGCGTGGCGCGGTGGTGCGGGCCCTTTCACCGGGGCCCGCACGGCGGCGGCGTGGCCAGGGCGGCGAGGACGGTCTCCATCGCCCGCCGCAGGGTGGCCCGGTCGGTGGTGTCGGGCCCCGGCCGGACCACTCCGTCGTACGTGAGCCCTTCGGCGAACGCCACGACGATCCGCCCGCCTTCCGCGGGGTTCGGGCTGCCGAGCCCGGCCGCCACCAGGCGGGCCTGCTCGACGAAGCGTTCCCGGGCGCGCCGCAGCTCGGCGCCGGTCTCGTCGTCGGGGCGGCCGGCGGTCAGCAGGATCTCCAGCCGCGCCCGGGTGCGCTCGCGCTGCGGGCCGAGCCAGTGGGCCAGTACGCCCGCGAACCGGTCGGCCATCTGCCGGACGGGCGGGGCGGACGCGAACTCCTCGGCGACTTCCGCCTGCCCGATGTCGGCCAGTTCCTCCTCGGCGATGAGTGAGACGACGCCGGCGAGCAGCTTTTCCCGGGTGCGGAAGTAGTAACTCGTCGAGCCCACCGGCACGTTCGCCCGGGCATCGACCGCCCGGTGCGTGAGGCCGCGCAGCCCCTCGGCGGCGATGACCGAGACGGCGGCATGCAGCAGGGCCGCCACCCGTGGGCTCCGGCTCACGCTGTCGCCCGCTTCCGCAGCTCCCCGAGCATCAGTCTGCGGGTGAGGCCGCTGAACGGACGGATCACCAGCCAGTAGCGTCCCATCGCCCGCCGCGCCTCGGGATCGGTGCAGACGACGCGCGTCTCGGTGACGACCCTGGTGCGCCGGCCGTCAGGTGATTGCGTGAGCTTCAGGACGAACACCGCCTTCGCGTGGTTCGGTTCGGCGAACGCCAGGAACGCCTCGGCGCCGACGACGTCCGTACGGTTGGCGGCGCCTCCCATCGTCCACCACTGACCCACGATGCCGTGCACCACTTCGCGGGGCGGGTCCTCGGCGAGCGGGACGGACAGGGTGGGCATGTCTTCGTGCGTTCCGCCCCGGTTGCGGAGCCGGCCGAGGAGCCGGCGGACGGCGACCAGCGCCCGTACCGCCCGGACGTTCTTGAATCCGCCGGTCCTGTCGAAGTCCTGGATGGCTGCCCATACGGCCTCGGCGGGGGCGGGTATGACGGCCTCGTGCGCGGAGGCGAAGTGGGGGTGAGGAACGAACCGGTCGGCGAGCGTGCTCATGGAATTGACCTCTCTGCCGGACTCTACTTCTGTAGAGGACTCTACAGAAGTAGAGCGCGCTGCGGGCGAAAAACGGCGACTGCCCCCGACCGCGATGTGCGGTCGGGGGCAGTCGCCTCGGGGGCCGGGGGCTCAGGCCAGGCCAGGACCCCGCACCGGGATCGAGGTGAACGTCGGGGCCGGGGCGGGCTCAGTGAAGAAGTCGTTGCCCTTGTCGTCGACCACGATGAACGCCGGGAAGTCCTCCACCTCGATCCGCCAGACCGCCTCCATGCCGAGTTCCTCGTACTCGACGACCTCGACCTTCTTGATGCAGTCCTGCGCGAGACGCGCCGCCGGACCACCGATCGAGCCCAGGTAGAAGCCGCCGTGCGCACCGCACGCGTCCGTCACCTGCTTCGACCGGTTGCCCTTGGCGAGCATGACCTTCGAGCCGCCCGCCGCCTGGAACTGCTCGACGTACGAGTCCATCCGTCCGGCTGTGGTCGGGCCGAAGGAGCCGGACGCGTAGCCCTCAGGAGTCTTTGCCGGACCGGCGTAGTACACCGGGTGGTCCTTCAGGTACTGCGGCATCTCCTCGCCCGCGTCCAGCCGCTCCTTGATCTTGGCGTGCGCGATGTCGCGCGCAACGACCAGCGGCCCGGTCAGCGAGAGCCGGGTCTTGACCGGGTACTTGGTGAGCTCGGCCAGCACCTCGTCCATCGGCCGGTTCAGGTCGATCTTGACGACGTCCCCGGCTTCATCCAGGTGCTCGTCAGTCGTCTCCGGCAGGAACCGCGCCGGGTCCTTCTCCAGCTGCTCCAGGAAGACGCCCTCAGCCGTGATCTTCGCGACGGCCTGCCGGTCCGCCGAGCAGGACACGGCGATCGCGACGGGCAGCGAGGCGCCGTGGCGCGGCAGCCGCACCACGCGCACGTCGTGGCAGAAGTACTTGCCGCCGAACTGCGCGCCGATCCCGATCTTCTGCGTCAGCTCGAAGACCTTCTCCTCCAGCTCCTTGTCCCGGAAGCCGTGGCCGAGGGGCGAGCCCTCGGCCGGCAGCTCGTCCAGGTAGTGCGCGGAGGCGTACTTCGCGGTCTTGAGCGCGAACTCGGCGCTCGTACCACCGACGACGATCGCCAGGTGGTACGGCGGGCACGCGGCCGTACCCAGCGAGCGGATCTTCTCCTCCAGGAACTTCATCATGGAGGCCTCGTTGAGCACCGCCTTCGTCTCCTGGTAGAGGAAGGACTTGTTGGCGGAGCCGCCGCCCTTTGCCATGAAGAGGAACTTGTACGCGCCGCCGTCGGCCGCGTACAGCTCGATCTGCGCGGGCAGGTTCGAGCCGGTGTTCTTCTCCTCCCACATGTTCAGCGGGGCCATCTGCGAGTAGCGCAGGTTGAGCTTGGTGTACGCGTCGTAGATGCCGTGAGAGAGGGCTTCCTCGTCGCGGCCTTCCGTCAGGACGTTCTGCCCGCGCTTGCCCATCACGATCGCCGTGCCCGTGTCCTGGCACATCGGCAGGACGCCCGCAGCCGCGATATTCGCGTTCTTCAGCAGGTCGAGCGCCACGAACTTGTCGTTCGAGGACGCCTCGGGGTCGTCGATGATCCGGCGCAGCTGCGCCAGGTGCGCCGGCCGCAGGTAGTGCGAGATGTCGTGCATCGCCTCGGCGGCAAGGGTGCGCAGCGCCTCGGGGTCGACCTTGAGGAACGTACGGCCGTCGGCCTCGAAGGTGGAAACACCCTCTGCGGTCACCAGGCGATACGGCGTGGTGTCCTCTCCCAGGGGGAGCAGATCGGAGTACGCAAACTCTGGCATTACGGCCATTCCTCACTCGGCAGACGGCAACTGGCCTCCATTGGCGCAGCGCGCCCACCAGCGTAAGACGCCGGCGGAATGCCGGGTCTGTGAGGTAAGCCTCAGTTGGGCGATGGCCGTCTGCCGCACGACCTCTGGGGCAGGCGGGCGGCTGGCCTGTCGATCTTCCGGTTCGCGTGCGGCGGGCACCAGCCGCGTGCTGTTGCGCGCGCACGACGGTGGAGTCCACCACGATGTCCCGGGCGACCTCACTCGCGGCGTCCGCCGCGGCGACCTGCTCCAGCAAACGTTCCCAGGGTTGCGCCGCTCTTTCCAGACGGGCCCGGCACGTATTCGCTCAGGAAACGGTCCTGGTCGGAGCGGTCCGGGTGTTACAAGCGCGCCTCGGGGCCGGCCCGGTCGGAGTTGGTCGCCGACCGGGCGCACTGTCGCCTACAACAGGTGGTCGGCCTTGCCGGCCTTAATGTCGCGGATCATGTTGCGCAGGGCCTCGTGGCTGTCGGTGAGGTGGCGGTCCTCCTCGCCGTTGATGGCGATGTAGCCGTTACCCTCGTTATCGGTTCCTATGCGGAAGCAGTTGTTGCCTTCGCCGCAGAAGGCGTCTTCCCAGTCAATTTCGGCCATGTCGGCGTCCTTCACAGTTGGCGTGCGATGTGGTGGATGAAGTCCCGTGACTCCTTGGGTGGAAGCGCGGCCTTGTCCATCCAGTCCAGGTGGGTGCGGTACTTGCTGAGCTGTGCCTCGGAGTACATGAACTCGGGTCCGTGCGCGGAGTCGAGCTGCACGGTGTCCAGTTGAGGGACGATCCCCTCCGCGTAGAGAAGCGCGTGACCGGCGCCGGGGAAAGCGCCGCGCTCGACTGGGATGACCTTCAACGCCACGTGGTCGCGCTCGGACGCTGTGCAGAGGTGATCAAGCTGCGCCTGAGTGACCTTGCGGCCGCCGAACTGCATGCGCAGCGCTGCCTCATGGATGTAGCCCACGTAGTCGAGCGGTACGTCCCGGGTGAAGACCTTCTGGCGTTCCAGGCGGTGGGCTACGCGCAGTTCGACTTCGAGCCGGGGCAGCGGCGGAAGCACGGCGCTGAAGACGGTGCGCGCGTACTCCTCGGTGTGGAGAAGGCCCGGGATGTGCACGGTCTGGGCGGTGCGCAGGCGGGCTGCGCTCCACTCCAGTTCTGCGATGTCGAGAAGACCTTGTGGGAGCGTTCCACGGTAGTGGTCCCACCAGCCGCGATCCCGGTTGCCGGCCATCTCGGCCAAGGCGTCGACGTAACGCCTGTCTGAGCACTCGTAGTTGCTGGCAAGCGTATGTACGCGTTCCGGGCTGATGGGGCGGATACCGGACTCCATGTTGGAGATCTTGGTCCGGTCGAGGCCCAGGAGCCCTGCGGCATATTCGGTGGTTGCACCGGCGGCAGTGCGCATCTTCCGAAGTTCGGCACCCAGTCTCTTCTGGCGTTCGGTGGGTGTGGGTCGCGTCGGCATGCTGCCCCTTCTCGGGCCGGATGGTCGGGTTCAGTCTGCCGCCGCACGGTGGTGCCGGTCCACCCTTCGAGGCAATTGCCTCTCATTCGATGGACACAGGTGCCCCCGACTGCTCTACATTGAGTAACGCACCGCTCACGTTCCGGTGAGTTGAGAAGTGCATCGCGCGGTCCTGCCCGCAACCTCCTTCCCTGGGAGGGGCAGCCCGCGTCAGGGAGACAGGCCACCACTCATCGCCCGTACCGCCGCGTGAGCCACCCGCCCCCACCAAGGGAGTCAACGATGCCTCCATACCTCCGCACCGCACTCTGTCCCGTCGCCAGCGCCGCGCCCAGGCCCGGCGGCCCGTACCTGCGTCCCCGCGCGGACGACGGGCTCGCACTCAGCCTCACCGTGCCCTGCGAACCCCGCAGCGCCGCCATCGCCCGTAACGCGATGACATCCGCGCTGCACGCACACGGCCTCGACCGCTACGGCCCGCTCGCCACCCTTGCCGCGACTGAACTGATCTCCACAGCAGCAAAGTTGACCACGGGCGATGACCTCTACCTCTCCCTCCGCCACCGCGACAACGCACTCCGCCTGGTCGTCTGGGACCAGCACCCTCACCACGCCGACCCCGACGCCGTAACCCTCTGCGAGCAACGGCGCCGGCGCTCGCTGTGGCTGCTCGCGGCCGTGGTCGACGACTGGGGCGGCGAGTGGGGCATCGGCGACGCCCGCCCACCCCACTACGGCACCAAGTCCTGGGTCGTCCTGCCCTGGTGACCGGCTTCGCGGCGCCTCGGGGGTGGGTTGGGATGCGCCTACGTCCCCCCGAGGTGCCGCGAAGTAATTGCCGGAGCGAGCCAGTGCGCGATACGCCGGTGCAACCCCGGACGTTTCGGTGGGCGGCCCCGGTTCGCTTGACGACCGCCAGGGCGAGGTCGAGTTTCTCGCGGCACCAGCCAACGAGGGAGCCGGCGTAGACGCCGTCGGTCCGGACCAGGGTGATCTCGCGGTGCAGCTACCGCAGGCGCCCCAGCAGACCGACGGCGGCATACCGGTCGGGGACGTCGCGGCGGTCATTGCGACAACCAGGAGCAGGGCAGGCAGTCGGTCACGATGTGCCTCTTTCTGCCCGGCCCCTTCTTGCCGCCGTCGTATCCCCGTGAGGCCGCCGGCACCGACGCGGCAGCCCGCGCCCATTGCGCGTCGATGATCCCCGCACACGGTTCCGCCTTGCGCCCCTCGCGCATCCCGGGGCGCCGACCCGGCCGCCGTCGCCACGTCGGCTCCTCACCCGCCGTGTACACCTGGGGGGCTTCTTCAGCGAAGCGGCTCGTGTGCGACGCGTTCTCGCTGACCCGGTGCGGAGGCCCCAGTTCCGAAGATCGATTTCCGGTCGAGCATATCCGGAATGGAGTCTGTGATTCGCCTCCCTCTTCGCGGGCCAGTCACGGGTAACGCACAGCATATGCAGCAGGATTGCGCATGCTGCAACAAGGCAAGGGCCGGGATTGGTCCAGGACGGTGGGGATATGATGTGCAGCCAACTCTTGCTGCAGGTAACTCACTTGTGCCTTTAATCACCGCGTCCCACAGGGGGCTTTAGCTAAGACGTCACCAGCTGAAGGAGTACACACGAATGACGAGGATGAAATTCGTCGCTGCCACGCTGCTCACCATGGCACTCGCGGTGCCCACGGCCACGGCGGTTGCCGCTGAATCCTACGGCGGCGGCGCCCATGCCTGGTCTCCGGCTAGCAGTGACAGCGGGAAGATAGCCGTCAAGGACAACAGCCGTGACGGGGACCCGGTGAAGGCCGAGTACTACCGGGTGGACAGCTCGGAGACGAAGCGGACCCTGTGGAATCACAGTGGCCCGGGAACCACCGCCTACTCCGGTGACGGGTCCAGAATCTACAAGTTCAAGGCCTGCGACGAGAACTACGGCTCGCCGGACGACTGCGCGGCGAACTGGACCATCTCGTAAACCGGCTCTCCAGAGCTGCTTCTGCCGCACCAGCCCGTCCCGGGCTGGTGCGGCGTCCCCTTTTTCTCAAACAAGAGGCCAAATTCTGTGAAGCAAAGTGATTCGTCCGGGCTCCGCGTGAGCGGCCTGTGCTACCGGGTGGAGGGACGGACTCTCCTGGACAGCGTGGAACTGTCAGTGTCCCCCGGCGAGTCGGTCGCGGTGACCGGCCCTAGCGGATCCGGCAAGTCGACCCTGCTCATGTGCATCCTCGGCCTAATCAAACCGCAGGCAGGCACCATCACCGCCGGGGGCCGGGAGATCACCGGACTCAAGTCCGCACAGCTTGCGCAGGTACGGCGGGCGACTCTGGGCATGGTGTTCCAGTTCGGGGAACTCCTCCCCGAACTCAGCCCGGTTGAGAACGTCGCCCTGCCGGTCCTGCTCGACGGAGGCCGCCACCAGGACGCCTACCGGCGAGCGGAGGAACTCCTCGACGAGCTCGGCGTCCCCGCCGGCTCCACCCCCACCGGCATGCTCTCCGGCGGCGAGCGCCAGCGGACTGCCGTCGCCCGCGCCCTGATCACCGAGCCTGACGTCCTCCTCGCCGACGAGCCCACCGGCGCCCTCGACCCCGACGCCAAAGAGGGAGTCGCCCGTCTGCTCTTCACGACCGCCCGTGACCGGGGCTGCGCACTGCTGCTGGTCACGCACGACCTCACGGTCGCCAGTCGGGCCGACCGCCGCCACGAGCTCCAAGGCGGGATCCTGGCCGAAGCAGGAGCCGTCTGATGAAAGAAAGCATCCGCACCGCGGGCAAACTGATCAGGATCGGCCTCGCCGCGGGCCGCTCCACGCCCGGCGACCGCCTGCGCTGGTGGGGGCTGTTCGGCGCCGCAGCCGCCGTCGCCTTCGTCACCCTGGCGACCGTGGCCACCGTCGCCACCTATCACGGCCGCGAGACAAGAGCGGACGCCAGAGGACCGGTGATCACCGACAGCAAGGATGCCGCACTGCTGTACCGGGAGGGAGGCGACTCCGTCGGCACCAGGCCCGTATCTATCGTGTTCGTCCACCCACTTACTCCCGAGGCTCCTGTTCCCACCGGTGTGACCCGCTGGCCCGAGCCGGGCCAGGTCTTGCTCTCTCCCGAACTCCTCAGGACCGGACGCGGAGAAGGGATCCTGACCCGGTACGGAACGTTCGCAGGAACCATCACCACCGACGGTCTGGTCACTCCCTCCGAGCGGATCGCCTATGTCCGGGTGGCGGACACACCACCGAAGGACGATCCCAGGTGGATGCATGTGTCCGCCTTCGGAAGCGGCGGCGGCGCGACAGGAGAGATGGCCGATCAGCGGCCCGTGAGTTCCCCCGCCCTCGCCTCGTGGGCCCTGACCGGGCTGCCCGCCCTCGCCCTGACCGTGGTCGCCGCGCGGGTCGGCTCCCGCACCCGTGACCGGCGCAGCAGTCTGCTGCAAGCCCTGGGTGGGACATGGCGGCACCGGATGATCGTCAACATCGGTGAAGCCGCGATCCCCGCCGCGCTGGGAACCCTCGCCGCGCTCCTCCCGTATGCCGTTACCTCCGTACGGGACACACGCCTTTCGCCCACCGGATACATCCTCGACCACCGTGACGTGTGGGCCGCATGGCCCACCGCCGCCGCATCGGCAGCAGTATCGCTGCTGGCTGTGCTGAGCATCGTGGTGGGCACGCACCGCATTCACCGGGACGGCACGTCCACCCGCCCCGCCTCCTTCACGTCCCGTGTTCCCGCGTGGCGCCTGTTCGTCTGTGGTGTCGGCGTCGCACTGGTCCTGACAAGCCAGTACGTGCCCCAGAGGGCGCAGCTTGCCGTATTCACTTGCGGGACCGTCGTGATGTGGGCCTTTCTGTCCTCCGTCGTGGCTCTCCTCACCCGCCACCTGGGCTCCTGGCTCGCCGACAGCGGGAAGCGAAGGGGACATGCGGGCCGCATGATCGGCGGACGGTGGACGCACGCGCATCCCGGCGTCATCGTGCGCCTCGCTCTCGCCATGGTGATCGGCATCGGGATCGTCGCCCAGATGCAGGTGTGGACCAGCAGGCTCGGGGGGCACTCGCACGCAGCCGTCGCCACGCACCAGCGGATCAAGGACACGGTGATCGAGGTGGCCGCCAGCAACATGACCGCGTCGCAGACCGACCGGTTCCGGTCGTCCCTTCCGGCCGGGTCGGTGCTGCTGACCCGCACCTTCCACGATCCGGGGCCGCCCAGAGATCCGTGGGTGACGATCGCAGGATCCTGCCGCGACCTGCGCACGCTGCACGTGGCCTGTCGCGGCGACAAGGGGTCGGCGGCGGGAAGCAGGGTTCAGGTGGAAGAGATGCGCCGCTGGTACGGCGACCTCAGGTTCACACAAGTCCCCCGGATCACTGTGAAGCCGGACGGCACACAGTCCCTCCTCGTCGTGACCCCCGCACCGGGGCAGCTCGCCGCGGTGAAGCAAGCCGCGTACACGCTTCCCAATCCTTCGGTGCAGGTCCAGGCACTGGGGGGAAACTGGCTCGGGTCCTCGGGTTCCCGCCTGCCGAACTGGATCCAGCTGTTCGGCGTCACCGGCATCCTCTTCATTCTCGTGGCCGGTGCGGTGAGCGCGGCGGCCGAGTTCGTCCGGATCCGCCATGCTCTTGCCCCGCTCTCCGTCCTGACCGGCCACCGCCGTGTGTTCCGGTCCGTGACCTCATGGCCCCTGACCGTCCCCCTGCTCATCGCCACCCTTGTCACTGGGGCCGTGACCGCATGGCACTCAGTGTTCTTCATCGCCCTGGTACAGGAAGGCTCCGTGTCCTGGACAATCCTGACAGCCGGCATCGCGGCGTGCGCCGCGGTCTCGCTGACCGTCGGGTTCCTCGGCGCACGCGCGGCAGCACGAGAGGCCGACCAGTGGCGGCCTGCGGCCGACTGAACGAAAGCATCCCCACAGCCGACACTGGCCACCGATGGCGCCCTGCTCGGCGAACCGGCCGCAAGGCGCTACTGTCGGCGGCCGGTTTCACCATCATGCCTAGTCGCGATCTATCGCGTTTGGGTACGCTGGGTCGGTGGACCTCGACAAGAATCATTCAGCGCCCGCACCTCATGAGCCCGCCCTGCGCGCGTCCGACGCGGACCGCGACCGGATCGCGGACATTCTGCGCGACGCCATGGCGGAGGGCAGGCTGACCGCCGAGGAGCACTCCGACCGTGTCGACTCGGTCTACCGCGCCAAGACCCTCGCCGAACTGGAGCCCCTGGTCCAGGACTTGCCCGCCCCCGGCGGCGACGCCCGGCGCGAGCCGGCCTCGGCGGCGTACGACCCGGTCGATCCTTCGGTGCCGGTCGCGGCGGAGAACCTGATCGCCGTCTTCAGCAGCTCGACCCGTAAGGGCCGCTGGCGGATCGGCGGCAGGACGAACGCCTTCGCGCTCTTCGGCAGCGTGGAGATCGACCTCACCGAGGCGCTTTTCGGCCAGCGACTGACCGTGATCAACGTGACCTCGATTCTCGGCAACGTCGAGGTGCGCGTCCCCGAAAACATCACGCTGCGCGGCGGTGGCACCGGGATCTTCGGAAACTTCGAGGTCGACACCCTCGAAGCCGCCAACCCCGAGGCGCCGGTCGTGGTGATCAACGGGTACTCGGTGTTCGGCAACATCGAGGCCAAGCCCAAGCGCGGAAAGCGCGTCGCGGACCTCCGCGGTCGCATGCGCAAGCACCTCGGGCACTGACGCGTACTGAGACGGTTCGAAACCCTGTGCATAGGCGCGCGCACAGCGGGTAGGGACTGCTGCATCGCTGCTCGCTCCCGAAGCCGTCGTCAGGAGTAGACCGTGCTGCATCCGCCGCAACAGTCCCTGCAGGTCGCCGCCGTTCCGTCGCAGCGCGCGCCGGCCCGGGATCAGGCCGGCCCATGGCACACGGAGGCGGTGTGCCGCCGGGACGAAGCCGGGCTGTTCTTTGCCCCGTCGAAGGAGCCGACGGCCGCGAGGCTGGCCCGGGAAGAAGCCGCGAAGCGGGTCTGCGCGCGCTGCCCCGTGATGGTCGAGTGCCGGGAGCACGCGCTGCTCCAGCCCGAGCCGTACGGCGTCTGGGGCGGCCTGACCGCGGCCGAGCGCCGGGTGGTGCTGGCCAGGCGAAGGCGGCGCGAGATGGAGCTGAGCCAGGCGGCTCAGGCGGGCAGGATCGCCGCCGCGGGCTGACCGGCTGATCAGGACATGAGAAAAAGGGGCGCCCCGGCCGTAGAGCCGGGGCGCCCCTTTCTCGTACTTCTCCTGCCGGGTACTACTTCGCGCGGTCGAAGTCGATGGCGCTGTACGCGCGCAGCTTCGAGAGGCGGTGCGTCGAGTCGATCTGGCGGATCGTGCCCGACTTCGAGCGCATCACCAGGGACTGCGTGGTGGCGGTCTCCGAGCGGTAGCGGACGCCGCGCAGCAGCTCGCCGTCCGTGATGCCGGTGGCGACGAAGAACACGTTGTCGCCGCTGACCAGGTCGTTCGTGTGCAGTACGCGGTCGAGGTCGTGACCCGCGTCGAGGGCGCGCTGGCGCTCGGCCTCGTCCTTGGGCCAGAGCTTGCCCTGGATGGTGCCGCCGAGGCACTTGATCGCGCAGGCCGAGATGATGCCCTCGGGCGTACCGCCGATGCCCATGAGCATGTCGACGCCCGTGCCTTCGCGCACCGCCATGACCGAGCCGGCGACGTCGCCGTCCGAGATGAACTTGATCCGGGCGCCCGTCTCGCGGATCTCCTTGACGATGCCCTCGTGACGGGGGCGGTCGAGGATCATCACGGTGACGTCTTCGGGGGTCGAGTTCTTGGCCTTCGCGACCCGGCGGATGTTGACCGAGACGGGGGCGTTGATGTCGACGAAGTCGGCGGCCTCCGGACCGGTGACCAGCTTCTCCATGTAGAAGACCGCGGACGGGTCGAACATGGTGCCGCGGTCGGCGGCGGCGAGCACGGCGATGGCGTTCGGCATGCCCTTGGCGTTGAGCGTGGTGCCGTCGATCGGGTCGACCGCGATGTCGACCTCGGCGCCGGTGCCGTCGCCGACACGTTCCCCGTTGAAGAGCATCGGGGCTTCGTCCTTCTCGCCTTCACCGATGACGACAATGCCGTTCATCGAGACGGTCGAGACCAGGGTCCGCATGGCCTTCACCGCTGCGCCGTCCGCGCCGATCTTGTCACCGCGGCCGACCCACCGCCCGGCGGCCATGGCAGCGGCCTCGGTGACCCGGACGAGTTCCAGGGCCAGGTTGCGGTCGGGGGCCTCGGGCGAGACCTCGAGCTGAGACGGAAGATGGTGCTCGGTCATCGGAGCGCACCTTTCTGTACGGCGACGGCCGGAGTAAAGAGGGTGCTGCCGACTCTATCGGTACGTCGACAAAATGAGCAGGGCGGGGCACTTATGAGCGGCATATCGGGATGAGATGCCCCTCGCGCGGGCGGTGGCAGGCCATGGGGGACCATGGGGGGCGTGGCAGGTATGAAAGGCACAGGCAAGCAGACGGTCCGGAGCATGATGCTGTCGATGGCGGCGATCGGTGCCGTCGCCGCGAGCGTTTACATGTTCATCCCGCATGACGACTCGGTGGACCCCATCAAGCCGGTCGACTACCGGGTCGAGCTCATCACGGCGCGACGGGCGGCGCCCTACCCTGTGGCGGCCCCGGTGGGGCTCCCCGAGACCTGGAAGCCGACGTCGGTCACGTACGACCGGCAGGACGGCAACGCCTGGCATCTGGGCTTCCTCGACCCGGAGCGGCAGTACGTCGCGGTCGAGCAGTCGAACGGGCCCGCGGAGAAGTTCGTCCACAAGGTCAGCCAGCGGGCGGCGAAGACCGAGAAGACGGTGCTGGTCGGCGGCGAGACCTGGCAGCGCTGGGAGGGCCCGAAGTACGACGCGCTGGTGCGCGAGGAAAAGGGTGCGACGACGGTGGTCACGGGCACGGCGTCGCAGGAGCGGCTGGCGGAGATGGCCGGGGCGCTGGAAGCGAAGAAGTCCTGAAGCGCGACTGACACGGAGAAGCCGCCGCACCCCTCGCGGTGCGGCGGCTTCGCCGTGTCAGTCGTCTCTGTCGTGTCTTGCGCGCCCCGTGATCAGACGGTGGTGATGACCTCGTCGTAGGTCAGGCGCGGGGAGCGCGGGAACCACGCGTCGTCGCCCGGCTTGCCGATGTTGACGATCATCAGCGGAGTGTGGTCGTCGTCCAGGAACTCCTTCTGGACGGCGGCGAAGTCGAAGCCGGTCATCGGGCCCGCGGCCAGGCCGGCGGCGCGGACGCCGACGATGAAGTACGCGGCCTGGAGGGCGGCGTTGAGACCGGCGGCCGACTCGCGGGCCGGGCGCTCGGAGAAGAACATGTCCTTGGCCTGCGGGAAGTGCGGAAGCAGCGCCGGGAGCTCCTCGTGGAACTCGTTGTCGGCGGCGAGGATCGCGACCAGCGGGGCGGAGGCGGTCTTCGGCTGGTTGCCCTCGGCCATGAGGGGCACGAGGCGCTCACGAGCCTCGGCGGAGCGGACCAGGACGACACGCAGCGGCGACTGGTTGAACGCGGTCGGGCCGAACTTGACCAGGTCGTAGATCGCCTGGACCTGCTCCTCGGTCACCGGCTCGTCGGTGAAGGTGTTCGCGGTGCGGGCCTCACGGAAGAGGAGGTCCTGGGCGGCGGGGTCAAGAACGAGAGACATGCGGCTTACCTTCCGGACGTGCAAGGGGGGTCAAGCGGGTCAGGCTGTGATCTCACCGTAAGCCAAGGTGTGTTAACTTTCAACTAAAACGGCGCCGCAGTGGTCCACTTCACAGCGGAACTTTGCTTGCCCCCGCCCTCAGCTCTCGTCGGCGAGCGAGGCGTCCAGGCGCGCCCTGGCCCCCTCCAGCCACCGCCGGCAGACCTTCGCCAGCTCCTCGCCGCGCTCCCACAGCGCCAGCGACTCCTCCAGCGTCGTACCGCCCGCTTCCAGGCGTCGTACGACGTCGATCAGCTCGTCCCGGGCCTGCTCGTACCCGAGGGGCGTCGCCGCTTCGTCCGTCTGTGCCATGTGATCCACCCTATGTGTGCGTACGAGGTCACTCCGCGACCCGCACTGTGAACTCGCCCTCGGCCACCCGCGCCCGCAGCTCGTCGCCCGCCGTGACCTCGTCCGGGGAGCGGACCACCGCGCCGTCCGCCCGCTGAAGCACCGCGTACCCCCGCTCCAGCGTCGCCGCCGGCGACAGCGCCACCACCCGCGCACGGGTGTGCGACAGCTCCGAGTCGGCGCGGTCCAGCAGATGCCCCAGCGTGCGCCGGCTGCGCGCCACCAGCGCCTCGACCTCCGCCTCGCGGTCCTCCACCATCCGGTGCGGCCGCTCCATCACCGGCCGGGCCAGCGCGTGCGCCAGCCCCCGCTCCTCGCGGTCCATCAGTCCGCGTACGGTCCGCAGCGCCCGGTCACGCAGCAGCTGGACGCGGTTCAGCTCCTCGCCCACGTCCGGCACGACCTTCTTCGCCGCGTCGGTCGGCGTCGAAGCCCGGACGTCGGCCACCAGGTCCAGCAGCGGCGAGTCCGGCTCGTGCCCGATGGCCGACACCACCGGCGTACGGCACCCGAACACGGTCCGTACGAGCTGCTCGTCCGAGAACGGCAGCAGATCCTCGACGCTGCCCCCGCCGCGCGCCACGATGATCACGTCGACGTCCGGCAGCTCGTCCAGCTCCTTGACGGCCTGGACGACCTGCGCGACCGCGCTCACCCCCTGCACCGCCACGTTCCGCACTTCGAAGCGGACGGCGGGCCAGCGCCGGCGTGCGTTCTCCAGGACGTCGCGCTCGGCCGCCGACGCCCGGCCCGTGACCAGCCCGATGCACTGCGGCAGGAACGGCAGGGGCCGCTTGCGGTCCAGCGCGAAGAGCCCCTCGCCCGCCAGGGCCTTCTTCAGGTGCTCCAGCCGCGCGAGCAGCTCCCCGATCCCGACCGGCTTTATCGCCGTCGCGCGCAGCGAAAGCTGCCCGCGCGGCGCGTACCACTCGGGCTTCGCGTGCACCACGACCCGCGCGCCCTCCGCCACCACGTCCGCGATCGGGTCGAAGACCTGCCTGAAGCACGTCACGCCCACCGAGATGTCGTGCGAGGGGTCGCGCAGCGTCAGAAAGACGACCCCGGCGCCCGGCCTGCGCGAGATCTGCGTGATCTGACCCTCGACCCACACCGCGCCGAGCCGGTCGATCCACCCGCCGATGAGGCGCGAGACCTGACCGACCGGCAGCGGGGCGTCGGCGGACGTATTCAGAGCCATGTACGAAGGCTAGCCGCCGCCACTGACACCCATGCCGGTCCGACGCCCCCGTTGCACGGCCACCACCACCAGCCCCACCGCCAGCCACAGCGCGCCCACCACCTGCGCCGCGCCCGACGCCTCCGCGATCACCGCCACCGCCACCGCCGCACCCAGCACCGGCAGCAGCACGTGCCGCCACCACACCGGCGGCCCTTCCATCCTCCGTACGGCGAACCAGCCCACCACCGACGCGTGCAGCAGCACGAACGCCGTCAGCGCCCCGATGTCGACCACCGACACCAGATGGTCCAGGCCGTCGTCGCGCCGGGACGCCCACACCGCCGCCACCAGCGTCACCACGGCCGCGACCCCCAGCGCGATCCTCGGTACGCCGGAAGCGGCATCCACCTTCGCCAGTACGCGCGGCAGCCGCCCCTCCCTGGCCATCGCGAACAGCAGCCGCCCGGCCGCCGCCTGCCCCGCCAGCGCCGCGAAGGCCGCCCCGACCGCCTTGCTCACCGCCACCAGGTCTCCCAGCCAGGTCGCGATCGACGCATCGAGCGCGTCGTAGAACGCGGTCCCCTGCTTCCCCGGATCCGCGGCGAGCTCCGCCGCCGACACCGGCTGGAGCAGCGCCGCGAGATACGTCTGCGTCACGAACAGCGCGCCCGCGAGCCCCAGGCAGAACAGCACCGCCCGCGCCACCTTCGCCGACCCGCCCGTCACCTCCTCCGCGAACGACGCGATCGCGTCGAACCCCAGATACGACAGCACCGCCACCGACACCGCGCCCAGGACCGCCGCGAGCGAGAAGCCGCCCATGGAGCCGTCGCCGGTCAGCGGCGACAGCCAGCCGCGCCGCGCCCCGTCCTGCGTGAGCACCACGACGGCGGCCACCACGAAGACCCCCAGCACCACGATCTCCATGGCGAGCACCGCGAAGCCCACGCGCGCGGCGGCCCGTACGCCCCACATGTTCAGCCCCGTGGTCACCACCACCGCGAGCGCCGTCCACACCCACTGCGAAACGGCCGGCACGAGCGCGTGCATCGCGATTCCGGAGAAGAGATACGCGACCGCCGGAATGAGCACGTAGTCGAGCATCGCCATCCACCCGGCGATGAACCCGGGGCCCTCGCCGAGCGCCTTGCGGGCGTACGCGAAGACCGAGCCCGCCTGGGGGACCACCCGCACCATTTGGGCGTAACTGAATGCGGTGAACGCCATCGCGACCGTCGCGACGAGATAGACGAGGGCCACCGCCCCGTGCGACTTGGCGTCGAGCGTCCCGAAGACGCCGACGGGCGCCATGGGGGCGATGAAAAGCAGCCCGTAGACGACGAGATCGCGGAATCCAAGACTCCGCCGCAGCCCCGCGGTCGCCCTCACGGTCACGGTCATCGCGCCTCCGTACGTGGAACCAGGCGTCCAGTCTTGATCACCGAGGCGGTTCAGCGGCGTCCCCTGGCCTGCGTGGCGCGGCCTTACGATGGTGGACATGACTGCTACCGCCGCCCGTCGTGTCCTTCTCGCCGCTCCCCGTGGCTACTGCGCGGGCGTGGACCGTGCCGTGATCGCCGTGGAGAAGGCTCTGGAGCAGTACGGGGCGCCGATCTACGTCCGGCACGAGATCGTCCACAACAAGTACGTCGTGCAGACCCTGGAGAAGAAGGGTGCGATCTTCGTGGACGTGACGGCGGAGGTCCCCGAGGGCTCGATCGTCATGTTCTCCGCGCACGGCGTCGCGCCGGCCGTGCACGAGGAGGCCGCCGAGCGGAAGCTCGCGACGATCGACGCGACCTGCCCGCTGGTCACCAAGGTCCACAAGGAAGCGGTCCGCTTCGCCAAGGAGGACTACGACATCCTCCTGATCGGCCACGAGGGCCACGAGGAAGTCATCGGCACCTCCGGCGAGGCCCCCGACCACATCACCCTGGTCGACGGCCCCGAGGACGTCGCCAACGTCTCCGTACGCGACGAGTCGAAGGTCGTCTGGCTCTCCCAGACGACGCTCTCCGTGGACGAGACGATGGAGACCGTCGACGCCCTGAAGGAGAAGTTCCCGAACCTGCTCTCGCCTCCCAGTGACGACATCTGCTACGCCACGCAGAACCGTCAGATCGCGGTGAAGAAGCTGGCCGAGGACGCGCAGCTCGTCATCGTCGTGGGCTCCAAGAACTCCTCGAACTCCATCCGCATGGTCGAGGTCGCCCTGGACGCCGGCGCCCCCGCCGCGCACCTGGTGGACTTCGCCGACGAGATCGACGAGGCGTGGCTGGAAGGCGTCACGACGGTCGGTCTGACCTCTGGCGCCTCGGTGCCCGACGTCCTGGTCGACGGCGTACTGGAATGGCTGGCCGAGCGCGGTTACGGCGACGTCGAGACGGTGAAGACCGCCGACGAGTCGATCACCTTCTCGCTGCCCAAGGAGCTGCGCCGCGACCTGCGAGCCGAAGCGGCCCGCCTCTCCGGAAAGTGACTTTCAGCGACACTGTCAGTGCCACACCGTAACGTTGAGTCCATGAACGTGTTCGGAGTGGACATCGGCGGATCCGGCATCAAGGGCGCTCCCGTAGACCTGGAGCGCGGCGACCTGGCGCAGCCGCGGCACAAGGTACTGACCCCGCACCCTGCCACGCCGTCCGGCGTGGCGGGGTGCGTCCATGAGGTCGTCAGCCATTTCGGCTGGAGCGGCCCGGTCGGCGTCACCTTCCCCGGAGTGGTCACGGGCGGCATCACCCGTACCGCCGCGAACGTCGACAAGGGCTGGATCGACGTCGACGCGCGGGCCCTGCTCAGTGACCGCCTGGGCCTGCCGGTCACCGTCCTCAACGACGCCGACGCGGCCGGCGTCGCCGAGATGACGTTCGGCGCGGGCGCGGGCCGCAAGGGCACGGTCTTCCTGCTCACGTTCGGTACGGGCATCGGCAGCGCACTCTTCCGTGACGGCATCCTGGTGCCCAACACCGAGCTGGGTCATCTGGAGCTGAACGGCCAGGACGCGGAGAAGCACGCGTCCACGAAGGCCAAGGAGGACGAGGACCTGAGCTGGGAGCAGTGGGCGCACCGGGTTCAGAAGTACCTGGCGCACCTGGAGATGCTGTTCTCGCCGGAGCTCTTCATCATCGGCGGCGGGGTGAGCCGCAAGGCCGCGAAGTTTCTCCCGCTGGTCGAGGGCATCCGTGCGGAGATCGTCCCCGCGCAGCTACAGAACAACGCGGGGATCGTGGGCGCCGCGATGGCGGCAGGCGCGGCTTCCTAGCTCACAGCTACTCCACAGGGTCGGGGCTCGGCCGCCTGGCGGCGCCGCGCTGGGCGGCGGCGGCCTGGATCGCCCGCCGCCGGGTCATCAGCCGCACCTTGCGTACGGTCGCGATGACCCCGGCGACGAGCGTGCCGCCGTACAGCCAGCCCGCGTGTACGGCGAGCGCCGTGACCACGGCCATGATCCGGCTGCCGAACCCGCTCGCGCCCCCGGCGATCGGCACCAGGCCGACGGCGAAGGCGATGGGTACGGCGATCGGCGCGGTGACCAGGTCGGCGGGTCGCACCCACAGCGCGGTCAGGGCGCTGACCGGCAGGAACAGCAGCCCGTACACGATCGGCGAACCGCCGAACAGCAGCCGGTCGAGACCGCCGAGCACCAGCATCACGGCGGCGGCGAACAGCCCGCTGCCGAGCCCGGTGAGCCGGGGGTTGGGCAGCCGTCGCAGGGCCAGCACGACGGGCGGCACGGGACGTGCCGGTCTCGCCGCCACCCGGTAGACGGCGGCGGCGTCGGCGGACCGGCCCGAGGGGAGCAGGGGGGTCTGCGACTGCTGCTGGGGACGAGGGGGACGTGCCCTGTGTTGCTCCACCTGGACAACGTAGGTCGCAGGGAGGGATGAATCAGGCGCAGGACACGCCCTTTGGCCGACCTTGGCCCTGCGTTCGACGCAACGTGGCCGATCGAAGCCCCCTGAAGGCTCCCGCAGCTCCCGTCGTCGGCCTCCCGCCGCCCGCCCGTAAACTGGGGGATCGGTCCACTCCCGGGCCAGTCCTCACTTCAGGAAGTCGCCAACGTGTCGCTCACGATCGGAATCGTCGGCCTGCCGAATGTCGGCAAGTCGACCCTGTTCAACGCCCTGACCAAGAACGACGTGCTGGCGGCCAACTACCCGTTCGCCACGATCGAGCCGAACGTCGGCGTCGTCGGCGTCCCCGACCCGCGCCTGGCCACGCTCGCCAAGATCTTCAACTCCCAGAAGATCCTCCCCGCGACGGTGGACTTCGTCGACATCGCCGGCATCGTCCGGGGTGCATCGGAGGGTGAGGGCCTGGGCAACAAGTTCCTGGCGAACATCCGCGAGTCCGACGCGATCTGCCAGGTCATCCGTGCCTTCAAGGACGAGAACGTCGTACACGTCGACGGCAAGGTCTCGCCGAAGGACGACATCGAGACGATCAACACCGAGCTGATCCTGGCCGACCTCCAGTCGGTCGAGAAGGCGGTCCCGCGCCTGACGAAGGAGTCCCGCCTCCAGAAGGAGAAGGTCGCGGTCCTGGCAGCGGTGGAGGAAGCCCAGAAGATCCTCGAAGCGGGCACCACGCTCTTCGCGGCAGGCATCACCGCAGGCACGGAAAAGGGCCGCCTCCTCCACGAGCTCCACCTCCTCACCACCAAGCCCTTCCTCTACGTCTTCAACGTCGACGAGGACGAGCTGGTGGACGAGGACTTCAAGAACGAGCAGCGCGCGCTCGTCGCCCCCGCCGAGGCGATCTTCCTCAACGCGAAGATCGAGTCCGAGCTGATCGAGCTCGACGACGACGAGGCCCTGGAACTGCTCCAGTCCATGGGCCAGGAAGAGCCCGGCCTCGCCACCCTCGGCCGCGTCGGCTTCGACACCCTGGGCCTCCAGACCTACCTGACGGCAGGCCCCAAGGAGACCCGCGCCTGGACCATCAAGAAGGGCGCGACGGCCCCCGAGGCGGCCGGTGTGATCCACACCGACTTCCAGAAGGGCTTCATCAAGGCCGAGGTCATCTCCTTCGCCGACCTGGTCGAGACCGGCTCGGTAGCCGAGGCCCGCGCGAAGGGCAAGGCCCGCATGGAGGGCAAGGAATACGTCATGCAGGACGGCGATGTGGTGGAGTTCCGCTTCAATGTGTGATCAGTTCGTTACTTTGAGCTAGGTGAATCGTCAAGTTCACAGGTGGTAAGGGGTCGACTCTTTCGGGAGTCGGCCCCTTACCCGTTCCCGTGCTGGATAGGTGCTGGATTCTCTGATGTGTCGTCACCTGGGCATGGACTTGAAGTTGTCGCCGAGATGGGACGTCGACGGCCGACGGGATGGCTCGTCAGTTTGCCTGTGAGTTGCCAGCCTGCGCACCGGGACCGGCGAAACGGAGCACGTACAGCACCGCGTCTTCTCTGCAAGATCCTCGGGGGTCTTAGTCGGCAGGCAGTTCGAGCATCGGCTGGAAGGCGGAGTCCTCCTCATCGGGAACGTACGGGAGGAAGTCGTCGGGGACGGTGCGGGCGGCGGTGGCAAGGAGGCGGCCGAGGACTTCCCGTTCGGTGGCCGGTGGGAGCCCAAGGGCGGTGAGGAGGCGATCGCGGACCGCGGGGTGGTCCGGGTGGTCGTCGAGGTAGTCGGAGTTGAGGGCCGGGGCGCGGAAGCCGGCCAGGGCGTCGTGCCAGGACGGGAGGACGATGGTGAGGGTCAGGGCCTCGGCGAGGGATTCGGCGATCAGGGAGGCTCGACCCTCGGAGTCGGTGTAGAGGACGGGCCGAGGGCTGCCGGGGACGGCCGGGCCGCATAGGTAGTGGGTGCCGCCCGCGTTGCAGCCGGCGACGGGCTCCACCAGGAGGCCGTTGGGCAGGGCGATCGACTCGATCGGGTCGGTGCGGACGAGGTCGAACTCTCCGTCGCAGGCCAGGTAGGAAGCGGCCTCGGGGTGCGCGGCGATCCTGCGGAGCAGTGCGTCGTGCGAGAGGGCGGCCGGGTTGAGGGCTGCGGTGATCGCAGGGGTGAGGGGATGTCCGGCGAGGACGTGGCGGACGGCGTCGAGGGGGACTGGGCGCTCGTAATAGTCCTCGAATTGGGCCTGGACAGCCTCGGCGGAGCGGTCGGCGAGGAGGCGGAAGAGGAAGCCGGAGCCGTCCGGGTCATCGCTGCCGGGCGGGAAGGCGATGGCTGAGCCGGTGCGCCAGGCCCTGTTGCCGGTCGCCCGCCACAGGCAGGCGGTGACGCGAGGGACGTCGACGCCCTTGTCACGGCAGGCGGGTTCGTCCAGAAGCGAGCTCAACGCGGCGGGCACTTCGTCGATGACACCGGGCCAGACCTGCTCGTCGTCCGTCCCGTACGGGCTCATCTCCGACTCGTGGTCGAACCCGCGTATGAGCACGCCGGCCGGGGTGAAGTGGACGGAGAAATCGTCCCCCGAGCCGTTCTCCATCAAGGCCGTCTCTTCGCCGGGACCCCGGGATGTGTCGAAGGCGTAGCGGCAGAACTGCGAATCGCCGCCGATCGTGGCGTCCAGAATGGCCAGCGCACGCAGGTGGGCGCGGAGTTTGGCGGGCTCGGGGAGGAGGGCGGCTATCTCGTGCACTGTGCTCATGGCGCCATGAAAGCAGCCACCACTGACAACACGTGTTCCTGGCGCAGGTTCAGGTGTCGTAAACGGTGGAGCGATGCCCGACGTGCACGACCCACACCACCAGCTCTCCGTTGTCGATTGTGTAGACGACGCGGTAGTCACCCACTCGTAGGCGGCGGCGCTCGGGCTGGGACACGAGTGCGGTGGTGTTGAAGCCGAGTGGGTCGCTTTCCAGCTCGGTCAGCTTGGCCAGGATGCGGAGCGCCATGTCGCGGGGGATCTTGCGTAGCTCTGTCTGAGCTTCGGGTCGGAAGACGGTGCGGTACTCACTCACTGCGTGCCAGCGTCTCCCTCATGATGTCCTCAATCGGGATGCCGGCTGTCGGATTCGCCATGCGCTCGTCGATGATCCGGTTGATCTCGCGCTCTTCCCACTCCTGGTACTTCCGAAGCACCTCGATGGACACGACCGCGGCGACTTCCTTGCCTCGGCGTGTGATCACGGTGGGTACGTCGTCCCGGTCGGCCCGCTCCACGACCTCAGCCAGGTGTGCGCGCACATCGCGGATGGACTCTATTGGCAAGGGCTGCGTCATGCGCACAAGCGTACCGAGTGCCCCATGTGTACGCAACGTCGCGGCGTCGGTCGGTCCTGGTCCTTTCTCGCGGCCTGATGCGCTGGATGATCCCCGACGGTGCTGGATTGGTGCTGGATAAGATCTCTCAAACCCCTGTTTTCGCAGGTCGGAGCGCTGTGCTGAAGATTCCGTTTCAACGTGTAGTGCCTGATTCCTTGACCGGTCGAAGGCGCTGGTCAGAGTAAGAAACCCCAGGTCAGGGGCCAGATCTTAGGGTCTGGCCTCTTCCTGCTTTTCTCCGACTCGGTCGGATAGCCGTGCGCCGCGACGGTAAGAGTTCGTTCTGTCGCCCACGGTCACGAGTGTTCCTACCGCCTGCGCAAATGCTCTACTAACATCTATGTTACTAACATTGTCGTTAGTGCTGTGAGTGGAGGTTGGCAGGCCGTGGTGGATTTCGTAGGCCGACGGCAGGAGCTGGCGACGTTGGAGCGAGAGCTGCAGAAGGTGGCGGCAGGGGTTGGCGGGGAGCGGCCCGGTCGGTGCGTGATGTTGCGTGGGCGGCGCCGGGTGGGCAAGTCGCGACTGGTCGAGCGGTTTGCGGAGCGCTCCGGCGCCCCGTTCTTGTTCTACGCGGCGACCGGTGCGTCCCCCAGGGATGATCTGGCACGGCTGGCCCGAGACGCCCAGGCATCGACGCTGCCGCTGGCGCGGCTCGTGGCCGCCGCGCGGCCGGAGAGCTGGGATGCCGCGTTCGATGTGCTGGCTGCGGCGCTGCCCGCCGACCGGGCGAGCGTGCTGGTCATCGACGAGGTGCCGTACCTGATGGATGTCGATGGCGCCTTTGAGGGGATGCTGCAACGGGCCTGGAGCCGGGTATTGGAGACCAAGCCAGTGCTGTTGGTCCTCATCGGCTCCGATCTGTCGACGATGGAGGCTCTGAACAGTTACGGACGACCCTTCCACCAGCGCGGCCGGGAGATGGTGCTAGGGCCGCTGAACCCCACCGAGGTAGGGCGGATGCTCGGGCTGGGTCCGGCGGAAGCCTTCGATGCCGCGCTGGTCACCGGCGGGCTGCCGCTGATCTGTGCGGAGTGGCCGCCAGGGGAGCGGCTGTGGGACTTCCTCGGCGAGGCGCTGAGTGATCCGGTCTCCGCCCTGCTGGTGTCGGCCGAGCGCTCGCTGGCGGCCGAATTCCCCCCGCAGGCTCAGGCGCGTACGGTGCTGGCGGCTATCGGCAGTGGCGAGCGGACCTTCACCAACATTGCCCGCGCGGCCGGCGGGATCGGGGCCACGCCACTGCAGCGAGCGCTGGAGCTGCTTACGGACAAGCGGATGGTCGCTGCGGAGCTGCCCGTATCGCTGCGTCCGTCGAAGGATCGCCGCTACCGGGTGACGGATCCCTACCTGCGGTTTTGGCTGCACCTGCTCGGCCCGTCCATGGAGGAGATCGAGCGAGGGCGGGGCGATCTGGCGTTGGCGCGGATCCGGGAGAGCTGGACCAGCTGGCGCGGCCGGGCGATCGAGCCGCTCGTCCGCGAGGCGCTCGCCCGGATACTGCCCGACGACCGGCTCCCCGCGGCCCCCGCAGTGGGCGGCTACTGGACCCGTACCAACGACGTCGAGATCGACATCGTTGGGGCGGACCGCGCGCCCATCGCCAAGGAGCTGCTGTTCGTCGGCTCCATCAAGTGGCTGGAGCAGTCGCCCTTCGACCGGCACGACCTGGCAGCTCTCCATCGGCATCGGGCCGCCCTCACCGACGAACTTGTTCCAGTCGTGGCGGTCTCGCGCAGTGGAGTCGACTGTCCGGGGCTCGATGCCGCCTACGGCCCCGGCGATTTGCTGACCGCCTGGCCGCTGTGAGTGGCGGATGGCAGGCGAGGCACGGGAGTTGGTGAGCGCGATCAGGCCGCAGATGTTGCGGAGACGCCCCTCAGACCTTGGCCCGTTGCCGGCGCTGTTGTGTAGCGTTGGCGATCCTGAGCCCTCTCGTACTTTGTCGCGAATCCCGTGCTGGGATGGTGCTGGGATGGTGATGACGGGCGGCCGGCCGCCGTGCAAGCCCTTGCGTGCCGCGGTGTCGAGCCCTTCTGGGGTCTGTGCCGCCGAGATAAGCGCCAAAGCCGCCAGTTGTTGATCTTGAAGCCCTGGAAGATGAGGGAGTTGGCTGTCCGGCGGAGCAGCGGATAAGTTCTGCGGCACGAACAGATGCGGGTACCCCGGTATCTCCAGGCAGATCGCGCATCGGTGAGAGGGGCGTGCCGCCCGGGTGACGTACGAACGGCTCGCCGGGGAAGCCTGCCAACAGGAGCCGGACGACGGCCCACGGCACGAGGGGGAGGCGCCCGCCTGATGAGCAGCTCGCCAACGCCTGCGCTCGAGCCGGGCGGTGCCGACCGCGCACCGCTGCCCCGCTCCAAAACAGAGTCCCCTGCACACCACTTGCAGACACGCCAGGCATCCACACCGCCCTTGCCGCCCCCGACGTACGCGCGCGACCTGCCGGGCTGGCAGCACATCGGTACCGCGCTGCGCCGGACCCCCACCTCGGTGTGGAACGACAACGTGACCGACTTCGCCGCCGCCCTCACCTACTACGCGGTGCTCGCGCTCTTCCCGACGCTTCTTGTCACGGTCTCACTGTTGGGAATCGTCGGCGCCTCGACCACCGACAACCTGATCAGTAACGTGATCGCTGTCGTGCCGACCGAGTCCCGCCCCGTCATGCAGAGCACGTTGCAGGGCATGGCGGAGCAGCACGCAGCTGCTTGGACGCTGGCTGTCTTCGGCATGATCGGCGCCCTGTGGTCCGCCTCCAGCTATCTCGGGGTCTTCCGCCGAGCCCTGCACGTCATGCACGGCGTCGAGGACCTGCGCCCGGCGTGGAGGACGGCACCACGGTTGGTGATGACCGCCCTGGTGCTGCTGATGCTTCTGGTTTCCAGTGCCCTGGTGCTCATCCTGACCGGCGAAGCGGCCCACACCGTCGGCCGGCTCGTGGGCATGGGCAGCATGGCCGGCACCGCCTGGAACGCGCTGAAATGGCCGCTCCTGCTGTGCCTGGTCGCCATCTTGGTGCTGGTGCTGTTCCGCTCGGGCCCGGCCGGGACACGCGGGGTGCGGCAGAGGCTTGTGGGAGACGCTCTGGCCGTGGCCCTGTGGCTCGTCGCCTCCGCGAGCTTCGCCCTCTACGTCTCGCACGTCGGCACCTACAACCGGCTGTACGGGTCGCTCGCCGGGATCATCGTCTTCCTGGTGTGGCTGTGGCTGTCCAACCTGGCGCTCCTCACCGGCGCCCAGTTCAACGCCGAACTGGCCAAACTTCGCCGTCGGTGACCAACAGGGCGTAAGCTGCCCAGCCTTCGTCCCGGTCGGTCGGCCACTCCATTCCCTCGCACCCAGGCACCCCCGCAGGCAAAGCGACGACCCGTACGCCCGGCACCGTAGCCAGTGCCAGTGCCAGTGCCACTGACAACCGCTGCCCATCCCGTCACGCCGCATGCCACAGAAGACCCGCATCGGCACGTGTGAGGTTGGAAAAGGCTGAGAGCGTGACACACTCAACTGGCCCGTCGGTGACCAGTGCCCGCCCCGGTCGTTGAGGAGCCTGACGACGCGCTGCTACGCCGCATGCTCTGCCTGCGGTGCACGCCGACATCTTCGGACCGGGACGGACCCCCGCGTAGCGCCTGCCGCTTCACGTCGCGGATATCGGAACGTCCAAGCAAACCAATGTGGCTAGGAGCTTGTAATGGCGCGGATGGTCCTGCGTGATAAGACCGCGACGGAACCCGAAGACCGGGTTTCCGGAAAATCTCCCATGTCTGTGCTCGGCCGGGTACTGGCCATGCTGTTGGCCTTCTCGGCGATGGTGGGATTCGCGGTGGTGCTGGCCCGGCTGACGCTGGAACCGTCGGCGGCCTCCGTGCCGTTGACGCACAGCAATCTGCGCCCTGGTGACTCCATCCGTGCCTATCTCGCCCAGCCCGCGTCCCTTGACACGGTCAAGCAGCTCGGCGGCAATATCGTGATGGGTGTGCCGTTCGGTGTGCTGCTGCCGGTGCTGGTGCCCCGAACGCGAGGGCTGGTCCGGGTGGCGGTGGTCACCGCTCTCGTGATGCTCCTCGTGGAACTCGTTCAAGGCGCCCTTATCATCGGGCGTACCTTCGACATCGATGACGTTCTGCTCAACACCACAGGTGCTCTTCTGGGTTACCTGCTGATCGGCCTCCGGTTGGGCCGTGCAGTGCATCCCCGGCGCCGCCACTGGTGGCATCGCTTCACCAAACACCCGGTGACTGCTACGGATCCGGCATAACTGGAGCCTTTTCAGCCGCCCCTCCGGCGGGTGAGGTATCGCGTGGTGTTGACGAGGTCGGCGAGCAGGGCGGTTACGACAGTGCTGGTCCGAGCCGTCATCCATGACGTCAGTGGTGATGCTGGAGCCGCCCGGGCCGCCGGACCCGCTGCCGCCGGTTGATGAGGCGGCGACGGCCCGGGCCCGGGCTGCGACCGAGGCCCTGGTCCGGCAGGGGAAGGTAGCAGGTGGGCGGCCCGGCTGCGATCAGAGCTGCCGGACGTTCCTCGGACGTGGCCAGGCTCCAGGCGATGCGGGCGCAGTGGCAGGACGCGCCGGCGGCGGACCGCTCCTTCGAGCTGGGCGGGTGCACCGATCCGAACTGCCACGGGGTCCACTGACCCCCGGGGTCCGGCCGCGTCACCTTCCCGTCTGCGGCCGGTGTACGGGTCGGTGCCGGGCGCGCAGCGTGCGGACGGGGCGTTGGGGGAACCGGTTTCGGGGCACCCTTCACGGGGTGAGCGAGAACGACCGGAACAGGCAGGACGCCGAGAGCCCGGCCGCTGCGGCGGCGGGGCCAGAGGGTGTGGGCAGGCTGCCGTGACCAGCTCGCCGAAGCAATCACCGCGATCCGTTCCCAGGGGCCATGCTGATAGGGCTGAAGCCTGCCCGCGCCGGCGAGGGCGAGGGCGAGGGCGACGAGGCTGTGCTGACCGAACCAGACGACAGAGCAGAGTGAGACGGACAGACCATGATCCATGCAGCCGATATCCGTGAGTGGCGCAACCACAGCGTCGTCGACCCCAAGGGCCGCAAGATCGGCGTGCTCGAAGCCATCTACGTGGACACCACCACCGACGAACCTGCCATGGCCACGGTCCGTATCGGACTTCCCACCCGTCACCAGCTGGCTTTCGTGCCCCTCGACGAGGCGATCCTGGGACCGGACTACGTCAAGGTCTCCTACGACAAGGCGCTGGTGAAGAAGTCGCCCACGGTCGGCATGGACGATATCCTGCCCGCCGAGGCAGAGGAAGCGATCTTCCAGTACTACGACCTGACCTACCAGCCGGGCGCGGGCGGCGAGAGGCAACTCGCGCGCCGCTGACCGCCCCGCGCTCATCCCGAAGGAGGTGTTCGTGTCATGGCTCCGTTCCTGTTTCTCGTTCTGGTCGCCGTCGTGCTGGGAATCGTCGGCGTGGCGGTGGAGGGGCTGGGCTACCTGCTGATCATCGGCATCGTGGTCCTCGTGGCCGCTGTGGCCTTCATCGCGGTGCGCTGGTCCCGGCGCTCCGGCCGCCGCCCCATCCGATAACGCCAGATAGCCCAGGATCCCAACTGCCACGGCGTTCACCGACTCTCGCCCCCGGCGGCGTGACCTTCCCGCCCGTGGGCGCGTTGGACAAGCGACACGTGCACCCCTTCCGGCTTCTTGCCGGAACTCGTGTGGTGACGGCCCCTGATTCCCGCCCGACATCAGGGGTCGTCGGCGTGCGTCAGCGTGTCGTCAGGGCCTTGTCCTCGGTGCCGGGCTCGGGCACTTCGCCGCCGGTCAGGGCGGCGAAGTCGGCGTGCGCCTGGGCGACAGCCGCCGGGTACGCCTCGCGCTTGGCGTGTTCGGCGAGGGCCCGGTAGATGCTGGCGACGAAGGGGTTCTGTCCCTTGCGCTTGCCTGTGGGGATGATCAGGTCCGGCTGGATCTGCTCGACGGACTCGCCCATCGCCCTCCGGCGAAGCACGGTGTGCAGCATGTCGTCGGTGATGACCGGGGGGCCTCCCCCTGAGTGGTGGACACGCTGATACTGGATCTGCTTGATCCGGAGGAAGCGAGAAGACCGCCGATGGCGATGAAGGATTACTCGGTCGAGTTCAAGACCGATGCGGTGGCTCTGTACGAGTCCACACCCAGGGCGACCTACAAGAGCATCGCCGTTGACCTGGGGGTCAACCGGGCGACGCTGCGTGAATGGGTGCTGCGGGACCGTGAGCGCCGTGGCGTCACCACTGCGGCTGCGAAACCGGCCGCCCGACCGGGGGTGGCGATGTTGTCCGCTGATCCGGACGAGCGGGTCCGGCAGCTGGAGGCTCGGGTGGCGGAACTCGAGGCGAGTGAGCGCAAGCTCGCCACCGAGCGGGACATCCTCCGCAAGGCGGCCAAGTATTTCGCCGGGGAGACGAACTGGTGATGAGCCGCTTCCAGTTCGTTGACGACCACCGGGACACCTACGAGGTGAAGCGGCTCTGCCAAGTCCTGGACGTGAACCGGTCCAGCTACTACAAGTGGCTCGCCGGCGCCGAGGCCCGGGCCGCCCGGCAGCACAAGGACCGGGTTTTGGCCGAGGAGATCCGCGAGGTCCACGGCGAGTCCGGCGGCGCCTACGGCTCCCCGCGAGTGACCGCCGAGCTCCGCGAGAAAGGGCGGCGGGTCAACGAGAAACGGGTCGCCCGAATCAGGCCCGTTCACAGGGGGCGTGAGGGGCGTCTGAGCTGCATGGTGCTGGGATGGAGCTTCCGTGCTGGGATGGTGCTGGGATGGCCCCCTCAAAATCGATGTTCCTGCAGGTGGGAGCTCTGTACTAGACATTCCACTTCAATGTGTGAGCGGGTGAAGTAACACCACGCCTGCGGCCTGGCAAACGTACATGTCAGATGGGGCCGACTCTTCCGGGAATCGGCCCCTTCATCGACCTGCCCGGCAGGGCCACCCGGCTGACCGCTACCCCTGCTGATCGCTACGGGATCAGGGAGTTGTAGACCTCGACCACCTTTGAGTCGAACGGCGGCGCTCCCAGCTCCTGCGCGGCGGGTTTGACCGACTCCTCCATGAAGCGCCGGAACGCTTCTTCCGACTCCCATACGTCGATGACCTGCCAGCCACCGCCGTCGCCGGGCGCCCCCACGTGGGAGATGAGTCCGGCCGGAGGGTTCGTACGGTCCGGGATTACCCGGTCGAAGGTGGCCTGGTAGAGATCCTTGGTCCAGTTGGCGCCATGGTTGATCACCAGAATTGCCATTTCGGTTCCTCGATTCACGCGCGGTTCGGGTCAGGACGGGCGGATTACCTGGGTGAGGACCACCTCGAATTCCTCGATGCTCCGGGTGATCACGCGTGCCTTCGCGGTGGCCTCGGCACGGACCGCCGCGACGGCGCTGCGGGATGCCGCCAGCGCGTTGCGGTCGGTGTAGAACGCGCCCACGGTGGCCCGGCCCTTGGCGCGGTCGATGAGCAGTGAGCCGCCCGCGAAGCCGGGAATGCCCCGGAGCTTGGGCAGCGCGGTGTCGCGGAACGTCTCCACCAGCAGGTCCGCGTCGGGCGGCTCGAACTCCAGACGGACCAGCCGGAACCACGCACCGGGCTCCAGCGCCTCGGGACGACTGACGACGGCCGCCTCCCAGTTGTCGGTCGCCACGGAATGGGCGAACGGTGCGATCAACTCCGCTCGGCGCTCGCGAAGGGCCTCGTCACTGGTCCGTCGGCTCTCTTCGTCCTCCCACCACGAGCCCACCAGCAGCTTGCCGAGCTCACGGTCGACGAACAGGCCCATCCCGCGGTAGCCGGGCCGCTCCGACAGCAGCCTGGGTGCTTCAGTGCTGAGCGCATCGGCCACGCTGTCGAGCTTGGCCGGATCGCCTGTCGCGTAGGTGGTGCGTACGTACATGGCGCCCTTCCTGCGGCGAACCCCGGGTGGGCCGTGTCCCGCACTCCATGCGACGGGTGGAGGACACAGGAATCAAGGTGACCGGGGCATTCAGGTGAACGCCGCCCGAGTGGAGAGCGTGGCCGAACCGGCGGAGCATGGACAGCGGAGCCCGGGCGTGGTGTGCCAGTGCAACTGACAAGGATGCGACTGCGATGACGACTGAGCAGACGATGGACCCCGCGCGGCGGGAGCAGTTCGCGGAGCGGATGCTCCACGTGCTCAACGATTCCTGTCTGGGATACCTGTGCAGCCTCGGCCACCGCACAGGGCTTTTCGACGTCATGGCCGGGCTGCAGCCGTCGACCAGTGCGCAGATCGCCGAGGCCACCCGTCTCGACGAGCGGTACGTACGGGAGTGGCTCGGCGGGATGACGGTGGGCGGCTTCGTCGAGTACGACCCCGCCGGCGGCACCTACCGGCTGCCGCCCGAGCACGCCGCCTCCCTCACCCGCGCCGCCGGGCCCGACAACCTCGCCTCCTTCATGCAGGACCTCGCGCTGCTGGGCAACGTCGAGGACAAGGTGCTCGACGCGTTCCGCCGGGGCGGCGGCGTCCCGTACTCGGCGTATCCGCGCTTCCAGGAGCTCCAGGCCGAGGAGACGGCGCGGGTGTACGACGCCGCGCTCGTCGACACGATCATCCCGCTGGCGCCCGGACTCACGGAGCGCCTGAGCGAGGGCATCGACGTACTGGACATCGGTACGGGCCAGGGGCACGCCGTCAATCTGCTGGCCCGGGCCTTCCCCGCCAGCCAGTTCCTCGGCCTGGACATCTCCGACACGGGTATCGCGGCAGCGCGGGAGGAGGCGGAGCTGCTCGGGCTGGACAACGCGCGGTTCGTCGTGTCCGACACCGCCGAACTGGCCGGGACGTACGACCTCATCACGGCCTTCGACGTGATCCACGACCTGGCGCGGCCGGAGCGCGCCCTGTCGGCCGTGGCCGGGGCGCTGCGGGACGACGGGGTGTTCCTGATGGGTGACATCGCCGCCTCCAGCAAGCTGGAGGAGAACATCGCCCACCCGCTCGGCCCCACCCTCTACACCTTCTCGGTCTTCTACTGCATGACCGTCTCGCTCGCCGAGGGCGGCGCGGGCCTCGGCACGGTGTGGGGCAAGCAGCGGGCGTTGCGGATGCTCGCGGAGGCAGGCTTCGACGACGTCGAGGTGCGCGAGGTGGAGGGCGACATCCTCAACGTCTACTACGTGGCCCGTAAGGGTAAGAGCCGCCGCTGAGCAGGGTTTTGCCTCCAAGCCTCAGACCGGCGCGTTGGGCAGGAGGCCGAGCTGGCCGAGGAAGTCGAGCTGGTCGAAGTAGAGCCGGTAGCTGACGATCTTGCCGTTCTCGACGGTCGCGATGTCGCACCCCCGTACCCTGACGTCCTTCTGGGTCGGCTCCAGGCTTTCCCCGGAAGGCAGCACCAGCGGACCGGTGTTCTTTCCGTGGAAGAATCCCTCGTCGATCGCCGTGTTGCCCGACTCGTGTTTGTGCGTCGACTCGTACTCGCTGTTCGGGATCGCGTCCGTCATCTGGCGCCAGTACTCGCCGATGCTCTCCCGGCCCCGGATCTCGCCGTCCGGCGTAACGGCCACCGCGTCCTCTGCGAAGCACTCCATGACGGCTTTGAGGTCCGTACCCGTGGTCAGCGCCTCGGTGAGCTGGTCCATCACTTCACGTGCCTGCCCCATGATCCACCTCCACGTCGGGCGTGGTGACATGTTCCGTTCCATTTTCCCACACAGCGGTGCAAATGACGCGTCGCCCGCCGAGGTCAGGTGAGCGTGATCAGTGTGGCGAACGCCGGGCCGAAGGCGCCGCCCAGCTGGTAGCAGAGGCTGAACAGTCCGATCACCGTGGGGCGTTGGGAGTCCGGGGCGGCCCGGGTCGCGTACACCGCGAGGGTGGCGTTGCCCGCCGTGGTCGTGAAGACGGCCGTCGCGGCTGCGAGCAGGAGCAGCGGCGCCCAAGGGCTCACGGCGGCCGTCACCGGCGCCAGCGCGCCCAGGGTGATCAGCACCGCCAGGACCCTGCGCCTGCCCAGCCGGGCGGAGACCGCGGCGAAGGCGAGGGAGAGGAAGGAACCCGTCAGGAGGACGAGGAGCTGGCCGGTGCCGATGGTGGCGGTCGACCAGTGTGTACGGGCGGCGAGGAGCTGGGGGATCGCGAAGAGGAGGGTGAAGTACGACGTCGACAGGGCGCAGGCCGGCAGCGCGGCCGACAGGAACGCCGGGGTGCGCAGGAGCGTGGCCGGGACGAAGCCGTCGGGGCGGGCGCGGACATGGGCGGTCAGGAGCGCGGCCAACGCGAGCGCCGCGACGGCCGCCGGCAGCGGGTAGTGCGGGATGAAGACCAGCGCGGTCGCCAGCGCCACCAGGAGTGATGCGCCGCGTGCGTCGAAGGGGGCGGCCCGTGGCGGGAGGTGTGCGGGGGCCGTACGGGTCACGGCGGGGACGGCCAGCAGCGCCAGTGCGGAGACCGCGAGCGATACGCGCCAGGAGAGGGCGTCGGCGATCAGCGAACCGAGCAGCGGGCCGACCGCGCCGAGCACGCCGAAGCCGGCGGTGATGACGCCCATCCGGCGGACCGACCCCGCCAGGCTCATGGCCGAGGTGACCAGCCCCGCGCCGCCCACCGCCTGGGCCGCCCGCCCCGGCAGGGCCAGCGCCATCCACGGCGCGAGGGCTACGAGCAGGGTTCCGGCCAGGACCAGGGCCGTACTCACGCGCAGGGTGGTGCGCAGGCCGCGGCGGCGCAGCAGGCCCGCCATCAGCGGCGTGCCGACCGCCATCGCCCAGGCGAACGCCGTGACGAGCCAGGTGGCCGACGCGGGCCGGACTCCTAACGAGCCGGCCATCTCCGGGAGGATCAGGACCGGGCCGTTGGCGCCCGCGGCGATGGGCGTGGCGAGCAGCGCGAGCCAGAGGGCGGGGACCTGGCGGGCGGCCTTGGCCGGTGCGGCGGTGGGCTCGGTGACAGCGGACTCAACGTGCTTGGGCATGGGAGGATCCAGTCGTTCAGGCTTGATAATCTCAACGGTGAGATAAAAACAGACCATGCATCTCAACGTCAAGCCTCTTAACGTTGAGATTGTGCGCGTTGAAGGGAGTCAGGGATGAGCGACGCGGTGGACGCGATCATCGGTCAATGGGTCAAGGAGCGACCGGACTTGGAGGACGACCTCTGGCCCGTGCAGGTCCTCGGGCGGCTTCAGCGTCTCGGGCGCGTACTGGACAAGGAGTTCAGGACGTTCGCGGCCCAACGAGGCCTCGAACTCGGCGAGGTGGACGTCCTCACCACGCTCCAGCGCTCCGGTCCGCCGTACGCCCTGCCCGCCGGCGCACTCCTCAAGGCGGCCATGGTGACCTCCGGCGCGATCACCAATCGCATCGACCGCATGGAGGCGAAGGGCCTGGTGGAGCGCGTACGCGAAGAGAGCGGAGGCGACCGGCGCACCGTCAGGATCCGTCTCACCGAGCACGGCCACGAGGTCACCCGCGAGTACATGGCCGCCCATCTCGCCAACGAGGCCCGCATGCTGAGCGAGTTGGGCCGCGAGGAGAGCGACCGCCTCGCCGCCTCGCTGCGCAAGCTGCTGACGTCCTTCGGCGATACGTCGATCGGCTAGCGGGCGGGCCGGAAGTCCGGGGCGGCCCGTACCGTCGTGCCGTGTTGCCGTGTTGCCGTGTGCCTTGTGCCGGTTAGCGGGGTGCCAGGCCTGTCTTCGCGCCCGCGCCGCACAGCGGGACCACTGCGGTGTGGCCCATCTGGGGTTGCTGTGCGGTCATCGCGGCCCAGCACGCCACCCCGGTCGACTCGACGAACAGGCCGCGCGCCGCGAGGTCCAGTTGGGCGGCCCGGAGCTGGTCCTCCGTCACGGTCAGGAAGGTGCCGCCCGACTCCCGTACCGCGCGCAGGATCTGCGGCGCGCGCGGCGGGCGCGGGATGGCGATGCCCTCGGCGAGGGTGGGGGGTGTGGGGGGCGTGGCGGGCGTCGGCGTATCGCTGGTGAGGTCCGCGGCGCCCGCGTGGAACGCCGTCGCCAGGGGCGACACCGCCTCCGCCTGTACGGCGATCAGTGCGGGGCGGCTGTCGATGAGCCCCTGGGTGTGCAGCTCGGCGATCGCCAGTGCGGCGCCCAGCAGGAGCGTTCCGTTGCCTACGGGGACGACAACCGCGTCGGGGAGCCGGCCGCCGAGGTCCTCCCACAGCTCGTAGACGTACGTCTTCGTGCCGTGCAGGAAGTACGGGTTGTGGACATGGCTCGCGTAGAAGGTGCCGGGCTCGTCGGCCGCCGCGCGGGCCGCCACCGCCGCGGCCTCGCGGTCGCCGGGGACGAGGGTGACCTGGGCGCCGTGCGCCCGGATCTGCTCGGTCTTCTTCGGGGAGGTCGCCTCGGGGACGTACACCGTACAGGGGAGGGCGGCGCGCGCGCAGTACGCCGCGATCGCCGTGCCCGCGTTGCCGCTGCTGTCCGCGATCACGCGGGCCACCCGGGCGGGGCCGAGACGGCGGGCGAGCTCCGCGAGCATGACCGCGCCGCGGTCCTTGAACGACAGCGTCGGCATCAGGAAGTCGAGTTTGGCCGAAATGGTGTCGGTGAGGGGGATGAGTGGAGTGCGGCCTTCCCCCAGCGTGACCGCGGCCGCGCCGCCCGCGAGCGGCAGCGCCTCCTCGTAACGCCACAGTGAATTCACCCGTCCGGCGAGGGACTTCAGTGGTACGGGCGAGGAAGGGGCGAAGTCCAGATCCCAGGGACCGCCGCAGGTGGGGCAATGCCAGGCGAGGGATTCGACGGGGGCGCGGGAGCCGTCGGCGGGGCAGCGGTACGTCATGGACGCCGTCGAAGCCGCCGGAGTCGTCGAAGCCGTCGTGATCACCATGCGGCAAGCGTAGGCCGGACCCGGATGCGGCGCAGGTTCATGTCGGTGGTAAGGCAGGCGCATTGTGGGTCCGAATTTTCTCTTGTGGGATTCCTATGGATGCGCCAATCTTTCGCCTGGCAGCAAGGCGCGGGAAACGACGCGGACTCCGAAGCGTTGATTTGTCATGCCCCTGTCGTACCTGTGTCGCACGGAGCACGGCCCCCCACCAGCGCACCGCCAATGAGGAGGACCCCTCACATGTCAGTGATGCGTAGTTCCCGGCGAAGAGTTGTCGCAGCCAGTGCCACCGCCGTCGTAGCCCTCGCGCTCGGCGCCGCCTCCGCCCTCCCCGCCACCGCGGCCACCGCCGCCGAGGGCAGGATCCAGAACGCCGGAGCCCCCGGAACCATCGCGGGCAGCTACATCGTGACCCTCGACGAGGCGGCGGCCGACGCCGGTTCGGCGGAGGGCAGGGCGCTTGCCAAGGAGTACGGCGCCAAGATCAAGAAGACGTACACCGCGGCCCTCAACGGGTACGCCGTCGAGCTGTCCGAGGCCCAGGCGAAGAAGTTCGCCGCCGACCCGGCCGTCGACTCCGTCGTACAGAACCGCACCTTCAAGATCAGCGCGACGCAGCCCAACCCGCCGTCCTGGGGCCTGGACCGCATCGACCAGAAGGCCCTCCCGCTGAACCAGAGCTACACCTACCCCGACACCGCCGGTGAGGGTGTCACGACGTACGTCATCGACACCGGCGTACGCATCACCCACAGCGACTTCGGCGGCCGCGCCTCCTACGGCTACGACGCCATCGACAACGACAACACCGCGCAGGACGGCCACGGCCACGGCACCCACGTCGCCGGTACGGTCGCGGGCGGCGCGTACGGCGTCGCGAAGAAGGCCAAGGTCGTCGGCGTCCGCGTCCTCAACAACCAGGGTTCGGGAACGACCGCCCAGGTCGTCGCCGGCATCGACTGGGTGACGCGCAACGCCGTCAAGCCGGCCGTCGCGAACATGAGCCTCGGCGGCGGCGCCGACTCCGCCCTCGACACCGCTGTACGCAACTCCGTAGCCGCCGGCATCACCTACGCGGTCGCGGCGGGCAACGAGAGCACCGACGCCTCCACCAAGTCGCCCGCCAGGGTGGCCGAGGCCATCACGGTGGGCGCCACCACGAGCACCGACGCCAAGGCCAGCTACTCCAACTACGGCAGCGTCCTCGACATCTTCGCGCCGGGTTCGTCGATCACCTCGGCGTGGAACAGCAGCGACACGGCGACGAACTCCATATCCGGTACGTCGATGGCCTCCCCGCACGTCGCGGGCGCGGCCGCGCTGTACCTGGCGGCCAACAAGACCGCCACCCCGGCCCAGGTCTCCAGCGCGCTGACCTCGGCCGCCACCACGGGCGTCGTGACCAGCCCGGGCACCGGCTCGCCGAACCGTCTGCTGTACGTCGGCACGGGCGGCACCACCCCGCCGCCCACCGGCAAGAGGTTCGAGAACCTCGCCGACTACACGATCAGCGACAACGCCACCGTGGAGTCGCCGATCGCCGTCACCGGCGTCACGGGCAACGCGCCGGCGACGCTCAGCGTGCCGGTCGACATCAAGCACACGTACATCGGTGACCTCAAGGTCGACCTGATCGCCCCCGACGGAACCGCCTACACCCTCAAGGGCTACGGCACGGGCGGCAGCAGTGACAACCTCATCACCACGTACACGGTGAACGCCTCGTCCGAGGTGGCCAACGGCACGTGGAAGCTGCGGGTGAACGACAACGCGGCGTACGACACGGGGAAGATCGACTCCTGGGCGCTGCAGTTCTGATTCCGACGCGTCTGGTTCTGACGCGCTGAACGCCAACTGAACGCGTGAGAGGGGCGGTCGCTTCGGCGGCCGCCCCTTGCTGTGCGTCGTCGGACGGGAGTGCGGGCGGCGGAGAAAGTGTCGAAGTGATGCGGGCAGCGGCGCGGGTCCTGGCGCGGGGTTCCGATTTCTGTACCCCGGGAAGCCCCTGCTTAAAGACAAAGTCATCACTTCGGGTGAAACTTTGGCCTGCGCTTGCGGTCAACAACCGACGGTTGCCACGCTGTTGCTGTGTGTCAACCTGATGGGAGTGGCCAGTGACATTCGGTGAGCAGCCGGCCTATCTGCGCGTCGCGGGCGATCTACGGCAGAAGATCGTCGACGGTTCCCTGCCACCCCACACCCGGCTCCCCTCGCAGGCGCGCATCCGCGAGGAGTACGGCGTCTCCGACACCGTGGCGCTGGAGGCCCGCAAGGTCCTGATGGCGGAGGGCCTGGTCGAAGGCCGTTCCGGCTCCGGTACGTACGTACGGGAGCAACCGGTCCCGCGCCGCGTCTCCCGCGCGGGCTACCGGGGGACCCTGCCCTCGAACCCGTTCCGGCAGGAGCAGGCGGAGGCCGGTGCGCGCGGCACCTGGGAGTCCAGCAGCGAGCAGGAAGCGGCGACTTCGGACATCGCCAAGCGGCTCGGTGTCCAGGAGGGCGACCGGGTGATGCGCACGCGGTACGTCTTCAGGGACGCGGGCGAGGCGATGATGCTCTCCACCTCGTGGGAGCCGCTGGCCGTGACGGGGCGTACGCCCGTGATGCTGCCCGAGGAGGGGCCGCTGGCCGGCTGCGGCGTCGTAGAGCGGATGGCGGCGATCGACATCGTCGTGGACAACGTGGTGGAGGAGGTCGGCGCGCGGCCCGGACTCGCGGAGGAGCTGATGAGGCTCGGCGGCGTACCGGGGCATGCGGTGCTGGTCATCGAGCGGACGTACTACGCGTCGGGGATGGCGGTCGAGACGGCCGATGTGGTCGTCCCCGCCGACCGGTACCGGATCGCGTACCACTTGCCCGTGAAGTGACCGGCACGCGGACGGCACAGCCGGGCAGTCAACGTCTGTGACGGTCTGCCATGTATGGGGGCGCGCGCTTCGGAGTGCGCCCCCTTCTCCATGGCTTGATGCGTACCTCTTTGTGTAAAAGCGTATCCGCTGAGTGAAGGTCAGGCGTACGCTCGGGCATATGCGGATTGCGGTTTCCTGGAGATCCTTAGAGGCGAGTGCACCGGCGGACCCGGCGGGCGGAGGCGCGCGATGAACGACAGTGGCGCTGTCCTCCCCTGGCTGGTCATACGGCAGGACGACAACGGCAACCGCTACCGCGTCGGCCGGTACGCGACACGCGTCGAGGCGCAGAAGATCGCCGACAGTCTCGACGGGCGCGGCCACAAGCAGCTCTACTGGGTCGAGCGGATAGGCCAGAGCGTCCAGTAGCTGCCCGTACGCCGTAGGCTCCCGCCATGACTGATCGTGTCGTGGTGGTGGGTGCGGCCGTGTTCGACGAGGGCCGGCTGCTGGCAGCGCGCCGCAGCGCCCCACCCGAGCTGGCCGGCCGCTGGGAGCTGCCCGGCGGCAAGGTGGAGCCCGGCGAGAGCCCGGAGCAGGCGCTCGTACGCGAACTGCGCGAAGAGCTGGGCGTCGAGACGGACGTGCTGGAGCGCATCCCCGGCGAGTGGCCGCTGAAGCCCGGTTACGTCCTCCAGGTGTGGACCGTCAGGCTGCTGTCCGGCAGGCCCCGCCCCCTCCAGGACCACGACGCCATGCGCTGGCTCCGCCCGGACGAGGCGGACTCCGTGGACTGGCTCACCCAGGACCGGCCTGCCGTGGCCGAGGCGGTACGCCGCCTGAGCGCCCTGCCGGGGCCATCCGCCGCGCAGGCCTGAGCAGCGGCTGACCGGCGGTCGAACGGGGGGGCGTGCGGGGACGCCCGGTACGCCGTTCGTGCCACAGTGCTTCCGGGCTCGCGATAGGTCGACCCGTATATCGGGTATGTGCTGATTAACCCCCCGAAAAAGGACGCGGGTCTGCGGTTGGTCTGGCAGCTGGGATGTGGTCGGCGTGATCGACACCGACGGTGACTGCGCCGAGTGGACGTTCCCTGCTGAGCCCGACGCCGTCCGCTCCGCCCGCCACGCCGTCCGCGAGGCGCTGAGCGCCTGGGGCCTGCTCGACACCATCGGCGATGTGACCATGCTGCTCGTCAGTGAGCTGGTGACCAATTCTTTGCGGTACGCGTCGGGGCCGATCGGGGTCCGTCTCGTACGCCCGGACGTCAAAGGCGCCGCGGGCGGCGCCGACGGCCACCCCCCGGAGGTGCACCCCGTACTGGTGGTCGAAGTCTCGGACCCCCTTCCGGATCCGCCCCTGGAACGGGTCGCGGAACCCGATGACGAGGGAGGACGCGGTTTGCAGCTGGTGGCGCGCTCCGCGCAGCGATGGGGTACACGGCGAGGCGGAACGGGCAAGACGGTGTGGTTCGAGCTGGCTCTCCCTGGTTAGAAGAGTGAGGGGACCACGATCACCTCGCGGCTGACTTCCCTGGCCGAAAAGGAACGAGACCGTGCTGTGATCGTGAACGCCGTGCCGGTTGTGACCGTAGTGCTGAATACTGCGGGAAGGACCGGTCCGGTGCGTTGAGCTGGAGGGGACGGTCGCGTGAACGAGATATCAGCGGCAGCGGGCGAAGTGATGTGGCAGAACAGCCCGCCCGGCTCGATCTACGACTACATAAGAGTCGCGTCCTTCTCGATCGGCCCCTGCGGGCTGGTGGAGCAGTGGAGCAGGCGTGCCGAAGAGCTGTTCGGCCTGCCCGCGGCTGATGTCGTCGGCAAGGATCCGGTCGAGGCCTTCATGCCTCCCGAGCTGCGGGTGCGCGGACGCAACCGGCTCTCCGAGATCCTCGACGGCAAGGAGTGGACCGGCCTCGTCCCGTTCCGGATGCCCGACCGCGAGGGCCGTCGAGCCGGTGCGGCGCCCGCGCACGGCATCGCGGAGATCTACGTGATGCCCAGCGCCACGGCCGACGGCGAACAGGCCGCGCTCTGCCTGGTCGTCGATGTGCGTGCCGTACGCCGGATTGAGACCGATCTCGCCGCTTCGCAGGCCATTTTCGGCCAATCGCCTTTCGGCTTCCTGTTGTTCGGTACGGACCTCACCGTGCAGCGTGCCAACAAGCGCTTCGCCACCGTCTTCGGCGGCGCCGTGGAGGACCACCGCGGCCGCACCGTCCACGACTACCTCACCCGCCCCGAGGCCGACCGCATGACCACCGCCCTGGAACGGGTCCTGGAGACCGGCGAGTCCGTCACCGACATGCAGATCGTCGGCAGCGCCCCCGGCGATACGGAGCCCCGGCACTGGTCGGTCAACCTCTACCGGGTGCACAGCGGAGCCGGCCGCACCATCGGCGTCGCCGGGCTCGCCACCGATGTGACCCGCCGTCACGTCGCCGCCAGGGAGGCCGCCGACGCCCGCCGCAACCTCGCCCTGCTGAACGAGGCCGGCGCCCGCATCGGCAACTCCCTCGATCTGGAGACCACCGCCCGCGAACTCCTCGGCGTAGCCGTCCCCGGCTTCTGCGACCTCGCCTCCGTCGACCTCTACCAAGGGCTCCTGGCCGGCGACGAGGCTCCGCCGGGCCGGGCCGACGGCAGCGCGGAGCTCCGCCGCGTCGCCTTCGCCAGCGCCGTCTCCGACGGGCCGCTGTCCGCTCCGGCATGCGTCGCCGAAGGCGAGGACCCCGGGCCCACCGAAGTGGGCGCCGTACACCGCTACCCGTTCAACTCGCCCTGCGCGAGCGCCCTGCGCACCACAGGCGTCCAGGTCATACCCGGTGAGGAGGGCAGCCTCGTCCACACCACGCTCGCCGTGCCGATGGTCGCCCACGACACCGTCGTCGGCCTCGCCCAGTTCTCCCGTACGAAGGGCAGCGAGCCCTTCGGCGAACGCGACCGGGCGCTCGCCACCGAGCTCGCCGCCCGCGCCGCCGTCTGCATCGACAACGCCCGCCTCTACCGGCGCGAGCACGAGCGCGCCCTCATCCTCCAGCGCAGCCTGCTGCCGCCCGGCGACCCCGAGGCGGCCGGACTCGACATCGCCTGCCGCTACCTGCCCGGCAATACGGCGACCGAGGTGGGCGGCGACTGGTTCGACGTCATCGAACTGCCCGGCCACCGCACAGCCCTGGTCGTCGGCGACGTCATGGGACGCGGCCTGCGCGCCGCCGTCGCCATGGGCGAACTCCGCACCGCCGTACGGACCTTGGCCCTGCTCGACCTGGAGCCCGCCGAAGTCCTCTCCGCCCTCGACGAGATCGCGCGCGGCCTCGGCTCGCCCAGCGGCGCGCAGCACGCCTCGCGCGCCGTCCACAAGGCGCGGGAGGCCGACCTCTCGGAGGTCTACCTCGCGACCTGCGTGTACGCCGTCTACGACCCGGTCACCCGCCGGTGTACGTTCGCCAACGCCGGCCACCTGCCGCCCGTCCTCGTCGAACCGGGCGAGGAGGCGCTGCTGCTCGACGTACCGCCGGGGATGCCGCTCGGCGTCGGCGGGGAGCCGTTCGAGGAGGTCGAGGTCGAGGTGCCGGAGGGCGCGCTGCTCGCTCTCTACACCGACGGCCTCGTCGAGTCGCGCGACCATCCGCTCGACGAAGGGCTGCTGGCGTTCCGCGCCGCGCTCGCCGATCCCGTACGCCCCCTGGAGGACGTCTGCGACCACGTCCTCAACACCCTCGACACCCGGCACGGCGAGGACGACATCGCCCTGCTCATGGCCCGCATCCAGGGGATGCCCGCCGAGTCGGTCGGCGACTGGTCGCTGCCGCGCGAGCCGCGCTCGGTCGGCCGGGCGCGGGAACTGGCGCGGGCGCAGCTGGTCACCTGGGGCCTCGAAGACCTGGTGGACACGACAGAGCTGCTGGTCAGCGAGCTCGTCACCAACGCGCTGCGGTACGGCGAGGGCGAGATCAGGCTCCGGCTGCTTCTGGACCGTACGCTCGTGTGCGAGGTGTGGGACGCGGGCCTGGTCCAGCCGCGGCGGCGGCGGGCCCGCGACACCGACGAGGGCGGGCGCGGGCTCCAGCTGGTGGGGCTGCTCAGCGCCGCGTGGGGATCGCGGCGTACACCGCGCGGAAAGACCGTCTGGTTCGAACTCGCCCTGCCGACGGGGGAGGCGGAGAAGGGCGAGCCCAGTGTCGACCAGTTGCTGAGCCTGTTCTGAGGCGCGCCCGCGTCACCCGGTCTTCATGGCGGCCAGCCTGGCCTCGATCTCGGCGTCGTCGCCCAGGCTGTCCAGCTGCTCGAACTGGGCGTCCAGCGACGAGGCGGCGAGCTCCTGCTTGCCCATGGCCCTCGCCTCCTCGCGGCGAACCTTTTCCTCGAAGCGGCTCAGCTCGCTGGTGGGGTCAAGGACGTCGATGTTCTTGACGGCGTCCATCATCTGGTTCTGCGCCTGGGCGGACTTGGCGCGGGCCACCAGTTCGTCGCGCTTGGACGTCAGCTCGGTGAGCTTGGTCTTCATCTGGACCAGGCCGGCCTTGAGCTTGTCGACCACCTCGGTCTGCATGGCGATGACCGGCTCGGCGGCCTTCGCCTCCTTCTCGCACTGGAGCTGGCGCTGGAGCGCGACCTTGGCGAGGTTGTCGAACTTGTCCGCCTCCGCGGCCGGCCCGGAGCCGCGCATTTCGTCGGCCTTCCTGCTGGCGGCGAGCGCCTTGACGCCCCACTCCCTGGCGGCATCGACGTCCTCCTTGTGGTCGAGCTCCAGGAGCCGCAGATTGCCGATGGTGGTGGCGACGGCCTCCTCGGCCTCCGCGATGTTGTCGGTGTAGTCGCGGATCAGCTGGTCCAGCATCTTCTGCGGGTCCTCGGCCTGGTCGAGGAGGGCGTTGATGTTGGCCCTCGCGAGCTGGGTCACGCGGCCGAGGATGGTCTGCTTCGTCATGCCGTGCCTCCTTGAGTGGGTCGGTTACGTTTCAGAACCGGCCGCCGCCGCCTCGGCGGGCCCGCGTGCCGCCGCCGCCGAAGCTGCCGGGACCGCCGCCGAAGCCGCCGCCGCTGCCTCCTGGGAATCCGCCCCCGGTTCGGCCGCCGCCGAGGAGTCCGCCCAGGATGATGCCGCCGAGCACGGCTCCGTTCAGGCCGCTTCCGCCTCCGCCGCCGAACTGGTCGGCGTACCCGTGTACGTCCTGTTCGGCCAGGCTCTGCGCCTGGCGCGCCATCGCGTCCGCCTGCTGGGCCTCGGCGAGCGCGCTCTGCGCGTCGGACGCCGCGGCGGCGGCCGACCGTTCGAGGTGCCGCTGCGCCTCCGCGACGCGGGTGCGCGCCCGGCTGCCGACCGCACCCCGGTTCGTCGTGATGTAGTCGGCGGCCGCGCCGACCGAGGCGCGGGCGGCCAGAGTGGCCTGGTCGAGCAGGGCCCGCGCCCGCCGCCCCGCCGTCTCGCGCTCGCGCGCCCCCGCCAGGGCCTCGTCGAGCACCGCGTCGGCCTCCTCGACGCGCCGCAGTGCGTCGATCGGGTCGTACCGCCCCGACTGCTTCTCCTGCTGTACGTCGGCGACGACCGACTCGGCACGGGCGATGCGCCCCTGGAGGTCCGCCGTCGGGACGCCGCTGTCCGTGCCCTCCTCCTTGAGGCCCTGGAGCAGACCGCGCGCGTCGGCCAGATCGGTCTCGGTCTCGATCAGCGCGCCGGGGAGCTTGCCCGCCGCCTCGGCGAGTTCGCGGGCGCGGCGGTCGACGGCGTCGACGAGCGTGGCCGCCTGGCCGACGGCGCCCTCGGCGGCCCGTACGAACACAGCAGCCTTACCGGTGTCGCCCGCGTCCACCGCCTGCCGGGCCTCGGTGAGGCTCGCGGTCGCGAAGGCGAGCCGGTCCTTGGCCCGCGCGGCGTGGCCGCTGACGGGCGCGGACGCGGAGTCGGCGTACCGCCGGCGCATGGCGGTCAGCATGGCCTCCGCCGTGCTCGTACGGCCGACGAGATCGCGGAACGCCGCTTCGGCCGCCGCCAGCGCCTGCGGGGCGTTCTGCTCCAGGGCCCGGAGCTGGTCGAAGGCTTCGGACTCGGCGTCGAGGCGGCGGTTGGCCTCGGTGCAGCGGGCGATGATCTCTTCGAGCATGCGGCGGCGGGTGGCGTCGTCCTCCGGGTAGGCGTCGTCGAGCTGCTGGCGCAGCCGGAAGGCGACGGCCAGTTCCCTCTTGGCGTACGCGAGCGCCTCGCCGAAGGGCCGGGCGGCCTCCTCGCCGAACTGGGCGGAGGCGAAGCCCAGTTCCTCCTCGCTGGTATGGATCGCGTCGTCCGCCCCGACGAGTTCGCGCCTGGCGCGGGCGTCGAGTTCGGGGAGGGGGGTCTGGGGCTCTCCCTTGTGCAGGGCGGGCGTGGTGCGGGTGGCCGCCCGTTTTCTGCGCCGGGTGTACGTGTACGCCGCCAGCGCGAGGGCCGCGCCGACCGCGACCACGGGAAGCACCAGGTCACCGGTGCCGCTGACGCTGTCGTCCGGGTCGCCGCCGCCGGGGTCGGCGACACCCGGGGTGATCGTGGGCACCGGGACGGGCTGCCCGGCCAGCACGGCGGCGTAACCGTTCGCGGCGCCGATCGCTGCGCCGGCCCAGTCGTTCTCCCTCAGGGCCGGCTCGATCGCCGTCCTGGCGACGTCGTCGAGCTCGGCGTCGGTGAGGCGCGAGTCCTGGTCGACGGAGTAGGCGTACTGCCGGTCGTGGGTGGCCACTGCGAGCAGCGCGTCGTCACGGCCGAGGCCGTTGCGCTGGGCGGTGTCGTCGGCCCAGCTCTGCGCGGATCTGCCGGAGAAGTCACGGACGTATGCGACGAAGAGCTGGACGCGGCGGGTGTCGTAGAGGCGGTTGAGGGCGGACTCGACGTCGTTCGTACGGTTGCCGAGGGCGCCGACCTTGTCGGTGATCTGGCCTTCTCTGGAGAGGCCGATGGGGTCTTCGGCGCCGGCGCCTTGGGCGGCGGGCAGGACGAGACAGCACGCGGTCAACAGTGTGCTGAGGACTGCGCGGGCGGTGGCTGTTCGCGTCACATTTGTGAGGCTATGCCGCGACTGTGTGACCCGCGACCGGACGGCGGGCGTGCCCTGCGGGGCCTGTTCCCCACCCCGAGCGCCGGACGGGCCGAAGCCGCCGGGGGCAGCCGGGGCTACGCCCCAGGCCGCCCCGGTTGCGGGACGTACGGCCTCTATTCGGGGCGGCGCCGGAGGATTTTGTCGCCCAGCCAGACCAGTGGGTCGTACTTTCGGTCAACCGCCCGCTCCTTCAACGGGATCAGGGCGTTGTCCGTGATCTTGATGTTCTCCGGGCAGACCTCCGTGCAGCACTTGGTGATGTTGCAGTAGCCGAGCCCGTGCTCGTCCTGCGCGGTCGTCTTGCGGTCCAGGCCGGTCTCGGCGGCCGCGTCCAGCGGGTGCATGTCCAGCTCGGCGATCCGCATCAGGAACCGCGGTCCCGCGAAGGACGCCTTGTTCTCCTCGTGGTCGCGCACCACATGGCAGGTGTCCTGGCACAGGAAGCACTCGATGCACTTGCGGAATTCCTGCGAGCGCTCCACGTCGATCTGCTGCATCCGGTACTCGCCCGCCGCGACCCCGGCAGGCGGCACGAAGGACGGCACCTCCCGCGCCTTCGCGTAGTTGAAGGACACGTCCGTGACGAGATCGCGTACGACGGGGAAGGCCCGCAGCGGCGTGACCGTGATCGTCTCCTCGCGCGAGAAGACCGACATGCGCGTCATGCACAGCAGCCGCGGCCGCCCGTTGATCTCCGCACTGCACGAACCGCACTTGCCCGCCTTGCAGTTCCAGCGCACCGCGAGATCCGACGCCTGGGTGGCCTGGAGGCGGTGGATGATGTCGAGGACGACCTCGCCCTCGTTCACCTCGACCTCGAAGTCCTCCAGAGCCCCGCCGTCCGCATCACCGCGCCAGACCCTGAAGGCCGCTGTGTAGCCGCTCATGACAGGAGCTCCTCTTCGGTCAGGTACTTGACCAGCTCTTCCTTCTCGAAGAGGCCCAGCAGATCGGGGCGGATGGGCTCGGTGGTCTCTCGTACGAGCGAGATCTGGCCCTGCGCCGGATCGGCCGGCGCCATCGCACCCGACGGGTCCGTCAGCCGGCACAGGAGATTGGCGCGGCGCCACGCGCGCTCCATGGACGGGCAGTCCTCGCGGGTGTGCCCACCGCGGCTCTCGGTACGCTCCAGCGCCGCCCGCGCGACGCACTCGCTGACCAGCAGCATGTTCCGCAGGTCCAGCGCGAGGTGCCAGCCCGGGTTGAACTGCCGGTGGCCCTCGACCCCGGCCCGGCGTGCCCGTACCCGCAGGTCGGCCAGCTTCTCCAGGGCCTGTTCCATCTCCGGCGCCCGTCTGATGATGCCGACCAGGTCGTTCATCGTCTGCTGGAGTTCCTGGTGGAGGGTGTACGGGTTCTCCGGCGGGCGCCCGTTCGCGGCGCCCGGCTCGGGGCCTTCCGCGCTGAAGGGGCGCAGCGCCTCGGCCGCCGCCTCGTCCACCTGGGCCTCGTCCGGCTGCGGGCGTGCGGTCCCGGTCGCTGTCCCGTCCCCGAACCCGATCGCGTACTGAGCCGCGTGCAGCCCGGCCCTGCGGCCGAACACCAGCAGGTCGGAGAGGGAGTTGCCGCCCAGCCGGTTCGAGCCGTGCATGCCGCCGGCGACCTCTCCGGCGGCGTACAGCCCGGGGACGTTACGGGTGGCGGCGGTGTCGGAGTCGACCGCGATGCCGCCCATCACGTAGTGGCAGGTCGGGCCGACCTCCATCGCCTCGGCGGTGATGTCGACGTCGGCCAGCTCCTTGAACTGGTGGTACATCGACGGCAGCCTGCGCCGGATGGTCTCCGCCGGCATGCGCGTCGACACGTCGAGGAACACGCCGCCGTGCGGCGAGCCGCGCCCCGCCTTCACCTCGGAGTTGATGGCGCGCGCCACCTCGTCGCGGGGGAGCAGCTCGGGGGGACGCCGGTTGTTGTCCGGGTCCTCGTACCAGCGGTCGCCCTCCTCCTCCGACTGGGCGTACTTCTCCTTGAAGACGTCGGGCACGTAGTCGAACATGAACCGCTTGCCTTCGGAGTTGCGCAGTACGCCGCCGTCGCCGCGCACCGACTCGGTGACGAGGATGCCCTTCACGGAGGGCGGCCAGACCATCCCGGTCGGGTGGAACTGCACGAATTCCATGTTGACGAGCGGCGCTCCCGCGAGCAGCGCCAGCGCGTGTCCGTCGCCCGTGTACTCCCACGAATTCGACGTCACCTTGAAGGACTTGCCGATGCCACCGGTGGCCAGCACCACAGCCGGCGCCTCCAGGACGAAGAAGCGGCCCGACTCGCGCTCGTAACAGAAGGTCCCCGCGACGCGGTCGTCCGCGTCCTTCAGAACCCGCGTCACCGTGCACTCCTGGAAGACCTTCAACCGCGCCTCGTAGTCACCGAATTCGCGGAAGTCCTCCTGCTGGAGCGAGACGATCTTCTGCTGGAGCGTACGGATCAGCTCCAGGCCGGTCCGGTCGCCGACATGCGCGAGGCGCGGGTACTCGTGCCCGCCGAAGTTGCGCTGCGAGATCTTCCCGTCCGGCGTACGGTCGAACAGCGCGCCCCAGGTCTCCAGCTCCCACACCCGGTCCGGCGCCTCGCGCGCGTGCAGCTCCGCCATCCGCCACTGGTTGAGGAACTTGCCGCCGCGCATGGTGTCGCGGAAGTGGACCTGCCAGTTGTCGCCGGAGTTCACGTTGCCCATGGAGGCGGCGATTCCGCCTTCGGCCATCACCGTGTGCGCCTTGCCGAAGAGCGATTTGCAGATGACCGCGGTACGGGCCCCCTGCTCCCGCGCCTCGATGGCGGCGCGCAGTCCGGCGCCGCCCGCGCCGACCACGACGACGTCCCACCCCTGCCGTTCGAGCTGCGTCATCAAACACCTTTCATTCAGTCGTCTAGAACATCCGCGGGTCGTCGAAGGCGCCGGACGCCACCAGGTAGACGTAGAAGTCGGCGAGGGCGACGCTGATCAGAGAGGCCCAGGCGAGCTGCATGTGGCGGGCGTTGAGCTTGCCGACCCAGCCCCACAGGCGGTAGCGCACCGGGTGCTTGGAGAAGTGCTTGAGCTTGCCGCCGACGATGTGCCGGCAGGAGTGGCAGGAGAAGGTGTACGCCCAGATCAGCACGATGTTGATCAGGAAGATGACCGTGCCCAGGCCCATGTGGCCCCACGCGTAGTGCTCGTCACGGAAGGCGAGCACGGTGTCGTACGTGAGGATCCCGGCGACCGGGACGGCGGCGTAGAAGAAGTACCGGTGGATGTTCTGCAGGATCAGCGGGAAGCGCGTCTCGCCGGTGTACGTCTTGTGCGGCTCGGCGACCGCGCAGGCCGGCGGCGAGGCCCAGAAGCCCCGGTAGTAGGCCTTGCGGTAGTAGTAGCAGGTCAGGCGGAAGCCGAGCGGGAAGATCAGGATCAGCAGGGCGGGGGACAGGCCCCACCAGCTGCCGAAGATCTCCCAGTTGGGGCCGCTCTTCATCGGGACGCAGTTCTCCGCCAGGCAGGGCGAGTAGAACGGCGAGACGTAGGGCGCGGCGTAGTAGTCGGCGTTCGCGAAGGCCCGCCAGGTCGAGTAGACGATGAAGGCGAGCAGCCCGGCGGCGGTCGCGGCGGGCGCGAGCCACCAGCGGTCGGTACGCAGATGGCGGGCCGCGATCGTGGCGCGTGAGGCGCTGTGGACGCCGTGGGCGTCCGTGCGGGGCTGGGGTTCTGTGCCAGTGGCCAACGAGGACTCCGTATGGAGCGGGCAGTCGGGACAGGGGCGGTTCGCTGTATCAGGTATCCGGCGTACCGCTACGGCGCGTGCCGGTCGCGCGCGCCCAGGCCCTCGTCGTCCGAGTCGGTCCACAGCGCGCTGTTGTACGGGTCGTCCGGGATGGTCACCAGGTCGGGGCGGGTTTCGGCGCGGCGCAGGGCGGGGGCGGCCTCGTTCAGCAGGGCGACGCTCTCGCGCAGGTGGCCGGCGTCCGTGCGTACGCGCCTGATCTCCAGGCTGCCGCCGCCGACCTGCTGCTCGACCCGTTCTACCGACTGGACCAGGTTGTCGAGGCTGCGCTGAACCGCTGCCAGGTCTTCTTGCAGGGACATGTGGTGCCCTCATTTCCACGGTGGCGCGTGGTAACGCTCATGCGCCTGCGAGTGTCGCGCGTCACATCCCCTCTTGTGAAGGGATGTGCAGCGATTCTCGGCGCGCGGCCCCCCGTGCGCCCCCTTCTGTTGGGCCGCATGGGTGGGGTTCGAGACGTTCGCCGCCGTGTCGCCGACGGCTCACGCGCGGGGTCCATTTCAGTGGAGGGGTAATTGATGTGATCACCATCATATGCCGCCAACTGTGAAAAACCGGGCTCATTCCGACAGGGGATGAGCCGGGCCGGCCCTGGAGGTACCAGCCATGTCCCACGTCGGCGTCCCACGCGGGGAGGCACCCCCAGTAATCCGCCGCAGGCACCGGCGAACGCGAGCCGCCCGCGCTCTCGCGCTCGTCACCGCCGGGGTGCTCGCGCTGCCCGCACTGGCCGGCTGTACCTCGGGCGACGACGCGGCGCAGGCGGTGATGGCCCCACCGGACATCGCCCCGGCCGGGCGCGAGCAGGTCAAGGACGGCGGCACGGTGCGCTGGGCCGTCGACACGACGGCTCCCACCCTCAACGCCTTCCAGGCCGACGCCGACGCCTCCACCATGCGCATCGCCGGCGCCGTACTGCCTTCGCTCTTCACCCTCGACGAGCGCGGCCGTCCGCAGCGCAACCCCGACTACCTGGAGTCCGCCGAGATCGTCGAGCGCGAGCCCAAGCAGGTCGTGCTCTACAAGATCAACCAACAGGCGGTGTGGAGTGACGGCCGGGAGATCGGGGCGCCGGACTTCCTGGCCCAGTGGCGGGCGCTGGGCGGCCGGAACACGGCGTACTGGACCGCCCGCAACGCCGGCTACGAGCGCATCGAGAAGATCGAGCGCGGCGCCGACGACCTGGAGGTCCGGGTCACCTTCGCCAAGCCCTACGCGGACTGGCGCTCGCTCTTCACGCCGCTCTACCCGCAGGACGTGATGGGCAGCCCCAACGCCTTCAACGACGGGGCCCGCGACAAGCTCAAGGCGACGGCCGGCCCTTTCAACCTCAAGGAACTGGACCGCGCGGGCGGCAAGGCCACCCTCGAACGCAACCCCCGCTGGTGGGGGCAGCCCGCGAAGCTCGATACGCTCGTCTTCAGCACGGTGACGCGCGACAAGCGCGCCGCCGCCCTCGCCGCCGGTGAGCTGGACATCGCCGACATCGGCCGCAGCACCGCCGACCGCATCGCTCTGGCCGGCCGGGACGCGGGCGCCAAGGGGCAGCAGCTGAACCACGGCCCCGGCGCCGCCGTCACGCCCGCCTCCGCGCTCAGATCCTGGGCGATCGCCCACGGCTCCTCGGAGGAGCTGGCCGCCGTCGAGCAGGAGACCCGCAGGAAGTCGCGCGAGGCGATCAGCAGGTACGCCGCCGAGCAGGCCGCACTGCGCGGCTTCGACATCCGCAAGTCCCTCGAACCCGCCTACACGCAGCTCGCGCTGAACGGCACCTCGGGCCCGCTCACCGACGACCGCGTACGCCGCGCCGTGGCCCGCGCCATCGACCGCCGGGAGCTCGCCGAGGCCGTACTGAAGCCGCTCGGCCTGCCCGCCTACCCGCTCGGCAGCCACCTCGCGCTGGCCGGCCAGGAGGCGTACAGCGACAGCAGCGGCGCACTCGGCGACCAGGACACCCAGGCCGCCCAGGCGCTGTTCGCGGACGCGGGCTGGACGCCGGGCGGGGCGGTGAAGCGGAAGCCGGGCGGAGCGAAGGCGGGCGCCGCGGCGGAAGGCAGCGAGTCCGAAGGCGGGAATGAAAAGGGGGAGAAGAACGAGGGAAGCGCGGCCGACGAAGAGATGTACATCGTCGGTGACGAAATCAACAGCGATTCCAAGCCCCGCGGCGCCCGCGGCCCGGAATCCGGTACGTACGTCCTGGCCCCGGCGCCCGCCGCGGCGCTCCAGGGCCGGGCGGTGCGCATGCAGGCACGTTTCATCAAGGCTCAGCCCGTCGAAGAGGCAGGCACCACAGAGGACAGCGCCGACGGAAAGAAGAAGGGCGGTGTCGCAGGCGCCTACGCCCCGCGCGGTACCGCCGCCCCCGCCGCCGCTGCCGGTGGCCCGCTCGCCAAGGACGGCAAGGCGCTGACCTTGCGTTTCGTGCTCCCGTCGGGCCCCGGCTCGGAGTCGCTGCGTACCGTCGGTGAAAAGATCGCGCGGATGCTGGAGCGCGTCGGCGTACGTACGGACATCGTCAAGGTCTCCGACGACAGCTACTTCAAGGACCACGTCGCCTCCGGCGACTACGACCTCGCGCTCTACTCCTGGCCCGCGACGGCCTACCCGGCCACCGACGCCCGCCCCATCTTCGCCAAGCCGGAACCGGCCGCCGACGGTTCGCTGGTCGTCGAGCAGAACTACACGCGCGTCGGCACGGACCACATCGACCAGCTCTTCGACCAGGCCATGACGGAGCTGGACGAGAAAGCGGCCCGCGACCTCGTGAAACGGGCCGACGCCCGGATCTGGGCAGCGGCCGGGTCCATCCCGCTCTTCCAGCGCCCCGAGCTGGTGGCGGTCAAGCCGGACCTCGCCAACGCGGGCGCCTTCGGCTTCGCCGCCCCGCGCTATCAGGACATCGGCTTCAAGAAGGCAGAAAACGCCAAGGGCGGGAAGAACTAGCAGGTCAGAACCCTCAGGATTGGCTCAACTCCCTTGCCCGCCGGCGCCCCCGGCGGGCAAGGTGCTGGGTGCCCCTTGACCCGGGAGCCGCCCCGCACCCCACCCCCAGGCACGGCCCGAATCTCCCCCGAACCTCTCTCGGATCTCCCCCCTCACACGGCCCCGCCGGACCCTCCGGAGCCCTTGTGCGGGGCGGGTATCGATCGCCCGGGAAGCCCACGTGGCTCACTCCCCGTACCATGGGGGGTAGCCGTGGCGCGACCGCCCGGCGGGCGTATGAGGAAACGAACCGAATACGACGCCCGATCCCACGATCGAGAGAAGCGCAACTCACCCATGCCCACGCGCCACGACATCCGTAACGTAGCCATCGTCGCCCACGTCGACCACGGCAAGACCACCCTGGTCGACGCCATGCTCAAGCAGGCCGGCGCCTTCGCCGCGCACGCCGCCGAGCACCTCGACGACCGCATGATGGACTCGAACGACCTGGAGCGTGAGAAGGGCATCACGATCCTGGCCAAGAACACGGCCGTCAAGTACCACCCCAAGGATGGCGGCGACGTCATCACGATCAACATCATCGACACCCCCGGCCACGCCGACTTCGGTGGTGAGGTCGAGCGCGGCCTGTCGATGGTCGACGCGGTCGTCCTGCTGGTCGACGCCTCCGAGGGCCCGCTGCCGCAGACGCGCTTCGTGCTCCGCAAGGCGCTTCAGGCCCGGATGCCCGTCATCCTGTGCATCAACAAGACCGACCGCCCCGACTCCCGGATCGACGAGGTCGTCAACGAGACGTACGACCTGTTCCTGGACCTGGACGCGGACGAGGAGCAGATCGAGTTCCCGATCGTCTACGCCTGCGCGCGTGACGGCGTCGCCTCGCTGACCAAGCCGGAGGACGGCACCGTCCCGGCGGACAGCACGAACCTCGAGCCGTTCTTCAACACGATCCTGTCGCACGTCCCGGCCCCCGAGTACGACGAGGCCGCCCCGCTCCAGGCGCACGTCACCAACCTGGACGCCGACAACTTCCTCGGCCGTATCGCGCTGTGCCGCGTCGAGCAGGGCGAGCTGAAGAAGGGCCAGACCGTCACGTGGATCAAGCGTGACGGCACGATGTCCAACGTGCGCATCACCGAGCTCCTGATGACCGAGGCGCTCACCCGCAAGCCGGCCGAGAAGGCCGGTCCGGGCGACATCTGCGCGGTCGCCGGATTCCCGGACATCATGATCGGCGAGACCCTGGCCGACCCCGAGAACCCGATCGCACTGCCGCTCATCACGGTCGACGAGCCGGCGATCTCCATGACCATCGGTACGAACACCTCGCCGCTGGTCGGCAAGGGCGGCAAGGGCCACAAGGTCACCGCCCGCCAGGTGAAGGACCGCCTGGACCGCGAGCTCATCGGTAACGTCTCGCTGCGCGTCCTGGACACCGAGCGCCCCGACGCCTGGGAGGTGCAGGGCCGCGGTGAACTCGCGCTGGCGATCCTCGTCGAGCAGATGCGCCGTGAGGGCTTCGAACTGACCGTCGGCAAGCCCGAGGTCGTCGTGAAGATGGTCGACGGCAAGAAGTACGAGCCGATCGAGCGCATGACGATCGACTGCCCCGAGGAGCACCTCGGCGCCATCACACAGCTGATGGCGACCCGCAAGGGCCGCATGGAGACGATGACGAACCACGGTTCGGGCTGGATCCGCATGGAGTGGATCGTCCCGTCGCGCGGCCTCATCGGCTTCCGTACGGAGTTCCTGACGCAGACCCGCGGTACGGGCATCGCGCACTCCATCTTCGAGGGCCACGAGCCGTGGTTCGGCGAGCTGCGCACCCGTAACAACGGCTCGCTGGTGGCCGACCGCGCGGGCACGGTCACCCCCTTCGCGATGATCAACCTGCAGGAGCGCGGTGTCATCTTCCTGGAGGCCGGCACCGAGGTCTACGAGGGCATGATCGTTGGTGAGAACTCGCGTTCCGACGACATGGACGTGAACATCACCAAGGAGAAGAAGCTCACCAACATGCGTGCGGCTTCCGCGGACAACACGGAGAACGTCGTGCCGCCGCGCAAGCTCTCGCTGGAGCAGTCGCTGGAGTTCTGCCGCGACGACGAGTGCATCGAGGTGACCCCGGAGACCGTGCGTATCCGCAAGGTCGTCCTGGACCAGAAGGAGCGCGGCCGTACGGCCTCGCGCGCCAAGCGCTGACCCTGAGCGCTGCTGAGTCCTGCTGAGTCCTGAGCTCGGCCCGAGGCCGGTTTCCGTCGCCCCTTCGCGGGCGACGGAAACCGGCCTTCGGCGTATCAGGACCCTTGAAATGAGTGACACTTGGGATCTTCCCCGTCAAGCGCATTTAGCGAGGGGTGCGTCCGGATATCGGGCATCGCTCTCCGGAAGCTGCGTTAACAGTCCGTTTCGCGGGTGTCTGTCTGTGCTCGCTTTGTCCGGCTTTCGGGCAGGTGCGCCCGGTCGATGTTGTCAAACCGAGACCCTTTAAGTGTGGTTTACGGGTCGGGGTTACTTAATAGTTGGCTCCATTGAGCTCGGGTCAATGGGTCACGCACTGTGGGGAGTGCCGACTCACGAGCACACTCGGGGTACATGCGACTCATCGCCGTCAGGGGTGTCGGCGACTGTCTGCGTACCCCTCTCGTAGTGATCAGTGGACTCATGAGGAGGAACCCATGCGCGGTGCCAAGAGCGCCAAGTGGGTCGCGGGAGCGATAGTCGTTGCCCTTGCTGCTACGGCTTGTGGCGGCAGCAGCGACAGCGGCGATGACATGAAGTCGGGCAAGGCCGACCCGAAAGGGATTCTGGTCGCCCAGCTGAGCGAGCCGCAGAACCCGCTGCAGCCGGCGAACGCCAAGGAGAGCCAGGGCAGTCGTGTCCTGCGCGCCATCTTCTCCGGCCTCGTCGACTACGAGCCGGGCACCGGCAAGCTCGAGATGGTCAACGCCGAGTCCGTGACGCCCAACGCGGACTCGTCCGTGTGGACCGTGAAGCTGAAGGCCGGCTGGAAGTTCCACGACGGCACCCCGGTCACCGCCAAGTCCTACGTGGACTCGTGGAACTGGTCGGCGAACGTCAAGAACAACCAGACCAACTCCAGCTGGTTCCAGGACATCAAGGGCTACGCCGATGTCCACCCGGAGAAGGGCGACCCGAAGAAGACCAAGATGGAGGGTCTGAAGGTCGTCGACGACAGCACCTTCACGATCGCCCTGACCGGTCCGGTCTCGTACTTCGCGTACAAGCTCGGCTACGACGTCTGGGCGCCGCTGCCCGAGTCCTTCTTCAAGGACCCGAAGGCCGCCGGTCAGAAGCCGGTCGGCAACGGCCCGTACACGTTCGAGTCGTGGGACCACAACAAGGTCATCAAGGTTCGGAAGTTCGACGGTTACCAGGGCCCGAACAAGGCCAAGAACGGTGGCATCGACTTCAAGAACTACACCACCGCCGAGGCCGCGTACTCGGCCCTGCGCTCGGACCAGCTGGACTGGATCGAGCAGATCCCGGTCACCGCGCTGAAGAACTACAAGCAGGACCTCGGCGACCGCGCGATCGACCAGGAGTACTCCGCGGTCCAGTCGATCGTCCCGGCGTTCTACACGCCGCAGTTCAAGGACATCGACCCGAAGGTCATCCAGGGCCTTTCGATGGCGATCGACCGTGAGACGATCACGAAGACTGTCCTCAACGGCACCCGTGAGCCCGCGGACTCGTACGTCGCTCGCGGCGTGCTCGGCTACAAGGCCGGCGCACTCGGCGACATCGTCAAGTTCGACGCGAAGAAGGCCAAGGCGCTCATCACCGAGGGTGGCGGCGTCCCGGGCAACAAGATATCGATCCAGTTCAACGCCGACCAGCCGCACAAGGCGTGGGTCGACGCGGTCTGCAACAGCATCCGTCAGTCCACCGGCGTCGAGTGCGTCGGTGACTCCAAGCCGGACTTCGCGACCGACCTGAACGCCCGTGACGCCAAGAAGGTCAAGTCCATGTACCGCGGTGGCTGGGTGCTCGACTACCCCGTCAACTCGAACTTCATGCGCGACCTGTACGGCACCACGGCCGCCGGTAACACCAGCGGTTACTCCAACAAGGAGTTCGACGAGCTCTCCGCCAAGGCTGACAAGGCGAAGACCCTCGACGAGACGGTGAAGATGTACCAGGAGGCCGAGCAGCTCCTGGCGAAGGACATGCCGTCGATCCCGCTGTGGTTCTACAAGAACAACTCGGGTCAGTCCAAGAACGTCTTCGGCAAGATCGTGTACGGCCAGGACGGCGACCCGATCTTCACCGACGTTCAGGTGAAGGCCAAGAAGTAAGTTTCGGGACCAGTTGGCCGGTGCCGACCACCCGGAAGGGTGGCGGCACCGGCCCACAGGCGTCGGCCCGTCAAATCTCCCCCACCACCCTGCGGTGGAGACAACTTGTAGGCCATCGCCGACCCCTCACGGCATGGAGGCATGATGGGGCGCTACGTCGCTAGGCGACTGCTCCAGATGATCCCGGTGTTCATCGGGACCACTCTGTTGATTTTCCTTATGGTCCACATCCTTCCCGGTGACCCCATCCGGGCGATGTGGGGAGACAAGGCGGCCGACCCCGCACAGGTCGAGGCGCTGCGTCACAAGTTCGGGCTCGATCAGTCCCTTCCCATGCAGTACTTCAATTACATGAAGGACCTGTTCCAGCTGAACTTCGGTGAGACCTTCGGTGGTCGTCCCGTCTGGGACGAGATGTCGCGGGCTTTCCCGGTCACGATCCGTCTCACCGTCGTGGCGATGGTCATCGAGATGATCGTGGGTCTCAGCCTCGGCGCCTGGGCCGGCCTCAAGGCGGGCAAGGCACCGGACAGCGGCGTGCTGATCTTCACCCTGGTCGTCATCTCGATCCCCGTGTTCATCCTCGGCTACCTGGCCCGCTACTTCTTCGCCGACACGCTCGGCTGGGTGGCGCCCAATGTCGAAGACTCGATGGACATCACGCAGTTGTTCCTGCCGGGCTTCGTCCTGGCCATGCTCTCCATGGCTTACGTCGCACGACTGACGCGTACGACCTTCGCCGAGAACCTGCGCGCCGACTACATGCGCACGGCACTCGCCAAGGGCCTGCCGCGGCGCCGCATCGTCGGCGTGCACCTGCTGCGCAACTCGCTGATCCCCGTGGTCACGTTCCTCGGAACGGACGTAGGCGCCTTCATCGGCGGTGCGGTCGTCACCGAGGGCATCTTCAACGTCCAGGGTGTCGGCAACCTGCTCTACCGCGCACTCCAGCAGCGCGAGGGCTCCACCATCGTCGGTGTCGTCACCGTGTTCGTTCTGATTATTCTCGTGATCAACCTGATCGTCGACCTGCTGTACGCGGTCCTGGACCCGAGGATCCGGTATGCCTGACGTGACCAAGGCCAAGGCCGACACGGCAATTGACGCCGTCGCACCCCCGAAGGCCGACACGGCCCCGGCAGCGGCGGCACCCAAGGAATCGACCGGCAAGCCCCGCAGTCTGTGGGGTGACGCCTGGTACGACCTGCGCCACCGCCCCATGTTCTGGACATCGGCGAGCCTGCTGGCCCTGCTGCTGCTGATCGCGGCCTTCCCCGGCCTCTTCACCAGCGCCGACCCGCGGGCCGGCGATCTGACCAACCACTACCTGGCGAAGCCCGAGTTGGGGCACTTCTTCCAGGCGGAATGGTTCGGTTACGACACCCAGGGCCGCTCGATCTACGCACGGGTCATCTACGGCACCCGCGCCTCGATCCTCGTCGGTGTCGGTGTCACCGTGCTGATCACCTTCGTCGGTGGTCTGCTGGGGCTGCTCTCCGGATACTTCGGCGGCTGGATCGACTCGATCATTTCCCGCATCACGGACATCTTCTTCGGACTGCCCTTCCTGCTCGGCACGATGGTCGTTCTGAACGCCTTCACCGAGCGCAAGGTGTACGTCGTCATCGCGGCCCTCGCGTTCCTCGGCTGGACCTCGATCTGCCGAGTGACGCGGTCCTCTGTGATCACGGCGAAGCAGGCGGACTATGTGACGGCGGCGCGCGCCCTCGGCGCGGGCACCAGCCGGATGCTGTTCCGCCACGTCCTGCCCAACGCGTTGGCGCCGACCATCGTCGTCGCCACCATCGCGCTCGGCGGCTTCATCTCTGCCGAGGCGACACTGTCCTACCTGGGTCTGGGTCTTGCCGACCCGACCATCTCGTGGGGCATCGACATCGCGGCGGGCAGTGAAGAGATCCGTAACAACGTGCATGTGCTGCTCTTCCCGGCCGGCATGCTGAGCCTCACGGTCTTCGCGTTCATCATGCTCGGTGACACGGTCCGTGACGCCCTTGACCCGAAGCTGCGCTGAGGAGGGCATCGTGACGATCATCGAAGAAGCCGCAAGTGTCCCGTCGCCCCGATCGGGCGAGTCGGACGGCACTCCACTGCTCGAAGTCCGCGACCTGCACGTGGAGTTCCACACCCGCGACGGTGTGGCCAAGGCAGTCAATGGCGTGAACTACTCCGTCGACGCGGGTGAGACCCTCGCCGTGCTCGGCGAGTCCGGTTCGGGCAAGTCCGTGACCGCGCAGGCGGTCATGGGCATCCTCGACATGCCGCCCGGCAAGATCCCGCAGGGCGAGATTCTCTATCGCGGGCAGGACATGCTCAAGATGGGGTACGAGGAGCGGCGGAAGATCCGCGGCCAGAAGATCGCGATGATCTTCCAGGACGCGCTCTCCTCCCTCAACCCCGTTCTCTCGGTGGGCTATCAGCTCGGCGAGATGTACCGGGTGCACCAAGGCCTCTCCAAGAAGGCGGCCAAGGCCAAGGCCATCGAGCTGATGGACCGGGTGAAGATCCCGGCCGCCAGGGAGCGGGTGAACGACTACCCGCACCAGTTCTCCGGCGGTATGCGCCAGCGCATCATGATCGCCATGGCGCTGGCCCTGGAGCCGGACCTGATCATCGCGGACGAGCCGACCACGGCGCTCGACATGACGGTTCAGGCCCAGGTCATGGACCTGCTCGCGGAGCTGCAGCGCGAGTACAACATGGGTCTGATCCTGATCACCCACGACCTCGGCGTTGTCGCCGATGTCGCGGACAAGATCGCGGTCATGTACGCGGGCCGGATCGTCGAGACGGCCCCGGTCGGTGAGCTCTACAAGCGGCCGGCCCACCCGTACACGCGTGGTCTGCTGGACTCGATCCCGCGCCTGGACCAGAAGGGCCAGGAGCTCTACGCGATCAAGGGTCTGCCGCCCAACCTGCTGAAGATTCCGTCCGGTTGTGCCTTCAACCCGCGCTGCCCGAAGGCGACGGACATCTGCCGTACGGACATCCCGCTGCTGACCCCGGTCACGGAGCAGGACGGCGGCGAACTGCCCGGCCGCGGAAGCGCGTGCCACTTCTGGAAGGAGACGATCCATGGCTGAGCTCAAGAAGACGGGTGAGCGCCAGTCGGAAATCGTCGCGACCCCCAATGTCACCGAGGTCGAGACGGTCGATGCGGCCTCGGTCGAGGAGGCTGTCGCCGCCATCGAGGCGCCGGTCGAGCGCGGGGAGCCGATCCTCCAGGTCCGCAACCTGGTCAAGCACTTCCCGCTGACCCTGGGCATTCTCTTCAAGCGTCAGGTCGGCGCGGTCAAGGCCGTGGACGGGGTCTCCTTCGACCTCTACCAGGGCGAGACGCTCGGCATTGTCGGCGAGTCCGGCTGTGGCAAGTCCACGGTCGCGCGTCTGCTGATGACGCTGGAGACGGCGACCGCGGGCGAGGTCTTCTACAAAGGCCAGGACATCACCAAGCTGTCCGGGCGAGCGCTGAAGGCGGTCCGCCGCAACATCCAGATGGTGTTCCAGGACCCGTATACGTCGCTCAACCCGCGTATGACGGTCGGCGACATCATCGGGGAGCCCTTCGAGATCCACCCGGAGGTGGCGCCCAAGGGCGACCGCCGCCGCAGGGTCGAAGAGCTGCTGGACGTCGTGGGTCTCAACCCGGAGTACATCAACCGCTACCCGCACCAGTTCTCCGGCGGCCAGCGCCAGCGCATCGGCATCGCCCGCGGCCTGGCATTGAATCCCGAGATCATCATCTGCGACGAGCCGGTCTCGGCGCTGGACGTGTCCGTCCAGGCGCAGGTCATCAACCTGATGGAGAAGCTCCAGGACGAGTTCAACCTCTCCTACCTCTTCATCGCGCACGACCTGTCGATCGTCCGGCACATCTCGGACCGGGTCGGAGTCATGTACCTCGGCAAGATGGCCGAGATCGGCACGGACACGCAGATCTACGACCACCCGACGCACCCGTACACCCAGGCGCTGCTCTCGGCGGTCCCGGTTCCGGACCCCGAGGTCGGCATCGGCCGCGAGCGGATCATCCTCACCGGCGACGTCCCGTCCCCGGCGAACCCGCCGTCCGGCTGCCGTTTCCGTACGCGCTGCTGGAAGGCGCAGGACAAGTGCGCGGAGGAGATGCCGCTGCTGGCCGTCCCCGAGCGCTTCAAGTCCTCGGACACCCCGGCGGCGCACGAGTCGGCGTGCCACTTCGCCGAGGAGAAGGACGTCGTACACGCGGCGTAGTCATCCGCAGTGCGCACCTGAAAGGCGCCCCGGGCCGCTTTGGCCCGGGGCGCCTTCACGTATCCGATCAGGTCTGTTTGATCTTGGCGGCCGGGGCGTCGGGGCCGCAGGACAGCCGGGCGGCTGTCAGCGCCGGCCTTCCCACCTTCGGGTTCCCTATCGGTTCGAAGCACTCGACGACGCCTGAGCCGTCGACGATCCGGGCGAAAGCGTAGCCGTCGTCGGCGGTGTCCGTGTCTCCGATGTGAACGCCCAGCGAGCGGAGCGCGGCCTTGGCGTCGACCCGCGCCCCCTTCTCGAACGTGACGGCGACACGCGGAGTGTGGAGCGGCGCCAGCTTGTGCGTGAGCTTGCCGCCTCCCTTGCCGAGCTTCTGCTTCTCTGCGACACCGGTCAGGACGTCCCGCTGGTCGAGGTTGAACCATGCGTACGTGCCGTCCTCGCATGCCGTGGTCCCTGCGGAGACCGGTGCGGCGCCAGCCGCGCGGCTGCCCTTGCCGGTCGGCTCACCACCGTCGGACGTACAGGCAGCTGTGCCTGCGAGCAGCGCGGCAACGGCACATGCGGACAAGCAGGTCTGTCTGATCTTCACGCTCGTTCCCTCGTAGTCAAAGAGCACTGGTGAGGCAAACCCACTGGTCAACGGGTGGAGACGACATTGCCCGCCTGGGCCCCGCCGGGCAAGCGACTTGAGCGAGTTCTGAGCTGCCTCACGGGCTTTCCGCTGGGGAACCTGCGTTCAGTCGTCGAGGCGGTCGTCATCGATGTCGACGGTGACGGTCCCCGGCGGGTAGTCGTCCTCCCGGTCGGTGAGGATGAGGTCGGTCTGAGGGCGCTGTGGGCTGGGCAGCGAGGCGTACAGGGCGTGGCAGACGTCTGGTCCGCCCAGCCCGTCGCGCACCATGGTCGCGACTGCGACGGACGAGACTGTGTCGAGCGGTTCGATGTCGATGCCCGGCAGGGCGAGGGCACTCATGCCCGAGCCTGCGTCGGTGATTTCGGCCTGCATCAGGCAGAGGGCGGGCACGAGGAGATGCCGGAACGGGGAGGCGGCGGCATTGTCGGCGACACGAAGGAGTTTGCGGTGACCGCGGGCGATCGCCAGCACCGAGCTGGTGTCCAGGATGATCACGCGGCGTTGCCCCGCAGGGTGTTCTGGGCCTTCTCCGCCGCGATCTCGTAGACGCGCTCAAGCGCGTGCGGTGTGGAGTCGAATTCTTCGTCGGTGAGCGTGGAGTGCATGCGCTCGCGCATGATCCGGCGACTCTCTGCGACGCGGGCCCGCGTCTGCTCCGCGGTGAGCTGCTCGGCGGCCAGGGCTGCGACCAGTGCTCCTATCGTCGTCCCTCGCTCTTTGGCGAGTGCGGCGAGGTGGTCACGCGTGCCCTCGGGGACTTTGATGGTCGAATCAGCCATACCAGTCACGGTACACCGCGGCTCTACTTCAGGTACACCAAGCTTCATCGGCTTTCGCCTTTCGTGGCGAGGCGGAACCACACGTTCTTGCCGTTCGGGTAGTCCCGTACGCCCCACTCGTCGGCGCAGCTTTCGACGAGCGCCAGGCCTCGTCCCTGCTCGTCGTCCGCGTCGGCCGACCGTGGTTTTGGGCTACCCCCGCCGTGGTCCCAGACAGAGACGCGGAAGTCTCCGGGCTGCCAGTCCATGCTCACGTAGGCGTCGGCCTCGCTGTAGCGGTACGCGTTGGTGACCAGCTCCGAGGCGAGCAACTCGACGGTGTCGACGATGCAGTCGAGACGGGCGGCCGCGAGCACGCTGCGGATGGTGGCCCTTACGACGCCGACCGCGCGGGGGTCGTGGGGGATGAACAGGCCGTACGACCACGGTTGTTCGGGCTTGAACATGTGGCAGCCTCCCAATTGTGAGTGCGCGCTGTGACTAAATGCATACCCAACGTAGCGGTATAAGTTGTGTATCCACAACCACCTTGCCTGGATAGGGTGTTGGTCAAGAGTGAAAGACGGAGGGCGTATGGGGCTGCGGGCCAACCCGACCTATAGGCAGCGCCGGTTCGGGGCTGAAGTTCGAAAGCTGCGCGAGGCTGCGGGCCTGACCGTTGCGCAGGGTGCCGCGCGAATGGGGATGCAGGCGTCGCACATCAGCAACGTCGAGTCCGGCCGCACGGGTCTTTCGGCTGAGCGGGTGCGCGCCCTCGCAGGTGCGACAAGTGGTGAATCCTCAACTCTCGTTGATGCACTCGTGGAACTGGGGCAGGATTCCGGCAAGGGCTGGTGGAGCAAGTACCGCCACGACTTGCGTCCCTCGCTGATGGATCTCGCCGAGCTGGAAGAGCGGGCGACCCGCATCGTCAGTTACGAGCCGGCGTTTGTGCCCGGCCTGCTCCAGACGCCGGAGTATGCGACGACCATGTATCGAGGCGGGTACACAAGCGCCTCACGTGAGGAGCAGGACCTCGAAGTCGAGTTCCGCGTGCGACGGCAGCAGGTGCTCGGCGGGGAGCGTCCGCCGACGTTCCACGCCGTCATTTACGAGGCGGCGCTGCACGCCACCTTGGGTGACCGGCAGGTCATGCGGGGGCAGTTGCTGCGGTTGATTGAGGCGTCCCGGCTCCCGAACGTCACGATCCAAGTCCTGCCGTTCGACGGCCCCGTACCGTTCGGTACATCCTTCACGCTGCTTGAGCCAACTGTGCCGGAGCTCAGCACGGTCGTCGTTGCCCACATCGAACGCTCCCTGTATCTGGGAGATGATGATGCGCTTGCCCGATACGACGACTGGTTCGCTAGGCTCCGGGACGTAGCCCTGCCCCCAGTTGACGCCGCGGCCCAGCCGGAGGCGCGTGCGGTGAAGGACTCCCTGGGGCTCATGCAGCGGCTTCTGTACCCCCTGCTCTAGGAAGGCCCACCCCGAATGTCCCCACTCACCTGGCAGAAGTCCAGCTTCAGTGAGGCGGGCGCCGACACCTGTATAGAGGTCGCCGCCGCACCTACCCAAACCCCCCACCTCCGCGAGAGCGACAACCCCACCACCGTTCTGACCACCACCCCAGCCGCCCTCCGCGCCCTGCTGCGCGGCATCAAGGCGGGGGTAGGGGCAGGGGCAGGGTTCGGGGGCGTGGCTCCGCGTTGACGGGGCGCGCCCGACTGGCTTCGGCAGGCGTCACCGCAGCCCCGGCGGCGCTGCGCACATCCGCGGCGTACCGCTCCGCCGTCTGATCACCCATGGGCGACGCGCGAACGGACGCAGAGATAATGCACTGCCGCGCATTATGGGGTGATATTTGGGCCTAAGTGATGCCCAGGGCCCCCGGAGGAAACCCCATGTGCGGAGCCACCCAGACCAAGTGGGCCGCATGCGCCGTGGCCGTCGCCCTCGCGGCGACAGCCTGCGGCGGCGGTGGCGGCGCCTCCGAGGTGGTCAGTTCGTCCTGGGGCGATCCGCCGAATCCGCTGGAACCCTCGAACACCAACGAGGTGCAGGGCGGCAAGGTCCTCGACATGCTCTTCCGTGGCCTCAAGCGGTACGACCCGAAAACCGGCGAAGCCGAGGACATGCTCGCCGAGAAGATCGACACCAGGGACTCGCAGAACTTCACCGTCACCATCAAGGACGGCTGGACGTTCAGCAACGGCGAAAAGGTCACCGCCAAGTCCTTCGTCGACGCCTGGAACTACGGCGCGCACCTCAAGAACAACCAGCGCAACGCCTACTTCTTCGGCTACATCGAGGGCTACGACAAGGTCCACCCCGAGAAGGGCAAGGCCACCGCCGAAACCCTCTCCGGGCTCACGGTGAAGGACGACAGGACCTTCACCGTCAAGCTGACCCAGAAGTTCTCCACCTGGCCCAAGACCCTCGGTTACGCCGCCTTCGCCCCGCTGCCCAGGGCGTTCTTCGACGACCACGACGCCTGGCTGTCCAGGCCCGTCGGCAACGGCCCGTACACCGTCGAGTCGTACGTCAAGGGCTCACAGATGAGCATGCGCAAGTGGGAGCAGTACCCCGGGCCCGACAAGGCTCGGAACGCCGGCGTGGACCTCAAGGTCTACACCGACAACAACACCGCCTACACCGACCTCACCGCGGGCAACCTCGACCTCGTCGACGACGTACCGGCCTCCCAGCTCAAGAACGTCCGGACCGACCTCGGCGACCGGTACATCAACACCCCGGCGGGCATCATCCAGACCCTCGCCTTCCCCTTCTACGACGACCGGTGGAAGGCCGATGGCATGGCGAAGGTCCGCAAGGGCCTGTCCATGGCGATCAACCGGCAGCAGATCACCGACACGATCTTCCAGAAGACCCGCATTCCCGCCAAGGACTGGACCTCACCGGTCCTCAAGGGGGAGGGCGGCTTCGACGACACGCTCTGCGGCGAGGCGTGCGAATTCAACGCGGCCGAGGCGAAGAAGCTGGTCGCGGCGGGCGGTGGCATCCCCGGCGGCACGCTGAAGATCACATACAACGCGGACACCGGCTCCCACAAGGAGTGGGTCGACGCCGTCTGCAACAGCATCAACAACGCGCTGGGCAAGGACAACGCCTGCACGGGCAACCCGGTCGGTACTTTCGCCGACTACCGCAACCAGATCACCGGCCGGAAGATGACCGGGCCCTTCCGGGCCGGCTGGCAGATGGACTACCCGCTGACCCAGAACTTCCTCCAGCCGCTCTACTACACGAACGCCTCGTCCAACGACGGCAAGTGGTCCAGCAAGGAGTTCGACAGGCTCACCGACGAGGCCAACGCCGAGAGCGACGTCGCGAAGGCGCTCGCGAAGTTCCGGGACGCGGAGAAGGTCGTGCGGGACGAGATGGCCGCCATCCCGCTCTGGTACCAGAACGGCAGCGCCGGCTACTCCGAGAGGCTCTCCAACGTGGCCCTGAACCCCTTCAGCGTTCCCGTCTACAACGAGATCACGGTCAACTGACTCCGACGCCGACCGGGCCGGCCACGCTGAGGCGCCGCCATACGAGGAGCCCTCCATGGGACGTTATGTGATCCGGCGTCTGCTGCAGATGATCCCGGTCTTCTTCGGCGCCACACTGCTGATCTTCCTGATGGTGAATGTGATGGGCGACCCCATCGCGGGACTGTGTGGCGACCGGCAGTGCGAGCCCGCGACCGCCGCCCGGCTGCGCGCGGAGTTCGGCCTCGACAAACCCGTGTGGCAGCAATACCTCACGTACATGGGCAACGTCTTCACCGGCGACTTCGGCACCGCCTTCAACGGCCAGAAGGTCACCGAGCTCATGGGGACCGCCTTCCCCGTCACCATCCGGCTGACGCTCGTCGCCATCGTCTTCGAGATCGTCATCGGCATCAGCCTGGGCGTGCTCACGGGCCTGCGCCGCGGGCGCCCCGTCGACACCGGAGTCCTGCTCGTCACGCTCGTGGTCATCTCGGTCCCGACCTTCGTCACCGGTCTGCTGCTCCAGCTGCTGCTCGGTGTGAAGTGGGGGGTGATCAGGCCGGCCGTCTCGCCCGACGCCACGGTCGACGAGCTGCTGATCCCCGGGCTGGTCCTGGCGTCGGTCTCGCTGGCGTACGTCACCCGCCTCACCCGGACCTCCGTCGCCGAGAACTCCCGCGCCGACTACGTCCGTACGGCCGTCGCCAAGGGCCTGCCGAGGCGCCGCGTCATCTCCCGCCACCTGCTGCGCAATTCACTCATCCCCGTCGTCACCTTCATCGGTACGGACGTGGGCGCGCTGATGGGCGGCGCGATCGTCACCGAGCGGATCTTCAACATCCACGGCGTCGGTTTCCAGCTGTACCAGGGCATCGTCCGGCAGAGCTCCCAGACCGTCGTCGGCTTCGTGACCGTCCTGGTGCTGGTCTTCCTGCTGGCGAACCTGCTCGTCGACCTCTTGTACGCCGTACTCGACCCGAGGATCCGCTATGCCTGAGCCGAAATACGACGACGGGGGAGCCATCGCGGCGACCGGCGCCGGCGGCGGCGGCGCGGGCCTCGCCATGGGCGGGACGGGCGAGGGCGAGACGCCGGAGAGGACCCCGGGGGGTCCCCAGGGCACGGGCCCAGCCTCCAAGCCGCGCAGTCTGTGGTCCGACGCCTGGCACGATCTGCGCCGCAACCCGGTCTTCATCGTCTCCGGGGTCGTCATCGCCTTCCTCGTCGTGATCTCGCTGTGGCCGTCGCTCATCGCGAGCGGCAACCCGCTCCATTGCGACCTGGGCAAGGCCCAGGAGGGCTCGCAGCCCGGCCACCCCTTCGGCTTCGACCGGCAGGGCTGCGACGTCTACACCCGGACGGTCTACGGCGCCAGGACCTCGGTGACGGTCGGCGTCTGCTCCACCCTCGGGGTGGCTCTGCTCGGCAGCGTCCTGGGCGGGCTCGCCGGCTTCTTCGGCGGTGCGTGGGACGCGCTGCTCTCCCGTGTCACGGATGTCTTCTTCGGTATCCCGGTCGTCCTCGGCGGGCTCGTTTTCCTCTCCGTCATCACCAGCACCACCGTCTGGCCGGTGATCGGCTTCATCGTGCTGCTCGGCTGGCCGCAGATCGCCCGTATCGCGCGCGGCTCGGTCATCACCGCCAAACAGAACGACTACGTCCAGGCGGCGCGGGCGCTCGGCGCGAGCAACGCGCGGATGCTGCTGCGGCACGTCACGCCCAACGCCGTCGCGCCGGTCATCGTCGTGGCGACCATCGCCCTCGGTACGTACATCTCGCTGGAGGCGACCCTCTCGTACCTCGGCGTCGGCCTGAAGCCGCCCGCCGTGTCCTGGGGCATCGACATCTCCGCCGCCTCGCAGTACGTCCGCAACGCCCCGCACATGCTGCTCTGGCCGGCGGGGGCGCTCGCGATCACGGTGCTGGCGTTCATCATGCTCGGCGACGCGGTGCGCGACGCCCTCGACCCCAAGCTGCGCTGAGGAGCCACGCGATGCCTGCCATGTTGCTCGAAGTGCGCGACCTGTACGTCGAATTCCGCACGCGCGACGGGGTCGCCAAGGCCGTGAACGGCGTCAGCTATTCGGTCGCGGAGGGCGAGACGCTCGCCGTGCTCGGCGAGTCCGGCTCGGGGAAGTCCGTCACCGCGCAGGCGGTCATGGGGATCCTCGACATGCCGCCGGGCAAGATCGCGGGCGGGGAGATCATCTTCCAGGGGCGCGACCTGCTGAAGCTGAAGGAGGACGAGCGGCGGAAGGTCAGGGGCCGGGAGATGGCCATGATCTTCCAGGACGCGCTGTCGTCGCTGAACCCCGTGCTCACGGTGGGAGAACAGCTGGGCGAGATGTTCGTCGTACACCGGGGGATGTCCAGGAAGGACGCGAAGGCGAAGGCCGTCGAGCTCATGGACCGGGTACGCATTCCGGCGGCCAGGGAGCGCGTCGGGCAGTACCCGCACCAGTTCTCCGGCGGCATGCGCCAGCGCATCATGATCGCGATGGCGCTGGCCCTGGAGCCCTCGCTGATCATCGCGGACGAACCGACGACCGCGCTGGACGTGACCGTACAGGCGCAGGTCATGGACCTGCTCGCGGAGTTGCGGCGCGAGCTCGACATGGGGCTCATCCTGATCACTCATGATCTGGGTGTGGTCGCGGACGTCGCGGACAAGATCGCCGTGATGTACGCGGGACGGATTGTGGAGGCCGCGCCCGTCCACGACATCTACAAGGCGCCGGCCCACCCGTACACGCGTGGTCTGCTGGACTCGATCCCGCGCCTGGACCAGAAGGGCCAGGAGCTGTACGCGATCAAGGGCCTGCCACCGAACCTCATGCACATCCCGCCCGGCTGCGCCTTCCACCCGCGCTGCCCGCTGGCCCGTGACGTGTGCCGCACGGATGTTCCGCCGCTGTACGAGGTGTCGGAGGGCCGCGGGAGCGCGTGCCATTTCTGGCAGGAGGCGCTGAATGGCTGAGCCGATTCTGCAAGTACGCGGGCTGCACAAGCACTACCCCCTGACCCAGGGTGTGGTCTTCAAGAGGCAGGTCGGCGCGGTGAAGGCGGTCGACGGCGTCGACCTCGACCTGGTGGCGGGGGAGACGCTCGGCATCGTGGGGGAGTCGGGCTGCGGCAAGTCGACGCTCGCCAGGCTGCTGGTGCATCTGGAGCGGCCGACGGCCGGGACGATCCTTTACAAGGGCGAGGACATCACCCGGCTGTCGGGGCGGGCGCTGAAGGCGGTGCGGAGGAACATCCAGATGGTGTTCCAGGACCCGTACACGTCCCTGAACCCCCGTATGACGGTGGGCGACATCGTCGGTGAGCCGTACGAGATCCATCCCGAGGTGGCGCCGAAGGGCGAGCGGCGGCGAAAGGTCCAGGAGCTGCTGGACGTGGTCGGGCTCAACCCAGAGTGCATCAACCGCTACCCGCACCAGTTCTCGGGCGGCCAGCGTCAGCGCATCGGCATCGCGCGGGGGCTCGCGCTCCGGCCGGAGATCATCGTGGCCGACGAACCGGTGTCGGCACTGGATGTCTCGGTGCAGGCGCAGGTCATCAACCTGCTGGACAAGCTCCAGAACGAGTTCAGCCTGAGCTACGTCTTCATCGCCCACGACCTGTCGATCGTGCGGCACATCTCGGACCGGGTGGGCGTGATGTATCTCGGGCGGATCGTGGAGATCGGCAAGGACGCCGAGATCTACGACCGGCCGACGCACCCGTACACGCAGGCGCTGCTCTCCGCCGTGCCGGTGCCGGACCCGATGGCGCGCGAGCACCGCGAGCGGATCCTGCTGTCCGGCGACGTGCCGTCGCCCGCGAACATCCCTTCGGGGTGCCGGTTCCGTACGCGCTGCTGGAAGGCGGAGGAACGGTGCGCGATGGAGGTGCCGTTGCTGGCGGTGCCGGCGGTTTTCCGGGACGTGGACTCGCCGGCGGCGCACGACTCGGCGTGCCACTTCCCGGAGGGGAAGCGGGTGGTCCCGGCGGGGTGAGGGGTGGGCGACATTGTGCGACAAATGCCGGACAACTTCGTTAACGCGCAAGCAACTTGGCTGACGCGGCTCCGATATACGAACGCGCCATGCTGAACAGCGTACGGCCGTGCGGGTGCCGTTGCCCGGCCGGGGGTGCGCCATGTCGCCCCCGGCCGGGTACCCGTGCCGCCGGCTCCTCGGCACTTCCCAGGCTTACGCCAGTCCCAGTGACCTCCGCAGGAAGTCCACCTGGAGCAGCAGCAGGTTCTCCGCCACCTGCTCCTGGGGAGTCATGTGCGTCACCCCTGACAACGGCAGCACCTCATGCGGCCGTCCCGCGGCCAGCAGCGCCGACGACAGCCGCAGCGAGTGTGCGATCACCACATTGTCGTCCGCCAGACCATGGATGATCATCAGCGGCCGGTGTTCATCCGCCGGCTGTGACAAACCGCCGTCGATGACAAGAGAGTTCGCGGCGTACACCTCCGGCTGGGCCCCCGGATCCCCCAGATACCGCTCCGTGTAGTGCGTGTCGTACAGCCGCCAGTCGGTGACCGGGGCGCCCGCGATCCCCGCGTGGAAGACGTCGGGGCGCCGCAGCACCGCCAGTCCCGCCAGGTACCCCCCGTACGACCAGCCACGAATCGCGACCCGCCCCAGGTCCAGCGGAAATTCCTCCGCCAGCGCGTGCAGCGCCTCCACCTGGTCGTCGAGCGTGAGCACGAACGCGTCCCGGATCGCCTTCTCCCACCCGGGCGAGCGGCCGGGCGTACCGCGCCCGTCGGCGACGATTACAGCGAATCCCTGGTCGGCGAACCACTGCGAGGTGAGGTGGGCGTTGTGGGCGGCAACGACGCGCCGCGCGTGCGGTCCTCCGTACGGGTCCATCAGTACCGGAAGCGGCCCGTCCCCCTCCTGATATCCCGCCGGAAGCAGAACGGCGCACGGGATCCGCCGCGCGCCCCCCTCCACGAGCCGCACCCGCGCCCGCAGCACAGGCTCCTCGGCGTACGACGCCACCACCGCCTCCCGCTTGCCGTCGCGCAACACCTGAACCACCGTGCCGCTGCTTTCCGGACAGGCCGAAGCCAGCACGGTCACCCCGCCCGACCGGACCGCGGAATGCACCCCCGGCCCCTGGGAAAGACGTTCCACGCCCAGCTCGTTGACCCGGTAGACATGCACCTCACCGGTCTCCGCGGCGGCCGCCTCCGCCCCCGCCGAAGCGGAAACGAGCACATCGCCATCCGATACGTCCAGCACTGCCCGCACCTGCAACTGCGGCCCGGTCAGCGCCCGGTCGCCGACGGTCAGCACCCGCGCCCCGCCCTCGTCCGCGATCCGTACGAGCCGCCCGTCCGGCGCCCAGACCGGCACCCCGTCGAAAAGATCCAGCCACACCTCGTCCTCGTCCACGTGCACGGTCCGCGTCGCACCGGTCTCGGGGTCCACCGCCAGGTACAGCTGGCCGCGCTGATCCCGCGACTGCACGAGCAACAGCGGCGCACCCGCCTGCGACCAGTGGACCCGCGCCAGATACGGATGCCGGGCCCGGTCCCACACCACCTCCGTACGCTCGCCGCCCTCATCGACCCCGTACAGGAAGAGCCGCACCTCGGCATTGGGCGTCCCCGCCACCGGATACGCGATCCGCGCCGGCTCGCGCTCCGGCTGCGCCGGGTCCGAGATCCACCAGCGCGTCACGGGCGCGTCGTCGACGCGGGCCACCAGGAGCCGGTCCGATTCCGGCGACCACCAGAAGCCGCGCGAGCGGGCCATCTCCTCCGCCGCGACGAATTCCGCCAGACCGTACGTCGTGTTCTCGTCCTCCGGCTCGGCGAGCGCCCGGTCGCCGTCGCCCTCCGCGCCGATCACCCGCAGGGCGCCCCCGGCGACGTACGCGACACGCAGCCCGTCGGGCGACGGCCGGGGGTCGAGAACCGGACCCGCCGCCGGCAGTTCCCGCGCGGTGCCGGCCCGCAGCTCCGCCGCGAAGAGCCGCCCCGACAGCGTGAACGCCGCCAGTTCCACCGCCGCGTCGACGGCGTAGCCGACGATCCCGGCGGATCCTTCCCGGCTGCGCTCGCGCCGTGCCTTCTCCTGGGCCGACAGCTGCTCGGCGGCGCCCCCGAGCAGTTCCCCGGGATCCGCGGCGATGCGCTCCTGCGCGCCCCCCTCAAGATCGAGCACCCAGAGCAGGTTTGCCCGATCGGTGCCGGAGGAGGAGCGGAGGAACACCACACGCGTCCCGTCGGGCGACACCGTGAACGCGCGCGGCGCCCCCAGGGTGAAGCGCTGCGTCCTGGCGTGCTGCCGGGGGAAGGAGAGCTGATTCGACGTCATATGCCCGAAGCTACCGCCCATGGGCAAGGGCCATGCGCCCCTCGTGCTGCCGTGCACCGATCAATGCGTACGCACGGATAGTTATGATCCGTAGCGCTTGGTGGGTATGAACCTGCTGGCGAATGTCCGCATGCCCGTTTTCGACCTGAGTAAGTGGAGGTGAACCGCCGTGGCACTCTCGATTTCGGCGGTAGTGCTGTTGGCGATCATCGTCATCCTGATGGTCCGGAAATCAGGTCTCAAAGCCGGACATGCGGTGGTCTGTGTGCTGCTCGGCTTTTACCTCGCCAGTTCCTCCATCGCCCCCACAATCAACGAACTGACCACGAACGTGGCCGGGATGATCGGGGGCATCAAGTTCTGAGCGGCGCCTCGTAGGGTGGTCCCATGACGGACCAGGACCACCCAGCCCGTCGTCTGCTTCTGGTGCACGCGCACCCCGACGACGAGTCGATCAACAACGGCGCCACGATGGCCAAGTACGCCGCCGAGGGCGCCGGGGTCACTTTGGTGACCTGCACCCTCGGCGAGGAGGGCGAGGTCATCCCGCCCGCCCTCGCGCACCTGACCGCCGACCGCGACGACACCCTCGGCGCCCACCGCATCGCCGAACTGGCCGCCGCGATGAAGGAACTGGGGGTCACCGACCACCGCTTCCTCGGCGGCCCCGGCCGGTTCCGCGACTCCGGGATGATGGGGACCGAGCAGAACCACCGCGAAGGCGCCTTCTGGGCCGCGCCGGTGGACGAGGCGGCGGCGTACCTCGTCGAGGTGATCCGTTCCGTACGCCCGCAAGTCCTCGTCACGTACGACCCGGACGGCGGCTACGGCCATCCGGACCACATCCAGGCCCACCGCGTCGCGATGCGCGCCGCGGACCTCGCGGCCGACGCGGACTTCCGCCCGGACCTCGGGGCGCCGCACACCCTCGCCAAGATCTACTGGAACCGCGTGCCGCGCAGCTACGCCGAGGACGGCTTCGCCCGCCTGAGCGCGGCCCCGGTGACCTTCCCCGCAACCGCCTCCGTGGACGACATCCCCGGAGTGGTCGACGACACGGTGATCACCACGGAGATCGACGGCACGGCGTACGCCGCGGCCAAGATCGCGGCGATGCGCGCCCACGCCACCCAGATCGTGGTGGAGGGCGACTTCTTCGCCCTCTCCAACAACCTCGGGCAGCCCGTCCTCACGACGGAGTTCTACGAGTTGGTACGCGGCGAACGCGCCGGTTCCCCCGGCCGCCGCGAAACCGACCTCTTCGCGGGAGTGACGTCATGACCCTGAGCCCGGCCCGTATCGGCGCGTACGTCCTCCTCGTCCTCCTCGGCGCCATCACCGGCGCGGCGGGCGTCCTCGTCCACGCGGCGTGGTTCCCCGGCGGCCTGCTGCTGGCACTCCTCGCGACGGCCGGCCTCTTCTACGGCGGCATGTACGTCACGGGCACCAGGTCCGGGGTCGGCGCGTCCGCCGCCGGATGGCTCGTGGCCATCGTCCTGCTGACCGTCAGCCGCCCCGAGGGCGACCTGCTCATCGGCGGCAGCTCCGTCTCGTACGCCTACATGCTGGGCGGGATGGCCATCGCTGTGATCTGCGCCACGATGATGCAACTGCCGCAACCGGGTGCGGTGGGCGCCCGACTTGGCAAATGACGTACCACTTGAGTCCGTGAATCGGCCGCGCACGCACGGCCGTCGGAACCCCGGCTGCCAAGGGTGCGGGGCGCCTGTCGGCGGCGGCCAGTATGGTGGTGCGCGCCGCCGAGCCGCCCGCAGTACCTGGTAAGAGCGGGCGAGCGGAGCTAACCGGGAGAACCTGCCTTGAGTCGTGAAACTGACAGTTCGTCCTCCGGCCCCCAGGGGCGTGGCGGAGCCGCGTACCCCTCGGGCACGCCGCCGTACGGATCCCGCCAGTATCCGTCGTCGCACCCTGGGCAGGACGGTCCGCAGGGCACCGCCGAAGCCGCCGGGCCGGTGCAACCGGACGAGCCCAGGACCGAGACCACGCTGACCACGCGCATCCGGATCAACATCCCCGGGTCGCGGCCGATCCCGCCGGTCGTCATGCGTACGCCCATGGGCGACGTGGAGCCGCCCTCCTCGCCCGCGAACGGCGAGCGCACCGGCAGCACGCCGCGCCCGCCCGAGCCTTCGCGGGACACCGCGGCGACGCCGCTGCGGGACGAGCCGGGCTCGGGGTCCGGCTCCGCTTCGGGCTCCGCGTTCGGTTCGGGTTCCGGTTCGGGCTCCGGCTCTGGCTCTGGCTCGGGCGAGGACAAGCCGCCGGCCAGTGACTGGTTCGCGCCGCGGAAGTCGCCGGCCGGGCCCACCCCGCCGGCCGCCCCCGCCGCACCGGCCCAGGCTTCGCCCGCCCCTTCGCAGGGCGGCGGGCAGCGCCCCGACCTCCCGTACTTCACGCCGGAAGAGCCGCAGCGCCAGGGCGCCCCCGCGCCCCTGCCGCGCCGCAGCCCCGGCGGCGCGCCCGGCGCTCCGGCCGCGAACGGCAACGGCCTTGGCGCGGGCACGCGCCCGGTCGGCCCCTCGGGTCCCGCCGGGCCCCTGGGCTCCGTGGGTCCCTCGGGCCCGACCACCGGACCGGCCACCGGCAGCTCCACCTTCCCCGGCCCGACGATCGGCAACTCGCCGTTCCCCGGTCCGGTCCCGGGCCCGCCGCGGATGACCGACGACACGGCGGTACTCACCCCGCAGAATCCGGCCGCCGGTTCCCCCACGGGCGGCAACGTCTCCGGCGACACGCTGACCAGCGGCATCCCCGTGGTCCAGCCGGCCGACCGGCACTCGCCGTTCGCCCCGCCGCAGGCCGACGCCCGCTTCGTACCGGACCTGACGCCCCAGGTCCCGGGCGGCCCGACGGCCCCGGCTCCGGGCCCGGCCGCGCCGCCCGCTTCCTCTTCACCCTCCTCCGCCCCCGCCAAGAAGGGCCGCTCCAAGCTGGTCCTGGTGGCTGTGGCGGTCGTGGTCCTGGCGGGAATGGCGTACGGCGCCGGGCTCCTGATGAACCACTCCGACGTACCGAAGGGCACCACCGTCCTCGGCGTCGACATCGGCGGCGGCACGAAGGAGGAGGCGGTCGGCAAGCTGGAGGACGCCCTGGGCAAGAGCGCCGCCCGGCCCCTGGTGCTCACCGTCGACGGCAAGCAGACGCAGCTCGCTCCGTCGAAGGCCGGTCTCTCCCTGGACAGCCAGGAAACCGTGCGCGGCGCCGCGGGCAGCGACTACAACCCCGCCTCCGTGATCGGCTCGCTCTTCGGCGGCGAGCGCGTCGCCGAGCCGGTGATCCTGGTCGACGAGGAGAAGCTCAGCGTCGCGCTGGCCGACCTGGCGGGCACCTCGGGCACGGCCAGCGAGGGCACGATCAAGTTCGTACCCGGCAAGGCGATCGCCGTACCCGGCAAGGCGGGCAAGCAGCTCGACGTGGCCCGGTCGATGATCCGGGTCAAGGACGCGTACCGCGCCCAGGTGGAGACCGGCAAGCCGAACACGGTGGAGCTGCCGGTCGCCACGAAGGCCCCGACGATCGGCCAGGCCGAGCTCGACCGGGCCATGAACGACTTCGCGAAGCCCGCGATGTCCGGCCTGATCACGATCAAGGCGGGCGGCAAGCAGATCCAGTTCGGCCCGGCCAGGTCCCTGCCGAAGATCCTCTCGATGAAGCCGATCGACGGCCGCCTGGTCGAGGTCTACAACAAGCCGGCGATCGAGCAGCTTCTGGAAGGCGTGTTCGACGGCGTCCAGATCACCAAGGGCGACGGCAAGAAGCACCCGGTCACCGTGGACGACGTGGCTTTCGCCATGCGAACGGCACTCGTGGGCAAGACCCCGGCGGAGCGCGTCCAGGAGATCAGCCTCAACCCGAGCTAGCGACGGGTGACAGTTCCGGGTGCCGGACCCTACGGGAACGGCATTCGGAATGCTGTGCTTTCCCGGGGGCCCCCGGACCGCCGGCCGAACCGGGCGCAGCCCGAGGTCTCTCGACGGCGGGAGGGGGCGGGTGGTGTTCGGGACGTAGAGCGTGATTTGTGCGCAGGGAATGGGCTTCGTACAAGGGGCGCTGCTGGGCGGCTAAATCATGCAGTCCCGAACACCGCCCCCGGAGCGACACGCCCCCGGCACCACACACCGGGCCCCCGCAGGCGGCGACACGCCCCCCGCACCACACACCGGGGGCTCAGTTCAACCGCGCACGAGCCGCCCACGCCCGGCGCCGGATCGCCTCCGCCGACGTGGGGTCCACCGCCGCCACCACGTCCGCGTACGCCTCCATCTCCGCCGCCCCGCCCAGGAAATCCCCCCGCTGCACCAGCAACTGCGCCCGCTCGAACCGCAGCCGCGCCGCATGCGACGGCAGCAGCAGGGACAGCTCCACCGCCCACAGCTGTACGTCCGTACGCTCAGGGCGGGCCGACGCCCACGCCCGGATGTTGTTCAGGATCCGCAGCACGATCTCCAGCGGATCGGCCGGCGCCAGCATCGAAGGGGCGAGCGGTTCCCCCGTCGCCCCCGCGGCCAGCAGCTCCGCGTCCGCCCCCGTCAGCAGCCGCCCCCCGTCGAACGGGTCGACCAGCACCTGCTCCTCCCGGGAGCCGAAGCCCACGACGAAGTGCCCCGGCAGAGCGACCCCGTACACCGGCGCACCCGCCCGCCGGGCCACCTCGATCCACACCACCGACAACAGAATCGGCAGCCCGTGCCGCCGCCGCAGCACCTCGTGCAGCAGCGAGGACTCCAGCCGCTGGTAATCCCCCGGCGTCCCCCTGAACCCGCACCGCGCCCCCAGCAGTTCGGAGACGGCCGACGCCCACCCGCGCGCCCCGCCGGGGCGAAACGGCAGCAGGCCGGCCAGCCGGTCGAGTTCGATCTCGGCCGCGTCCATCCCGGCCTCGTCCAGCGAGGGGTCCGCCTCCGCGCCCACCAGCAGGCACAGCAGCGCGAGGTCCGGCCGCTCGGCGCGGGCCTCCTCGGCGAACCGCTGACGCAGTTCGTGTTCGGTGGGTCGTCCCATACGCGCTTTTTACCCGCCTAGGCCGGTCGGAAGTGGGAGTAGCTGTGGTGGGTGGCGAAGCCCATGCCGTCGTACAGCGCCCGCGCGCCGTCGTTGTCGGCCTCCACCTGGAGCCACGCGGCCGACGCGCCCTCGTCCAGCGCGCGCCGCGCCAGCGCCGTCATCACCGCACTGCCGAGCCCCTGGCGCCGGTACGCCGGATCGACCTCGACGGCGAGGAACCCGGCCCACCGCCCGTCGACCACGCACCGCCCGATCGCGGCGGGCACCTCCCCTTCGCCGGGGACGGACGCGAACCACACCGAGGGCCCGCTCTGCAGGACCTTGAGCACGTGCGGCCCCGGCTCCTGAAACCTTTGATACCGCGCGAGCCAGCCCGCGTCGCAGGCCCGCTCCAGCCGCACCCGGGAGACGTCCGCGTCGAGATCCGCGATCGGTGCGAGCGCGGCGATCCGTACCTCGGCGGTGACTTCACGCGTCCACCCGAGCCGCTCCAGTTCGGTGGCGAGACGTTCCTGGGTGCCCTCGGCGCCGGTGGAGACCTGGACGTACGCCGGAAGCCCGCGGGCCGCGTACCACTCCCGTACGCGCTCCAGCGCCGCGCCGAGGGGCATCCCGGGATCACCGAGCGCCAGCACCGAGTTGGCGCGCCGCGTGAAGCCCCCGGCGGCGCGCAGCAGCCACTCGCCGAGCGGCTCGCTCTCGACGGGCTGCCAGGCGCGTGCGCAGACCCGCGCGAGCTCTTCGAAGGTCGCGGCGGGACCACGTCGGCGGGCCGGGGCGGACGGCACGACCTTGCCCGCGACCAGGGCGGATTCCGCGATGCGGACGGTCTCGCCGTCGCGCCGCGTGATCGACAGCACACCACTGTCCCAGGATGTGAGAACACCAACCGTGTCGGTGAACTTCGCCCCCGGCGCTCCGGCTTCGTCCAGACGCCTGACTGATACACGTTTGCCCACGTCATCAGGCGAAATACGGACCTCGAGTCGTCCGCCGGTAGTGAATTCCACAGTTCTGCCCGCCCCTCCTGTTCGGATCGTGCCCGGGAACGGAGATACTAGAGGCGGGCATCGACGACGCCGCGCTCCCGCGCGCCCCGTGGACGGAGCCGCAGATCGGCCCGCCGCGCCCTATCGAGGAGGAACGACAGCGTGACCTACGTCATCGCGCAGCCTTGTGTCGACGTCAAGGACAAGGCGTGCATCGAGGAGTGCCCGGTCGACTGCATCTACGAGGGCTCCAGGTCCTTGTACATCCACCCGGACGAATGCGTCGACTGTGGTGCCTGTGAGCCGGTCTGCCCGGTCGAGGCCATCTTCTACGAGGACGACACCCCGGAGGAGTGGAAGGACTACTACAAGGCGAACGTCGAGTTCTTCGACGAGCTCGGCTCGCCCGGTGGTGCTTCCAAGCTCGGTCTGATCGAGCGCGACCACCCCTTCATCGCAGCGCTCCCGCCGCAGAACCAGTAAGCGGCGAGGCAAGTGCGCCGCCCCGGTCCCGTACGGCCTTTTTCGCCGTACGGGACCGAGGCGTTTCCAGAGCCAGAGCCAGAGATAGACGAGAAAGCGATCCACCGTGTCCGCAGTCACTGACCGTCTGCCCACCTTCCCCTGGGACAAGCTGGAGCCGTACAAGGCGACCGCGGCCGCGCACCCGGACGGCATCGTGGACCTGTCCGTCGGCACGCCCGTCGACCCGGTCCCCGCGCTGATCCAGCAGGCGCTCGTCGCGGCGGCGGACTCCCCGGGCTATCCGACGGTGTGGGGCACGGTCGCGCTGCGGGACGCGCTCACGGGGTGGGTCGAGCGGCGCCTCGGCGCGCGCGGTGTGGCGCACACCAACGTCCTGCCGGTCGTCGGCTCGAAGGAGCTGGTGGCCTGGCTGCCGACGCAGCTGGGTCTGGGCCCCGGTGACCAGGTGGCCTACCCGCGGCTCGCCTACCCGACGTACGAGGTGGGCGCACGGCTGGCGCGCGCCGAGTCGGTCGCGTACGACGACGACCCGGTCGCGGACCTGGACCCCACCCGCGTCAAGCTGCTCTGGCTCAACTCGCCCTCGAACCCGACGGGCCGCGTCCTGGCGAAGGACGAGCTGACCCGGATCGTGACGTGGGCGCGCGAGCACGGCGTGCTGGTGTTCAGCGACGAGTGCTACCTGGAGCTGGGCTGGGAGGCCGAGCCCGTCTCCGTACTGCACCCGGATGTGTGCGGCGGTACGTTCGAGGGCCTCGTCGCCGTCCATTCGCTCTCCAAGCGTTCCAACCTGGCCGGGTACCGCGCGGCGTTCCTGGCGGGTGACGCGGGCGTGCTCGGCGACCTGCTGGAGATCCGCAAGCACGGCGGCATGATGACGCCGGCGCCCGTGCAGGCGGCGACGGTCGCGGCGCTCGGCGACGACACGCACGTGGCGGAGCAGCGGGAGCGGTACGCGGCCCGGCGGGCGGCGCTGCGCGGCGCGCTGGAGGCGCACGGCTTCCGGATCGAGCACAGCGAGGCGAGCCTGTACCTGTGGGTGACGCGCGACGAGCCGTGCTGGGACACGGTGTCCTACCTGGCGGGGCTGGGCATCCTGGCGGCTCCTGGTGACTTCTACGGGCCCGCGGGAGAGCGTTTCGTACGGGTGGCGTTCACGGCCACCGACGAGCGCGTCGCGGCGGCGGTCAAGCGCCTCGGCGGCTGAACGGACGGTGTACGCACGAGGGGCCCCGGGAGTACGAACTCCCCGGGGCCCCTCGTGCTTGCGTACGGACTAGCCGAGCGGCAGTCCAGTGCTGGGCAGGGAGCCCGTCGGCAGGCCGCCGCCGACGGGCAGGGCGTCCGTGGGCAGGCCGCCACCGGCCGCCTCACCGGTCGCGGTCTTGGTGGTGTCGCCGAGGACCTCGCCGGCGCTTCCGGCGACGTCACCGGCAGCCTTCTGCGCGGCGGGGGTGGCCGTCTTGCCGGCCTTGCCGACGGTCTTGCCTGCGGCCGGGACAGCCTTCTTGACGGCCTTGCTGCCCGTGTCACCCGCTGCCTTCGAGCCCTTCTGTGCCGCGCTGTCGACGGAGTCGCCGAGACCGGCGCCGTCCAGGGCGGTCAGGCCGCCCAGGTTCGGGGCGGCGGTGGGAAGGTCAGCGGCGCTCGCGGCGCCGGCGGCACCGACCACGGAGGTTGCGCCGGCCGCGACAAGCAGTGCGGCGCGGGCGATCCGGCGGGTCAGGGGGAGAGACATGGTGCTCCTTAGGCGGGAGAGACGTTGATGGGGACGGTCTGTCCGACGATCAGACGCCATGACAACCGCTGAAGGGGCGGGAGAGGTTGCGGTGGGCCAAGGTAAAGAGTTCGCAATGCGTCGCATTATCGGCTCCGGATGAACCCGGGCAAATGCTCTGTGCCGCACAGGGGCGCCGGAGGGCCGGTTCCCTTTGTTCTCCAGGGAATTGGGGAATGGAGGGGTGACGGTCCGCAGGCGTGTGCGCAACCGTGGTGCGACCGGTGCGCTTACCGCTTTCGGGTGATCGTCCGCACTATTGCGCGGTGGTGATCCGTACCTCTGCGGAGGCGTTTTGCGCGTTTCCGGACTGCCATGTCTGTCCGGAATCACCGGAATCGCCGGTGGCCCACACGCGGCCGGCGTAGGCGACCTCTTCGATGCGGAGTTCGGAGGCGTGGGCGACGGCCCAGTGCGCCAGCTCCCAGCCGCGCCGGTCGCCGGCGGTATCGCCGGCTGCCGCTGCCTGCGCGGCGGGTACGGGCACGGTCACGGTCGCGGCCGCCGGGGAGCTGCCGAGCCGCGCGCTCGCACCGGTTGCGCCTGCCGTGCCCGCTGCGCCCGTTGTGTCCGGTTCGTTTTGCGCACCGGCGGCCTGGGCCTTGGGCAGCACATCGGACCCGAAGTCCCGTATCAGCGCGGCCCGTACGTCGTCCGGCTTCCCCGGCTGCGCGCCGCGGGGCGCCGAGCAGGTCAGCGACGCGGGCGCCCGCCCGGTGAGCGCGGCGGCCAGCAGCGCCGCGTCCGGCTCGTGCTTCGCGTACGCCTGCGGGAAACCACTGCGCTGGACGCGCTGGGCGGCGACGGTCAGCGGCAGCCGGGAGTAGCCGGGGACCTTCTCCAGGTGCTCGTAGAACTTCTCGGACGAGTAACCGGGATCGAGGATCTGCTTCGGCGTGCCCCAGCCCTGCGAGGGACGCTGCTGGAAAAGGCCGAGCGAGTCGCGGTCGCCGTACTTGATGTTGCGCAGCGCCGACTCCTGGAGCGCGGTCGCGAGCGCGATCGTCACCGCCCGCTCCGGCAGCCCGCGCGAGGTGCCGACGGCGGAGATCTTCGCGGCGTTGACCGCCTGCTCGGGGCTGAGCTCGTACGTCGTCCCGTCGCCCTCGGCGGAGCGCACGGTGCAGCGCGGTGCGCCCCCGCCGCCGCTCACGTACTGCACCACCAGATACCCGGCCAGCGCGAGCAGCACGGCGACACCCGCCGCGATGCGCAGGGGGCGGCCGCGAGTTACGGAAGAGGTGGACTCAGGCACGCTGCCTAAGGTACTGGAGGTGGTTCCCGGGCTCTCCGGGGGACGACCCCGCCGGCTTCCGGCCGGGGGCGGTTAGGCTCGGGGGCATGGCCGAAACACCGCTTGACCTCTTCCAGGACGCCCCCGCGCTGACCGCCCGGCTCGTCGACTTCCCGTCGGAGAGCGGCAGCGAGAAAGCCCTCGCCGACGCCGTCGAAGAGGCACTGCGCGCACTGCCGCACCTCACCGTCGACCGGCACGGCAACAACGTGGTGGCCCGTACGAACCTGGGGCGCGCCGAGCGGGTCGTGCTGGCCGGGCACATCGACACCGTCCCGATCGCCGACAACGTGCCCTCCAGGCTCGACGAGAACGGCATCCTGTGGGGCTGCGGTACGAGCGACATGAAGTCCGGGGTCGCCGTTCAGCTGCGTATCGCCGCGACCGTCCCCGAACCCAACCGGGACCTGACCTTCGTCTTCTACGACAACGAAGAGGTCGCCGCGCACCTGAACGGCCTCGGGCACATCACCGACGCCCATCCCGACTGGCTGACGGGCGACTTCGCCGTACTCCTCGAACCGTCCGACGGGCAGGTCGAGGGCGGCTGCCAGGGCACGCTGCGGGTGCTGCTGCGCACGGCGGGGGAGCGGGCGCACTCCGCGCGCTCCTGGATGGGGTCCAACGCCATTCACGCGGCGGCGCCGATCCTGGCGAAGCTGGCGGCATACGAGCCTCGGCTGCCCGTGATCGACGGCCTGGAGTACCGCGAGGGGCTCAACGCCGTCGCGATCGAGGGCGGCGTCGCGGGCAACGTCATCCCCGACGCGTGCACGGTGACGGTCAACTTCCGTTACGCGCCGGACCTCAGCGAGGAGGAGGCGCTCGCGCACGTACGCGAGGTCTTCGCGGACTGCGACATCGCGGAGTTCGTCGTGGACGACCACTCCGGGGCCGCTCTGCCCGGCCTTTCGCATCCGGCCGCCGCGGCGTTCATGGCGGCGGTGGGCGGCACCGCGCAGCCCAAGTTCGGCTGGACCGACGTCTCGCGCTTCAGTGCGGTCGGGGTGCCGGCGGTCAATTACGGTCCGGGGAACCCGCTCTTGGCGCACAAGCGGGACGAGCATGTCGCCATCGAGCGAATCACGCACTGCGAGGAGCGACTTCGCGCCTGGCTGACTGCCTGAATTTCACTGTTCGTCACGTGTGTGGACCTACGCTGTCCGGACAATGTTCGGCACGGAGGGAGTACGGCATGGCGATTCCTGAAGAGGAGCGGGTACCGGAAGAGCAGCGTCTGGGGCCTGTGGTGCGCCGCGGCGACCAGATCCAGCCGGGCACGACCGACCAGCGGCTGCTGGACTCCAACGGCGATACCAGTTGGGTGCACACGGACCCCTGGCGCGTCATGCGGATGCAGGCGGAACTGGTGGACGGTTTCGGCGCCCTCGCCGAACTGCCGCCCGCCATCAGCGTCTTCGGTTCGGCGCGCACACGGCCGGGCACGCCCGACTACGAAGCGGGCGTGGAACTCGGCAGGGGGCTGGCCGAAGCCGGGTTCGCGGTGATCACGGGCGGTGGTCCGGGCGCGATGGAGGCGGCGAACAAGGGGGCGCGGGATGCCAAGGGCATCTCGGTCGGGCTCGGCATCGAGCTGCCCTTCGAGCAGGGCATCAACCCGCACGTCGACATCGGCGTGAACTTCCGCTACTTCTTCGTCCGAAAAATCATGTTCGTGAAGTACGCGCACGGCTTCGTGGTCCTGCCGGGCGGACTCGGCACCCTGGACGAGCTCTTCGAGGCCCTGACGCTGGTCCAGACCCGCAAGGTCACGCGCTTCCCGATCGTGCTCTTCGGTACGGCGTACTGGAGCGGGTTGGTCGACTGGCTGCGCGAGACGGTGATCGCGCAGGGGAAGGCGTCCGAGAGGGACCTGCTGCTGTTCCACGTGACGGACAGCGTGAAGGAAGCGGTGGCGCTGGTTTCCAAGGAGTCGGAGAGGTAGCAGCCGGCCACGCCGGACGGGCTGAAGGGCTGCCGCGACGCGGCACTGTTCAGCCCCTCCGGCCGCCCTGCGCTCAGGCCAGCCCCCGCCGCGCCACCGCCGGGGGCCGGTGGCCGGCGATGGACGCCACCATGTCCAGTACCTGCCGCGTCTCCGCGACCTCGTGCACGCGGTACACCTGAGCCCCCAGCCACGCCGAGACCGCCGTCGTCGCGAGCGTCCCCACCACCCGCTCCTTGACCGGCCGGTCGAGCGTCTCGCCGACAAAGTCCTTGTTGGACAGCGAGACCAGGACAGGGCGGCCCGTCGCCACCATCTCGCCCAGCCGCCGCGTCGCCTCAAGGCTGTGCCGGGTGTTCTTGCCGAAGTCGTGACCAGGGTCGATCAGGATCGCGTCGCGCCGTACGCCCAACTTCTCCGCCCGCTCCGCCAGCCCGACGGTCACGTCGAGGATGTCCGCCATCACGTCCTCGTACGTGACCCGGTGCGGCCGCGTCCGCGGCTGCGCGCCGCCCGCGTGCGTACACACCAGGCCCACGTCATAACGGGCCGCCACCTCGGCCAGCCGCGGGTCGACGCCGCCCCACGCGTCGTTCAGCAGGTCCGCCCCCACCTCGCAGACCGCCTCGCCAACCTCGTGCCGCCACGTGTCGACGCTGATCACCACGTCCGGGTGCCGCCTGCGCACCTCTGCCACGAAACCGACCGTGCGCCGCGCCTCCTCGGCCGCGCTCACCTCTTCGCCGGGACCGGCCTTCACGCCGCCGATGTCGATGATCGCGGCGCCCTCCGCGACCGCCTGCTCGACGCGGGCGAGCGCGGGCTCGTCGTGGAACGTCGCCCCCTGGTCGTAGAACGAATCCGGGGTCCGGTTCACGATCGCCATGATCACCGGTTCGTGCGCTCCGAACTCGCGCTGTCCCAGCCTGAGCACCGTGTTCCTCCTCGCGTCGGTCGCCTGCGACCTTAACTGTCAGTGCCGCATGGCACGATCGGGACTGGACAGATTCCGCTGTGCGCGTGCCCCGGGGAGACGCTCGTGTTCTTGTTCTTGGTTGTGGCGATGGTCGTCGTGGTCGCCGCGGTCACCCTCGCCGTGGTCGGCGGAGGCGCCGGCGACAGTGGCGGGGTGCTGCCCGAAGCGGCGCCCGAACACCTGGTGGACCCGCTGCCCGCGACGCGCCCGGTGGGCCGCGCCGACGTCGAGGCGCTGCGCCTGCCGCTGGCCCCGCGCGGCTACCGCATGGCCGACGTCGACGACGTGCTCGCCCGCCTCGGCGCCGAGCTGGCCGAGCGGGACGCGCGGATCGCCGAGCTGGAGGCCGCGCTGGCCGGTGTCCAGGCCAGAGCGGTCGGCGGCGCGGACCTCTTCAAGGACGATCGCCTGCGAAACGGGCCGGGAGAGGAGCCGCAGTCATGATCGGCGGAGTCGAGCCGGGCCCGGACGGCGGCCCGCGCTGCCCGTGGGGCCTGTCCACCGAGGAATACGTCGCGTACCACGACGAGGAGTGGGGCCGCCCGGTCCACGGCGACGACGCGCTGTACGAACGCCTCTGCCTGGAGGCGTTCCAGTCCGGTCTGTCCTGGCTGACCATCCTGCGCCGGCGCGAGGGTTTCCGTACCGCCCTCGCCGGTTTCAAGATCGCGTCGGTGGCCGCCTTCACCGACGAGGACGCCGCGCGTCTGCTCGCCGACCCCGGGATCATCCGCAACCGCGCCAAGATCGAGGCGACCCTCGCCAACGCCAGGACGCTCGCCGGCTGGCAGGCCGGCGAGCTGGACACCCTGATCTGGTCGTACGCCCCGGACCCCGCGACGCGCCCGGCCCCGCAGACGATCTCGGACGTTCCCGCGATCACTCCGGAATCCGTCGCGCTGTCCAAGGCGCTCAAGAAGCGCGGCATACGTTTCGTCGGCCCGACCACGGCGTACGCCCTGATGCAGGCGTGCGGACTGGTCGACGACCACCTCGCTCAGTGCGTGGCGCGCGGCGGTGGGTCCTAGCACGGCGCCCGGCGGGACTCAGCGGCCCACGTACTGCGGCTTCTCCTTCGCGATGAACGCCTGCACCGCGATGGTGTGGTCCTCCGACGCGCCCGCCCTCGCCTGCAGTTCGTCCTCCTTTTCGAGGGTCTCGCTGAGGGTGTGGCCCGCGCCGTACGCCAGGGACTCCTTCAGCGCGGCGTACGCGAGCGTGGGGCCCGCGGCCAGGGTGCGGGCGACCTTGGCGGCCTCGGCGGCCAGGTCGGCGGCGGGCACCAGTTTGTTGGCGATGCCCAGGTCGAACGCTTCCTGCGCGGAGACCGAGCGCGGGAAAAGCAGCAGGTCGGCGGCGCGGCTCTGGCCGATCAGGCGCGGCAGCGTCCACGAGACGCCCGAGTCGGCGGTCAGCGCGACCCCGGCGAACGACGTGTTGAAGGCGGCCGTGTCGGCGACGACCCGGTAGTCGGCGGCGAACGCGAAGCCCGCTCCGGCGCCCGCGGCGACGCCGTTTACGCCCGCGACGACGGGCTTCGGCATCTCGGTCAGGGCCCGCACGATGGGGTTGTAGTGCTCCCGCACCGTGCTCATGGTCTGGCCGGCACCCGACTCCCGGTCGGCGGCGAGCGAGGAGATGTGCTCCTTGAGGTCCTGGCCCACGCAGAAAGCCCGGCCCGTGGCGGTGAGCAGGACCGCCCGTACCGCCGGATCGGCCGCCGCGGCCTGCACCGCGTCTCTCAGGGCGACCTTGGCCTCGGTGTTCATGGCGTTCATGGCGTCGGGACGATTGATCGTGATCGTCGCGAGTCCGTCGGTCACCTCGTAGAGCACGGTGTCGGCCATCGATGAGTCCCCTTTTGCGGCTGGAGCAGGCATGTTGTGCCCAGCATGGCGGAGATCACCGGGGCTGCACATGTGACCTGCGTCTAACAATGTGAGGTCGGTGGGGGCCCGGCGGCGGCGAAGTATCGCAGGCGGACCGCCGAATTGAGCGGTTTTGAGAGAGCGCGTTGCACAAGCGATGCCGAGCGATGTTGGTCTTTGGGGTCCGCCATGCGGGATAATGACCTGGAAGCAATGTGTTCGATGCCGGTGACACAGCTGCCCGACTCGGGGCCGCCGGCTGCGATGAGCTGGTTTCAGGAAGGGGAACGAGCATGGCGGCCATGAAGCCGCGAACGGGCGACGGCCCGCTCGAGGTGACCAAGGAGGGGCGGGGCATCGTCATGCGCGTTCCGCTCGAAGGCGGCGGACGACTTGTCGTCGAGCTGACTCCGGATGAGGCCGATGCGCTCGGCGACGCTCTGAAGAAGGTCGTCGGCTGACGCGGAAGCGACCGAACTTTTCCACTGCCCCGGTACGCCGCAAGCGTGCCGGGGCAGTGCTATGTGCGGGGGCGGGCGGGGCGAACGCGCCCGGTCAGCCGCGGCGTACCCCGCAGAGCAGGCCGTCGCCCACCGGGAGCAGCGTCGGGACGAGCCGGTGGCTCTCGCGCACCTCGCGCAGCAGCTCGCGCAGGCGCAGGACCTCCGGCGGCTGAGCAGCGGAGTCGACCGTGCGGCCGTCGGCGAAGACGCCCTCGAACACGACGATTCCGCCGGGCTTCAGCAGGCGCAACGATTCAGCGAGGTAGTCCATGTATTCGAGACGGTCGCCGTCGCAGAAGACGATGTCGTACCCGCCGTCGGCGAGGCGGGGGAGTACGTCGAGGGCGTTCCCGGGGATGAAGCGCGCGCGGTTCGCGGCGTAGCCGGCGGCGCGGAACGCCTCGCGGGCGAACTGCTGCCACTCCGGCTCCGGGTCCACCGTGGTGAGTACGCCGTCGGGCCGCATCCCATCGAGCAGATAGATGCCGGAGACGCCCGTACCCGTACCGATTTCGGCCACCGCCTTGGCGTCCGCGGTGGCAGCGAGAAGCCGCAGCGCGGCACCGGTTCCCGGTGACACCGGGCGGATTCCTGCCTCCCGGGCCCGATCGCGCGCCCAGTGCAGGGCTTCGTCCTCGGCGACATAGGCGTCGGCGAACGCCCAGTTCGTCTGCCGGTTGGCGGTAATGGCCCTCTCCTGTCCCCGTAGTTGCGCACCCGTGACTGTATCCGCTGACGTCGGGAACCCGCAGATGGGACCGGGCGTTGAAAGAGGACAGGGGGAGACATGGATCAGGACCGCATGCGGCTTCCAAATTCGCGTAAAGATGCTTATCCGGAGCTAACGGGCGAGGTGGCTATGGTAGGGGCTCCACTGGACACCACCAGAGCCGATAGGGGAGGTGCGGCTGCGCCTGTGGATCGGGGAGGAGTGCTGCGGCGCTTTCTCAGGTCGGCGGGTGGGCCGAAATCCGTGACCGACATTGCTGACCGCACACCTTCCACGTACTCCGCGCAGACCGCGACGTTCGCCTCAGATGCGGAATCTCAGGCGTGGACACCTCCCACCTGGGAGGAGATCGTCAGCACGCACAGTGGTCGCGTCTACCGCCTTGCCTACCGCCTGACCGGCAATCAGCACGACGCCGAGGATCTCACCCAAGAGGTCTTCGTCCGCGTCTTCCGCTCGTTGTCGACGTACACGCCCGGCACCTTCGAGGGCTGGCTGCACCGCATCACGACCAACCTGTTCCTGGACATGGTCCGCCGCAAGCAGCGCATCCGCTTCGACGCGCTCGGCGACGACGCGGCCGAGCGGCTGCCGAGCCGCGAGCCGTCCCCGCAGCAGGTCTTCAACGACACCCACTTCGACGCGGACGTGCAGCAGGCGCTGGACACCCTCGCGCCCGAGTTCCGTGCGGCGGTCGTGCTCTGTGACATCGAAGGCCTGTCCTACGAGGAGATCGCCGCGACGCTGGGCGTCAAGCTCGGGACCGTACGCAGCCGGATCCACCGCGGTCGCTCCCACCTGCGCAAGGCTCTGCAGCACCGGTCTCCCGAGGCGCGCGCCGAGCAGCGCTCGCTCGCGAGTGTGGGCAGCGGCGTCACCGTGGTGGGCGGAGAGGGCGGAGCCGAGTGAGTGGCACCCGACCGACCTCTGCCGAGCAGCACCTGGGGGACCGGCTGGCCGCCCTGGTGGACGGCGAGCTGAGCCACGACGTCCGCGAGCGGGTCCTGTCGCACCTGGCGACCTGCGCCAAGTGCAAGGCCGAGGCCGACGAACAGCGCCGCCTGAAGAGCGTCTTCTCGACGACCGCGCCGCCGCCGCCTTCCGAGGGCCTGCTGGCCCGGCTCCAAGGGCTGCCCGGAGGCGGCCCCGGAGGTGACGACAGCGACGGCCCGAGGCCGTTCGGGCAGGGAGGCTTCGGCAACGGGGTCTTCGGCCCCGACACGCCGAGAACGAGACCCGGCAGACCCGGCAACAACTTCGACTTCGAGTACGCTCCGGCCGCCGGGCACGCCGGCGTGCTTCCCGGCGCCGCGCCCGGGCGTGGCTTCCGCATCCATGACGTGGGCCGCGCGGAGACCGAGCGTTCCGGCGGGCGCGGCAGGCGGCTGGCCTTCGCGGCAGCGAGCGCCGTGTCACTCGCGGCGTTCGCGCTCGGCGGCGCCATGCCGGTCGGATCTGCCGGCGAACCCACCGCGAGGAGCGGCGGCTCGGGCAACAACGTCACGCCGCAGCGCGCGCCGAGCCCGAGCGGTGTCGTCGCGGAGAACAACCGCCGCCGCGCCACGGGCAACAACCTCCTCGCGGCCAGTGCCAGTGCCGGTACCAATGTCGGTACCCATGCCGGTACCGACGCCACCGCGCCGTCCAGGCTCTTCGGAGCTGGGACAGGGCAGGGCGGCGCGCAGGGGCACGCGCTGACGCAGCCGTTCTCGGCGCCCGCGCTCACCGGCCAGACCCCGCTGCCGTTGATACGCCGGTCGGGTTCCGCCCTGGCGCTGGCGTACTACCCTGGCCACCGCCCGTCGGTGACCGTGCCGCCGTCGCTGTCCCCGCTTCAGCTGGCCACTCCTTCACAGCCTGGACTGCCCGTTTCTCCCTGAGACTGGTTGAATCCTGGGAGGGTGCCCCCAGTGGGGGCACGGACAACGAGGTGGCACGGCCCAACGGGCGTGCTCGTGGGGTTGCGGGGAGAGCATGGACGAGGGCAAGCCCGCCGGGCCGAAGGCAAAGTGGTGGAGCCGTCCCGCACCGGTTCCGGGGGCGCCGGAGCCGGAATCGGAGCGGGAGCCGGCGCAGGTCCCGCAGCCGCGTCCGCAGCCCCTGCACGCGCCCGATCCGTACGCCACACCGCCGTACGGAGGCCCCGGCCCCTGGGCGCCCGCGCCGCCCGTGCAGCGCCCGGTGCCGACCCCGCCGCACGGCACGTTCGTACCACCGGGACCACCGGGACCACCGGGAGCACCGGGAGCGCCTGTGACGAACGGGGCCGGAGTGCCCATGGCACCGCCCCAGCAGACCCAGCATCCCCAGCCCTCTCACTGGCTTCAGTACGACCCCTGGGGCGTGCCCCAGCAGCCGCTGACCCACTCCGGTGACCCCGCGGCCGGCAGCCGGCCGAAGAAGGACCGCCGGGGCACGCTGCTCGTCGGGGCGCTGCTGGTCGCGCTGGTCGCCGGCGGCATCGGGGGCGGCGTCGGGGCGTACGTCGAACGCAACGGCGGCATCACCCGCGTCGAACTGCCGCAGGCGCGGCAGGAGGCCGGCAAGGGCCGCGCCCCGGACAGTGTCGCGGGCATCGCGGCCAGTGCCCTGCCGAGCGTCGTCACGCTGCATGTCAGCGGGGTCGGCGAGCAGGGCACGGGCACCGGGTTCGTTCTCGACGCCAAGGGCCACATCCTCACCAATGACCACGTGGTGGAGCCCGCCGGTGCCGACGGCACCATCAACATCACCTTCAGTGGCGGCCAGACCGCGAAGGCGAAGCTCGTCGGCAAGGACAGCGGCTACGACCTCGCGGTCGTCCGGGTCCTCGGCGTCGACGGGCTGAAGCCACTGCCCCTGGGGAACTCGGAGAACGTCCAGGTGGGTGACCCGGTGGTGGCCATCGGCGCGCCGTTCGACCTTCAGAACACCGTGACCTCCGGGATCATCAGCGCCAAGGAGCGCCCCATCACCGCGGGCGGCGAGAAGGGCGACGGCAGCGACGTCAGCTATGTGAACGCGCTCCAGACCGACGCCCCGATAAACCCGGGCAACTCCGGCGGCCCGCTGGTGGACGCGCAGGCCCGCGTCATCGGCATCAACAGCGCCATACGCGCGGCGGACAACAGCGCGGGCCTCGAAGGCAGCCAGGGCGGCAGCATCGGCCTGGGCTTCGCGATCCCCATCAACCAGGGCAAGCGCGTCGCCGAGGAGCTCATCAACACCGGGAAGGCGACGCACCCGGTGATCGGCGTGACGCTGGACATGAAGTACGCGGGCGACGGCGCCCGCGTCGGCACCAAGGGCGCCGAAGGCCCGTCGGTCACGCCCGGCGGTCCCGGCGCCCGCGCCGGGATCAAGCCCCGCGACATCATCACCGAGGTCAACGGCCAGAAGGTGCACAACGGGCAGGAGCTGATCGTCAAGATCCGCGCCCACCGCCCCGGCGACCGGCTGGAACTGACCGTGGTGCGCGCGGGCAAGGAGCGCACGGTGTCCGTGACGCTCGGCTCGGCGGACGGCAACTGAGGGACGTGCGCACCGGTCCGCACGGCAACGTGTACGTGAAGGTACCGTCCGGACAGACTGGGCGGGTACCGTGGACCGGGCCCGGACCGGTCCTCTGCCTGCGGCGGGGAGGCCCACCGACCCGCGGGCGCGGAGAACCCAAGGAGCAACAAGGTGTTCAGTGACATAGGCGCACTTGAGTTGGTGACGCTCGTGGTTCTCGGCGTGCTTGTCTTCGGGCCGGAGAAGCTGCCGAAGCTCATCCAGGACGCCTCCGGGATGATCCGTAAGCTCCGTGAGTTCTCCGAGAGCGCCAAGCAGGACATCCGCTCCGAGCTGGGCCCGGAGTTCAAGGACTTCGACTTCGAGGACCTGAACCCCAAGACCTTCGTCCGCAAGCAGCTGATGGACAACGACGACCTCGGGCTCAGGGAGATCCGCAGCAGCTTCGACCTCAAGAGCGAGATGGCCGAGGTCGCGGACGCGGTGCACGGGCGCGACAGCGGGTCATCGGCCGGACCGGCGAACGGTTCGAACGGTTCGGCCGGCAAGGCGAACCTGTCGAAGGACTCCACCACCACCCCCGACCTGCTCACGAAGCGCGAAACGCCCGCTCAGGCCGAGCGCCCGCCGTTCGACGCCGACGCCACCTGAGCCCTGCCCTTCCCTACGAGCCGCGCCAAGGTGGCTATCCTCCATCTGTCCGGATGTGAGGACGCCCGAGGGGGGCGGGCCGTATCCGGACGCCACGGAACAAGGAGGCGGCCGGATAGATGGAGACCACGAGTCGGGTCGGAGCGCAGGGAGCACCCCTGACGCCCAGCACGTCCACAGCGGAGGGGGTGCCAGCAGCCCGGCGTACGGTCGACGGCTATCTGCGGGCACCTTTCCCCTGGTACGGGCTGGATGACGCGTTCACCGGGCCCCGCTGGCTGATGCAGGTCGGCACGGCGGCGGACGGCACGGTGCAGCACGGTTCCACGGGTCACGGCGAGGAGCCGTCGATACGGCCCGCCGCCGTCGAGGACGGCCAGGAGAAGGAACGCTTCGCGGTGGTTGTCACCGTCGCCAGCAGCCCCGTGCGCCGCAGCGGTGACGGTACGGGCGTACTGGAGGCCACTTCGGTCTCCTCCGCCGCCTGGCTGGCCGGTTCGGGCCTGCTCCAGTCCACCTGGCCCGCCCAGCTGGACCACTCGCTGCGCGACGACTGGCTGGACCAGCAGACCGAGACGGCCTTCGAGCTGGCCGACGACCTGTCGGGGCCGGCCTGGTCGTCGCTGTCGCTGCCGGTGGACGGCGTACCGACGCCCTTCCACTACCGCGAGTCGGAGTACGGGTGGGTACTGGCGGGGGCCGGGGAGGACGGCGTGATCCTCGGGGCCTACGGGCGCGGGATGAGCGCGTACGGGCTCGGGTTCTCGGTCGTCAAGGACATCACGACGTACGACCAGGGCCAGGGCTGAGCGCCGGCCGGCGGTTGTACGCCGGAGGGGGGCGCCGCTCGCTCGGAGCGGCGCCCCCCTCCGGGTGCGTCAGAACTTGTTGCGCGGGGTGATGCCCAGCGACATGCCCGACAGGCCGCGTGCGCGGCCGCCCAGCTTGCCCGCGATCGTGCGCAGTGCCGCGCCCGCCGCCGAGTCGGGGTCGGTCAGCACGACGGGCTTGCCCTCGTCGCCGCCTTCGCGCAGCCGTACGTCGATGGGGATGGAGCCCAGCACCGGCACGTTCGTACCGGTCGTCTTCGTCAGCCCCTCGGCGACCTTCTGGCCGCCGCCGCTGCCGAACACGTCGACCATCTCGTCGCAGTGCGGGCACGGCAGGCCCGACATGTTCTCGACGACGCCGACGATCTTCTGGTGGGTCTGTACGGCGATGGAGCCGGCCCGCTCGGCGACCTCGGCCGCCGCCTGCTGAGGCGTCGTCACGACAAGAATCTCGGCGTTCGGCACGAGCTGTGCCACCGAGATCGCGATGTCACCGGTGCCCGGCGGCAGGTCCAGCAGCAGTACGTCCAGGTCGCCCCAGTACACGTCCGCGAGGAACTGCTGGAGCGCTCGGTGCAGCATCGGCCCGCGCCACACCACGGGAGCGTTGCCCGGTGTGAACATGCCGATCGAGATGACCTTCACGCCGTGCGCCGACGGCGGCATGATCATGTTCTCGACCTGGGTGGGCCTGCCGTCCACTCCCAGCATGCGCGGCACGCTGTGGCCATAGATGTCCGCGTCCACGACGCCGACCTTCAGCCCGTCCGCCGCCATCGCCGCGGCCAGGTTGACCGTCACCGAGGACTTGCCCACGCCGCCCTTGCCGGACGCCACCGCGTACACGCGCGTCAGCGAGCCCGGCTGGGCGAAGGGCACCTCGCGCTCGGCGGTCCCGCCGCGCAGCGCGCCCGCGAGCTCCTTGCGCTGCTCGTCGCTCATCACGTCGAGCTCGACGGAGACGCTTGTCACACCCTCGACGCGCTCGACCGCCTCGCGCACGTTGTTGGTGATGGTCTCGCGCATCGGGCAGCCGGAGACGGTGAGATAGACCGCGACGGCAACCGCGCCGTCCGCCCCGATCTCGACCGACTTGACCATGCCGAGGTCAGTGATCGGTTTGTGGATCTCGGGGTCGTTCACCGTCGCCAGTGCTTCGCGCACCGCGTCTTCCATAGCCATACGCCGATGGTACGGCGCGTACCGCCACACGGGGAAAGCCCTGTCAGCGGTCGGCTTCGTCACTCTCGGAAGCGTGTTCTGGCGGGAATACGGAGCGCCGGTCCTCCATCTCCTTGACCAGGTCCACGAATTCCGAGCGGATCCAGTCCCGCGTGGCCACCTCGCCGAGCCCCATCCGCAGCGCCGCGACCTCCCGTGTGAGGTACTCGGTGTCCGCGATGGACCGCTCGTTCTGCTTGCGGTCCTGCTCGTGGGTGACGCGGTCCCGGTCGTCCTGCCTGTTCTGCGCGAGGAGGATCAGCGGGGCGGCGTACGACGCCTGGAGGGACAGCATCAGCGTCAGGAAGATGAACGGGTACTCGTCCCAGCGCAGGGCGGGGGGCGCGAAGATGTTCCACGCCACCCACAGAAGGATGGTCAGGGTCATCCAGACGAGGAAGCGCCCGGTGCCCAGGAAGCGCGCGATGCGCTCCGAGAACCGGCCGAAGGCCTCCGGGTCGTACTCCGGCAGCAGCCGCTTGCGCGCCGGGCGCGGCTGGTCCAGGCGCACCCGGGACGCCGCCCGCGGCAGCGCGCTGGCGCCCGTCGCGGTCCGGCCCCGCTCCCTCGGCTCGGCGTTCCTGTCACTGCCCACGGGCGGTCCTCCCCTGTCGCGCGAGCCCTGGCGTCCGCGGCGGCTCGTGGAACTCCGTCTCGCGCCAGTCGTCGGGCAGCAGGTGGTCGAGTACGTCGTCGACGGTCACGGCGCCGAGCAGCGAGCCGCTCGCGTCCACGACCGGGGCGGCGACCATGTTGTACGCCGCGAGGTAGCTCGTGACGGCGGGCAGTGACGTGCCCGGCGACAGCGGCGGCAGGTCGGACTCCACGACCGAGCCGATCAGCATGCCCGGCGGCTCGCGCAGCATCCGCTGGAAGTGGACCGTCCCGAGGTACTTGCCCGTCGGCGTCTCGTCCGGCGGCCGGCAGACGTACACCTGCGCGGCCAGCGCGGGGGAAAGGTCCTGCTGCCGTACGCGGGCCAGGGCGTCCGCGACCGTCGCGTCCGGCCGCAGCACGATCGGCTCGGTCGTCATCAGACCACCGGCCGTCCGCTCCTCGTAGGCGAGCAGCCGCCGTACGTCGGCCGCGTCGTCCGGTCGCATCAGCATCAGCAGCCGCTCCTTGTCCTCCTCGGGCAGCTCGGACAGCAGGTCGGCGGCGTCGTCCGGATCCATCGCCTCCAGTACATCGGCCGCCCTCTCTTCCTTCAGCTTGCCGAGGATCTCCACCTGGTCGTCGTCGGGCAGCTCTTCCAGTACGTCGGCTAGCCGGTCGTCGTCGAGCGCGGCGGCCACCTCGGCGCGGCGCTTGGGCGTCAGGTGGTGCAGGGCGTTGGCGAGGTCGGCCGGGCGGAGCTGCTCGAAGGTGGCCAGGAGGCTCTCCGCGCCCTGTCCGTGCTCCTCCAGCGAGAAGCCGGTGACCGCCGACCACTCCACCGTCAGCGTCTCCCCGCGGCGCCGCAGGGCGCCGCCCTTGCCCTTGCGTACGAAGACCTTGTCGATCTCCCAGTCACGGCGGGCCGGCAGCTGCACGATCGACACGTCGAGGACCGTGACCTCTTCCCCGGTGTCCACCAGGCGCACCCGGCGGTCGAGGAGCTCACCGAGGACCAGGCGCTCGGTCGGGCGCTGCTCGAAGCGGCGCATGTTGACCACGCCCGTCGTGATGACCTGTCCCGACTCGACACCCGTCACGCGGGTCATGGGGACGAAGATCCTGCGCCGGCTCACCACCTCCACGACCATGCCGAGCAGGCGCGGTGGCCGGTTGCCGACGCGCAGCATCGCCACCAGGTCACGGACTCGGCCGACCTGGTCACCGTTCGGGTCGAACACGGCGATGCCCGCGAGGTGCGAGACGAAGACCCTGGGGGCGCCTGATGCCATATGGTGCGCCTCCCTCAGTGGACAAAACGGGGCCGATAACGGCTTCAGGCTAGCCCGTGCCGGCCCGCTCCGCTCCAATGGGGCCGTCCGGACGGCTCTCTGCCGGACGGCGTAGAGAGCACAGGTACGCTGCCTGCTGCCACCCCGGACACCCGCATGAGAGGCAGTGCGCTTGTGACTGCATTTCCCCCGGCCGCCCGAGCCCGCCGGGCTGCCCTACTCGGCGTCGTGTGCGTCGGGCTGACCGCGGCGCTCACCGCCTGCGGTGAGGAACCGAAACCGGACCCGGACAAGGGGACGAACGGGGTGGGCAGACTCCCGGCACCGGCCATCGAGGCCAAGGCGCGGAACGCGGCGCGCGACGCGGAGTCGGTGCGGCTCTCGGGCACCGTCGTCAGCAAGGGACGCTCGTACAAGCTGGACATGCGGCTCAAGGAGGACGGCGGCACGGGGTCCGTCACCTCCAAGGGCAGCACGTTCGAGCTGCTGCGCATCGACGACGAGCTCTTCATGAAGGCCGGCGCCGACTTCTGGGACCACGGGACGGGGCAGCCCTCGGCGTCCGACGAGACGGCCGCGGGCAAGCTGGAGGACAAGTACGTCAAGGTCCCGGACGACGACCCGGCGTACGACCAGCTGCGCGGCTTCACCGACAAGGACGTACTGCTCGACGGCCTGCTCGGGCTGCACGGCAAGCTGACCAAGGGTGAGCGCGAGGTGGTCGGCGGCGTCCGTACGATCGAGGTCACCGGCGGCAAGGGCGTCGGCGGGAGCCTGGCCGTGTCGCTGATGGGCACGCCGTACCCGCTGAAGCTGGAGCGGGCGGGCGGGGCGGGCGTGGTCACGCTGGCCGACTGGGACAAGGAGTTCCCGCTGGAGGCGCCGGGCAAGGGCGAGATCCTTGACTACGGCGGCCAGCTTCCCAAGACGTCGGACCCGTCCTAGCCCTTCTGTTCCTTTTGCTGCTTCTTCTTGCGCTTCATCAGGAGCCGCGGCAGCCCTGCCGGTACGGGCAGCCGCGTCGTGGCGCTCGTCGGCAGCGGGGCGGCGGCGAGTGACCCGTCCGGGAGGCGGGTGGTCACGCTCTGCGGTTCCAGGCGCAGTACGCGGCATTCGCGGGCCCAGCGCTCGGTCATCTGCTCGGCGTCGGGAGCGTTCAGCCGCTTGCCCTTGAGCTCGGCAACAGCCGCCTCCCAGGCGTCGGTCCCGGCGGGGTGCTCGGTGACGGTGGCCGTCCAGGTGACGAGCCGGCCGCCCTTGTCCTTGCTGCGTACGGTCACTTCGGCGCTTCCGCCGTCGGCGAGCCCCGGGAACGGCTGCTCGCCCGGACCGTCTCCTACTACGTAGGCGGCGCCGTCGTGCCATACGTGCCAGAGGGACCGGGCGGGGCCGGTGCCGCGCACCCAGATGAGCCCGGACTTCTTGGTGGCCTCCTCGACGAGGGCCTGGTCGAGCAAGGTCTGCGTCATGCGGGCAAGCCTAGGCCCCGTGCCCGGCGGGGCTCTCCCCTACCCGCCCCTTCCCGAACTGATCAGAGCCAGCCGTTCCGCTTGAGGGTGCGGTGGATCGACACACACACCACCACGATCGAGCCCAGGACGAGTGGATAGCCGTACCGCCAGTGCAGCTCCGGCATGTGGTCGAAGTTCATGCCGTACACGCCGCAGATCATCGTCGGAACGGCCACGATCGCCGCCCAGGACGTGATCTTCCGCATGTCCTCGTTCTGGGCGACCGTCGCCTGCGCGAGGTTCGCCTGGAGGATCGAGTTCAGCAGCTCGTCGAAGCCGACGACCTCTTCGTGCACGCGCGCGAGGTGGTCCGCGACGTCGCGGAAGTACTTCTGGATGTCCGGGTCGACGAGCCGCATCGGCCGCTCACTGAGCTGCTGCATCGGGCGAAGGAGCGGGGCCACGGCTCGCTTGAACTCCAGGACTTCCCTCTTGAGCTGGTAGATCCGGCCGGCGTCCGAACCACGCGGACTCCCTTTGGCGGGTTCGGAGAAGACATCGATCTCGACCTCGTCGATGTCGTCCTGCACGGCGGCCGCGACCGCGATGTACCCGTCGACGACATGGTCGGAGATCGAGTGCAGCACCGCCGAAGGCCCTTTGGCCAGCAGCTCCGGGTCGTCCTGGAGCCGGTGGCGCAGCGCGCGCAGCGAGCCCTTGCCGCCGTGCCGGACGGTGATGACGAAGTCCTTGCCGGTGAAGCACATCACTTCGCCGGTCTCCACGACCTCACTGGTGGCGGTGAGTTCGGTGTGGTCGACGTAGTGGATCGTCTTGAAGACGGTGAAGAGCGTGTCGTCGTACCGCTCCAGCTTGGGCCGCTGATGCGCGTGTACGGCGTCCTCCACGGCCAGCGGGTGCAGCCCGAACTCGGCGGCGATACCGGCGAATTCGGCCTCGGTCGGCTCGTGCAGGCCGATCCACGCGAAGCCGCCGCCCTCCCGGACGCGGACCATCGCCTCGTGCGGAGTGAGGCATTCGGCGCTCTTCAGCCGGCGCCCGTCGCGGTAGACCGCGCAGTCCACGACCGCGCTGCTCGCGGACGGGTCACGGGTGGTGTCGTAACCGCTGTACACGGCGCTGCTCTTGCGCAGGGACGGACGGACCGCTGCGCGCAGGTCACGGATCATCGACATGGCGGGCTCCTTCACGGAGAAGCCGTCTGCGAGGCATGGCACTGCCCGGAATGGAGACGTGCCGACCAGCCACGGCATCGGGGCGGCCGTACGTCGGCAAAGCGGGCGGCACCGCAGGGACGCGGTGACGGCGTTCGCTCAGACACGGATCAGGCAAAAACGAAGTGCTCTTCCGTCGCGCGAAGTGCCGTGAGCCCCGTTGGTTTCACCGGCTGGCGACCGGGTACGAAGGGCGTCAGGCCCTGGAGAACGCTGACAACACTTACGGTGCGGAAGAGCGGTTGGTACTGCCGGGACGACTTCGATCCACCGCAGCCCCACCTCCTCCGGCCGGTCCCCCGTGGGGGATGACGTGATGTCGGGGCTCGAAAGCCACGCTTCTGCGTGCTGCCCTGACCAGCGGCCAAGAGTATCAGCCCACTGTTGTGTCAAGGCTCTTCCTTTGCCCGTTCCCTACGCGACTTATGCTCGCGGGCATGGGAGATGTTCTTGCGCTGGTAGAAGCCCGGTTGCGTACGACGCTGGGCGAACCGGACGCGCGTGCCGCCGTCACGTTCCTCGGTACGGACCGTATGGAGGTACTGCGCTTTGTGGACGGTGACGTCATCCGCTACGCCACCCTCGGCATGTCGGCCCAGCCGATGGCCGACCCGACGGCCGTCCTCGCCGATCCGGTGAACGGCCCGCGCGCCGAGCTCGTCCTGTCCGTACGGGCCGGCCTCGCCGACACCGACAAGGTGCTGCGCCCGCTCGCGGTTCTCGCCGCGTCTCCGCAGGTCGAGGGCGTGATCGTGGCCCCGGGCGCCTCGCTGGACCTGGGGGAACCGCTGTGGCCGGGGGCACCCTTCAGCTCCGTACTGGTCGCGGAGTCCGGCGGCCTGGTCGAGGACCTGGATCTGGACGCCCCGATGGACCCCGTGCGCTTCCTTCCCCTGCTGCCCATGACGCCGAACGAGGCGGCCTGGAAGCGGGTCAAGGGCGCGCAGGAGCTCCAGGAGCGCTGGCTGTCCCACGGCACGGACCTGCGCGACCCGCTGCGAGCCTCGGTGCCGCTCGACTGATCGTCCGACGCGTGGATCGGCGCCGGACGGGTGATCGTCCTTGACGCGGGGACGGCCGGGGAGGACCGTTGGGCCCTATGAGGGGCGAACCCAGTTGCCCGAAGTGCGGTGGCCGGGTCAGGGCGCCCGGTCTCTTTGCCGACTCCTGGCAGTGTGATGTGCACGGGGTGGTGCACCCGCTGCAGCCCGTGGTCCCGCCCAGCGTCGAGGCACTCACCGTCGCGGTGAAGCGGGCCAAGGTTCCGGTGTGGATGCCGTGGCCACTGCCCGTCGGCTGGCTGTTCACGGGGGTGGCGTGTGCGGGGGACGACCGCAGTGGTTCCCGCGCCACGGTCGTCGCGTGCTCGGGACCCGGACCGCTCGGCGGCCTCGGCGAGATGCTGCTGGTCGCGGAGGAACTCGGCGTCGGCCTCGGTGCGCGTTACGCAGGCGTGGAAGGGCCCGATCCCGGGGCGTACATCAACATGGACAACCCGCCCCCGGCCAGGCTCCTGGCGGCAGGCCGGCCCACCCCGCTGTGGCATCTCTCCGGTGTTCCGGACGACCGCGCGGTCTTCGCGGGCGAGGCGTGCGGGCTGTGGCTGTGGGCGATCGTCTGGCCGGAGCAGTCGGGCCTGATGCTGTACGACGAACTGATACTGACCGATCTGCGCGATGCGGGCGCGGAGGGGGACCTCGTACCGTGCGGCGCGCTGTCGCCGCGGCTCCTGTCGTGAGCCCTGGGTGAACGTGGGCGGTACTGGGCGGGCACTGGGCGGCACCGGGGGCGTTCGATTCCCGGCTATCCTTGACCGGTCCCCCCGTCCCGCCGAGCCCCGGAGCCAAGCGTCGTGCGCATCGACCTGCACACCCACTCCACGGCTTCGGACGGCACGGACACCCCCGCCGAGCTGGTGCGTAACGCCGCGGCCGCCGGGCTCGACGTCGTGGCGCTCACCGACCACGACTCGACGCGCGGTCACGCCGAGGCGATCGCCGCGCTTCCGGCCGGGCTGACCCTGGTCACCGGCGCCGAGCTCTCCTGCCGCCTCGACGGCATCGGGCTGCACATGCTGGCGTACCTCTTCGATCCCGACGAGCCCGAGCTGGCGCGCGAGCGTGAGCTGGTACGGGACGACCGGGTGCCGCGTGCGCAGGGCATGGTCGGCAAGCTGCGCGAGCTGGGCGTACCGATCGAGTGGGACCAGGTCGCCCGTATCGCCGGAGACGGCTCGGTCGGCCGCCCGCACATCGCGTCCGCGCTGATGGAACTGGGCGTCGTCGAGAGCGTCTCCGACGCCTTTACGCCCGACTGGCTGGCCAACGGCGGCCGTGCGTACGTCGAGAAGCACGAACTCGACCCCTTCGACGCGATCCGCCTCGTCAAGGCGGCCGGCGGAGTCACCGTCTTCGCGCACCCCGGCGCCGCCGAGCGTGGCGACATCGTCCCCGAGAGCGCGATAGCGGCGCTCGCCGCCGCGGGCCTCGACGGGATCGAGGTCGACCACATGGACCACGACGGGCCGACCCGCGCGCGCATCCGCGGCCTCGCCGACGATCTGGGGCTGCTGACGACCGGGTCCAGCGACTACCACGGCAGCCGGAAGACCGTGCGGCTCGGGGAGTACACCACGGACCCCGAGATCTACGGCGAGATCACGCGGCGGGCGACCGGCGCGTTCCCGGTGCCGGGCGCGGGCGGAAGTCTCCTTCCGTAGGTCCGTAACTCCTCCCTCGTACGACCCCTCTTCTCGCAAGGCCTCACTGTGCTCGACTTTGCCGTTTTCGGATCCCTCTTTCTCACCCTTTTTGTGATTATGGACCCCCCGGGAATCACGCCGATCTTCCTCGGCCTGACTTCGGGGCGGCCCGCCAAGGTGCAGCGCAGGATGGCCTGGCAGGCCGTCGCCGTCGCCTTCGGCGTGATCGCCGTGTTCGGCGTCCTCGGCCAGCAGATCCTCGACTACCTGCATGTCTCCGTTCCCGCGCTGATGATCGCGGGTGGTCTGCTGCTGCTTCTGATCGCGCTCGACCTGCTCACCGGCAAGACCGACGAGCCGACGCAGACCAAGGACGTCAACGTCGCGCTCGTACCGCTGGGGATGCCGCTGCTGGCGGGACCGGGTGCGATCGTCTCGGTGATCCTCGCCGTACAGCACGCCGAGACCGTCAAGACGCAGGTCTCGGTGTGGGCGGCGATCGTCGTGATGCACGTGGTCCTGTGGCTCACCATGCGCTACTCGCTGCTGATCATCCGTGTGATCAAGGACGGCGGCGTGGTCCTGGTGACGCGGCTCGCGGGCATGATGCTGTCCGCGATCGCGGTGCAGCAGATCATCAACGGCGTCACCCAGGTGATCCAGGGCAGCTGATGACCGCCCCCTGACGCACGAGCGCCCCCGTACGCGGTGTACGGGGGCGCTTACCTCTAACTGAAACCACTACTGCGAGTGTTATGAAGCCGAGGTCTCGGCCGGGCGGATATAGATGCGCCGGCCGACAGAGGCGGCCTGCTGCACGATCCGGTTGACGGAGGCGGCGTCCACGACGGTGCTGTCAACGGCGGAGCCGTCGACGTCGTCCAGGCGCATGATTTCGAAGCGCAAGGCTTCTCCCTTCGTCTGATCCTCCTGCTGGAGAACTATGTGTGGGAACGCGAGGCTAGGCGCCCCGCGTTCTCTACGGGTTACAACGGCGTGTACGCCACAGTCATTCCCTACGCTAAAGAAAACTTTCGACTCTCTAAATACTCGCTGGTGGCGGGACCGGTTGTGCCCGCTCGCTCACGCCACGGACAATGAGAGCCGTATGGACGACGCACAGCCTTCGGGCCCCACTGAACTGGTCAGGGTCACCGCCCGCCTGGAACGCACCAACGAGTTGCTCCAGCGCATGCTCGCCGAGGTGGCGAAGACCCCCTCCACCCATGCGATCTTCGTCGACGCGGGGTATGTGTACGCGGCGGCGGGCCTGCTGGTGACCGGGACCGAGGACCGCAGGTCCTTCGACCTCGACGCGGAAGGGATCATCGAGGCCTTCATCGACAAGGCCCGCACGATCTTCGCGGACAGCAGGCTGCTGCGGGTGTACTGGTACGACGGGGCAAGGCGCCGCATCCACACCCCCGAGCAGCAGACCATCGCCGAGCTGCCCGACGTCAAGGTCCGCCTCGGCAACCTCAACGCCAACAATCAGCAGAAGGGCGTCGACTCCCTGATCCGTACGGACCTGGAATCGCTGGCCAGGCACCGCGCGATCAGCGACGCGGCGCTGGTGGGCGGCGACGAGGACCTGGTGTCGGCGGTCGAGGCGGCCCAGGGGTACGGCGCGCGGGTCCACCTGTGGGGCATCGAGGCGGGCGAGGGCCGCAACCAGGCCGAACCGCTCCTGTGGGAGGTCGACAGCCAGCGCACGTTCGACCTCGAATTCTGCAAGCCGTACGTCACGCGGCGCCCGGTGACGACGTACGAGAACGAGGGCACCCCGCGGCCGACCCGCGAGGACGTCCGCTTCATCGGCGCGCAGATCGCGGCGGCGTGGCTGGGAGCGCGGGGCCGCGAGTCACTCGCCGACCTGCTGCCGGGCCACCCGTACCTGCCGGGATCGGTGGACCAGGAGTTGCTGGTGGAGGCGGAGCGGCTGCTCCAGCGCTCCCTGCGCGGCCACGCGGACCTGCGCCGGGCGCTGCGGGACGGCTTCTGGCAGCACCTCCAGGCGCAGTACTGAGCGTCTCTAATCAGCTAAGCGATCCCATGTCAGACGTAGTGTCTGGGGCGGGTTCTGCCCATCGTGGAGGGGTAGCGTGAGCGTGCAGGTGGAAGCCCGCGCCCAGTGCTGCCCCTCGTGGCTTGTGGCCGGTGGTGGGTGTGCCGATCGTCGTCATGCTCTGGTGCCGGTGGGCTGCGCGGGGCAGCCGGGTCCGGTCCGTTGGGGCGTGTCCCTCCGGACGCTTGCCCGCCGGGCCCGAGGGTGCGGTGGGGGAGGGTGTCCTGCGTCGCCTGGGCGCAGGGCGTGTTGTCTGGTGCCGGGTGGGTCCGGTCTTCGACCGGTCCTGGCTGGTGTTCGTGGTCGGGGTGACCACGGCTTTGGCTTCGAGGGTGTCCACGACGGAGCGGATGACCATGGTGCCGCTGGTGCGGTCGGTGACGGTCTTGGTCTGGTGGGTCAGGCCGCGTGCGGCGATACGCCGCCATGCCCCGTGGTCGCGGTCGCCCTGCCAGCCGCAGCCGTAACGGTCGGGACAGATGGCCCACTTCCAGCCCGCGACAGTGGGGCGGTCAGGGGCTTTGCGGTGCCTGAGCGGGGTGAGGCACTGGGGGCAGTGCTTGGAGGTGTTGTGGGCCGGGACGGTGACGACGGCGATGCCGCTCTCGGCGGCGAGGTGCCGCATGCGGTCGGCGATCTGCCCGCGCACGGTCTGCGACATGCGGGTGTTGTGCGTGCGGCCCATGCCTTTGGCTTCCATCGACCGCAGGTCTTCCAGGTAGATGACGCTCGCCCCGGCGGCGATGGCCTGGTCGACGGCCCAGCGGGCGGCAGCCCAGGCGAGAGCGTCGTTGAGGTTCGAGCGGCGGGCGCACACTCGGCCAATCTCTTCCACCAGGACCGCGTGCTTGTCGGCCAGGGACGGGTCGGGGGCGTGGCCGTCGATGAGTCGCTGGTAGTGGTCGGCCTTGGCGTGGAGGCGCTCGGACAGCCGCCGGAGTCGGTGCTGTTTGGCCAGCACTCCGGAAGCCCGGAACTGGGCGCCGTGCCCGAGGGCGGTGATACGGCCGTCATCGTGGAGCCGGGCGGCACCTGCGGACAGCAGCGTGTTGAGGCCCCAGTCCACGCCGAGCGCAATCGTGTGCCCGGTGCTGGCGGTCTTGGGGACGGCGTGGGTGTAGGCGAGTTCGGCGCGCACCCGGCCACCGGACACACGCAGGGTGGGCAGGTGCAGGACCGCGCCGGTCGGGATCGTCGGCGGCAGCGAGATCGGGCAGGCCACCCACGTCCAGTCCGCGTACGTGCGCGGGTCGGGACGAGTAGGAAGCTGGAGTCGAAGCAGCGCCCGGCCTGGCTCGTCGGCGCGTTCGATGGTGGCCTGCTGCCCGTCGCACGCCGACAGCAGCAGCATCCGCGCCACGCGGGGCGCGGGCTCCAGCTCGAACACATCGACTGGAAGCCGCCCGTGCTTGCGCTCAAACGCGACCGCTTGACGGGTGCGGGACTTGATCACGCTGGACGGCAGGTGCTGCCCTCCGGGCACGGCTGCGCGAACCTGATCCCATTCCTCGGCGGTGCGCTTGGCTGGATCGGCGGGCCACGCGGTCAGGACCCCGGCCACCAGATCGGTACGCCACTTCGCCGACCGCAGCGAACGCCCGGCCTGTTCCTGGACCATGCGCACGATCCGGTCGTTGATCTTGATGCCCTCGGGGGCGGTGACGGTCCAGCCGAGACGCCGCAGGGCCATCCATGCGTTCGACGGCAGCTTTTGGCCCCCGGCATCCTTCCCGGCGGCCAGTACGTCCACATCCGCTGTGCTCCAGTGCTCACCGGTCAGCGCGGTGACCATGCCCGACACCAGATCAGCGGCCCAGCCGAAACGCTCCGCCAGCACAGCGGCGGGCAGCAGTTCGCCGGTCCTCTCATCCACGGCCGTGCGCAGCAGGCCGCGTGCGCATGCGGTGCGGGAGGTCTCGCCCTCGGCGAGCGGCAGCTTCCGGCTCACCGGTCACCATCGGCAGTGCATTGGCCGGTCTCGGCGAGTAGCCGCTTGCGGGCCTCGGCCGAACGCATCCCGTACAGGCGGCCGGCGAACCTGGTGACCAGGGAAACGAAGTCCTCCAGCAACTCGTCCCGGCCACCGGACTTCTTCGGATGCAGGACCTCCAGAGTGACGCCGTACACGGCGAACAAGCGCTTGAGCCAGCCCACTCCGAACCGGGCCAGCCGGTCCTCATGCGTCACCCGAACCACGCTCACGCTGCCGTCGGAGACCATCGCCAACACCCGGTTCAAGCCGGGCCGGTTCTCCCGCAGGCCCGAACCACGGTCCTTGACGACCTTCACGACCTCACCCGAGGCGGTTGCCCGCAACTCCTCTTCCTGCGCGGCCAGCGAGGACTCCTGCCCGGACGAGCCGGACACACGCACATACAAAACTTCCCGCCTCGGACGAGAGGCGGCAGAGTCGCTGCCGCGCTTCATGTTCTCCAAATCAACCGAGGAGAACCGGCGCTCACGGCCGACCCACGAGAACGGGATCTTGCCGTCGATAGCCCACTGGCGAAGCGTCATCGGGTGGATACCCAGACGCTTCGCGGCCTTGGACATACGCAGCAACTCCATACACGCAACCATATATGCACAACACTAGGGATAACTAACGGAGTTGGTGAGCCTGCGACGGGGGCTATAGAGCGTCCCAGAACCCCGCCAGCGCCTTCGCGGTCTCCTCCGGGCGGTCGGTGTTCGGTGAGTGCTGGGCGCCCTCGATCACCGTCCGGTACGCGCCGAGCCGCACGGCCATCTCGTCGATCAGCGGCACGGGCCAGGTGTCGTCCACCGCCCCCGACACCACGTGCACCGGCAGTCCCACCGCGGCGAGTTCGTCCACGCGGTCCGGCTCGCCCGTCAACTGCCTTCCGGTGGCGAGGAGCTGCGCTGGGGCGTGTCGCAGCCAGCGTGCGCGCAGGGCGCTGCTGTCGAGGTCGGCGTCCTCCGGCGGGTCGAGCTGCTGCATCGCCTCCCACACCTGCGCCATCGTCATGGCGCCGAGGGCCTGCGTCAGCAGTGCGATCTTCTGCTGCTGCGCGGGCGACACCTCGGCGGGGCCCGACGAGATGAGTGTCAGCGACGCGAACGGCGAAGCGTCGACGAGTACGGCCGCACGGGAGATCTGGCCGCCGAGGGAGTGCCCGACGAGATGCACCGGCGTACCGACAGCCTCTGCCTGCGCGAGGACGTCGAGCGCCAACTGCCGCTGGGCGTAAGCCTCTTGGTCGTCCGTGCCCTCGGACTCGTACTGCCCGCGCCCGTCGACCGCGACGACCCGGTAGCCGGCGTCCGCGAGTGGTGCCAGCATCGTGATGAAGTCTTCCTTGCTCCCGGTGTAGCCGGGCAGCAGGAGCGCGGTGCCTCTGGGCTCCGCGCGTTGTGGCTCCGCTTCGAGCGCGGCGAATACGCCGCGCGACGTGCGCAGGGGGACCGCGCGGGTACCGGGGGGCGGGGTGAACGTCGGCGGCCGGCTCATGCGACGAGGCTAACGGCTGATGGCCCGGCCCCCGCGAACGGGGACCGGGCCATCGGGAGTGGTTCGCTCAGCTCTCCGGCTGGGCGGCAGCGGCCGCGCGGGTGCGGCGGCGCGGTGCCTTCACCGGAGCGGCCTCCGCCTCGGCGGAAGCGTCCGCCGTGACCTCGGCCGGCTTCGCGGCGCGGGTACGGCGTCGGGGCGCCTTCGGGGCCTCGGTCTCCGCCGCGGGGGCGGGGATCTGGGCCTCGGCGGTGTCCACGGCGGCGGCGCGGGTGCGGCGGCGCGGTGCCTTGGCCGGGGCGGCCTCGGTGTCGGCGGTCGCGGGTGCCTCGGTGACGGCGTCGGCCGTCTTGGCGGTGCGCGTACGGCGACGGGGAGCCTCCGGCTCCGCCGCGGGGGCGATCTGGAACTCGGTGGTGTCGACCGGGGCGGCGGCGCGGGTGCGGCGACGGGGCTTGGTCACCGTGGCTTCCGCTTCCGCCTCGGCGGGCGCGGGTGCCTCGGTGGCCTCGGCCTCGGCCGGCTTCGCGGCGCGCGTACGCCGGCGGGGCTTCGCCGGAGCCTCGGGCTCCGCCGCGGGGGCGGGAACCGGGGCCTCCACCGTTTCCACGGCTTCCACGGCGGCGTCGGCCGCGCGGGTGCGGCGACGGCGGCGGGGAGTGCGCGGCTCGGCAGGAGCGTCGGTGGCCGTAGCGGCCTCCGGCGCCTCGACGGGCGCCGGGGCAGCGGTCGCCTCGTCAGCCGACACCGGCGCACCATTGCGCGTACGACGACGCTGACGCGGCGTACGCGGGGCACGCTCCTCCACGACGGCCGGCGCGGCAGCCGCAGCGGCCGGTGCGGACTTGCGCCCGCGGCCACCCGTCTCGCCGAGGTCCTCGACCTGCTCCGCGCGCAGACCCGCGCGGGTCCGGTCGGCCCGGGGCAGTATGCCCTTCGTACCGACGGGGATGCACAGGATCTCGTACAGGTGAGCCGACGTGGAGTACGTCTCCTCCGGCTCGTCGAAGGGCAGGTCCAGCGCCTTGTTGATGAGCTTCCAGCGCGGGATGTCGTCCCAGTCGACCAGCGTGACGGCGATGCCCTTCGCGCCCGCGCGGCCGGTGCGGCCGACGCGGTGCAGGTAGGTCTTCTCGTCCTCGGGCGTCTGATAGTTGATGACGTGGGTCACACCCTCGACGTCGATACCGCGCGCGGCGACGTCGGTGCAGACCAGCACGTCGACCTTGCCGTTGCGGAACGCGCGCAGCGCCTGCTCACGCGCGCCCTGGCCGAGGTCACCGTGGACCGCGCCGGAGGCGAAGCCGCGCTTCTCCAGCTGCTCGGCGATGTCCGCCGCCGTGCGCTTCGTACGGCAGAAGATCATCGCGAGCCCGCGGCCGTCGGCCTGGAGGATGCGGGAGACGAGCTCCGGCTTGTCCATGTTGTGCGCGCGGAAGACGTGCTGCGTGATGTTCGCGACGGTCGCGCCCTCGTCGTCGGGCGACGTGGCGCTGATGTGCGTCGGCTGCGACATGTACTTGCGGGCGAGGCCGATGACGGCGCCCGGCATGGTCGCCGAGAACAGCATCGTCTGGCGCTTCGGCGGCAGCATCTTCATGATCTTCTCGACGTCGGGCAGGAAGCCCAGGTCGAGCATTTCGTCGGCCTCGTCGAGGACGAGCGAACGCACGTGAGAAAGGTCGAGCTTCTTCTGCCCGGCCAGGTCGAGCAGACGCCCGGGCGTACCGACGACGATGTCGACGCCCTTCTTGAGCGCCTCCACCTGGGGCTCGTACGCACGGCCGCCGTAAATCGCGAGCACGCGGACGTTGCGGACCTTGCCGGCGGTCAGCAGGTCGTTGGTGACCTGCTGGCACAGCTCACGGGTGGGTACGACGACGAGCGCCTGCGGGGCCTCGGTCAGCTTCTCGGGTGCTGCCCGGCCGGCCTCGACGTCCGCGGGGACGGTGACGCGCTCGAGCAGCGGAAGGCCGAAGCCGAGCGTCTTGCCGGTGCCGGTCTTGGCCTGGCCGATGACGTCACTGCCGGAGAGCGCGACGGGGAGCGTCATCTCCTGGATGGGGAAGGGGGACATGATGCCGACGGCTTCAAGGGCTTCGGCGGTCTCGGAAAGGATCCCGAGGTCTCGGAACGTAGTCAGGGTGCTGCCTCTTCTGTGAGACGCGACGCGACGCGAACGAAGGGGGTCGTACCGTGCCTGGTACTCGTCCGGCCGAAAAAGGACCGGGAGGCGCGGGACCACGTGCCGTCGCTCAAGCGCTCTTGTCGCTGAGGGGCCCCTCATCTTGCGGTCGTACGCCTTGGTACGCCCCGCGTGGAGGGCTGTCGGGTCGGAGCCGATCGGGCCACCGACCGGGCATCCTCATTCAAATGCGCCGCGTAATGCCCTGGGCACTCTGCGAGGCGCATTACCACTGTACCCCGGATTCGCGCATGTGTGTTGGGAGGAATTCCGGGATCGGTGTGACATGCGTGGCTGACCAGGGCCTTACGCACCGCGGCGAGCGGGCTATTGTGCGGTTCATGGAGACGCCTGACAACGCCACTGCACCCGAAGAGACACCCCGCACCGGTATCGCCGCCCAGGACTGGGCCACGGCGTCCACCGAGCCGAACTACCACGCCGCGGTCGTGGATCTGCTGGGAGCGCTCGCGTACGGAGAGCTGGCGGCCTTCGAGCGCCTCGCCGAGGACGCCAAGCTCGCCCCGACGCTCGCCGACAAGGCCGAGCTGGCGAAGATGGCATCGGCGGAGTTCCACCACTTCGAGCGGCTGCGGGACCGGCTGACGGCGATCGACCAGGAGCCGACGGCGGCCATGGAGCCCTTCGCGAAGGCCCTGGACGACTTCCACCGCCAGACCGCTCCCTCCGACTGGCTCGAAGGGCTGGTCAAGGCGTACGTCGGCGACTCGATCGCCAGTGACTTCTACCGCGAGGTCGCGGAGCGGCTCGACTCGGACACGCGCGCGCTCGTGCTCGCCGTGCTCGACGACACGGGGCACGGAAACTTCGCGGTGGAGAAGGTGCGCGCCGCGATCGAGGCCGACCCGCGCTGCGGCGGCCGGCTCGCGCTGTGGGCACGCAGGCTGATGGGTGAGGCGCTCTCGCAGGCGCAGCGGGTCGTGGCGGACCGCGACGCGCTCTCCACGATGCTCGTGGGCGGCGTCGCCGACGGTTTCGACCTGGCGGAGGTGGGGCGGATGTTCTCCCGGATCACCGAGGCCCACACCAAGCGCATGGCGGCGCTCGGTCTGGCGGCGTAACCCCGCAGACGGACGGACGGACCGTCGGACGTCCGGACGTTACGCCGCCGCCGAACGGCGGATGTGCCCCCCGGGGCGGATGAGGAGCGACAGCAGGACCGCTCCCACCGCCACCGCGCCGATCAGTGTCGCGACGACATGACCGGGCCCCAGTGCGGAATGGGTGACGTACGCACCGAACAGGGCCCCGAGCGGGCCCGCGGCCAGGACCAGGCGCCGTGAGGGCAGCCGGTCCGCGAGCCGGTGGGCAGCCGCCCAGGCAAGGGCGAAGCCGAGGGCAATGGAGCCGAGAGCTTCCAAGATCACGTGGTTTCCTCCCGCGCAGCCAGGGTGCAAATGGGTCGTAGCCCGTACTACCCCCGCTCGCGGAGGGCAACCCTCGCCCGTCCTGCGAACGGACCTGCGAAATGAACGAAATGAACGAGATGAACAAACGGAACCGGCCCGGTGGGAGATCCACCGGGCCGGTTCCGTTTTGCTGTGCTGCTGTGCTGCCGACGCCTACAGCGCGCCGAAGCCCACCCTGCGCGTCGTCGGCTCGCCGATTTCCACGTAGGCGATCCGGTCAGCGGGAACGAGGACCGTACGGCCCTTGTCGTCCTTGAGGCTGAGCAGCTGCGCCTTGCCGGCCAGCGCGTCGGAAACCGCGCGCTCGACCTCCTCGGTGGACTGCCCGCTCTCCAGAACGATCTCCCGGGGCGCGTGCTGCACGCCGATCTTGACCTCCACGGCTATGTCCCTCCGACGGTCATCCAGTGCTGCGGTGCGCGGTCAGCCGCGCTGTACGCAGCACACATTAGCCCGGTGAGGGGACACGGAACGCGCCGACGACGCATGCCGCAAGCGAACACGCGCCGGGAACACATCCCGCGAGCACGCGCCGCGGCGCGCCGCGTCAGTGCTCGCTGCCGTGCAGCGGGAAGCCGGCGATGCCACGCCAGGCGAGTGACGTCAGCAGCTGCACCGCCGTGTCGCGCGGAATCGTGCTGCCACTGGAGAGCCAGTAGCGCGCGACCACCTGCGACACGCCGCCGAGGCCGACCGCCAGCAGCATCGACTCGTCCTTGGACAGGCCGGTGTCCTCGGCGATGACCTCACTGATCGCCTCCGCGCACTGGAGCGACACGCGGTCGACGCGCTCGCGCACGGCTGGCTCGTTCGTCAGGTCCGACTCGAAGACCAGACGGAACGCGCCGCCCTCGTCCTCGACGTACGCGAAATAGGCGTCCATCGTCGCGGCCACGCGCAGCTTGTTGTCCGTGGTCGAGGCGAGGGCGGTACGTACCGCCTGGAGCAGCGACTCGCAGTGCTGGTCCAGGAGGGCCAGGTACAGCTCCAGCTTTCCCGGGAAGTGCTGGTACAGGACCGGCTTGCTCACGCCGGCCCGCTCGGCGATGTCGTCCATCGCCGCCGCGTGGTACCCCTGCGCGACAAAGACCTCCTGCGCCGCGCCCAGAAGTTGATTGCGTCGGGCTCGGCGGGGCAGGCGTGTGCCGCGTGGGCGTGCCGCCTCTGTCTGCTCGGTGGCTGTCACGCCGCCTCCCATGTCTTTCAGTTTCGCGGCCTTTCGACAGCACGGCCGTTCCGTGCGCCGTGTGCGCCGCGCCCGCCATCGTACTTTTGGGTAACCCGGGTGCGCGCGGTGCGGACGGAGAATTTCACGGACCGGACGCCTGCGGAAGGCCGATCGGGGGCTGACCAGCGCCTTGCAGCGTCGGATCAGCGGTAGTCGTCCTCGTCAAGGGCTACGACGCGGGCTTGTTCCGCGGCGTCGCCGTCGGCCGCCTCCCCGCGGTCGATGCCGGTCGGAGGAACGTCGTGAGTCTCCTGCCACTCCGTGCGCTGCTCCGCGGCATCCGCCTCCGAGGCGTCGTTGTCGAGTTCGTCGGGTTCATCGTGGTTGTCGAGCTGTTCCTCCGCTGCGAAGGTGTCCGGGTCGGTCGGATCGACAGACATGCGTGGCTGCCTTTCAGGGTGAGAACTCGAGCCGGCGCGTACGCCCTTTGCTCCGAGGGTAGATCTGTGACGGCGAACACACGATTCAGTGCGTGATCGTCTCGTAACATTGCCGCATGTCTTCGACCGAGCTGCCCGGGTCCAGCCTCGCCGCCGCCACCGCGGTGCCGCGGGTCAGTGCCGTGCGGGTCGCCGACGGGGAGAAGCTGCGCTCCGTCAGCCTGCCCGGGCTGACTCTGAACGTACGCACCCGGCCTCCGGCGCGCACCGGACTCCCGCCCGCGCTGTACGTGCACGGTCTCGGCGGGTCCTCGCAGAACTGGTCGGCGCTGATGCCGCTGCTCGCCGACCACCTGGACGGCGAGGCGGTCGACCTGCCCGGCTTCGGGGATTCCCCGCCGCCGGACGACGGCAACTATTCGGTCAGCGGGCAGGCGCGCGCCTGCATCCGGCTGCTCGACGCGAGCGGGCGCGGACCGGTGCACCTCTTCGGCAACTCGATGGGCGGCACGGTCGCCACGCGCATCGCGGCCGTCCGGCCCGACCTGGTGCGCACGCTCACCCTCGTCTCGCCGGCCCTCCCGGAGCTCCGGGTGCAGCGCACGGCGGTGCCGACCGCGCTGCTCGCGCTGCCGGGCGTCGCCTCGCTGTTCGCCCGGCTCAGCAAGGACTGGACGGCGGAGCAGCGCACGCGCGGGGTGATGGCGCTCTGTTACGGCGATCCGCAGGCGGTTGCGCCCGAGGCCTTCCAGCACGCCGTGGAGGAAATGGAGCGGCGGCTGCAACTGCCGTACTTCTGGGACGCGATGACGCGTTCGGCGCGGGGCATCGTCGACGCGTACACACTGGGCGGACAGCACGGTCTGTGGCGGCAGGCGGAGCGGGTGCTCGCGCCGACGCTGCTGGTGTACGGAGGGCGGGATCAGCTCGTGTCGTACCGTATGGCGCGCAGGGCTGCCGCGGCGTTCCGCGATTCGAGGCTGCTGACCCTGCCCGACGCGGGGCACGTGGCGATGATGGAATATCCGGAGGCGATCGCCAGCGCTGTCCGGGAACTGATCGATGACTGCGGTAGGAGCTGATCCGGCGCGTGGGACGTCATAGTCGCCGAGGCCCCGCACCCCAGGGGGCTGCCGAAAAACCCGCCATACCGGGCCCCCGTGAGGGAGTCGCGGCAGGTCCGGACGCGGCGGACGTACGGCGCAGACAGCACCCCCAGCAGCATCAGCAGTACGGCGGCACTCCGGCTCACGGGGTGCCGCAAGTGCGCGGCGGGCATCCCGAGCAGCGGGAGTCCGGCGGCGGATACGGCGACTGGCAGGGGGAGCCTCGCGCGCCGCAGGGGCCGCAGGCGGGGCAGGTGCAATCTCAGGCGCGGTACGCGGCGGCCGGAGCCCGGATACCGGGACCGCGGCAGGAGTTCGTCGAGGCGTTCGACGCTCCGCCGAGGATCCCGTCCGCCGCCACGGGCGCTGCGGCGGCTGATGCCGGCCGCCGCGGCGATTGGGCCGATGGCGACGTCTCCGACGCCCCCGTCAAAGGCGGCAAGGGGCGGACCTTCACCGGGATCGCGGCGGCCGCGGTGACCACCGTGCTCGCCGTTGTCGTGGCCGGGCAGGTCGCTCAGGGCGGCAAGGACCCGCTGGCTTCCCCGGCCGCCGGGGGCAGGAACGCCGGTGAGAGTGACGCCTCGCGCTCGGACGCCCGGCCGACGCCGTCCCGTGGAGTGGCGGCCGCCCCGGCGACGTACGAGCAGCAGATGGCCAGGACGTACCCGATCGACCCGAAGCTGACGGGGACGGGGGAGTTCGAGGCGATCGGCGGGTTCGACAAGGCCCCGGGCAAGGGGCAGAAGTATGCGTACCGGGTGGATGTCGAGAAGGGGCTCGGCCTCGACGGCGCTGTCTTCGCGCGTGCCGTGCAGGAGACCCTCAACGACGACCGGAGCTGGGCTCACAACGGCGCCATGACGTTCGAGCGGATCTCCTCCGGCCGGCCCGACTTCGTCGTCACGCTCGCGAGCCCGGGCACCACCGGTGTGTGGTGTGCGAAATCCGGTCTCGACACGCTCTCCGGCAACGTCTCGTGCGATTCGGCGGCGACCGAGCGCGTGATGATCAACGCGTACCGGTGGGCGCAGGGGGCCGAGACGTTCGGCAAGGACAAGATGTTCGCGTACCGGCAGATGCTCATCAATCACGAGGTCGGCCACCGGCTCGGGCACGGTCACAAGAACTGCGAGACGCCGGGCGAACTCGCGCCGATCATGCAGCAGCAGACGAAGTCGCTGGACATCGGCGGCGTCAGGTGCAAGCCCAACGCCTGGGTGTTTCCCGGCAGTTGAGGCTCGGCGGCACGCTGGCCGCAGCCTGACGGAACGTAACCGAAAAGGTCCTTAGCGCGACGGAACGCTACCGCGCGGCGAAAGTTACGCGTGTTCACCCCTTTTGGTGGCGCGATGGACAACCGTCCGTCGCGTCACCGGCATGTCCGCATACGGTCGGTCCCGCTGGAGTCGCCGGACCAACGGCGGCAGCCCACAAGGGAGATCGGGGGTGCACTCGTGCGGATCGGACTGCTTACGGAGGGTGGCCACCCGTATGCGACTGGTGAGTCCAGGGTGTGGTGCGACCGGCTCGTGCGCGGGCTCGCGCAGCACGAATTCGACATTTACGCCCTGAGCCGCAGCGCTCGCCAGGAGGCGCGGGGCCGGCTCCAGCTGCCGCCCCAGGTGCGGCGGGTGCGTACCGCGCCGCTGTGGGCTCCGCAGGACGACGGCGGTACGTACGGCCGGCGCGAACGGCGCCGCTTCGCCGGGCACTTCGCGGAACTGGCCGGCGCGATCTGCGCACCGGACGAGGAAGGCGCGGGCGACCGCTTCGCCGCCGGCCTCTACGGGCTCGCGGAGCTGGCGGGGGAGTGCGGCGGGCTGCATGCCGCCCTGCGCTCCGAAATCGCCGTGCGCGTGCTGGAGTCCGCCTGCCGTGCTCCCGGCGCCGGCCGCGCCGTACACGCGGCGAAGGTTCCCGACTACCTCGAATTCGTCGACCTGCTGGAGCGCGCCCTGCGGCCCCTCTCGCTGGACTGGTACGACCGCGCCGAGGGCCTTGGCGCCGTCGACCTGTGCCACGCGGCCTCCGGCGGTTCCGCCGCCCTGCCCGGGCTGCTGGCCAAACGCTTCTTCGGCGTACCGCTGCTGGTCACCGAGTACGGCGTACAGCTGCGGGCGCAGTACCTTGCCGCGGGCGACACGGCCCGGAGCTCGCCGGTGCGGGCGCTGCTGGCCGCCTTCCACGGCAAGCTCGCCGCCGAGGTGTACGACCGGGCCACGATCATCACGCCGGGCAATACGCACGCCCGGCGGTGGCAGGAGCGGTGCGGCGCCGATCGCGCGAAGCTGCGTACGGTCTACCCCGGCATGGAGGCCGAGCGTTTCGCGGCCCTGGGGGAGGGGAACGACGGCGGCGACCCCCGCACGCTGGTCTGGGTCGGCCGCGTGGAACCCGCCAAGGACCTGATCTCGCTGCTGCACGCCTTCGCGGAGGTCCGGAGGGACGAGCCGCAGGCCCGGCTGCGGATCGTCCACGACCAGCAGCACGGGCAGGGCGCCGAGGCGGCCGCCTACCTGGCGCACTGCAAGGCGCTCGCCGCCCACCTCTTCCCGGACGAGGCCGCCGGCGCGCACGCCGTCGGCGAAAACCCCGTCTCCTTCGAGGAGATCGGCGGTCCCGAGGTGCCGGACCTGACGGAGGCGTACGCCGCGGGGAGTGTGGTCGTCCTCTCCAGCGTTGTCGAGGGCTTCCCGGTCAGCCTGGTCGAGGCGATGTTCTGCGGGCGCGCCACGGTCTCGACGGACGTCGGCGCGGTCGTCGAAGTCATCGGCGGTACGGGCCTGGTGGTCCCACCGCGCAATCCCCGCGCACTCGCCGACGCCTGCGTGGCGCTGATGCGCGATCCGCGGCGGCGGGAGCGGCTGGGCGCGGCGGCGCGCGCTCGCGCGCTGGAACTCTTCACTGTCGAGCAGAACCTCGCGGCATTTCGCGGCATTTACCTGGAGCTCATCTCCCACTGCCCGGTGCGCCGCGAGGCCGTGGGCCTGGACGGCGAACCCCTGCTTTTCGCCAACCCGGCGGAGACGCATGTGCCGGGGCGGTGGGCGGGTGGCGGTCTGGGCGGCGGGGCGCCGGGGCCGAGCTGGGCGGGTGCGGGTGCGGGTGTCGGTGCGGATGCGGCGGATCCGTCGCAAAGGGTGGGCGCGGGCGCCGGGTCCGGGCCGGGGGAGCGCCATGCCTGAGCGACGCACCCGACAGGACGCGACAAGACCGCCCGTGACCAGGGCCGCAGTGGGTGAGACGGCGGCGCCGGCGGTGGCCGGGATCTGGACCGCAGGTACGACCGTCAGTGCAGGAGACAGGTTGATGAGCGCATTCCGTACGCCGGCCGTTCCCGGTGGGGGCGCTTGGGACGCGCCCCGTACTCCCGCGAGCCCCGGCGGGTGGGACGACGAGCCGCAGCCGGCCGAGCTCGCGACCGCCGCGCCCGGACGAGCCGAGGCTGTCGCGCCGCCGCGCCGGGGGCCCGCCGACCCCGTGCGGGCACTCATGCACCGGCACCGGGAGCTGTGCGAGCGGGCCGTCGATCCGCTGGAGATCGCCGCCGGGCTCGAAGCGCACGGGGTGACCGACAGGACTGCCGCGCGGTTCCGCCACCGGGACGTCTTCGCCCTCGCCGAGGAGCTGTACGCACGCGTGCCGCGCGTCGGCGACAGCGCCACCGGGCGGGCCCCGGCGCGCGAGGACTCCCCGCGCGCCCGCTGGGTCGCGTACGCGCTGCTGCCCGGCGTCGCGTGCGTCGTTACGGCCGCGGGGCTCGAACTCACCACCGGGCGCGCGCGGTTGGCGGTCGGCGTGACCGGGGCGCTGGTCGTCGCGCTCGCGCTCGCCCTGTGCCTGCGCCACGGGCCCCTGCGCGCCGAGGGGCGTACCGCGCCCGCCGCGCGCCTGTGGGTGTGCTGGCTGCTCGGGTACGCCGCCTTCGGGGACGGGCTGCTCCGGCAGGTCGTCACCGGGGGCCCGGACGGGGCCTGGGCGATGGAGACCACGACGCTCGTGGCCCTCGCCGCGGCCCTGGCACCCGCCTCCTGGTGCGCGTACCTCCTCGGCGTACACGCGCGGCGCAAACTCGCCGCCAGCCGTGGCACAGAGGAGTTCGGGGCGGCGGCCCGCCCACTCCTGCTCGGCGTCACCGGGCTGTTCGTGGGCGTACTCCTCTGCCTCCGGATCGCGGCGGGAAGCGTGACCGGCGGCAGCGGCCGGGCTGCCGACCTGGCGGCCGGCGTCGCCCTCGGCGCGCTCCTCTTCCTCGCCCGGCTGCTCACCGTCCACGGTTTCCACCGGCCCGCGTCCGCCGGGCTCGCCACCGCGGCCGCCCTGCAGGCCGCCGCGCTCTGCGCCGTACTCGCGTCCCGCCTGCCCGGCTGCGGTCCGGTCGCCTCGCCCGTCGAGTACCTCATCGGTGCCGGCGGCGCGGGCGCCGTCCCCGCCGTCGCCTGCACCGTGGCCGCGCTCGCCCTGCTCGTCCACGCCACCGCGACGCTCTCCCGCGCCTCGGCCCACGCCGGCCGGACCGGGGCCGTCGGCCCCGGCAGGGCGCAGGCGTCCCACAAGGCGCAGGCGCCCCCCGAGCCGCACTGACCGCACCGATCCGCCTCAGCCTCCCGCGGAGCCGACGCCGCGGGCGTCCACCGCAGCGCTCAGCGCATCACCGTCCCGTCCAGAAGGAGAACGTGAACATGACCCCCCAACCCCCAACTTCAGCCGGTCGGCACCGAGGGGACGCGCGATGAGGGTGCTGCTGCTGGGTGCCAACGGATATCTCGGCCGCTTCGTCGCCGACCGGCTGCTCGCCGACCCGGCCGTGCAGCTCACCGCTCTCGGGCGCGGCGACGACGCCGACGTACGGTTCGACCTCGCCACCGGCAGTCCCGGCGCGCTGACCCGCTTCCTCAACGCCGTCCACCCCGGCGTCGTCATCAACTGCGCCGGTGCCACCCGAGGCGGCGCCCGCGACCTGACCCGGCACAACACCGTCGCCGTCGCGACCGTCTGCGAGGCCCTGCGCCGCAGCGGCTGCGGAGCGCGGCTCGTACAGCTGGGATGTGCCGCCGAGTACGGGCCCTCGCAGCCGGGATCGTCCACCGCCGAGGACGCCGTACCCCGCCCCGGCGGCCCGTACGGCGTGAGCAAGCTCGCCGCCACGGAACTGGTGCTCGGCTCCGGGCTCGACGCCGTCGTGCTCCGGGTCTTCTCGCCGGTCGGTCCCGGTACGCCCGCCGGCTCGCCGCTCGGGCGGCTCGCCGAGGCCATGCGGCGCGCGATGCAGTCCGGGGACGGCGAGCTGAAGCTCAGCGGCCTCGGCGTACAGCGCGACTTCGTCGACGTACGCGACGTGGCACGCGCCGTGCACGCCGCCTCGCTCTCCGCCGCGCAGGGCGCCATCAACATCGGCACCGGCCGCGCGGTCCGGCTGCGGGACGCCGCCGCGGTTCTGGCCAGGGTCGCGGGCTACGGCGGCGCCCTGCACGAGCTCGACGCGCCGTCCGGTTACGTCCCGGGCAGCGCGGCAGCGGCGGCGCGCAACGGCGGAGTGGGCAGCGTGCTCGCCTCGGTGGGCGCCCCGCGCGGGGAGATGTCCCCGGAGCACCTGGGCGGCCCGTACCCCTACCCGGACGGCTGCGGCAGCTGGCAGCAGGCCGACGTGCGCACCGCGCGCGACCGGCTCGGCTGGCGGCCCAGGATCAACCTGGAGGAGTCGCTCGCGGACATCTGGATGGAGGCGGCATGCCGCATCTGACCACGCCACGGCGGGCGCAGGCAGCGACCGCCGTCGACCGGATGGGTCTCGGCGTTCCCGGGTACGCCCACCCGCTCGTCGCCCCGGTGGAGTGGGGCGAACTCACCCGGCCGGGGACGCCGTTGCACTGGGTGGCGCTCAATGTGGCCGACGGGCCGGGCGCCCGGCCCGACCCGCACTGCCTGGAGGCCGCGGGCCGCCTGCGCAACGCCGGTGTCCGCGTGCTGGGGCGGCTCGACCTGGCGTACGGGACGCGCTCCTTCGGCGAGCTGGTCTCCGACGCGCACCGGTTCCGCGACTGGTACCGGGTCGACGGCTTCTATCTGGACCGCTGTCCCACCGAGCGGACGGACCTCCCGGCGGTGCGGCGCGTGACCGCCTCGGTCCGCGAGCTGGCGGAGGGCGGCGGTCACCTGGTGCTCGGGCACGGCACACACCCGTATCCGGGCTATGCGGAGACGGCCGACCAGCTGGTGACGTTCTCGGGACCGTGGACGGACTACCGCTGGTCACAGGTGGCGGAGTGGACGGCGGACTATCCGCCGGAGCGCTTCTGCCACCTGGTGCACGGGCTGCCGCGTACGCATCTGGAGGAGGCCCTGCGTATCGCCCGCTGGCAGGGCGCGGGGACGGTCTTCATGACGGACCGGACGGCCGGCGGCGACCACAGCGACAGCGGCGATGGCGGTGGCGGACAAATCGACCCATTCGAGACGCTGCCCGGCTACTGGGACGAAATCGTCTCGCGGATCGGACCGGGTGTCTCGGAATGAGAAGGGGCGTGGCAGTGTTACGCGGAGAACAACCGTACTGATTGACCGACCTACGGAGTCCCCGTGTCGCTGCCACCCCTGGTCGAGCCCGCTGCCGAGCTCACTGTTGACGAGGTTCGCAGGTACTCCCGCCACCTGATCATCCCGGATGTCGGGATGGACGGGCAGAAGCGGCTGAAGAACGCCAAGGTGCTCGCCGTGGGCGCCGGCGGCCTCGGTTCGCCCGCGCTCATGTACCTCGCCGCTGCCGGTGTCGGCACGCTCGGCATCGTGGAGTTCGACGAGGTCGACGAGTCGAACCTGCAGCGCCAGATCATCCACAGCCAGGCCGACATCGGCCGCTCGAAGGCCGCGTCCGCGAAGGACTCGGTCCTCGGCATCAACCCGTACGTGAATGTCGTCCTTCACGAAGAGCGGCTCGAAGCCGAGAACGTGATGGAGATCTTCTCCCAGTACGACCTGATCGTTGACGGCACCGACAACTTCGCGACCCGCTACCTGGTCAACGACGCGTGCGTGCTCCTCAACAAGCCGTACGTCTGGGGCTCGATCTACCGCTTCGACGGCCAGGCGTCCGTCTTCTGGTCCGAGCACGGCCCCTGCTACCGCTGCCTCTACCCGGAGCCCCCGCCGCCGGGCATGGTCCCGTCCTGCGCCGAGGGCGGCGTGCTGGGTGTGCTCTGCGCGTCCATCGGCTCCATCCAGGTCACCGAGGCGATCAAGCTGCTGGCCGGCGTGGGCGACCCGCTGGTCGGGCGGCTGATGATCTACGACGCCCTGGAGATGCAGTACCGCCAGGTCAAGGTCCGCAAGGACCCCGACTGCGCGGTGTGCGGCGAGAACCCGACCGTCACCGAGCTCATCGACTACGAGGCCTTCTGCGGCGTCGTGTCCGAGGAGGCGCAGGAGGCGGCGCTCGGCTCCACGATCACTCCCAAGCAGCTCAAGGAGTGGATCGACGGCGACGAGAAGATCGACATCATCGACGTCCGCGAGCCGAACGAGTACGAGATCGTCTCGATCCCGGGTGCGCGCCTGATCCCGAAGAACGAGTTCCTGATGGGCGCCGCTCTCCAGGACATGCCGCAGGACAAGCGCATCGTCCTGCACTGCAAGACGGGCGTCCGCAGTGCGGAGGTCCTCGCGGTGCTGAAGTCCGCGGGCTTCTCGGACGCGGTGCACGTCGGTGGCGGAGTCATCGGCTGGGTCAACCAGATCGAGCCGGAGAAGCCGATCTACTAGGCCTTGTTGTCACTGTCTTACGTACGAAGGGGCCGCCCCGCACATCATGTGTGCGGGGCGGCCCCTTTTTCGCCGTCCCTTCAGCGCCCCCCGGCCAGCAGCTCGGCCACCCTTTCGAGCGCGGCGGGGGCGAGGTTGCGGCGCAGTGCCTCGACGAGCTCCTCCGGCGTACTCCGGCTGTCGAGGGTGATTACGCCGTAATCGCGCCGCCGTGCCTTGGGGACGGGCGCCGGCGCATCCTGCACAGTGCCGGGCAGCCGCTGCTCGTCGCGCGGCAGCCGCGCGATCCGCCGGGCGTCCTCGACCGAGACCCGGCCGTCGGCCAGTGCCTCCTGAAGGTCCTCGCGGAGCTTCATCAGCGACAGCCGCTGCGAGACGAACCCCTGGGTCTTGCCGATACGGGCGGCCACCTGCCGCTGCGAGTAGCCGTACGAGGTGATCAGCCCCTGGATGGCCTGGGCCTGCTCCAGCTCGGTGAGATCGTCGCGCTGGACGTTCTCGATGAGCGCGTCCTCGTCGGTGCGGGTCGCGTCCTCCCGTACCAGGACCGGCACCTCACGCAGCCCGGCGAGCTTGGCCGCCGCCAGTCGGCGGTGGCCGTGCAGGACGACGTACGGGGCCTCACCGACCGCCGCCTCGTGCTCCGGATGCGCGGCGAGGAAGGCGCCGCGCGATACGACTCCGAGGGCCTGGAGCACTCCGCGTTCGCGCAGCGTCTCGGCCAGGCCGTCCAGGTCGCGCAGTTCGTGGCGCGGGTTGTCGGGGTTCTCGGCGAGGTCCGTGACGGGGACGGTCAGCGGGTACGTGTCCCGCCCGGCCGGCGGCGCGGGGTCGCCGCCGGGGGTGAGCAGGGTCGCGAGATCGGTGCGGCGGCCCATCAGCGCGCCACCGCCTTCTTGGCGACGCGGGTGCGCCTGGGCGGCCTGGCCGGGGCCGGGATCACCGCGAGGCCCACCTCCAGGGCGAGCCGGAAGAAGTCCTCGCGGGCCTGGAGTGCGACGCGGTTGGCGCCGTACTGCGTGACGACGAGGCCGTCGGCCGAGGCGCGGGTGTGCAGCTTGTAGTGGCGTACGACGGTCCGCGCGAGCGGCCAGCCCTGGGCCTCGACGAACGCCCGGGTCTGGTCGAGGTCCGCCTTTCCGTCGCGCGGGTCCCAGTTGTTGATGACCACGCGGAACGGCAGTCCGCGCGGCTTCACGACGCGCTCGATGGTGCGCTGGGTGGGCTGGAAGCCGAGGGGTTCGGGCTCGATCGGCACGATCACGTCGTGGGCGCTGTCGAGTACGGCGCGCAGCGCGTCGGCGGCGGGGCCCTTGCCGAGCGGGTCCTCGCCGTCGGTCTCGGCGAGGTCGAGCCAGCCGGGCGTATCGACGAAGACGTGCTGGGCTGAGGGGATGCGGGAGAGTGCGGCCAGGCCGGGCAGGTCGTCGTGGGCCTGCACGAAGTCGAACGGCAGGCCGTCGCCGACCCGTTCCGACCACCACACCGCGGAGCCCTGCGGGTCGATCGAGACCGCGACGACGGGCGGCCGCTCACCCTCGGGCCCGGCGCCGAGTACGTCGGCTGTGACGGCGGCGAGATTGACGGCGAGCGTGGACTTACCCACGCCGCCCTTCTGATTGAGGATCACATGCACGTGCGCCACGACCACTCTCCCTGATTCCTGGTTCACTGATGCACCGATTCGTGCAAATCCGACATTCGGGATTTACGGTCACTGTGACAGTGGTGCGCGGGCAGGCGCCGCGTACACGCCGGAGGGGGTCCTCCTGATCTCCTCGCCGCTCACGCGTGGCCGACGAGCCCGCTGGCAGGCTTACGGGCAGACGGTTCCGTCGGCCGGCACCTTGCCCCTCAGCAGGTACGCGTCCACCGCTGCCTGCACGCACTTGTCGCCGCTGTTGTACGCGCCGTGGCCCTCGCCCTTGTACGTCAGCACGATGCCGACGCCTTTGCCGAGCTCGTCCGCCATTTTCTTCGCGCCCGCGTAGGGCGTCGCCGGGTCGCCGGTGTTGCCGATGACGAGGATGGGGGCCGAGCCGGGCGCGCTCACATCGGGGGTGTCCCGCTCGCCCTCCACCGGCCACTCGGAGCAGCCCATCAGGCCCCAGCCGAGGAAGTCGCCGAAGACGGGTGAGACCTCGCGGAATTCGCGGAGCTTCGCCTTGGTCTGCGCCATGTCGAAACGCGCCTTGGAGTCCACGCAGTTGATGGCGGTGTTGGCGGCGCCGATGTTGCTGTACGAGCCGTCGGGTTGCCGGCCGTTCAGGGCGTCGGAGAGGCTGAGCAGCAGCTCCCCGTTGCCGCCGTCCGTGTCGTCGAGGCCCTGCTCCAGGTACTTCCAGTACTCCTGGGAGTAGAGCGTCTGGAGGATGCCGTTGGCGGCGTGGCTCTGTGTCAGCTCGCGGTTGCCGATTCCCTTGACGGGCTTCTTGTCCAGCCGCTTGAGGAGACCGACGATGAAGTCCTCGATCTCCTTCACAGTGTTGCCGGGCAGCGTGCACGCGTCGCCGCGGTCGAGGCAGTCCTTGGCGAAGTTTTCGAGGGCGAGCTGGAAGCCCCTCGCCTGGCTGAGTGAGCCCTGCTCGGCGGACTTGGTGGGGTCGACGACCGCGTCGAAGACCGCCCTGCCGACTCTCTTCGGGAACAAGTGGGCGTAGACGCCGCCGAGTTCGGTGCCGTACGAGATGCCGAAGTAGTGCAGCCTTTCGTCGCCGAGGACCCGCCTCATGAGGTCCATGTCGCGGGCGGCGTTGGTGGTGCCGACGTACGGGAGGTCCTCGCCCGAGTTGTCCTCGCAGGCGGACGCGAACGACGCGAGGCTGTCGGTGAAGGTCTTCTCCTCGGCGGCGTCGTCCGGGGTGCTGTCCTGGGCGTAGTACTCGTCGAGCTCCTTGTCGTCCTTGCACTGGATGCCCACGCTTCGGCCGACGCCGCGCGGGTCGAAGCTGACCAGGTCGTAGTGGGAGCGCAGCCGCTCGTAGTTCGCGGCCAGGGAGGGCAGGCCGGTCACGCCCGAGCCGCCCGGTCCGCCGAAATTGAAGAGGAGGGAGCCGATGCGGTTCTTCGTGTCGCGGGCCTTCGCGCGGATGAGCGCGAGCTCGATCGTGTCGCCGTCGGGCTTCGCGTAGTCGCGTGGGACGTCCATGAAGGCGCACTGCCAGGTGGTGCCGCCGGAGAGGGGGGAGGGGGAGGCGCCGCCGCCCTCCGCCGCGGACGGGGCGGGGCAGTCCTCCCAGTCGAGCTTCTGGGCGGCCAGGTCCTTCTCGCCGTTCCCGCCCTTGCCTTTGCCGCCGTTGTCGGAGCAGCCGGCGAGGGACACGAGAACGGCGGTGGCGGCGAGGACGGCCGTGGCACGCAGGGCGGCGGAAGTCGGCATGCACCCATCGTGCGACGGGGCGCGGGAGCGTGCGCTTCGGGAAGCGCCATTCGGGACGGCGTACGGGGCGTTCCCGGGTACGTACCTGAGGCGCACCCGCGTGCCTCTTACGGGCGTTCCGGGGAACGTCTCAAAGCGCCACCAGGGTGACCTCCGTCGCCTTCACGCTCACCCATACCCGCACGCCCTCCGCGAGCCCCAGCTCCGCGGCGGCCGCCGGAGTGACCTCCGCGACGACTTCCGGGGCGGCGTCGATCAGGACGCGCAGGCGGCTCCCGTGTGCGGTCAGTTCGCGGACCGTTCCCGGCCAGTTGTTGCGCGGGCTTCCCGAGGGCCTGTTCCGGTGTACGGAAACCGCCTCCGGGCCCACGACGGCGAGGCCCGGCGCGCCGTGCGGGAGCGGTTCGGCGGCGACCAGGCGTGCGCCGCCGGGCAGTTCCAGGCCGTCCGCCGTGGCCGTGCCGGGCCAGGCGTTGCGGCCGAGCATCCGGGCCACCCAGGGTGAACGCGGGTGCCGGGCGACTTCCGCCGGAGGCGCGTACTGCACCGACTCGCCCTCTTCCAGTACGAGCACGTGGTCCGCCAGCGAAACGGCCTCGACCGGGTCGTGCGTGACGATCAGGCAGACGCCCGGGAAGCCCGCCAGGTGGTCGCGCAGGGTGTGCCGGACGCGGGCCCTTGTCGTCTGGTCGAGTGCGGCGAGCGGTTCGTCGAGGAGGAGCAGCCGGGGGCGTGCGGCGAGGGCGCGGGCGAGGGCGACGCGCTGTGCCTGGCCCCCGGAGAGCTGGCTGGGCCTGCGGTGCGCGAGGTGCCCGACACCGAGGCGGTCGAGCCACTCCTGAGCCTCCGCGCGGGCGTGTGCCTTGGAAGCGCCCTGGGAGGTTCTCCCGTACGCCGTGTTGGCGAGGGCGGTCATGTGCGGGAACAGCGCGCCGTCCTGCGGCACCCAGGCGATGCCACGCCGGTGCGGCGGGAGCGAGGACACGTCCCTTTCGCCGAGCCGAAGGGAGCGCGCGGTGGCCCGGTCGGTGAGTCCGAGGAGCGCGCGCAGGAGGGTGGTCTTGCCCGCACCGTTGGGTCCTACGACGGCGACCGTACTACCGCCCTCGACTTCGAGGCCCACGCGCGCGTGCCCGTCGATTTCGGCGGAGAGCGGCCACCGGGGCGCCTCCCCACCGTCGGCCACGACCTCCGAGCCGGCGGGCGGTGAGCCCGGCGAAGGCGATCCGGGCGACAGTGAGCCGGGGGCCGGAGCCGCGCCCAGGGGCTCCTCAGGGGGCGGTGTCGGTGCGTCACGGGTTCCACGCTGCGGGGCGAGCCAGTGGCCCCGCAGCGCGATCAGTACAGCGGTCGCCACCGCGAGCAGCAGCAGCGACACCGCCACCGCGCCGTCCGGGTCGTTCTGCAGCAGCAGATAGACCTGGAGCGGCAGGGTCTGCGTGGTGCCCGGCAGATTGCCGGCGAAAGTGATCGTCGCGCCGAACTCGCCCAGCGCTCTCGCCCAGCACAGCGCCGCACCCGCGAGCAGCCCCGGCGTGACCATCGGAACGGTCACCGTGAAGAACGTCCGCAGCGGTGACGCGCCGAGCGAAACGGCCGTCTCCTCGTAACGGGGATGCAGTCCGGCCAGCGCCCCCTCCAGGCTGATCACCAGGAACGGCATCGAGACGAACGCGGACGCGACGACCGCCCCCGCCGTCGAGAACGGCAGCGTCACCCCGAACCAGTCCGACAGCTGTTCACCGATCAGCCCGCGCCGCCCGTACCCCTGAAGGAGCGCCACACCCGCGACCGTCGGCGGCAGCACCATCGGCAGCATCACCAGGACCCGCACCAGTGCCTTGCCGCGGAACGACACCCGTGCGAGCAGCCACGCCAGCGGTACGCCCAGGACGAGCGACAGGAGCAGCGCCCAGCCCGAGACCACCAAGGACAGACCCAGCGCCTCGGTCACCGCGGGCGCGGTCAGCCGCCCGGGGAGCGTCGACCACGGAGCACCGGCGAGCACCCCCGCCAGCGGCAGCAGCAGGAAGACGACGGCCAGCCCGGCCGGCAGGGTGAGGGCGAGCGGCGCGCGCCCCTTCACAGCGCTCACGGCGCCTGGAACCCCGCGTCACGCAGCAGCTTCTGCGCCTTCGGGGAGGCGAGCCACTTCACGAAGTCCGAGGCCTCCTCGCCGTGCCCGGAGTCGTCGAGCACGGCGGCCGGATAGGACGCGACGGCGTTCTGCGCGTCGGGTACGGCGACCGTGGTGACCTTGCCCCCGGCCGCCGCGGCGTCGGTCACGTACACCAGACCGGCATCGGCCTCGCCCAGCTCCACCTTGCTCAGTACGGCGCGCACATTCGGCTCCTGGGAGACGGGTTTCACCTTCACATCCGCCCCGTCCAGAATTTTCTGGCTGTAGCGGCCGACCGGCACCTCGGGCGCCGCGAGAACCACCTTCAGGCCGCTCCTGGAGAGGTCCTTCAGGCCGCCGATCTTCTCCGGGTTGCCCCGGGCGGTGGCGATGGTGAGGCGGTTCTTGGCGATGACGACCGGTTCGCCGGTGTTCTCCTTCAGCCCCTCCATGGTCTTCGTGTCGGCGGTGACCAGAGCGTCGGCGGGCACGCCCTGGCGTACCTGCGAGGCGAGTTCCTGAGAGCCGTTGAAGGAGAAGGTGACCTTCGTGCCGGCGTGCTCCTTCTCGTACGCCGCCCCGGCCGCCGTGAACACATCGGTGAGCGAGGCCGCGGCGAGGACGGTGATCTCGGAGGAGCCCGCCTTGGCGCCGGCCTTCTCGCCGCCTTCACCGCCGCACGCGGCGAGCAGCGGGACGAGCAGCAGCGAGGCGGTGATGACGGGAAGGACGGTACGGCGTCGCACGGAAACCCCCGGGGTGTCGGAAACGGCCGGCTGGGACAGAGCCGGTTCACACACGGTCGATATGGACATTGGTCGACTTCACGCGGGCGACCGCCTCCATCCCGACCTCCAGGCCGAGCTCTTCGACGGCCTCCCGGGTCAGCAGGGAGACCAGCCGGTGGGGACCCGCCTGTATTTCGACCTGGGCGGCGACATCGCCGAGCTTCACCGCCGTGATGATCCCGGCGAAGGCGTTGCGCGCGCTCGTGTACGGGATGTCGCCGTGCTCATTGGCCTGCTGGGCCAGCTCGACCGCGTACGCCGCGAGAACGGGGCCGTCGATCAGCCGCCGGCCGCTGTCGTCCCTGCGCGTGGTGATCCGCTCGGCGTCTGCCCAGCGGCGGACGGTGTCGGAGCTGACGCCGAGAAGCCGCGCCGCCTGCTGAGTGGTGTAGGACCGCATGTGCGGCAATGTACGACCGTTTTGGGCGCACCTGCAAGGAAGATCGGCCGATGCTCCTGGCAGCTGCGGTGCGGCTCGTACGAAGAGACGAGAGCGGCCACAGCCTGTGAAGCCGCGCTCCTAGACCCGTACTTCGCAGGTCACCCGATCGTGAAGATCAACTGGTCACGACCGATCGCCGCTCAGTCCGGTCCGCAACGGCGATCGCAATGCCGGTCCGATCCGGTCGGGTTCGGACGCCGAAGAGCCGCTGCGGCGAACCTTTTCAGCGACCCGCGAAGTCCGGGCCTAGAGCTGCTCCTTGCGTGTCAGCTGGTTGAAGGACAGCCAGCCCGGCAGCACCGGCAGCCAGAACGTCAGCAGTCGGTACAGCAGCACCGCCGGCGCCGCGATCCCCGCGGGCAGCCCCGCGACCGACAGCGCCGCGATGAGCGCGCCCTCGACCGCGCCGACACCGCCGGGCGTCGGTACCGCGGAACCCAGCGCGTTGGCGGTCAGGAAGACCACCGCGATGGTGGCGTAGCTCAGATGGGTGTCGCTGTCGAAGGCGCGGATCGACGCGTCCAGGCACATCACGAACGAAGCGGTCAGCAGCAGCATCCCGCCGATACCGGTGATCAGCTTCTGCGGCCGCTGCAGTACGTCGAGCATGCGGGGCACCACACCCGCGAACAAAGACCGCACCCGCGTCACCACGAACCTGCGCAGGATCGGCACGGCCGTCACCACCAGCGCCAGCACCGCCGCCGTCAGCAGTCCGGCGATGACCGTCCGGGACGGGGAGAGCGTGGGGGTCCGTTCGGTGCCCGTCACGTAACCGAAAACCATCAGCAGCGTGATGTGCGCGGCGAGACCGAAGAGCTGGGAGGCGCCGACACTCGCCACCGCCAGCCCGGGGCGTACGCCGGCGCGCTGGAGGAACCGGGTGTTGAGCGCCACGCCGCCGATCGCCGCCGGGGCGACCAGCTTCACGAAGGAACCGGCCACCTGCGCCTTGACGGTGCGCCAGAAGGGCACCTTCTCGGGTACGAAGCCCAGCAGACTCATCGCCGCGGCCGGATAGCTCAGCGCGGAGAACAGCACGGCCACCGCGGCCCAGCGCCAGTCCGCCTTCGCGATCGCTTCGCTCATGTCGTTGGCCATCAGCGTCGAGATCAGGAAGTACGCGGCGAACGCACCGGCGATGACGCTGACGAGCGTGCGCGGTCTGATGCGCTCCAGGCGGGCCGGCTCGACCAGTGCCTGCGGACGGATCAGCAGCACCTGGTGGCGGATCTGCGTCAGCAGGTCTTCTTCGCGTGCCTTCTCCAGCGCCTCCTCTATGGCCCCCTTTTCGGCCTTCTTCTCCGCCCGTGCGTCCTTGCGGCCATTGGCCGGCGCGGCCTCGGCGGTGCCCGGCTCGGCCGCCCCGGCCGGCTTGGCGGCGTGTGACGCGTCGAGCACCGCCTCGCGCTCACGCTGCGAGCGTTCGCGCGCCAGCTTGCGCAGCGTGGAGCGGGTGGAGCGGCTGAGCGCGATCGGCTGGAGCAGCGGCAGGCTGTCTGCGACCGCGTCGGGGCCCAGCACCTCCACGGCGGCGGCCACGGCCCGCTCGGCACCGGCGCGCAGCGCGAGCGTCGTCAGGAGCTGCGCGACGTCCATGCGCAGGACGACGTCGCCCGCCGCGATCTCGCCGCCGCGCAGATCGGTCAGGATCACCCTGCCGGAACGATCCACCAAGATCGCGTCACCGACCAGCCGCCGGTGCGCGATACGGCGAGACTGGAGGGCCTTCACCTGGCGCCAGGCACCGCGCATCAGCTCGTCGGTGATCTCCTCGTCGGGCAGCGAGTCCAGCGAACGGCCGCCCAGGTGCTCGTACACAAGCATCACGGCGTCGGGGCCGAGCTCGGACGTGGCGATCAGCTTGGGCGCGTTGGCCCCGGCGGCGATGGCGGCGTACGCGAGCAGCGCCTCCTGCTCCAGGGCCTGGCGCAGGGACTGGATCGAGCGGCGCTGGGTGATGCCGCGCAGGGTCACCTGACGCCACACGCGGTAGAAGAACCCCTGCGCCTGCTGTTCGCGGTCGACGACGGTGACGTCGAGGGGCGGCCCGTCCTCCAGGGTGACGAGGTAGCGGCGCCCGCGGTCGCCCTGCTCGGCCGAGTCGGGCACGTCCTCGGCGCGCATCGCCGTCACCGGACGGAACCCGACGTGCCGCAGCCCCGCGAGGAGGGTCTGGCCGGTGGGCCGTACGTTCGGGGAACCGACGGCGTAGAGCGTCCCGTACGCGACCGTCCAGCCGATCAGCACGGTCACGATGATCGAGAACGGCGTGGTCTGGCGGCCGACCAGTACGGCGAAGGAGTTGAGCAGCAGCACCGCCCACAGCGCCACGCGCCAGCGAGGCCTGCGGGCCATGCCGACCGCCGTCATGTACGCGATGACGGGCGCCAGGTAACCGTGCACGGGATCGGTCAGTTCGCCGTTCGCCGTCGCCTGTGTGAGCGCTTCCCTGATCGCGTCCGGGGCGGCCTCGGAGACCCACAGGTCGGTGGCGAGTGCGACACCGTGCGCGAGCACGGCCGCGAGCACACCGTCCGCGATCCGCAGTCCGTCGCGCTTGATCAGCCGCTCGATCGCGAAGGCGACCGGGAGGATCAGTACGGCGATGCTGGAGATCAGGCCGGCCAGTTTGATGAAGACGTCGGGGGTCTGGCCGGTGCCCTTGCTGATGTCCTGTTCGAGCCCCGACGCGGTGCCGTGCGCGAAGGCCGCGATGCCCAGTACGCAGACGATGCCCAGCACGCCAACGAGCAGTCGTACCAGGTCGGAGGGGCGGTGTACGCGCGCGGAGAGCAGCGGTTCGTCGCCGGAGACACGGTCGATGGCGCTTCCTTCGGGCCCGCTGGTCATGTTCTTCGTGGGCCTCTCGGGTGCGTCAGGGCGTGACTCGGCGCCAGGGGTGCCCGCCGCCGGCGGAGGCCGCACGCCCTGCTCGTTCGCTGTTTCCTCTTGATCTCGTATCACCTGTCACCGCCCGGATGATGGTGGCATGACCGGATGACAGAGGGGGGCATCAGGGTGCATTGCGGGGGCATGAAGTGTTTTGGATGTCTTGGATACGCCCCACGGAGCAGCACGCACTGTCGGAGGCGTGGTGCAGGATGGTCCGGATGAGCCACGAGCCGGATGTCTCCGCACTGCCCGAGTACGCCGAGCGCGTGCTGGAGGTGGCCGAGATGATTCCACCCGGCCGTGTGATGACGTACGGGGACGTCGCCGAGTGGCTTGAGGAGGGCGGCCCCCGCCAGGTGGGGCGGGTCATGGCGCTCTACGGCGGCGGCGCGCCCTGGTGGCGCGTGGTGCGTTCCGACGGCGTACTGCTGCCGGGCCACGAACTGCGGGCGCTGGACCACTACCGCGCGGAGGGCACCCCGCTGCGGACAGCCTCCCGGCAGTCCGGGACCCACCTGCCGCGCCTGGACATGAAGCAGGCGAGGTGGGACGGCGGTACGGCCGGATCCGGCGGAAGTGCACAAGTTCACACGACTCACACCTGACAGCTTCCTGCATGCGCGGTCGTAGTGGGGAATGGCCGGACCGTACGGGGCGCCGGGTGAGGCACCGGGCGCGGCTCCGGGCGGGGCAGGAAGCGGACTCGCTGCGTCCCGGTCGCCCACTGGCGTAGCGTCGTCCTCCTCCGCACGCGGCACGCGCGTACCGCTCATCCCGCATCCCCCACGCCCCGCGCGTGGCCGGCGAGTCAATCCGTACACCCACCAGGACCGGCGATCCACGTGAGCTCCTCCCCTTCCGCAGAAGCCCCAGGTTCGGCACGTTCCGCGGGCTCCGCCTGGAATCCGCCGCACCGTAAGGCGCGGCAGCGGACCCCGGGCGCGTACCGACTGGTGCGTACCCCGCCGGGCCCGGTGGACCCTCCTCTTCTTGACGCGCGACAGCGCGCGGTGGTTGAGCATGCCGGCGGTCCGCTGCTGGTCCTGGCGGGACCGGGCACCGGCAAGACGACGACACTCGTGGAGGCGGTCGCCGCGCGTGTCGCCGCAGGAGCCGACCCTCGGCGCATCCTGGTGCTCACTTTCAGCCGCAAGGCGGCGGTGGAACTGCGCGACCGTATGGCGCTGCGGCTCGGCGGTGCGTACGGGCCGCAGGCCACCACCTTTCACTCCTTCTGTTACGCCCTGGTCCGCGTCCACCAGGACAGCGACCTCTTCAGCGAACCGCTGCGACTGCTGTCCGGCCCCGAACAGGATGTGGCGGTACGCGACCTGCTGGCGGGCCACGTGGACCTGGAGCGCGACGGCCGTCCCGCTCCCGTCCGGTGGCCGGACGAACTGCGCGCCTGTCTCACGACGCGCGGCTTCGCCGACGAGGTGCGGGCCGTGCTGGCGCGCAGCCGGGAACTGGGGCTCGGCCCCGACGCCCTGGGGGCCTTCGCGGCCCGTACCGGGCGGCCCGACTGGAAGGCCGCGGCGGCCTTCCTGGCCGAGTATCTCGACGTACTCGACATGCAGGGCGTCCTGGACTACGCCGAACTGGTCCACCGCGCGGTGCTGCTCGCCGAGCAGGCGGAGCTCACGGGCCGGCTCAGCGCCCAGTACGACGCGGTCTTCGTGGACGAGTACCAGGACACCGACCCGGCGCAGGTCCGCCTCCTGCACGCGCTGGCCGGTTCGGGGCGCACCCTGGTGGCGTTCGGTGACCCGGACCAGTCGATCTACGCGTTCCGCGGTGCGGACGTCGGCGGCATCCTCGACTTCCCGGACACGTTCCGCGGAACGGACGGCAGTCCTTCCCCGGTGGAGGTCCTGACGACCTCCCGCCGCTCGGGAGCGGGCCTCCTGGAGGCCACCCGCCGGCTCACCCTCCGGATGCCGCTGACGCGCCTGCCGGCCGGAAAGGTACGGGCGCACCGCGACCTGGCTCCGGTACGCGAAGGGGGCCGCGTGGAGGTGTTCACGTACCCGACGGCGGGCACGGAGCTCGACAACATCGCGGACATCCTGCGCCGCGCCCACCTGGAGGAGGGCGTGCCGTGGAACGAGATGGCGGTACTGGTACGAGCCGGCGGCCGCACGATCCCCGCCGTACGCCGCGCCCTGACCTCCGCGGGCGTCCCCCTGGACATCGACGGCGACGACCTCGCCCTGCGCCACGAGCCCGCGGTAACCCCCCTGCTGACGGCCCTACGAGCAGTGGCAGAAGCAGCACTTGGCCAACCGGCCGACGACGTCCCCCAGGACGAGCCCGCCGACCCGCCCGCCGCCACGCAAACCTGGCTCAGTACAGAGGTCGCCGCCGAACTGCTCGCCTCGCCGCTCGCCGGCATGGACACCGCCGACCTCCGCCGTCTGGGCCGCGCCCTGCGCGACGAGGAGCGCGCCGCCGGGAACCGGCTCCCGCCGCCCTCCGACGAGCTGCTGGCCCGCGCCCTCGCCGAACCGGAGCGGCTGGCTGCGCACGACCCGGCGTACGCCCGCGGCGCCCAGCGCCTCGGCGCGCTCCTGCTCAAGGCCCGCACCGTCCTCCAAGCCGGCGGCACCGCCGAAGAGGCCCTCTGGGAGCTGTGGAACGGCACCCCGTGGCCGGGGCGCCTCGAACGCGCCGCCCTGCGCGGCGGCGCGGCAGGCCGCAACGCCGACCGGGACCTCGACGCCGTGTGCGCACTGTTCGACACCGCCGCCCGCGCCGAGGAACGCTCCGGCGGCCGCGGCGCCCTCAACTTCCTCGAAGAGCTCGACGCCCAGGACATCGCCGCCGACACCCTCAGCAAGCGCGCCGTACGCCCCGACGCCGTACGCCTGATGACCGCGCACCGGTCAAAAGGGCTGGAGTGGCGCCTGGTCGTCGTGGCGGGCGTACAGGAGGGTCTGTGGCCGGACCTGCGCCGCCGGGGTTCGCTCCTCGAAGCCGACAGGATCGGTCGCGACGGCCTCGCCGAGCCCCTGACCCCCGGCGCCCTCCTCGCCGAGGAACGACGGCTCTTCTACGTCGCCGCGACCCGCGCCCGCGAGCGCCTCGTCGTCACCGCCGTCAAGGCCCCCGCCGACGACGGCGACCAGCCCTCCCGCTTCCTCACCGAACTCGGCGTCGAACCCAAGGACGTCACAGGCCGCCCCCGCCGCCCGCTCGCCGTAGCCGCCCTCGTCGCCGAACTGCGCGCCACCACCGTCGACCCGGCGGCGACCCCCGCGCTGCGCGACGAGGCCGCCCGCAGACTGGCCCGCCTCGCCGCACTCGCGGACGAGGACGGGCAGCCGCTGGTCCCTTCGGCGCACCCGTACCGCTGGTGGGGCCTGTACGACCCGACGCACAGCAGCATCCCCCTGCGCGACCGCAACGAGCCCGTGGCGCTCTCGGGAAGCGCACTGGACCAGCTCGCGAACACGTGCTCCCTCCAGTGGTTCCTGGGACGCGAGGTAAAGGCGGACGCACCCGCGACCGCCGCCCAGGGCTTCGGCAACGTCGTGCACGTCCTCGCCGACGAGGTCGCGTCCGGCCGTACGCCCGCCGACCTCGCCGTACTCATGGAACGCCTCGACTCCGTCTGGAACGCACTCGCCTTCGACGCGCCCTGGAAGTCCACACAGGAGAAGGAGCACGCGCGCGTCGCCCTGGAACGCTTCCTCCAGTGGCACGTCATGGACCGCGGCGGCCGCACCCCGGTCGCGACCGAGCACGACTTCGACGTGACCCTGGAGGCGGGCGGGGAGTACGAGGTGCGCATCCGCGGTTCCATGGACCGCGTCGAAAAGGACGCCGAAGGACGGGCGTACGTCGTCGACTTCAAGACCGGAAAAGCGACCCCCACGCGCGATGAGGTCGCCCACCACCCGCAGCTCGCCGTCTACCAGCTCGCCGTACGGGAAGGCGCTGTGGACGAGGCGTTCGGCGGAACGCGCCCCGAGCCCGGCGGCGCCGAACTCGTCCAGCTGCGCCAGGCCGCCGCCAAGAAGGACGGCGGGGAAGCACTCCCCAAAATCCAGGCACAGGAGCCGCTCGCCGGGGAGTGGGTCGGCGACCTGCTCGCCACCGCCGCGGGCCGCGTACTCGACGAACGCTTCAGCCCGGCGACCGGCCAGCACTGCACGCACTGCGCGTTCCGCGCCGCGTGCAGCGCGCAGCCGGAGGGCCGCCACATCGTCGAGTAGCGGAAGCTTCACGGTCCGTGGTTGTCAGTGGGGCCGGATAGCCTCTCTGGGGTGTCAGCTCGAATCACCGACCCCGAGCAGCTCAAAGAGCTCCTCGGCATCCCGTTCACCCCGGAGCAGATGGCGTGCATCACCGCACCGCCTGCCCCGCAGGTCATCGTGGCCGGAGCCGGTTCGGGCAAGACGACGGTCATGGCCGCGCGGGTGGTGTGGCTGGTCGGCACGGGCCAGGTCGCCCCCGAGCAGGTACTCGGCCTCACCTTCACCAACAAGGCGGCCGGCGAGCTCGCCGAGCGCGTCCGCAAGGCACTGATCCGCGCCGGGGTGACCGACCCCGACGTCATCGACCCCGACAACCCTCCCGGCGAGCCCAGGATCTCGACGTACCACGCCTTCGCCGGACAGCTCCTCGCCGAGCACGGCCTGCGCATCGGCCTCGAACCGACCGCCCGCCTCCTCGCCGACGCCACCCGCTACCAGCTCGCCGCGCGTGTGCTGCGGGAGGCGCCCGGCCCGTATCCGGCACTCACCAAATCCTTCCCGTCCCTGGTCAGCGACCTGCTGGCGCTGGACGGTGAGCTGGCCGAGCACCTCGTGAAGCCGGCCCGCCTCGCGACGTACGACACCGAGCTCCTCAGCACCCTCGCGTCCGTCAAGCTCTCCAACGCCGACCTGCGCAAGGTCCCCGAAGCCGCCGCCGCCCGACTCGAACTGCTCGAACTCACCACCCGCTACCGCGAGGCCAAGCGCAGCCGCGACCTCCTCGACTTCGGCGACCAGATCGCGCTCTCCGCCGAGCTCGCGCTCACCAGCGAGGAGGCCGGCCGGATCCTGCGCGACGAATTCCGGGTGGTCCTGCTCGACGAGTACCAGGACACGTCGGTCGCGCAGCGCCTGCTCCTCTCCGGCCTGTTCGGCGGCGGCACCGGGCACGCGGTGACGGCGGTCGGCGACCCCTGCCAGGCGATCTACGGCTGGCGCGGCGCGTCCGTCGCCAACCTCGACGACTTCCCGGCCCACTTCCCGTACGCCGACGGAAGCCCCGCGGCCCGCTTCTCGCTCAGCGAGAACCGCCGCAGCGGCGGCCGCCTCCTCGACCTCGCCAACGGCCTCGCCGTCCCGCTGCGCGCCATGCACGAGGGCGTGGAGGCACTGCGTCCCGCCCCGGGCGCCGAGCGCGACGGCGTCGTCCGCTGCGCCCTCCTGCCCACCCACGCGGAGGAGATCGCGTGGCTGGCCGACTCGATAGCCCACCTCGTCCGTACGGGAAAGGAACCCGGCGAGATCGCCGTCCTGTGCCGTACGGCGGGCGACTTCGCCGAGATCCAGGGCGCGCTGGTGGCCCGCGACGTACCGGTGGAGGTGGTCGGCCTCTCCGGGCTGCTCCACCTCCCCGAGGTCGCGGACCTCGTCGCGGTCTGCGAAGTCCTCCAGGACCCCGGTGCCAATGCCTCGCTCGTACGCATCCTCACCGGCCCCCGCTGGCGCATCGGCCCGCGCGACCTGGCGCTGCTCGGACGCCGCGCCCGCCTGCTCGTCCACCGCGCGCCGGGAACCGACCCGGACGCCGACCCCGACGGCAGGCTGGCCGAGGCCGTCGAGGGCGTGGACCCGGCGGAGGTCATCTCCCTGGCGGACGCGCTCGACACGTTCCTGGAGCCGGGCGGCGGCGGTACGGACGACGGCCTGCCCTTCTCGGCGGACGCCCGGGTCCGCTTCGCCCGCCTCGCGGCCGAGCTGCGCGACCTGCGGCGCTCACTCGCGGACCCGCTCATGGACGTACTGCACAGGGTGCTGGCGACGACGGGCCTCGAAGTGGAACTGTCCGCGTCCCCGCACGCCCTGGCCGCTCGCCGGCGCGAGACGCTGAGCAACTTCCTCGACACGGCGGCGGGATTCGCGGCGCTCGACGGCGAGGCGAACCTGCTCGCCTTCCTCGCGTTCCTGCGCACGGCCGCCCAGTACGAGAAGGGCCTGGACAACGCCCTGCCCGGCGGCGAGAACACCGTCAAGGTCCTCACCGCCCACAAGTCCAAGGGCCTGGAGTGGGACGTCGTGGCGGCGCCGGGCCTGGTCACGGGCCACTTCCCGAGCGAGCAGTCCCGCGACTCGTGGACCTCCCAGGCCAAAGTGCTGCCGCACGCGCTGCGCGGCGACGCGAAGACGCTCCCGGACGTGGACGGCTGGGACGCCAAGGGAATGAAGGCCTTCAAGGACGAGATGAAGGCCCACCAGCACACGGAGGAACTGCGCCTCGGGTACGTCACGTTCACGCGCCCGCGCTCGCTGCTGCTCGGCTCGGGCCACTGGTGGGGCCCGACCCAGAAGAAGCCGCGCGGCCCGTCCGCCTTCCTGCACGCCCTGTACGACCACTGCGCGGCCGGATTCGGCGAGATCGAGGCGTGGGCGGACGAGCCGGCGGAGGGCGAGGAGAACCCGTCCCTGCGCGAGTCGGCGACGGACCGGGCCTGGCCGCTGCCGCTGGATCCGATGTCCATGGCCCGGCGCCGCCGGGCGGCCGAGACGGTCATGGCCCACCTGGAGGCCATGGCGAACGCCCCGGCCGAGCCGGAGCCGGAGGCGGAGCCCGCCGCCGACTCCGACGAGCCCGTGGAGGAGCCCTTCGGGGCGGAGGCGGAGTACGAGAGGGACCACGACACGGAACTCGACGTCGACCCGGCGGGCTGGGACAGCTGGTCCACTGTGCGCCCCGGCGGCGTACCCGCACCCCGCTCCCACGCGCGTGTGGAGCGCCCCGGCGACGTACCGCAGCATGCCCAGTCAGCTCCCGGGGCCCCGGGCCACGAGACGGCACCCGCACGTCCGCATCCGGCGCACGCCACTGACCCGGCCGGCCCGGCGGCCACCCGCACCGGAGCCGGAGGGCCCGGGCGCCCCGCCGCCCAGTCGCAGGACGGGACCGGCGGCCAGGGGGAAACGCCCCTCACCCCCGAAGAGGCCCGCGCCGTGGCCTCCTGGGACCGGGACCTCGACGCTCTCGCCGGGGAGCTACGCCGTGCCCGCGCCACCACCCGCGACGTTCTCGTACCGCCCTCCCTCACCGCCACCCAGCTCCTGCGGCTCGCCGCCGACCCCGACGGCTTCGCCCACGAGCTCGCCCGCCCCATGCCTCGCCCGCCCCAGCCCGCCGCCCGCCGCGGCACCCGTTTCCACGCCTGGGTGGAGTCGCGCTTCGAGGAGCTGCCGCTGCCCATGCTCGGGCCCGACGAGCTGCCCGGCGGCGACGAGACCGACGCCGAGATCGCGGACGAGCGCGACCTGGCGGAGCTCAAGGAGGCGTTCGAGCGCAGCCCGTACGCCCGCCGCACCCCGTACCGCGTCGAGGCGCCCTTCCACCTCACCCTCGCGGGCCGCGTGATCCGGGGCCGCATAGACGCCGTATACCGCGACAACGACACCGGCGCGTACGAGATCGTCGACTGGAAGACGGCCCGCGCCCGCACCGCAGACCCCCTCCAGCTCGCCGTCTACCGCCTCGCCTGGGCCGAGCAGCACGACCTGCCCCTCGACTCCGTCGGCGCCGCGTTCCTCTACGTCCGCACCGGCGAAATCGCGCGCCCCACCCGCCTCCCCGGCCGCAGGGAGCTCGAACGGATCCTGCTGGACGAGCCCGGTCCGGCGGCCGGATAGGCTCGGGGCCATGAGCGACACCCCGGACAGCGTCGTCCGTACGTACATAGACACGCACCGCGCGGCCTTCCTCGGCGACCTCGCCGACTGGCTGCGCATCCCGTCCGTGTCGGCGCAGCCGGACCACGCCGCCGACGTACGCCGCAGCGCCGAATGGCTGTCCGCGAAGCTCAAGGAGACCGGCTTCCCGGTCACCGAAATCTGGCCCACCGCCGGCGCCCCGGCGGTCTTCGCCGAGTGGCCGAGCGGCGACCAGTCCGCCCCGACCGTGCTCGTGTACGGACACCACGACGTGCAGCCCGCCGCCCGCGAGGACGGCTGGCACACCGGCCCCTTCGAGCCGGAGGTCATCGACGGCAGGCTCTACGCCCGCGGGGCGGCCGACGACAAGGGCCAGGTCTTCTTCCACACCCTCGGCGTACGCGCCCACCTCGCCGCCACCGGCCGCACCACCCCCGCCGTCAACCTCAAGCTCCTCATCGAGGGCGAGGAGGAGTCCGGCTCCCCGCATTTCCGCGCGCTGGTCGAGGAGCGCGCACAGCGCCTCACCGCCGACGCCGTGATCGTCTCCGACACCGGCATGTGGTCGGAGGACACCCCGACCGTCTGCACCGGCATGCGCGGCGTGGCCGACTGCGAGATCGAGCTGTACGGGCCCGACGAGGACATCCACTCCGGATCCTTCGGCGGCGCCGTCCCCAACCCGGCCACCGTCGCAGCCCGCCTCGTCGCGGCCCTCCACGACGAGAACGAGCACGTCACGGTCCCCGGCTTCTACGACGGCATCGCCGAACTCACGGACCGCGAGCGCGAGCTGTTCGCCGAGCTCCCCTTCGACGAGGCCGAATGGCTCCGTACGGCGAAATCCCGCGCCACCCTCGGCGAGGCCGGCCACACCACCCTGGAACGCGTCTGGGCCCGCCCGACCGCCGAGGTCAACGGCATCGGCGGCGGCTACCAGGGCCCCGGCGGCAAGACGATCGTCCCGTCCTCCGCCCACCTGAAGCTGTCGTTCCGCCTGGTCGCGGGCCAGGAACCGGAGAAGATCGAGCAGTCCGTACGCGACTGGATCGCATCCCGCGTCCCGGCCGGCATCCGCCACAAGATCACCTTCGGCGCGGCCACCCGCCCGTGCCTGACCCCCCTCGACCACCCCGCCCTCCAGTCCGTCGTACGGGCGATGGGCCGCGCCTTCGGCCAGAAGATCCGCTTCACCCGCGAAGGGGGCTCGGGTCCCGCGGCCGACCTCCAGGACGTACTCGGTGCACCGGTGCTCTTCCTGGGTATCTCCGTACCGTCCGACGGCTGGCACGCACCCAACGAGAAGGTCGAGATCGACCTGCTCCTCAAGGGCGTCGAAACGACCGCGTACCTGTGGGGCGATCTCGCGGCGCACTGGCGCGCCTCCTGAACCCGAACCTGAACCTCGTCCGAAAATCCGCCAGGGGGAGTTGGAAGCACCTGTGAGCACCTCGACGACCGACCACACGGGCCTCAACGCGCCGGCCACCGAGCTGCCGATCGCGCTCACCGCCCCGAGTGGCATCGACCGCGCCGCGCACCACCGCCTCGACGAGGCATGGCTGGCCGCGGCGTGGAGCCACCCGACGACGCGCGTCTTCGTAGTCTCCGGCGGACAGGCCCTGATCGACGAGCCCGCGGACAGCGCCGACGGGCGCACCGAACTCGTGATGACCCCGGCCTTCGAGGCTCCGGTCACCGAGACGCACCGCTATTTCCTCGGTACGGACGAGGAGGGCGTCAGCTACTTCGCTCTCCAGAAGGACTCCCTGCCGGGGCGCATGGACCAGTCGGCGCGCCCCGCCGGACTGCGCGAGGCCGGGCTGCTGCTCAACCCGCGCGACGCGGGCCTGTTGGTCCACGCGGTGGCGCTGGAGAACTGGCAGCGGCTGCACCGCTTCTGTTCGCGCTGCGGCGAGCGCACCGTCATCGCGGCCGCCGGGCACATCCGCCGCTGCCAGGCCTGCGGCGCGGAGCACTACCCGCGCACCGACCCCGCTGTGATCATGCTCGTCACGGATGAGGAGGACCGGGCGCTCCTCGGCCGCCAGGTGCACTGGCCGGAAGGCCGGTTCTCGACGCTCGCGGGCTTTGTGGAGCCCGGCGAGACGATCGAGGAGTCGGTGGCCCGCGAGGTCTTCGAGGAGGCGGGCGTCACAGTCGGCCGCGTCGAGTACGTCGCCAGCCAGCCGTGGCCGTTCCCGTCCAGCCTGATGCTGGGCTTCATGGCGCGCGCCACATCGTCCGAGATCGACGTGGACGGCGAGGAGATCGAGGAGGCGCGCTGGTTCTCCCGGGACGACCTGCGCAGCGCCATCGAGACCGGCGAGATCCTGCCCCCGTCGGGCATCTCGATCGCGGCCCGCCTGGTGGAGCTCTGGTACGGCAAGCCCCTGCCGAAGCCGCTGAACCCGTAACGCCCGCGCATACGGAAGGGCCCCACGCTGTGGTGTGGGGCCCTTCCGTATGCGTTCCGTGCGTACGCCGCGACTCAGACGGCCAGGGCCTGCTTGACCTGCGCGAGGCTCGGGTTCGTCATGACGGACTGCTCACCAGAGGCGGGAACCACCAGGACGGTCGGGACCGTCTGGTTTCCGCCATTCGCCTTCTCGACGAAGGCCGCCGACTCCGGGTCCAGCTCGATGTTGATCTCGGTGTACGCGATGCCCTCACGGTCCATCTGGCTCTTGAGCCGACGGCAGTAGCCGCACCACGTGGTGCTGTACATCGTCACTGTTCCCAGCATGTCGTATGCGCTCCTCTGGTTCGCTTGGCTCGCCGGGGTCCGGTCCCCGGCGAAGCGGAAATGTCAGTGTGTCGAACGTCCGCGACCCGACCACCATTCCCGCATTAGTACGACCAGTGCCCGGCCCCTGTGGACAGCGGCCGCATCGGCCTCTCCCGACCTGGCAGCATGGCGGGGTGACAGCAGCAACGCACTCCTCTCCTTTCCCGCAGGTCCCCGACGTCCCGGACTCGGCCGACGCGGTGCTCGAAGGGCTCGACCCAGAGCAGCGCGAGGTCGCGACGGCCCTGCACGGTCCGGTGTGTGTCCTGGCCGGCGCGGGCACCGGCAAGACCCGCGCGATCACGCACCGCATCGCGTACGGCGTGCGCGCCGGGATCCTCCAGCCCGCCAGTGTGCTGGGTGTCACGTTCACCAACCGCGCCGCGGGCGAGATGCGCGGGCGGCTGCGCCAGCTCGGTGCGGGAGGGGTCCAGGCGCGGACATTCCACTCCGCCGCGCTGCGCCAGCTCCAGTACTTCTGGCCGAAAGCAGTCGGTGGCGATCTGCCGCGGCTCGTCGAGCGCAAGATCCAGCTGGTGGCCGAGGCGGCCGCACGCTGCCGCGTCCGTCTCGACCGCAACGAGCTGCGGGACGTGACGGGAGAGATCGAGTGGGCAAAGGTCACGCAGACCGTCCCCGGCGACTACCCGGCCGTGGTCGCCAAGTCGAGCCGCGACGCCCCGAGGGACGCGGCGGAGATCTCCCAGATCTACGCGATGTACGAGCAGCTGAAGCGCGACCGGGCCATGATCGACTTCGAGGATGTGCTGCTTCTCACCGTCGGCATCCTCCAGGACCGGCACGACATCGCCGACCACGTGCGCAGCCAGTACCAGCACTTCGTGGTGGACGAGTATCAGGACGTCAGCCCCCTCCAGCAGCGGCTGCTCGAACTGTGGCTGGGCGACCGGCCGAACCTGTGCGTCGTCGGCGACGCCAGCCAGACGATCTACTCCTTCACCGGCGCCACCCCCGACCACCTGCTGAACTTCCGCACCAAGCACCCGGACGCCACCGTCGTGAAGCTGGTCCGCGACTACCGCTCGACACCGCAGGTCGTCCACCTGGCCAACGGTCTGCTGAACCAGGCGCGCGGCCGGGCCGCCGAGCACCGACTGGAGCTGATCTCCCAGCGCGAGGCGGGCCCGGAGCCCGTCTACACGGAGTACGCCGACGAACCAGCCGAGGCCGAGGGCACCGCCCGCCGCATCCGCGACCTCATCGCGGCGGGCGTCCCGGCCGGCGAGATCGCCGTGCTGTACCGCATCAACGCCCAGTCGGAGGTCTACGAACAGGCACTGGCCGACGCCGGTGTGCCCTACCAGCTGCGTGGAGCTGAGCGGTTCTTCGAACGCCAGGAGGTGCGCAAGGCCATCAACGCCCTGCGCGGCGCCGCCCGCTTCGGGAACAACGACTCGCTGCTCGACGATGTCGTGGACCTGCCTTCCCAGACCCGCGCCATCCTCAGCGGCAACGGCTGGACCACTCAGCCCCCGGCCGGCTCCGGCGCCGTACGCGACCAGTGGGAGTCCCTGGCGGCCCTGGTCGGGCTCGCCGAGGACTTCGCGAAGACCAAGCCCACCGCGACACTCTCCGACCTCGTCAGCGAGCTCGACGAGCGCGCGGCCTCCCAGCACGCGCCCACCGTCCAGGGCGTCACCCTCGCCTCGCTGCACTCGGCGAAGGGCCTGGAGTGGGACGCCGTGTTCCTGGTCGGCCTCACCGAGGGCATGATGCCGATCACCTACGCCAAGACCGACGAGCAGGTCGAGGAGGAGCGACGCCTGCTGTACGTCGGCGTCACACGCGCCCGGGTGCAGTTGGGCCTGTCCTGGGCGCTGTCCCGCTCGCCCGGCGGCCGGGCCTCCCGCCGCCCGAGCCGCTTCCTGAACGGGCTGCGCCCCGGCTCCTCCGCCTCCGGCGGCCGTGGAGCGAGCGGCGGCGGCGCGAGCGTCGAGCGCGGCGGCCGCAGCGGCGGCGGCACCGGCGGTCCGGCCAGAAACCGGCGTCGCACCTCGGCCGTGTGCCGGGTGTGCGGCAAGACCCTCACCGACGCCGGCGAGGTGAAACTGATGCGCTGCGAGGACTGCCCGTCCGACATGGACGAGGCGCTGTACGAACGGCTGCGCGACTGGCGGGCCGGCCAGGCGCAGGAGCTGGGCCAGCCCGCCTACTGCGTCTTCACCGACAAGACGCTGATGGCGATCGCCGAGGCCGCGCCGGGCGAGGCGGGAGAACTGGCCGTCATCTCAGGGGTCGGCGCCCGCAAGCTGGAGCGTTTCGGAGCCGATGTGCTGGCTCTCTGCGCAGGTCAGGACCTTGAAGGGGCCGACGAGGAGGACTGATACAAACTCGTCGAAAAAATAGTTTGCACATGCCCCAGCAATCCCCATAGGTTCTTAACCACGGGAACAGCGACTTCTCTGAAGCCCTGATTCCGTGCTGTACTTATCCGAATACGTAGGGACCGGCCCCGTGCCACCAGGTCCCCGAGACGCCGAGAGGAGGCGAGCCCAGTGACCAGCTTCATGAACTCCACCAAAATGACCGATCGCTCGGTCGTCGCCCCCTGCCCGCTCGGCTCCTCGCTTCGTGGCACCGGTCTGCCCGGCATTTCCGCCGTCCGTCCGGCGTCTCTCGCAGGCCTTGTCCTGGCGCGTAATGAGCGACCGACCAAGGCACCGGAAGCAGCAGTAGCAGCGGCACAGGCGAGTGCCTATGCCTTTGCGGCAGCCGGCGCCGGATCCAAGAAGCAGACGACGCAGCACCACACGATGTGGGCCTTCCGTGGGCTCGAACCCTGGAGTGATCCAGCCTGATCAGGATCAGGCAGGCGCCTCAGGGCCGCGGAACCCCACCAGGGATCCGCGGCCCTTCTGTTTTTCCCGAACGGGAGAGACAGAGCGAAGGGGCCTCGGGACAGCAACCGCCACCCGGCCGACCGGCCGGAACGACTCGACGAGGAAACAACCACCGTGCAACTCGAAACGCACGCCCCGTCCGTACCGCCTTCCCAAACGATCACCCCGCCCGGTCTCACGGAGGACCCCACCTTGACTGCCCAGACCGCCCTGGCCCCTCTGACCGCGCTCACCGCGCTCGACGACGCCATCGAGAACCTCGGCGTGCCCGTCCCCTGCCGTTCGTACGACCCGGAGGTCTTCTTCGCCGAGTCCCCGGCCGATGTCGAGTACGCCAAGTCGCTCTGCCGCACCTGCCCGCTGGTCGAGGCCTGTCTCGCCGGTGCTCAGGAGCGCCGCGAGCCCTGGGGTGTCTGGGGCGGCGAACTCTTCGTCCAGGGTGTCGTTGTCGCCCGCAAGCGGCCGCGTGGCCGCCCGCGCAAGAACCCGGTCGCGGCATGAACATCACCGGAACCATCGACCGACCCCATACGCACGATCCCAAGAAGCAGGCCCCAATGACCTCTTCCCCCAGCGAGCCCTTCGGCTCCGCTACCCATGACGTCACCATCACCGGCGCGAACGACTCGCGTCAGAACAGGAACCGCGAGATGCAACTCATCCCAGAAGCCCTGGCCCGTGCCCATATGCAAGAACGCCGGCGGGAAGCCGAGTCGGAACGCCAGGCCGTGCGCCTGGTCGCCGCCCGGCGCATGCAGCGCCGCGCCGAGCGCGTCTCGCTGCGTGCCCGTCGCGCCCTGGCCATGGCCGTCATGCAGTAGCAGATGAAGCCCTCCGCGGGGGCCGGTCCTAACAGACCGGCCCCCGCGGTGCGTTGTACGACCGTCACGCCCCCTGCGGGGATATCGTCACGGAGTGCTGAGTTCTCCCGGGGAGGACCCCCGGAACCCCGAGCAGGCGCCTCACCCCCCAGAACCGGGTGGCGACACCATCGTGTGCTTCCGTTGCGGCAAGCCCGCCGACAGCACACCACCGACCTGGACCTGCTCCGTGGAGAACGGCAGCCGCCGCTACTTCTGCGACGACTGCGCGCGCGCCAACCTCAGAGCGATCGAGGGCCGGCTCGATTCCACCTGGTGGTGAACGAACCGGCTACGCCCCGGCCGCCGCCTCGGTCGCCTCGTCATCGGCGAGAAAACCGGGCAGCCACTCCTCCAGCTCGTGCCGCAGTCGTACGGTCGCACCCAGCTGGCAGAGCACCCCGATGGTGCTCAAAGTCACCCGGTGAATCAGCAGATAGGCCGGCGGCAGATTGAGCTGCTTGCCCAACTGGTGTGCTGGCGACCGGATATCGGCTATCCGCGCCGCCTGCTGGCGCATCCAGCCCCGGCTGAACGTGAACTCGTCGGCCTGCGCCGGCTCGATGATCGGCAGCAGATAGTCCAGCACCTCGTTCGGGTCGAGATCGATGGAGTCCTTCACGAAGCCCTCCTCGCGGAGCAGCTCGTACACCCCGTCGGCCTCGCCTTCGATCGTCATCCGCAGCGAGGTACCGATCGTCGCGGGCAGACCGCCGGACAGCCGGTCCACCGTGCCGAAGTCCAGGACCCCGAGCCGCCATTGCCCGACCGAGCCGCCCTCGGCACCCTCGGCGCCTTCCGCGTCGGCGGATTCCACGGGCATCAGCCGGAAGTTGCCCGGGTGCGGATCCGCGTGCAGCAGGCCCGTGCGCGCCGGCCCTGAGAAGAGGAAACGGGCCAGCAGCTGCCCCGCCCTGTCCCGCTGCTCCGGCGTCCCGTCCGCGATCACATCGGCCATCGGTATGCCGTCGATCCACTCGGTCACCAGCACCTGATCGCTCTGGTGCACCACATCGGGCACCACCACGTCAGGATCGTCCGCGAACTCCCGCGCGTGCTCCCGCTGGGCCTGTGCCTCCAGTTCGTAGTCCAATTCCTCCGAGACCCGGTCGCGCAGCTCGGTGATGAGCGGCTTGATGTCCATCCCCGGGATCAGCGGGCCGAGCATCCGGGCGAACCGGCTCAGCTGGTTCAGGTCGGAGAGCAGCGCCTCGCCGGCCCCCGGGTACTGGACCTTGACGGCCACCTCGCGCCCGTCGTGCCACACCGCCCGGTGCACCTGGCCGATCGAGGCGGCCGCCGACGGCTTGTCCTCGAACTCCAGGAACAGATCGCGCCATTCCTCTCCGAGCCGCTCCTCCAGCACCGAGTGCACCGTGCGCGTCGGCATCGGCGGCGCGGCTTCCTGGAGCTTCGTCAGCGCCGCCCGGTACGGCCCGGCGACCTCTTCGGGAAGCGCGGACTCGAAGACGGACAGTGCCTGCCCGAGCTTCATCGCGCCCCCTTTCAGCTCACCGAGGACCTTGAACAGCTGGTCGGCCGTGCGCTGTTGAAGCTCGCGGGCCACTATCTCGGCCGACTTGCCGCCGATTCGCTTGCCGAGGCCCCAGGTGGCTCGGCCGGCGAAGCCCAGTGGCAGTGCCGCCAGCTTGGCGGTACGGGTGACCGCCTTCCGGGGAAGATCAGACATGCGCCCCTCCAAATCCCAGACACCTGTGGCCGCCTGCGACGGTCACCGGGCCATTGTGTCCTGTGGCTCCCCGGCGCCCGAGGCGCACTCCCCCTGAGCCTGCCCACCCGCGCCGCACGAACAGTCGGGGTGCGGCGGCATCCGTTCCTGACGCCAGTCCAGCAGGGGCATCGAGACCTCCCACCGGACGCCCGTGGTGGCCGGCAGCTCACCGTCCAGGAAGGACAGGGCGTGCGCCGCCGCCAGCCCCGCCACCGCGGTCGCCAGGCCGATGTCACAGGCCGGTACGGGCCCGCCCCGGCCGGAGCGCCACTGCGCCAGCATCCGCAGCCACCCAGGGTCCCGGTCCACCCGCCCCAGCGCCATACAGCCCGCACACGCACTACCGCCCGGCAGCACCAGCGGACCGACTACGCCCGTCGCCTCGGTGACGCCCGCGTAGAGATGGGGAGTCCCCGAACGCAGCCAGGACTCGGCGGCGACGGGATCGGGCGCGTACGCCGCGGATCCGTCCCGGGGTGCCACGATCACCAGCGAAAGCCCCGGCCCACCCCCGGCCGCCGGCCCCGCCGATTCCGCGACCTCCGCCGCACGCGGAAGCCGGCCGGGTGCGGCCCGCCGCACCAACTGCCGTGCTGCCACGTCCCGTCGGCCGCCCACCGACTCCGCGCCCAGCCCGCCCGGCGCGACGTCCCAGAGCTCCGTGCACCCGCCGTCCAGCACCTCGACCCGCCCCACGCCCCCGGCGGCCAGCACCGACGCGATCGTCGCGCCGACCCGTCCCGCGCCCCGCACCTGAACCCGCATCGCCCGGCGCGCCGCCAGGCGCCGGGTCCCGCCGCCCGGTTCGGGGTGGACCACGGAGAGGGACGCCAGATCGGGGCGGAGCCGGTCGAACACGTCGGCGCGCTCCCGCAGTGCCTTCGCCCCCGCGCCGCCCGCCGTCGCGTCGTCGATCAGGCCCGCCGCGGTCAGCCGGGCCACCAGGTCGTCCACCCGCCCGTCGGGCAGCCCCATGGCCCGTGCCTCCTCCCGCAGCAGCGGCAGGCCGCGTGTCCCGTCGAGCAGCCCTAGGAAACTTCCCGTCGCCGTATCCACCGGGCCCACCGTCACCGCGTGGGCGGACGTCATGCCGAATTGCACGGTCTGCCGGTCGCGCCATGCGCGCCGCAGCGCGGGCTTCACCATCGGATGCATATCGCCGTCCCCCGTCGGTCTGTCGCAAGATCCGCTCTCGGGTCTCAGAATGCACGCATCGGCCAAAGACGGCTGAAAGTTGTCCACAGGCGGTGCGGAATAGTCGTACGAGTCGTCCCAGTCGTTCAAACGCTGCACACCTGGGAGTGGATCGCGTTCGAACCATCCGGAGCCGGGACTTCCGCCACCGACAGCGGGTAACGTCGTGGCGTGCCCGTCGACCCACTCCACAGCGCGACAAACCAGCCGCCCAGCGGCTCGCGGTCGAGCGCGGTCGAGGTCCGCAGGAGCGCCCGCCGCAGCAGGACGGTATCGGCGTACCGGGAGGGCGACCGCACCATTGTTCTCATCCCCGCCCGGATGTCGGAGGCCGAGGAGGAGCGCTGGGTGACCGTGATGCTCGACAAGCTCGCCGCCCAGGAGAACAAGCGCGTCTTCGGCGACGCCGAACTCGCCGAGCGCGCCCGCCGGCTGTCCGCCCAGTGCTTCGACGGCAGGGCGCGCCCCGCCTCCGTGCGCTGGGTGACGAACCAGAACACCCGCTGGGGATCGTGCACCCCGGCCGAGGGCAGCATCCGCCTTTCGCACCGCCTGCAGGGCATGCCGGAGTACGTCGTCGACTACGTGCTCGTCCACGAGCTCGCCCACCTGCTCGTACCGGGTCACGGCCCGCGCTTCTGGCGGCTCCTGGAGGCGTATCCGCGCACCGAGCGGGCCCGCGGTTATCTCGAAGGAGTCGTCGCAGCCGAGCGGTTGCCGCACCTGCCGGGCGCACGCACCGAGTGACACTCGGTGATTTGTACCGAGTCTGTACCGGCATGGCCGGATGCCGCCCTTCGCGGGTTAGCCTGACGCGACGCATTCACCTCGGGATGGGGGACGGTCGTTACGCATGGCCAGGGAATTCCAACGCGGCCACAAGGCCAAAATCAGTGACCTCACAGCGGGTACGGATCTGTACGTAGGCGTGCAGATCGCTGGACCCGGACTGACCTTCGACATCAGCTGTTTCGGGCTCGACGCGAATGAGCAGCTCTCGGACGACCGGTACTTCATCTTCTTCAACCAGCCGAAGTCGCCCGAGGAGTCGATTCAGCAACTCGGCGCGCAGTCGGGTGACACCGAGTCGTTCCGCGTCACGCTGGACCGCATCCCGGCGAACATCCACCGGCTCTCCTTCACCGCGACGATCGACGGCGCGGGGCAGATGTCGCAGGTGGGGCCCGGTTACATCCGGATCGTCGCGGGCGGCGAAGAGGTCGTCAGGTATGCCTTCACGGGCTCGGAGTTCACGACCGAGCGCGCGGTGATGCTGGGCGACTTCTACCTGAAGGACGTGTGGCGGTTCGCCGCCGTCGGCCAGGGCTTCGACGGTGGACTCGACGCGCTGCTGAAGAATTTCGGCGGTGAGGTGGCCGAGGAGGAACCGGCCGCGCAACCGCAGGCAGCGGCACCCTCCTTCGCCCCGCCGCCCCAGGCGGCGCAGCCCGCACCGTCCTTCGGCGCCCCCACCGCCCCGCCGGCCCCCGCACCCGTTCCCGCTCCGGCACCGGCCCCGGCCCCGGCGCAGGGCTTCGCCCCTCCCCAGCAGCCCGCCCCGCAGATGCACGCGGCGCCGACGGTCGCGGCGCCGCTGCCGATGCCGCCGCAGGGTGGCGCCGTACCGCCGGCCCCTCCGTCGCCGTACGGACAGCCGCCCCAGCAGCCGCAGTTCGGCCAGGTCCCGGGTCAGGTTCCCGGCCACGTCCAGCAGCCTCCGGGCGCGCCGGCTCCCTACGGCCAGCCCGCCCCGTACGGACAGCCGCAAGGCATGCCCCCAGGCGTTCCCCAAGGCGTTCCCCAAGGCGCCCCGCAGGCCGGGGGCGGCCTGAAGGCGGCCCTCCAGCCGTACCGCGAGGCCGCCACCGGGCAGCGCTGGACCCCGCAGAACCAGCAGCTCATGCGCGTCGAGCTCGGCATGGGCGGTACGCCGATCCTCGCCCGCCAGGGCAGCATGGTGATGTACCAGGGCAAGGTCGACTTCAGCCACAAGGGCGCCGGCTTCACCGGCCGCATCGTGGGCAACGCGACCGGCCAGGAAATGCAGTTGATGCGCTGCTCCGGACGCGGCCAGGTCTTCCTCGCCGAGAACGGCGCGAACCTGCACCCCGTCGAGCTCCAGGGTGACGGCATCTGCGTCTCCGCGGAGAACGTTCTCGCGTTCGACGAGTCGCTGCAGTACGAGGTCCGCCGCATCGAGGGCCACGGCATCCCCGGCGGCGCCCTGTTCACCATGCAGTTCCAGGGGACGGGCACGGTCGTCGTGAAGACGAACGGCATCCCGGTCGTCCTGCCGGTCACGCCGACCACCTTCGCCGACGCCAACGCCGTCGTCGCCTGGTCCTCGGCGTCCCAGGTGATCCTCTCCAGCCAGGTGCGGCTGCGCCGCAACGCCTACCCGGGCCACAGCGGAGAGACCGTCAACCTGCAGTTCCGGGGAGCGCCCGGAAACTTCATCGTCGTCCAGCCCTACGAGGTCTGAGGGAGCCCGTCATGAATCAGCAACTCGCGGGCTTCGCCCCGACCCCGATCGCGGCCCGGATGGAGAACCACGGGCGCTCGATGCTCAAGGTCGCCATGGCCACGGGCCAGGACCTCTACGCGCGTACCGGCTCCATGGTGGCGTACGAGGGCTTCATCCAGTACGAGCCGAACCCGCCGGCGGCACGTCAGGTCGCCTCGCAGTGGGTCACCGGCGAAGGTGCGCCGGTCATGAAGTGCGCCGGTGACGGCCTGCTCTACCTCGCCGACTACGGCGCGGACGTCGTCGTCATCAATCTCAACAACGACTCGCTCTCGGTCAACGGCTGCAATGTGCTCGCCTTCGACGCGCACCTCCAGTGGGGCGTGGAGAAGGTCAAGGGCATGGCGAAGTTCGCCGGTCAGGGTCTGTGGAACGTCGAGATCGCGGGCACCGGCTGGGTCGCCCTGACCTCGCGTGGCACGCCCATCGTCGTCGAGTGCGGCCGCGGCGAGGACGAGACGTACGTCGACCCCGACGCGCTCGTCGCCTGGTCCCCGAACCTCAAGGTGAAGGGCAAGCGCAGCTTCAAGGCGTCCGCCCTCGTCGGGCGGGGCAGCGGAGAGGCGTACCAGATGGCCTTCTCCGGCGAGGGAATCGTCGTCGTACAGCCGAGCGAGGACAGCACCGACCGCCTGCGGGTCCGGGGCTGAGGGGGAGCGAGAACACACCATGCAGAGCCCGCTTTTCAGTCACACCGAACAGCAGTCCCAGGACCGGTACACCGTGCAGAACCCGCAGCTCCTGCGGGTCTCGCTGACCGGCCACGACGACGTCCTCGCCCGCAAGGGCGCCATGGTCGCGTACCAGGGGCTGATCGACTTCGACGGCGAGTACCAGTCGAGCAGCCAGCGGCGCGCCCGCGCCAACACCGGCGAGGGCCTCGACTTGATGCGCTGCTCCGGGCAGGGCACCGTCTACCTCGCCAACCTCGCGCAGTACGTCCATCTTGTGGACATCGACCGCGAGGGCCTGACCGTGGACAGCGCCTACGTCCTGGCGCTGGACTCCTCGCTCAACGCCGAAGTGATCGCCGTGGACAGCCAGTACGGCATCTCCGGCACGGGCAAGTACCAGCTCAACATCACGGGCCAGGGCAAGGTCGCCCTGATGACCTCTGGCCAGCCCCTGATGCTTCAGGTCACGCCGGAGAAGTACGTCAACGCCGACGCCGACGCGATCGTCGCCTGGTCCAGCTCCCTGCGCGTCCAGATGCAGGCCCAGACGCACTCGTCGAACATCCGCCGGCGGCGCGGCACCACCGGTGAGGGCTGGGAACTCAGCTTCCTCGGGCAGGGTTTCGCGCTCGTGCAGCCCAGCGAGGTGATGCCGCCGCAGAACGCGCAGCTGGGGCAGGGCGTCGCCGCGCAGTTCGGCATGGGCCAGCAGGGCGCCCGCGGTCAGAACCAGAACAACGCCTGGAACTGACCACCTTGAGGGCATGGGCCCGACGGCATAAGTAAGGGGCTGGCTCCTGGGAGCCCGCCCCTTACCAGTTCCTGCCTGCCGGACGTCTACAGTGCCGCGCGCGTACGCTCCATCAGTCGTACGACCGACTCGTCGGCCACGCCCGCCACTTCGTCGTACGCGAACCAGCGCAGGTCCAGCGACTCCTCGCTGATCGCCTCCACCGCACCACCCGGCGCCAGCGCCGCGTACTGCACGTCCAGGTGCCAGTTGCAGGGCGCCGGGATCGGGTGCCGGTCCAGCCGCACGGGGCCGACGGGCAGCAGTGTCAGCCCCGGAATGCCTGACTCCTCCGTGGCCTCGCGCAGCGCCGCGTCCCTGAGCGTCGCGTCACCCGGCTCGCAGTGACCGCCCATCTGAAGCCACATGTTCAGCTTCTTGTGCAGCGTCAGCAGGACCCGCCCGCGCTCCGGATCGACGACGAGCGCACTCGCCGTGAGATGCCCGGCCTCACAGGCCTTCCACATCCCGTCCGGGTGCGCCGACAGGTGGTCCAGGTAGGTCTGGCGCAGCTCGTCCTGGTCCTCGCAACTGTTGAGGCTCTTCAGTACGAGGACCGCGTCGTCGTGCAGGCTCACTTGTCGCCGTCGCCCTCTTCGCCGTCCGTGTCCTTCTTCAGGTCCGGCTTGTCGGCGCCCCCGCCGGCCGCCTCGCCGAGCATCTTGTCGAGCTCGGAGAAGTCCAGGTGCTCGCGGTGCACGAACCCGTCCGGGTCGTCCAGGTCGTCGGCCGTCGGCAGCATGTCCGGGTGCTCCCACAGCGCGTCGCGCCCGTCCACGCCGCGCGCGTCGGTGAGCGAGGCCCACAGCCGCGCCGCGTCCCGCAGCCGCCGCGGACGCAGCTCAAGACCGATGAGCGTCGCGAACGTCTGCTCGGCCGGACCACCGGACGCCCGGCGCCTGCGCAGCGTCTCGCGCAGCGCGTCAGCCGACGTGAGCCGCGGCTTGGCCGCCTCGTGCACCACGGCGTCCACCCAGCCCTCGACGAGCGCGAGCGCCGTCTCCAGACGGGCCAGCGCGGCCTTCTGCGCCGGCGTGTCCTCCGGCTGGAACATGCCCTGCTGGAGCGCCTCCTGAAGCTGCTCCGGGTGCGACGGGTCGAGCTGGCCGACCACGTCCTCCAGCTTCGAGGTGTCGACCTCGATACCGCGCGCGTACCCCTCCACCGCGCCGAACAGGTGCGAGCGCAGCCACGGCACATGAGCGAAGAGGCGCTGGTGGGCGGCCTCGCGCAGCGCCAGGTACAGCCGCACCTCGTTCTTCTCGATGCCCAGGTCCTTGCCGAAGGCCTCGACGTTCAGCGGCAGCAGCGCGGCCTTGCCGGCCGGGCCCAGCGGCAGCCCGATGTCGGTCGAGCCGACCACCTCGCCCGCCAGTACGCCCACGGCCTGCCCGATCTGCTGGCCGAACATCGCACCGCCCATGGACCGCATCATCCCGAGCAGCGGGCCCGCCATGGCCTGCATCTCCTCGGGCAGTACGTCGCCCATGGCCGCGCCGACACGCTCCGCGACCGGGTCCACCAGCTGCTTCCACGCGGGCAGGGTCGCCTCGACCCACTCCGCACGGCTCCACGCCACCGACGTGGCCGCGCCCGAGGGCATCGAGGTCACGCCGTCCAGCCACAGATCGGCGAGACGAACCGCCTCCTCGACCGCGGACCGCTCACCGGGGCTCACGCTGGAGTCCTTGGTGCCGTCGGCAGTGCCCTGCGAGACGGTCTGGCGCGCGATGTCCTTGGCCATGTCCCAGTTCACGGGACCGCCCTCGTAGCTCAGCATCTGCCCGAGCTGCTGGAAGGCCGCGCCCAGATCGTTGGGGTTCAGCGAACCGAACATCGCGGCGAACGGATTGTCTCCGCCGCCGGGGCCGCCCGAGCCGCCCGGCAGACCGCCGAACCCGCCGAACGGGTTCGCCGGACCCTGGCCACCCTGGCCACCGCCCTCGCTGCCCTTCTTCTTGCCATCGTCGCCGTCCTCCGGCTCCTCCGGCGGAAGGCCGAATCCGAATGGGGTGTCACTCACGGGTTTCCTCGGCTCGTAAGGCCGCCGGCTCCGGCCGGCGGCAGCTGCCCGACATCACCACCCAGCGTAGACACCGGAAGCCGAGATGGGCTCGGTGCTCCGCCGGGTCTCTGCCTGCGGCAGGATGGACGCCACCTGGTACGTACGCGCCACCGCGTGTACGTACTGAAGACAACCGCTGGAGACGCCCGGTGAGTTCCCCAGATCCGCAGGTTCGCGCATCGCAGAGCGCTGAAGTTCGCCAGAGGCGAAACGATCCAAGTCCGACAGCCCGCGGTCCCGTCGTCGCGGTCACGGGTGCCGCCTCGGGCATCGGCGCGCTGCTCACTCAGCGCCTTGCCGCGTCCGAGGAGATCAAACAGGTCGTCGCGATCGACGAGCGCCGCGGCGACGTGGCCGAGGCGCAGTGGCACATCCTCGACGTACGAGATCCGGCGATCGCGGAGAAGCTGCGCGGCGCCGACGTCGTGGTGCACCTCGCGCTCGACCTCGACCTGGAGTCGGACCCCGCCGCCCGTACGGCGTACAACGTGCGGGGCACCCAGACGGTGCTCACCGCCGCCGCGGCCGCGGGCGTACACCGTGTCGTGCTGTGCACGTCGGCGATGGTCTACGGCGCACTGCCCGACAACGACATCCCGCTCTCCGAGGACGCGGAACTGCGCGCGACCGCGGAAGCGGCCGGTGTCGGTGACCTTCTGGAGATCGAACGCCTCGGCCGCCGTGCGCCCCGCGCGCACCCCGGTCTCAATGTCACGGTGGTGCGGCCCGCCGTCCTGGTGGGCGGTACGGACACCTCGCTCACCCGCTACTTCGAGTCGCCCCGCCTCCTGGTCGTCACCGGCTCCCGCCCCACCTGGCAGTTCTGCCACGTGGAGGACCTGGTCAGCGCGCTGGAGTACGCCGCGCTGGAGAAGGTCGACGGCGAGCTGGCGGTCGGCTGCGACGGCTGGCTGGAGCAGGAGGAGGTCGAGGAGCTGAGCGGCATCCGCCGCATGGAGCTGCCGTCCGCGGTCGCCCTGGGGGCCGCGGCAAGGCTGCACCGGATCGGCCTCACGCCGTCTCCGGCCGGTGACCTCGCCTACACGATGCATCCCTGGGTGGTGAGCGTCAGCAGGCTCCACGCGGCGGGCTGGCGGCCTCGGTGGACCAACGAGGAGGTACTCGCCGAACTGCTGGAGGAGGTCGCGGGCCGGCACACCGTCGCGGGCCGCCGCCTCGGCCGCAAGGACGCCACGGCTGCTGGCGCCGCCGGCGCCACGGTCGCACTGCTGGGCACGGCCGCGCTGGTACGCCGCGTACGCAAGGCCAGGGGCCGCTAGGCCCCGCCCGCCGGCCTCGCCCGCCGACTCGCTCGTCAAGAACCCGGCCGCCTGTAGAACCCTCCATACCTGGCCCGTACAGCCGGTCGAAAGCGCTATTCCGCAATGTCGGTGCGGTACGGCACGATGGGGACCATGGAAGGCACGTACTCCCACCCGGGCGAGCAGGCGGCACAGGACCCCATCCGGCTGCTGGCGATTCGCGACACCCCGCTCTCCGTCGACGAGATCTTCAGAGCCGTGGGGGACGACGCCGCGGGCGGAACGGCGCTGTTCGTCGGCACCGTGCGCAACCACGACGGGGGCGCCGACGTCGACAAGCTCGGCTATTCCTGTCACCCCTCGGCCCAGGACGAGCTACGCCGGGTGGCCGAAAAGGTCGTGGCGGATTTCCCCGTACGCGCACTCGCCGCGGTCCACCGTGTGGGTGACCTCCAAGTCGGCGACCTCGCGGTCGTCGTCGCGGTCTCCTGTCCCCACCGGGGCGAGGCGTTCGAGGCCTGCCGCAAGTTGATCGACGACCTCAAGCACGAAGTGCCGATCTGGAAGCACCAGACCTTCTCCGACGGTACGGAGGAGTGGGTCGGAGCCTGCTGACGCGCTTGTGCGCCGGAACTCCCGCTGAAACCTGCGCGCCGCGCAAGCGCCCCGATTTGCGTAACCCGGCCCCTGCCGTGAGCGTTGGACGCACCGGTGGCTAATCTGCTGATCGGCCAATAGTGGTCGGTCCTAGGGGTCGGGAGGTCGGAATGGCGGCACTCGCGTGGTTGCTGATTCCGCTTTTCGCTGTACTTGGTGCTGCGATATGGGGAAGCTGGGCAGCCAGAAACCGAACGGCCGGCGATGTCTCCGAACTCGCCGGCTACGCGCGGTTCCGGGCGGCGATGGAGAAGTCGCACTCCGGTTCCGACGCCGCCTGACGACAAGTGAAGCGGCCCCGACCGTACGCCCGAGCCCTCTGGCCTCGTACGGACCGGCCCCAGCGGTGTACTGACATACCCGTCCCGTACTGTCGTTCCATGCCACGCCGCACAGCGACGATGCTCGCCTCCACCCTCCTCCTCATCGCGCTGCTGTGCGCGGGCGTATTCATCAAAGTGCCGTACTCCGAGATGTCTCCCGGCCCGACGGTGAACACCCTCGGCGAGGCAAGTGGCGAGCCGGTACTGCAGATCTCCGGTCGCAAGACCTACCCCACCAGCGGCCATCTCAATATGACGACGGTCAGAGTCACCGGCGCGGACTACAGGATGAACCTCGTCGAGGCGGTCTACGGCTGGCTCGCGCACGACAGCGTGGTGGTCCCGCACGACACGCTCTATCCGGACGGCAAGACGGAAGAGCAGTCGACACAGGAGAACGCCGAGGAATTCAGCCAGTCCCAGGAGACCGCCAAAACGGCCGCCCTGCGGGAACTGGGCATTCCCGTGCAGACCCGGGTCGTGGTTTCGACCGTTCTCAAGAACAGCCCCGCCGAGGGCAAGCTGCACGCGGGCGACGTCATCAAGGCCGTGGACGGTACGCCCGTCAAGGACCCCAAGGACGTCGCCGAACTCGTCACCAAGCACGAGCCGACGGAGAAGGTCGTCTTCACGATCGTCCCCGCCAAGGAAGCGGCCGCGGCGGAGAAGGCGGGCAGGGAGCCGGTGGGCAGCGAGGACATCACCATCACCACGAAGAAGGCCGGCGACGACGATCGGGCGATCGTGGGCATCCAGGCGGGGCCCGACCACACCTTCCCGTTCACCATCGACATCAAGCTGGCGGACGTCGGTGGCCCCAGCGCGGGCCTGATGTTCTCCCTCGGCATCGTCGACAAGATCACGCCCGGGGACCTGACCGGCGGCAAGTTCGTGGCCGGCACCGGCACGATCGACGAGAACGGCAAGGTCGGCCCGATCGGCGGCATCGAGATGAAGACCGTCGGCGCGCGCAACGCGGGCGCCGAGTACTTCCTGACGCCCAGCGAGAACTGCGCGTCCGCGGCCTCGGACATCCCCGACGGCCTCACCCTGGTGAAGGTCAAGACGATCGACGACGCGAAGAAGTCGCTGGAGAAGATCCGCAAGGGGGACACGGCCGGCCTGCCGCAGTGCACGACGGGCTGACCACCGGCAACGGCTGATCGCCGGCGACCGGCGACCGTGCCCCCACAGGGCTTACGGCGGCTACGCCTCGAAGGTCGCCGCCAGGGCCTCGGCGAGACCGGGAACGAGCATGGCCCCGGTCAGCACCTCGGTCGGTGAGTCCTTCTCGCGCAGCCGCAGCGCGGACTCGCGTACGCCGTTGCGCAGCACGGCCACCGTCATGCGGACCTCCTGGCGGTCGGGGTGCTTCGCGACCCACTTCGCCAGCTGGGCCTCGTTCAGGCCCTCGGGTACGGACGCCTCGGCGGACGGCGGGAGCATCAGCCGCTCCACCGTCAGCGCGCAGCCGGCCACCGCGTCGGGCCAGGCGATCGTGGCGAGGAACTCGTCGAGCGCGGTGCCCGCCGGGATCTCTTCCTGCTCGACAGGGGTGAGCGTCGCCGTCGACTCGCCCTCGGTGAGACCGAGCTGGGCGGCGAGACCCGGCTCCTGCGCACGCAGCTGGGCGGTGTCCACCAGAGCGAACAGCCTGGCGGGCTGGTCCCAGCCGAGTCCGGAGGTGTATTCGTCGATTTCGAGCACGGCGCGGGTGAGCGGGCTCGTGGCCATGGGGGGCCCGGAGGGGGAATCGTTGGACATGCTCGACATCCTGCCTCCTTCGGACCCCAAAGCGGGAACTGAGTAAAGCTTCAGTAAGTTGCATGAGTGGGCTCTACGATCGCGGAGCCTGCTTCTACGACAGCGAACTTTCGAGGTGCGCACCTTGGCTTTCCAGATGCCGGACCGCGGCGGAGGCCCGACAGGGCCACGGATCAGAGTCGGCCGCCCGTCCCGGCGTGTCCGGACCCTGCTCATGACATTGGGCGTCTTGGCCGTCCTGGCCATGGCGTTTGTCATGTTCGCCGGGTTCTGGACGGACTGGCTCTGGTACCGCTCGGTCCAATACTCCTCCGTTTTCACCACCACCCTGTGGACCAAGATCGGGCTCTTCGCCGTGTTCGGGCTGCTGATGGCCCTGGCCGTCGGTGTGAACATCTGGCTCGCGCACCGGCTCAGGCCGCCGCTGAGCGCGATGTCGCTCGAACAGCAGAACCTGGACCGCTACCGGATGGGCGTCGCCCCGTACAAGAAGTGGGTGCTCCTCGCGGTCACCTCTCTGGTCGGGCTGATCGCCGGAGCCTCCGCGTCCGGTCAGTGGCGTACGTGGCTCATGTGGGTCAACGGCGTGTCCTTCGGCCAGAAGGACCCGCAGTTCCAGATGGACGTGGCGTTCTACGCGTTCGACCTGCCCTGGTACCGCTTCCTGCTCGGCTTCGGCTTCGCGGCCACCGTGCTGTCCCTGATCGCCGCAGCCCTCGTGCACTACCTGTACGGCGGCCTGCGCATCACCAGCCCGGGCGCCAGGGCCACCGCCGCGGCGACCGGACACCTGTCGGTGCTGCTCGGCATCTTCGTGACGCTCAAGGCCGTCGCGTACTGGCTCGACCGGTACGGCCTCGCGGTGAAGTCCAGTGACTTCAAGGCCACGGGCAACTGGGCGGGTCTGCGGTACGTCGACGCCAACGCCTACCTCCCGGCGAAGACGATCCTGTTCTGCATCGCCGTCATCTGCGCGCTGCTGTTCTTCGCGACGCTGTGGCGCCGCACCTGGCAGCTGCCCGTCATCGGCTTCGGCCTCATGGTGCTCTCGGCGATCCTGATCGGCGGGCTCTACCCGGCGATCGTGCAGAAGTTCCAGGTCCAGCCGAACGAGCAGGCCAAGGAAGCGCCGTACATCAAGAAGAACATCGACGCGACGCGCAAGGCGTACGGCATCGATGACGCGAAGGTGGACGACTACCAGGGCGTCGGCGACAGCAAGGACAATTCCCAGCTGCGCAAGGACGCCGACTCGGCGGCCAGCTACCGGCTGATCGACCCGAACGTCGTCCCGCCGACCTTCGACCAGCTCCAGCAGGAGCGCAAGTACTACCAGTTCCCGACGACGCTGGACGTGGACCGGTACAAGGGCCAGGACACGGTCGTCGGTCTGCGCGAGCTCGACCTCAAGGGCATCCCCAAGCGCAACTGGATCAACGACCACTTCACGTACACCCACGGATACGGCGTGGTCGCGGCCAAGGGCACGGCGGTCAAGCCGGACACCGAGGGCGCCCCGGACTTCATCGAGTCCGGCCTGCCGTCGCAGGGCATGCTCGGCGAGTACGAGCAGCGGATCTACTACGGCGAGGAGACGCAGCAGTACTCGATCGTGGGCGGGCCGCAGCAGGAGCTCGACTACGAGAAGAACGGCGAGCCCACCAAGACCACGAGCTACGAGGGCAAGAGCGGGGTCAATCTGTCGAACCCGCTGAACCGCGCCGCGTACGCCGTGGCCTTCAGCGAGCCGCAGATCCTCTACTCGGGAGCCATCGGCGAGGGCTCGCGGGTCCTGTACAACCGCACGCCCAAGGAGCGCGTCGAGGCGGTCGCGCCCTGGCTGTCCCTCGACGGCGACGCCTACCCGGCGGTCGTCAACGGACGTGTCCAGTGGATCGTCGACGCGTACACCACCACCAACGGTTACCCCTACGCCTCGCGTACGACGCTGGGGGACACGACGGCCGACTCGCTGTCGCAGACCGACAGCCAGCGCGCGGTGGTCGCCCAGCAGAACCAGGTCAACTACATCCGCAACTCGGTGAAGGCCACCGTCGACGCGTACGACGGCTCGGTCAAGCTGTACCAGTGGGACACCGAGGACCCGGTCCTCAAGACCTGGATGAAGGCGTTCCCGGGCACGGTGAAGTCGAAGGGCGACATCGCGCCGGCACTGATGGAGCACCTGCGCTACCCGCAGGACCTCTTCAAGGTGCAGCGTGAGCTGCTCACCCGCTACCACGTCGAGAGCCCGTCGCAGTTCTACAGCGGCAGTGACGCGTGGCAGGTGCCGGACGACCCGACGACCGGCGAGAAGAGCTCCGTACCGCCGTACTACCTGAGCCTGAAGATGCCGAAGGAGCAGGACCGGAGGTTCTCGCTGACGACGACGTTCACCCCCAACGGGCGCCCCAACCTCGGTGCGTTCATGGCGGTCGATGCCGACGCGTCGAGCAAGGACTACGGCACGATAAGGCTCCTGAGAGTCACGGGCGACGTACCGGGGCCGCAGCAGGTGCAGAACCGGCTCAACAGCAATGCGGAGGTTGCCGAGTTCGTCAGGAACATGAAGGGCGCCAACTCGGACATCGAGTACGGCAACCTGCTGACGATCCCGCTGAACGACGGCTTCCTGTACGTCGAGCCGGTGTACGCCCAGGGCAACAACGCCTATCCGCTCCTGAAGAAGGTCGCCGTCTCGTACGGCAGGGAGACCGTCTTCAAGAACACGCTGGGTGAGGCGCTGAACGCGGTCTTCGGCGAGGAGGGCGAAACGCCACCGCCGCCGGGTGACGGTGACACCACCAGGCCTCCGGCCGAGGGTGAAGAGTCGCTCCAGAAGGCCATCGAGGACGCCCAGAAGGCGTACGAGGAGGGCGAGGAGGCGCTGAAGAAGCAGGACTGGACCGCGTACGGCGCGGCGCAGGAGAAGCTCCAGGACGCGCTTCAGCGGGCCGCCGACGCCGAGGCGAAGACCGAGGCGCCGGCCAAGCCGGGTGCCGAGGCCGACAAGCCCGAGAAGGCCGCCGAGCAGGACGGGGAAGGCGACCAGAAGGGCAGCTGAGCTGGGACATCCCCGCGCCGTGGTACTGTTTGAACACAACGGCGCGGGGTGGAGCAGCTCGGTAGCTCGCTGGGCTCATAACCCAGAGGTCGCAGGTTCAAATCCTGTCCCCGCTACTGAAGAAGAAGACGAGGGCCCGGATCTCGAAAGAGATCCGGGCCTTCGTTGTGTCCGGATATCCGTGTGCCCGTGCGAAGCGTCGTCCTGACGGGGGGAGTTGGGGCCGAAGCGTTTGAAGTGTCTCTCTGTGGGCATGTCGACAAAACGCTGAAGTGACCTCACTGGCTGCGGTATACCAGGTGTACGCGGGTTGCGGGTGGTGCGACGATGGCTTTTATGGGGGACAGGACAACTCTGTTGGAGACAGGGCGGTTTGTGCAGCGACATCAAGAGCACGCTGTTGACACCGTTGATACCGCCGAGGCCGAGTCCGAGGCGCGGCACCGGCGCGCCGCCGAGAGTGGCGACACGGAGGCCATGAGCGTGCTCGGTTCGCTGCTGCTGCGCCGCGGTGACCTCGACGGCGCCGAACCGCACCTGCGCGCCGCGACCGCCGACGGCGACCGCGCCGCCGCGAACAATCTGGGCGTACTTCTCCATCAGCGCGGGTACGCCGACGAGGCGGCCGACTGGTGGCGCATCGCCGCCGTGGCCGGGTCCGCGGCCGCCGCGCACGCACTCGGCCGCCACTACCGGGAGCGCGGCGACGAGCCCGCCGCGGAGTACTGGCTGCGCCAGTCCGCCGAGCAGGGGCACGCGCTGGGGGCGTACGCCCTCGCCGACCTGCTGGAACACCGTAGTGACGTGGGCGCCGAGCGCTGGCTGCGCGCCGCCGCCGAGCAGGGGCACCGTGAAGCGGCGTACCGCCTCGCCCGCACGCTGGACCGCCGCGCCGCCGCGGAGGCGCACGCCGACGTGGCCGCTTCCGGCGTCACGCAGGGGGGCACAAACGCGCGCGCGAGGCGCGGTGCGGGCCCGCGTACGGGAACCGGCCGCGGCGGCGCCGGCGGCCGTGCCGACAGGGTGCTCGGCAGCGGCCCCGACGGCGACAGCGACGGCGACTGGGACACCGGCACCGGTCTGGGCTCCGTCCTCGATCTCGGCCATTCGGGCACCCGCTACCCCGGTTACGGGTACGTCGGGACCGCTGAGGTGGGCGGTGAGGCCGAGAAGTCGGGGGAGCCCGGTGTGGCGCCGGCCGCCGGTCGTCGTACCGGGGGCGGGCAGTTCAGTACCGGTACGCGGCACGCCGGGATCGGTGCCGGGGAGCTGCCCCCCGCCGTGGAGGCCGAGCAGTGGTACCGGCAGGCCGCCGCGCGCGGGCACCGGCGTGCAGCCCTGCACCTCGGCGCCATCCTGGAGGAGCGCGGCGAGCTCAAAGAGGCCGGGCGCTGGTACCTGACCTCCGCAAAGGACGGCGAGGCACGGGCCGCGTGCGCGCTGGGCTTCCTGCTGCGCGACGCCGGTGACGAGGAGAGCGCCGCCGTGTGGTGGCTGCGCGCCGCCCAGGACGGCGACGGCAATGCCGCCAACGCGCTGGGCGCCCTGCACGCCGCCCGCGGTGAGCAGCAGACCGCCGAGCGGTGGTACCGCGCCGCCTTGGACGCCGGTGACGTGAACGGGGCGTACAACCTCGGACTGCTCTGCGCCGCCCAGGGGCGTAACGCCCAGGCCGACCAGTGGTACCGCCGCGCCGCCTACGCAGGCCACCGCGAGGCCGCCAACGCGCTCGCCATCCTGCTGCTCCAGGGCGGCGACGCGGCCGGCGCCGAGCCCTGGTTCTCCAAGGCCGCCGAGGCCGGCAGCGTCGACGCCGCCTTCAACCTCGGCATCCTCTACGCGGGTCGCGACGACGACCGTACGGCCTTCGTCTGGTACGAGCGCGCCGCCGCCGCCGGGCACACCGAGGCCGCACTCCAGGTCGGCATCGCCCTGCTGCGCGACGGCGAGGAGCAGGACGCCGAGCGGCACCTGCGCTGCGCCGCGGGCAGCGGCAACGCCGAGGCTGCCTTCCGCCTCGCCACGCTGCTCGACCGCAGGCAGCCCCCGCCGAGCGCGCCCGGGCTCGGCGAGACGCTGAACGAGAAGACCGAGTGCGAGGAGTGGTACGAGCGCGCCGCCGAGCAGGGTCACCGCCGCGCCCAGGTGCGCGTCGGCATGCTCGCCGCGGGCCGGGGCGACCTGGAGGGCGCCGCGCGCTGGTACCGGGAGGCCGCCGAGGCGGGCAGCCGTAACGGCGCCTTCAACCTGGGGCTGCTGCTGGCCCGCGAGGGCAGCGAGCCGGAGGCCGCCCTGTGGTGGTCCCGCGCCGCGCACGCCGGCCACGGCCGCGCGGCGCTGCGCCTCGCGCTGCTCGCCGCCCGGCACGGCGAGCTGGACGAGGGCGAGCGGTGGTGCGCGCGGGCCGTGGAGCTCGGGCCCGCCGAGGTCGCCGAGCGTGCGGCGAGACTGCGCGAGGCGCTGCACCAGGAGCTCACCGCGTAGTCGGAGTTACCGGAGGATCGTTTCTCCAGTCCGCACGGAACGGATTTGCGCTGGTCGGCATCGGGGACGTACAGTCGTGTTTACCGACGCGGGGTGGAGCAGCTCGGTAGCTCGCTGGGCTCATAACCCAGAGGTCGCAGGTTCAAATCCTGTCCCCGCTACTGAAGAGGTAGCCCGAAGGCCCGGATCTCGAAAGAGATCCGGGCCTTCGTCGTATACGGGACATACGGGCGTACGGGCGGATCACCAAAAGGGCCTGGCACCAGATTCTGGTGCCAGGCCCTTCGTCGTGCAGGTCGTGCAGGTCGTGTCGGCGTCAGGCGGAGGCGCAGTTGGGGCACGTGCCCCGGTAGGTCACCTCTACGTCCGAGATCGTGAAGCCGAAGCGCTCGGAGTCCGGCAGGTCCGTGAGCGGATTGCCCACCGGGTGTACGTCGCGGATGGCGCCGCACCGCGCGCAGACCAGGTGCTGGTGCGGGGTGTGCGCGTTCGGGTCGTACCGCTTCGCCCGGCGGTCCGTGGAGACCTCCAGCACCTCGCCGAGGGACACCATCTCGCCCAGCGTGTTGTAGACGGTCGCCCGGGAGATCTCCGGCAGCTTGGCCACGGCGCGCGCGTGCACCTCGTCGGCGGTCAGGTGGATGTGGTCCCCGTCAAGGACTTCGGCCACGACGCGCCGCTGAGCGGTCATACGCCAGCCGCGTCCGCGCAGTCGTTCCAACAGGTCACTCATGGGACCAGCCTAACAGTGGGGGACCCAGGTCCCGAACGGGTGCGACTTTGGATGTTTGCTTGACTTAGACAATGTCCATTGTAGGATCGGGAGCGGCAAACGCCAAGGGACAGGACTTGCAGGTATGACGCAGGAGGCGCACGTGACGCAGGGACCGCTTACCACGGAGGCCGGCGCGCCGGTCGCCGACAACCAGAACAGCGAGACCGCTGGCGTAGGCGGCCCCGTTCTGGTCCAGGACCAGGCGCTGCTCGAGAAGCTCGCCCACTTCAACCGCGAGCGCATCCCGGAGCGCATAGTCCACGCCCGCGGCGCCGGTGCGTACGGCACCTTCACGGTGACCCGTGACGTCTCGCAGTGGACGCGGGCGAAGTTCCTCTCCGAGGTCGGCAAGAAGACCGAGACCTTCCTGCGCTTCTCCACCGTCGCGGGCAACCTCGGCTCCGCGGACGCCGTGCGCGACCCCCGCGGCTTCGCGCTGAAGTTCTACACGGAGGAGGGGAACTACGACCTCGTCGGGAACAACACGCCCGTCTTCTTCATCAAGGACGCCATCAAGTTCCCCGACTTCATCCACACCCAGAAGCGCGACCCGTACACCGGCTCGCAGGAAGCCGACAACGTGTGGGACTTCTGGGGCCTGAGCCCCGAGTCGACGCACCAGGTGACCTGGCTGTTCGGTGACCGCGGCATCCCCGCCACGCTGCGCCACATGAACGGGTACGGCTCGCACACGTACCAGTGGAACAACGAGGCCGGCGAGGTCTTCTGGGTCAAGTACCACTTCAAGACCGACCAGGGCATCAAGAACCTCACCACCGACGAGGCCAACCGCCTCTCCGGCGTCGACCCCGACTCGCACCAGCGCGACCTGCGCGAGTCCATCGAGCGCGGTGACTTCCCGTCCTGGACGGTGCAGGTGCAGATCATGCCGGCGGCCGAGGCGGCGACGTACCGCTTCAACCCGTTCGACCTGACCAAGGTCTGGCCGCACGCGGACTACCCGCCGATCGAGATCGGCAAGCTGGAGCTCAACCGCAACCCGGAGAACATCTTCGCCGAGGTCGAGCAGTCGATCTTCAGCCCCGCGCACTTCGTGCCGGGCATCGGCCCGTCGCCCGACAAGATGCTCCAGGGCCGTCTCTTCGCGTACGGCGACGCCCACCGCTACCGCGTCGGCATCAACGCCGACCACCTGCCGGTGAACCGCCCGCACGCCACCGAGGCGCGGACGAACTCCCGTGACGGCTACCTGTACGACGGCCGCCACAAGGGCACCAAGAACTACGAGCCCAACAGCTTCGGCGGCCCCGAGCAGACGGGCCGGCCGCTGTGGCAGTCCGTCCCGGTCACGGGCGGCACGGGCAACCACGAGGCCCCGAGCCACGCCGAGGACGACGACTTCGTCCAGGCGGGCAACCTCTACCGGATGATGTCGGAGGACGAGAAGGGCCGCCTGATCGAGAACCTCGCCGGGTTCATCTCCAAGGTGTCGCGCGACGACATCGCGGAGCGCGCGGTCAACAACTTCCGTCAGGCCGACGGTGACTTCGGCAAGCGGCTGGAAGCCGCGGTCCAGGCCCTGCGCGGCTAGTACGGATCGCTTGTCGTAGGCGGAGGGCCGGATTCCCCGAGGGGAGTCCGGCCCTCTTTCGCGCTCAGCCCACGAGGGAGGCGGTCTGCTGCCTGCGGCTCGGTGCCCAGCAGCGGATGATGTCGCGTACGGAGACGACCCCGACGGGGCCGTCGTCGTCCAGCACGATTAGGTGCCGGAAGCCGCCGTGCGCCATGGCGTCGGCGGCGTCCTCGAGCGTCCAGGACGGCGCCGCGAAGACGACGTCGGTGGTGGTGTGGGTGCCTGCCGTTTCGAGGTCGGGGTCCTGGCCCGACCCGACGGAGATGAGGATGTCGCGTTCGGTCAGGATGCCGAGTCCGTCGGCGTCGGTGTCGAGGACGACGGCCGCCCCGACGCGGCGCTCCGACATCAGACGGGCTGCCTGGCGGAGCGTGTGGGCGGGGCCGATGGTGAGGACCACCGTGCTCATGGCGTCACGGACGAGCATGGACAGAGCCACCTCCTTGGTGAAGCGGGCATCGAGAGATACGAGAACCGATTCACAAGTTCACAAGTGGGGGGACTCATAGAGTGGCAGCCGGGCGCGACGGCAACAAGAGGGCGCGGGAAGGTGTGTCTCGCGATCACACGCCTCCACGCGCCGGTTTCCCTCGGCGTACGACGCGGTCGTCAGCCGCGGAGGTAGCTCAGCATCTCCTCGTGGAGCAGGCCGTTGGACGCGGCGGCATTGCCACCGTGGGGTCCCGTCACTCCTTCGAGGCTGGTGAAGACGCCGCCCGCCTCCTGGACGATGATCGCGTTCGCGGCCATGTCCCACAGCGACAGTTCCGGCTCCGCGCAGATGTCCACCGAACCCTCGGCGACCATCATGTACGGCCAGAAGTCGCCGTATCCGCGTGTCCGCCAGCAGTCGCGGGTCAGGTCCAGGAAGCCGTCGAGCCGGCCCTGCTCCTCCCAGCCGCTGAGCGAGGAGTACGCGAAGGACGCGTTCGCGATCTCGTCGACCTTGGACACGTGGATGCGCGTCGCCGAGGTGAGGCTGCGCCCGGTGTACGCTCCGGCGCCCTTCGCCGCCCACCAGCGGCGGCCCAGCGCGGGCGCCGACACGACGCCCATCACGGGCTGGAAGCCGTGCTCGCCGGCCTCCATGAGTGAGATCAGCGTCGCCCAGACCGGCACACCGCGCACGTAGTTCTTGGTGCCGTCGATCGGGTCGACCACCCAGCGGCGCGGGCCCGTGCCCTGGAGCCCGTACTCCTCACCCAGAACGGCGTCACGCGGCCGGCCGCGGTGCAGGTGGCTGCGGATCAGCTCCTCGGCGGCCTTGTCGGCCTCCGTCACCGGTGTCATGTCGGGTTTGGTCTCGACCTTGAGATCAAGCGCCTTGAAGCGCTCCATCGTCGTGGCGTCCGCGGCGTCCGCGAGGACATGGGCAAAGCGCAGATCATCGTGATAGTCGGGCATGACTGAACAGTATCGACCGCGTTCTGCACAAACCACATGGTCTCGCTGTGCGGGCGTGGTCCCCTGGCCTTACGCAGCGGCGTACGGGCCATTGACAGTGCCCGGCGCCGCGTCAACTCTGAAACCGGAGCAGCCGGGGAGGCAACGCCACAATGCCCACAGCGCGAGAAGCCTTGTTGGACGCCGCCTTCACCGCGCTCGCGGGCCGTCCGTGGCCGGGAGTGCGGATGGTCGACGTGGCCGCCGCGGCCCGCGTCTCGCGGCAGAGCCTCTACAACGAGTTCGGCAGCAAGGACGGCTTCGCCCGCGCGCTGGTGCGCCGTGAGGCCGACGGCTATCTGGCGGGAGTCGAGCGGGCGCTGGCCGGCGGGACGGCCGGTGCGACCGGGACGGCCGATCCGGCGGCGGGAGTTCAGGACCGGCTCGTCGCCGTCGCCGAGTGGACCGTCGCCGCCGCCCGCGCCAATCCGCTCGTACGCGCCCTGCTCACCGGCTGCTGGGGCGAAAAGCTGCCCGCACCGCACCCCGCCAGGACCTTCCGCACCGTTTCGGTGTGCCCGGTGCCCGCCCAGCGCCGCGCCGACGCCGGCTCTCCGGGGCCCGCCGAGCTGGCCGCGGCGGTACGGGACAGGGCGCTCGCCGCGCTCGGGAGAGGACGTACGAAGGAGGAGGTTGCGGACATCGCGTACCGCTGCGAGCTGACCGTGCGGCTCGCGCTCTCGTACGTCGTCGCGCCCGCGGCTTCCGGGGAGGACTTCGCACGGCTGCTGCGGACCGCCCTCAGCGGGCCGAGTCTCAAGGGGCCGGGTCTCAGTGGGCCGAGCCCGAGAGCTGGAGCCCGATGACGCCGATGATCACCAGCGAGATCGAGACCAGCTTCAGCGTCGAGACCACGTCGCCGAGGAAGACCATCCCGTAGATCGCGGTGCCCGCGGCGCCGATGCCGGTCCACACCGCGTACGCCGGACCCACATCGAGCCTCCGCAGCGCGAGCGTCAGCAGGCCGAAGCTGCCCAGCGCGAACGCGGCGAAGGCGACCGTCGGCCAGAGCCTGGTGAAGCCGTAGGACAGCTTCAGGCACACCGCGAAACCGGTCTCCAGCAGTCCTGCCACGATCACCAGCAGCCACGCCATGGTTGGTTGCCTCCGGTGTCGGTGACTGCTTCGTCTGACTTGGTGCGATTATGCACTTACCAGGAGTGGGCGGCGGCAAACGTGACGCGGTCAGTCGCCTTCGCGTCGCTCCCGGGTGGCGAGCAGCCGGCGCAGCGAGTCGAGCCTGGCCGGATCGGCGTGACCGTCGGCCACCCACTGGTCCAGCGCGCACTCCGCCTCGTCGTGGCTGCAGCCGCGCGGGCAGTTCTCCGTCCCCGGTTCCAGGTCGGGGAAGGCGAGGATGACGCGCGACGGATCCACGTGGTTGAGCCCGAAGGAACGCACGCCGGGCGTATCGACCACCCAGCCCTTCCCTTCCGACAGTGGCAGCGCGAGCGCCGATGTGGTGGTGTGCCGGCCGCGGCCCGTGACCGCGTTGACCACGCCGGTGGTACGCCGGCGCTCCTCCGGTACGAGCGTGTTGACCAGGGTCGTCTTTCCGACACCCGAGTGGCCGACGAACGCCGTGACGTGGTCGTCGAGCTGCGCGCGGACCAGCTCGGTCGCCGCCCCGCTCTCCAGCTCCTCGCGACTGGTCACGAGATACGGGACACCCAGCGGGCGGTACGCCTGGAGCAGCGGCTCCGGCGAGGCCAGGTCCGACTTCGTCAGCACGAGAAGGGGCGTGAGCCCGGCGTCGTACGCCGCCACCAGGCAGCGGTCGATCATGCGGGGGCGCGGCTCGGGGTCGGCCAGGGCCGTGACGATCGCGAGCTGGTCGGCGTTGGCGACGACCACGCGCTCGAACGGATCGTCGTCGTCGGCGGTGCGGCGCAGCACCGAGCGGCGCGGCTCGACGCGGACGATGCGGGCCAGCGTGTCCTTGTCGCCCGTGAGGTCGCCGACGATGGCGACCCGGTCGCCCACGACGACGGACTTGCGGCCCAGCTCGCGGGCCTTCATCGCGACGACCGTGCGGTCGTCGACGAGGCAGGTGATGCGGCCCCGGTCGACGGTCAGGACGAAGCCTTCGACGGCGTCCTCGTGCTTGGGGCGGGTATGGGTACGAGGCCGGTTGCCCTTGGGATTCGGGCGGGTCCGGATGTCGTCTTCGTCGGGGTTCTTGCCGTAGCGGCGCATGTCGTCAGGCCCCGTCAGTTTCCGTCGAGCATTCCGGTCCACATCTGCGGGAAGTCGGGCAGTGTCTTGGCGGTGGTCGCCACGTTCTCGATCTGTACGTCCTTGACGGCGAGGCCGATGATCGCGCCCGCGGTCGCCATGCGGTGGTCGTGGTACGTGTGGAAGATCCCGCCGTGCAGGCGGCGCGGCCGGATGCGCAGGCCGTCCTCGGTCTCGGTGACGTCGCCGCCGAGCGCGTTGATCTCCCGGGTGAGAGCGGCCAGCCGGTCGGTCTCGTGCATGCGCAGGTGCGCGACACCGCGCAGTACGGACTCGGAGTCGGCCAGCGCGGCGACGGCCGCGATGCCCGGGGTCAGCTCGCCGACGTCGCCGAGGTCCACGTCGATGCCGTGGATCGTGCCCGTACCGGTGAACGTCAGGCCCTGCTCGGTGAGCTCGCAGGAACCGCCCATCTCGGTGAAGATCTCGCGCAGCGCGTCGCCCGGCTGGGTGGTGCGCTCCGGCCAGTCGGGGATGGTGACGCGGCCGCCGGTGATCAGCGCGGCGGCGAGGAACGGCTGCGCGTTGGACAGGTCGGGCTCGATGGTCAGGTCGCGGCCGAGCAGGGCGCCGGGGGAGACCCGCCAGACGTTGGGCTCACCGCCGGACTCGGGGGTGTCCACCTGGGCGCCGACCGCGCGCAGCATGTCGACGGTCATCAGGATGTGCGGCATGGACGGGAGGGTGGCGCCGGTGTGACGTACCTCCACGCCCTGGTTGAAGCGCGGGGCGGACAGCAGGAGCGCGCTCACGAACTGCGAGGACGAGGACGCGTCGATGTCGACCGCTCCACCGTCCAGGGCGCCGCTGCCGTGCACGGTCAGGGGGAGCGCGCCGCGGCTGTCGTCGTCGATACGGGCGCCGAGCGTGCGCAGCGCTTCGATGACGGCGCCGAGCGGGCGTTCGTAGGAACGGGGGTCGCCGTCGAAACGGATGTCGCCGTCGGCGAGCGCCGCGACGGGCGGCAGGAAGCGCATCACGGTGCCGGCGTTGCCGACGTCGACGGTGGCCGGGCCGTGCAGCCCCGCCGGGATGACGCGCCAGGCCTCGCCGGAGCCGTCGAGCTCGCCCGTGGCGGACGAGCTGGACGACACGGTCTCCTCGATGCCGACGCCCATCGCGCGCAGCGCGTCCGCCATCAGCAGCGTGTCGCGGGAGCGCAGCGGGTGGCGAAGCCATCCGGGCTCGGCGGCGAGGGCGGCCAGGACGAGAGCGCGATTGGTGACCGATTTCGATCCGGGCACGGTGACGGTCGCGTCGACGGCTTCGCCCGCGCGCGGGGCGGGCCAGAGGGCGGGGTGCACGGGGCTTTCGGTCATGGCCATCACTTTAGTGGCTCGCGGCGAACCCGGATCTTGATCAAATGTGGCGAAACCCGGTCGTAACTGATTGTTGACGACGCCTGACGAGTGGTGACAGCCGTTTCGGCCCTTACGGCCATTACAGCCTGAGCAGCCAGCGTCCGCCGCCCAGCAGTGCACAGACCGACACCGTGTGGAAGAAGAACAGCCACAGCACGGCCGGTACGTGTGTGAGCCGCGACAGCTGGTCGGCGTCCGAGTCGGGGGCGCCGCCGTGACGGCGCTTGGCCTGGAGCTCGAAGGCGGGACGGACACCGCCGATGAGCATGAACCAGACGGCGGTGTACGCGAAGGCGGCCTGGACCTCGGCGGTCGTCAGCCAGGAGACAAGGAGGAAGGCCGCGCCGGTGACGATCACCGTCAGGGCGCCGTACGCGTTGCGGATCATCAGCAGCATCGCGAGCAGCAGGGCCGTCGCGATCCAGAGGAAGAGCGTGATGTGGTTCGCGGCGAGCAGCCAGGCGCCGCCGACGCCCAGGAGCGAGGGCGCGGTGTAGCCGGTGGCGGCCGTGAGGATCATGCCGATGCCGGTCGGCTTGCCCCGGCTGACGGTCAGGCCGCTGGTGTCGGAGTGAAGACGTATGCCGTCCAGGCTGCGGCCCGTGAGCAGGGCGACCAGGCCGTGGCCGCCCTCGTGGGCGATGGTGATGGCGTTGCGCGCCACCCGCCATATGACGCGCGGGACGACGACGGTGAGTGCGACGAGGGCGGTCGTGATCACGAGCCACTGGCCGGGATCGGGCTGCGTACCGAACACGCGGTCCCACAGGTCGCCGAGATGGGTGCTGTCCATTTTCCTGGCGGCTCCTTGAGGTCTGGGCAGTCGTGGCAGTCTGGCACTTATGTGCGGACGGTATGCAGCGAGCCGGAGGCCCGAGGATCTCGTCGGGCTGTTCGGTGTGCGGAAGTGGGACCCCAAGGAGGCGCTCGCTCCGGACTGGAACGTGGCTCCCACGAAGGAAGTCCACGTGGTTCTGGAGCGTCCTGTGAAGGACGCGCGGGACGAGGGTCCGGTTCGGCAGCTGAGGACGCTGAAGTGGGGGCTCGTACCCTCGTGGTCGAAATCACCCGAGGGCGCGGCGCGGATGATCAACGCGCGGGCGGAGACGGTGCACGAGAAGCCGTCGTTCCGGCAGCTGCTGGTCTCGCGGCGCTGTCTCGTTCCGGCCGACGGTTACTACGAGTGGGTCACGGGCGCCGGCGAGCGGCAGCTGGAGGAGCAGGGGAAGAAGAAGCGGCCGCGAAAGCAGCCGTACTTCGTGACGCCGACGGACGGGTCGGTCATGGCGATGGCCGGGCTGTACGACTTCTGGCGCGACCCGACGCTGCCGGAGGGGCATCCGCAGGCGTGGTGGGTGACGTGCTCCGTCATCACGACCGAGGCGGAGAAGTCGCCGCTCGCGGTGGCGCCGGCCTCCGGGCCGGGATCGTTGGCCGATATTCATCCCCGGATGCCGCTGATGCTGACGCCGGACCGGTGGGACGCGTGGCTGGATCCGGGCCGTACGGACGTCGAGGACGTACGGTCGCTGCTGGCGCCGCCGCCGGGTGGGCTGATGCGGGCGTATCCGGTGACCACGGCGGTGAGCAACGTCCGCAACAACGGGCCGGAGCTGGTGGAGGAACTGGCGGCGCCGGAGGTGGAGACGTTGTTCTGACCCTGGGGGGCGTGCGGGTGCGGTGCGGCTGCGGTGCCTGCGGCGCTGTTCCTCCACCCGCCCCTTCCCGAAGCGCCGCAGGCGCCGGTTGATCCCGTCCGGCAGGATGGGGGCGTGACGCAGAGTGAGATGGTTGATACCGAGGTTGGGGCGGCGCGGATCACCTGGTTCGAGCCCGGCGCACCGTGGGTCGTGCTGGCCGTCAGTCATGGGGCCGGTGGGGGCATCGAGGCACGCGATCTTCAGGGGCTGGCGGCCACGCTGCCCGCGCGCGGAGTGACCGTCGCGCTCGTGGAGCAGCCCTGGCGGGTGGCAGGGAAGAAGGTGGCGCCCGCGCCCAAGACCCTGGACGCCGGGTGGCGTGGGCTGTGGCCCGCTCTGGTCAAGCCCGGGCTGCCCGTCATCGCCGGCGGACGCAGCGCCGGGGCGCGCGTCGCCTGCCGTACCGCCGTCGAGCTGGGCGCGCACGCCGTACTCGCGCTGAGCTTCCCCCTGCACCCGCCGGGGCGGCCCGAGAAGTCCAGGGCGGACGAGCTGCTGGGCGCCGGGGTCCCCACCCTGGTCGTACAGGGCGGTAACGATCCCTTCGGGAAGCCCGAGGAGTTCCCGGACGGGGCGTACGACCTCGTGGAGGTCCCGTACGGGGATCACGGATTCGCCGTACCGAAGAAGGCCGGGGTCAGCCCGGACCAGGTGGTGGAGACGATCACGGACGCCGTGGGGAACTGGATCGACCGGTTGCGGGAATGATGCGCGCGACACCTCTGTTATTGCGTGCGTCGACATACACCGCACGTACGTGGAGAGGGAGTCCGTCGCATGGGATCGACCATCTGCCCGAGCCGCTCGAACACCGCTGACCTGGAGTGGACGGTGCTCAGCGCGGCCAAGACCGCCCCTCGCCGGGCGGCGGCCGGGCAGGATCGTCGTCTATCCTCCGATTCGAGCGGGTCCGCATTCGGCCCCGCCACGGCGTTGGAGGAGGTGGGTCCGGTCACTGGGACCGACACAGGGACCGACGACGGTGGCCAGGCGGCGGAGGAGAGCACCGTCGAGCGCAACGCGCGTTTCGAGCGCGACGCCCTGGGCTTCCTCGACCAGATGTACTCGGCCGCACTGCGCATGACGCGCAATCCGGCCGATGCGGAGGACCTGGTGCAGGAGACGTATGCCAAGGCATACGGGTCCTTCCACCAGTTCCGTGAAGGTACGAATCTGAAGGCGTGGCTCTACCGCATTCTGACGAACACCTTCATCAACACGTACCGGAAGAAGCAGCGGGAGCCTCAGCGCAGTGGCGCCGAGGAGATCGAGGACTGGCAGCTCGCGCGCGCCGAGTCGCACATGTCGACCGGCCTGCGCTCCGCCGAGTCGCAGGCGCTCGACCACCTGCCCGACTCGGACGTCAAGTCCGCGCTGCAGGCGATTCCCGAGGAGTTCCGCATCGCGGTCTACCTCGCGGATGTAGAGGGCTTTGCGTACAAGGAGATCGCGGACATCATGGGAACACCCATCGGCACGGTGATGTCCCGGCTGCACCGGGGCCGCCGTCAACTGCGCGGCATGCTCGAGGACTACGCGCGTGACCGCGGGCTGGTTCCGGCGGGTGCCGGAGAGTCGAACGACGGGAAAGGTTCGGGCTCATGAGCTGCGGAGAGCCGCACGAGACTGACTGCTCAGAGGTCCTGGATCATCTTTACGAGTTCCTCGACCACGAGATGCCCGACAGTGACTGCACCAAGTTCGAGGAGCACTTCGAGGAGTGCTCCCCGTGCCTGGAGAAGTACGGTCTCGAACAGGCCGTGAAGAAGCTGGTGAAGCGCTGCTGCGGGAGTGACGACGTACCGGCCGACCTGCGGTCCAAGGTCATGGGGCGGATCGACCTGATCCGGTCCGGGCAGGCCGTGCCCGAGCAGGACGTTACGGCGACCGCGCCGACTGCGGCCACCGCGCCGACCACGGCCCCGGCCGCCGCCGATCTGCCGGCCGCCGCCAACGAGGCGTAGCCTCCCCGCCGTTCCCTCTTCTCACCGCTTGTCGCGAAGTCAGCTGATTATCACTCGAAGGTGCTAATCGGCCGCTTCGTCGTCTCCGGCTCCGCTCCACTCGCTAGCCTGGCGCACGAATTGTGGCGGGTGTACGCGGGACAACAGGAGCCAGCTGGTGAGAGCCCTTTCGGTGGCGGCGCGCGCGTACATCCTGTGTGCGCTGCTCGCGGCCGCCTGCTGCACGCTCCCCGCCCTGCTGCCGGGCGCCGGCACCCCGTGGGGGACAGCCGCGCTGCTTGCCGCGCTCTACGCCGCCTGCGAGCTGCTCGGGCGCCGGCCGTTTCTCGTGAGCGCGGTGCGGGTGGGGGCGGGCTCGTTCTTTCCGGTGCTGCTCGCCGCTGTGCTGTTGCTGCCGCCGCCGGCCGCCGCGCTCGTCGCCGTACCGGGGGCGCTCGTCGGCCACGTCGAGCGGCGGCCGCGCGCGGTGCGGCGGGCGTGGCGGGCGGCTCAGCTCGCGCTTGCGGCGTGGTGCGCGGCGCATGTCTGCGTGTTCCTGGACGGCGGTGCGTCGCTGGGCGGGGGAGCGGCCGGTCCGTCGGCCGCGCCCCATTTTCCGTACGTCCTGCTGCCCGCCGGGGCCGCCGTCCTCGCCTTCTGCCTGGTGCTGACCGCCCTCGACGGGGGCATCCTCGCCACCGCCGAACGGCTGCCCGTGCGTACCGCCTGGCGTGGGCTGCTGCTGCGGTCCGTTCCGCCGCACTGTGTGCAGGGGCTGGCCGGGCTGATGATGGCCGTGCTGTGGAGGAGTCCGTACGGGCCGCTCGCCGCGCTCTTCGTGCTGCTGCCGATGTACATCTCCTGCTGGGTCTTCGCGCAGTACCACCGTGAGCGCGCCGCCCACCAGGCCACCATCCGCGCCCTCGTGCAGGCCGTCGACATCAAGGACCGGTACACGCGCGGGCACAGCGAACGCGTCGGCCGCGCGTCGGTCATGATCGCGCGCGAGCTCGGCATGGAGGAGGACCGCATCGAGGTGCTGCGCTTCGCCGGGATCCTGCACGACGTCGGCAAGCTGGGCGTCCCGACACGGTTGCTGCGCAAGGACGGGCCGCTGACGCCCGAGGAGCGCCGGGTCATCGAGCTGCATCCTGAGTACGGGCACGAGATGGTCCGGGGGATCGGTTTCCTCGGGGAGGCGAGGGCGGCGATCCTGCACCATCACGAGCGGCTCGACGGGAGCGGCTATCCGTACGGGCTGGCGGGTGGCCAGATCCCGGAGTTCGCCAGGGTGGTCGCTGTCGCGGACGCGTTCGACGCGATGACGTCCACGCGGTCGTACCGGCGGGCGCGGCCGGTGGGGACGGCTCTGCGGGAGCTGGAGCGGTGCGCGGGAACGCAGTTCGATCCGCTGATGGTGGCGGCGTTGGCGCGGGCGCTGGCCCGGCAGGGCTGGCATCCCCAGGTCACTTCGGACGAACAGTCCGGCCCGAGAGGAAACGTCCCGCCGACGCGCACGGGCGACGATCCGACGCCCACCGTGGCTGCGTCCCGGCACGCTCACCCGGGCGGGCCCGGGTGAGCGCAGGACGGGCTGGATGCGGCCGCACTGTCCAGCCCCTCCGGCGTTTGAGGAGCGGGGTCTGGGGCAGCGCCCCGGTCGCGGAGCGTGCCGCATGAGGCCTGCGCTTGCCCTGTGGCTCGTGTACGGCGCCGCCGTCGCGCTCGCCGTCTACGCCCTCGGCGACACCCTCTGGTACGGGATCGACGAACCCGGCATCGCCCTCGCCTTCGGTGCACTCATCACCGTCGGAGAGCTCTCCCGGTGGGGCGTACGGGGGAGTCCCGCCGCGCTGCCCGCCGAGCGGGAGCCCGCGCCGCTCGGCGCCGCCGGCGCCCTCGCGTACGCCCTGCTCGGCCAGATCGCCGGGCACCCCACCACCCACGGCGCCCTCCAAGTCGTCGCCGTCGTCGTCGCGGCCGCCCTCGCCGGCGCGGTGCCGCACATCGCCGCCGGGCACGGGCCGGTCCTCGATCACGTGGCCCGGCGTGTCCTCACCGTCGCCTTCGCCGCCGTCTGTTTCCAGCCGCTGTACAACTCCGGGCTGTGGGGAAAGTGGGTCGGCCACGGCCCGTACCACGCACTCCTTCTCCTGCTCCTCCTTGTGCTCACCGCTCTCTGCGACGCCGTCCTCGCCGCCACCATGGCCCGCGCCCGCACCGGCTACCCGTACGGGCCGCTTCTGCGCGACGGGCTGCGGGCGCTGCTCGGGATCGGGTCGGCCGTCTGCGCGACGGGGGCCGTCATGGCGCTCGGTGTGGCCGTCGCCGGGCTCTGGGCGCTGCCCGTCTTCTGCGTGCCGCTGCTGCTCACCCAGCTGTCCTTCGGCCGGTACGCCGCCGTCCGTACGACGTACCGCCAGACCATCACCTCGCTCGCCCGCGCCACCGAGATCGCCGGACACACGCCCCACGGGCACGCCCGCCGCGTCGCCCTGCTCAGCCGCGCCGTGGGGCGTGAGCTGGGGCTTTCCGAGCCGGACCTCACTGTCCTGGAGTACGCCGCCCTCATGCACGACATCGGCCAGCTCTCCCTCCTCGACCCGGTGCAGGGAGGAGCCACCGCCTCCCTCCCGGCCGCCGAGCAGCGGCGTATCGCACTCCTCGGGGGAGCGGTCGTACGCCAGACCGGAGTCCCCGCCGAGGTTGCCGTGGTCGTGGAGCGGCAGGCGGACCCGTACCGGGAGCAGCCGCTTTCCGCCAGGATCGTCCGCGCCGTCAATGCATACGACGATCTGTCGGGGGAAAGCGGGGGTGGACTGGGCGGGCCGCTCAGCGCCCTGGAGCAGTTGCGCCTCGGCACCGGCCGCGACTATCAGCCCGAGGTCGTGGAATCCCTGGCGCGTGTCCTGTCCCGGGGCGGTCTGACCCCGTCCCCACCTGGGTAACCCATGGGTAATGAGCGGCCCTGTGACCCGGCATGGTTGGATGCGAAGAAGAGGAAGAAGAGGGCGTCCGGGGGGACTGACCTTCAGCGACCGGCAGGCGGGACAGGCGGGAATCGTGAAGATCTTCGGGAAGGTACGGCATCGGCCATCCGCCTCGTGGCGGCAGGCCACCGACCGCGCGTTCACGCTGATCGGTGACGGTCGGTACGAGGATGCGGGAGCGCTGCTGACACGCGCGGCGGACCTGGAGCCGTGGTTGTCCGAGTCCTGGTTCAATCTCGCGCTGCTGCACAAGTTCCGGCACGACTGGGAGCAGGCACGCTCCGCCGGGCTGCGCGCCGTCGCCCTCCTCGACCGGGAGACCGGCGCCCCGGACTGGTGGAACGTCGGCATCGCGGCCACCGCCCTCCAGGACTGGCCGCTGGCGCGCCGCGCCTGGCAGGCGTACGGCCTCAAGGTGCCCGGCGAGCCCACCGAGAGCGGCGAGCCGCACGGCATGGAGCTGGGCAGCGCCGCCGTCCGTCTCTCGCCGGAGGGTGAGGCCGAGGTGGTGTGGGGCCGCAGGCTCGACCCGGCCCGGATAGAGGTGCTGTCTATTCCGCTGCCGTCTTCCGGGCGGCGCTGGGGTGAGGTCGTCCTGCACGACGGCGTACCGCACGGCGAGCGCGTCACCGCCGCCGGTCCGTCGTTCCCCGTATTCGACGAGATCGAGCTGTGGGCTCCCTCGCCGGTGCCGACGTGGGTGGTGCTGCTGGAGGCCGCCACCGAGTCCGACCGGGACGCCCTTGAGCGGCTGGCCGCCGACGCGGGGTTCGCCGCCGAGGACTGGTCCTCGTCCGTACGGCTGCTGTGCCGGTCCTGCTCCGAGTCGCAGATGCCCAGCGACGAGGGCGACGGCGAGCACCTCGACCCGCACGACCACAGCGAGCCCGGCCATCCGGGGCCGCTCGGCCACCGCACCGCCGGTGAGCTGTGGCTGCCGGAGCGCGAGTGCGGCATCGCGGCGCCGGCGGGGCTGGTGCGGGGGCTGCTCGACGGGTGGGTCGCCGACAGCCCCGACAGCCGTGAGTGGCGGGATCTCGAAGAAGTCTGCTGAAGCCTGGCCGTAGGCTGTACGGGCATTGGATGAAGTTTTCGGGGTTTTTGAGGAAGGCGTACGGCGGACATGTCGCAGCAGGAGACGGACCAGACGGACCAGCAGGTCATCAACGACGGGTTCGTCGTGGACACGGAGAACACCGAGGAGCGCGAGCAGGCGTACCGCGAGCGCGGCACCGCCCGCCCCATCACCGTCGTCGGGAACCCGGTCCTCCACAAGGAGTGCAAGGACGTCACGGAGTTCGACGACAAGCTCGCCGCGCTGATCGACGACATGTTCGCCAGCCAGCGCGCGGCCGAGGGCGTCGGCCTGGCCGCCAACCAGATCGGTGTCGACCTCAAGGTCTTCGTGTACGACTGCCCGGACGACGACGGCGTGCGCCACGTCGGCGTGGTCTGCAACCCGGTCCTGGAAGAGCTTCCGCAGGAGCAGCGCCAGCTCGACGAGGCCAACGAGGGCTGCCTGTCCGTTCCGACGGCGTACGCCGAACTGGCCCGCCCCGACTACGCGGTGGTGCGCGGCCAGGACGCCCAGGGCAACCCGATCAAGGTGCGCGGCACCGGTTACTTCGCGCGGTGCCTCCAGCACGAGACGGACCACCTGTACGGCTACCTGTACATCGACCGCCTCTCGAAGCGCGACCGCAAGGACGCGCTGAAGCAGATGGCCGAGGGCACTCCCCGCTACGAGACCGTCCCGAACGACTGATCTTTCCGCCGTCGTCAACAGGGCGACTGCCATTGGTCCGACAAATGACCCTGGCAGCCGCCCTGTTGACGCGCGTCCAGCGGCGCGTCAGTCTCGGGCTTGCCCCCGCTCCTCCGCTCCTCGGCATGGAGGTCCAATGCTCCGACGTACGGCGAGATCCATCCTCTGTCTTGTCATGCTCATGGTTGCCGCCTTGGCCGGTACGGTCGCCACCGCCGGCACCGCGCAGGCCGACGGCTGCTACACGTGGTCCCGCACCCTGTCCCAGGGCGCCACCGGAGGCGACGTCACCCAGCTCCAGATCCGGCTGGGCGGCTACCCCGGATACGGTGCGGTGCTCGCCATCGACGGCGACTACGGCCCCGCGACCACCGCCGCCGTCAAGCGCTTCCAGTCCGCGTACGGGCTCCCGGCGGACGGCGTCGCGGGATCGGCCACCTTCAGCAAGCTCTACGCCCTCCAGGACGACGACTGCACGCCCGTCCACTTCACCTACGCCGAACTCAACGACTGCAACAGCACCTGGGAGGGCGGCGCGGTGAGCGCCGCCACCGCCAAGTCCAACGCCCTGCGCACCATGTGGAAGCTGGAGGCGCTGCGGCACGCGCTGGGTGACCAGCCGATCACCGTCACCAGCGGCTTCCGCTCGCACGCGTGCAACGACGCGGTCGGCGGGGCGTCGAGCAGCCGCCACCTGTACGGCGACGCCGCCGACCTCGGAGCCGGCCCGCACTCCCTGTGCACCCTGGCCAAGCAGGCCCGTAACCACGGCTTCAACGGCATCCTCGGCCCGGGCTACCCGGGACACAGCGACCACACCCACGTGGACCACCGCGCGAGCCGCTTCTGGTCGGCGTCCAGCTGCGGCGTCTCCTGAGCCGGCTTCCGGGGGTCCGGCCACGGCCCTACGCGGCCAGCGCCGGCCCCCGGAACGTACGCCGGTACGCGTTCGGCGTCGTCCCCAGTGACCGTACGAACTGATGACGCAGCGCGGCCGCGTTCCCGAACCCCGCGCGCCCCGCGATCGCGTCCACCGTGTCGTCCGTCGCCTCCAGCAACTCCTGCGCCAGCAGCACCCGCTGACGCAGCAGCCAGCGGTACGGCGTCGTGCCCGTCTCCTGGAGAAAGCGCCGCGCGAACGTGCGGGGCGCCATGTGCGCCCGGTCCGCCAGCTGCTCCACGGTCATCTCCTGGTCCAGGTGCCGCTCCATCCAGGCCAGCACCCCGCCCACCGTGTCGCAGCGCACGTGCGTCAGCGGACGCTCGATGTACTGCGCCTGGCCGCCGTCGCGGTGCGGCGGGACGACCATGCGGCGGGCGATGGTGTTGGCGACCTCGGACCCGTGCTCCTGGCGGATGAGATGCAGGCAGGCGTCGATGCCGGCGGCGGTCCCGGCCGACGTGATGACCGAGCCCTCGTCGACGTACAGCACATCGGGCTCGACCTTGGCCCGCGGATGGCGGCGGGCCAGCTCCGCGGAGTGCCGCCAGTGGGTCGTGCAGCGGCGGCCGTCCAGCAGCCCCGCCGCGCCGAGCACGAACGCGCCCGAGCAGACGCTGAGCACGCGGGCCCCGCGGTCGACGGCCCGGCGCAGGGCGTCGAGCAGCGGCTCGGGGTAGGTACGGGCCTCGCAGTGCTGGTCGGCGGGGATGGCGATGAGATCGGCGCTGTCCAGCCGGTCGAGTCCGTGCGGTACGGAGATGGAGAAGGCGCCGGAACGGGCGGCGATCGGGCCCGGTTCGGCGGCGCAGACCGCGAAGTCGTAGACCGGCAGCCCCTGATCGCTCCGGTCCATCCCGAACACCTCGCAGACCACGCCGAGTTCGAAGGGGTTGACTCCGTCGACGAGCGCTACGGCCACGTTTTTCAGCATGCGGCCAGTGTGGCAGTAATTCGATGTTTCATGACAGTCCTGCCACTGACTTTTCTTGGCCGGGAAGACCAGAGTGGAGGCCATGGAGACCTTCTTGAACTACCTGACCGTCCTGTCCCTCTTCGTCCTCCTCACCCTCCCGTCGTTCATCGGCCACGCCAGGGAGCGCCGGATCGACCGGCAACTGCGCGATGCCGAAAACCCCCGCCGGTCACCTCAGCTCGAAACCGCCCGCAGCGCGCCCGGCCGGCGGCCGGCGAGGCGGTCCAGCGCGGCCGCCGTGCTGTCGTCGGCCGGCAGGTGAACGATCAGCCGCAGGTCGTCGTCCGCGGGCAGTTCGAGCGTCTCGTACGCCAGCCTCAGCTCACCGGCATCGGGGTGTGCGAACCGCGTGACGCCGCTGGACTTCGGGAGGCCGGGCACGGTGCCCACGCGCCCGGTGAACTCCGGGCCGACGGTCACGCTCAACTCGTCGGCGAGCAGGGCCACATGGCGGTCCGCCCGGAACGGTCCCTGTTTGAGGGCCGCGACCTGCTCGTCGGCGGCGTGGTCCCAGTCGGGGTACGCCGTGCGCGCCCGGGGGTCGGTGAACACGAAGCGGGCGAGGTTCGGCGGGCTGCCGTCCAGCAGGCCGACCGGGCCCGCCAGCCGCTCGTAACCCTCGGTCCAGGCCAGGATCTCGCTCATCCGGTTGATCAGTACGGCCGGAGCGGGTTCGAGGCGGTCGAGCAGGGCCCGCACGGTGGGGCGCACCGTACGGACGGGTGACGCACCGCCCATGCAGTTGAACCCCGCGTCCGCCCCCTTGGTGAGGCGGTGCAGGTGGATGCGCTCGCTGGGGGCCAGCCGCAGCGCGTCAGCCAGCGCGGACAGCACCTGCGGGGAGGGCCGGCGGTCGCGCCCCTGCTCCAGACGCGTCACGTATTCGACACTGACGCCCGCGAGCGTGGCCAGCTCGGAGCGGCGCAGGCCCGGTGTGCGGCGGCGGGCTCCGGTGGGCAGTCCCACCTCGGCAGGTGTGACGGCTTCGCGGCGGATGCGCAGGAAGAGGCCCAGCTCGTTGTCGCTCACCCGCCGAACGTAACACCGGGGTACGACACGGATCGTGGCCCTGCCACTACCAGTCCCGGCCCGGCCTTCCTGGTCATGGCTCCGCCCGGCAGATTGATGGACGTGACCCCGACGGGTCGCTCCCACTCTTCGTACGCCGGACAAGGAGCACAGCCATGCCCACTCACACCGAGACCCCCCTCAACCTCGCGGTGATCGTCGGAAGCGTCAGGGAGGGCCGGTTCGCCCCGGTCGTAGCCGATTGGTTCGTCGAACAGGCCCAGCGGCACGGGCGGTTCAACGTAGACCTCATCGACCTGGCGGACACACCGCTCCCGCTGGAGCTGCCGGCCGTACCGCCGGCGATGGAGCCCGACCTGCCCCGCCCCGCGAGCATGGAGCCGCTCACCCGCCGGCTCGCCGCCGCCGACGCGGTCGTCGTACTGACGCCGGACTACAACCGCAGCTTCCCGGCCTCGCTGAAGGCCGCTATCGACTGGCATTACACGGAGTGGCAGGCCAAGCCGATCGGCTTCGTGGGCTACAGCGGCGGCAGCGGCGGTCTCCTGGCCATCGAGCAACTCCGCCAGGTCTTCAACGAGCTGCACGCCCACACGGTCCGCGACTACGTCTCGTTCCCCCGGTACTACGAGCTCTTCAGCCCCGACGGGACCTTGAAGAACCCCGAGGAGCCGAACGGCGCCGCGAAGGTCATGCTCGACCAGCTTCTCTGGTGGGGCACGATCCTCCACGACGCCAGGCGCGACCGCCCGCTCGCGGCTTAGAAGTCGTCGTCGAAGGCGACCGAGCCCTCGACCGCGACCTGGTACGCCGACGGGCGGCGCTCGAAGAAGTTTGTCAGCTCCTGGACGCCCTGGAGCTCCATGAAGGAGAACGGGTTCTGCGAGCCGTACACCGGGGCGAAACCGAGGCGCTCCAGGCGCTGGTCGGCGACGCACTGGAGGTACTCGCGCATCGACTCGGTGTTCATGCCGGGCAGGCCCTCACCGCACAGATCGCGGCCGAACTGCAGCTCCGCCTCGACGGCCTCCTTCAGCATGTCCGTGACCTGCTGCTGGAGGGCGTCGTCGAAGAGCTCCGGCTCCTCCTTGCGGACGGTGTCCACGACCTCGAACGCGAAGTTCATGTGCATGGTCTCGTCCCGGAACACCCAGTTGGTGCCCGTCGCCAGGCCGTGCAGCAGGCCGCGGGAGCGGAACCAGTACACGTACGCGAACGCACCGTAGAAGAACAGCCCCTCGATGCACGCCGCGAAGCAGATCAGGTTCAGCAGGAAGCGGCGGCGGTCGGCCTTCGTCTCCAGCCGGTCGATCTTCTCGACCGAGTCCATCCACTTGAAGCAGAACTGCGCCTTCTCGCGGATCGACGGGATCTCCTCCACCGCGTCGAACGCCGCCGCGCGGTCGTCCGGGTCGGGGAGGTAGGTGTCCAGAAGGGTCAAGTAGAACTGGACGTGTACCGCTTCTTCGAAGAGCTGGCGCGAGAGGTAGAGACGCGCCTCGGGGGAGTTGATGTGCTTGTAGAGCGTCAGCACCAGGTTGTTGGAGACGATCGAGTCGCCCGTCGCGAAGAACGCGACCAGCCGGCCGATCATGTGCTGCTCACCGGGTGAGAGCTTGGCGAGGTCGGTGACGTCCGAGTGGAGGTCCACCTCCTCCACCGTCCAGGTGTTCTTGATCGCGTCCCGGTAGCGCTCGTAGAAGTCCGGGTAGCGCATGGGGCGCAGGGTCAGCTCGAAGCCCGGGTCGAGAAGGTTCTTTTCGCTCATGATTACTGGCACGCCTCGCAGGACTCGGGGTTCTCAAGGGAGCAGGCGATCGCGTCCGCGTCGGGAGCGGCGGCCTGCTGCACGGGGATGGGGGCTGAGGGAGCGGCGGCAGCGGTCGCGCCGGAGCCGGCCGCGCGGGCGATGCGCGTCGCGGGGCGTGAGCGCAGGTAGTACGTCGTCTTCAGCCCCTTCTTCCACGCGTACGCGTACATCGAGGAGAGCTTCCCGATCGTCGGCGTCTCCAGGAAGAGGTTCAGCGACTGCGACTGGTCGAGGTACGGCGTACGGGCCGCCGCCATGTCGATCAGGCCGCGCTGCGGGATCTCCCACGCGGTGCGGTAGAGGGCTCGTACCTCTTCCGGGATCCAGCTGAAGCCCTGGACGGAGCCGCTGGACTCGCGCAGCGCCTCGCGGGACTGGGCGTCCCACACGCCGAGCTTCTTCAGGTCCTCCACCAAGTAGGCGTTGACCTGGAGGAATTCACCGCTGAGCGTCTCGCGCTTGAAGAGGTTGGAGACCTGCGGCTCGATGCACTCGTACACGCCCGCGATCGACGCGATGGTCGCGGTCGGCGCGATCGCGAGCAGGAGGGAGTTGCGCATTCCGGTCTTGGCGATACGGGCGCGCAGCGCGTCCCACCGCTCCGGCCAGGTGACCTCGACGCCGTAGTGGTCGGGGTGCAGGACACCGCGGGCCGTGCGGGTCTTCTCCCAGGCCGGGAGCGGGCCGCTGACCTCGGCGAGGTCGCAGGACGCCTCGTACGCGGCGAGCATGATGCGCTCGGCGATCTTCGTGGAGAGGGCCAGTGCCTCGGGGGAGTCGAAGGGCAGGCGCAGCTTGAAGAAGACGTCCTGGAGACCCATCGCGCCCAGGCCCACCGGGCGCCACTTGGCGTTGGAGCGGCCGGCCTGCTCGGTCGGGTAGAAGTTGATGTCGACCACGCGGTCGAGGAAGGTGACGGCCGTACGGACGGTCTCGTCCAGCCGCTCCCAGTCGATTTCGCCGTTCCCGAGAACGAACGAACCGAGGTTGACGGAACCGAGGTTGCAGACGGCTGTTTCGCCGTCGTCCGTCACTTCGAGGATCTCGGTGCAGAGGTTCGAGGAGTGGACCACGGAGCCGGGTTCGGCCGTCTGGTTCGCCGTACGGTTCGACGCGTCCTTGAACGTCATCCAGCCGTTCCCGGTCTGCGCCAGGGTGCGCATCATCCGGCCGTACAGCTGGCGCGCGGGAATGGTCGTACGGGCCAGGCCGTCCGCCTCCGCCTTGCGGTACGCCGCGTCGAACGCGTCGCCCCACAGGTCGACGAGCTCGGGAACGTCGGAGGGCGAGAACAGCGACCAGTCGGCGTCCGCGTCGACGCGGCGCATGAACTCGTCGGGGATCCAGTGCGCGAGGTTCAGGTTGTGCGTACGCCGCGCCTCCTCACCCGTGTTGTCGCGCAGCTCCAGGAACTCCTCGATGTCCGCGTGCCACGTCTCCAGGTAGACGCAGGCCGCGCCCTTGCGGCGGCCGCCCTGGTTTACGGCGGCGACCGACGAGTCGAGGGTGCGCAGGAAGGGCACGATGCCGTTGGAGTGGCCGTTCGTGCCGCGGATCAGGGAGCCGCGGGCGCGGATGCGGGAGTACGAGAGACCGATGCCGCCGGCGTGCTTCGAGAGCCGGGCGACCTCGTGGTAGCGGCCGTAGATCGAGTCGAGCTCGTCGAGCGGGGAGTCCAGCAGGTAGCAGGAGGACATCTGCGGGTGTCGCGTACCGGAGTTGAAGAGCGTCGGCGACGACGGCAGGTAGTCGAGGTGGCTCATCAGGCGGTACAGCGCGGCGACCTCGTCGGCGGCGGCGGGGGAGTTGTCCTTCGCCAGGCCGGACGCGACGCGCAGCATGAAGTGCTGCGGGGTCTCGATCACCTGACGGGTGATCGGGTGGCGCAGGAGGTAGCGGCTGTACACCGTACGCAGGCCGAAGTAGCCGAAGCGGTCGTCGGCGGCGGTATCGACGAGGGCGTCGAGGCGGGCCGCGTGGGCGGTCACGAAGTCGGCCGTACGGTCGGCGATCAGGCCCTCGCGGTGCCCGACGGAGACCGAATCGGAGAAGGTACGGACGCCCTGGGTCGCCGCCTCGTCCCGGATCGTGCGGGTCAGGAGGCGGGCCGCGAGGCGGGAGTACGCCGGGTCCTCGGAGATGAGCCCGGCGGCGGCGTCGGTGGCGAGACCCCGGAGCTCCGCCGCGTCCGACGCCGCGTTGCGGCCGCGGAGGGCGGCTGCGGCGACTCTGCCCGGGTCGGTGTCGGGGAGGTCGGCGGTGAGGTCGGTCAGGGTCCGCAGGAGTGCGGTCCCGGCTCCCTCTGGCGACTGGACCGACTCCGTCGATTCCGTGGCAGTTGCCGGATCGGCTGGCGCGATGGTCACGGGGTGCTCTCCCTCGCTCGGCTCGGGGCCGGCGGGGGGAGAGGGGGGCGTACGGGCACACGTCACCCCTGAAGGGCGGCACACCGCGTAGCGTCCACCGGCCCAACCGCGAGGCCCGGACGTGTCGGTATCCGGTTCGGTCGAGCCGGATACGCCGTCGGCAGGTGTTCGGACTCCTGGGTGCGCAAAAGCGCACCAGTCACACCGTTGCGGGACAGTTCCGGATTCGCACCGGATTCCCCTGCGGCGACAGCGAGCATGAGCATACATGTGGGGGCGGTTGGATGATGCAGCCCCCACATGTTGTGTCCCACGAGAAGAGGTAAGGCGCTGTCACAGCGTGCCGATATCGTCGTGAACACAAGGAGGTACGCCATATGGCAGCCATCGCCGACCGGCCCCACCTGCTCCCCGAAGAGTTCGACGAGGCCACGCGCATACTGGCCCGCACGACCGAGGGCGTGCGGCTGGAGCTCATCGACGGGAGGCTGAAGAGCAGGGGTTGGCCGGACGAGACCACGGACGGACCATTCAGTGGCTGACGCGCATCTGCCTGCAGTCGCGGCCCGAGCTGTGGCTCTATCCGGACCAGGGACTGAAGGTGCAGGCATACCGGAAGGGCCGTGCCCGGCCCGACGGTTCGCTGGCGCCCAGCGGCGCCTTTGTCGGCCAGGGCGAGTACGCCGATCCCGATGACGTGCTGATGGTCGTCGAGGTCACGTCGTACGACACCGACACCGACCAGCGCGACCGGGTGGAAAAGCCGCGTGCCTACGCCCAGACCGGCATTCCGGTCTACCTGCTGATCGACCGGGACACCTGCGAGGTGACCGTCTACAGCGAGCCCGACGGCGTCCGGTACGAGAACGCGCACACCGTCCCGTTCGGGAAGCCCGTGGCGCTGCCCGGCCCGGTGGAAATCACCCTGGAGACCGAAGCCCTGAAGGAGTGGGTGCGCTGACGGCGACGGGCCGCCGCATCCCCCGAAGGGGGCGCGGCGGCCCGTACGAACCGTTCAGCAGCAGCGGAAGCCCTCGCGGGGGTCTGCCTCGCGGGCGTCCGTGCGGCTGCGTTCGAACTCGCGCCGGGTCATGACCGGCGCCCCGGGGTCGCAGGACCTCGTGTGGGCGACGTACCGGTCGTACGCCGACTCGCCGGTCAACTCGCGGACGTACCAGCGGATCCGGCCCGCCGCGCGCCGTACGTCCGTCAGGGTCATGCGGACGTCCCCGTCCCGGTCGGCGCCGTCTCCTTGCTGTTGCCGCCCTCCGGTCGGACACCCGCCGCGACCAGCTCGGCCTTCTCCTCCTTCGTCGCGATGATCGACGCGGGGGCGACCAGCTTGGACTCGACGTACGGCGCTTCGTGCAGCTTCACGCTCTCCGGGTCGCGGATCGCCTTGAAGCAGACCCGGCCGGCGTCCGCGAGCACCACCACGATGAGGGTCGCGAAGAGCGCGCACAGCACGCCGTCGACCGTCGAGTTGGTGACGACGGTGTGCATCTGGTCCATGTTCTTGGCGGGCGGCAGCACCTGGCCCGAGTCGATGCCCGCCTGGTACTTGTCGCGCTGCGCGAAGAAGCCGACCTTCACGTCGTCCGAGAAGATCTTCTGCCAGCTCGCGGTGAGCGTGACCGCCACGTCCCAGGCGAGCGGGACCGCCGTGACCCACGCCCACTTCAGGCGGCCGGACTTGACCAGGAGGGTCGTGCAGACGGCCAGTGCGACCGCGGCCAGCAGCTGGTTCGCGATGCCGAACAGCGGGAAGAGCTGGTTGATGCCGCCCAGCGGGTCGTGCACGCCGACCCACAGGAAGTAGCCCCAGCCGCCCACGACGACCGCGCTGGCGAACCAGACGCCAGGCTTCCAGCTGACCTGGCGGAACGGCTTGTAGACGTTGCCGAGCGTGTCCTGGAGCATGAAGCGCCCGACGCGGGTTCCGGCGTCCACCGTGGTGAGGATGAACAGCGCCTCGAACATGATCGCGAAGTGGTACCAGAACGCCTTCATGGCCGTGCCGCCGACGACCGCCGAGAAGATCTCCGCCATGCCGAGCGCGAACGTCGGCGCGCCACCGGTGCGCGACAGCAGGCTTTGCTCCTCGACGTCCTTCGCCGCCTGGGCCAGTGCCTCGGGCGAGATGGAGAAACCGAGGTTGGTGACCGCCTGGGACGCCGCCTGGACGTTGTCCCCGATCACGCCCAGCGGCGAGTTGATGGCGAAGTACAGGCCGGGGTCGATGATCGATGCCGTGATCATCGCCATCACCGCGACGAACGACTCGGTCAGCATCGCGCCGTAACCGATCATCCGGATCTGCGTCTCCTTCTGGACCATCTTCGGCGTGGTGCCCGAAGAGACCAGGGAGTGGAAGCCGGAGAGCGCGCCGCACGCGATGGTGATGAAGACGAACGGGAACATCGAGCCCGCGAAGACCGGCCCGGTGCCGCTGGTCGCGAATTCCGTCACCGCGGGCATCTTCATCGTCGGGAGGGCGATGAAGACGCCCAGCGCGAGCAGGCCGATCGTGCCGACCTTCATGAAAGTGGAGAGGTAGTCGCGCGGGGCGAGGAGCAGCCACACCGGGAGGACGGACGCCAGGAAGCCGTACACGATCATCCAGATGACGAGCGTGCCCGGCTCCAGCGTGAACGTGTCCGCCCACGACGACTCCGCGACCCAGCCGCCCGAGACGATCGCGAGCAGCAGCAGCGCGACGCCGATGATCGAGACCTCGCTGACGCGGCCGGGGCGCAGCGTGCGCAGGTAGACGCCCATGAAGAGGGCGATCGGGATCGTCATGCCGATGGAGAAGACGCCCCACGGTGAGTGCGCGAGCGCGTTCACGATGACGAGTGCGAGCACCGCGAGCAGGATGATCATGATGGCGAAGACGGCGACGAGCGCCGCCGCGCCGCCGAAAGGCCCGATCTCGTCACGCGCCATCTGGCCGAGCGAACGGCCGTCGCGGCGGGTGGAGAAGAAGAGCGTCACCATGTCCTGGACCGCGCCGGCGAGGATGACGCCGACGATGATCCAGATCGTGCCGGGCAGGTAGCCCATCTGCGCGGCGAGTACGGGACCGACCAGCGGGCCCGCGCCCGCGATGGCGGCGAAGTGGTGGCCGAACAGGACGCGGCGGTCGGTGGGGTGGAAGTCGACACCGTTGTCGAGCCGCTCGGCGGGTGTGGCCCGGTTCTTGTCGACTTTCAGGACCCGGTTGGCGATGAACCGCGAGTAGAAGCGGTACGCGATGGCGTACGAGCCGAGGGCCGCCGCCAGCATCCACGCGGCGGAGACCTCTTCACCGCGCGAGAGGGCGAGTACGGCCCACGCTATGGCGCCGACGAGGGCCACCGAGGCCCATATGGCTATGGACTTCGGGGACAGGGCCCGTTGTCTCTGGGCTGGCGTTGTCGACTGCGACTCCGGCATGACGATCCGTCCCCTCGCGCGATCTTTCTCGTAACGTGCGCGAAATCTAGGTCCTGTGACCGCCGTCCGTAACCCCCTGTCCGCATATCGGTACGGACACGGCCCGACCACCGCAGGTCAGGGCCGTACCAGAGTCGTACGTCAGTCCGTCAGTCCGTCGCCGGCCGCTTCAGGTTCGCCACGCTGTGCTGTCCCGGGGGGCAACCCCCGGACCCCCGGCCGCTCGGGGCCGGCCGCCGCGTCAGTCCGTCGCCGGCCGCTTCAGGTTCGCCACGAACTTGTAGCGGTCGCCCCGGTACACCGAACGCACCCACTCCACCGGCTCGCCGTTCCCGTCGATCGAGTGCCGGGACAGCATCAGCATCGGCAGGCCCACGTCCGTACCGAGCAGTCCCGCCTCGCGCGGGGTGGCCAGCGACGTCTCGATCGTCTCCTCGGCCTCCGCCAGGCGTACGTCGTACACCTCCGCCAGCGCCGTGTAGAGCGAGGTGTACTTGACGAGCGAGCGGCGCAGCGCCGGGAAGCGCTTCGCCGACAGGTGCGTCGTCTCGATGGCCATCGGCTCGCCGCTCGCGAGCCGCAGCCGCTCGATCCGCAGGACCCGCCCGCCCGGCGAGATGTCGAGCAGGCCGGCCAGGGTGTCGTCGGCCGTGACGTAACCGATGTCCAGGAGCTGGGAGGTGGGCTCCAGGCCCTGTGCCCGCATGTCCTCGGTGTACGACGTCAGTTGCAGCGCCTGCGAGACCTTCGGCTTGGCCACGAAGGTGCCCTTGCCCTGGATGCGCTCCAGCCGGCCCTCGACGACCAGCTCCTGGAGCGCCTGGCGCACCGTCGTACGAGAGGTGTCGAACTCGGCGGCCAGGGTCCGCTCCGGCGGGACCGGGGTCCCGGGCGGCATGGTCTCCGTCATGTCCAGCAAATGCCGCTTGAGCCGGTAGTACTTGGGCACGCGCGCGGTACGGCTTGCCGCCGCCCCGCCCTCGGTCTCCGTACCGCCCCCGTCCGTGGCCATGACCCGCCTTCCCGACTTCTGTGCTGCTGCCGTCACCGGCTCCTCCGACTGTCGCGGCTCACATGGTGGCACGGCCTCGCCGTCGGCCGTTGTCCCTGTCCAAGTCTTGCTCAGGTGTCGGTCCGATAACGGACGCGAGAGCCCTTCTTATACACCCTTGACACCCCTAAAGGTCTAGGCCAAGCTCCCGGTACTGGTCTAAACCATTTAAGGCCAGGTCCCAGCCCCACGGGCGATCCCTGCGCAGCGACTTGGTTTCCGAGACGGATTTCCGAGCCGCGATCCGACGCAACTCCCGGGCGGTGTGGGGATTCTCTTGCATCCCTGAGGAGGGTGGCGTGAAGCGCAAGCTCATCGCGGCAATTGGTGCGACGGCCATGATGGCTTCGGTCGCGGCGTGTGGTTCCGGAGACTCCAACGCTTCCAAGGACCCCAAGGAGCGCAACGAGACGCTCACCGTCTGGCTGATGGTCGACGCTCAGAGCACCTGGCCGGAGCTCGTCAAGGACGTCAACGCCCAGTTCACGGCGAAGTACCCGAAGGCAAAGGTCAACGTCCAGTACCAGCAGTGGGGCGACAAGGCCAAGAAGCTGGACGCCGCGCTCGCCGGTGACAAGTTCCCGGACGTGGTCGAGCTCGGCAACACCGAGACGATGACGTACATCCTCAACGGCGCTCTCGGCGAGATCGACCCGAAGAAGTACGAGAACTCGGACACCTGGATCAAGGGCCTCAAGGACACCTGTTCCTTCGAGGGCAAGCAGTACTGCGTCCCGTACTACGCGGGTGCGCGCGTCGCGCTCTACAACAAGGACATGTTCAAGGCCGGCACCGGCTCGGACAAGCTCCCCGAGACCGAGGCGGAGCTGACCAAGGCCCTGGACAAGGTCGGCAAGAAGTACGGCAAGGACAAGGCGTTCTCGCCGCTCTACCTGCCGGGCCGCTACTGGTACGCCGCCATGTCGTACGTCGCCGCGTACGGCGGCCAGATAGCCAAGTACGACGAGAGCGCGAAGGAGTGGAAGTCCACGCTCTCCACCCCCGAGGCGCAGAAGGGCATCAAGCACTTCACGGACCTGGTCGAGAAGTACAACAACGGCGACAAGACCAAGGACGAGCAGGACCACGCCAACGTCATGGCCAACGAGAAGACCGCTCTTCTCTACGGCAACGGCTGGGAAGCCGGCAGCGTGATCGACCCCAAGGCCCAGGGCAACGCCAAGCTGAAGGACAAGATCGTCGTCGCCGGTATGCCGGGCCCGGACGGCAAGGCACTGCCGTCCTTCATCGGCGGCTCCGACCTCGCCACCATCTCCAAGTCCAAGGTCCAGGACCTCGGCGAGGAGTGGATCTCGATGTTCACGAGCGCGAAGTCGCAGGAGGTCCTCGCCGCCAAGAACATCCTGCCCAACAACACCAAGCAGCTTGAGCCGCTGAAGGCTAAGCCGGAGACCGCTCCGATCGCCAACGCCGTCCCCGACGCCTGGTTCACGCCGATCGCTCCGAACTGGACCGCCATCGAGAAGAAGGAAATTCTCGAGGTCATGCTGCTCGACATCATCAAGGGCAAGTCGGTCGAGGAGGCCACCAAGAAGGCCGACGCGGAGATCGACAAGCTGATCAACGAAGAGTCCTGAGCCAGCGACCCAGGGTCTCAGAGTTCCTTGATCGCTGACGGGGGTGGCGGTTCCTGTTCCTCCGGGATCCGCCGCCCCCGTACTCCGGTACCCGGTCCGAACGGAAGGCCAGCACATTGAGTGCCGCCGACATGCTGCAATCTCCCGGGGCGCCACCCCCGGACCCCCGGCCGGACAAGCGGGCAGCAGACCCCCCGGCAACCGTGAAGCAGGCCCCGGGACGCAGGCCGCGGAAGGCCGGCGCCCTGCTGCCGTACCTCCTCATAGCCCCCGCGTTCGTCGCGATCGCCGCCGTCTTCCTCTGGCCGCTCGCCAAGACGGTGATCATGTCCTTCCAGGACGTGGGCCGCCGCGAGCTGTGGACCGGGGAAGCCGCCCCGTGGGTGGGATTCGACCAGTTCACCGAAATCCTCGGCGACGGCGAGTTCTGGGCCGTCGTCGTACGCACGATCGTCTTCATGGCCGCCTGCGTGGTCTCCACCATGGTGATCGGCCTCGGTCTCGCCATGGTCATGCAGCGCATGTCCACCTGGGCGCGGCTGATGCTGACGGCGGCGCTCATCGCGGCCTGGTCGATGCCGCTGCTCGTGGCGACCTCGATCTTCCGCTGGTTCGCCGACTCCGACTACGGCGTACTGAACATGGTCCTGAGCAAGTACCTCGGCCTGGACTTCCAGGGCCACAACTGGTTCCTCGACTCCACCCAGGGCTTCACCATCATCGGCGCCGTCGTGGTCTGGGGCGCCGTCCCCTTCGTCACCATCACGTTGTACGCCGCGCTCACCCAGGTCCCGCAGGAGCTCGAAGAGGCCGCGTCCCTCGACGGCGCCGGCACCGGCGGCGTATTCCGCTACGTCACCTGGCCGGTCATCAAGCCGGTCTTCCAGATGGTCGCGACCCTGTCGGTGATCTGGGACTTCAACGTCTTCGGCCAGGTCTTCCTGATCCGCGGCAACAAGCCGGAACCGGAGTACGCGCTCCTCGGCCTCTACTCCTTCGAGAAGGCCTTCGAGTCCAACTCCTTCAGCCAGGGCGCGGCGATCTCCCTCATCACGGTCCTGCTGCTGTCCGGAGTCGCCGTGTACTACCTGCGCCAGCTGCTCAAGATCGGAGAGGTCGAGTGAGCGTCTCCACCACCCAGGTGACGGCCAAGGTGACGCCCCAGGTGACGCCCCAAGTCCTGCGACCCGACCGCAAGAAGCACCGGACGGTCTTCAACGTCGTGGGGCTGCTGGCCTTCGTCGCCATGGCCTTCCCGGTGTACTGGCTGGTCATCAGCGCACTGCGGCCCAACGCCGAGATCCGCAGTTACGACCAGACCCTGTGGCCCTCGTCGATCACCTTCGACAACTTCCAACGGGCCGTCAACATGCCGAACTTCGGCACGGCGATCCAGTCCAGCCTCATCATCTGCGTCACCGCCGTCGTCGGCGCCATGGTGCTCTCCACCATCGCCGCCTTCGCGATCGGCCGCTTTCACTTCTTCGGCCGCAGGGCCTTCATGATGGTGCTGCTGGTCGTACAGCTGCTCCCGCCGACCGCGATGCTCATCCCCATCTACATCCAGCTCAACGACCTGGGCGGGCTGAACGAGTACTGGGGCGTGACGATCATCTACCTCGTCTCCACGCTGCCGTTCGCGACCTGGATGATCCGCGGCTTCGTCATCAACATCCCCAAGGAGCTGGAGGAGTCCGCGATGGTGGACGGCTGCAGCAGGATGGGCGCCTTCTGGCGCGTCATCTTCCCGCTGCTCGCCCCCGGCCTCGCCGCCGCCTCGATCTTCTCGCTGATCAACGCCTGGAACGAGTACCTCCTCGCTTACGTCGTCCTCCAGGACAACGACAAATACACCCTCAACGTGTGGCTGATGAACTTCACCACCTCCCGCGGTGTGGACTACGGCGCCCTGATGGCCGCCTCGACGCTCATCGCCATCCCGGTCGTCGTCTTCTTCATGATCGTCCAGAAGAAGATGGCCTCGGGTCTCACCTCCGGCGCAGTGAAGGGTTAACGCCTCCCATGACGACCTTCGCACCTGGCACTGACACGCTGACGCGCGACGCGCTCGCCGTCCTCCAGCCCGGCTTCCAGGGCACAGCCGCCCCCGACTGGCTGCTGCGCCGCGTGGGCGAGGGCCTGACCTCGGTCGGTCTCTTCGGCCGCAACATCGCCTCCCCCGCGCAATTGGCGGCGCTCACGGCCCAGTTGCGCGCCGAGCGGGACGACGTGCTCGTCGCGATCGACGAGGAGGGCGGTGACGTCACCCGCCTGGAGGTCCAGCACGGCTCCTCGTTCCCCGGCAACCTCGCGCTCGGCGCCGTCGACGACACCGGCCTCACCCGGGACGTCGCCCGCGAACTCGGCCGCAGACTGGCCGAATGCGGCGTCAACCTCAACTGGGCGCCGTCCGCCGACGTCAACTCCAATCCGGGCAATCCGGTCATCGGCGTACGCTCCTTCGGCGCCGACCCGCAGCTCGTGGCCCGGCACACCGCGGCGTACGTCGAAGGACTCCAGGCCTCCGGTGTCGCCGCCTGCACCAAGCACTTCCCGGGCCACGGCGACACCGCCGTCGATTCGCACCACGCACTGCCCGCCATCGACGTGGACTTGGACACACTGCACGCCCGTGAGCTGGTGCCTTTCCGGGCGGCGATCGCGGCGGGCTCCAAATCTGTCATGAGCGCGCATATCCTGCTGCCTGCGCTCGATCTGGCCCGTCCGGCCACTCTGAGCCCGCGGATCCTCACCGGTCTGCTGCGCGAGGAGCTCGGCTACGACGGGCTGATCATCACGGACGGCATGGAGATGCAGGCGATCTCCGGGACGTACGGAATCGAGCTCGGCAGCGTCATGGCGATCGCCGCCGGCGCCGACGCGATCTGTGTCGGCGGCGGCCTGGCGGACGACGAGACCGTGCTGCGGCTGCGCGACGCGCTCGTCGCGGCCGTGCGGGACGGCGTACTGCCGGAGGAGCGACTGGCCGACGCGGCCGCGCGTGTGCGCGCGCTCGCGAGCTGGACGCGGGAGACCAGGGGGGCCCGGGGGGCGCCGGGGCCGGGCGCGGCTTCACAGGAGGGGACCGCGCCCGGCGCCGGCACGGGCCTTCGCGCCGACGTCGGCCTGGTGGCCGCGCGGCGGGCGCTGCGGATCACGCGGAACGCCGCGTTCGAGCCCGTCACTTGTGCCCCGTACGTCGCGGCCTTCAGGCCGGTCCCGAACATCGCCGTCGGCGACGAGACGCCGTGGGGAGTGGCCGCCGAGCTGGCGCGCCTGCTGCCGGGCACCGCGACGGACACGTACACCAGCGGCGGCTTCACGCCGGAGCAGGTGGTCCGGGCCGCCGGGGAGCGCCGGATCGTCGCGGTCGTACGCGATGCCCACCGCCACCCGTGGATGGCGGTCGCGCTGGAGGCGCTCACCGCCGCCAGGCCCGACACGGTCGTGGTGGAGATGGGCGTGCCGCAGGCGCAGCCGCGCGGCGGCCTCTACATCGCGACGCACGGCGCCGCGCGGGTGTGCGGTCTGGCCGCCGCCGAGGTCGTCGCGGGCGTCTGAACCTACGGAGATACGGAAAGTGCCGGGGTCCACTGGGGGGACCCCGGCACTTTCGTCTGCCGTCGCCTTCTACAGACCCTGCCAGGCCGGCTTGGCCGCGTACGTGGCGCGGAAGTAGTCGGCGAGCTTCAGCTTGGACGCCGCCGCCTCGTCGATGACCACCGTCGCGTGCGGGTGCAGCTGGAGCGCGGAGGCCGGAACCAGCGCGGCGACCGGCCCCTCGACGGTCTGCGCCACGGCCTCCGCCTTGCCCTCACCGGTGGCCAGCAGCACCAGGTGGCGGGCCTCCAGGATGGTGCCGATGCCCTGGGTGATGACGTGGTGGGGCACCTGGTCGATGTCGTTGTCGAAGAAACGCGCGTTGTCGACACGGGTCTGTTCGGTCAGCGTCTTGATCCGGGTGCGGGAAGCGAGCGAGGAGCACGGCTCGTTGAAGCCTATGTGCCCGTCGGTGCCGATGCCGAGCAGCTGGAGGTCCACACCGCCGGCCTCGCCCAGCGCGCGGTCGTACGCCGCGCACGCGCCCTCGATGTCCTCGGCGGACCCGTCGGGGCCCATGAAGGACGCCTCGGTCAGACCGAGCGGCTCGACCACCTCGCGCAGCACGACGGAGCGGTACGACTCGGGGTGCCCCGGGGGCAGGCCGACGTACTCGTCGAGCTGGCAGATCCGGGCCCGCGACGCGTCGACGGCGCCCGCGCGCACCTTGGCCGTCAGGGCCTCGTAGATGGGCAGCGGGGAAGAGCCGGTAGCCACGCCGAGCAGCGCGTCGGGCTTGTGGCTCAGCAGTCGGCCGATGGCCGCCGCGATGAGCTCGCCGCCCGTCTTGGCGTCCGGAACGATGACAACTTCCACGCTGAGCCTGCCGATCTGAGAGGGGGACCGTATTGTGGTATAGACCAATCTAGCAGAGGCTGGGCCGTGTGCCCGGTGGTCTTCGTCAAGCGGATGCCCGTATTTCCATGGTCGGCCGAGCCCCGCCGATCGTCACCTTTTGCTTACCGGCCCCTCCTCCCCTCTCCTCACTCTCAGGCCAGTGAGCCGCCCGTCGTGTCCAGCCACTGGCCCGTGATCCAGCGGGCGTCGTCGGAGGCCAGGAACGCCACGACGTCCGCGATGTCGGAGGGCTCCCCGACCCGGCCCGGCGTCGACGCCCCGGCCCACGCCTCGATGTCGCAGCAGGCGCGCGACGGCGCGACGAGGGAGGAGCTGGAGGCGGTCGCCGGGCATGCCATGCGTGCCTGGTCGGCCGTGGCGGCAACCGAGCGTTAATCTGACTGGGTACGGCCATAGACACAAGGTAATGGTCTAGTCCACAATGAACAGGTAAAGACTCCTCCCTCCCCGCACAGGAGGGTGGAACGAGGCACCGGCGCTCTCTGCCCTGACTGCGTCGTGGCCTCTGACGGCCGCGCGGGACCGCACACCCGCGCACGGCCGGAGCAGCTCCGGGCTGCGGTGCCAGGAGGGCTGAGGGTCCCTCCCAGGCGCCGCGGCCATGGGGTTGTCACAGAGCGCGGGTACGCTCGCACATGTGCCCTCCATGAACGACCTCGTCCGCCAGCACACCGCTCTGAGTGAAACCGACCTCGAGTGGCTTCACCTGCTGGTCTCGGAGTGGCAGCTGCTCTCCGATCTCTCCTTCGCCGACCTCGTCCTGTGGGTCCCCACGCTCGACGGGACGCGCTATGTCTCCGTCGCGCAGATGCGGCCGAACACCGGCCCCACCTCCTACCAGGACGACATGGTCGGCCACCTCGTCCCGCGCGGCCGCCGCCCCCTCCTCGACGCCGCCCTCGACGAGGGCCGGATCGTGCGCGAGGGCGACCCGGAATGGCGGGAGGAGGTCCCGGTCCGGGTCGAGTCGATTCCCGTACGCCGCGAAGGCCGCGTCCTGGGGGTGATCGCCCGCAATACGAACCTGCTGACCGTACGCACGCCCAGCCGCCTGGAGCTGACGTACCTCCAGAGCGCCTCGGACCTGGCCCAGATGATCGCCGCCGGGTCCTTCCCCTTCCCCGCCCAGCAGGTCGACATGGATGCCTCGCCGCGCGCCGGCGACGGGCTGATCCGGCTCGACGCGGACGGCATCGTCCAGTACGCGTCGCCGAACGCCCTCTCCGCGTACCACCGGCTCGGCCTCGCCTCCGACCTCGTCGGCCACCACCTCGGCCAGGCCACCGCTGAACTCGCCCCGTCCCGCGGCCCGGTGGACGAAGCCCTGGTCAAACTGGCCAGCGGCTACGCCCCGCGCGAGACCGAGGTGGAGGGAAACAGCGGGGTCATCCAGCTGCGCGCGATCCCGCTGAAGCCGAAGGGCACCCGGATCGGCTCGCTCGTACTGTGCCGGGACGTCACGGAACTGCGCCGCCGCGAGCGGGAGTTGATCACCAAGGACGCGACCATCCGGGAAATCCACCACCGGGTGAAGAACAACCTCCAGACGGTGGCGGCGCTGTTGCGCCTCCAGGCCCGCCGGATGGATTCGGAGCAGGGCCGCGAGGCGCTCAACGAGGCGGTGCGCCGGGTCGGGTCGATCGCGATCGTCCACGAGACGCTCTCGCAGAACCTCGACGAGCGTGTGGAGTTCGACGAGATCGCCGACCGCGTGATCGCGATGGTCGCCGAGATTTCGCCGGGCAAGGTCAACTGCCGCCGTACGGGCCGCTTCGGCATACTCGACGCCGAGGTCGCGACGCCGCTGGCGATGGTCCTCACCGAAGTGATGCAGAACGCACTGGAGCACGCTTTCGCGCCGGGGGATCACGGCTCGGTCGAGGTGGCCGCCGTGCGCGGCGGCGACCGCAAGGACGCCCGGCTGCTGATCACCGTCCAGGACGACGGCCGCGGACTGCCCGAGGGATTCGACCCGAAGCGCACCGGCAATCTGGGACTGCAGATCGTACGGACGCTGGTGGAAGGCGAGTTGGGCGGGACCTTCGACATGGTCCCCGGTCCCGAGGGCGGCACCCGGGTCGTTCTCGACGTTCCCGTACGCGCCGACAAGTAACGCCGAGTAACGACAACTAACGCCGCACCGGGCCGGGAAAAGCGGCGAGCCCCGGACCGAGGGTACGGTCCGGGGCTCAAAGCTCACGTTGCTATGCGCATCGGGGGTACTGCGCGCTGCGGCTCGGGGGCGGGTGGTGCGTACACGCTGTACGCGCCGCCAAGCTCAGGCTCGTGCGGGGTGGTGGTTCAGGCGGTCGCGTTTCGCGCCCGGTTGCGGGCGGCGCGGCGCTTCATCGCGCGGCGCTCGTCCTCGCTGAGGCCACCCCAGACGCCGGAGTCCTGGCCGGACTCGAGCGCCCACTGCAGGCACTGCTCCATGACGGGGCAGCGGCGGCAGACGGCCTTGGCTTCCTCGATCTGCAGCAGCGCAGGACCGGTGTTGCCGATGGGGAAGAACAGCTCCGGGTCTTCCTCACGACAAACGGCGTTGTGACGCCAGTCCATGGCTGCTACCTCTCCTTGGTATTACAAGCACGTTGCTTGTGAATGTGAACGCTTTCACGAATCCCCCCGCAAGTGAAGGGCCGACTGCCAGTCGCCTGGTGTGGGTCCTGTGTATGAGGAGGGGTTCTGGCTTTCAGCGGAGGCTGGTGTTGCGGGCCGTCCCGATCGCCATGTAGAGATTCGCAAACCTCGGCACCGGATACAACCCCTTCCGGAAAGTTTTTTTTGATTCCTCGGTGTCGGGTAGGTCACAGCCGTACTTCTATGGGGTGTAACCCAGCCCGTACGTTCGAGTTAAAGGACTTTTGCGCGTTCCGCTCACACAATCACACGCAGTGCACGGCGAACGCCTGTGAACGTCACGCTCGTACGCAGTCCTAGGTGGTCACCGTCCATCTGGAAGGGGAGCGGGGCCTTCGAATGCAAGGTGAAGTCGGTCAGGTCGTGCAATGTCACCGCATGTTTACCGCGCGGCCCGCGCTCGGGCGTCGAGGTCAGCAACTGGGTCGCGTAACGGGCTACGGCGGGGGTGGACAACTTACTCAGCCCCAGCACGTCCAGGGCCTTGTCGAAAGAGGCCTCGGGGGACGCGTACATCGGACGATTGCCCAGGTAGGTCCAGGGGGACGTGTTGCAGACTATGGACAGCACAAGATCTTCGACCGGGTCGTGACCGGGGCGCTCCAAGGTGATCAATCCCTGGCGGCGGTGCGGTTCGGTCAGGAATTGGCGTACCACCTGGCGCACGTAAAGGGCGTGCGTCGAACGCTTTCCGCGCTCCCGGTGCTGTTCGACTCTTCCGATCACTCCGGCGTCGAAGCCGAATCCCGCGCAGAACGTGAACCAGCGGGCCGGAACTGATTCGTCCTCCGTGCCCGGGGTACCCGCCGCCAGGCCGAGACCGACGGTGCGCTCACTGCGGGTGCGCAGCGCGTCCAGGATGGCGCCGGTCGCCTCGACCGCGTCGTTCGGGATGCCCAGCGCGCGCGCGAAGACGTTCGTGGAGCCGCCCGGCACGACGGCGAGGCGCGGAAGCCTGTCCGGATCCGGGCCCTCGTGCAGGAGACCGTTGACGACCTCGTTCACGGTCCCGTCGCCGCCGAGCGCCACGACGAGCTCTATGTCGTCGCTCTCCGCGGCCCGCCGGCCCAGGTCGCGGGCGTGACCGCGGTACTCGGTGATCACGACCTCCAGCTTCATCTCGCTGGCGAGCGCATGAATCAGGACATCGCGGGTGCGTGCGCTGGTGGTGGTAGCTGCCGGATTGACCACGAGGAGTGCACGCATGAGCGCCAGACTACCCAGTAGGGAGTACGCGGCCCAGACCTGGTCCGCGGAGGCAGGCCGTTACGCTGCAGGGGTGAGCAATGAGCAGACTCCCGAATCCGCCGCCGGCCCCCGCCCCAGCCGGCTGACCACCGCCGCCGGGCTCGCCGCGCTGGAGGGCCTGGCCCTGGTCGCAGGTGGCGCGTACATGCTCGTCATGGGGCTGCTCGGCAGCCCCGACAAGCCCGAGCAGGCGGAGATGGGCGGCGTGACCCTGATCGCCCTGGCGCTGCTGCCGCTGCTGGCCGCGCGCGGGCTGCTCAAGCGCCGCGCGTGGAGCCGCGGGCCCGCGATCATCACGCAGATCATGGCGCTGCCGGTGGCCTGGACCCTCCTGAACTCCGAGGGCTCGCTGCTGATCCCGGCCGGCATCGCGCTCGCGGCGGTGGCGGTGACGGCGCTGGTCCTGCTGGTCAACCCCGAGACGAACCGGGCGCTGGGCATCCGCGGTCCCCGCGACGCGTAACGCCGCAGGGACAGTACGGAGCGTAGGGGCTACTCCTCGACCAGAAGCTTTTCGCGGAGCTGAGCCAGCGTGCGCGCCAGCAGCCGCGAGACGTGCATCTGGGAGATGCCGACCTCCTGCGCGATCTGCGACTGCGTCATGTTCCCGAAGAAGCGCAGCAGCAGGATCCGCTTCTCGCGCGGCGGAAGGTCTTCCAGGAGCGGCTTCAGCGACTCCCGGTACTCCACGCCCTCCAGCGCCTCGTCCTCGGAGCCGAGCGTGTCCGCGACCGCCGGCGACTCGTCGTCGGTGTCCGGCACGTCCAGCGACAGCGTGCTGTACGCGTTGGCGGACTCCAGGCCCTCCAGGACCTCTTCCTCCGAGATGGCCAGGCGCTCCGCCAGCTCGTGCACGGTCGGGGACCGGCCGTGCTGCTGGGAAAGCTCGGCGGTGGCCGTCGTCAGCGACAGCCGCAGCTCCTGGAGGCGCCGGGGCACCCGGACCGCCCACCCTTTGTCGCGGAAGTGCCGCTTGATCTCACCGACGACCGTCGGGGTGGCGTACGTCGAGAACTCGACGCCGCGCTCCGGGTCGAACCGGTCCACCGACTTGATGAGACCGATCGTGGCGACCTGGGTGAGGTCGTCGAGCGGCTCGCCACGGTTGCGGAAGCGGCGCGCCAGGTGCTCGACCAGCGGCAGGTGCATGCGCACCAGCCGGTTGCGCAGCTCCGCCTTCTCGGCCGATCCGTCCGGCAGCTTGCGCAGCTCGATGAACATCGAGCGCGCATGACTGCGGTCGCGCGGATCGTGGCGTCCGTGCTCCGCGTGCTCCATGGAGTGCTGCCCGTGCTCGCTCATATGGCCCGCCCGCTCTGCCTGCTCCGCCGCCGCCTCCGCCGTGCCTACCAGGCCCCCCACCTCCGCCGGCCCGTCGACAGGTTCATCGACCGGGTGGGGTCGGGCCTGCTGCTCCGGGATGCCCGAGGGGGCGGGCGTCGCCGGCTCGGCCGGGACCGCGCGCCCTCCCGAGGGCGTCTGTGGGCTGAGCTCCTCGTTACGCACCGGCCCGTCCCCGTTCCTCACGCCGGCCCGGGTCCCGCGCCGCGCTGTTTGTACAGGCTGATGGTGACCGTACGGTCCTCGGCGACCGTGGAGTCGACCTTGCCCGCGAGTGCCGAGAGCACCGTCCAGGCGAAGGTGTCGCGCTCCGGTGCGCGTCCGTCGGTGGTGGGGGCCGAGACCGTGACGTCGAGTGCATCTTCGACGAGCCGGAAGACACAGCTGAGGACGGAACCGGGCACGGCCTGCTGGAGCAGGATCGCGCAGGCCTCGTCGACTGCGATGCGCAGATCCTCGATCTCGTCGAGGGTGAAGTCCAAGCGCGCCGCGAGTCCGGCCGTGGCCGTACGCAGCACGGACAGGTAGGCACCTGCAGCGGGCAGCCGGACTTCCACGAAGTCCTGGGTCCCGGGCTCGCCTGCGATCTGGGACACCCTCACCTCCAAGGTGGCACAAGCTCTTTCGGGGGACCGGGAGGGAGCATCCCCCCGGAGCCACGCGGTACGTCGTTCGCCGGTGACGCTATCGCGATCCATTCTGCCCTGTCGCCCGGGCCCCACCCGGGACTGTCACTCATGGTAAGCATATGAGTACGCACAGTGGCTAGGGGTCTGCGGCGTCCAATTGGAAACTACCGGCGCCGGGTTGACGTACCCACGCGTCAGACGATCGAACCGTCCACATAGCACCAACGCCAGTTCTCGCCCGGCTCGAAGCTGCGCACCACCGGATGGGCCTCTTCCCTGGAGTGCGCGGACGCGTGCCGGTGCGGCGACGAGTCGCAGCACCCCACGTGCCCGCATCCCAGACACAGCCGCAGCTGTACGGGATCGCTGCCGACCGCCAGGCACTCCGGGCAGGTGTCGCTCAGCGGGCCCGGCTCGGGGTGCGGCAGCTCGGCGACGTGGGGGCACTCGTACATGATGGCCAGGTTACGACGTACGAGCCGAACGGGCGGGGCCGGAACCGATGGACGCATTGCCGCTGCTGGTCCTGATCGCGGGCAGTGCGGTGGTCGCCGGCGCGGCCCGAAGGACGCCCGTACCGGCGCCATTGCTGCTGGTCGCCGCGGGGCTCGCGGCGACGTACATCCCGGGCGTGCCGGACTACACCCTGAGCCCGGACATCGTGCTGCCGCTGCTGCTGCCGCCGCTCCTGTATACGGCCGCCGTGGACAGCTCGTACCTCGATCTGCGGGCGAACATCAGACCCGTCGCCTTCCTCTCGGTCGGCTATGTGCTGTTCGCGACCGTGATCGTCGGCTACTTCGCGTATCTGGTCGTTCCCGGGCTCACTCTCACTTCCGCGCTGGTCCTCGGTGCGGTCATCGCGCCGCCCGACGCGGTGGCCGCGACCGCCACCGCCCGTCGCGTCGGACTGCCCCCGCGTATCACCGCGATCCTCCAGGGCGAGTCCCTCGTGAACGACGCCACCGCCATCACCGCCTTCAAGGTCGCGCTGGCGGCCGCGGCCGGCGAGAGCATCGGCTGGGTCGGCGGCATCGCGGAGTTCGCGGTCGCGGCGGTCGGCGGGGTGGGAGTCGGACTGCTGCTGATGGTGCCGCTGCACTGGCTGCGTACGCACCTGAGAGAGCCACTCCTGCAGAACACCCTCTCCCTCCTCATCCCCTTCGTGGCGTACGCCGCGGCCGAGCACGTACACGCCTCCGGAGTGCTCGCGGTCGTGGTCGTAGCCCTCTACCTGGGACATCGCTCCTGGCAGGTGGACTTCGCGACCCGGATCCAGGAACACGCCGTATGGAAGATGGTGTCCTTCATCCTCGAATCGGTCGTGTTCGCGCTGATCGGGCTCCAGTTGCCGTACGTCCTGCGCGGACTCGGTCCCTATGGGGGCGGTCGGGCCCTCTGGTACGCCGCCGCTCTGTTCGTCGCGGTCGTGGTGGTGCGCTTCGTGTGGGTCTTCCCGGCGACGTATCTGCCGCGGATCCTGTCGCGGCGCATCCGCGAACGCGAGCCGGGCGTCAACTGGACCTCACCCGTGATCGTCGGGTGGGCCGGCATGCGCGGTGTCGTCTCCCTTGCCATCGCGTTCTCGATCCCGCTGACCGTGGAACACGGCGAACCGTTCCCCGCGCGGAACCTGGTCCTCTTCCTCACCTTTACGACTGTGATCACCACGCTGGTCGTCCAGGGGCTCACTCTCGCGCCGCTCATCCGCCTGCTGAAGCTGCCCAAGCGTGATGTGTACGCCGAGACGCTCGCCGAGGCGCAGGCGCAGAGCGAGGCTTCGTCGGCCGCACAGGCGCGGCTGGAGGAGCTGCTGGCCGATCCCCGCAACGCACTGCCGACGCCGCTCGCGGACCGGCTTCGGACCGTTCTGGAGAGGCGCCGCAACGCCGTGTGGGAACGGCTGGGTGCGGTGAACGAGGAGACCGGGGAATCGGCGGACGACACGTACCGGCGGCTCGCGGGGGAGATGATCGCCGCGGAACGGTCGGTCTTCGTGGAACTGCGGGACCAGAGGCGCATCGACGACGAGATGCTGCGCAGCCTGATGCGCAGGCTGGACCTGGAGGAGGCGGCGGCCTACCGGGCGGAGTCCGGCTGACCCGTGATGACGGCCGCGACGGTGGTGCCGGGCGCGAACGCGCCCTCGGTGGTGAGGGTGGTCAGCCCGTACAGCATCTTGGCGACGTAGAGCCGCTCCACGGGCAGCCCGTGCCGGTCCTCGAAGTCCGCGGCGAACGCTTCGAGTTCCGGGGTGGTACGGGCGTAACCGCCGCAGTGGAAGCGGTCGTCCAGGGTCCAGTCGCCGACGGGGCTGCCGAAGGCCGCGCCCTGGAGCGTGCGTATCTCCTCGCCGAGGAAGCCGCCCTTCAGCACCGGAAACCCGATGACGCGCTGCCCCGGCCCCAGCCCCGCCGCGAGCCCGGCGACGGTCCCGCCGGTCCCGCAGGCGACCCCGATGACGTCGGCGAGGCCGCGCAGCTCCCGCCCGAGTTGGATGCACCCCTGCACGGCGAGAGTGTTACTCCCACCCTCGGGAACGACGTAGGGATCCCCTGGAGGGGCTGAAAAATCAGCCCCTCCGGCGTTTGAGGAGCGGGGTCTGGGGCGGAGCTCCGGTTCGGGAAGGGGCGGGTCGGGGAAAAGGCTCCGCGCAGCGGCCGATACCAGCTCCGCCAGCACCTCCGGCTCCGCCTTCGCCCGATACGTCGCCCGGTCCACGAAGTGCAGCCGCATGCCGTCCGCCACGCAACGGGCGAGCGAGGGATTCAGGGGCCGCCCGGCCAGCTCGTCGCCCCGTACGACGCCGATGGTCGGGAAGCCCAGCAGCCGGCCGGCCGCGGCCGTCGCCCGCAGATGGTTCGAGTACGCGCCACCGAACGTCAGCACCGTCCGCCCCGCCGCCACCCGCAGATTCAGCTCCAGCTTGCGCCATTTGTTGCCCGGCAGGTCCGGGTGGATCAGATCGTCGCGCTTGAGCAGCAGCCGTACGCCGCGACGTGTGAAGCGCTCGTCCTCGGCCTGCCACAGCGGCGACGGCAGCCGCGGCCGCAGGCGGGAGAGGTCGAGCGCTTCGTGGGTCATGCACCCATTGTCGGCGCAGGCGTCAATTCAGACGCTCCTGGATGCGCCCACGCATCGCGTTCATCGAGAAGCCGCGGGGGTCTATCTTGCCCGGCTGCCATTCGAGGTGGCCGATCACGGAACGCGCGTTCCACCCGTGGTGCCGGCAGACCGCCGCCGCCGCCCGCTCGATCGCTTCGAGCTGCACCTCGGGCCACGGGTCCTCGCCGTTGCCGAGGTTCTCGCACTCGAAGCCGTAGAAGTGCCGGTTTCCGTCGGTGTTGGATTCGTTGTCGCGCGGCAGCGCCCTCTCGGCGATGACGGCGCGCAGTACGTCGTCGTCACCCAGCCCCGCGTGGTTGGCGCGGCCGTACCCGACCAGGTGGATGGAGCCGCTCTTGGCGATCACGCCGTGGCAGAGCGGACCGGGGAGTCCCGGATAGCCGTCGCGGCAGATACGGACGGTTTTGGAGGTGCCGGAGGTGACGGTGTGGTGAATCATCACGCCGTGCACTGGGCCCCAAGGCCCCTTGTGATTGCGGTTGTGCGTACGCCAGTCGCCGACCTGGACGACCTTGATGCCCTCGTCTCTCAGTACGTCGAGGAATCTGCTCGCGGACATGGGTGAGGCCATGACCGCCTCCTTAGGTGAGTCGCGCACCATCTCGTACCGCTGCTTGTACCCGAACTCCGCTGCCCCGACTACCTGTTCGGGCCCCGTGCGAGCCGATCCGGTCATCTTCCGCGCCGGCCCGTGGCCTTGCGCCCGTGCGACATGCCCCACCCACCGGTGATCTAGTCACACTCTTTTGTGTAATGGCGCCCCGACTCCTCTGCCTGAAAGGGTCTTTGACGCAAGGCAGCACATGATCGAGAGGGAGTCAGATGTCGGTCGAGGCAGGTTCCGGGATCCGCGAAGAGCAGGCACAACCGCAGCAGAGTCTCGGTACGGCCGCCGCGCGGAACTTGGCGACCACCACCAAGTCCGCACCGCAGATGCAGGAGATCACCTCACGGTGGCTGCTGCGGATGCTGCCGTGGGTCCAGGTCCAGGGCGGTACGTACCGGGTGAACCGCCGACTGAGTTACGCCGTGGGCGACGGGCGAGTGACGTTCGTACAGACCGGGGACCGCGTCCAGGTCATCCCGGGCGAGCTGTGCGAACTGCCCGCGCTGCGCACCTTCGACGACGAGGCGGTCCTCAGCGAGCTGGCGCAGCGCTGCGCACAGCGAGAGTACGCGGCCGGTGAAGTGCTGGCAACCGCCGGCGACGCTGCTGAAACGGTCTTTCTACTGGCGCACGGCCGGATCGAGAAGGTCGGCGACGGCCCGTACGACGACGAGGCGGTGCTCGGCGTCCTCGCCGACGGGGCGTACCTCGGCGACCAGGCCCTCGTCGAGGAGAACGGCACCTGGGGGTACACGGCCCGCGCGCAGACCGCGTGCACCGTACTGACCCTGTCGCGGCAGGACGTGCTGACGCTCGCCGACCGGGCGGAGTCGCTGCGCGACCACCTCACGCGGGTACGGTCGCTGCCCCGCCAGCGCACCAACAAATACGGCGAGGCGGCCATCGACCTGTCAGCGGGCCACGTCGGCGAAGCCGTCGTCCCGCACTCGTACGTCGACTACGACGCGGCGCCGCGCGAGTACGAACTGAGCGTCGCGCAGACCGTGCTGAAGGTCCACAGCCGGGTCGCGGACCTCTACAACCAGCCCATGAACCAGACCGAGCAGCAGTTGCGGCTCACCGTCGAGGCGCTGCGCGAGCGCCAGGAGGACGAGCTCATCAATCACCGTGAGTTCGGGCTTCTCAACAACTGCGACTACGGGCAGCGCATCCAGCCGCACGACGGCGTGCCGAGCCCGGACGACATGGACGAGCTGCTGTCGCGGCGGCGCGGCTCCAAGCTCTTCCTGGCCCACCCGCGTGCCATCGCCGCTTTCGGCCGCGAGTGCAACAAGCGCGGTCTGAACCCGGAGAGCATCGAGATCGGCGGCAACCGGGTGCCCACCTGGCGTGGTGTCCCCATCTTCCCGTGCAACAAGATCCCGGTGAGCGACGCCCGTACGACCTCGATCATCTGCATGCGTACGGGCGAGGCCGAGCAGGGCGTCGTCGGGCTCCATCAGAGCGGTATCCCGGACGAGATCGAGCCGAGCCTGTCGGTGCGCTTCATGGGCATCGACGAGCAGGCGATCATCCGGTACCTGGTCACGGCGTACTACTCGGCGGCGGTGCTGGTGCCGGACGCGCTCGGTGTCCTGGAGAACGTCGAGATCGGCAGGTGGGGCTGAGCTGCCGGGTATTCGCCAGGCGGGTCCGTCCCTCACGCCGGAGGGCACTGTGCAAGCACGATCCTGGAGGAAGTGACCGTGACCATGACCAGAGCGGAAGCGGCCGCCACCGAGGGACACGAGGCGGCGGACCTCCTCGAACGGACCCGCAGCGTCGTCACCCCTCAATTACGCACGGGCGTGGAGAGCCTGCCGGGGTCCATACGCCGGATCGCGATGTACCACTTCGGCTGGGAACAGGCCGACGGCACCCCGGCCGGGGGGGGCAGGCCGGCAAGGCGATCAGGCCCGCCCTCGTCCTGGCCGCCACCCAGGCGCTCGGCGGGGACCCGGGCCTGGCCGTACGGGCGGCGGCCGCCGTGGAACTCGCGCACAATTTCACCCTGCTCCACGACGACGTCATCGACGAGGATGCGACCCGCAGGAACCGGCCCACCGCCTGGGCGGTCTTCGGCGTACCGGACGCGATCGTCGCCGGGGACGCGATGTGCGCCCTCGCGCTGCGGCTGCTCGCCGAGGATCCGCACCCGGCGGCGGCCCGGGCGTCGGCGCGGCTCGCCGCCTGCATCATCGAGCTGTGCGCGGGACAGCAGGCCGACTGTGAATTCGAGCGGCGGGGGCCGCGGGAGGTGTCGCTGGACGAGTGCCTGACCATGGCCGAGGCCAAGACCGGAGCCCTGCTCGGGTGCGCGTGCGCGCTCGGCGCGCTCTACGCGGGCGCGGACGAGGAGGAGGTCGCGGCCATGGACGCCTTCGGGAGGGAGGCCGGCCTGGCCTTCCAGCTCATCGACGACCTGATCGGGATCTGGGGCGACCCTTCCCACACCGGCAAACCGGCGGGCGCCGACCTGGCCGCCCACAAGAAGTCCCTCCCGGTGGTGGCGGCGCTGAACTCGGACACCGAGGCCGCGGCCGAGCTCGCCGGCCTGTACGCGGGACCGCTCGACGGGGCCGCCGTGTGCCGCGCGGCCGACGCCGTCGACCGGGCGGGCGGCAGAGACTGGGCGCAGGGGCACGCGGCGGACCGGATGGCCCGGGCCGTGCACCATCTGTCGCGGGCGGTACCCGACCTGGGGGCCGCGGGGGACCTGCTCTCGCTCGCCGAGTTCGTCACCCGCAGAACACGCTGACCGGGGGGAGCTGATGACGGCGGGCGTCCGGGGGCAACCCCTGGGCGCCCGCCGCCCTCGCGGGCGCCAACTCTAGGATCGGTCAAGTCAGTTCGTATGGCAGAGCTGACAGACCTGACATGATCCTGAGGGAAGAGGCCGGAAACCGTGGGTGTGGAGATACGACAGGCGGGGGAGAGCGACCGCGAGGCGCTCGTACGGCTGCTGGACGCGGCCTTCATGGACGACCCGGTGAGCAGCTGGGTCTTCCCCGACCGCGCGCACCGCAGCCGCGTGCACGGCACATTCCTCGGCGTCTTCCTCGACGTGGCCCTGAGCGAGGGGCGGGTCGACGTAACCGAGGACGGATCGGCCACGGCCCTCTGGCTCCAGGTGCCGGCCGGGCTGCCGGAGGAGGAGGACGACACGCCCGCACGGATGAGGGAGACCGCCGATCCCGACAACGAACGCGCGGAACTCGTCGGCCGCTTGACGGGCGAGGCGCATCCGCACGACCGGGCTCATGAGTATCTGCTGCTCATAGCCGTCTCCCCGGACCGCCAGAGCCAGGGCCTCGGCACGGCGCTGATCCAGCCGGTCCTCGACCGCTGCGACCGCGACGGCGTACCGGCGTACCTGGAGGCGAGCAGCGAGCGCAGCAGCAAGCTGTACGAGCGGCTCGGGTTCGCTTTCACCGGCCGTACGGTCGACCTGCCCGACGGTCCCCACATGTGGCCCATGTGGCGCGAGCCGAGTCTCATGCCGGCGGCAGCGAACGGCTGACCGCCTTCTCGACCAGTGCGCCCGATGTCATACAGCAAGAAGCGGTGACCGAGGGGCTGTTCGGGGCATGCGCCCGAACGGGCTAAAGTCCGGCCCATGACAGGAGAGCCATGGGCCGGCTGGTACCGCGACCGCGAGGGTTCCGTCGCCGTCACCATCACGGCGGACGGGCAGCGGCTGCGCACCCGCATCAGGGGAGTCGACTTCGAGGGCGACAGCTTCGACGCGCTCGAACCGGTGGCCGGGCTGCCGTCCGAGGGCGAGGGGTTCGCACTGTCGGGCGGATCACTGTGCGACTGCGTACTTGAGTGGGACATTCCGATGCCGGTGTACGCCGACGGGCGGGTGCACCGGGCCACTCTGAGCTGCCTGCTCGCGCTGGGGAAGCCGCTCGCAGGGGGCGCGATCGATCGCGAACACCTCGCGCTGACGCTGCACTTCGACGGGGCGGCGTACGAGTCGGAGCGGGCGGAGCACGACTTCGAGCACGCGCTGACGGTGATTCAGCGGCGGCTGCCGGCCGGTGCGTATCTGCGGGCCTGCATCTCGTGTGCCTTCTCCGACTACCACCCGGCGGGTGGCGGGCTGTTCGGGAATCTTGCCTGCTTCCGGGGTGCGAAGGACGAGTACCGGGCGGCCGAGGGCAAGGGTGCGCTGCTTGGGCTGTGGGACGCGCGGTCCGGTTTCGTGCAGGAGACGTGGGCGTGCGCGGATTTCGAGCGCCGGCCGGGGGAGGGGCCGGGGACGGGCTACCGCGGCGCGTTTCCGTATGCACGGGAGGAGCCGGCGGAGCCGGTGGCCGCGAAGGCGGTGGGCTAGCCGGCCTCCCCCGGACGCCCTGCGGGCGAGTCCTCAATCGCCGGACGGGCTCCTATGGAGGCCCCTCCGGCGATTGAGGAGCGGGGTCAGGAGGCCGGTGCGAAGCCGTTCTGCCAGAGCTGGTTGACGCGGCTGCGTTCCCGCTGGTCCGGGGTGGCGTTCTGGCAGGAGGTGCCGGGGCCGCCGCCGGACATCAGCTCACTGCACGGGCCCGAGTAGTGGTCGGGCAGGCCCAGCACGTGGCCGGTCTCGTGCGAGGTGACGCGGGTCGAGTTGTACTGCTGGTTCTGGCGGTAGTCGAGGAAGATGTAGCCGCTGCCGTGGCCGTCGGTGCTGGCGTACGAGCCGCGGGGGTCATTGCCCTCCCGGTAGACGAAGTCCGGGTTCGAGCCTTCCTGGAGCTTCACGTTGGTGACGGAGCTGTTCCAGATCTGGGTGCTCCTGGCTATCTGGGTGCGGAAGGACGGTGCGTTCGCCGCGGAGTAGACGACGGTGACGGCCTGCGCGCCCGGGTTCGCGGCGCGCTTCTCGGCGACCGACTTCTTCACGGCGTCGAAGAAGGCCTTGTTGGCGGCGGCGTTCTCCTTGGACTTCTCGTACGAGACATGCGAGATGTGTGAGTTGTGCGGGGCGGAAGGTGCCGCTGTCGCGGGTGCGGCGCCGAGGGTCGCGGCGGCGAGGCCGAGGCCGACGGCGGTGGTGAGAAGCGTTCTGGGGTGTCGCATGGTCATGTGGGGGGCTCCTACTCGTTCCGTTCATGTCAAACGGTTGGGTAAGGAGAGTGTCCGGCGCGCGCACCGGCCGCGGATGATGTCAGCCGGCGATAGCGCGAGCGCATCACCTCGGCCAACTCGCCCTGAATCCAAGGTGATTCCTGCGCCTATGGCGTCTGGTGCTGCCCCGTGACCCGCCTTAGGGTCGGGGCATGGAGCTCGAGGTCAGGCACCTTCGTGCGTTGTGCGCCATCGCCGACACGGGCAGCCTGCACAAGGCCGCCCGTACGCTCGGAATGAGTCAGCCCTCGCTGACCACCCAGCTCCGCCGCATCGAGAACTCGCTGGGCGCCGAACTGTTCTCGCGCGAGCGAACCGGCTGTCGGCCGACGCCGCTGGGGCGTTCGGTGCTCAGCCGGGCGCGTCCGCTCGTGGAGCAGATGAGCGCGCTCGTGGCCGACACGAGAGCGGCCGCGGCCCGTTCCGCGGAAGGCCCGCAACTGCGTATCGGAGCGACCGCCAGCCGCGTCATCGGCGGGTGGCTGCGCAGGCTCCGTACGCGGCTGCCGGAGACCGACACCTCCCTCCATGTCGACGTATCGGCCCGTTCGTTGCTCCGGCTGCTCGCGGCCGGGCAGCTCGATGTCGCCTTCGTGCACGAGGTGGAGGGGTCCGCGCTGCCGGTGCCCGATGGGCTCGGACAACGCGTACTCGTTCAGCGGGAGCCGCAGTTCATCGCGATGTCACGGGACCATCCGGCGGCGGCCCGGTCCGTGGTCGAGCTGGCCGATCTGGCCACCGACCGGTGGATGATCGACCCTGCGGTGGACGGCGAATGGGACGGCGTGCAGCGCGTCTTCGCCGCCGTCGGCCTCAGTCCCCCCGTTCTGCGCGGGGATTACAACACCGCCGCGTCCCTGATCGTGATGGGCGAGGCCGTCGCCCCCTGCCAGCCGACGTCCGGGCCGCGCGACGACATGGCGATCCGGCCCCTGCGGGGCGACCCGCTCGCCGTACGGCTGCTGCTGGTGTCGCGGCCGGGGTTCACTGAGGCGGCAGCGGTGTACGCCGATCTGGAGGCGGCGTACCGTGACGCGGCGATGCGGGCACCCGGATACCGGCAGTGGCTGCTGCGCAACGAGAGCCCGCTGCTGGCGGGAAGCGCGGTGGCGTGACGCACGGGGTGCGCTTTACGCGCCTGTCCCGATGAGGCGCTTCGCCTCCTCGCGGGCATGCGCGACCGGGTCTTTGAAGATGCCGAGGCCGTGCGCGACGAGGGCCCCTTCGTGGAGCAGCATGAGCGTACGCCCGAGCTCGGCGGCGCCGCCCCGGCCCCGGTGCCCGTCGATGCCCCTCGCCAGGTCGGTGAAGAGCGCGAGCATCCACTTCTTCTGGCCCGTGATGATCGCGTACGCCGGATGGGACGGATCGCTGATCTCGGCGTGGGCGTTCACCATGCTGCACCCCCTGGAGCTGTTCTCCTCCATCCATGCCCGGGAAGCGTCGAATACGGCCAGGATCCGTGGAGCGGGTTCGCGTGCGGACTTCAGCCGCTCGGCGAGGAAGGCCCGCCAGCGCTCGTCGCGGGCGGCCAGGTACTCCACGACGATCTGTTCCTTGGAGCCGAAGCGGTCGTAGAGCGTCTTCTTCGTGACGCCCGCTTCGGCGGCGATCAGGTCGACCCCCACGGCATGGATACCGCGTTCGTAGAAGAGCCGCGAGGCGGCGTCCAGGGCGCGCTGCGCGCCGGGGGTCATGGTGATGCGGCGGGGCTCCGCGGTGTTGCTGCTCATGCGCATCAGTATACCGATCTGTATAGTCGTAGGGAGGTAGACCGATCTGTATACCTGATGGGAGGGGTGGCCCCTCATGAACGTCCTGCTCTCCGCCGCATTCGTACTGTGCTGGAGCTCCGGTTTCATCGGCGCGAAGCTCGGTGCGGGGAGCGCCGACGCGGTGACGATCCTGATGTGGCGCTTCCTGCCGCTCGCCCTCGTCCTGGCCGTCGTCGCCGCCACCCTCACCAGGGCCGCGTGGCGCGGGCTGACGGCTCGCGACCTGCTCCGCCAGGCGGCGATAGGGGCGCTCTCCCAGAGCGGCTACCTGCTCACCGTCTACTACGCGATCCAGCTCGGCGTTTCCAGCGGTACGACCGCCCTGATCGACGGCACCCAGCCGCTCGTCGCGGGAGCGCTCGCCGGTCCGCTCCTGCACCAGTACGTCTCGGCCCGGCAGTGGCTCGGGCTGTTCCTGGGCGTGGCCGGCGTCGCGACCGTCACGCTGGCCGACGCGGGGGCCGTCGACGGCGTCGTTCCGTGGGCGTACGCGATTCCGTTCCTCGGCATGCTCTCCCTCGTGGCGGCGACGTTCCTCGAAGGCCGTTCCCGTGCACCGGTCGCGCCCTCGGTCGCGATGACCGTCCACTGCGCCACCAGTGCCGTCGTATTCACCGCTCTCGCGGCGGCCTCCGGGGCGGCGCTGCCGCCCGCCGAACCGTCGTTCTGGCTCGCGATCAGCTGGCTCGTGGTGCTCGCCACCTTCGGCGGGTACGGCCTGTACTGACTCGTCCTGCGGCGTTCCGGGGTGACCGCGGTCAACACGCTCATGTTCCTGATGGCGCCGGTCACCGCGGTCTGGGGCGCCCTGATGTTCGGCGAGCCCTTCGGCCCGCAGACCGCCGCCGGTCTGGCGGTCTGCCTCGCCGCCGTAGCGATCGTCCGCAGCGATGGTGCCAATGGCCGTACCAAGGAATGCTCCCCGGCCGCGGTCCCTTGACCCTGTAGGTGGCGGTCGCCTCCGCCGTCCGACAGGGACGTACGACGCAGCAGCAAAGGACACCCTCCATGACCCCAGCAATCGCCGTCACCGGAGCGAGCGGCCGGATCGGTGGACGGGTCGCACGCCGTCTCGCCGGCGCCGGCGTCTCCCAGCTCCTCCTCGGCCGTGACCCCGCCCGCCTGCCGGACCTGCCCGGCGCGGTCAAGGCGCCGCCCGCGCCCTACGGCGACGCGCAGGCGATGCGCGCCGCCGTGGACGGTGCCGGAACGCTCTTCCTCGTCTCCGCACACGAGAACCCCGACCGGGTGCGCCGGCACAAGACGGCCGTGGACGCGGCCGACGCGGCCGGCGTCGAGCGGATCGTGTACGTGTCGCTGCTCGGCGCCGCGGCGGACGCGACGTTCACCTTCGCGCGCGACCACTGGCACACCGAGCAGTACATCCGTTCCACCGGCGTGCGCCACACCTTCCTGCGCGACAGCTTCTACCAGGCCGCGCTCCCCGCCATGACCGGCAAGGACGGCGTGATCCGCGGACCGGGCGGCGAGGGGCGCGTGTCGGCCGTCGCGCACGAGGACATCGCGGACGCGGCAGCCGCCGTACTCCTCGCCGAGCTTGAGGGCCTCGACAGTCACGACGGCGCCACGTACGACCTGACGGGCCCCCAGGCCCTGTCGTTCGCCGAGATCGCGGAGGAGCTGAGCCGGGCCACGGGCCGCGAGATCACCTACGTACGGGAGACGCCTGAGGAGGCATACGCCTCACGGGAGCGGTACAACGCCGAGCCGTGGGAGGTGCAGGGCTGGGTGACGTCGTACGAGGCCATCGCGAAAGGCGAGATGGAAACCGTCTCCGACGCCGTGCCCCGCCTCACCGGCCGCCCGGCGACCGCCTTCGCCGACTTCCTCCGCGAAAACCCGGACAGCTACCGCCACTTGGTCCGTTAGGGTCCGTGACCATGGCGACGCGGATGCGGGTGGACACGGCCGAGCGCAGGGCACGGCTGGCGTGGCGGCACCGGCTGGCCGTGGAGGCGAGGTCGGACGACCCGGTCGAGGTCGCGCGCGACCTGGTGGCCCTGCACGGCACCGACCCGTCGTCCGTCCATCTGGGCGCGCTGGTACGGATGCGGGCGGGCGGCATCGCGGACGTCGAACGCGCGCTGTACGAGGACCGCTCGCTGCTGCGGCTGCTCGGCATGCGCCGCACGGTGTTCGTCACCTCGCTCGACGTCGCCCCCGTCGTCCAGGCGGCGTGCTCGCGTGCGGTGGCCGTGCGCGAGCGCCGCAACCTGGCGGGGTTCCTGGCCCAGACGGGGGTCGCCGCCGACGCGGCCGGCATCGAGGAGTGGCTCGCCGGGGCCGAGCGGGCCGCGCTCGACGCACTGGAGGCCGGTGGCGAGATCACGGCGGCGGAACTGGCGGCCGCCGACCCCCGGCTGAGCACCGAGATCGTACTGTCCCGGGGAAAGTCCTACGAAGGCCGTCAGAAGGTCGCCAGCCGGCTGCTGCTCCTGCTCGCCGCCGAAGGGCTCGCGGTACGGGGCAGGCCGCGCGGATCGTGGACGTCCCACCAGTACCGCTGGTCACCGCTGACCCGGTGGTGTCCGGACGGCCTGGCCGAACTGGACACCCAGGAGGCCGAGACGGACCTGGCCAGGCGCTGGCTGCGCACGTTCGGTCCCGGTACGGCGGACGATCTTCGCTGGTGGACGGGCTGGACCAAGACGCAGGTCAAGCGCGCCCTGGCGGAACTCGGCACGGTCGAGGCCGACCTGGAGGGCGGCGGCACCGGGCTGCTGCTCCCCGACGACCTCGATCCGACGCCGGCCCCCGATCCGTGGGCCGCGCTGCTGCCCGCCCTGGACTCGACGCCGATGGGCTGGCACGAACGCGACTGGTACCTCGGCGACCACGCCTCCCGCCTCTTCGACCGCGCGGGCAACATCGGCCCCTCCGTGTGGTGGAACGGCCGGATCGTCGGCGGCTGGGCGCAGGACGCCACTGGTGAGATCGTCTGCCGCTACCTGGAGGAAGTGGGCCGGGACGCCGAGGCAGCGGTTCGCGCGGAGGCCGAGCGCCTTGCCCCGCTGCTGACGGGCGTACGCCTGACGGCGCGTACGCGGGGCAAGACGTGGCTGGAGGAGGAGCTGACCGGGACAGCCTGACTACGCTCGCGTCAGAGGGCCAGCTCGTAAGTGATCTCCTCGGTCTGGCACTCCACCACCATGTTCTGCAGCGCCGCCAGCTCGGTCTCGTCCACCGACAGCTTCCAACGCCCCTTCACCGCCGCCCACTCGGCGATGTACCGGCAGTCCGCACTGTCGTCGGACGGCTCCCACCGCGCCGGATCCCGGTCACCCTTCTTACGCTTCTCGGTGGCGCTCACGGCGGCGAGCACCCTCGGATCGGCCATGTCGTTCGCGTACCGCTCCCGCTCCTCATCGGTCCACGCCGAAGCACCGCTGCGCCACGCCTCGGCCAGCGGCACCAGGTGGTCGACGTGGAGGGACCCGGCGCCGTCGTGGTCCTTCTTGTCGTAGTACGAGTGCCAGGCGCCGCCCGTGATGGTGCACCACCGGTCGACGGCGGGCGGCGTGGTCGCCTCCGAGATGAGCACCTCTGCCTTCGTGCTGCAACCGTCCTGGTCCGGGTCGGTCCAGTGCTTGAACCTGCTGATGTTGTACCCAGCGCTGTCCTCGGCGGCGACGGGCAGATTCTCGATGGCTTTCTCGACCGTCGTAGTGACCGTGTCACCGGGCGCGGCGCCGGCGCCCGGGGCCGCCCCGACGACAACTTTGGTCGCGAAAAGGAGTGTTGACACCAGGAAGCTGAGCTTGCGCATACGGATCCCTCCATCTCGTACGGACGGACCAGTACTAGCGAGACCTGTCACCCGGACACGCCGCAGAGCCACCGGAGATCACCCGCAAGGGTCATTCGAGGCACCGAACCCTCGACGCGGCCACCAGATCCCATGCCCAGGGCCCTGGTGGAGGCTCTGCTCCTGCCCGGATAAACCGAAGACACGAGCGAACGGCGGGCGGCAGCATGTAGTCGTGATAGTGACGCAGCGGCATTTCCTGGCGGTAGCACCGCAGTACAGCCCGACTCGAGAGCTGCTCTCAGCGGCGGCCCGGCGCCGGGGGATGGACATTGAGGTGCTTCCCTTCCCCGGCCAGGCACGGGCCATGGGTCAGCAACGGCGGGGCGGCCACTACTACGGCGGACCCGTTTTCGCGGCCGGTGTCGCTGACGAACTCGGCGTAGCGCTCCTGGAGCCGGCCGACGAGTGGCTGTCCACCCTGCCCAGGGAGTTCACCGGCCGGGAGATCACCCTGGCGACCCTGGGCGCGGCGCGGCACCTGCCGCACCCCGCGTTCATCAAGCCGCCGAGCGACAAGAGCTTCCCGGCCGATGTGTACGCCGACGGCAGCGCCTTGCCCACAGGGCCGGAGCTTTCACCGGACCTGCCGGTGCAGATCAGCGAAGTGGTGAGCTGGGCAGCGGAGTTCCGCCTGTACATCCTGGACGGCGAGGTCCGGGCCGGCTCCCAGTACGCCACCTTCGGACGCCTCGACGCGGCCCCGTTGGAGGGACACTGCCACCAGGACGCGGTCCTGGAGTTCGCGGACCACCTGCTCGCCACCTGCGCCCGTACGCTCCCCAGCGCGGTGGTGGTCGACGTGGGACTCCTGGGCGGTGCCCCGCAGGCCTGGGCAGTGGTCGAGGCGAACATGGCCTGGTTCAGCAGCTGCTACGCCGCCGACCCCGACCGAGCCCTGGACGTAGTCCTCCGCGCCGCCGCCCCTCGGTCGGAACTGGCCGAGCGGGACCGGAGGTTCCGGCGAAACCGAAGGAGGCCGGCCGGATCACCGGCCGAGCCCCTTCGATCTGCGCTCTGACCTACCCGCAAGGTTTTCCCTCCTTCTTGGAGATGGAATCACTACTGAGAAAGGCTGCGCGACTTACATGGACAGAGGACGGGAGTCCCGTTGGGAAAAAGACGCCGCCACGGTCGAGATCATGTACGCGCTAGTAAGCGGTGGAGTCCTGGCGCTCCTCGTCTTCGGTGCGATCGTGACACCAGCACTCATGTGGAATCTCCCGCGCTCCGTATCGCTAACCCTTCTCACTACGGGCGGATGCCTCGGAGCCCTGGCGGGCATTGTGCGCATCGTGAATGTATTGCGTGAGCACGGCAGGCAGCGCAGAGCAGGTCGCTAATTCACTTCGCAGCACGAGCTGATCCACAATTGCCGCAGTTCACCGTCACCGCTGCGGACCGGAGGGGCTCGGAGCGGGAAGCTTTGGGGGGCGGCGGAACGAACCGGGCGGCTCTGAGAGTCAGCGCCTGTCGGATCGTGGCGCTTGGGGCTTGCGGTGCTTGCGGGTCCTGGGCCGAGAGGGCTGGGCGCCGTCCCAGGAACGGGGGAGGTGGTGCCCGCAGTGTCCGGGTGGAGGATGCGCTGTGCTTCTGCCAGGTTCGACGCGATGGTGTGCAGCCCCCAGGCGTGGCCATTCCATCTCTCGATGCTGCACCTCCGTGAGGCTTTCGCCCACGCCGCCCTACGCGACGCGCGGTCCTGTCACCAGGCCGTGGACCTCACCGCGGCCATCGACTCCCCACGTGTGAGTGGCCACGTCCAGGAGCTGCACCGCCAGATGCTGCCGTACGCCCGCGAGGCTCCGGTCCTGGCTTTCGAGCAGCGCATGCGCGACGCTCTCGGCTGACCGTTACGCGCCGCTGGTCGCCTCATCCAGGAGCAGGTACAGCAGGCCGACCAGGCTGCCACTGCTGACGACCTCACGGCGGTCGATCATGCCCCGGATCTCGGAGATCGGGACCCACTCGATCCGGTCGGACTCGTTGAGCTCGGTCGGCGGACCGGCGTACGAAGCCGCGTCCGCACGGAAGACGAAGTGCTCAGAGTCGGTGATTCCGTTCGCGGGCTGGGCGTACACAAGCGGCTTGACGCCCTTCACCCTCCACCCGGTCTCCTCCTCGACCTCGCGGGCGGCGGCCTGTTCGGGGGTCTCGTCGGCCTCGATGAGGCCCATCGGGAGTTCCCAGCCCCAGGTGTCGGTGATGAACCGGTGTCGCCACATCATCAGTACGCGCTTCTGGTCGTCGACCACGGCGGCCACGGCCAGGTGCCGCATCCGTACTACATGGTGCTCCCATCGCCGCCCGTCCGGCTGCTGGACGTCCACGAGCCACAGGTTCACCCACGGGTTGGTGTAGATCTGCCGCTCGCCATGGACGGTCCATCAACCGTGACCCTGGAAAGGCGGAACGGCCCGGCCATTTCAGATGGCCGGGCCGTTCCGTTTGTCGGTTGACCTGCAGCGCAGCCCATGGCCGCGTCAGGCGCCGATCAAGCCTTCTTGGTCTCCCAGAAGATCTTGTCGATCTGGGCGATGTAGTCCAGCGCCTTCTGGCCCGACGCGGGGTCCGTCGAAGCCTTCGCGGCGCTCAGCGCCTTGAGGGCGTCGTTGACGAGCTGGTGCAGCTCCGGGTACTTCTCGAAGTGCGGGGGCTTGAAGTAGTCGCTCCAGAGCACCGAAACGTGGTGCTTGGCGAGCTCCGCGCGCTGCTCCTTGATGACCGTGGCGCGCGCCTGGAAGTGCGCGTCGTCGTTGGCCTGCATCTTCTCCTGGACGGCCTTGACCGACTCGGCCTCGATACGGGCCTGGGCCGGGTCGTACACGCCGCAGGGCAGGTCGCAGTGTGCGCTGACCTTCACCTTGGGGGCAAACAGGCGGGAGAGCATGTAAGAGCTTCCTTCCTCGTGATCGTCTTCTCAGGTGGGACATTACTCCGTGAGATACGTGTTTTCGCGGGTGCCCCCATGGGCTTAGGTCAAAAGTCCAGGGTCAGTATGGGACTGGTGGAGGATCGGACCGGGAGGTACCGGATGGTGGATCAAGGGCGCGAGCCGACAGCGATGTTCGGGGTCGCCGAGGTGACGGGTCTTTCCATGGTGCCGACGCTGCTGCACCGCGATCAGCTGCTCGTGCATTACGGGGCCGAGCTGCGGGCGGGGGATGTGGCTGTGTTGCGGCATCCCCTGCAGCAGGATCTGCTCATCGTCAAGCGGCTGGTGGAGCTGGGGGACGGTGGGTGGTGGGTGCTCGGTGACAATCCGGACGCCGAAGTCGTGGACAGCCGGGCCTTCGGGGCGGTGCCGGCCGAGCTCGTACTGGGGCGGGTTCGGGCGCGGTACCGGCCGATTCGGGCCGGGCGTCAGCGTTCGGCCGGGGTGGTGCTGGCCTGGCTGGTTTCCGCCGTACGGCCCGTGCTCGCCGACCGTTCCGTTTCCAGGCGCTTGCGCGCCCGGTAGGCGGCGACGTTGGCGCGGGTGGCGCAGCGGTCGGAGCAGTAGCGGCGCGAGCGGTTGGTGGACGTGTCCAGGTAGGCGTTGCGGCACGGGGCTGCCTGGCACAGGCCAAGGCGGTCCGCGCCGTGCTCGGTGAGGTGGAAGGCCAGGCCCATCGAGGCGATGGCGGCGTAGCCGGCCGTGGCGTTGGACGGGTGGTCGGCCAGGTGCATGTGCCAGTCCGGGCGGCCGTCCTCCTTGCGTGTCTCGTGGCCGGAGATCTGCGGGCTGACCGGGAACTCCATCAGCAGCGAGTTCAGCAGGTCGACGGCGAGGGTCTCGTCGCCCCCGTCCGCCGCCTCGAAGATCGCGCGCAGGCGGGCCCGTACGGAACGGAAACGCGTGACGTCCGCGTCTGTGGCACGGCGGGCAGCCGACGCGTTGATGCCGAACAGGGACCTGACCGCTTCCACCGACGTGAGGGTGTCCTTGTTGCGGGCCGGCTCCTCGCTGTTGACCAGGCGCACGGCATAGTCAGAGTAATAGGCCAGTTCCACTTATAGTCCTTACGGGGGCGGGTCTAAAGTCTGCGTAATAGCTGGTTTTGCTTCGAGGGTATTACGGAATGCGGCGGAGGAGTTCTGATGGCGGAGACGGACATGGGGACGACGACCGGGACGGACTGGGCGGCCTGGCAGGAGAGCTGGGACCGGCAGCAGGAGTGGTACATGCCCGACCGCGAGGAGCGGTTCCGGGTCATGCTGGACATGGTCGAGGCGCTGGTCGGCCCCGAGCCGCGGGTGCTGGATCTCGCGTGCGGTACGGGAAGTATTACGGACCGGCTGCTCAAGCGGTTCCCGAAGGCCACCAGTACGGGCGTCGACCTCGACCCGGCGCTGCTCGCCATCGCGCGGGGGTACTTCGACGGGGACGAGCGGGTCACCTTCGTCACGGCCGATCTGAAGGACCCGCAGTGGACCCGTGCGCTCCCCCACGAGTCGTACGACGTCGTCCTCACCGCCACCGCGCTGCACTGGCTGCGCAATGACGCACTCACCACCCTGTATGGGCAGCTCGGCGGCCTCGTGCGCGCCGACGGCGTCTTCATGAACGCCGACCACATGAAGGACGAGGGCACCCCGCGCATCAACGCGGCCGAACGCGCCCACCGGCACGCCCACATGGACCGCGCCAGGGCCGCGGGCGCGCTCGACTGGGCCGACTGGTGGGCGCTGGCCGCCAAGGACCCCGTACTCGCCGGGCCGACCGCCAGGCGGTACGAGATCTACGGCGAGCACGCGGACGGCGAGACGCCGAGCGCCGAGTGGCACGCGCGGACGCTGCGCGAGGCCGGCGGGTTCGGTGAGGCGCGGGCGGTGTGGCGCTCGCCTTCGGACGCGCTGGTGCTGGCGCTGAAATAGTTGACCAATGGATAAATATAGAAGTGGCGCCGCC
>NZ_JAGGPA010000001.1 GCF_018614035.1 Streptomyces sp. ISL-96
CGCGAAGTCCGGGCCTAGACGAACCGCCTGAGCGGGCCTAGACGTCGCCTTCCCGCTCAGCGAGAAAGCGTTCGAATTCGAGGCCGATTTCGTCGGCCGACGGCAGATCGACCGGCTCGGCGACCAGATTGCCCCGCGTCGCCGCACCCGCCACCGCGTCGTACTGGTGCTCAAGGCCCCGCACGAGCGAGACGAGCTCCTCGTCACCCTCACCGACCTGCCGGTCGATCTCGTCCTGCGTACGCCTGGCCTCCGTACGCAGCGAATGCGCGACGGCCGGCAGCACCAGTCCGGTCGCCGCCGTGATCGCCTCCAGGACGGTCAGCGCAGCGTCGGGGTACGAGGAACGCGCGACGTAGTGCGGCACGTGCGCCGCGACACCGAGCACGTCGTGCCCCGATTCCTCGAGCCGGAACTCGATCAGGGACTCCGCACTGCCCGGCACCTGCGCCTCGTCGAAGGGGCTGCGGTGACCCGGCATGAGGTCGGTGCGGTTGCCGTGCGGGGTGATGCCGACCGGGCGCGTGTGTGGGACGCCCATCGGGATGCCGTGGAAGTTCACCGACAGGCGCACACCGAGCCGCTCGACGATCTGCCGTACGGCAAGTGCGAACCGCTCCCACTCCACATCCGGCTCGGGTCCCGAGAGCAGCAGGAAGGGCGCTCCGGTCGCGTCCTGGACGAGCCGGACGTCGATCTCGGGAGCCTCGTACTCGGCCCACTTGTCGCGCCGGAACGTCAGGAGCGGACGGCGGGCGCGGTAGTCCACCAGCCTGTCGTGGTCGAAGCGGGCCACGACCTGGTTCGGCAGCGTGTCCAGCAGCTTCGAGACGATCTGATCGCCGGTCTCACCCGCGTCGATGTAGCCGTCGAAGTGGTAGAGCATGACCAGTCCGGCCGATTCCTGCGCGAGCGCCATGTCGACGACGGCGAGGCCCTTCGGCTCCCACTCATACAAATCCTGCGGATCAAGCACGATTACCGCTCCTCCTCGTGTTCCTACGGAAGAACGTGCCGTGCTGCGCGGGCATTCCCGGCCAGCGCCCCTTCTCCTGCAGCGCTTCCGGCCGTGCCCGGGAAGCGTCTTAAGCGAGCACGCGCGCGTGGCACCGGTGTTGGTGAACACCTCTGCGTGGCGCAGAAAGCTACGGCGGCTGGGTCTGAAATGAGTAAGGCCCGCTCCCCCATTGGGGAGCGGGCCTTACAATCAGCCAGTTACCAGCTGGAGGTCAGAGCGTCAGCTCTGGCCGCCCGCCAGCTTCTCGCGGAGCGCGGCCAGGGCCTCGTCCGACGCCAGGGCGCCGGAGTTGTCCGCCGACTCCGAGGAGTACGAGCCGCCGCCACCAGCGCCGCCGGAGGCAGCCGGGGCGCCGGCGGCCGGGGCAGCAGCACCCTCGGCAGCGGCGGCCTCGTCGGCCTCGCGGGACTTGATGACCTGGGCCTGGTGCTGCTCGAAGCGCTGCTGCGCCTCGGCGTACTGGCCCTCCCACGCCTCGCGCTGGGTCTCGAAGCCCTCGAGCCAGTCGTTGGTCTCGGGGTCGAAGCCCTCGGGGTAGATGTAGTTCCCCTGGTCGTCGTACGACGCGGCCATGCCGTACAGCGTCGGGTCGAACTCGACCGAGGCCGGGTCGGCACCGAAGGCCTCGTTGGCCTGCTTCAGCGAGAGGCTGATGCGGCGACGCTCGAGGTCGATGTCGATGACCTTGACGAAGATCTCGTCGTTGACCTGGACGACCTGCTCCGGGATCTCCACGTGGCGCTCGGCCAGCTCGGAGATGTGGACCAGACCCTCGATGCCCTCGTCGACGCGCACGAACGCACCGAACGGAACGAGCTTCGTGACCTTACCGGGAACGACCTGCCCGATCTGGTGCGTACGGGCGAACTGCTGCCACGGGTCTTCCTGCGTCGCCTTGAGCGACAGCGAGACGCGCTCGCGGTCCATGTCGACGTCGAGGACCTCGACGGTGACTTCCTGGCCGACCTCGACAACCTCGGAGGGGTGGTCGATGTGCTTCCAGGAGAGCTCGGAGACGTGCACGAGACCGTCGACGCCACCGAGGTCCACGAACGCACCGAAGTTGACGATCGAGGAGACGACGCCGGAGCGGACCTGGCCCTTCTGCAGGGTCGTGAGGAAGGTCTGACGGACCTCGCTCTGGGTCTGCTCGAGCCAGGCACGGCGGGACAGGACCACGTTGTTGCGGTTCTTGTCCAGCTCGATGATCTTGGCCTCGAGCTCCTTGCCCACGTAGGGCTGGAGGTCGCGGACACGGCGCATCTCGACGAGGGAAGCCGGCAGGAAGCCACGGAGGCCGATGTCGAGGATGAGACCACCCTTGACCACCTCGATGACGGTGCCGGTGACGATGCCGTCCTCTTCCTTGATCTTCTCGATCGTGCCCCAGGCGCGCTCGTACTGTGCGCGCTTCTTGGACAGGATGAGGCGACCTTCCTTGTCCTCCTTCTGGAGAACAAGGGCTTCGATCTCGTCGCCGACCTTGACGACCTCATTGGGGTCGACGTCGTGCTTGATCGAAAGCTCGCGGGAGGGGATGACGCCTTCGGTCTTGTAACCGATGTCGAGGAGAACCTCGTCCCGGTCGACCTTCACGATGACGCCGTCGACGATGTCGCCGTCGTTGAAGTACTTGATCGTCTCGTCGATCGCGGCGAGGAATGCTTCCTCGTCACCGATGTCGTTGACCGCAACCTGCGGGGTGGTGGAAGCGGTGGTCTCGGTGCTGCTCGTCATGTGGGTAAGGGCTCCGGTACGGACAGTAAGTCGTAGGTACTGCTACGCCGGGAGCCCGTATCGGCACCTGCTGAAGCCGGGCAGCCTAGGAGGCGCGATCCCGGACAACGGAAAACGCCTCGACAACCGAGGGGACATACAACCGGTGCAAGCGCAGCCTGCTCTGTCTGAGGTGCGCAGGCTCGCAGCGCAACTTGTAGCATACGGGGGCAGCCGGGCAGGGTCAATGCGCGAAGGCGCACACCCGGGGCGGAACGCCCCATACCCGGCACAACTAAGGTTTGGCGAGGCCACAACGGCCGCACCGCACTCTGCAGCTACAGGTTCGAGCGGAGCCTACGCAGACGAGACAGACGGGCGCAATGAGCCAGAGCAAAGACGCCACAGAGGCTTTCGAGACCCTCGACACCTACGTCCAGGACGACACGGATGAGGGGCAGGCGACCCGGCGTGAGGCCGGAGAGGCCGAGAGCAGCCGGGCGAGCCGGGGCTGGTGGGACCGGAACGCGGACGAGTACCAGAGCGAGCACGGAGCGTTCCTCGGTGACGACCGTTTCGTGTGGGGCCCGGAAGGGCTGGACGAGGCGGAGGCGGGTCTCCTGGGGCCTGCGGCGTCCCTGAAGGGACTCGACGTTCTGGAGATCGGCGCCGGCGCCGCGCAGTGCTCGCGCTGGCTCGCCGCGCAGGGCGCCCGCCCCGTGGCCATGGACCTCTCCCACCGGCAGCTCCAGCACGCACTGCGGATCGGCGGTGACGTCCCCCTGGTACAGGCGGACGCGGGAACGCTCCCCTTCAGGGACGCCTCCTTCGACCTGGCGTGCTCGGCGTACGGCGCGGTGCCGTTCGTCGCCGACCCGGTGGAGGTTTTCCGAGAGGTACGGCGTGTCCTGCGGCCCGGCGGCCGGTGGGTCTTCTCCGTCACGCATCCCATCCGCTGGGCGTTCCCCGACGAGCCCGGTCCCGAGGGGCTGTCTGTTTCCGCCTCCTACTTCGACCGCACGCCATACGTCGAACAGGACGACCAGGGGCACGCCGTCTACGTGGAGCACCACAGAACGATCGGGGACCGTGTACGGGACGTGGTGGCGGGCGGCTTCCGTCTGATCGACCTCGTAGAGCCGGAATGGCCCTCCTGGAACACGCAGGAGTGGGGCGGCTGGTCCCCGTTGCGCGGGAATCTGATCCCGGGAACGGCGATTTTCGTGTGCGTACGAGACTAGGGGCGTGATCCGCACCGACGCCCTTGGGCAGCTTCCCGTACGCACCGCTGTGCCCGCACTGGAGCGCGCCCTGGACGCGCACGGGACCGCGGTGCTGTGCGCGCCGCCGGGGACGGGCAAGACGACCCTGGTGCCACTGGTACTGGCCGGGCTGCTCGACGAGGGGCGGCCCGTGCGGAAGGTCGTCGTCGCGGAGCCGCGGCGGATCGCGGCACGGGCCGCCGCCCGGCGCATGGCGTGGCTGCTGGGCGAGAGCGTCGGGGGGCGCGTGGGCTTCACCGTGCGCGGGGAGCGCGTGGTGGGGCGCGACACGGTGGTGGAGGTCGTCACCACCGGCGTACTGCTGCAGCGCCTCCAGCGCGACCAGGAGCTCGCCGGCGTTGACGTCGTCATCCTCGACGAGTGTCATGAGCGGCACCTGGACGCGGACACCGTCGCCGCGTTCCTCCTCGACGTACGGGCCACTCTGCGGCCGGAGCTGCGGCTGCTCGCCGCCTCGGCGACGACGGACGCTCAGGGCTGGGCGCGGCTGCTGGGCGACGCGCCGGTGGTCGAGGCCGAGGGCGTCTCGCACCCCTTGGAGACCGTCTGGGCGCCGCCCGCACGTCCGGTGCGGCCGCCGCACGGCATGCGGGTCGATCCGGCGCTGCTCACGCATGTCGCCGCCGTGGTGCGCAGGGCGCTCGCCGAGCGGGAGGGCGACGTCCTGTGCTTCCTGCCCGGCGTCGGGGAGATCGCGCGGGTGGCGGGCCAGCTGTCCGGGGTGGGCGCCGAGGTGCTCCAGGTGCACGGACGGGCGCCGGCCGCGGTGCAGGACGCGGTACTGGCCGGTTCCGCCGGTACGCGCAGGGTGGTGCTGGCGACCTCGGTGGCCGAGTCGAGCCTGACCGTGCCGGGTGTACGGGTCGTCGTGGACGCCGGGCTGGCGCGTGAGCCCCGCACCGACCATGCGCGGGGGCTGAGCGCCCTGACGACCGTACGAGCCTCACAGGCCGCCTCCCGGCAGCGTGCGGGGCGCGCCGGACGGGAGGCTCCCGGTGCCGTCTACCGGTGCTGGGACCAGGCCGACGACGTACGGCTGGCCCGCTTCCCGTCCCCCGAGATCAAGGTCGCGGACCTGACGGCGTTCGCCCTCCAGGCGGCTTGCTGGGGCGACCCCGACGCGAGCGGTCTCGCCCTGCTGGATCCGCCGCCGGGTGGTGCGATGGCGGCGGCCCGTACGGTGCTGGCCGCCATCGGGGCGGTGGACGATTGTGGCCGTGCGACCGAAAGGGGTGTACGGATGGCACGCCTCGGCCTGCACCCCCGGCTCGCGCGGGCGCTCATCGACGGCGCACGGGAGGTCGGCACGCGCCGGGCGGCGGAAGTGGTCGCCCTGCTGAGCGAGGAACCCCCGAGGGAGTACGGCGACGACCTGGCCGCGGCCTGGCGAGCGGCCCGCCGCGGCAACGACGCGTACGGGGCCCGCTGGCGTCAGGAGGCGAGGCGGCTGGCTTCGGCGGCGGGCGGTACTGGCGGTTCGGGCGGGGAAGACCCCAGCGGGGCGGGTGACGATGCCGCCGCCGGCCTCGTGGCGGCCCTTGCGTTTCCCGAGCGCGTCGCCAAGGCACGGGGCGAAGGCGCCTTCCTCATGGCCTCCGGGACGGGGGCGGAACTCACCGACGGGTCCCGGCTGCGCAGCGCGCCGTGGCTGGCGGTCGCCGTCGCCGACCGTCCCGTCCATGCCGTCTCCGCGCGCGTGCGCTTGGCCGCCGTCATCGACGAGGACACCGCCCGGCTGGCCGCCGAGCACCTGCTTGTCTCCGGCGAAGAAGTGCGCTGGGAGGACGGGGACGTCGTCGCGCGGCATGTGCACCGCCTCGGTGCGGTCGAGCTGACCGTACGGACGCTCAAAAAGCCGGATACGGAACGTGTACGGGAAGCGCTGCTGGACGGGCTGCGACGCGAGGGCCTGGGGCTGCTGCGCGTGACGCGCGGGCGCTGCGGGAGCGTCTGGCCTTCCTGCACAGGGTGCTGGGTGCGCCATGGCCGGACGTGTCCGACGCGGCGCTCACGGAACGTACCGACGAATGGCTGGAGCCGGAGCTGTCACGGGCACGCCGGCGGGCCGACCTGGGCCGGATCGAGGCGGGACAGGCGCTGAACCGGCTCCTGCCGTGGGCGACCGGTGACGCGGCGCGGCTGGACGAGCTGGCGCCGGAGCGGATCGAGGTGCCGAGCGGGTCGCGGGTCCGGGTGGAGTACGGCGGGGAGCAGCCCGTACTCGCGGTGAAGCTTCAGGAGATGTTCGGGCTGGCCGAGACGCCGCGCGTGGCCGGGGTGCCGGTGCTGGTGCACCTGCTGTCGCCGGCGGGGCGCCCAGCGGCCGTCACCGCCGATCTGGCGTCCTTCTGGCAGGGCGGCTACCGCGCGGTGCGGGCGGAGCTGCGCGGCCGCTACCCGAAGCACCCGTGGCCGGAGGACCCGGCGGCGGCTGTGCCGACGAGGTACACGAAGGCACGTCTCGGGCGAAGCTGAGCCGGGCGGGAACGGCAGTGTCAGGCGCCGACGGGCTCCCGGCTGTCCCGTCCAAGGGGCTCCTCTTCGGCCGGGTCCGCCGGCCTGCGGCCCCGCGCCTCCAGGTACAGGGCCAGGGCGAACAGGGCCCCGGCGAGGAAAACGAAGCCCCAGGGGAGGTACGACGTAAGCATCAGTACGGCGACCCGGTTGGTCTTGACGAGCTCGACGGTGGAGTCGACGTAGTCCTGACGCATCTTCACGTGACCGGCGAAAGCGGTGACCTTGTCGCGACCGCCCAGCAGACTGCCGCCGCGCAGCTCCTCCCGGTGGATCTCCTCGCCGTTCACGGGAGCGCCCGTAACGGGGTCCACCCAGAACATCCGCCGGGTGGTGTACCAGCGTGTCGTGCCGGTCTGTTCCTCCAGCTTCGTCGCGTCGATCCCCGGCATGGGCATCTTCTTCGGGTACTTGACCTTCGTCCAGGGGATGGTCTGCTCGAAGTAGTAAATGTCCATTCCACGGAACGTCCGCTCGCCCTTGTAGTGGATCGGGGCGGAGGTGCGCGTCTGTGCGTCGAAGTACTCGTAGTCGCGCTTCTCCGTGAGAAAGGGCCACTTGAATTCGATGCCCTCGCGCCTGACCCGGTCGCCGTCGACCATCTCGCCGGTGGCGTGCACGGGGGCCTGGCTGTGGGCGTCGAAGATGTAGCGCTCGGGAATGGCCGAAACCATCTTGCCGTCGGGACCCTGGACGTACGAGAGCGAGTCCCAGACGACCACGTCGCGGCCCGCGCTCCGCTCGATCTTCTCGGACTCCTCGACGTTGCCCTTGAGGGTCTGGACGATGGTGACTTTCTCGACCTTCTTCGCCTTCATGGAGCTGTACTCGAGAAGCGTCGCGGGCTTCGCCTCCAGCACCATCTCCTGGTACTGGCCGGCCGGGATCTTGGCGAGGCGCGGGAAGGCGTACCAGCGCAGCAGCGGTGACAGGGCGGCGAAGAAGACCGCGAAGGCGAGCAGGACGAGGCTGGCTTTACGGCGCACGGCTTGCGGCCCCTCTACTTCTTCGGCCCGGGAACGGTCGTCAGCAGCGGCTTGGGCGAGGTCTCCCCCGGCGGGGCACCGACGGCCGTGATGGTGAGGACGAGCGCGAGGGCGGCGGCCAGCCCGATGGCGGCTGCGACGAGAGCACGCATGCTCGGCCTCCTGGAGCTGATGCATCGTCAGGGCAATGGGAGGTGGCACCGTAGCAACGGAGCCGCGAGATGAGAACACGTCGCACTGACATGACGCATGCCGGCATGCCGCTGCCCCGTCCGGAACATGGCCCGGACGGGGCAGCGGCAGCAGCGCTGAGAGCAGCCGCGTTTACGCGGTGGGTGTGGCGGAGGGCGTGGGCGACGGATCGGCCGTCGGTGCGGTTGTCGCCGCGGTGACGGTCAGTTCGACAGTGAGGACCACGCCGTCGGCGGTCGTGAGACGCAGTGTGTACGTTCCCGCGATGCCGTCGGTGTAGATCTCCGGAAGCTTCAGCAGGCCGTTGGCGTCGGTCTTGAGAGCGGTCAGGGTACGGACCGTCTTGCCGTCGGCGTCCTTGAAGTACGGGCCCTTGTCGTTCTCTGCCCAGTTCTCCGGGGACGCGTCGGCGTCACCCGTGACCATCGTCGCGCTCACACCGACGCCCGCCGCGGCCTTGCCCTTGTACGTCGCCTTGACCTCGACCGCGTCGGCGAAGGAGCCGCCGGTCTCGGCCGTGAGCTCCTTGTCCGAGGTACGGGCCAGCGCGTCGGACTGCGGCGCGGGCGCCGGCTTGGCCTTGACGGTGGCGGTGAAGTCCGCGGCGGGGGCCGTGGTGCCGAGCGCCTTGGCGCGGACGATGAACCTGCCGGTCTGGCCACCCGCGCTGAGCGTGGGAGCGGTGGCGATGCCGTCGGTGCCGGTGCTGACGACGATGCGGGTCGCGGCGCCCGGGAAGCGCGCCGCTGTGTCGCCAACGATCTGGAACTGGACCCGGGAGCCCGCGACAACCTTGCCCGCGGAAGTCTTGGCCCGTACCCGCAGCCGGTCGGCGAACCTCTCCCCCTCGGTGGCGGTCACGCTGGCGCTGCCGAGACGCTCCAGGGTGGTGACGGGCGCCTGGGGCGGAGGCGTTGTGGGGGGCGGCGTTGTGGGGGGAGGTGTCGTCGGGGGCGTAGTGCCGTCGCCCTCCGGCTCGCGGGGCGGCTTGGGCTTGACCGGCGGGGTGGGCTTGCCGGGGCCCGGTGTGTCGGGGCTGGACGGCGGGGGCGTCGTACCGGGAACGTCCGGGAGTCCCTTGCCGTTTCCGCTGTCGTGACTGTCGGGTTCGCCGCTGCCCGGCAGGACGCCGGAGCCGTCCGGCACCTCGTGGCTGTCGCGCCGGTAGTAGTCGAACCAGGACATGACCGTCCGCAGGTACTCCCGCGAGCGGTTGTAGCCGAGGATCGCCTGGTCGAGATCGCCCTGGACCGACAGGTCGCGGTTGTGGGCGCAGAGGTAGCGGCCGGCGGCGAGGGCCGCGTCGTAGATGTTGTTCGGGTCCTTCCGGCCGTCGCTGTTGCCGTCCTGCCCCCAGGTCGCCCAGGTGGACGGGATGAACTGCATCGGGCCGACGGCGCGGTCGTGCGTCGTATCGCCGTCGTACGCACCGTTGTCGGTGTCGGAGATGTTGGCGAAGCCGACGCCGTTGAGCTGCGGGCCGAGGATCGGCGTCAGCGTCGTGCCGCCGGCGTCGACGCGGCCGCCGCGTGCCTGGCCGGACTCGACCTTGCCGATGGCGGCGAGCAGCTGCCAGGGGAGACGGCAGCCGGGCGCGGAGTCCTTGACGGTCTCTTCCGCCCGCTTGTACGCGGCGAGGACCGTGGCGGGTATCCCCGACTCGGCCGGGCCCGTCACCACGGGAAGGTCTATAGAAGTGCCCGGTTTGTTGGGTTTGTTCGGGGTGTTCAGGGGTGGAAGGTCGGTGAAGTACGGCGAGTTGCCCGTCACTGGGGTGCCGGGCGGCTCGGTCGCGTTCGCGGCTCTCTCGTCGGCGGGCGCCGAAGTGCTGCCCGGCGCCTGCGAGGCGGAGAGTGCTGCCACTACGAGCGCCGCCACCGTGGTGGCTGTCGCCCCCTTGCGCAGCCTGCGACCGAATTGCGCTGCCATACGTCTGGCCCCTCCCGTCAACGGCTGTCCGCGCTCCCCAGCGCGAGGACTCTGGCGACACTACGACAACTACCGGCGCCGGAACACCGGCTGCTGTCCCCTTGTTGCCGGTTGTTCACGAAATCCAACCCGGAACCATGGACGGCATACTCAACGTCATTGATCACAAGCGGTCCAAGGGGGACTTTTGCCGTTCACACTCAGCCATGCGGCGGCGGTGCTGCCGGGCATTCGACGCGATGGGACCGCGCGCGGACCGCTGCTCGCATCGGCGCTCGTCGCCGGGTCGTTCGCGCCCGACATGACCTACTTCGCGGCCACCGCCGTACCGGCCGCGATGGCCTTCGGGGACGTCACGCACTCCCTGCCGGGTCTCGTCACCGTCGACGTACTGATCACGGCGGCGCTTGTCGGCCTGTGGCTGCTGCTGCGGGAACCCCTGTTGGCGCTGGTGCCGCGCCGGCGGCAAGCCCGCTTCCACAGGTTCGTACGTGGTCAGGACTGGAGCGGGATTCAACGGCCGTTGCTGGCTTGGCGGTTCTTCCTGTCGGCGGTCATCGGCGCGTCCACGCACGTCGTCTGGGACAGCTTCACGCATCTCGACCGCTGGGGCATGAAGGTCCTGCCGGTGCTCGGCGAGGTCGTCGCCGGCTTCCCGATGTACATGTACGCGCAGTACGGCGGCTCGGCGGTGGCCCTCGGGGTGATCGTGTGGTTCACGGTCTCGGCGGTGCGGCGCGGGACGGACGGTCCCGCGCCCGCCTCCGTACCGCTGATCGAGACGCGCGGGAAGTGGGCGGCCGGGGGGCTGCTCGCGCTGTGTGTGCTGACCGGCGCCGTACACCGGTGCGTGCGCTGGTACGCCGCTCAGAGCGTGCAGCTGAAGCCGCTCGACTTCATCCCCACCGCATGCTTCGGCGCCGGCGCGGGGCTCGCTGTGGGGCTTGTGCTGTACGCCGTGGGGGTGCGGCTGTGGATGCGCGGGCGTACGCCGGGACTTGACCGGGACCGTACGCAGACTGCGGGCCGTACGCCGTCTGCTCCTGGGTCTGCCGCGCCACGCTCACCCGTTCGTGGTGGTGTGCGGAACGGGTAAGCGGGGCGCGTTCGGACCTTGGATCAGTGCGCGGCGGACTCCCAGTCCGGGCCCACGCCCACCGACACATCGAGCGGGGCGCGCAGGCTGACGGCACCGGCCATCTCGCGGCGGACGATCTCCTCCACCTGCTCGCGCTCTCCCGGCGCCAGCTCCAGGACAATTTCGTCGTGGACCTGAAGCAGCATCCGGGTCTTCAGGCCGGCCTCCGTCAGCGCCCGGTCGACGTTCAGCATGGCGACCTTCACGATGTCGGCGGCCGTGCCCTGGATCGGGGCGTTCAGCGCCATCCGCTCGGCCGCCTCACGGCGCTGGCGGTTGTCGCTGTTCAAATCCGGCAGGTAGCGGCGGCGGCCGAGCATCGTCGCCGTGTATCCGGTGGCGCGCGCCTCGTCGACGGCACGCCGCAGGTAGTCGCGCACCCCGCCGAACCGCTCGAAGTACGTGTCCATCAGGACCCGCGCCTCGCCCGCTTCGATGTTCAGCTGCTGCGCCAGGCCGAAAGCGGACAGGCCGTAGGCAAGGCCGTACGACATGGCCTTGATCTTGCGCCGCATCTCCGCGTCGACCGCCGACCGCTCCACGCCGAACACCTGGGAGGCGACGGTGGTGTGCAGGTCCTCGCCGGAGGTGAACGCCTCGAGCAGGCCCTCGTCCTCCGACAGGTGCGCCATCACGCGCAGCTCGATCTGGCTGTAGTCGGCGGTCATCAGCGACTCGAAGCCCTCGCCGACGACGAAGCCGCGGCGGATGGCACGGCCCTCGTCCGTACGCACCGGCACGTTCTGCAGGTTCGGGTCGGTGGAGGAGAGCCGGCCGGTCGCAGCGACCGTCTGGCTGAACGTGGTGTGGATCCGGCCGTCGGCGGCGATCGTCTTGATCAGACCCTCGACCGTGGACCGCAGCCGGGCCTGCTCACGGTGACGCAGCATGATCACCGGCAGTTCGTGCTCGGTCTGGGCGGCCAGCCAGGCCAGTGCGTCCGCGTCCGTGGTGTAACCGGTCTTGGTCTTCTTCGTCTTGGGCAGATTCAGCTCACCGAAGAAGACCTCCTGGAGCTGCTTGGGCGAGCCGAGATTGAACTCGTGGCCCACCGACGCGTGCGCCTCCTTCACCGCCTGCTGCACCGCGCCGGCGAACTGCTGCTCCATCGCCTCCAGATGGGCGCGGTCGGCCGAGATGCCGTACCGCTCCAGCCGGGCCAGCAGCACGGACGTGGGCAGTTCCACATCGTGCAGCAGCTCGGTCGCGCCCACCTCCTTCAGCTTCACGCCGAACGCCTCGCCCAGATCGAGGACCGCGCGGGCCTGCGCCATCAGAGCATCGGCCTCGGCCTGCTCGTCCTCCTCGGAGCCGAAGGACAGCTGACCGTCGGCGGCGGCCGGAGCCAGCTCGCGGTGGAGGTACTCCATGGACAGCGTGTCCAGCGCGAAGGACCTGCGGCCGGGCTTGACCAGATAGGCGGCCAGCGCGGTGTCCATGGTGATGCCCTCGATGTGCCAGCCGTGCTCGGGGAAGACCCGCAGCGCGTCCTTGGCGTTGTGCATGACCTTCGGCCGGTCCGGGTCGGCGAGCCAGGCGGCGAAGGCCCGCTCGTCCGACTCGTCGAGCTCGGTCGTGTCGAACCAGGCCGCCTTGCCGTCGGCGGCCGCCAGCGCGACCTCGCTGACATTGCCGACGCCCAGGGCCCAGGTGGCAACGGTGGACACACCGAGCGGCTGCCCGCCGTGCTGCTCCAGCCAGAACGCCAGCTCACCGGCGCCCAGCACCGTGCCGTCCAGCTGCACACCGGCCTCCGGGGCCGGGGCCTCTTCCTCCTCCACGCCCGGGTCCACGGCGAGCAGCCGCTCCCGCAGGCTCGGGTTGCGAATCTCCAGGACTTCCAGGAACCCCTTCAGGGCGGTCCTGTCGTACGGAGCGCGCTCCAGGTCCGCCACGGCCTTTGGCAGATCCACGTCACGCACCAGCTCGGTGAGGTGGCGGTTGAGCTTGACCGACTCCAGGTGGTCGCGCAGGGCCTGCCCGACCTTGCCCTTGACCTCGTCGGCGCGCTCGACCAGCTCCGCGAACGAACCGAACTGGTTGATCCACTTCGTGGCGGTCTTCTCACCGACGCCGGGGATGCCCGGCAGGTTGTCCGACGGGTCGCCGCGCAGGGCGGCGAAGTCCGGGTACTGCGACGGGGTCAGTCCGTACTTCTCCTCGACCTTCTCCGGGGTGAACCGGGTCAGCTCGGAGACGCCCTTGGTCGGGTACAGCACGGTCACATGGTCGGAGACCAGCTGGAAGGAGTCCCGGTCGCCCGTGACGATCAGCACGTCGAAGCCCGCGGCCTCGGCCTGCGTGGCGAGGGTGGCGATGATGTCGTCGGCCTCGAAGCCGTCCACCGCGAACCGCTCCGCGTTCATCGTGTCGAGCAGCTCGCCGATCAGCTCGACCTGCCCCTTGAACTCGTCGGGGGTTTTCGACCGGTTCGCCTTGTACTCGGGGAAGTCCGCCTGGCGCCATGTCTTGCGCGACACGTCGAAGGCCACCGCGAAGTGCGTGGGCGACTCGTCACGCAGCGTGTTCGCCAGCATCGACGCGAAGCCGTAGATGGCATTCGTCGGCTGGCCGCTCGCGGTGGTGAAATTCTCCGCGGGCAGCGCGAAGAACGCTCGGTACGCCAGGGAGTGCCCGTCCATGAGGAGCAGGCGGGGACGGTTTTCTGCGGTCTTCTTCGATGCTGTCTCTGACACGCCTCCGATCCTAGGCCGCACCACTGACAATCCCGCCCGCACGGTCCCGATGTCAGCGCGGTCCGCACTGTCAGTGCCGCGTGACAGGATCGGATACGTACGTAACAGAACCGCACGCTCAAAGGGGAGCGCCATGGCTGCCAAGCCGCCCGCAGGTGACCCGGTCCAGGACGCGCCGCAGGTCGCGGCGCCCCAGCACGCCGCGGCAGGGCTCCCCGCCATCGGGCACACGCTGAAGATGGCCCAGCAGCAGATGGGTGTGCGCCGCACCGCGCAGACCCTCCTCAAGGTCAACCAGAAGGACGGCTTCGACTGCCCCGGCTGCGCCTGGCCCGAGGAGGACAAGCGGCACACGGCCGAGTTCTGCGAGAACGGCGCGAAGGCCGTCGCCGAGGAGGCGACACTGCGCCGCGTCACCCCCGACTTCTTCGCCGCGCATCCCGTCGCGGACCTCGCCACGCGCAGCGGGTACTGGCTGGGTCAGCAGGGCCGCATCACGCAGCCCATGTACTTGGCCGAGGGCGCGGAGCGGTACGACGCGGTGACCTGGGAGCGGGCCTTCGAGATCATGGCGGAGGAGCTCAAGGCGCTCGACTCCCCCGACGAAGCCGTCTTCTACACCTCGGGCCGCACCAGCAACGAAGCGGCGTTCCTGCTCCAGCTCTTCGCCCGCGCATTCGGCACGAACAACCTGCCGGACTGCTCCAACATGTGCCACGAGTCGTCGGGCTCGGCCCTGACGCAGACCATCGGCATCGGCAAGGGCAGCGTCTCCCTCGAAGACCTGCACCAGGCCGACCTGATCATCGTCGCCGGGCAGAACCCGGGCACCAACCACCCGCGGATGCTCACCGCCCTGGAAAAGGCCAAGGCCGCCGGTGCGAAGATCATCTCGGTGAACCCGCTGCCCGAAGCCGGACTGGAGCGCTTCAAGAACCCCCAGACCCCCCAGGGCATGATCAAGGGCGCCGCCCTCACCGACCTCTTCCTCCAGATCCGCCTCGGCGGCGACCAGGCCCTCTTCCGTCTGCTCAACAAGCTCATCCTCGAAGCTGACGGCGCCGTCGACGAAGCGTTCGTACGCGAACACACCCACGGGTACGAAGAGTTCGCGGCCGCCGCCCGCGACGCCGACTGGGACGAGACCCTTACCGCGACCGGCCTGGAGCGTACGAAGATCGAGCAGGCCCTCGCCATGGTCCTCGCATCGAAGCGCACCATCGTGTGCTGGGCCATGGGCCTGACCCAGCACAAGCACGCCGTGCCGACGATCCGCGAAGTCGTCAACTTCCTGCTGCTGCGCGGCAACATCGGCCGCCCCGGCGCCGGAGTGTGCCCCGTGCGCGGTCACTCCAACGTGCAGGGCGACCGCACCATGGGCATCTTCGAGCGCCCCGCCCCCGCGTTCCTCGACGCCCTCGACAAGGAATTCGGGATCACCTCACCGCGCCACCACGGATTCGACGTCGTACGGTCCATCCAGGCGCTGCGCGACGGCGAGGCGAAGGTCTTCTTCGCCATGGGCGGCAACTTCGTCGGCGCCACCCCCGACACCGACGTCACCGAAGCCGCGATGCGCAAGGCCCGACTGACCGTCCACGTGTCGACAAAGCTGAACCGGTCGCACGCCGTCACCGGCGCCCGCGCAATGATCCTGCCCACCCTCGGGCGTACCGACAAGGACGTACAGGCAGCGGGCAAGCAGTTCGTCACCGTGGAGGACTCCATGGGCATGGTGCACGCCTCGCGCGGCAACCTCACCCCCGCGAGCCCGCACCTGCTGTCCGAGCCGGCCATCGTCGCCCGGCTGGCACGGGCCGTCCTCGGTCCCGGATCGACCACCCCATGGGAAGACTTCGAGAAGGACTACGGCACCATCCGCGACCGGATCTCCCGCGTCGTTCCCGGCTTCGAGGACTTCAATGCGCGCGTCGCCCGCCCCGGCGGCTTCACGCTGCCGCACGGCCCCCGCGACGAACGCCGCTTCACCACCGCAACCGGCAAGGCCAACTTCACCGCCGCACCTGTCGAGTACCCCGAGCTGCCCGCAGGCCGGCTGCTCCTGCAGACGCTGCGCTCGCACGACCAGTACAACACCACGATCTACGGCCTCGACGACCGCTACCGGGGCATCAAGGGCGGCCGCCGCGTCGTCCTCGTCAACCCGGACGACGCCCGCGAGCTGGGCCTCGCCGACGGGGCGTACACCGACCTGGTCAGCGAGTGGAAGGACGGCGTCGAGCGGCGCGCCCCCGGCTTCCGCGTGGTGCACTACCCGACCGCGCGCGGCTGCGCGGCCGCCTACTACCCCGAGACGAATGTGCTGGTGCCCCTCGACGCCACCGCGGACACCAGCAACACCCCCGCGAGCAAGTCCGTCATCGTGCGTCTGGAACAATCACCCACCGCCTAAGCGTTCGCTTAAGGACGATGGATGCCGTACGACGATCGGAGCAGGGCCCCATGGGCGAGCAGACCGCAGGTGTGAAGTTCCCGCAAGAGGTCATCGACGAGTACGCCCAGCTGGGCGTCGACCTGCCCGCTCTCTTCTCCGCCGGAGACCTCGGCACCCGCATGGGCGTACAGATCGTCGAGGCCTCCGCGGAGCGCGTCGTCGGCACCATGCCCGTCGAAGGCAACACCCAGCCCTACGGCCTGCTGCACGGCGGGGCCTCCGCCGTGCTCGCCGAGACCCTCGGCTCCATCGGCTCCATGCTGCACGGCGGCGCCTCGAAGATCGCCGTCGGCGTGGACCTCAACTGCACGCACCACCGGGGTGCCCGCAGTGGGCTGGTGACCGGAGTGGCCACCCCCGTCCACCGCGGACGCTCCACCGCGACGTACGAAATCGTCATCACCGACGAGCACGACAAGCGGGTCTGCACGGCGCGCCTGACCTGCCTGCTGCGCGATACGGACGGCGTCAAGGGCTGATCAAGGAGCGACCGGCAGCGTCACACTGCTGACCCCGGCCCGGACCGTCGTCCGCGTCCCGGCCGGGGTACCGCAGCGTGCAGTCACCGTCCCCGCCGTCGCCCGGCTGTCCGAGCCGTAACGTCGCCGCATGTGACGGCGCTGGGCGACACCCCTTGGGCACGAGACCTCAACACCCTTGTCCCCCAGCCCCCTTGCCCCACCACCGCCAGAACCGGTTCACTGACCCCACCCCCACAGGAGAGCGCCGCCGGACCGTCACACCTCACACCCAAGGGGTTCTCTTGACCGCAGTACGCGTACGCCTCACCGCAGTCACCGCCGGAGCCTGCGCACTCGTGCTGGCGGCGGCTCTGCCGTCCTCCGCGATCAACTCGTACAACGCCACGCCCGCACCCGAGCGCACCGAAGTCGGAGCCCTCGTCGCGACGTGGGACAACGACGCGAACCCCGCCACACCCGACCGCGTCGACTGGGTCTGCTCCGGCACCATGATCGACGCAGATACGTTCCTGACCGCCGCGCACTGCACCACCGACTGGCCCGACAACGTGAAGTTCTACGTCTCCCTCGACCAGGACGTGCAGGCCGGCCTCGACAAGGCCGCAGCCCAGCACCCCGGCAACCCCACAGCCGTCGCGGAGGCCGTCGCCGTCCGGGGCGTCGCCCACAACCACGCCGCCTACCCGGGCCCCGCCTCCGACACCCACGACATCTCCGTCGTCGAAGTACCCGCTGCCAAGGTCAAGGCCCGCTGGACCTTCACCCCCGCCGCCCTCCCCGAAGCCGGAGCCCTGAACGCCCTCGGCCCCCAGGGGCTCAACGACACCTCCTTCACCGTCGCCGGGTACGGCACCCAGGAAGCCCAGCGCGGACCCGGCGGCCACACACACCCCGGTGGCGGCGTACGCATGCAGGCCCCCGTCACGTACAACGCGCTCAACGACGCCTGGCTGCGGCTCTCCATGACCGCCCCCCAGGGCAACGGCGGCGCCTGCTACGGCGATTCGGGCGGCCCCAACTTCGCCACCCTCGCCGGCCGGCGCACCCTCGTCGCCACCACCATCACCGGCGACACCCCCTGCTACGCCACCAACGTCACCTACCGCCTGGACACCCCCGGAGCGCGTGCCTTCCTCTCCCCCTTCGCGAAGCTGCCGTAGGGCCGGCACGCTGCCTGTTGTGTCACAGATCGTGACGGCCCGGCGTTTCCTCATGACGACCAGGCCGCACGTCACTGCCGGGGTGGCCTCCTGCGCGCTGCTGGCCGCACTGGCTGTCGCGGGCTGCTCGGATTCCCAGTCGCCCGCTCGGCCCGCGACGCCGGTCCCTGCTCCACAGAAGACCTCGCCCGAAGAGACATGCACAGAACTCGTCTCCTATTGGGCCAAAGAGACCCTCAAGGGCAGTAAATGGTCAGGCCTGGACTGGGAACAGAAGGGGCTGTCCAACGAGCAGTACGCGATACACGAGGAGATCATCGCGGCGGGCAGCGCCGAGGCGAAGCACAAGGGGCGCGAAGCGGGCCTCAGGCTTGTCGACCGCCTCGCCAAGCAGAAATGCGCCACCCAGAACGGCGCCACCGGCAGCTCGGAGAATTGGCGTGCGCCCGAATAACCCAGATGCGCGGCGGCACAGCTTCAGTCGAGCACGCCACCGAGGCCGCCTGAGCCAACACCCGGTGTACACAGACTGGTTGCCCCGTCCACCAACCCCGTCCGGCCCGCAGCATCACGCCGCAGGTCAGGTTGCACAGAGGCACCGCACACCGTGGAGCCACCCTCCCGTGAGGTAACACTGCGTAACAAGGACGCAATCGAAAATCCGGGCTTCGCGCTCAACATCAATAACCCAGATGATCCAGCCAGTGCCCTTTAGGCCATCTGTCCGCCATCGGCGTCAAGGTCAGCTCGGCCGCCACAGCGGAACTGCGCGTTCTCAGCATGTGAGCTTTTCCACCCGGGCGGATATCGACCGTTTTGCCCACACTGCCCCTCCCAGCGTTGGCCTTGGCATAACAAGAGAGTCACATCCTGAGTTCACACCTCCACGACCCCTTCACCTGCGCCTAGAGTCACGGCCAGTCACCGCGCCGCCGGGCGCGTCTGCTGCACGGCCCTGTACCAACCCCCAGTACGGCCCGGCGATCGTCACGGCACCTCAGCAGAGGAGGCCGCGCCAGGGAAAGGACCTTTCGTGCGACACCGTTCTTTGCTCATACTCACTTCAGTACTCACGACCGGAGCACTGTCTCTCACCGCTTGTGGGTCGCGCGACGACAGCAAGGGCAACGACGACAGCGGCAAGAAGACCACCGTCGTCATCGGTGTCGACGCCCCGCTGACCGGCTCCCTCTCCGCGCTCGGCCAGGGCATCAAGAACTCCGTGGACCTCGCGGCCAAGACCGCGAACAAGAACAACGAAGTCCCCGGCATCGAGTTCAAGATCGAAGCCCTCGACGACCAGGCCGTCCCGTCCTCCGGCAAGGCCAACGCCGCCAAGCTCGTCGGCAACAAGGACGTCATCGGAGCCGTCGGCCCGCTGAACTCCGGCGTCGCCCAGTCGATGCAGAGCGACTTCGAGCGAGCCGGCGTCGTCCAGGTCTCCCCGGCCAACACCAACCCGGCGCTGAGCCAGGGCGACAACTGGGGCAAGGGCGAGTTCAAGCGCCCGTTCAAGACCTACTTCCGTACCGCCGCCACGGACGTCGTCCAGGGCAAGTTCGCCGCGCAGTACCTCTACAACGACGCCAAGAAGCGCAAGGTCTACGTCGTCGACGACAAGCAGACCTACGGCGCCGGCCTCGCCGCGATCTTCTCCGCCGAATTCAAGCGGCTCGGCGGCAAGATCGCCGGCACCGACCACGTCACGGTGAAGGAGACCGACTTCTCCAGCACCGCCGACAAGGTCAAGTCGTCGAAGGCCGACTCCGTCTACTTCGGTGGCCAGTACCCCGAGGGCGGCCTGCTCTCCGACCAGATCAAGAAGACCGGCGCCAAGATCCCCACCATGGGCGGCGACGGCATCTACGACCCGGCCTTCATCAGCGCCTCCGGCGTGGCGAACGACGGTGACCTCGCGACCTCCATCGGCTACCCGGTCGAGAAGCTCCCGACGGCCAAGAAGTTCATCGCCGACTACAAGGCCGCAGGCTACAAGGACCCGTACGCGGCATACGGCGGCTACTCCTACGACGCCGGCTGGGCCATCATCCAGGCCGTCAAGGCCGTCGTCGCGGCCAACGACGGCAAGCTGCCCGAGGATGCCCGCGCCAAGGTCGTCGAGGCCATGGCCAAGGTCTCCTTCGACGGTGTGACCGGCAAGGTCGCCTTCGACAAGTTCGGTGACACCACGAACAAGCAGCTCACCGTCTACAAGGTCGAAGGCAAGGTCTGGAAGGACGTCAAGTCCGCCACCTTCGAAGACTGATTCACCGCATGACCCGCATCACCAGCACCACCCGCTCCGCCTGATTCAAACCGCGCGAGGGCGCAACAGCGCCCTCGCGCGGAGTCATATCCGACAAGCTCATCGGAGGCCCTGCGGTGCACGAACTGCCGCAACAGCTGGCCAACGGCCTTGCCCTCGGCGCCCTCTATGGCCTCATAGCCATCGGGTACACCATGGTGTACGGCATCGTCCAGCTCATCAACTTCGCCCACGGCGAGATCTTCATGATCGGGGGCTTCGGCGCCCTCACCGCCTACATCGCGCTCCCCAGCGGAACGTCGCTGCTCGTGGCCATTCCCCTCATGATCGTCGGCGGCGCCATCGCGTCCGTCGCCGTCGCCACCGCTGCGGAACGCTTCGCCTACCGACCGCTGCGCGGCGCGCCCAGGCTGGCCCCGCTCATCACCGCAATCGGCCTCTCGATTGTCCTCCAGCAGCTTGTCTGGGGCTTCTACCCCGACGCGAAGAAGCCGCGCAGCTTCCCCGAGTTCCAGGGCGAGTCGTTCAAGATCTTCGACAACCTGTACCTCCAGCGCGCCGACGCCTTCGTCCTCGTCCTCGCCCCCGCGTGCATGCTCGCCCTCGGCCTCTTCGTAGCCAAGAGCCGCAGCGGCCGCGCCATGCAGGCCACCGCGCAGGACCCCGACACGGCGAAGCTCATGGGCATCAACACCGACCGCATCATCGTCATGGCCTTCGCCATCGGTGCCGCGTTCGCCGCCGTCGCAGCCGTCGCGTACGGCCTCGACAAGGGCCAGATCAACTTCGAGATGGGCTTCATCCTCGGACTCAAGGCCTTCACCGCCGCAGTCCTGGGCGGCATCGGCAACATCTACGGAGCCATGGTCGGCGGAGTCGTCCTCGGCCTCGCGGAATCCCTGTCGATCGCCTACATCGAAGAGATTCCCGGGATGCAGCAGCTCGGCGGCGGCGCTTGGGCCAACGTCTGGGCATTCGTACTTCTCATCGTCGTGCTCCTCGTGAGGCCACAGGGCCTGCTCGGCGAGCGCGTCGCGGATCGGGCGTGAGAGCCATGACAACCGACACCACGAAGACCGCCGAGACGGCACCGGCCGACGCCAACTCCCGAGCCGGCCTCTTCCGTTGGATCACCGCCGCCGGTGGCCTCGCCACCGTCGCCAGCACCTTCCTGTCCTGGACCTACACCGACGAGTTCCCCGGAGACCTCACCGTCTACGGATACCCCGGCGGCCTCCAGGTCCTCACCCTCGTCGCAGGTCTCCTCACCACCCTGTACGCCCTCGCCGCACTCGGCATCAAGGGCCTGCGCTGGCTGGCCCCCACCGGCACGACCAAAGCCCTGCAACTGCTCGCCCTCGGCGCCTTCGGCACCACCTGGTTCACGGTCATCGCCATCGCTGTCGAACTCGGCGGCGTGGTCAACCTCGAACCCGGTGGCTTCGTCGCAGCCGTAGCCTCCGCTATCCCCGTCGCCGCGGCATTCCAGCTCCCGGACGACACCCGCAAGGCTCAGCGCCCCAAGGAACTCCCCTCCTGGGCCGAGATCCTGATCATCGTCGCCGCCTTCGGCATCGGCCTGTTCGTCGTCACCTACGGCATCGACACCGAGTACGCCGAACTCTTCACCGGCTACATGATCACCGCAGGCTTCGCCGTCGCCGCGCTCTTCAAAGCCGGCCTCATGGCACGCCTCAACGGGCTCACCACCAAGTACCGCTCCATCGCCGTCGCAGCCGCCTTCGTAGCCGCAGCGGCCTTCCCCTTCACCCAGAACACCGACCAGTTCACCCTCATCGCGGTCAACATCCTCATCTTCGCGACCGTCGCACTCGGGCTGAACATCGTCGTCGGCCTCGCAGGACTCCTCGACCTCGGATACGTCGCCTTCCTCGGCGTCGGCGCGTACACGGCAGCCCTCGTATCGGGCACCACCGCCTCCGCCTTCGACGTCCAGTTCCCCTTCTGGGCATCCGTCCTCACCGGCGGCGCGGTGTCCCTGATCTTCGGCGTCGTCATCGGAGCCCCCACACTGCGGCTCCGCGGCGACTACCTCGCCATCGTCACCCTCGGCTTCGGCGAGATCTTCCGCATCACCGTCGGCAACCTCGACGGCGTATCCGGACCGCAGGTCACCAACGGCCCCAACGGCGTACCGAACGTCCCCGACCTGAACTTCTTCGGATACGACTTCGGCGAATCCCACACCATCGCCGGCTTCGAACTCGGCTCGTACGCCAACTACTACCTGCTCATGCTGCTCGCGATGATCCTCGTGATCCTCATCTTCAGCCGCGCAGGCAGCTCCCGCATCGGCCGCGCCTGGGTCGCCATCCGCGAGGACGAGACCGCCGCCACCGCCATGGGCATCAACGGCTTCCGGGTCAAACTCATCGCCTTCGCGCTGGGCGCCACCCTCGCCGGCCTGGCCGGCACGGTCCAGGCACACGTCCAGAGCACCGTGGTCCCCGAGATGTACGTCTTCGCCGGGCCCGTACCGCCCAACTCCGCCTTCCTCCTCGCCGCCGTCATCCTCGGCGGCATGGGAACCATCAGCGGACCCCTCATCGGCGCCACACTCCTCTACATGATCCCCGCCAAGCTGCAGTTCCTCCAGGACTACCAGCTGCTGGGCTTCGGCATCGCGCTCATCCTGCTCATGCGCTTCCGCCCCGAAGGCCTCATCGCCAACCGGCGCGCCCAGCTCGAGTACCACGAGACCGACCAACTCGACGTACCGGACAAGGGCCTCACCGACTCCGGCGTCGGCATCACGAAGGCGGGGGCGTGAACGACATGACGACCACCACCGAGAACACCACCGCGACCCCCGAGACCACCACGGTCCTCGACGCCAGCGGCGTCACCATGCGCTTCGGCGGCCTCACCGCCGTACGCTCGGTCGACCTCAAGGTCAACGCCGGCGAGATCGTCGGCCTCATCGGCCCCAACGGCGCCGGCAAGACCACCTTCTTCAACTGCCTCACCGGGCTGTACGTGCCCACCGAAGGCAAGGTCTCCTACAAGGGCACCGTCCTGCCACCCAAGCCCCACCTCGTCACCCAGGCAGGCATCGCCCGTACCTTCCAGAACATCCGGCTCTTCGCCAACATGACGGTCCTGGAAAACGTCCTCGTCGGACGCCACACCAGGACCAAGGAAGGCCTCTGGTCCGCCCTCCTGCGCGGCCCCGGCTTCAAGAAGGCCGAAGCCGCCTCCCACAAGCGGGCCATGGAGCTGCTCGAGTTCATCGGCCTGCAGCACAAGGCCGACCACCTCGCCCGCAACCTCCCCTACGGCGAACAGCGCAAGCTCGAAATCGCCCGCGCCCTCGCCAGCGACCCCGGCCTGCTGCTCCTCGACGAGCCCACCGCCGGCATGAACCCGCAGGAAACCCGCGTCACCGAAGAACTCATCTTCGCCATCCGCGACCAGGGCATCGCCGTACTCGTCATCGAGCACGACATGCGCTTCATCTTCAACCTCTGCGACCGCGTCGCCTGTCTCGTCCAGGGCGAGAAGCTCGTCGAAGGCACACCCGCCGTCGTCCAGGGCGACGAGCGCGTCGTCGCCGCCTACCTCGGTACGCCCTTCGAAGGCGCACCGGGCGCGGAAGAGGCTGCGGAAGTCGAGGCAGCCGAGGAAGCGCAGGGCACCACCAGCAAGACCAGCACCACCAGCACTGCCAGCCCGGAAGGGGAAACCCAGTGACCGCACTCCTCGAGGTCGAAGACCTCAGGGTCGCCTACGGCAAGATCGAAGCCGTCAAGGGCATCTCCTTCAGCGTCGAAGCCGGCCAGGTCGTCACCCTCATCGGCACCAACGGTGCGGGCAAGACCACCACCCTGCGGACACTGTCCGGGCTGCTCAAGCCCTCCGGCGGCCGCATCACCTTCGACGGGAAACCGCTGAGCGGAGTCCCCGCCCACAAGATCGTGTCCCTGGGGCTCGCACACTCCCCCGAGGGCCGGCACATCTTCCCCCGCCTCTCCATCACCGAGAACCTCCAACTCGGAGCGTTCCTGCGGACGGACAAAGCGGGCATCGAGAAGGACATCCAGCGCGCCTACGACCTCTTCCCCATCCTGGGAGAACGCCGGAAGCAGGCCGCGGGCACCCTCTCGGGCGGTGAGCAGCAGATGCTGGCCATGGGCCGCGCCCTCATGTCCCAGCCCAAGCTCCTGATGCTCGACGAGCCGTCGATGGGCCTCTCCCCGATCATGATGCAGAAGATCATGGAGACCATCGTCGAACTCAAGGCGCAGGGCACCACCATCCTGCTCGTCGAGCAGAACGCCCAGGCCGCGCTCTCGCTGGCCGACGAAGCCCACGTCATGGAAGTCGGCACCATCAAGCTCTCCGGCCCCGGCCGCGAGCTGCTCCACGACGAGTCCGTCCGCAAGACGTACCTCGGCGAGGACTGAGCCGTACCAACGGCAGGAGGCCCGTACCCCCTGGGGTACGGGCCTCCTGCGTGTCCTCTCCTACTGCTCCTTCGCAGCCTTCTTCTCCTCGGCGTCCTCGATGACCGCCTCGGCGACCTGCTGCATGGACAGGCGACGGTCCATCGACGTCTTCTGAATCCACCGGAACGCGGCCGGCTCGGTCAGCCCGTACTGCGTCTGCAGCACCGACTTCGCCCGGTCCACCAGCTTCCGCGTCTCCAGCCGCTGCGTGAGGTCCGCGACCTCGTTCTCCAGCGCCTTCAGCTCCGTGAACCGCGACACCGCCATCTCGATGGCCGGTACGACGTCACTCTTGCTGAACGGCTTCACGAGGTACGCCATCGCACCGGCGTCCCGCGCCCGCTCCACCAGATCGCGCTGCGAGAACGCGGTCAGCATGAGGACGGGGGCGATGGACTCCTCGGTGATCTTCTCGGCGGCGGAGATGCCGTCCAGCACGGGCATCTTCACGTCGAGGATCACGAGGTCGGGCCGGTGCTCACGGGCGAGCTCGATGGCCTGCTGCCCGTCACCGGCCTCGCCTACGACCGCGTAGCCCTCTTCTTCGAGCATCTCTTTGAGGTCGAGGCGGATGAGGGCTTCGTCCTCGGCGATGACGACACGGGTCGTCAGCGGCGGGACGTGCGACTTGTTGTCGTCGTCGGCGGCGGGCTGGGGCGACTCGGGGCTGGTCACGGGGCTCCTCGTTTCCGGGCAGTGCTGCTTCCTGAGCCTACCTAGCTCCTGTATGTTTGAGTCACGGCGGGTCTCCGCTAACCTTCCTTTTGAAGGACGCCCCGGTAGTCCAGCGGTAGAGACACGGTGCTCAAACCACCGACAGCGTCGGTTCGAATCCGACCCGGGGCACTTGACCTTTCATTCCAAGGTTCACCAATGGTTGGCGATCTTCACTCGCCCTAGTGAACGCAGCATCGAATCGGTGCGGGACCGCGAAGATCCGACCACCCTCGCAACCATGTACGACCTCAGTACGCGCAAGCACGCGCTGACACTCGTCGCCCAGGGCAGCAGCCTCAACTCCGTGAGCAAGCAAACCGGAATATCCCGGTCCGCCATCCGTGAGTGGCAGACCCGGATCGAACCGCGTCCGCGCATGGCCGGACATGCCGCATGCCCAAGGTGCTTGCCTGTCCCCAGAGTTCCCGCCGACACCGCCGCGTATGCCTACCTACTGGGCCTCTACCTCGGCGACGGCTGCATCAGCCCACACCGCCGTAGCGGCTACCACCTGCGCATCGCGTGCACCGCCGCCTGGCCTGGGCTCATGGACCTTTGCCGGGCGGCCATCACGGCCGTCCTGCCCGAAGGTTCCATCTACGTCCTCCAGCGGCAGGGCTGTGTGGCGGTCACCAGTTACAGCCGCCATTGGCCGTGCCTCTTCCCCCAACACGGCCCGGGCAAGAAACATGCACGCACCATCGCGCTGGTGCCCTGGCAGGAGTTCGTCGTAGATGCTCACCCTTGGGCGTTCATTCGCGGGCTGATCCATTCGGACGGATGCCGCATCACCAACTGGACCACCAAGATGGTCGGCGGTGAGCGCAAACGATACGAGTACCCGCGGTACTTCTTCAGTCAGAAGTCGGACGACATCCGCAAGCTCTTCTCCGACACCCTGACCAAGGTCGGCGTGGAGTGGACCACGCTCGCCCGCGGCAGCGACCCGTTCAACATCTCGATCGCCCGCAAAGCATCCGTCGCGTTGATGGACGCGCACGTCGGGCCGAAGCACTGACACCGTACGGGTAGGGCCCCCTGGGGTGTGGGGGCCCGTTGTCCTTGCCGGCAGGGTTACTTGGCGGCCAGGTCGTCCTCGCCGATGTGGTGGACGCGGAGGAGGTTGGTGGAGCCCGAGATGCCGGGCGGGGAGCCGGCGGTGATGATCACGACGTCGCCCTTCTTGCAGCGGCCGATGCGCAGAAGGTGCTCGTCGACCTGGGCGACCATCGCGTCGGTGGAGTCGACGTGGGGGCCGAGGAAGGTTTCGACGCCCCAGGTGAGGTTCAGCTGGGAGCGGGTCGCCGGGTCGGGGGTGAAGGCGAGCAGTGGGATGGGTGAGCGGTAGCGGGAGAGGCGTTTGACGGTGTCGCCGGACTGGGTGAAGGCGACGAGGAATTTCGCGCCGAGGAAGTCGCCGATGTCGGCGGCGGCTCGGGCGACGGCTCCGCCCTGGGTGCGGGGCTTGTTGCGTTCGGTGAGGGGCGGGAGGCCCTTGGCGAGGAGGTCTTCCTCTGCCGCTTCGACGATGCGGCCCATGGTCTTGACCGTCTCGATGGGGTATTTGCCTACGCTGGTTTCGCCGGAGAGCATCACCGCGTCGGTGCCGTCGATGACGGCGTTGGCGACGTCGGAGGCTTCGGCGCGGGTGGGGCGGGAGTTTTCGATCATCGAGTCGAGCATTTGGGTGGCGACGATGACCGGCTTGGCGTTTCGCTTGGCGAGTTTGATGGCGCGCTTTTGAACGATCGGGACTTGTTCGAGGGGCATTTCGACGCCGAGGTCGCCGCGGGCGACCATGATGCCGTCGAACGCGGCGACGATGTCGTCGATGTTTTCGACGGCCTGCGGCTTTTCGATCTTTGCGATGACGGGAAGGTGGCGGCCTTCTTCCTTCATGATGCGGTGGACGTCTTGGATGTCGTGTCCGCTGCGTACGAAGGAGAGGGCGATGATGTCGGCTCCGGTGCGCAGGGCCCAGCGGAGGTCTTCGATGTCTTTTTCGGAGAGTGCGGGTACGGAGACGGCGACGCCGGGGAGGTTGAGGCCCTTGTGGTCGGAGACCATGCCTCCTTCGATGACGAGGGTCTGGACGCGGGGTCCGTCGATGCCGGTGACTTCCAGGGTGACTTTGCCGTCGTCGACGAGGATGCGTTCGCCTGTGGTGACGTCGGTGGCGAGGCCTTCGTAGGTGGTGCCGCAGGTGTTGCGGTCGCCTTCGACGGGTTCGACGGTGATGGTGAAGTCGTCGCCTCGTTCAAGGAGTACGGGTCCTTCGCGGAAGCGTCCCAGGCGGATCTTCGGGCCTTGAAGGTCGGCCAGTACGCCGACGCTGCGGCCGGTTTCGTCGGAGGCTTTGCGTACGCGCTGGTAGCGCTCCTCGTGTTCGGCGTACGTGCCGTGGCTGAGGTTGAAGCGGGCGATGTCCATTCCGGCTTCGACCAGTGCCTTGATCTGGTCGTATGTGTCGGTGGCGGGGCCTAGGGTACAAACGATTTTTGCTCGGCGCATACATCGAGCCTAGGCCTTACCAGCCAGTAGGAAATTGGCTCCGCATGACTGTCCAACAACCTTTGCATGAAGGGTTATTGACAAGTGTTGAATTGTGCGCGGGGGTGCTCTGATGAGCAGTCAGAGTTGGGGTGGGGTCATGATGAAGCGGGCGTTGACCAGGGCGTGGATTGCCTGGCGTTGGGGTTCGAGGTCGAGGGCGGGGGCGTCTTCCGCCATTTCGGCTGTCGCGGCCCGGCTGCGGCCGGCGAAGCCGCCTGCGAAGCCGACGCGTACGGGGTGGGCGTCTTCGGCTCCGGGGTCGGCCAGTTCGACGAGGGCCGCGAGGTCGGCGCCGAGGGCCTGGGCGTATTCGCGGGCGCGTTTGACGGCTTCCCGTACGGCTTGGCGGCGCACTTCGCCGTAGGCGGGTGAGTCGGGGCGCATGGCCCACCAGGGGCCGTCGACCTGGGTGAGTTCTAGGTCGGCCAGGCGGGTGGTGAGTTCGCCGAGTGCGGTGAAGTCGGTGAGTACGGCGGTGATGTGGACGCGTCCGTGGTAGGCGCGGATACGGTCGCTCCGGCCGTGGCGGGTGAGTTCGGGGCTGATGGAGAAGGCGCCGGTTTCCAGCTTTTCGACGGCGTCGCCGTAGGTCTTGACGAGGTCGAGGGCGAGGGCGTTGCGCCGGGTGAGGTCTTCGAGTGCGGTGCGGCGGTCCGTACCGCGGGCGCTGACGGTGATGCCGATGTGTGCGATTTCGGGGTCGAATTCGAGGCGTGCTTCGCCCTGGACGGCGAGGCGGGGGGCTTCGGGCGTGCCGTACGGGGCGGCTGCGGGGTTCGGTTGGTCAGTCACGCTCTCCACTGTCGCACCCGGGTGTGACAACGAGCAGTCATCAGATCGAAACCCGCCCGGGGTGTTGCCCGATGTGGCTCCTGGGCCAGAATCTACGCGCGTCGCGTTGCGCGTTGGATCAAGCCGAGGAGACAAGAAATGCCGCTGAACCGTAGGACGTTCCTGGGCCGTTCGGCCGCCGCAGGGGCCGGGGTGGCGATGGCCGGCGGGGCCGTCGCCGCGCCGGCCGAAGCGCAGACCCACAGCCACGGCTCAGGGCGTCCCTCGAAGCGGTACTCCTTCACCGTCATGGGCACCACCGACCTGCACGGCAACGTCTTCAACTGGGACTACTTCACGGACAGGGAGTTCGACGACAAGGCGCACAACGATGTGGGCCTGGCGAAGATCTCCACCCTGGTGAACCAGATCCGCGAGGAGAAGGGCCGCCGTAACACGCTGCTCATCGACGCGGGCGACACCATCCAGGGAACGCAGCTGTCGTACTACTACGCCAAGGTCGACCCGATCACCGCGAAGCACGGCCCTGTGCACCCCATGGCGCAGTCGATGAACGCCATCGGGTACGACGCGGCCGCTCTCGGGAACCACGAGTTCAATTACGGCATACCGGTGCTGCGCAAGTTTGAGGAGCAGTGCGACTTTCCGCTCCTCGGTGCGAACGCCCTGGACGCGAAGACGCTGCGTCCGGCGTTCCCTCCGTACTTCATGAAGAGCCTGCGTACGCCGTACGGCCGTGATGTGCGGGTGGCGGTGCTCGGTCTGACGAACCCGGGTATCGCGATCTGGGACAAGCAGAACGTGCAGGGGAAGATGACGTTCCCGGGTCTGGAGGAGCAGGCGGCGAAGTGGGTGCCGAAGCTGCGTTCCATGGGTGCGGATGTTGTCATCGTTTCGGCGCACTCGGGTTCGAGCGGTACGTCGTCGTACGGTGATCAGCTTCCGTACGTCGAGAACGCGGCGGGTCTGGTGGCCGAGCAGGTTCCCGGGATCGACGCGATCCTCGTCGGGCACGCGCACACGGAGATCGCCGAGTACTTCGTCGAGAACAAGGAGACGGGGAAGAGGGTCGTCCTGTCGGAGCCGCTCAAGTGGGGTCAGCGGCTGACCCTGTTCGACTTCGATCTGGTGTGGTCGAAGGGCCGCTGGGTGGTGGAGAAGGTCGGGGCGAAGGTTCTGAACTCCAATACTGTCGCCGAGGACCCGGAGATCACGAAGCTGCTCGGTGACGAGCACGAGAAGGTCGTGGCGTATGTCAATCAGGTCATCGGTACGTCGACGGCCGCGATGACGACGGCGCAGGCGCCGTGGAAGGACGAGCCGCTGATCGACCTGATCAATCACGTACAGGTGGAGACGGTGAAGGCGGCGCTGGCGGGCGGGGCGTATGCGGCGGTGCCGGTGCTTTCGCAGGCGTCGTGTTTCTCGCGGACGGCGAAGGTGCCCGCGGGCGAGGTGACGATCAAGGACGCGGCGGGTCTTTACCCCTTCGAGAACACTCTGGAAGCGCGGCTGCTGACTGGTGCGCAGCTGAAGGAGTACTTGGAGTTTTCGGCGCGGTACTACGTGCAGACGGCGGCGGGGGCTCCGGTGGACACGTCGAAGCTGACGAATGCGGGGAGCATTCCCGACTACAACTACGACGTGGTGTCGGGTGTGACGTACGAGATCGACATCGCGAAGCCGGCCGGTTCGCGGATCGTGAACCTCGCTTTCGAGGGCAAGCCGGTCGACGGGGCGGCGGAGTTCGTGCTGGCGGTGAACAACTACCGGGCGAGTGGTGGTGGGGCGTTTCCGCATATCGCGGGGGCGAAGCAGTTGTGGGCAAATTCGGAGGAGATCCGGAACACGATCATTACGTGGGTGCAGGCGAAGGGCACGCTGGATCCTGCGGAGTTCGCGGCGGTGGGCTGGAAGCTGACGCGGGACGGCGTGCCGGTGTTCTAGGCGGGGGGCGCAGCTAGTGGCCCTGGGCCAGGGGGGTCAGGGCCGGTTGCTGTGCGGGGAGCCTGGGCGCGTCGCGGCGCTCCAGGCCGAAGCTGGTGAACGCCGTGCGGCGCGGCAGCGGGTAGGGGTCCATTCCGGTGAGCGAGTTGAGGATCGTCGCGCTGCGCCAGGCGGCGAGGCCGAGGTCGGGCGCGCCGACGCCGTGGGTGTGCCGCTCGGCGTTCTGTACGTACACGGATCCGGTGACGGCGGGGTCGAGGACGATACGGAACTGGTCGTCGATCCGGGGCCGGTCGGCCGCGTCGCGGCGGATGTAGGGGTCGAGTCCGGCGAGGAGTCGTCCCAGGGGGCGTTCGCGGTAGCCGGTGGCGAGGATGACGGCGTCGGTGGTGAGGCGGGAGCGGGTGCCTTGCTGGAGGTGTTCGAGGTGGAGTTCGACTTTGGTGGTGCCGACGCGGCCGGCGGTGCGTACGGAGACTCCGGGGGTGAGGACCGCGTCGGGCCAGCCGCCGTGGAGGGTGCGCTGGTACAGCTCGTCGTGGATGGCGGCGATGGTGTCGGCGTCGATGCCTTTGTGCAGCTGCCACTGGCGGGGGCCGAGGTCGTCGCGTACGGACTCGGGGAGGGCGTGGAAGTACCGGCTGTAGTCGGGGGTGAAGTGCTCCAGGCCGAGCTTGGAGTACTCCATGGGGGCGAAGGCTTCGGTCCTGGCGAGCCAGGTGATCTTTTCGCGGCCGGCGGGGCGGGCTCGGAGGAGGTCGAGGAAGACTTCCGCGCCGGACTGTCCTGAGCCGATGACGGTGATGTGTTCGGCGGCCAGGAGCCGTTGGCGGTGGTCGAGGTATGCGGAGGAGTGGATGACGGGGACGGTGGGGGCTTCGGCGAGCGGTTTGAGGGGTTCGGGGATGTATGGGGCGGTGCCGACGCCCAGGGCGACGTTGCGGGTGTAGGCGCGGCCGAGGGCTTCGGCTTCGCCGTCGGCGTCGAGCTGGGTGAAGTCGACTTCGAAGGCCTGGCGTTCGGCGTTCCAGCGGACGGCGTCGACCTGGTGGCCGAAGTGGAGTCCGGGGAGGTTGTCGCTGACCCAGCGGCAGTAGGCGTCGTATTCGGCGCGCTGGATGTGGAAGCGCTCGGCGAAGTAGAAGGGGAAGAGCCGTTCGCGGGTGCGGAGGTAGTTGAGGAAGGACCAGGGGCTGGCGGGGTCGGCGAGGGTGACGAGGTCGGCGAGGAAGGGGACTTGGAGGGTGGCGCCTTCGATGAGGAGGCCGGGGTGCCAGTGGAAGGCGGGGCGTTGTTCGTAGAAGGCGGTGGTGAGGCCGCCGTGTACGCCGTCGGCGAGGGCGGCGAGGGAGAGGTTGAAGGGGCCGATGCCGATGCCGACCAGGTCGTGGGGCTGTTCGGGTTCTTGGGGCTGGGGGGCGGCGGTCATCGGTGGGTGCTGCCTTCCGGGAGTGACAGGGGTGGGAGCAGTGAGAGGAGTGCTGCTAGGTCGTTGGGGGTGGTGTAGGGGTTGAGGATGGTGGCTTTGAGCCAGAGCCGGCCGTCGGCGGGGGCGCGGCCGAGGACGGCGCGGCCTTCGGTGAGGAGGGTGCGGCGGATGGTGGCGATGTGGGTGTCGTCGGCGCCGGTGGGGCGGAAGAGGACGGTGCTGAGGGTGGGCCGGTCGTGAAGTTCGAGGCCGGGGGTGTTTTCGACGAGGTCGGCGAGGTGCTGGGCGGCGGCGCAGGTGCGGTCGACGAGGTCGGCGAGTCCTTGGCGGCCGAGGGCGCGGAGCGTGACGGCGATCTTGAGGATGTCGGGGCGTCGGGTCGTACGCAGGGAGCGGCCGAGGAGGTCGGGGAGGCCGGCTTCGGTGTCGTCGTCGGCGTTGAGGTAGTCGGCCTGGTGGCCGAGGGGGGCCAGGGTGGCGGTGTCGGGGACGGCGAGGAGTCCTGCGGCGACGGGCTGCCAGCCGAGTTTGTGCAGGTCGAGGGTGACGCTGTGGGCGCGGTCGAGGCCGGCGAGGCGGGTTCTGTGTACGTCGCTGAAGAGGAGGGGGCCGCCGTATGCCGCGTCGACGTGCAGTTGGGCGTTGTGGCGTGCGCAGAGGTCGGCGATTTCGGGGAGGGGGTCGATGCTGCCGGTGTCGGTGGTGCCGGCGGTGGCGGCGACGAGGAGGGGCGGGTGGTGGTGCAGGTCGGTGAGGGCTTCGTCGAGTGCGGCGAGGTCGATGACGCCGGCGGGGGCGGGGACGGTCACCGGTTCGGGGAGGCCGAGGAGCCAGGCGGCGCGGGGCAGTGAGTGGTGGGCGTTGGCGCCGTGGACGAGTTGTACGGGGCCGTGACGTTCGCGGGCCAGGAGGAGCGCGAGCTGGTTGGATTCGGTGCCGCCGGTGGTGACGAGGGCGTCGGGTGCGGGGGCGTGGGGGTAGACCTCGGCGGCGATCGTACGGGCGACTTCGGCTTCGAGGGCCGAGGCGGCGGGGGCCTGGTCCCAGGAGTCCATGGACGGGTTGAGCGCGGACGCGGCGAGGTCGGCGGCGACGGCGAGTGCGAGCGGCGGGGTGTGGAGGTGCGCGACGCACAGGGGGTCGGCCGGGTCCGCGGCGCCTTCGGTGAGGGCGCGGACGAGGGTACGGAGTGCTTCTTCGGCACCGGTGCCGGTGGCGGGCAGTACGGGCCGGGTCGCGTCCCGGAGTCGTGCGGTGACGGCGCCGGGGCCGCCGGCGGGGAGGGGTCCGCCTCGGGCGCCGGCGCCTGTGTGGAGGGCGTCGAGGACGGTGTCGATCAGCGGCCGCAGGGCGGCGGACCCGCCTGCGCCGCCGGCGAGGGGCGGGAGGGGGGTGCCGGGGGGCGGCGTACTCATGCGGGGTCCTTCGGGTGCGCTTCGGCTGGCACACCAGCGTGTACAGGCATGAGCCGGTGCGTCCGGACTGCTCAACGATCTCAACCCGAAAGTGGTACTGCCGTGCGGGTGGGGAGAGTTGTATCCGGCGGAGCTGATATGGGGGGCGTCCGGGGGTGGCGGTGGCCGCAGCCACGCCCGGCCGGGGCCCCTCGGTCAGGCTCCGACGTAGGCCGCGAGGTGCTCGCCGGTGAGGGTGGAGCGGGCGGCGACGAGGTCGGCGGGGGTGCCCTCGAAGACGATCCGCCCGCCGTCGTGGCCGGCGCCGGGGCCGAGGTCGATGATCCAGTCGGCGTGTGCCATGACCGCCTGGTGGTGCTCGATGACAATGACCGACTTGCCGGAGTCGACGAGCCGGTCGAGCAGGCCGAGGAGTTGCTCGACGTCGGCGAGGTGGAGTCCGCTGGTCGGCTCGTCGAGGACGTACACGCCGCCCTTCTGGGCCATGTGGGTGGCCAGCTTGAGCCGCTGCCGCTCGCCGCCGGACAGCGTGGTGAGCGGCTGGCCGAGGGTGAGGTAGCCGAGCCCGACGTCGGCGAGCCGGTTGAGTACGGCGTGCGCGGCCGGTGTGCGGGCCTCGCCGGCGCCGAAGAACTCCTCGGCCTCGGTCACCGACATCGCGAGCACCTCGCTGATGTCGCGGCCGCCGAGGTGGTGGTCGAGGACCGATGCCTCGAATCGTTTCCCCTCGCAGTCCTCGCAGGTGGTGGCGACACCGGCCATCATCGCCAGGTCGGTGTAGATGACGCCGATGCCGTTGCAGGTGGGGCAGGCGCCCTCGGAGTTGGCGCTGAACAGCGCCGGCTTCACGCCGTTGGCCTTCGCGAACGCCTTGCGGATCGGGTCGAGCAGTCCGGTGTACGTCGCCGGGTTGCTCCGCCGGGAGCCCTTGATCGCTCCCCGGTCGACCGAGACGACGTCCGCGGAGGCGGGGACGGAGCCGTGGATCAGCGAGCTCTTGCCGGAGCCGGCGACGCCGGTGACCACGCAGAGCACCCCGAGCGGGATGTCGACGTCCACGTCGCGCAGGTTGTTCGTCGTCGCGCCGCGGATCTCCAGCGTGCCGGTGGGTGTCCGCACCGTCTTCTTGAGGGCGGCCCGGTCGTCGAAATGGCGGCCGGTGATGGTGCCGCCGGCCCGCAGTCCCTCGACGGTGCCCTCGAAGCAGACGGTGCCGCCTCCCGTACCGGCGCCGGGGCCGAGGTCGACGACGTGGTCCGCGATCGTGATCGTCTCCGGCTTGTGCTCCACGACGAGCACGGTGTTGCCCTTGTCGCGCAGTCGCAGCAGGAGGTCGTTCATCCGCTGGATGTCGTGGGGGTGCAGGCCGATCGTCGGCTCGTCGAAGACGTATGTGACATCGGTGAGCGAAGAGCCGAGGTGGCGGATCATCTTGACGCGCTGCGCCTCGCCGCCCGACAGCGTGCCCGACGACCGGTCGAGCGAGAGGTAGCCCAGCCCGATCTCCACGAACGAGTCGAGGGTCTGCCGGAGCGCGGTGAGCAGTGGCGCCACCGACGGTTCGTCGAGGCCGCGGACCCATGCGGCCAGGTCGCGGATCTCCATCGCGCACGCGTCGGCGATGCTGATCCCCTTGATCTTCGACGACCGGGCCCCTTCGCTGAGCCGGGTTCCGTCGCACTCCGGGCAGGTGGTGAAGGTGACCGCCCGCTCGACGAATGCCCGGATGTGCGGCTGCATCGCCTCCTTGTCCTTGGACAGGAACGACTTCTGGATCTTGGGGATGAGTCCCTCGTAGGTGAGGTTCACGCCCTCGACCTTCACCTTGGTCGGCTCCCGGTGGAGGAGGTCGTGCAACTCCTTCTTGGTGTACTCGCGGATCGGCTTGTTCGGGTCGAGGAGGCCCGACTCGGCGTAGACCCGCACGGTCCAGAAGCTGTCCGACTTCCAGCCGGGGATGGTGAACGCGCCCTCGGCGATCGATTTGGAGTCGTCGTAGAGCTGGGTGAGGTCGATGTCGGTAACCGTGCCCCGGCCTTCGCAACGCGGGCACATGCCGCCGGTGCGGGAGAAGGTCGCCTTCACCGCCTTCTTGGCACCGCGCTCGACTGTGATCGCACCGCTCGCCCGGACCGAGGGGACGTTGAAGGCGTACGCGCTGGGCGGGCCGATGTGCGGTGTCCCGAGCCGGCTGAAGAGGATGCGCAGCATCGCGTTGGCGTCGGTGGCGGTGCCGACGGTGGAGCGGGGGTCGGCGCCCATCCGTTCCTGGTCGACGATGATCGCGGTGGTCAGTCCGTCGAGTACGTCGACGTCGGGCCGGGCCAGCGTCGGCATGAAGCCCTGAACGAAGGCGCTGTAGGTCTCGTTGATCAGCCGCTGCGACTCGGCGGCGATCGTGCCGAACACCAGAGAGCTCTTGCCCGAGCCGGAGACGCCGGTGAACACCGTCAGCCGGCGCTTCGGGATCTCGACGCTGACGTCCTTGAGGTTGTTCACGCGCGCGCCGTGCACGCGGATCAGATCGTGACTGTCGGCAGCGGGCGGCGCGGGCGACTGCGTGTCCGTCCTCGTGGCCGTGCTCATCGTGTCTCCATCTGTTGGGTGGGCCGCCAACCTACGCCGACGGCGTCGAGGTCGACGAGCTTGCGGCGCGCATCGGGAGGCGGCCGAATCGCCCGGTCTCGTACGGGAGTTGTACCGCGAGAGAAGTACCGTGACCGGCCGGCGTCGGGCTCACTTGCCGGGGCGCTGGGCGAAGCGCAGCATGTTGCCCGCGGGATCGCGGAAGGCGCAGTCGCGAACTCCGTAGGGCTGGTCGACCGGCTCCTGCAGCACGTCGGCGCCCGAGGCCCAGACGCGCTCGAAGGTGGCGTCGACGTCGTCGGACGAGAAGATCACGCCGCGCAGCATGCCCTTGGCCAGCAGTTCCGTCATGGCCTGTTTGTCGGCCGGCGAGGCGTTCGGGTCCGCGAGGGGCGGTTCCAGCACGATCTCCACGTCGGGCTGCGACGGCGAGCCGACCGTCACCCAGCGCATCCCCTCGAACACGACGTCGTTGCGCACCTCGAGTCCGAGCACGTCCCGGTAGAAGGCGAGCGCCTTGTCGTGGTCGTCGACGGCGATGAAGCACTGTGAAAGTCTGATGTCCATGCAGCCCACGCTACGGGCGAGCCGCGTGATTCGCTTCTCCGTTCCTGACCGGTTCCGCGTTCCTGACCGGTCGCGTGAGAATCTTGGCGACGCAGGCCGGGACGGCCGCGCCCTCCTCGTGCCGACGCGCCCGGTAGGCGCTCGGGCTTTCGCCCACCAGCTCGGTGAACCGCGAGCTGAACGACCCCAGCGACGTACATCCGACGGCGAAGCAGACCTCGGTCACCGACAGGTCGCCGCGCCGCAGCAGGGCCTTGGCCCGCTCGATCCTGCGGGTCATGAGGTAGCTGTACGGGGTCTCCCCGAAGGCGGCGCGGAAGCTGCGGGAGAAGTGGCCGGCCGACATGTGGGCCGTGCGTGCCAGCGCGGGTACATCGAGTGGCTCGGCGTAGTCGCGGTCCATCAGGTCGCGGGCCCGGCGGAGCCGAACGAGGTCCGGTAGCGTCACCGGACCAGCATAGGCCGCCACGCCCTCACACGCCGGTCGGGCTGGATATTGCCGCGTGCGGCGACTTCAGCCCGCCCGGCGTGTGAGGAGCGGGGGCAGGGACGGCGCGTCGGCTGCCGAGCACCCCCGGGAGTCTCAGTTCCCCCGTACCGCGATGGCTCGGCGCAGGTCGTCGAGCTGGTCTGCGAGTTTGCGGCGCAGGGCCGGGATCATTTCGGCGTCGCGCAGGAAGTCCTCGCCCAGGCGCAGGGAGTCGGCGTCGACGGCGAAGTGGGGGAAGGCGTAGCGTCCCGCAGCTTCGGCGATGGCGGGGCCGCGGCGGTCGGCGACGGCCTTGGCGTCGCGGTAGTAGCGGGGGACGTAGCCGTGTACGAGAGCTGTCTGTTCGGGCTGCCAGAACCCCTGGGCGGTGGCGCTGAAGAGGTAGTTGGAGAGCGTGTCGTCCTCGAACATGCGGGTCCAGGCCGCGGCCTTGGCCTCCGGTGTGGGCAGCGCGGCGCGGCAGCGGGCGGCGCCTTCCTGCCCGGTGGCACTGGGGTCGCGGTCGAGCTCCGCGGAGATGGCGGCTTCGTCGGTGGCGCCGAGTACGGCGAGGCGGCGCAGGATGCGCCAGCGCAGTTCGGGGTCGAGTTCGGGGCCGCCGGGGACGCTGCCGGAGTGGAGCCAGTCCTGGATACCGTCGGGCTGGGTGGCGGCGTCGATGAAGTGGCGTACGGCGGTGAGGCGCAGGCCGGCGCCGTTGCCGTCCTCGGTGCGGCGGAGGAGGTCTCGGCAGATGGTGGTGAGGGTGGCGAGGGCGGCGGGGCGTTCGGACAGGGGGAGGTAGCGGTCCGTGATCTGGGTGTGGGCGAAGGTGAGTACGCCCTGGACGATCGCGAGGTCGGTTTCTTCGGGGAGGTGGGTGCGGGCGGTGTCCAGGTAGGCGGCGGGTTCGAGCTCGCCGTCGCGCACCATGTCGCGCAGGGAGTTCCACAGGACGGCGCGGGTGAGCGGGTCGGGGACGGCGGAGAGGTTGCGCAGGGCCGGTTCTTCGGACTGTGCGTCGAGGCGGATCTTGGCGTACGTCAGATCGCCGTCGTTGAGGACGACGAGCGCGGGGCGGCGGCCGGGGCGTACTGTCACGGACTCGTTCTGCGGTACGTCGACTTCGAACCGTTCGCGCAGGACCAGGCTGCGGCCGTCGATGGGGTCGTGGTCGTACGCGCCGACTGCGATGCGGTGGGGGCGGCTGCCCTGCTGGTCGACGGTGACGTGCCACATGCCGTCCGTCTCCCCGATGGCGGGGGTGAGGGTGTCGACGCCGGTCGTACGGAGCCACTGGCGGGCCCAGGCGTGGACGTCGCGGTCGGTGGCGGAGGCGAGGTTGTCGATGAAGTCGGCGAGGGTGGCGTTGGCGAACTTGTGGCGGGCGAAGTGGGTGTTGATGCCGGCCAGGAAGTCCTTCTCGCCGAGCCAGGTGACGAGTTGGCGCAGGGCGGAGGCGCCCTTGGCGTAGGAGATGCCGTCGAAGTTGAGCATGGCGGACGCGGTGTCGGGGACGGCGTCGGGGTCGGGGGCGACGGGGTGGGTGGAGGGGCGTTGGTCGGCGTCGTATCCCCAGCCCTTGCGGGCGACGGCGAAGTCGGTCCAGGTGTCGGTGAAGCGGGTGGCTTCGGTGAGGGTCTGGTAGCCCATGTATTCGGCGAAGGACTCGTTGAGCCAGATGTCGTCCCACCACTGGAGGGTGACTAGGTCGCCGAACCACATGTGTGCCATTTCGTGAGCGATGACCATGGCGCGGGTCTGGCGTTCGGTGTCGGTGACGGCGGAGCGGTAGATGAACTCGTCGCGGAAGGTGACGAGGCCGGGGTTTTCCATGGCGCCGGCGTTGAATTCGGGGACGAACGCCTGGTCGTAGGAGTCGAAGGGGTAGGGCTCTTCGAACTTCTCGTGGTAGCGGTCGTAGCAGGCGCGGGTGATGTCGAGGATCTCGTCGGCGTCGGTGGTGAGGTACGGCGCGAGGGAGCGGCGGCAGTGGAGGCCGAAGGGCAGGCCGGCGTGTTCGGTGCGTACGGAGTGCCAGGGGCCCGCGGCGACGGCGACGAGGTAGGTGGAGATGAGGGGCGTGGGGGCGAGTGTCCAGCGGCCGGCGCCGGCGTGCTCGGCGATGGCGTTGCCGAGGACGGTCCAGTCCTCGGGGGCGGTGACGGTGAGGGCGAAGACGGCTTTGAGGTCGGGCTGGTCGAAGGCGGCGAAGACGCGCTGGACGTCTTCCAGGAAGAGCTGGGTGTAGACGTACGTTTCGCCGTCGGTGGGGTCGGTGAAGCGGTGCATGCCTTCGCCGGTGCGGGAGTAGCGCATGGCGGCGTCGATGCGCAGTTCGTGTTCGCCGGGGGTGAGGCCGGTGAGGGGGAGGCGGTTGCCGGCCAGCGTTTCGGGGTCCAGTGGCTGTCCGTCGAGGGTGACGGTGCGCAGGGTGGCGGGCTTGAGCTCGACGAAGGTGTCCCCGGCCGTGCGTGCGGTGAAGTGGATGAGGGTACGGGAGTCGAAGATCTCTTCGCCGCGGGTCAGATCGAGGTCGACCGTGTACCGGTGGACGTCGAGGAGCTGGGATCGGGTCTGCGCTTCGTCGCGCGTCAGTACGGACATGGGGACATGCTGCCTGATGGCGTGCGGGTGGCACAGCGGTTTCGGTTGCCCTACGGACCCCTACGGGGGCTGCCCTCAGCTGCCCCTTGGCTGACCCTTGGCTGACCTTGGTCGCCCTTAAGACTTCGCGATCGTTTCGTGGTGGCGGATGACCTCCGCGATGATGAAATTGAGCAGTTTCTCGGCGAAGGCCGGGTCCAGTTTGGCGCTTTCCGCGAGTTCGCGAAGGCGGACGATCTGGCGGGCCTCGCGGGCCGGGTCGGCGGGGGGCAGCTGGTGCCGCGCCTTGAGGAGGCCGACCTGCTGGGTGCATTTGAAGCGCTCGGCGAGCATGTGGACGACGGCGGCGTCGATGTTGTCGATGCTGTCGCGCAGCCGGCTCAGTTCGGCGATGACTGACTCGTCGATTTCGCTGGATTCGCTGGAGGTCATGGTCAGCGAGCTTACGTGGGTCGGGTCGCGATGGTCGGTGGGTGTTCGGGATCTGGGATCTGGTGGCTCCAGCCGCCGTGGACGGCCCGGCCCTGCTGCTCCCGGAAGCGGACGGGCGCCGTGCCGACGCGGCGCGTGAAGAGGCGGGAGAAGTAGGCGGGGTCGTCGTAGCCGACGCGGCGGGCTACGGCGGCGACGGGCAGTTCGGTGGCGGCGAGGAGCTCCTTGGCGCGGCCGAGGCGGATGCCGAGGAGGTAGTCCTTGGGGCTGCATCCCGCGCCGCGGCGTACGGCGGTGCGCAGCTCGGCCGGGGTCATGCCGTGGCGGGAGGCGTGTTCGGCGACGGTCAGGGGCTGGAATGCGTCGCGGGCGAGGGCCTGGAGTACGGGGTCTCCGTCGGCTCCGACGTCGGCGCGGGCGCGGCGCAGTGCGACGAGTAGTTCGTGTACGGCGGCGCCGGTCTCGACTTCGAGGAGGGGGTTTCCGCGGCGTGCGGCGCGGGCGATGCGGCCGACGGCGGCGCGGGCGGCCGCGGTGTCGGCGAGGGGGACGACGGGGCGGTCGGGCTCGATGTAGCCGAGTTCTGTGTAGGTGGTGGTGGCCGGTCCGGTGAAGTCCACGAAGCTCTCGTCCCAGCCTGCGGCGGGGTCTGGTCCGTAATGGTGGGGTATGCCGGGTATGAGCCAGAGCAGGGCGGGGCCGGTGACGGTGACGCGCCGCCCGTCGGGGCCGCGGTACCAGCCGCTGCCCGCGCTGATGACGACGGCGACGTGGTGGTCGAGAGTGCGGGGGCCGACGGTGGGGAGTGCGCCGTGCTGGAGGCCGACTCCTAGGCAGACCAGGCCGAGTTTGTGGTGGGTGGGGCTGGGGGTGAAATAGCGCATCCAGGTGTGGTACATCCGCTTTGTTCCTCCCCGCCCGCACCAGTGCGTTCCGTTGTGTCCAAACAGTGCTGATCTTTGTCCATGGACCGCTCCGCCGCCAGAGGGTGAGGTTAAGGCGCTGATAGTGGAGCGAGAGGCGGGGACCGTGGCTGATTTCACGGTGGGTGAGCGGGATTTCGAGCTGGACGGGCGGCCGGTGCGGCTGCTGTCGGGGGCTTTGCACTATTTCCGGGTGCATGAGGGGCAGTGGGGGCACCGGCTCGCGATGCTGCGTGCCATGGGGCTGAACTGCGTGGAGACGTATGTCCCGTGGAATCTGCACGCGCCTGAGCCCGGGCGGCTGCGTGACGCGGGGGCGCTGGGCCGGTTCCTGGACGCGGCGCGCGAGGCGGGGCTGTGGGCGATCGTACGTCCGGGGCCGTACATCTGTGCCGAGTGGGAGAACGGTGGGCTGCCGCACTGGCTGACGGGGGCCCTCGGATCGCGCGTGCGCACGCGCGACGCGGAGTATCTGGGGCATGTGGAGCGGTGGTTCGGGCAGCTGCTGCCGCAGGTGGTGGCGCGGCAGATCGACCGGGGCGGCCCGGTGATCATGGTGCAGGTCGAGAACGAGTACGGCAGTTACGGGTCGGACCAGGTGTACCTGCGGCATCTGGCGGGGTTCCTGCGGGAGTGCGGTGTGACGGTGCCGCTGTTCACTTCCGACGGGCCCGAGGACCACATGCTGACGGGCGGTTCGGTGCCGGGGGTGCTGGCGACGGCGAACTTCGGGTCGGGGGCACGTGAGGGTTTCGAGACGCTGCGGCGGCATCAGCCTTCGGGTCCTTTGATGTGCATGGAGTTCTGGTGCGGGTGGTTCGATCACTGGGGTGCGGAGCATGTCGTACGGGATCCCGCGGACGCGGCGGCGGCGCTGAACGAGATTCTTGAGTGTGGTGCGTCGGTCAATGTCTATATGGCGCACGGGGGCACGAATTTCGCGGGCTGGTCGGGTGCGAACCGTTCCGGTGCGCTGCACGAGGGGGAGCTGCAGCCGACCGTGACGTCGTACGACTATGACGCGCCCATCGACGAGTACGGCCGCCCCACGGAGAAGTTCTGGCTGTTCCGGGACGTCCTGGCGCTCTACCAGGAGGGGGCGGCCCCGCTGCCTGACGTGCCGGCCGCGCCGGCCGTGCTGGGTGAGCCGGTGCCGGCGGAGCTGACGGGGTGGGCGCCGCTCGGTGACGTACTGGAGGTGCTCGGGGGCGCGGAGACCGAGTGTGCGATGCCGCCGACGTTCGAGGAGCTGGGTGTGGACCGGGGGCTGGTCCGCTACCGGGTGGATGTGCCGGGGCCGCGCCGGGCGTATCCGCTGGGGGTTACGGGGCTGCGGGACCGGGCTGTGGTGTACGTCGACGGGGTGCGGGCGGGGGTCCTGGACGGTGGGGCGGGTGAGGCCACCGGATACACGGCGCTGGACGAGCCGGTGGCGGGGCCCGCTTCGGTGGAGCTGTGGGTGGAGTCGCTGGGGAGGGTCAATTACGGGCCCCGTTTCGCCGAGTCGAAGGGCGTCACGGGCGGCGTACTGCATGAGCGGCAGTATCTGCACGGTGTACGGGCGCGGGGGCTGTCCCTGGACGCGTTCGAGGACGCGGACGCGCTCGGGAAGGTTCCGTACCGTTCCCCGGAAGCGAGGGCGGGCGTGTCGGGGCTGTTCCGGGGAACGTTCGAAGTCCGGGGTGCGGGCGACGCGTCGCTGCGGCTGCCCGGCTGGGAACGGGGCTTCGTGTGGGTGAACGGCTTCTGCCTGGGCCGGTACTGGGCGGCGGGCCCCCAGGAGGCTCTGTACGTTCCCGGGCCCGTTCTGCGGGAGGGTGCGAACGAGGTGTGGGTACTGGAGCTGGAGAGCGCCGGTGAGCGCTCTCCGGAGTTCGGCTGACAGAGGCTGCACGCCGTGAGGGCCGGTCCGTGGGTTGTAAGGACCGGCCCTCCGGGGCGTTACCCCTTACATTTCGCGTTGAATTTCGCGCACCTCGAAGGCGTCCAGGACGAACTCCGCCGTCCCGTCGTCACCGGTCTTGCGCAGGCCGACCCACGTTTCCCCCTTGGCCGGCGCCGTGAACTCATAGCTCAGCACGGTCGGGTCGGTGGCGACGGGCAGTGCCTTGCGGTCCAGTTCGCGGGTGGCGGGTTCGTCGACACCCGTGATCCACGCGTACTGCCCGGCCTTCTCGTTCTCGTAGCGGAAGGAGACCCGGTAGCGCTTGCCCGCCTCGAAGCGGACGGTGTGCTGCACGGTCCGGTAGACCAGACTGTCGTTCTCACCACGCGACTTGAGCGACTCGGAGCCGTCGATGACGTCGTCGATCACCTTGCCGTTCCAGCCTCGCTGCGTGAACGGGGCGTGCCGCTGCGCGATGTGGGTGCGTGGGTCGGTGGAGCCGCCCGCGTCGCCCTTGACGAAAACGCCCCACCCTTGCGGCACGTTCTCGAAGTCCTCGAAGGCGACCGCCGCGGGCCTCGTGCTTCGCTTCGCGGGAACGATCCGTACGTTGTCGAAGCGCACCCGTGCGTTGCCCGCGTCGGCCCGCAGGGTGAGGTCCACTCGGCCCCCGCCGTCCGGCACGGTGAAGTACGTGAACATCCGCTGGAACCGGGTGTCGTGCTTGCGGTCGGCGGCGACGAGGTTGACGGCCGTGGAGGTGTCGGTCCAGTTCTCGGCGGTGGTCCCGTCGGCGGTCCGTACGGTGAGCGCCGCGCGCCGCCGCTCCCCCGCGTTCGCTCCGACCTCGACCTGTACGGACGCGGCGTACGTTCCGGGTGCCAGGCGCGCGAGCCGCTGACCGACGGCCGCGGCCCCGCCCGCGCCGATGACCAGTTCGTAGTCTCCGATGGCGCTCAGCTCGACAGAGGCCGGCCCACTGACGGTCCACCCCTTCAGTGAACCGGAGTTGAAGCCCGGGTCGTGCAGCGGTGTTGCCTGCCCCCAGTGCGGGTCGGCGGTCGCCGGCACCCGGGTGCGGTAGACGACGTACGGCTGCCTCGCCTCGGCGTCGATGGTGACCTTGCCGGAGCGTACGGGGGCGTCGCGGACGTGCTCGCGTCCCTGGTCGGTGAGCTTGTAGAGCGCCACCTTCGACGCTCCCGCCCAGCCGCGCGGGAGCTGCCAGGTGCTGCTGCCGCCCGCCGGGTTGTAGTGGTAGAGCTTGTGGGGGTCGGTGGCCTCGCGCGGCTCCCAGGGCAGCAGGTAGCGGCCCGCCTCGTACACAGCCCGCCCGTCGGTGGTGATGCGGCGCGTGCCGCCGGCGTCGCTCACGGACGTCCTGGTGGGGCCGAAGAAGGTGATCTCGTGTGCGCCCCAGCTCTTGACCGGGTACGCCTGGAGGTACTTGGCGGGCAGGCTGTCGGTCCAGATCAGCTGGTAGAAGGTGTTCCAGTCGCTCTTGTTGACCCAGCCCTCGAAGTTCCCGGTGCGCGGGATGCCGAGGAGTGTCGGCCACTTGTCGGCGAAGACGTCCTTCTGGTGGTTGCGGATGAAGCGGATCAGCTGGGAGTTGATGCCGCGCGACGTGTCGCCGCCGTAGTCGACTTCGGTGGCCCAGTGCGACCACAGGGCCGAGCGCTCCAGGCCGTGGCCCCATTCGGTGGTGATCTGCCAGCCCTGTTCGCGCAGGGCCCGCTGCAAGCGGTCCGAGGTCCAGCCGGATTCGCGGAAGACGTCGATGTAGAGCATGTTCAGGGCGGGGTCGGTCTCGTCCCGCAGGTCCTTGAAGCGCTTGATGATGTCGCCGGACACCAGATCGCGCCGCTGGTCGATGCGGTAGCTCTGGTCGAGCCAGTCCCACTGTTCGTTGGTCTTGTCGACGAGCGTTTCGGAGAACGCGTTCGCGACGGGGTACGACTCGGTGGCGTTCACGTGAACGCCGAAATCACTTCCCCACTCGCGTCCTTCACGCACGAGGGTGTTGAGGTCGCCGAGTCCGCCGGCGCGCTTGTTGTGGTTGCCCGCGTAGTCGGGGTGGGCGGAGTCGTGGCCCTCCGACTGGTAGCCCTTGAGGAGCGTGTACTGGCGCAGGCCGTCCGTCGCGAGGGAGACGCGTTTGACGTTGTCGAGCGTCGCGAGGAACGGGTTGGTGGCCTGGCTGGCGAAGTTGAACGGGATGTGCGGGACGACGCGCAGGTGCTGCTCGTCCGCGCCCAGCGGCGTCACCATGATGTCGCGGAAGGCGATGGCGGCGTCCTGCCAGTCCACGACGCCGTCACCGTTGCGGTCACCGGTGATGATTACGGTGGCGTACGGGAGCGGCTCGGTGGCGTTCACGGGAGCGGTCGCCGCGCGGTGCGTCCACTGTCCGCAGGACAGCCGCACCTCGACGTAACCGTCCTTCTTGAGCGTCTGCCGCCACAGCCGCCCGTTCTCCCAGGTGGTCCCTGCCGCACTGGTGGGCTTGTCGTACGACGTGTTGGTCTCGACGGCGCCGCCGAGCCGGTCGTGTGCGACGACGGCGTACGCGCAGCCGAGCGGCGCGGCGTCGGGGACGGTGTCCGGCGCGGGCCGTACCAGGGTGTCGCCGCTCTTGGCCTTGTCGAGCTGGATACGGGCGGCCAGCAGCGCGGCGCCGGGCTGGTCGCTGCGTACCGACAAAAACGCGAGCGAGGGGATCTGGAGGGTGCCGACGCGCAGTGCGGCGGTGTCGGCGATTCTCGTGACACGCCAGTCGACCTGCCGGCCGCTGACCCGGATCTCCACGTCGATCTCGGTTCCGCCGTCGAAGGCCAGGGTGTACGCCGCGACATCGCGGCCCGCGCGGGCGGTCACCTCGGGCGTATGGGCGGTTCCGTCGATCAGCACGGAGGTGACCGGCTCTGCCTGCCCGTGCAGCGTGGCGCCGGTCGCCCGGTCGGTGTACGTCGCGATGCGCGGGAAGCCGGGGTCGACGCGCACCTCCAGTTCGCGGGAGCGCAGCACGGTCGCGCCGTCGGCCGCGAGGGCGGTGGCGGAGGGTCCGGCGAGGGCCAGGCCGGCGCCCGCCAGTGCGGTGGCGGCGGTGGCGGCGGTGGCGGCCACCACGGTCCTGCGGCTCGGTCCGGGGTCAGTTGTGTGCACGCTCGCTCTCCTGTCGCTCGACGGCATGGTGTGCACGCCAACATGCGCCGCGAGGGGCGAGTGTGCCTATGGACAAAGGAGGGGCGGGTGTTGGACTAACGCGTCCAGCACCCGCCCCGGCAGGCCGGGTCAGAGACCCGCGGCAGCCGACTTGATGGCGGCGGCGAAGGTGGACACCTCGGTGTACACGCCGGGGTAGTTGGGACGTGCGCAGCCATTGCCCCAGCTGACTATCCCGACCTGTATCCAGGCGTTGTTGTTGTCCTTGCGGAACATCGGGCCGCCCGAGTCGCCCTGGCAGGTGTCGACACCGCCCTGGGTGTAGCCGGCGCAGATTTCCTCGCCCGCCACCAGGTCGGAGTACGAGCGCTTGCAGGTGGCGTCGGAGACGAACGGGACCTGGGCCTTGAGGAGGTAGCGCTGCTGGCCGCCGCCCTCGGTGGCCGCGCCCCAGCCGGCGACGGTGAAGGTGCCGCTGTTGAACGCCGTCGTGTCGGCGATCTTCAGGGTGGGCAGTTCGATCGGCCTGGCGAGCTTGATCAGCGCCCAGTCCTTGCCCGTGCCGTTGTAGCCGGGCGCCTGGAGGACCTTGGTGGACTTGACCTTGATGGCGCCGGCGCTCTGCAGGTCGACGACACCGGCGGTGGCGGTGATGCTGGTGTTGTTGCCGGATCCGTTCACGCAGTGGGCCGCGGTCAGGACGATGTCCTTGGCGTAGAGCGAGCCGCCGCAGCCCATCGAGAGCCGGACCATGAACGGGAACTCGCCCTGGACGGCGCGGGTTCCGCCAACGACGGGGGGCGTCGCCGCGGAGGCCGCGGACGCACTGGCGGGCTGGAGGCTGACCGCGGCGAGGATCACTGCGCCGGCGGCGGCACATCTCTTGAAGGCGCGCAGAAGCTTCTTCAACGAACTGCCTCTCGTGGGAAACGTGGGGGGTCGCTGTGCACACGCACGACGGACCGCACGCACACCACCCAAAAAGATGGCATGCGCCCGTCAAGGTGCTGTTGGATTATGTGGAGCTGTCCACCCGGCCGACAAGGGAGGCATTCCAGCCACACCCCGCACACCCGCCACGAGCGCTCCCCGGCGAGCCCACGCCGGGCCGCCTGATCCGCCTACAGTGGAGACCTGTTCACCGTCGGTGGAGACGCGTGGGGGTGAGTGCGGACATGACCAGCGGGAGCGAGGTCGTACACGGCTATCCGCATCTGACCACCGTGCGGTCCGCCCTTGCCGCGCTCCACAAGCGGCTCTCGTACGACGGTGTGCACACCTACGCCCCGAGCGTTTTTCCCGCCGACGTGACCTTCTCCGACCAGGACGATCTCCACCTCGGCACCCAGCGCGTGGCCCGCGCCCTTGTCCAGCACCTGCATCTGCCGGACGCCCGCATGATCGTGAGCTTCCGCGAGATGGAGCACGCCGCGAGTGTGGAGCTGGCGGCCGGGCCGGAGTACTTCATCGAACTCAATGGCCGCTTCAGGACCCACCGCAACGACATCGGGGCCGCCCTCGCGCACGAGATCACGCACATCCTGCTGCACCGGCTCGGTCTCGCCTTCGCCGGCACCCGCGACAACGAGATCCTCACGGACACCGTGACGACGTATCTCGGGGCGGGCTGGCTGCTGCTCGACGCGTTCCGCGAGGACGGCGCGTCCAGCCAGAAGCTCGGCTATCTCACGCCGGAGGAGTTCGGGTACGTCCTGGCGAAGCGGGCGATCGCCTTCGGCGAGGACCCCGCCCCCTGGTTCACCAGCGCGCAGGCCTACACGGCGTACACCAAGGGGCTCGCACAGGCCCGCCGCGACGAACAGCAGCCGCCGCTGACGGCCGCGGGCTGGGCGGGGCGGCGACGGTACGCCAAGGAGCGGCGGTACGCCCGGGAGAACGGCAGCCGTACGGAGCACGGTTCCTCGTCCGGTTCCTCGTCGTACGCCTTCGAGGGAGGCGGGCGCGACACCCTGCGCGTGTCGTTCCCGTGTCCCACATGCCAGCAGCGGATCCGCGTTCCCGTGCGTGGCCGTGTACGGGCACGCTGCGCGCTCTGCCGCACGATTCTCGAATGCGACACGTGAACACCCACACGTAGGGTCGAAACATGACGAATGATCCGGCAGCGGACTCGCAGGCCCTGTTCGAAGCGTTGTACGACGAGGGGGACGACGCCGTCGTACGGCTGCTGCGTTCCGGTGTTCCGGCGGAGGCCACCGACGACGGCGAGACCGCGCTCTACAGGGCGTCCGTGCAGGACCACCCCGGCATGGTGCGGCTGCTGCTCGCAGCGGGCGCCGACCCCGACCGCGCGAGCGGCCCCCAGGCGGGCGACCTGCCGCTGTGCGGCGCGGCGGTCGGCGGCCACACGGAGGTGGTGGAGGCCCTGCTGTCGGCGGGCGCGACGCCCGACCTGCGTGAGGAATTCGGGTTCACCGCGATGGCCTGGGCGGTCAGGCAGGGCCACGCGGACGTCGTGGAGGCGCTTTTGGAGTACGGCGCCGATCCCGACCTCCCCGCTCCCGGTACGGAACCGCCGCTGGTGCTCGCCGCGCGGCGCGGGTCCACGGAGACCGTACGGACGCTTCTGCGGCACGGCGCTTCCGCGCGGCGGGAGGCGCTGGAGGAGGCGCGGCGGTGGCTCGAAGCCGATGTGGAGGAGGAGCTGCGGGCGGGGCTTCTGGAGACCTTCGGCGACGCAGCTGCCGGTGCCGCCGGTGCTGCCGCGGAGACGGAGCCCGAGACCGTCACCAGTCGCTTCGTGGAGGACGGCGGGGAGACCGTTGTCGTCGAGCTGCTGCGGGACGGCAGGCCGTCGGCCGGCAACGAGCAGCAGACCGGCCACGCCGCGATCGCCACCCTTCTGGAGGAGCGGCTGGGCATCCGTACGCCCTTCGAGGAGCTCGCAGAGCGGGCCCTGAGCAGTGGTGACCCCGGCCGGGACGAGTGGATGGAGTCCGTGGCCGCGCTGTGGCGGCGGGGCGACGAGGAGACGTTCCAGGCGGCGGCCGCGTGGTGTGCGAGCGGTGATCCGCTGCGGCAGGCGTTCGCCGCCGACGTTCTGGCGCAGCTCGGCTTCGAGCAGGGCGGCAAGCCGTTCGCCGCGCGCGCCCTGCCGTTGCTGCGGGAGCTGGTGCGGACGGCGGGGGACGGCGATTCGGAGCTGGCCCAGGCCGCTGTGCTGGCGCTCGGCCACCATGGTGACCCTTCGGCCCTGCCAGAGATCCTGCGCCATGTCGGCCACCCTGACGCCGAGGTGCGTCACCGGGTGGCCCTCTCCCTCATCGGCCTTGTCCCCGCCGGTCACCGGGAGGGCGCGACGGCGCTGATCACGCTGAGCCGCGACCCGGACGACGAGGTGCGGGACTGGGCGACGCTGGCGCTCGCCGGTCTCGACGCGGACACCCCTGAGATCCGGGAAGCGCTGGCGGACCGCCTGGAGGACCACGATCCCGACACGGCGGCGGAGGCGGCACGCGGTCTGGCGGCGCGCGGCGACGACCGGGCGGTCGAGGCGCTGGCCCGTCTGCTGCGGGAGGAGGATCCGCAGGGGTACGCGTACGCGACGGCGGTCGAGGCGCTGGAGTACGTGGAGGACGCGGCGGTGCGGCGCCGGCTGGAACGGACACCGCCGCGCTATCGGTGAGGGCTCTTGTGTCCGTTGACGCGGGCGCCCGCGGCGGTCCCGCGCCGGATGTTGATCAGCTGGAATAAGCCGCCCCCCCGGCTGCCCGGGAGCCCCAAGTCAGGTGCCGTGGGCCTCATTGCCTACGGCGCTCTGCCGCCGGGGCGCGGACAGGCCCGCCCCGTGCCGCATCTCACGGTGACAGGGGACGTGTCGGGGCGCTCCCCGCAGGGTGTCGAACGCAACCACCGCGAAAGAACGCGAAGTACCGGAAAGGTTCGGCACCCGAGGAGACGCCCCGGCGCGGCCCCGACCCCGAAGCCCCCGCTCGCTCACGGACCGTAGGCTTCGTCAGTGCGCAAGCGGCGCCCGGCGAGCGCGCGCGCCGGAGCGCGGGGCTGCGGCTGCGGGGCGGGGGCCGAAGCACGCGGCCGCTAGCGCGCCCCGTACACCCGGCCCGGTGTCGCGGACTCCGCCAGTAGCTTGGACGCCGTTTCGCCCGCCTCCGCCGGGGTCCAGCGCGCGCCCTTGTCCGCCGTCGGGCCCGCGCGCCAGCCCTCCATGACCGTGATGCGGCCCCCCTCCGCTTCGAAGACCCGGCCCGTCACGCCGGCCGACGCCGCCGAGCCCAGCCACACCACCAGAGGCGACACGTTCTCCGGCGCCATCGCGTCGAACTCGCCGGGCGCGCCCGGCGCCGCCATCGTCTCGGCGAACGTCCGCTCCGTCATACGCGTACGCGCCGCCGGTGCGATCGCGTTGACCTGGACGCCGTACCGCCCCATCTCCTCCGCCGCGACCAGCGTCAGGCCTACGATCCCCGCCTTCGCCGCCGAGTAGTTGCCCTGGCCCACACTCCCCAGCAGGCCCGCCCCAGAGCTGGTGTTGACGACGCGAGCGGCGACCTCCCGGCCCGCCTTCGCCTCCGTCCGCCAGTACTGCGCGGCGTACTTGAGCGGCAGGAAGTGGCCCTTCAGGTGTACGCGCATGACCGCGTCCCAGTCGTCCTCCTCCAGATTCACCAGCATCCGGTCCCGCAGGAACCCGGCGTTGTTCACGAGGGTGTCGAGCCGCCCGAACGTCTCGACCGCCGTGGCGACCAGCGACGCCGCGCCCCCGGCCGTCGCGATGTCCCCGCCGTGGGCCACCGCCGCTCCGCCCGCCGCCGCGATTTCCCCGACCACGCGCTGCGCCGGGCTCGCCGACGCCCCCGCGCCGTCCGGTCCGACTCCCAGGTCGTTGACGACCACTTTCGCGCCCTCCGCCGCGAAGGCCAGGGCGTGGGCGCGCCCCAGCCCCCGCCCCGCGCCCGTCACGACGACGACTCGTCCTTCGCAGATCCCCACTCCGGTACCTGCCATTTCACTTCTCCTTGTTGGCTGTCGCCGCGTCGAGAAAGGCGGGGCGTTCGCCGCCGCCGTGGACGAGGAGGGACGCACCGGTTACGTACGAGGCCCGCGCCGAGGCGAGGAAAACGGCCGCGTCGCCGATCTCGCCGGGCTCCGCGAGCCGCCCCGCCGGGACCGTCCGGCCGACTGCCGCGATGCCGGCCTCGTCGCCGTAGTGCAGGTGCGAGAGCTCGGTGCGGACCATGCCGAGGACTAGCGTGTTCACCCGTACGTCGGGCGCCCACTCCACCGCCATCGACCGGGCCAGGTTCTCCAGCCCCGCCTTGGCCGCTCCGTACGCCGCAGTCCCCGGCGAAGGCCTCGTCCCGCTGACGCTGCCGATCATCACGACCGATCCCCCGGTCGCCCGAAGGTGCTCGTACGCCGCCAGGGAGGCTGTCATCGGTGCCGTCAGGTTCAGTTCCACGACACGCGCGTGGCGGGCCGCCTCACCTTCGCCCAGCAGCCGGTACGGCGTCCCGCCCGCGTTGTTGACCAGCACGTCGAGCCGTCCGTATGTCGCCACGACGCCCGTGAAGAAGTCCTTGACGGCCGCCTGGTCCCGCAGGTCCAGCGGCCGGAACTCAGCCTCGCGGCCCTCCGCTTCCACCACCTCGTCCGGGGGCCGGCGCGCGCAGACCACCACTCGCGCCCCCGCCACCAGGAACGCCCGCGCGATGCCCGCACCGACGCCGCGCGTGCCGCCGGTAACGACTGCGACCCTCCCGTCCAGTTCCATTCGCTGCTACCTTCCCCACCTAACAAATGTTTGGTGGAAAGGTAGCTGATCCACTCATGGGTGTCTCCACCTCAAGCCCGGACAAGGGCGTCTCCGTCGTCACGGTCGACTTCCCGCCCGTCAACGCACTCCCCGTGCAGGGCTGGTACGACCTCGCCGACGCCGTCCGCTCCGCCGGCCGCGACCCCGATGTCCGCTGCGTCGTCCTCGCCGCCGAGGGCCGCGGCTTCAACGCCGGCGTCGACATCAAGGAGTTGCAGCGCGACGCGGGCCACGCCTCACTCATCGGTGCCAACCGCGGCTGCGCCGAGGCGTTCGCCGCCGTGTACGAGTGCGAGGTCCCGGTCGTCGCGGCCGTGGGTGGCCACTGCCTCGGCGGCGGCATCGGCCTCGTCGGCAACGCCGACGTGATCGTCGCGTCCGACGACGCCACCTTCGGCCTGCCCGAGCTCGACCGGGGCGCCCTCGGCGCCGCAACCCACCTCGCCCGCCTCGTCCCGCAGCACCTGATGCGCGCGCTGTACTACACCTCGCGCACCGCCACCGCCGCCGAGCTGCACGCCCACGGCTCGGTCTGGAAGGTCGTCCCACGCGACCGGCTCCTCCCCGAAGCCCTCAGCCTGGCGCGCGAGATCGCACAGAAGGACGGCGGCCTCATCCGGCTGGCCAAGGCCGCCATCAACGGCATCGACCCTGTGGACGTACGCCGCAGCTACCGCTTCGAGCAGGGCTTCACCTTCGAGGCCGGCCTCACCGACATCGCCGACCGCGTCCGCGGCACCTTCGGCAACACGTCACCCCAGGAGGGCGAGAAGCCGTGACGTACAGGACCGACAAGCTACTGACGCCCGAAGAGGCCGTCGGCCGGCTCCACAGCGGCATGACTGTCGGCATCGGCGGCTGGGGCTCGCGCCGTAAACCGATGGCCCTCGTGAGAGCACTGCTCCGATCCGAGATCACTGATCTCAGCATCGTCTCGTACGGCGGCCCCGACGTCGGCCTCCTCGCCGCCGCAGGCAAGATCCGCAGGCTCGTCACCGCCTTCGTCACCCTCGACTCGATCCCCCTGGAGCCGCATTTCCGTACGGCCCGCCAGAGCGGCGCCATCGAACTCACCGAGATCGACGAGGCGATGTTCATGTGGGGGCTGCAAGCGGCCGCCAACCGGCTCCCCTTCATGCCCGTCCGGGCCGGCCTCGGCTCCGACGTCATGCGCGTCAATCCATCCCTCCGTACGGTCACTTCGCCGTACGACGACGGGGAGGAGTTCGTCGCCGTACCCGCCCTGCGCCTGGACGCCGCGCTGGTCCACATGAACCGCGCCGACCGGCTCGGCAACGGCCAGTACCTCGGCCCCGACCCGTACTTCGACGACCTCTTCTGCGAGGCCGCCGACGCGGCGTACGTCTCCTGCGAGCAGGTGGTCGAGACGGCGGAGCTGACGAAGTCGGCGCCGCCGCAGAGCCTGCTCGTCAAGCGCCACTACGTCACCGGCGTCATCGAGACCCCGAACGGCGCACACTTCACCTCGTGCGCCCCCGACTACGACCGCGACGAGGCCTTCCAGCGGGTGTACGCGGCCACGCCCTGGCCCGAGTTCGCCGAGCGCTTCCTGTCCGGCGACGAGAAGGCCTACCAGTGCGCCGTACAGGCCTGGCACGAGGAGCAGCAGTGACCAGCAGTGCCACCACAACCACCCGTGCCGAGTACTGCGTCATCGCCTGCGCCGAGGCCTGGCGCGACAACGGCGAAGTCCTCGCCAGCCCCATGGGCACCATCCCCGCCATCGGCGCCCGCCTCGCCAAGCGCACCTTCTCCCCCGGCCTCCTCCTCACCGACGGCGAGGCCACGCTCGTCGGCCTCGACGGCACGCCGGAGGGCTGGCTCCCGTACCGCCAGCACCTCGCCATGGTCACCGGTGGCAGGCGCCACGTCATGATGGGCGCGAGCCAGATCGACCGCTTCGGCAACCAGAACATCTCCTGCATCGGCGACTGGCAGCAGCCCTCCCGCCAGCTCCTCGGCGTACGCGGCGCACCCGTCAACACGCTCAACAACCCGACGAGTTACTGGGTGCCGAAGCATTCCACCCGTGTCTTCGTCGACAAGGTCGACATGGTGTCCGGCGTCGGCTACGACAGCGCGGCCGCCGCCGGCCCGAGCGCCACCCGCTACCACCGCATCCCCCGCGTCGTCACCAACCTCGGCATCCTCGACTTCGACACGCCCGACCACTCCATGCGCCTGGCCGCCCTCCACCCCGGCGTCTCGGCCGCCGAGGTCCAGGAGGCGACGGGCTTCGCCCTCACCGTCCCCGCTGACGGGCCGTACACCCGCGAGCCGACGCCCGAGGAACTGCGCCTGATCCGCGAGGTCATCGACCCCGAGGGCCTGCGCGAGCACGAGGTCAGGCCCTCATGAAGACGGCGCTCACCGAACTCACCGGGGTCGAACACCCCATCGTCCAGACCGGCATGGGCTGGGTCGCGGGCCCCCGCCTCGTCTCGGCCTCCGCCAACGCCGGCGCGCTCGGCATCCTCGCCTCCGCGACGATGACCACCGAGCAGCTCCGCCGCGCCGTACGCGAGGTCAAGTCCCGTACGGACGCGCCCTTCGGCGTCAACCTGCGCGCCGACGCGGGCGATGCGCGGACGCGCGTACGGATCGTCATCGACGAGGGCGTGAAGGTCGCCTCCTTCGCGCTAGCCCCCTCCAAAGACATCATCGCGGAACTGAAGGACGCGGGTGTCGTCGTCATCCCGTCCGTCGGCGCACGCCGCCACGCCGAGAAGGTCGCGGCCTGGGGCGCGGACGCCGTCATGGTGCAGGGCGGCGAGGGCGGCGGCCACACGGGGGACGTGGCAACCACGGTCCTCCTCCCCCAGGTCGTCGACGCCGTCGACATCCCCGTGATCGCTGCGGGCGGCTTCTACGACGGCCGCGGCCTGGTCGCCGCGCTGGCGTACGGCGCCGCCGGCATCGGGATGGGCACGCGCTTCCTGCTCACCTCCGACTCGACCGTCCCCGACGCCGTCAAGGCGAGGTACCTGGCGGCGAGCGTCAAGGACGTCACGGTCACCAGCGCCGTCGACGGCCTGCCGCACCGCATGCTGCGTACGACCCTCGTCGACTCCCTGGAGAGCGCGGGCCGTACGAAGGCCCTGGTGGCGGCTGTGCGCCGCGCAGCCGGATTCAGGAAGATCTCCGGCCTGAGCTGGACCGCGATGGTCCGCGACGGCCTGGCCATGAAGCACGGCAAGGACCTGAGCTGGAGTCAGGTCCTGCTGGCCGCCAACACCCCGATGCTGCTCAAGGCCTCCATGGTCGAGGGCCGCACCGATCTGGGTGTGATGGCGTCCGGGCAGGTGGCGGGGCTGATCGACGATCTGCCGTCCTGCGCGGAACTGGTGGCACGTGTCATGGCCGAAGCGAACGAAACGCTCGAACGATTCCAGGCACCGATGACCTCGCTCCGCGCCCTGCCGACACCAGGGTGATTCCTTCTCCTCACAGGAGTTGTCAGATGAGCCGTGCCGCCAGAACCCGCATTCGCCTGGCTACCGGAGCGGTCGTCTCCGCTCTCGCCATCGGGTGTCTGCCCGCCGCCACCTCGGCCTTCGCCGCGCCCCCGACCGTCGCCGCCCACCGCGAAACCATCCGCCAGATCCCCCTCCAGGGGGCGACCAACGTCCGTGACCTGGGCGGCTATCGCACGTACGACGGGGACGAGGTGCGGTACGGACAGGTCTACCGCGCCGACGCGCTCGGCAAGCTCACCGACGCCGATGTCACCGCCCTCGGCCGCCTCGGCCTGACGAAGGTCGTCGACTTCCGGGTCCCCGTCGAGGTCCAGTACGACGGCGCCGACCGGCTGCCGCCCGGCCTCACCGCGACGCCCCGGCCGGTCACCGACAACGGTCTGTACGCGCGGCTGCTGACCGCCATCGGGTCCAGGGACCCGGTGAAGCAGGAGGAGATGCTGGGGGACGGAAGGGCCGCGGCATTCATGCGGGACGTCTACCGTACGTTCGTCACCAGCCCGGAGAACCGGGCGCGGTTCGCCGAGACGCTGCGCGACATCGCGAACACCAACCGCAGCTCACCGCTGCTGTACCACTGCACTTCGGGCAAGGACCGTACGGGCTGGACGAGTTACGTACTGCTGCGGGCCCTCGGCGTACCGTCGCGCACGGCCGAGCGCGACTATCTCGCGTCGAACACGTATCGCGCGGCGCACGACGCCAAGGTCCGTGACGGGCTGAAGCAGTCCGGGATGATGCAGAACCCGGATCTGCTGATCCCGCTCCAGGAGGTACGGATGGACTATCTGGACGCGGCGCTGGAGCGGGTGGAGGCGGATTACGGCAGCCTCGACCGTTACCTCACGGAGGGCCTGGCCCTGGACCGCTGGACGCTGATGAAGCTCCGGGCGGGCTTGCTGCGCCACTAGAGGTGTGCCCTGCGGGGAGGGGAAAGCCCCGCAGGGCACGCTGCTTCAGGCGTCCTACGCGGCCGCGCTCCGGCTGCCGCCCTGCGCACGGCCACCACGCCCGCGCCCACGACCGCCACCGGCAGCGGCACCGGCACCGGCCTGCGCACGGCCGCCGCCGCCGCCCTGCGCGCGCTCGCCCTGCGTACGGCCGCCACCCTGCGTACGGGTTCCACCCGCACCAGCGCCACCACCGCCGCCACCGCGACCGGCGCCACCAGCACGGCCACCGCCACCGCTCTGCTGCGGACGCCGCTTCGGCTTCGCGGAAGCCTGCTGCTGCTGCGGAACCTCGATCACGATGGCGACGCCCGAAGGCTCGCGCGCACCCGTGATCCGGGTCAGCTCGTCGTCGCTGGACTTGACCCGCGCGGTCTGCGGAACGATGCCGGCAGCCGACATCAGCTGCGTCATCTCGCGCTTTTCGTCGGGCAGCACCAGCGTGACGACGCTGCCGGACTCGCCCGCCCGCGCCGTACGCCCGCCACGGTGCAAGTAGTCCTTGTGATCAGTCGGCGGATCCACGTTGACGACCAGATCCAAGTCGTCGACGTGAATACCACGGGCCGCCACATTGGTCGCGACCAGCGCCGTGACCTGCCCGGCCTTGAACTGGTCGAGCGTGCGGTTGCGCTGCGGCTGCGAACGGCCGCCGTGCAGCGCCGCCGCGTACACGCCGCTCGCCAGCAGCCGCTTCGCGAAGCGGTCCGCGGCGCGCTTGGTGTCCACGAAGAGGATCACCCGCCCCTCGCGGGCGGCGATGCGCGTGGCGACGGCCTTCTTGTCGGTCTCGTCGGCGACGTACAGCACGTGGTGCTCCATCGTCGTCACCGCGCCCGCCGACGGGTCGACGGAGTGGACCACCGGATCGGACAGGAACATCCGTACGAGCCGGTCGACGTTGCGGTCGAGCGTCGCGGAGAACAGCATCCGCTGCCCGTCCGGCTCGACCTGCTTCAGCAGCGCTGTGACCTGGGGAAGGAAGCCCATGTCGGCCATCTGGTCGGCCTCGTCGAGGACGGTGATCGACACCTGGCCGAGCTCAGCGTCGCCGCGCTCGATGAGGTCCTTGAGCCTGCCGGGGGTGGCCACGAGCACCTCGGCGCCACGCCGCAGCGTGTTCGCCTGCTTGGTGATCGACATGCCGCCGACGACCGTGGCCATCCGCAGGTTCACGGCCGTGGCGTACGGCGTGAGGGCGTCGGTGACCTGCTGCGCGAGCTCGCGCGTGGGCACCAGGACCATCGCGAGCGGCGCACGCGGCTCGGAGCGCCGGCCGGCGGTGCGGGCCAGCAGCGCGAGGCCGAAGGCGAGGGTCTTCCCGGATCCGGTGCGTCCGCGGCCGAGGATGTCGCGGCCCGCGAGCGAGTTCGGCAGGGTCGCGCCCTGAATGGGGAAGGGCTCGGTCACACCCTGGGCCGCCAGGGTCTTGAGCAGGGCTGCGGGCATGTCGAGATCGGCGAAGTTCTCGACGGCCGGCAGCGCCGGGGTAAGGGACTCCGGCATCGCGAATTCACCCTGTACAGGCGTGGCCCTGCGGGCAGGGCCCTTTGCGGGCGCCTTGCCGCGAGCGGCCTGCGAGGAGCGATTGCGGACGGGACGGGCGGAGCGCGAGGTACTGGCGGCGGCGGGGCGTTCGGAGCGGGTCATTCAGGTTTTGCCTTCCTGGGAACAAGCACAAGCCGGGGCCCGCACCTTCACGGTGCGGGCCCCGGCTAGCGAGGTATCGCGTCGGCGAATTAGGCCGGGACGATGTTCTCCGCCTGCGGGCCCTTCTGGCCCTGCGTGACGTCGAAGGAGACCTTCTGGCCCTCCTGAAGCTCACGGAAGCCCTGGGTGGCAATGTTCGAGTAGTGGGCGAAGACGTCAGCGCCGCCACCGTCCTGCTCGATGAAGCCGAAGCCCTTTTCCGAGTTGAACCACTTCACGGTTCCAGTAGCCATGTCATTCTCCTAAAAAACTGGGGCAGATCCGGAAATCCGCACTGTACGGATTCCACGTCGCCGCAATGAGCCCCATCCGGAGAACCGGAAAACAAAATGCGCCTGAGGAAGCATTCCCGTCAGGCGCACATAATGTTTATGGGTACCAAAACTGCAACTCGTCCACTCTAACACGATGGCGCCGGAGCACCACCCCTTGGCCCGAAGAAGATCGTCGTACGGGACAAACCCGCGATGCGCGACGAGGCCAGGCGCAACTGCCGCCACTCCCCTCAGACGCGTTCGATGATCGTGACGTTCGCCTGGCCGCCGCCCTCGCACATCGTCTGGAGGCCGAACCGGCCACCCGTACGCTCCAGTTCGTGCAGCAGCGTCGTCATCAGCCTGACGCCGGTCGCCCCCAAAGGGTGACCCAGCGCGATCGCGCCGCCGTTGACGTTCACCCGGGCGGGATCCGCGCCCGTCTCCTTCAGCCAGGACAGCACAACCGGCGCGAAGGCCTCGTTGATCTCGACCAGGTCGATGTCGTCGATCGTCATGCCGGCCTTCTTCAGCGCGTACGCCGTCGCCGGGATCGGCGCGGACAGCATGCGGATCGGGTCCTCCCCGCGCACGGACAGGTGGTGGATACGGGCGCGCGGCGTCAACCCGTGCTCCGCGACGGCCCGTTCGGAGGCGATCAGCATCGCCGCCGCTCCGTCCGAGACCTGCGACGAGCACGCCGCCGTAATCGTGCCGCCCTCCAGAACCGGCTTCAGCCCCGCCATCTTCTCCAGCGTCGTGTCACGGCGCGGCCCCTCGTCGACGGTCACCTCCCCGTACGCCACGGTCTCGCGGTCGAAGCGGCCCTCGTCGATCGCTCGGATCGCCCGCTGATGCGACCGAAGGGCGAACTCCTCCATGTCGAGCCGCGAGATGCCCCACTTCTCGGCGATCAGCTCCGCCCCGTGGAACTGGTTCACCGGCTGCGAGCCGTACCGCGCGCGCCAGCCTTCCGAGCCCGCGAACGGGCCCTCCGTGAGGCCCAGCGGCTCCGCCGCCTGCCGGGAGGCGAAGGCGATCGGGATCTGCGTCATGTTCTGGACACCCCCGGCGACGACCAGGTCCTGCGTCCCCGACATCACGCCCTGCGCCGCGAAGTGCACCGCCTGCTGGGAGGACCCGCACTGCCGGTCGATCGTGACCCCGGGCACTTCCTCCGGGAGCCCGGCCGCCAGCCACGCCGTACGGGCGATGTCGCCCGCCTGCGGTCCCACCGTGTCCAGGCAGCCGAAGACGACGTCCTCGACCGCCGACGGGTCGATGCCGGAGCGCGAGACGAGGGCCTTCAGGACGTGCGCCCCGAGGTCGGCGGAGTGGACGGCCGCGAGGCCTCCCTTGCGCCGGCCGACAGGGGTGCGTACCGCTTCGACTATGTAGGCCTCGGCCATGACTGCTGCTCCTTCGCGGGTGGCGAACGTATGACGGGCGGTTTCACGTACGCACAGCGATGCCGTCCAGGACCATCGACAGGTACTGGCGGGCGATCTCGTCGGGGCTGTGCAGGCCGCCCGGCCGGTACCAGGACGCGGCGACCCAGACGGTGTCGCGGACGAATCGATAGGTGAGCCGGATGTCGAGGTCGGCGCGGAAGGCCTGCGCCGCGACGCCGCGTTCCAGCGTCCCCAGCCACGCCTTCTCGAACTTCTGCTGCGAGTCGGCGAGGTAGTGGAAGCGGGGCTGTGCGGACAGGTGCCTGGACTCCTTCTGGTAGATCGCGACGGCGGCGCGGTGCCGGTCGATCTCCCGGAAGGACTCAGTGACCAGCGCCTCGATGGTCTCCCTGGGCCCGAGCCCGGCGGCGAGCACGGCGTCGTACCCCTCCCACAGCTCGTGCAGGAAGGTCGAGAGGATCTCGTCGAGCATCGACTCCTTGGAATCGAAGTGGTAGTAGAGGCTGCCCGCGAGCATCCCCGCCGCGTCCGCGATCTTGCGGACGGTGGTGGCGTTGTAGCCCTGTGCGGCGAACACCTCGGCCGCCGTATCGAGGAGTTCACGGCGGCGCTCGGGCGACGCGGTCACCTGGTTCTTCTTCTTGCTGGGCACGTTGTTAGGCACGCTGCCATTGTCCGTCCAGGCACGCCTAGGCACGCTGACTGCTGATGGAGACCGTCTCGCCGGTCATGTACGAGGAGTAGCCACTGGCCAGGAAGACGATGACGTTCGCGATCTCCCAGGGCTCGGCGTACCGGCCGAACGCCTCGCGCTCGGTGAGTTCGGCGAGCAGGTCGGCGGAGGTCACCTTCACCAGGTGCGGATGCATGGCGAGGCTGGGGGCGACGGCATTGACGCGTACGCCGTACGCCGCCGCCTCGACGGCCGCGCACCGGGTGAGCGCCATGACGCCGGCCTTGGCGGCGGCGTAGTGGGCCTGGCCCGCCTGGGCTCGCCAGCCGACGACGGAGGCGTTGTTGACGACGACGCCGCCCCGGCCGGCCGCCTTCAGGGCGCGGAGCGCCGCCCGGGTGCAGCGGAAGGTGCCGTTCAGTGTCACGTCGAGGACTTTGGCCCACTGCTCGTCGGTCATGTCGACGAGCTCCGCCGTGCCGCCGAGGCCGGCGTTGTTGACGACGACGTCCAGGCCGCCGTGTTCGCGTACGGCGAGGTCGAAGAGCGCCTGTACCTCGCCCTCCTCGGTGACGTCGCACGGCAGGGAGGCGACGTTCTCGGCGCCGAACTCCTCGGCGAGCGCCCGCTCGGTCTCCTTGAGGCGACGCGCGTGGGCGTCACCGATGAGAATGCGCGCGCCCTCCTCCAGGAACTTGCGCGCTGTGGCACCGCCGATACCGGCGCCGGCCGCGGCGGTGATGACGGCGGTACGCCCCTTGAGCAGACCGTGCCCCGGAACGTACTCGGGTACGCCGCCCGAAGCGTTCCGGGGAACGTCCTTCGGCCCGTTCTCGGGTGCCCTCATGCCAGGGACCTCCTCGACGCTGCTCATGACCGTACGTTAACCTACCAAACACTTGTTAGGGAAGGATGAGCCGATGCCCACTCCCATGCCCGCCCCCGCCGACCACCAAGAGCCTGTGCTGTACGAGCGACGCGGCCCGGTCGCGTACGTCACCCTCAACCGCCCGCGCTACCGCAACGCCCAGAACTCCGCGATGACCTACGCCCTGGACGCCGCCTTCTACCGGGCGGCGGAGGACTCCGAGGTCAGGGTCGTCGTGCTGGCCGGAGCCGGCGAGCACTTCTCGGCCGGCCACGACATCGGCACCCCGGAGCGCGACGCTCACCTCCCGTTCGAGCGCAAGGCGGGCCTGTGGTGGGACCACTCCGACAAGCAGGGCGCCGAGTCGCGCTTCGCGCGGGAGTCGGAGGTCTATCTGGGGATGTGCCGACGCTGGCGTGAACTGCCGAAGCCGGTCGTCGCGTCCGTCCAGGGAGCGTGCGTCGCGGGCGGGCTGATGCTCGCCTGGATCTGCGACCTGATCGTCGCTTCCGAGGACGCGTTCTTCGCTGATCCGGTGGTGCGGATGGGCATACCCGGGGTCGAGTATTTCGCGCACCCGTGGGTGATGCCACCGCGGATCGCCAAGGAGTTCCTCTACACGGGCGACCGGATGCCCGCGCGCAGGGCGTACGAGGTCGGCATGGTCAACCGCGTCGTGGAACGGTCCGAACTGGCGGAACGTACCGAGGAACTGGCCCTTCGGATCGCCGAAATGCCCCGCCTGGGACTGGCCCTCACCAAGCGGGCCGTCAACCAGGCGGAGGACCTTCAGGGCCTGCACACCGGCATGGATTCGGTCTTCGGACTGCACCACCTCGCCCACGCCCACAACGCTGAGACCGCCGCCGATTCGCTCGGCGGGATGGACATCTCCGCGATGAAGAGGGCGAGCGGCTGATGGACTTGGAGCACACCCCCGAGGAGGCGTCCTTCCGCGCCGAGGCGCGGGCGTGGCTGGCGGCGCATGTCCCCGCCGAGCCGCTCCCTTCCCTGGAGACGGAGGAGGGCTTCGGGGCTCATCGCGCGTGGGAGGCGCGGTTGTACGCGGACCGCTGGTCGGTGGTGTCGTGGCCGCAGGAGTACGGCGGCCGGGGCGTCGACATCTTCACGTGGCTCCTCTTCGAGGAGGAGTACTTCGCGGCGGGCGCGCCGGGGCGGGTCTCACAGAACGGCATCAACCTCCTCGCGCCGACGCTCTTCGACCATGGCGCCGCCGAGCAGCGTGCCCGGGTTCTGCCGTCCATGGCGAGCGGTGAGGTGATCTGGGCGCAGGCCTGGTCCGAGCCGGAGTCGGGATCGGATCTCGCCTCCCTGAAGTCCCGGGCCGTACGGACCGACGGCGGGTGGCTGCTGTCGGGTCAGAAGACCTGGTCGTCACGGGCCGCCTTCGCGGACCGGGCCTTCGGGATCTTCCGTACGGACACGGAGGCGGCGAAGCCCCACCACGGCCTGACCTACCTGATGTTCGACCTGAAGGCCGACGGGGTCACCGTCCGCCGCATCGGCCGGCTCGACGGCAAGCCCGCCTTCGCGGAGCTCTTCCTGGACGACGTGTTCGTACCGGACGAGGACGTCATCGGGGAGCCGGGGCAGGGCTGGCGGATCGCCATGTCGACGACCGGGAACGAACGCGGGCTGACCCTGCGCTCCCCCGGCCGTTTCGTCGCCGTCGCCGACCGGCTCGTACAGCAGTGGCGTACGTCGGCCGATCCTTCGGACACGGCGCTGCGTGACCGGGTGGCGGACGCGGTCGTCGGGGCGCGCGCCTATCAGCTGTTCACGTACGCCAACGCTTCGCGCTTCGCGGCGGGCGCGGTCATCGGAGCGGAGTCCAGCCTCAACAAGGTCTTCTGGTCCGACTACGACATCGCTCTGCACGAGACGGCGCTCGATCTGCTGGGCGCGGACGGGGAGCTGGCGCGGGGCGAGTGGGCGGAGGGCTATGTGTTCTCGCTCGCCGGACCGATCTACGCGGGCACCAACGAAATCCAGCGCGACATCATCGCCGAGCGCCTGCTCGGTCTCCCGAAGGGCCGCCGCTGATGAGGTTCCTGTTGACCGACGAGCAGGCCGCTTTCGGGCGTTCCCTGGAAGCGATGCTGACGGCCGCGGACACGCCGTCGGTCGTACGTTCCTGGGCAGCCGGAAACGCCGTTCCCGGGAACGCGCTGTGGGCGCGTATGGGTGAGGCGGGCGTGTTCTCGCTGGCCGTTCCCGAGGCGTACGAGGGTGTGGGGCCGCTGCCGGTCGAACTCGCGGTGGCTTTCGTGGAGCTGGGGCGGCACGCGGTGCCCGGTCCGGTGGTGGAGACGGTCGCGACCGCCGCCCTGCTGGCCCACCTGGCCGGGTACGGCGAGGAGGGCCCCGCGAAGCGGCTGCTGCCGGCGTTGGCCACGGGCGGGGCGAGCGCGACACTCACGCTTCCGGGTGGCGGCCCGTACGCGCTGGACGCGGACTCGGCGACGTACCTCCTCACCGTGCACGGCGACGAGCTGCGACTCGCTCCCGGGTACGGCGCGCTCCACGCGTCCGCGGATCCGGCGCGCCGGTTGTACCGGACGGAGCCGGGCGGCGAACTGCTCGCCTCGGGGCCCGCCGTGACGGCAGCCGCCGAGTACGCCGCCGGCCGGGCGTCATTCGCCACCGCCGCACAGGCGCTGGGCACCGGGATCGCGCTGCTGGACCGGACGGTGGCGTACGTCAAGCAACGCACGCAGTTCGGGACTGCCATCGGCGGCTTCCAGGCGGTCAAGCACCGGCTGGCCGACACCCTGATCGGTCTGGAGTTCGCCCGGCCACTGCTCTTCGGCGCCGCCCTGTCCATGACCTCGGCCGATATCGCCGCCGCGAAGGTCACAGCGGGCGAGGCGGCCTACGCCGCCGCCCGGACAGCGCTCCAGCTGCACGGGGCGGTCGGCTACACGGACGAACTGGACCTCTCCCTATGGCTCCGCAAGGCCCGCCCACTGCGAGACGCGTGGGGCACCCCGTCCGAATGCCGGTCAAAGGTACTGGCGGCACCTACCCCATGACGCTCGGTCAGCACGCCGCCGCCCACCTTCAAGGAGAGGCCGACGAAGACGCTCACCGATCTCGTCGGCTCCAACGGGCGGGCGAGGGGGGCGGCATAGGTGACGCCACAGGAGCAATCGTGTCGGCTTCAACGGGCGGGCAGGGCGGGAGAGGTGGCCGCCGCAGGCGGCGCAACTAACGGGCCGCAACCGCCGACGGCGGCGGCGAGCCCCCCGACGGAGACGGCAACCAATCGTGCCGGCTTCAACGGGGCGGGCGGACGGAGCCGACCGCCAAACCATGCCCGCCCACCCAAGGGGCCTCAGTCCTCCCGAGCCCCTTCGTCGCCGTTGCCCCGGCGAATCGTGCGTACTGGCTGACCCGGCCGCCACGCTCGCACCACGAGCGCGTCGCCCTCAATGGAGGTCCGGACCACCTCCGTCGGCTCAACGCGGAAAAGATGGAACGGCTCCGGCGGCTTGATCTCCCCGACGAACCGGGCGATGACATCCGGATCGGTGACCTCCACCGCCCGGCCGCTGATCCGCGCGTCCCCGTCCCGCATCTGCTCATCCGCGCCCGGGTTCGCCTGGATGGCGAAGCGCGGATCGCGCTGAAGGTCCTGCGCCTTGCGTGAGTACGGCATCATGCCGAGCCACAACTCTCCGTGGAGAAACGTCACTTCGAGCCCGGTCACACGCGGCGACCCGTCCTTTCGGACCGTCGCGAGAACATGGTGCTTGTACTGCTGGAATCGTTGCTGCACGGCCTCCGCGAACTGCGGTTCCGCCACCTGGAAGTCTTCCCAACCGTTCACCATGACGTCATCGAACCCTGGATACCCGACATCTTCTGTCGGGTATCGGCTTTCCTTCGGCGATAGGGTCCCGCACGTGATCGCCGAACTGCAGTGCGTGGTGCTCGACTGCGCCGACCCCCTCACCCTCGCCCACTTCTACGCTTCGCTGGCCGGCGGCGAAGTGAATCGGCCGGACCGCCGATGGGGCGTCGACGACGACTGGGCCACGCTGCACACCCCCAACGGCCTCGTCCTCGCCTTCCAGCGCGTACCCGACCACCGCCCGCCGCGGTGGCCCGACCCGGCCCACCCACAGCAGTTCCATATGGACTTCAGCGTTCCGGATCTCCTCCACGCCCATGCCCAGATGTTGGAGCTGGGCGCCTCCCTGCTGCTCGACGACGGGGCGGGCGCCCGCAGTTGGCGGATCTACGCGGATCCCGCCGGTCACCCCTTCTGCCTCGTACGTCACTGACAACACACGTAGGCCAACAACCGTTGACATCAACTCGCTCCGTGCCCTACATTGGCCAACAAGCGTTGACCAACAAGCGTTGGCATCAGGAGGTCGCCATGCACGGCACGACCGGTACCACTTCTCAGCGCAGCAACGTCATCGTCGTCGGCGCGGGCCCCACCGGGCTGCTGCTCGCGGGCGATCTGGCCGCCGAAGGTGTCCCCGTCACGGTGGTGGAGCGGCGCCCCCGGGGCATCAGCAACCTGACCCGGGCCTTCGGTGTGCACGCCCGCACCCTGGAGCAGCTCGACGCCCGCGGCCTCGCCGACGAGCTCGTCACCACGGGTCAGATCGTCACCCGCCTGGAGCTCTTCGGCTCGCTCGCCCTCGACATCTCCGATCTCCCCTCGCGTTTCCCGTACTTGCTGGTGACTCCGCAGTTCGAAGTGGAGAAGCTGCTGCTGCGCCGGGCCGAGGAGAACGGCGCGACGTTCGTGTACGGAGCGGAGGTCACCGGGCTCGCACAGGACGACGCGGGCGTGACGCTCGACGTGCGACGCGAGGACGGTACGGCCGAGACACTGCGAGCGGCCTACGCGGTGGGCGCCGACGGGGTGCGCAGTGCCGTGCGCAAAGCGCTGGACCTGCCCTTCCCCGGCCACTCGGTCATCAAGTCGATCGTCCTGGCCGACGTGCTGCTCGCCCAGGAACCCGACCGTACGGCCGCGGTGAACGGCATGGGCACGGCCTTCGGGTTCCTCATCCCCTTCGGGGACGGGTACTGGCGCGTGGGCGGCTGGGACCGTACGCGCGGCGAGATCCCCGACACCGCGCCCGTTGAGCTCGATGAGCTGCGCGAGATCGCCCGCCGCGCTTTCGGCAGCGACTTCGGTATGCACGACGCCCGCTGGATGTCCCGCTTCCACAGCGACGAACGCCAGGTCCCGCAGTACCGGGTGGGCAGGGTCCTCCTCGCGGGCGACGCGGCGCACACGCACTCCCCGGCCGGCGGCCAGGGCATGAACACCGGCCTCCAGGACGCGGCCAACCTCGGCTGGAAGCTGGCTTCCGTGGTGAACGGCCAGGCGCCGGACGGCCTGTTGAACTCGTATCACGACGAACGGCACCCGGTCGGCAGGGCCGTGCTGCGCAGCAGTGGCGCACTCATCCGCCTCGCCATGGCCCACAATCCACTGCAGCGCGGACTCCGCTCCCTACTGACCCTGATCGCCGGCAACGTACGCCCGGTCGCCCGCACGGCGATTGGGCAGATCACCGGCATCGGTTACTCATACGGCGCTCCGCGCGGCGCCCACCCGCTCACGGGCAGGCGCGTGCCGGACGTCGAGCTCCAGGAGGGACGGCTGTACGAGGCGCTTCGCGCGGGGCAGTTCGTACTGATCACGCCACGGGGCACGGAGGTCGACCACGACGATCGGCTCACGGTGACGCACTGGGCGAGTGACCGCCGTACGACTCTGCTCGTCCGCCCCGACGGCTACGCGGCCTGGGCCTCGGAGACCGCCGCCCCCGAGTCCGTCGCCGCGAGGATCGCCACCAGCGAGATGCGGGTCTCCTGGAGGTCCGCGATGCGTGCGTCGATACCGCGCAACTGACCGCGCAGATGGCCGCTCACGCACGACGCGAACCCCAGGGGTGGTGTCATGGAGATCGGGCTCAGCCGACCGTGAGGGTGACGACCGCCGTGTGCCCTCCGGCCAACAGGGCGCCCGGCGATGCGGTCACCACGGCGTCGTACCGGCCAAGGGTGACGCCCTCGAACGACGCGGTCCCGTCCAGCGCGACGATCACCACCGTCCCTCCCGGCGGGACTGCGACGTTGAGGTTCCCGCGCAGCACCGCGACCCGCGCGGCCGTCCGGCCCCTGCGGTACATGACGTTGAAGTTCACGACCCGGCGGTCGAGCAGTCGGCAGTCGGTGGCGATGTCCCCGGGAAAGTCGTACGGGACGTAACGCTGGTCGACGAGCCGCCGCTCACCGCCCACCGTGAGCTCCATCCCCGCACCCTCAGCCATCGTGAGGATCCGGTCCACCCCGGGGAATGCCGAGAACGGGCCGTCCCTTTCGACCTCCGCGAGGCTGATCCGCCAGTCGAAGTCGGCCATCCCGGCGTTCGGCGGGTATGCCGCGATCTCGCGGGTGACCCCGCCGCCGTTCTTCCACGCCACAGCCTCACGGTCGGCCGACCTCAGCACCTGGACGGTCATCGCACGATGCCCTGCGCCCGCGCCGCGGCCAGCCAGGCCGGGAACTCGCGCACCAACTGGTCGTACAGCTCGCTGTCGGAGACCTGGCGCGGATCCAGCCCGGCGTGGAAGTAGCCCGCGTTGTCGACCGTTCGCCTCGCCGGGACGGCCAGCTCGTCGAGCTTGCGCAGGAAATCGAACTGCGTGCTTCGCGTATTGCCGAAGCCAACGAACTGCCAGAACAGCGGCAGCTCCGCGGCCTTGCAGACGTACCGCTCCGCCGCCAGCTTGTTGATCGGACCTCCGTCGGTCTGGAAAACGACCAGTGCGGGCGCCGTCGATCCGCTGTCGAGGTAGTGGTCGATCACCGCGTCCATGGCCAGGTGGTAGCTGGTCTTGCCCATGTGCCCCAGGCCCGCGACGATCTTGTCGATACGGCCCTGGTGGTTGTCGAGGGCGATGTCCGTGATCGCGTCGACGTCCGTCGAGAAGAAAACGATCGGCACGCTGCCGTCGTCGTCGAGATTGGCGGACAGCCCGAGCACGCGGTCGGCGAGCGCCTGCACGCTACCGTCCTTGTAATACGGCTTCATCGAACCCGAGTAGTCAAGAACCAGATACACGGCCGCGCGCTGCCCGCTCAGCCCATGCTTCTGCAGCGAGACGCCGGCGCTCTTGTAGAAGCTGACGAGCGCGGGCGCGGTCTCCTCGACCTTGTGGAGGCTTATCGCCACGTCGGGTCTCCGTTTCGTACGCGGTGCGGTTACGGGCTGGTGGGGCTGGGGGCCCGGCGGGACTGTCGAGGTTACATCTCGCCCGCGACGGCCGAACTGGACGCCGTCCTCCGCGTATTGGACGGTGATCTCCAGCGCCCGCCCAGCCGCGCCGCGAACTCCAGGTGCTGGGCTTCACGCATCTGCTCGGATTCCAGGAGATGCCCGAGCCACAGCCGCAGCATCGGCCCGTGCTTCAGCACCGGCGGGTCGACGGAGGCCGGCCTGGTCGGCATCCCCGGCCATGCGGCGTACGGGTCTATGAAGTTCGGCCTGCGCGGCCTGACCCGCTCGCCGGGACTGGTCGCATCTGCCGCTCCGCCGGATGGGCCGGCCGGAGGAGGTCGGAGAGCTCGTGCAGCTCGACTCGGCCGACGGCTGGCCGGACGGATCCGTACGGGTCCGTACGTTATCTTGATCGGCGCCGACCCCCACCGGCTCTCCCCCGTTTGCCCAGAAGTCCAAGGAGCCGGCTGTGGAAGCCGCTGTCACGACGTGTTACCGCCACCCCAAGTACGAGACGTACGTGAGCTGCACGCGCTGCGAGCGCTTCATCTGTCCCGACTGCATGCGTGAGGCGGCCGTCGGACACCAGTGCCCCGAGTGCGTGAAGGAGGGCCACAAGTCGGTACGCCAGGCACGCACGGTCTTCGGCGGCACGGTCGCCGGGGCGGCGGCGCCCGTGGTCACGTACACGCTGATCGCGCTGAACGTCCTCGCCTACCTCGGCGAACTGGCGCGCCCCGACCTCGTCGACCGGTTCGGCATGATCGGGTGGGCGCCGATGGGCCCGGAGGACGGGGGCTACCCCGTGCCGACCCTCGTCGGGGTGGCCGAGGGCGAGTGGTACCGGCTCTTCACGGGCGCCTTTCTCCACCTGCGCCCGACCGGGGGCAGCTTCGGGATCATGCACATCATGATGAACATGTTCTGCCTGTGGAACGTGGGCAGAACGGTCGAGGACCAGCTCGGCCGGGCGCGCTACGCCGGCCTGTACCTGCTGTCCGCGCTCGGCGGTTCGGTGCTGGTCTACCTGATCGCGCCGCACACCCTCACCGTGGGCGCCTCGGGCGCGATCTTCGGCGTCTCGGCCTCATACTACGTGCTCTGCCGCCGCCTGGGCCGCGACATGCGGGCCGTCAACCGCTTCATGGCGGGGCTCATGATCTGGATGGTGGTCTCCGCCCTGTTCGCCTCCTGGCAGTCCCACTTGGGCGGCCTGCTCACCGGCGCCCTGGCCAGCCTGGCCCTGGCGTACGCACCACGCAAGCACCGCACCGCGATCCAGGTGGCGGCGGGCGCGGGGATGCTGGTGCTGCTGATCGCGCTCGTACTGATGAAGACATCGGCGCTGACGGCGGGGTAGCGGTGGGCATGCCGCCGTCGGCGCGGGCGTGTCATTCGGCCGCACCGTCGAGCCCCTCCGGCGTCCGTACGCGCACGCACCGCGGCGCCCACCCAATGTCCGGTCGGGGACAAGGCAGGCGCCGCGTTCAGTTCCGCACGCCGTTGTGCGGGACGTCTATGGGGGCGTACGTCAGACAGTCAACGCACGATCCGTCGGCTTCACCGGGGCCGGCAACTCGCTCGCCCCCGTCAGGAACCGGTCCACGCCACGAGCCGCCGACCGCCCTTCGGCGATCGCCCACACGATGAGCGACTGACCGCGCCCCGCGTCACCCGCGACGAAGACGCCGTCGACGTTCGTCGCGTACTCCGCGTCGCGCGCCACGTTGCCGCGCGCGTCGAGCTCCAGGCCGAACTGCTGGACCAGACCGTTCTCCTGGTCCGTCCCCGTGAAGCCCATCGCCAGCGTGACCAGCTGAGCGGGGATCTTCCGCTCGGTGCCGGGCTTCTGCGTGAGCTTACCGTCGACGAACTCCACCTCGACGAGGTGCAGGAACTGGACGTTGCCGTCCTCGTCGCCCTCGAAGTGCGTCGTGGACACGGAGTAGACCCGCTCGCCGCCCTCCTCGTGCGCGGAGGTGACCTTGTAGAGCATCGGGAAGGTCGGCCAAGGCTGGTTGGCGTTACGCTCCTCGCCCGGCTTCGGCATGATCTCCAGCTGGGTGACGGACGCCGCGCCCTGCCGGTGGGCGGTGCCCACGCAGTCCGCGCCGGTGTCGCCGCCGCCGATGACCACGACGTGCTTGCCCTCGGCGGTGATCGGGGAGACCGTCAGGTCGCCCTCCTGCACCTTGTTCGCGAGCGGCAGGTACTCCATCGCGAAGTGGATGCCGTTCAGTTCGCGGCCCGGGACGGGCAGGTCGCGGGAGACCGTCGCACCGGCGGCGATGACCACCGCGTCGTACCGGCGCCGCAGCTTCGCGGCGTCGATGTCGCGGCCGATCTCGACCTCCGTACGGAACTTGGTGCCCTCCGCGCGCATCTGCTCGATGCGCCGGTTGATGTGCACCTTCTCCATCTTGAACTCGGGGATGCCGTAGCGCAGCAGCCCGCCGATGCGGTCGGCGCGCTCGTACACCGCGACCGTGTGACCGGCCCGCGTCAGCTGCTGGGCAGCGGCCAGGCCCGCAGGCCCCGAGCCGATGACAGCCACCGTCTTGCCCGACAGACGCTCGGGCGGCTGCGGCGTGACGTCACCATTGCCCCACGCCTTGTCGATGATCGAGACCTCGACGTTCTTGATGGTCACGGCCGGCTGGTTGATGCCGAGCACGCACGCCGACTCGCACGGAGCCGGGCACAGCCGCCCGGTGAACTCCGGGAAGTTGTTCGTGGCGTGCAGCCGCTCGCTCGCGGCCGCCCAGTCCTCACGGTAGGCGTAGTCGTTCCACTCGGGAATCAGGTTCCCGAGCGGGCAGCCGTTGTGGCAGAACGGAATGCCGCAGTCCATGCAGCGCCCGGCCTGCTTGCTGATGATCGGCAGCAGGGAGCCGGGAACGTAGACCTCGTTCCAGTCCTTGACGCGCTCACCGGCGGGACGGGTCTTGGCGACCTCGCGTCCGGTGGTCAGGAAGCCCTTGGGGTCAGCCATTGGTCGCCGCCTCCATCATCTTCTCGGTGGTCTCCTGCTCGGAGAGACCGGCGAGCTCAGCGGCGTCCTTGGCGGCGAGCACTGCCTTGTACGTGGACGGGATGATCTTGCTGAAGCGGGTCACCGCGGTGTCCCACTCGGCCAGCAGCTTTGAAGCGACCGTAGAACCGGTCTCCTCCTCATGGCGGCGCACCACATCGTGCAGCCACACCTGGTCGGTCTCGTCGAGTGCCTCGACCGCCCCGGCGTTGCCTGAGTTGACGTTGTCCGGGTCGAGGTCGATGACGTACGCGACGCCGCCGGACATGCCGGCCGCGAAGTTACGCCCGGTCTCGCCCAGCACCACCGCGCGACCGCCGGTCATGTACTCGCAGCCGTGGTCGCCCACGCCCTCCGAGACGACCGTGGCACCCGAGTTACGGACGCAGAAGCGCTCGCCCGTCCTGCCCCGCAGGAAGAGCTCGCCACTTGTGGCGCCGTACGCGATCGTGTTGCCGGCGATCGTCGAGTACTCGGCGAGGTGGTCGGCGCCCCGGTCGGGACGGACAACAATCCGCCCACCCGAAAGCCCCTTGCCCACATAGTCGTTCGCGTCGCCTTCGAGCCGCAGCGTGACACCACGCGGCACGAACGCACCGAAGGACTGACCGGCGGACCCGGTGAAGGTGATGTCGATGGTGTCGTCGGGCAGACCCGCCCCGCCGAACTTCTTCGTCACCTCGTGACCGAGCATCGTGCCGACGGTCCGGTTGATGTTGCGGATCGCGACCTGCGCGCGCACCGGCCCGGCGGCCTCGGCGCTGTCCGCGGCCAGGGCGTCGGCGGCGAGCTTGATCAGCTCGTTGTCGAGCGCCTTCTCCAGCGCGTGGTCCTGGGTCGTGATCTGGTGACGGACCGCGCCCTCCGGCAGCTCGGGCACGTAGAAGAGCGGCTCCAGGTCGAGACCCTGCGCCTTCCAGTGATCGACGGCCGCGTCGGTGTTGAGGAGTTCGGCGTGGCCGACGGCCTCTTCGAGCGTACGGAAGCCGAGCTCGGCCAGCAGCTCGCGCACTTCCTCCGCGATGAACTGGAAGAAGTTGACGATGTACTCGGCCTTGCCGGAGAACCGGTCCCGGAGAACCGGGTTCTGCGTGGCGATACCGACCGGGCACGTGTCGAGGTGGCAGACGCGCATCATGACGCAGCCGGACACGACGAGCGGCGCGGTCGCGAAACCGAACTCCTCGGCGCCGAGGAGCGCGGCGATGATGACGTCGCGGCCGGTCTTCAGCTGGCCGTCGGTCTGGACGACGATGCGGTCGCGCAGCCCGTTGAGCAGCAGCGTCTGCTGGGTCTCGGCAAGCCCGAGCTCCCAGGGACCGCCCGCGTGCTTCAGCGAGGTGAGCGGCGAAGCACCCGTACCACCGTCATGGCCCGAGATCAGCACCACATCGGCGTGTGCCTTGGACACACCGGCCGCGACCGTGCCGACACCGACCTCCGACACCAGCTTCACGTGGATGCGCGCGGCCGGGTTGGCGTTCTTGAGGTCGTGGATCAGCTGAGCCAGGTCCTCGATCGAGTAGATGTCGTGGTGCGGCGGCGGCGAGATGAGCCCCACACCCGGCGTCGAGTGCCGGGTCTTCGCGACCCACGGGTAGACCTTGTGGCCGGGCAGCTGACCGCCCTCGCCGGGCTTGGCGCCCTGCGCCATCTTGATCTGGATGTCGTCGGCGTTGACGAGGTATTCACTCGTCACACCGAAACGCCCCGAGGCGACCTGCTTGATGCTGGAGCGCCGCGCCGGGTCGTACAGCCGCTCGGCGTCCTCGCCGCCCTCACCGGTGTTGGACTTGCCGCCCAGCTGGTTCATGGCGATGGCAAGCGTCTCGTGCGCCTCCTGGGAGATGGAGCCGTACGACATGGCGCCGGTGGAGAAGCGCTTGACGATTTCGGAAGCCGGCTCGACCTCATCGATCGAGATGGGCGTACGCCCCGACTTGAACCCGAAGAGCCCACGCAGCGTCATCAGCCGCTCGGACTGCTCGTTCACGCGGTCCGTGTACTGCTTGAAGATGTCGTACCGGCGGTTGCGCGTGGCGTGCTGGAGGCGGAAGACCGTCTCCGGGTCGAACAGGTGCGGCTCGCCCTCGCGCCGCCACTGGTACTCGCCGCCGATCTCCAGCGCGCGGTGCGTGGCGGCGATGCCGGAGGCCGGGTAGGCCTTGGCGTGCCGGGCGGCGACTTCCTTGGCGACGACATCGAGACCGGCGCCGCCGATCTTGGTCGCCGTACCGTTGAAGTACTTCTCGACGAAGGCCTCGTCCAGACCGACAGCCTCGAAGACCTGCGCGCCCCGGTAGGAGGCGACGGTCGAGATGCCCATCTTGGACATGACCTTCAGGACGCCCTTGCCGAGCGCGTAGATCAGATTCCGGATGGCCTGCTCGGGCTCGGCGCCCTCGATGAACGTGCCCGCGCGGACCAGGTCCTCGACGGACTCCATGGCCAGGTACGGGTTGACGGCGGCCGCACCGAAACCGATCAGCAGCGCGACGTGGTGCACCTCGCGCACATCGCCGGCCTCGACGAGCAGCCCCACCTGGGTGCGCTGCTTCGTACGGATCAGGTGATGGTGCACGGCGGAAGTGAGCAGCAGCGACGGGATCGGCGCGTGCTCGGCGTCCGAGTGCCGGTCGGAGAGCACGATCAGGCGGGCGCCGGCCTCGATGGCGGCGTCGGCCTCGGTGCAGATCTGCTCGATACGGGCGGCCAGCGCGTCGGCGCCGCCGCTGACGCGGTAGAGGCCGGAGAGCGTGGCGGTCGTCAGGCCCGGCATGTCGCCGTCGGCGTTGATGTGTATGAGCTTGGCCAGCTCGTCGTTGTCGATCACCGGGAACGGCAGCGTGACATTGCGGCAGGTCGCGGCGGTCGGCTCCAGGATGTTGCCCTGGGGGCCGAGCGTGGAGCGCAGCGAGGTGACGAGCTCCTCGCGGATGGCGTCCAGCGGCGGGTTCGTGACCTGCGCGAAGAGCTGCGTGAAGTAGTCGAAGAGCAGCCGCGGCCGCTCGGACAGCGCGGCGATGGGCGAGTCCGTACCCATGGAGCCGAGCGGTTCGCCACCCGTACGAGCCATCGGCGCGAGGATGACGCGCAGCTCTTCCTCGGTGTACCCGAAGGTCTGCTGCCTGCGCGTGACCGACGCGTGCGTGTGCACGATGTGCTCGCGCTCGGGCAGGTCCTCCAGCTCGATCTCGCCGGCTTCCAGCCACTCCTGGTACGGAGCCTCGGCGGCGAGGCCGGCCTTGATCTCGTCGTCCTCGATGATCCGGTGCTCGGCGGTGTCGACGAGGAACATCTTGCCGGGCTGCAGCCGTCCCTTACGGACCACCTTCGCCGGGTCGATGTCCAGCACGCCCACCTCGGACGACAGCACGACAAGCCCGTCGTCGGTCACCCAGTAGCGACCGGGACGCAGACCGTTGCGGTCGAGTACGGCGCCGACCTGGGTGCCGTCGGTGAAGGTGACGCACGCCGGGCCGTCCCAGGGCTCCATCATCGTGGCGTGGTACTGGTAGAAGGCCCGCCGGGCCGGGTCCATCGAGTCGTGGTTCTCCCACGCCTCGGGGACCATCATCAGCACGGCGTGCGGCAGCGAGCGCCCGCCCAGGTGCAGCAGTTCCAGAACCTCGTCGAAGGACGCGGAGTCGGAGGCGTCGGGCGTACAGACGGGGAAGATCCGCTCCAGCTTGTCCGCGCCGAACAGGTCGGACGCGAGCTGGGACTCGCGGGCCTTCATCCAGTTCCGGTTGCCCTTGACCGTGTTGATCTCGCCGTTGTGCGCGACGAAGCGGTACGGGTGGGCCAGCGGCCAGCTCGGGAAGGTGTTCGTCGAGAAGCGCGAGTGAACGAGCGCGACAGTCGTCGCGAAGCGCCGGTCGGACAGGTCCGGGAAGAACGGCTCCAGCTGCCCGGTGGTGAGCATGCCCTTGTACACAATCGTCCGGGCGGAGAGCGAGGGGAAGTACACCCCGGCCTCACGCTCGGCGCGCTTGCGCAGCACGAAGGCCTTGCGGTCGAGCTCAAGCCCCGTCGACGTACCGTCCGCCACAAAGAGCTGGCCGAAGGCGGGCATGGTGGCGCGGGCGCCGTTGCCGAGCAGTTCCGGAGTGACGGGAACCTCACGCCATCCCAGTACGTCGAGACCTTCCTCGGCCGCGATCGTCTCGATCTCGGAGACGGCCTGTGCGGAGCCGTCTGCGGGAAGGAAACCAATGCCGACGGCGTACGCCCCGGCCTCGGGGAGTTCGAATTCGGTGACCTCGCGCAGGAACGCGTCGGGAACCTGGAGCAGGATTCCGGCGCCATCGCCGGAGTCGGGCTCGGATCCTGTGGCACCGCGGTGTTCGAGATTGCGCAGTACGGTCAGCGCCTGCTCGACCAGCTCATGGCTGGCCACACCGGTAAGGGTGGCCACAAAGCCGACGCCACAGGCGTCGTGCTCATTACGGGGGTCGTACATCCCCTGCTGGGCGGGGCGACCGTCCATGGGCGACCAGGCGTCGGAACGCATTGGCACTCCCGTCGTCGTCGTGGCATATGCAACTACCGAGGGACGACGTTGGCCCTCCGCGAAATTTCGTGCAGGTTACATGATGGCTGGCTTCTCGCGAGGTGGATAGCTCATTCCAGCATGCGGACACCGCGCATAGCGGTGCAGGTGGTTCACGGGCGGACAGAGCGACACCCGTCGGGTGATCACAGCGCAGGCGTCATTGCCTGCGGTGTCGTGGGCTCTTGCCCGGTCATTGCGAAGATGAAACCACCGAGTAACAGAGTACTTATGTGGAGCTCCGCATAGGGTCTCACCCTACGGCGGTCCCGAACAGAGCGCCGAGGGCGTACGTCACACCGGCCGCGGCCCCGCCCAGCGCCAGCTGCCTGACTCCGCTGAACCACCAGGAGCGGGCCGTCACCTTCGCCACCAGCGCCCCGCAGGCGAAGAGCCCGACCAGCGCCAGCAGCACCGCGGGCCACATCGTCGAGGCCCCGAGCAGGTATGGCAGTACGGGCAGCAAAGCACCCAGAGCGAACGCCCCGAACGACGATACGGCGGCGACCAGGGGTGAGGGAAGGTCTCCCGGGTCGATGCCGAGCTCCTCACGGGCATGGATCTCCAGCGCCTGCTCGGGATCCCGGGACAGCTGCGTGGCAACCTCACGCGCCAGCCCCGCCTCGACTCCCCGCGACTCGTACAGCGCGGCGAGCTCCTCCAGCTCGTCCTTGGGATGCTTGCGCAACTCGCGCCGCTCCACGTCGAGTTCGGCCTCTACCAGCTCGCGCTGCGAGGCCACGGAGGTGTATTCACCCGCCGCCATGGAGAAGGCGCCGGCGGCAAGCCCCGCGAGCCCGGTGATGACGATCGTCTGCTGCCCAACCGACCCACCGGCCACCCCGGTCATCAGCGCCAGATTCGACACCAGACCGTCCATGGCCCCGAAGACCGCCGGGCGCAGCCAGCCCCCATTCACGTCGCGGTGCGTGTGGTTGTCGCGGTGCGCCTCGTGGAGCGTCGCCTCGGTCTCAATGATGGCCATGTCGCCAGTTCCCCTCTCCCCGGAGGCGGGGCCGTCCGCGGCCCCTCCACCCCCTCAACATCATCGAAAGTACGCACGATTCAAGGCGCCCGCCAGCAAGGCAGGCCGTACTTACTCGCAGCTCAGACCCCACGCCGACCGGGTGACGCTGACGTTTCGGAGCCTTCGCCGGGCCCTCGCGTGGCACAGATCCAGGAACGAGCCCTGGGAGTTGATTGCATGCGACCCCGCACCGGTCACGGCCGCGCGCTTCAGGCGCTGCGCGAACTTCACGGCGTTCGCGCGCTCCGCGACAGGGGACGCGGCGCCCTGCTCGGCCTGGCGGTGGGCGACGCGCTCGGAGCGCCGGCGGAGAACATGAAGCCGTCCGAGATCCGCCGCCGTTGGGGCCGCATCGAGGGCTTCGTGTCCGGCGATCCCGCCGGTACGGACGACACGGAGTACGCCATTTTCTCCGGCCTCCTCCTGGCCCGCCACGGCTCGGCGCTCACCGTGGCCCACGTCGAGAACGCCTGGCACCTGTGGATCGCCGACCTGGACGAGGGACCGTTCCGCGGCGCGGGCTTCAGCGAACGCGGAACGCTGGAGAACCTCCGCCGGGGCCTGGCCGCCCCCATCTCCGCCCAGCACCGCCACGCGTGGAGCGACGGCCTGGCGATGCGCGCCGCCCCGTTCGGCGTCTTCGCGGCGGGCCGCCCGGCGGAGGCGGCGCGGCTGGTGGCGATCGACGGCTGCGTGAGCCACGAGGGCGAGGGCATCTACGGCGGCCAGGCGGTGGCGGCGGGCGTGGCGGCGGCCATGACGGGCGGCACCCCCTCCGCGATCACCGCGGCCGCTCTCTCCGTCATCCCGTCCGACTCCTGGACGGCGCGCTCCCTGCGCCGAGCGGTGGCGGCGGCCCCGGACGGCGAACGGGCGGTGCGCTCGGCGGTGGTGATCGGCGGCTACCCCTGGACGGACCTGGCCCCGGAGGCGGTGGGCCTGGCCTTCGGCGCGTTCGCGGCGTCCCGCGGCGACTTCGCCGGCTCAGTCCTGACGGCGGTCAACATGGGCCGCGACGCGGACACCACGGCGGCGGTGGCGGGCGCCCTGGCCGGCGCGATGTGCGGCGCGGGGGCGATCCCCCCGGCGTGGTCCTCTGCCATCACCCCGGCCAGAGGCAGCTGCCTCCCCTCCATGCGAAACCACCACGTACTGGACGTGGCAGACCTCCTCACCCCGGACGACGACCCCCCGCACGCCACCCCCCACACTCCCCGGGCAGCGCGATGACCCCCTACAACCCCCCACAAACCACCCCGGAGACCACCCTCACCACGGACCCGCGCGAAGCGCCGGGCACCGGGGGCGCGGCCGGCCCGCGCCGGATCGAAGGTCTGCTGCTCGGCCTCGCCGCGGGCGACGCCGCCGGCTGGCCCGCCGCCCGCCACCGCGCCGCCCGCATGCCGGACTGGACCCGCCGCCTCACCCGCGAACTCGACACCTTCGCCGAGCAGAACGCCACCACCACCCTCCCCGTCCCCATCGCCCTGAACCAGCCCCCCGAACCCCTGCGCCTCGGCCCCTCCGACGATGCCGAGTGGGCCGCTTTCACCGCCGGTACGATCCTCGCCGCCACCCCCGGCAAGATCCGCGCCGCGGTCGACCGCGCCTGGACCGCCCTCGCCGCCGAGGTCGCCGCCGCGGCCGACCGCGCCCCCGAGGTCGAGTCCGCCGTACTCCCCCTGCGCGCCCGGATCTCCGTACGCGCCGGTCTCGGCAACCTCGCCACCGGCCTGCGCCCGCCCGCGACCGGCCACGACAATCCGCACTACTTCGACGACGCCGCCTGCATCCGCGCCGCCGTCCTGGCCACCGCCCACCCCGGCGACCCGATCGCCGCCGCCGAGCTGGCCGAGTTCGACGCCCGCTACACCCAGGACGGCGACGGCGTCCACGGCGCCCGCGCCATGGCAGCGGCGATCGCCGCGGCCCTCGGCGGCGCCAGCATCGACCAAGCCGTGCACGCCGCCCTCGCCCAGCTCCCCGAAGCCACCGAAATCGGCCGCAACGCGGCCCACGCCGTCCACCTCGCCACAACCTCCAACGCCGGAGCATTCGCCCTGGTCCCCACCCTCGAACACCAGATCGTCGACCACGTCTACAGCTACGGCATCGCCGCCGCCGAAACCGTCCCCGTGGCCCTGGCCCTCGCCACCGCCGCCCGCGGCCGCGTGACCGAGGCCGTACCCGCCGCCGCCTGCCTGTCCCGAGTGGCCGACTCCGCCCCCGCCCTCGCCGGCGCACTGACCGGCGCCCTGTGCGGCGGCGACGCCCTACCCCCCGGCTGGCGCGACACCTGTCGCACCCTCGTCGGCTGCGCCCTCCCCCGTCTGGCCGGCACAGACCTGGTGGAACTGGCCGGAAAACTCACCACACACCTCCACCCCACGAAGGGCTGACCGAACCATGGCGACATTCCCACCCCTGACCCTGGAGGACCGGACCACCGGCAGCCTGATCGGCGCGGCAGTCGGCGACGCGCTGGGCGGCCCGGTCGAAGGCTGGACCCCCGAACAGATCACCGAACGCCACAACGGCCGCGTCCACGGCATCGTCGGCCCCTTCCACGAAGACTGGCGTACGGCGCGCCCCATCGCCCCGTACCACAAGGGCGACGGCCACATCACGGACGACACCCTCATGACCCACGCCCTGGTCCGCGTGTACGACGCCGTACGCGACCACCTGGACGCCTACTCAATCGCCGACCACCTGGTCCCCGAACTGATCGAATCCCCCATCTGGATCCCGGAGTTGGAATCCGAGGCCCTCCCCCTCCAGCGCATCTTCCTGGCCGAGAAGTGGATCGTCGCGCGCCTCCACTACGGCCACGTGGACCCCCGCGAAGCCGGCACGGGCAACATCGTCAACTGCGGCGCCGCGATGTACATGGCCCCGGTCGGCCTGGTCAACGCGGGCAACCCCCCAGCGGCGTACGCCGAAGCAATCGACATCGCCGGCGCGCACCAGTCGTCGTACGGACGCGAGGCAGCCGGAGTCTTCGCCGCCGCGGTAGCCGCCGCCTGCGCCCCCGAAGCCACCCCCGCCACAGTGGTGGACACGTGCCTGTCCCTCGCCAAGGACGGCACCCGCGCAGCAATCGAAGCAGTGGCCGAAGCAGCGGTCCGCCACCACGACTTCGAGTCCGCACTGACCCCCCTCCGCAGCGCCGTCGCCCCCTTCGACACGGTCGGTCCGGACTACCGCAAACCGTCCCTGGCCGCCCGCCGCCCCTCCCGCCTGCACTCCATCGAGGAGCTTCCCATCGCCCTCGGCATGCTCCTGGTAGCCGGCGGCGACTACCGCCGCACCGTCCTGGGCTCGGTCAATTACGGCCGCGACTGCGACTCGATCGCCACGATGAGCGGCGCGATCGCCGGCGCGATGCACGGCGAATCAGCCATCCCGTCCGACTGGTCAAAAACAATCGCCGAGGCAAGCCGCACCGACCTGCACGCCCCACCCCGGACCCTCGCGGCCGTAACCCGCGAGGTGTACGCCCGAGACATGGAGCGCCGCCGGACCCACGAGGCGACCTTCGCGGCCCTGACGGGCACGCCATGCGGCTGACCTGGCTGCAACCGGAGGACCTGATCACCCACGAGCTGCGCCAGGCATCGGAGGACGGCCGCGACGCGACAGAGATCCGCACCCGCTGGCAATCGGCAGGCGGCACGCCCACCCCACCGACCACGGGCGCGTCCCCCACCCCCGCACCACACCTGCGCACCCTGGCAGAAACCCTCCTGACCGAACTCTCCCAACTCCCCACACCCCACCCAGAACCAACCACCCTCCCCGCCATCAGATCAGCCTGCCCAGCCTGGCCACACACCCCCACCCCACCCAAAAGCGCGCCACCGGACGGCGCCGGGAGCACCCCGCGGCACAACATCGCGGTGCCAGGAGGGGACGTGCCGGGGCGCTCCCCGCAGGGCGTTGAACGCAACCACCCCGAACAACACCCAGTACCCGAACGTTCGACGCCCGAGGAGACGCCCCGGCGCGGCACCGACCCCAAAGCCCCCGCAACCAGTGGCCACACCCGACCCGCAAACCCCACCGCAGCCCTCCTCAACCGCCTCCACGCCGCCTGGCTGGGCCGCGCCGCCGGCTGCCTCCTCGGCAAACCGGTCGAGAAACTCCCCCTCACCGCCATCCGCCAACTGGCCACCGCCGCCGGCAACTGGCCCCTGACCACCTGGTTCACAGCCCAAGGTGTCCCCCGCCACCTCCTCGCCCGCCACCCCTGGAACCGCCGCTCCGCCCCCACCTCACTCGCCGAGAACATCAACGGCATGCCGGAGGACGACGACCTGAACTACCCCCTCCTGAACCTGCTCCTCCTCCAACGCCACACCAAGTCCTTCACGACAACCCAGCTCGCCCACCTATGGCTGGACGAACTCCCGGCCGGCCGCACATTCACCGCCGAACGCATCGCCTACCGCAACCTCCTCCAAGGCCTGGCACCCCCTCAAACAGCAACCCGCCACAACCCGTTCCGAGAATGGATCGGCGCCCTGATCCGCGCGGACCTCCACGGCTGGACACACCCCGGCAACCCGGCCGCCGCCGCCGAACAGGCCCACCGAGACGCCACCCTCACCCACACCGCCAACGGCGTGTACGGCGCGATGTTCATCGCCGCGACCATCGCCGAAGCCGCCACCGGCACCACCGACGTACACCACTGCCTGCGCACCGGCCTGACCGTCGTCCCCCCGAAGTCCCGCCTGGCCCAAGCAGTCCGCCACGGCATCGAAACAGCCAGAACAACCCGCGACTTCGACACCGTCGTGGACGACCTCCACGCCACCTACGGCCACCACCACTGGGTGCACGTCATCCCGAACGCCGCCCTCATCGCCGCCGCCCTCACCCACGCCGACGGCGACTTCACCGGCTCCATCTGCCGCGCGGTGTCCGGCGGCTGGGACACCGACTCCAACGGGGCCACCACAGGCAGCATCGCCGGCCTCCTGGCGGGCTCACCCGAAGCGATCCCCGCCCACTGGACCGCCCCCCTCCGCAACCGCCTGGCCACTTCCATCGCCGGCCTCGACGGCATCGGCTTCGACACCCTGGCCCACCTCACCCACACGGAGGCACACCGACCGTGACCACGAGAGAAGACCAAAAGATGACAACCACCACCCCGGCGCCCCTCACCGGCCTCCGCGTCCTGGACCTGGCCACCCTCTTCGCCGGCCCGCTGGCCGCCACGATGCTCGGCGACTTCGGCGCGGACGTAATCAAGGTCGAGCACCCCACCAGACCCGACCCCTCCCGCGGCCACGGCCCGTCCAAAGACGGCATCGGCCTGTGGTGGAAACTCCTCGGCCGCAACAAGCGCACGATCACCCTCGACCTCTCCGCCCCCACCGGCCGCGACGCCCTCCTGCGCCTGGCGGCCACCACAGACGTGATCATCGAGAACTTCCGCCCGGGCACCCTGGAAAAGTGGGGCCTCGGTCCAACCGAGCTGAGCGCCGCAAACCCCCGCCTGGTCCTGACCCGCGTCACCGGCTTCGGCCAGTTCGGCCCGTACTCCCACCGCCCGGGCTTCGGCACACTCGCCGAGGCGATGAGCGGTTTCGCGGCGATGACCGGCGACCCCGAGGGCCCACCCACGCTCCCCCCGTTCGGCCTGGCCGACTCGATCGCCGCCCTAGCAACCGCCTACGCCGTAATGACCGCACTCACGGCCCGCACCACAACCAACCGCGGCCAGGTGGTCGACATGGCCATCATCGAACCGATCCTCACGATCCTCGGCCCCCAGCCGCTCTGGTACGACCAGCTCGGCTACGTCCAGCCCCGCACCGGAAACCGCTCCCGCAACAACGCCCCCCGCAACACCTATCGCACCGCCGACGGCGCCTGGGTGGCCGTCTCCACGTCGGCCCAGTCCGTGGCCGAGCGCGTGATGCGCCTGGTGGGCCGCCCCGACCTGATCGACGAGCCATGGTTCACCACGGGCAGCGGCCGCGCCGAGCACGCGGACGAACTCGACGAGGCGGTCGGCCACTGGATCTCGCGCCGCACCCGCGACGAGGCGCTGGCCGCGTTCGAGAAGGCGGAAGCAGCGATCGCCCCCATCTACGACGTGCAGGACGTCATGACCGACCCGCAGTACCGCGCACTGGATACGATCACCAAGATCGAGGACCCGGAACTAGGCCCGCTGCGCATGCAGAACGTCCTCTTCCGCCTCTCCGAAACCCCCGGCGCGATCCGCTGGGCCGGCCGCCCCCACAACGCCGACACCCAGGCCGTACTCACCGAAGCGGGCCTCTCCGAGTCCGACATCGCCACCCTCCGCGCCACCGGCGGCACAAAATGACATCCCCACTGACGGCACTGACCGCCCTGACCTGGCTGTACGTACCGGGTGACCGCCCGGAGACGGTAGCCAAGGCGCTGGGTGCCGGCGCCGATGTCGTGATCGTCGACCTGGAGGACGCGGTCGCGCCCGACCGCAAGGAGTACGCCCGCTCAGCCACCGCCGAGCTACTCACCGAGCGCCCGTCCGCCACTCCGGTCCACGTCCGCGTGAACGCCCTCGGCAGCCTCTTCGCCGAGGCCGATCTGCACGCCCTGGCCCGGCTGCCCGGCCTCGCGGCCCTCCGCCTCCCCAAGGTCACCGACCCGTCCGAGGTGCGGCACGTCGCGAACCTGATGCCCGACGTACCGCTGTACGCCCTGCTCGAATCGGCTCTGGGCATCGAGCACGCCCACGCCATCGCGGGGGCGCACCCCTACCTGCGGGGCATCGCACTGGGCGAGGCCGACCTCCGGGCGGATCTGGGCGTACGGGACGACGCCGGCCTCGCGTGGCCGCGCAGCCGGGTGGTGGTCGCCGCGCGGGCGGCGGGCCTGGAGCCACCGGTCCAGTCGGTGCACCCGGACATCCGTGACCTGGACGGCCTGGCGGAGTCGTGCGCGCGGGGGCGGGCACTGGGCTTCCTGGGCCGTACAGCGCTGCACCCTCGCCAGCTGCCGGTGATCGAGCGAGCGTTCCTCCCCACGCCTCAAGAAGTCGAGGAGGCGGAGGAAATCGTCAAAGCGGCGGCAGCGGACGGCGGCGCACTGGCCCTACCCGACGGCCGCTTCGTAGACACGGCGGTAGTAACGGCCGCCCACCGAACCCTCTCCCTGGCATCCCGCCGGGGCTGGACGCACTAGTCCTTGGCCTCGGCGTCAGCCTTGGCATCGTGACCGGCACCGGCATCCGCATCCGCACCGGCATCCGCACCGGCATCCGCATCGGCGTCGCCACCCGCGTCGCCCTTCTCCAAAGAGACCGGCTCGACGATCTCCTCGCGCCCCGGCCGCACCTTCGCCGAGATCACGAAGTAAGCGACGGCGAGCACGAACACCACGATCGAGGTCCACACGTTGAGCCGCAGCCCCAGCACGTGGTGCGCCTCGTCGACCCGCATGTACTCGATCCAGCCGCGGCCGGTGCAGTACAGCGCGACGTACAGCGCGAAGACCCGCCCGTGCCCGAGCTTGAAGCGACGGTCGGCCCAGATGACCACCATCGCCGCACCGACACACCACAGCGACTCGTACAGGAAGGTCGGGTGGTACGTCCCCGCCTCGCGGTTCACGCCCTCTGAGATCTTGAGCGCCCACGGCAGATCGGTCGGCCGACCGTACAGCTCCTGGTTGAACCAGTTGCCCCAACGCCCGATCGCCTGCGCGAAGGCGAGACCGGGAGCCATCGCGTCGGCCCAGGCCGGGAGCGGGATCCCGCGGCGGCGGCAGCCGATCCAGGCGCCGACCGCGCCGAGAGCCACGGCGCCCCAGATACCGAGGCCGCCCTCCCAGATCTTGAACGCGTCGACCCAGTTCTGACCCTCGCTGAAGTACAGCTGGTAATCGGTGATGACGTGGTAGAGCCGCCCGCCGACCAGGCCGAAGGGAACCGCCCACACAGCGATGTCGGCCACCGTCCCGGCTTTACCTCCCCGGGCGATCCACCGCTTGTTGCCGTACCAGACGGCCACAAAAACGCCAATGATGATGCAGAACGCGTAGCCGCGGAGCGGGATCGGTCCGAGCTCGATCACACCGGTCGACGGGCTGGGGATATAGGCAAGTTCCATGGCAGGGTCGACGCTACCCTGCCGGGCGGGACGTACGGCAACCCACCCGGCAACGTCTGGATAACGAGCGGTCCCACACCGCACGCCCAGCGCCTACGGCGTGAGCGGGGGCACGGACGCCTGAGGCTGAGAAGCAGCCGGAGGCACTGAAGCCCGGGGCGCGGACGAAGCCGGAGGGGCGGGCGCCGGGGATGCCGGGGACGCCGGGGACGGGGACGCCGGCGGCGTGGCGGTCGCCGTTCCCGCCTTCTTGCCCTTGTTCGCCTCGGCGACCCACTTCTTCAGGTTGTCCGGCGAGATCTGCTCGTCGCCCTTCTTCGGGAAGATGGACTCCCCGTTGAGCTGCACGGTCGGCGTCCCCTGGAAGTTGCCCTTCTGGAACGCCTCATTCGACTTCCGCACCCACCCGTTGTGCGTCCCGTCGGCCACACACTGCTTGAACGTGTCGGTGACGAGCCCGTCGACCTTGTTAGCCAGCTCGATCAGCCGGCTGTCCTTGCTGAAGGCGTCGTCGGTCTCGGGCGGCTGGTTCTGGTACAGCACGTCGTGGTACGGCACGAACTTGCCCACGTCCTGCGCGCACGCCGCAGCATTCGCCGACTTCAGCGAGCCGGAGCCGCCCATGTTCCCGTCAATGAGCGTGGCCAGGTGGTACTCGATCTTGATCTGGCCCGCCCGCTCCAACTCATGGATCGTTTCCCGGAAGGCGTTCTCGAACTGGGCGCAGGCCGGGCAGCGGAAGTCCTCCCACACCGTGAGGGTCGACGGTGCGTCCTTCGCCCCCACCGGGATCATCGGATCGCCCTTGGGGTCCGTGCCCTTGGGCGTCACCACAGCATTCGCGCTGTCGTCGCCGTCCCCGTCCGAGCCCATGTTCGCGGCGAGGATGCCCGCCACGGCGGCCAGGCCCAGGACGCCGACCACGGCGGCGGCCACGATCAGTGTCCGCCTGCGCTTGTCACGCGCCTTCTGCGCCTCGCGCTCCTCGATGAGGCGCTCGCGGGCGGTTCGTTTTCCGTCACGGTTCTTGTCGCTCACATCCGCAGCAACGAACCGGGGAGGCACCAGCGTGCCTCCCCGGTCCAGGTCCACCCGTACGGGTTACACCACTCAGTTGTCCGTGTCAGGTGTTCGTGCCCGTTGTTCGTGTCAGCCGTTCGTGCCGCCCCTGCGGACGCCTTCAGCCAGCTCCCCGGCCAGCGCCCGTACGGCGGCAAGACCCGCCTCAGCATCCGGCGCGTCCAGCAGCCGCTGCACGAAGGCCGAGCCGACGATCACACCGTCCGCGAAGGCGGCGACCTCCTTGGCCTGTACGGCGTTGGAGACCCCGAGCCCGACGCACACCGGAAGCTCCGTCGTCGCCCGCGTCCGCCGCACCAGGTCCTGCGCCTGCGCGCCCACCGACTCCCGCGTACCGGTCACGCCCATCAGCGAGGCCGCGTAGACGAACCCGGACCCGGCCGCGGTGATCGTCGCGAGCCGCTCGTCCTTGCTGCTCGGCGCGACGACGAAGACCGTGGCCAGGCCCTGCTTCTCCGCGTGCTCGCGCCACAGCGCGGACTCCTGCACCGGCAGGTCGGGCAGGATGCAGCCCGCGCCACCGGCTTCGGCCAGCTCCGCCGTGAAGCGCTCGACGCCGTACCGGTCGATCGGATTCCAGTACGTCATGACGAGCACCGGGGCCCCGGTCGCCTCGTGCGCTTCCCGGACCGTCCGCATCACGTCGGCGATCTTGACGCCACCGCGCAGCGCGATGTCGTCGGCGGTCTGGATGACCGGGCCGTCGAGCACCGGGTCGCTGTGCGGCAGCCCGACCTCGACGACGTCCGCGCCGCCCGCGATGACCGCCTTGACCGCGTCGATGCCGCCGTCGACGGTCGGGAATCCGGCCGGGAGGTAGGCGATGAGAGCCGCCCGGTCCTCGGACTTGGCGCGCGCCAGGGTGTCGGTCAGCAGCTGAATGTTCCCGCTCACTTGGTGTCCCTCTGGATCTCGGCGGCGCCGTTGACGGCGGAGGCGTCGGCCTCGACCGTGGCGTCGGCTCCGGTGTCGTACAGGCCGAAGTAGCGGGCGGCCGTGTCCATGTCCTTGTCGCCGCGCCCGGACAGGTTGACCAGGATCAGCCCGTCCTTGCCGAGCTCCTTGCCGAGCTCCAGCGCGCCCGCGAGCGCGTGCGCGCTCTCGATGGCCGGGATGATGCCCTCGGTGCGGGACAGGAGCAGCAGCGACTGCATCGCCGCGTCGTCCGTCACGGCCCGGTACTCGCCGCGCCCGCTGTCCTTGAGGTACGCGTGCTCCGGGCCGATGCCGGGGTAGTCGAGGCCCGCCGAGATCGAGTAGGGCTCGGTGATCTGGCCCTCCTCGTCCTGGAGGACGTACGACCGCGAACCGTGCAGGATGCCGGGCTCGCCCGCGGACAGGGTGGCCGCGTGCTCGCCGGTGTGGATGCCGTGCCCGGCGGGCTCGCAGCCGACCAGGCGCACGTCCGCGTCCGGGATGAAGGCGTGGAAGAGACCGATGGCGTTCGAACCGCCACCGACACACGCGACGGCCGCGTCCGGCAGCCGCCCCGCGCGCTCCAGGATCTGGCGGCGCGCCTCGACGCCGATGACGCGGTGGAAGTCGCGGACCATGGCGGGGAAGGGGTGCGGTCCGGCGACCGTGCCGAAGAGGTAGTGCGTACGGTCGACATTGGCGACCCAGTCGCGGAACGCCTCGTTGATGGCGTCCTTCAGGGTCCGGCTGCCGGACTTCACCGCGACGACCTCGGCGCCGAGCATCCGCATCCGGGCGACGTTGAGCGCCTGGCGCTGGGTGTCGATCTCGCCCATGTAGATGGTGCATTCGAGGCCGAAGAGGGCGCAGGCGGTGGCGGTGGCGACGCCGTGCTGGCCGGCGCCGGTCTCCGCGATCACGCGCGTCTTGCCCATGCGCTTGGTGAGCAGCGCCTGGCCCAGCACGTTGTTGATCTTGTGCGAGCCGGTGTGGTTGAGGTCTTCGCGCTTGAGGAAGATCCGCGCGCCGCCCGCGTGTTCGGCGAACCTCGGCACTTCGGTGAGCGAGCTGGGCCGGCCCGTGTAGTTGACCATCAGCTCGTTCAGCTCGGCCGCGAAGGCCGGGTCGGACTTGGCCTTGTCGTACTCGACGGCGACTTCGTCGACCGCGGCGACGAGCGCCTCGGGGATGAACTTGCCGCCGTACGCGCCGAAGTAGCCATCGGTGCTGGGGATTTGACCCTCGGGGTCCGGAATGAAGAAGTCAGAAGACATCCGACGTACTCCTCAGAAGGGGCTCGCGCCCCATGAAAGATCAACGGGTGGACTTGACCGTATGCGCCGCGCGCGAGTCCGCCCCGGTACGCCTCAGAGCATTCGGGCGTACGGGTGTGACGGTTCGCGGATCGCTACAGCGCGCCTTCGGCGCGGCGCCATCGCATGCCGTTGATCTGGCCCGGCTCGGAACCGATGTGGTACCGCACCCGGCGTCCCCGCACCCGCCGCGCCGGAGCCCGGCACCCGCGCGGACGGCACCCGCGCGCCAGCGGCGCGTGCGGGTCGCGCGTCGGCACCCCGGCGAGCGGGCCCTGCCGGGTGAGTGCGACGGTGCTGCGGACGGTGGTGGTCATGGGAGTCGGTGTCAGCTCCGGCCGTGGCGCAGGGCCGGGTGGGCGCCCGCGGCGACCAGGTCGGCGACGGCGCCCTTCGGGTCGCGGCCGGTGACCAGCGACTCGCCGACGAGCACCGCGTCGGCGCCCGCGTTGGCGTACGCGATGAGGTCGTGCGGGCCGCGGACGCCGGACTCGGCGACCGTGACGATGCCCGCGGGGACCTCGGGGGCGACCCGCTCGAACGTGCCGCGGTCGACCTTGAGCGTCTTGAGGTTGCGCGCGTTGATGCCGATGATCTTCGCGCCGGCCTCGACCGCGCGCTCGACCTCTTCCTCGTCGTGCGCCTCGACCAGGGGCGTGAGTCCGATGGACTCGGCCCGCTCGATGAGGGAGACGAGGGCTTCCTGCTCCAGGGCGGCCACGATCAGCAGCGCCAGGTCGGCGCCGTACGCACGCGCCTCCCACAGCTGGTAGGCCGTGACGATGAAGTCCTTGCGCAGCACCGGGATGTCGACTCTGGCGCGTACGGCCTCAAGGTCGGCCAGGGACCCGCCGAAGCGCCGCTGTTCGGTCAGTACGGAGATGACGGCCGCGCCGCCCGCTTCGTAGTCGGCGGCGAGCCCGGCGGGGTCGGCGATCGCCGCGAGAGCGCCCTTGGAGGGACTGGAGCGCTTGACTTCGCAGACGACCTTGACGCCGTCGCCGCGCAGTGCCGCCACTCCGTCCTTGGCCGGGGAGGCCTTGGCCGCGCGGTCCTTGAGCTCGTCGAGACTTACGCCTGCCTGCCGCTCCGCAAGGTCGGCGAGCACGCCTTCGATGATCTCGTCGAGCACACTCACGCGAGCGGCCCCCTTCCGGGAGGGTGATGGTGGACCAGGATCAGCCATACCAATGCTATCCGCAGGAGGCCTCAGGTCTCGCATCGAGTAGCGATCAGTCCCACTACCTGGGACTTCACGGCGCGAGCGCGGAGCCGAACGGAAGGTTCCGGACGACGCTGAAGACCGCCGCCACGGCGCCGATGCTCCACCAGTGGACGGGCTTGAGGGTGATCCGCATCGGGATTCCGCGGCCGGCGCGTATCACCCAGACGGTCCACAGCACGGCGAAGACCCCGTACCCGACGACGGCCATGGCGTTGGCGCCGAACGCACCGGCGAGATCGCCGGTCACGACGGCGTGCGCGCTGCGCAGCCCGCCGCAGCCGGGGCAGTAGATCCCGGTGAGCTGGAGGAGCGGGCAGACGGGGTAGTGGCCCGGCTCATTGGGGTCGACGGTGCCGACGTACGCGAAAGCCGCGAGGACACCCGCCAGCGTGGCGGCCGGCGCGGCGAGCCGCCGGGCGAGGGACACCGGAGCGGGTGGCACGGGGGCTGGTGGCACGGGGGCTGGTGAGGGCGGCGGCGAAGGGGCCGGGTCGGGCGAAGGCACGGTATCCACCCGCCGATTGTCCCCGCTCATGAGGAAAGGCGCAGCCCCCGGGGGCTGCGCCTCGCGTCAGAGGACCGTCGGTGGTCGTCAGTGGGTCTGGATCTGGCTGCCGCTCTGCGCCCGACCGGCCTCGTTACGGGCCCGCACCATCTCCTCGGACTCCTTCGGCATGCCGAGGCCCGCGGCCTTCATAGCCATTCCGACGACACCACCGAGCAGTATCACGACGACTCCGGCCCAGAAGCCGAGCGGGTTGGCCAGCACCATGAAGGCGCCCGAAATGCAGAAACCGATGAAGGAGATGGTGACACCGGTCCAGGCGGCCGGGGTGTGTCCGTGGCTAGTGCCCGCCATGAGTTGCTCCTCGTTGCTGTTGCTCTGTATTGAGGTGGTGAGTCGGTGCGGCGGTGAGTCCGTGAGCCGTACGCTCGGCACTCGTCGCTCGCCACTCATTGTCCCGCACGGGACCGGCGACGTGATCTCGGGGGTCATGCGTCGCGCGTCGGGTCCTCGCCGCGGTCCAGGGCCTTCCAGAGGTCCTCGGGCCGGTCGGGGTCCGGGGCGGCGGGCGCCTTGCGGGCCCGTGGGCTGCCGTCGCGCTCGTAACGGCCCGACATCGCGGGCCACTTCCCGCCGCACCACAGCGCCAGCAGTCCCGCGACCAGGATCAGCAGTCCGCCGGCCGCGGTCACGTACGGCCAGGCGGTGTGCGTCAGTGAGACGGCCGTCGCAGCGGCGTCGCCGGTCGTCTGCGCGGCCTTCTCGTCGAGGGCCGCGTTGCCGGAGGCGCCGAGGAGCGCGGTGACGGCGGCGCCCGCGCCGCTCAGCGCGAGCAGCCCGGCGACCAGCAGCCGGCCCGCCCTGCGGACGGCGAAGACGGCGACGAGCGCGGCGAGACCGACGATGGCCAGCGCCGCCGGGGCGCCGGTGACGTCCTGGCCCTCGGCCTCCAGCGGCAGCGTGCCGCCCGGGACCACGGCCGCGCCCTCGGCCCAGGTCCGGCCCGAGGCGAGGAGCACGACGGCGGCGCCGAGGGCGCCTAGCAGCAGCGCGGCGGCGAGACTGCGGCGGCCGGTGGAGACGGCCGCCGCGACCGGTGTCTCGCTTCGCGGAAGCGGAAGCGGAAGGGGTACGGGGTTTGCGGCACTCACGCACCCCACTATCCCTTACGTCCCGATCGCGATCAGAGGCGGTTCGCCGTGTGCACCGCGCGCAGCACCGCGGCCGCCTTGTTGCGGCACTCGGTGTCCTCGGCGACGGGGTCGGAGTCGGCCACCACACCGGCTCCCGCCTGTACGTATGCCGTGCCGTCGCGGAGCAGGGCGGTGCGGATGGCGATGGCGGTGTCGGAGTCGCCGGCGAAGTCGAGGTAGCCGACGCAGCCGCCGTACAGTCCGCGCCGCGACGGCTCCAGCTCCTCGATGATCTGCATGGCACGCGGCTTGGGCGCTCCGGACAGGGTGCCCGCCGGGAAGCAGGCGGTCAGTACGTCGAAGGCGCTGCGGCCCTTCGCGACCCGCCCGGTCACGGTCGACACGATGTGCATGACGTGCGAGTACCGCTCGACGGACATGAAGTCGACGACCTCGACGCTGCCCGGCTCACAGACCCGGCCCAGGTCGTTGCGGCCGAGGTCGACGAGCATCAGGTGCTCGGCGCGCTCCTTGGGGTCGGCGAGCAGTTCGTCGGCGAGCCCCTGGTCCTCCTGCGGCGTGGCGCCGCGATGCCGGGTGCCGGCGATCGGATGCACCATGGCGCGCCCGTCCTCGACCTTGACCAGCGCCTCCGGGCTCGACCCGACGACATCGAAGCCGTCGAAGCGGAAGAGGTACATGTACGGCGAGGGATTCGTGGCCCGCAGCACCCGGTAGACGTCCAGCGCGCTCGCCGTGCACGGCGTCTCGAAGCGCTGGGACGGTACGACCTGGAAGGCCTCCCCCGCCCGGATGCGCTCCTTGATGTCGTCGACGGCGGCCTGGTAGGCCTCGCCGCCCCACAGCGCGGTGTACGGCGGAAGCTCGGACGGGGGCAGGGCGGCGGGCGCGGTCGGCACGGCCCGGCTGAGGTCGGCCTCCATGGCGTCGAGCCGCGCCACGGCATCCGCGTACGCCTCGTCGACACCGGTGTCGAGGTCGTTGTGGTTGATCGCGTTGGCGATCAGCAGGACCGAGCCGTCCCAGTGGTCGAGTACGGCGAGGTCCGAGGTGAGCAGCATGGTCAGCTCGGGGAGTTTGAGGTCGTCGCGCCCGTGCTCGCCGATCTTCTCCAGGCGGCGTACGACGTCGTACCCGAGGTAGCCGACCATGCCGCCGGTGAACGGCGGCAGGTTGCCCGCGAGGTCACGCGGGGTGTGCAGGGCGTCGATGGTGGCGCGCAGCGCGTCGAGCGGATCGCCGTCCACCGGTACGCCGACGGGCGGCGTACCGAGCCAGTGCGCCTGGCCGTCGCGGACGGTGAGGGTCGCGGCGCTGCGTACGCCGACGAAGGAGTACCGGGACCAGGAGCGGCCGTTCTCGGCGGACTCCAGGAGGAAGGTGCCGGGGCGCTCGGCGGCGAGCTTGCGGTAGAGGCCCACGGGGGTGTCGCCGTCGGCGAGCAGCCGGCGGCTGACGGGGACGACCCGCCGGTCGACGGCCAGCTTGCGAAAGGTCTCGATGTCCATGATTCGGCGCCTTACTTCACTTCGCGAGCGGGAGGAGGACGTCGGAGTCGAAGCAGGTGCGGTCGCCGGTGTGGCAGGCGGCGCCGACCTGGTCGACCTGAACCAGCACGGTATCGGCGTCGCAGTCCAGGGCGACGGACTTGACGTGCTGGAAGTGGCCGGAGGTGTCGCCCTTGACCCAGTACTCCTGGCGGCTGCGCGACCAGTACGTGCAGCGCCCCGTGGTGAGGGTCCGGTGCAGCGCCTCGTCGTCCATCCAGCCGAGCATGAGCACCTCGCCAGTGTCGTACTGCTGGGCGATGGCGGGGACCAGGCCGTCGGCGCTGCGCCTGAGGCGGGCGGCGATGGCGGGGTCGAGGCTGCTGGGAGGGGGCGTACTGGTCATGTCCGCCATTGTGCCGCGCCCATGGGGCGGCCGACTGTCGCCGTCCGGTCATTGGACGCGCGGCGCCGTGGCCCTGGCGGAGTTACGGTCGTACGCTGACCGTCATGTCGACCCATGCCAAGCGCGAACGCCTGCTCCTCGCCGACCTGCTGGAGGCGGCCGGACCCGATGCCCCGACGCTGTGCGACAGCTGGAACACCCGTGAACTCGCCGCCCATGTGGTGGTGCGCGAGCGCCGCGCGGACGCGGCCGGCGGGATAGTGCTGGCGGCGCTGAAGAGCCGGCTGGAGCGGGTGCAGGCGGAGTTCGCCGCCAAGCCGTACGAGGAACTGATCCAGCTCATCCGTACGGGTCCGCCCCGGATGTCCCCGTACGCCCTGAAGCAGCTCGACGAGGCGGCCAACACCGTCGAGTTCTACGTCCACGCCGAGGACGTCCGGCGCGCCCAGCCCGACTGGACACCGCGCGAACTGGACGCGGTCTTCGCGAACGCCCTGTGGTCACGCCTGGAGAAGGCGGCCCGGGTCCTGGGCCGCAAGGCACCGGTGGGTGTGGTGCTGCGACGCCCGGACGGGCAGACGGCGGTGGCGCATCGCGGGACACCGGTGGTGACGGTCACGGGCGAGCCGGGCGAACTGGTCCTGTTCGCCTTCGGCCGCCAGGACGCGGCGCGGGTGGAACTCGACGGCGACAAGGAGGCGATCGCCCGCCTGCGCGAGGCGAAGCTGGGCATCGCGCTGTAGCGCGCCGCCGCTGCGCGGGGCTTGTCCCCTACCCGCCCCTTCCCGAACTGGGGCTCCGCCCCAGACCCCGCTCCTCAAACGCCGGAGGGGCTGGATTTTCCAGCCCCTCCGGGGCAGGCACCGCAGCCCTACCGCACCGGGTGACCGGCTTCCCGCAGCGTGTCCTTGACCTGGGAGATTCGCAGGTCGCCGAAGTGGAACACCGACGCCGCCAGCACCGCGTCCGCGCCCGCCGCGATCGCCGGCGGGAAGTGGGCCAGCTTGCCCGCGCCGCCGGATGCGATGACAGGGACCGTCACGTGCTTGCGTACCGCCGCGATCATCTCCGTGTCGTAGCCGTCCTTCGTGCCGTCCGCGTCCATCGAGTTGAGCAGGATCTCGCCCGCGCCCAGCTCCGCCGCCCGGTGCGCCCACTCGACCGCGTCGATGCCGGCGGACTTGCGGCCGCCGTGCGTCGTGACCTCGAAGGACCCCGACGCCGTACGCCGCGCGTCGACCGACAACACCAGCACCTGCCGCCCGAAGCGCTCCGCGATCTCGCGGATCAGGCCGGGCCGGGCGATGGCCGCGGTGTTCACGCCGACCTTGTCCGCGCCGGCGCGCAGCAGCTTGTCGACGTCCTCTGTGGTGCGTACGCCGCCGCCGACCGTCAGCGGGATGAAGACCTGCTCGGCGGTGCGCCGCACCACGTCGTACGTCGTCTCCCGGTTGCCGGACGAGGCGGTGATGTCGAGGAACGTCAGCTCGTCCGCGCCCTCCGCGTCGTACAGCTTGGCCATCTCGACGGGGTCACCCGCGTCGCGCAGGTTCTGGAAGTTGACGCCCTTGACGACCCTGCCGTTGTCGACATCCAGGCAGGGGATTACTCGGACCGCGAGGGTCATGACTCCTGACCTCCTCGGTCTCCTCGGTAGGCCTCGATCTCGATCTCGACCACCAGGCTCGGGTCGACGAAGCCCGAGACGATGATCATCGATGCCGCCGGGCGGACGTCGTCGAACAGTTCCTTGTGGGCGCGGCCGACGTCGTCGACGTCCCGGGCGTGCGTGACGTACATGCGGGTGCGGACCACGTCCTCACGGCCCAGGCCCAGCTGCTCCAGCGCGCCGAAGGCGACACCGAAGGCGTTGACGGTCTGCTCGTACGGCGTACCGGCGTCGATGACGCCGTCCACGACCGACGTACAGCCGGATACCAGGACCAGGCCGTTCGGCAGTTCCACCGCGCGGGAGTAGCCGAACTGCTCTTCCCACGGGGCGCCGGTCGTGACCTTGCGTACGGAACCGGTGGAGGAAACCGTCATGCGGACACCGCCGCCAGCGCCTCTTCCAGCGTGAACGCCTTCGCGTACAGCGCCTTGCCCACGATCGCACCCTCGACGCCCTCGGGGACCAGCGCGGCGATCGCCCGCAGGTCGTCGAGGGAGGAGACGCCGCCGGAGGCTACGACCGGCTTGTCGGTGGCGGCGCAGACATTGCGCAGCAGCTCCAGGTTCGGGCCCTGGAGCGTGCCGTCCTTGGCGATGTCGGTGACGACGTACCGCGCGCAGCCCTCGGAGTCCAGGCGCGCCAGCGTCTCGTAGAGGTCGCCGCCGTCGCGCGTCCAGCCGCGGCCGCGCAGGGTCGTACCGCGTACGTCCAGGCCGACCGCGATCTTGTCGCCGTACTCCGCGATGACCTTGGCGACCCACTCCGGGGTCTCCAGCGCGGCCGTACCGAGGTTGACGCGCTTGCAGCCGGTGGCGAGCGCCGCGGCGAGCGAGGCGTCGTCGCGGATGCCGCCGGACAGCTCGACCTTGATGTCCATGGAGCGGGCGACCTCGGCGATCTGCGCCCGGTTGTCACCGGTGCCGAAAGCCGCGTCGAGGTCCACGAGGTGCAGCCACTCGGCGCCCGCCTGCTGCCAGGCGAGAGCGGCCTGGAGCGGATCGCCGTACGACGTCTCCGAGCCGGACTCGCCATGGACGAGGCGCACGGCCTGACCGTCTCGGACATCTACGGCGGGGAGCAGTTCGAGCTTCTGGGACATCAGAGGGTTCCGATCCAGTTGGTCAGCAGCTGGGCGCCGGCGTCGCCGGACTTCTCGGGGTGGAACTGGGTCGCCCACAGCGCGCCGTTCTCGACGGCCGCCACGAAGGGCTCGCCGTGCGTGGTCCAAGAGACCTTGGGCGCGCGGATCTTGGCGTTGGTGACTTCCAGGCTCCAGTCGTGCACGGCGTACGAGTGCACGAAGTAGTAGCGCGCGTCGGCGTCGAGACCGGCGAACAGCTCGCTGTCCTCGGGCGCGTCAACCGTGTTCCAGCCCATGTGGGGAACGATCGGTGCCTGGAGCGGGCCCACCGTGCCGGGCCACTCGTCGAGGCCCTCGGTCTCCACACCGTGCTCGATGCCGCGCTCGAAGAGGATCTGCATGCCCACGCAGATGCCCATGACCGGGCGGCCGCCGGCCAGCCTTCGGCCGACGATCCAGTCGCCGCGCGCCTCGCGCAGCCCCTTCATGCACGCGGAGAAGGCACCGACGCCGGGGACGAGGAGCCCGTCGGCGTTCATGGCCTTGTCGAAGTCGCGGGTGATCTCGACGTCCGCGCCGACGTGGGCCAGTGCCCGCTCGGCGGAACGGACGTTGCCGAAGCCGTAGTCGAAGACGACGACTTTCTTGCTTACGTCGCTCATGCCCAGATTCCTTGGATTCGCATGACACCGGCGACCAGACACATCACGGCGCCGATACCGAGCAGCACGATGACCCCCTTGGGCAGCTCCTGCTTCCAGAAGGAATACACGCCGCCGAGGAGGAACAGCCCGACGACGATCAGGATCGTCGAGAGGCCTGTCACAGTGCGCCCTTGGTCGAGGGGAGGATGCCGGCGGCGCGCGGGTCGTGCTCCGACGCGTACCGCAGGGCCCTGGCCAGGGCCTTGAACTGGCATTCCACGATGTGGTGCGCGTTGCGCCCGTACGGCACGTGCACGTGCAGGGCGATCTGGGCCTGCGCGACGAAGGACTCCAGGATGTGCCGGGTCATCGTCGTGTCGTACTCGCCGATCATCGGCGCCATCTTCTCCGGCTCCGTGTGTACGAGGTACGGGCGGCCGGAGAGGTCCACGGTGACCTGGGCGAGCGATTCGTCCAGCGGCACCGTGCAGTTGCCGAAGCGGTAGATGCCGACCTTGTCGCCGAGCGCCTGCTTGAACGCGGCGCCGAGCGCGAGGGCGGTGTCCTCGATCGTGTGGTGCGAGTCGATGTGCAGGTCGCCGTCGGTCTTCACGGTGAGGTCGAAGAGGCCGTGGCGGCCGAGCTGGTCGAGCATGTGGTCGTAGAAGCCGACGCCTGTCGACACATCGACCTTGCCGGTGCCGTCGAGGTTGATCTCGACGAGGACGGACGTCTCCTTGGTGGTGCGCTCGACTCGCCCTGTGCGGCTCATGAGCTCTGCTCCTTCTTGAGTTCGCGTACCGCATCGAGGAACGCGTCGTTCTCTTCGGGGGTGCCGGCGGTGACCCGCAGCCAGCCCGGTACGCCGTTGTCACGGACCAGGACGCCCTGGTCGAGGATCCGCTGCCACGCCTGGTGGGAGCCTGCCGCGCCGTCGAACCGGCCGAACTGGACGAAGTTCGCGTCCGAGTCCGTGACCTCGTATCCGATGGCGCGCAGCTCGGTGACCAGGCGGTCCCGCTCGGCCTTGAGCTGCTCGACGTACCCCAGCAGCGTATCGGTGTGCTCCAGCGCGGCGAGCGCGGTGGCCTGCGTGACGGACGACAGGTGGTACGGCAGGCGCACCAGCTGTACGGCGTCGACCACGGCGGGGTCGGCGGCGAGGTACCCCAGGCGCAGGCCGGCCGCGCCGAAGGCCTTCGACATGGTGCGGGAGAGCACCATGTTCGGCCGGCCCTCGATCAGCGGCAGCAGGGACGGGTGGTGGCTGAATTCGCCGTACGCCTCGTCGACGACCACCAGGGACGGTTTGGCCGCCTGGGCGGCCGCGTAGAGGGCGAGGACGGTGTCGGCCGAGACCGCGGTGCCGGTGGGGTTGTTGGGCGAGGTGATGAAGACGACGTCGGGCTGGTTCTCGGCGATGGCCTTCTCGGCCGCCGGGATGTCGATGGTGAAGTCGTCGTTGCGCGGTCCGGAGATCCAGCCGGTGCCGGTGCCGCGCGAGATGAGACCGTGCATCGAGTACGACGGCTCGAAGCCGATCGCGGTACGCCCGGGGCCGCCGAAGGTCTGGAGCAGCTGCTGGATGACCTCGTTGGAGCCGTTGGCCGCCCAGACGTTGGCCATGGCGACCTCGTGCCCGGCGGTGCGGGTGAGGTAGCGGGCCAGCTCGGTGCGGAGTTCGACCGCGTCCCGGTCGGGGTAGCGGTTGAGCTCGCGGGCCGCGTCGCGCACGCGCTCGGCGATGCGCTCGACGAGCGCCTCGGGGAGCGGGTACGGGTTCTCGTTGGTGTTGAGCCGTACGGGCACGTCCAGCTGCGGCGCGCCGTACGGGGACTTGCCCCGCAGCTCGTCGCGGATGGGGAGATCGTCAATCCGGGTGCTTCTCGTCATTGCGTCGGCACCTTCCATCCGAAGCGCGCCTTCAGGGCGGCTCCGTGCGCCGGCAGGTCCTCCGCCTCCGCCAGCGTCACCACGTGGTGCGTGACCTCGGCGAGCGCGTCCCGCGTGTAGTCCACGATGTGGATGCCGCGCAGGAACGACTGGACCGACAGGCCCGACGAGTGGCAGGCGCAGCCGCCGGTCGGCAGGACGTGGTTGGAGCCGGCGCAGTAGTCGCCGAGCGAGACGGGCGCCCACGGGCCGACGAAGATCGCGCCTGCGTTGCGTACGCGCCGGGCGAGCGCGGCGGCGTCGGCGGTCTGGATCTCCAGGTGCTCGGCGCCGTACGCGTCGACGACCTTGAGGCCTTCCTCCATGGAGTCGACGAGGACGATCGACGACTGCTTGCCGCCGAGCGCCGGAATGATCCGGTCGTCGCTGTGCTTGGTGGCCGCGACCTGCGGGCCTAGTTCCTTCTCGACCGCGTCGGCGAGCTCCTCGGAGTCCGTCACGAGGACGGCGGCAGCCAGCGGGTCGTGCTCGGCCTGGCTGATCAGGTCGGCGGCGACGTGCGCCGGGTCGGCCGTCTCGTCGGCGAGGACCGCGATCTCGGTCGGTCCGGCCTCGGTGTCGATGCCGATGAGGCCGGTGAAGTAGCGCTTGGCGGCGGCGACCCAGATGTTCCCGGGCCCGGTGACCATGTTCACGGGCGCGCACTCATCAGTCCCGTACGCGAACATCGCAACGGCCGTGGCGCCGCCCGCGGCGTACACCTCGTCGATTCCGAGCAACGCGCAGGCCGCCAGGATGGTGGGGTGCGGCAGGCCGCCGAACTCCTTCTGCGCGGGGGACGCGAGCGCGATCGACTCGACGCCGGCCTCCTGCGCCGGAACCACGTTCATGATCACGGACGAGGGGTAGACGGACCGGCCGCCGGGCGCGTACAGGCCCACCCGTCCGACCGGCACCCACCGCTCGGTGACCGTGCCGCCGGGCACGACCTGGGTGGTGTGCTCGCTGCGGCGCTGCTCGCGGTGAACGATCCGGGCGCGCCGGATCGACTCCTCCAGTGCGGCCCTGACCTTGGGGTCGAGCTGTTCCAGGGCGCTGCTCAGCGCTTCGGCGGGCACGCGTACGCGCTCCAGCTTCACGCCGTCGAATTTCTCGGCGTACTCGATCAGCGCCGCCGTGCCCCGATGGTGCACGTCCTCGCAGATGGGTCGCACCTTTTCGAGGGCGGCCTGTACGTCGAAGTCGGCACGGGGCAGCAGGTCGCGCAGGTCGGCGCCCTCGGGGAGGGCGTCACCGCGCAGATCGATTCGAGAAATCACGCTGCCAATTCTCTCAGACCCCATCCGGCGGCCGAGCCTCTGTATCAGTGGCTGATACGCGCCCCACAAGTCATTCATGACCACTAGCGTTCAGCCCGTCACTCAGAGGGAAGAACGGCTGTACGAATCGGCGAAAGGGGCGGCCTTGACCGAGCCGCAGCAAGACGTCGAAGCGCCCGACTGGCTCAGTGCCTCGGAACTCGGCATGTGGCAGGCGTTCCGCAACGGCAGTACGTATGACCTTCGCACCCGCAATCCCGTCCTGGACGATCCGCTGTCCACCCGGCCCTGGCCCCCGGAACGCAGCGTCCGCGCGCGCGTGGTCGCGCTGCTGCTGCTCAGTGGGCCGACGGCGCTGCCCGGGCGGGTCGCCGCGCTCAAGCTCAGCGGCGTACAGATCACCGGCACGCTCAAACTGGCGGGCGGCCGCGTCGAGCCGTACGTCGAGATGAACAGCTGCCGCTTCGAGAAGGAGGTGCTGCTGCCCGAGTGCCACTTCACCACGCTGCGCATGGTGGGCTGCGCCATCCCGCGTCTGGAGGCGGCCCGGCTGCACACCGAGGGCGACCTGCATCTGCCGCGCTGCCACGTCCCCGGTGGCATCCGGCTCACCGACGCCCAGATCGGCACTGATCTGCTGATCAACCAGATCGTCGTACACCAGGACCGAAGGGGCCGCTCGATCGCGGCCGACGGTCTGTCCGTCGCCCAGGACCTCCAGGCCGAGATGATCGAGTCGCACGGCGAGTTCAGCCTGCGCGGCGCGAAGGTCGGCGTGTCGCTGAGCCTGCGCGGCAGCCGGCTGCGACGGCCGTACGGGGTGGAGGGGCGGCGCGCGCTCAACGCACCGCAGCTGACCGTGGAGCGCACGCTCTACCTGACGCCGGCCGGTATCGGGCCGCGTGGCGCGGCGCCGGGGACGACTCCGCCGTACGGCATCGGGAACACGCCGGTACGCGGCACGCGCGTGCAGCGGTTCGAGTGCGAGGGCGGGCTGCGGCTCGACGACGGGCGGTTCGGCGACGCGGTGGATCTTGACGGCGCGCGGTTCGTCATGTCGCTCGGGCAGGAGCTGTCGATGCGCCGACTACAGACGCCTGAGCTGCGGTTTCTCTGCGACCGGCCCGAGGAGGGGAAGGTCGTGCTGTCCGGCGCGAAGGTCGGCAATCTGGTGGACAAGGCGGACAGCTGGCCGCACCCCGGCGGCCTCACCATGGGCGGCTTCACCTACGAGTCCCTGGTGCCGCGCGGGCTGTTCCCGCTCTCGCGGCGGCTGGAGTGGGTGACGGCGGCGACACCTGAGTACAACCCTGAGCCGTACGAGCGGCTGGCGGCCGTCCTGCGCAGCAGCGGGGAGGACGCCGACGCCCGCGAAGTGCTCCTGGCCAAGCAGCGAAGACGGCGCGAGACGCTGCCGCTCGCCGGGAAACTGTGGGGCTTCCTTCAGGACTGGACCGTGGCGTACGGCTACCGGCCCGGCCGGGCAATGGTGTGGATGGCGGTGCTGTGGGCGGCGGGAGCGGTGGCGTTCGCGCAGCTCGATCCGCCCGCGATCAAACCGGAGGAGCATCCGCAGTGGAACGCGTCCCTGTACGCGCTCGACCTGCTGCTGCCCGTGATCAACCTGGGGCAGGACGGGCACTGGCGGCTGACCAGCGGCTGGCAGTGGGCGGCGGCAGGCCTGATCCTGCTCGGCTGGATCCTGGCGACGACGGTGGCGGCGGGCGCGTCACGGCTGCTGCGGCGGGGGTGAGCGATTTTTTCGATCGGGGAGGCAGGGGGCACCGGGGTGGCGGGGGTCACCGGGACGCCACGGAGACCCCCGCCACCCCTGCTTCCTTTACCGTCCCTTGACTGACGCCAGCACAACCTTTCCAGCCGATGCGAAAGCTTCACAGACACCCTCTGGCGCGGCCCCCACCTGCGGTTTTCAATGGTTCAACGATGCCATTCCTTCGCGCTCTGATCAGCGCCGCGCGCATGGTCCGCCACACCTCGGATCTCGGCGCCGGCCTGCTCGACGACGACGAGGTGCTGCTCGACGTACCCGATGAGCGCCTCGGCCCGACCCTCGTCGCCGCCGCCTTCGGCGACCACGGGCCCGCGGCCAAGCTCCTCGCCGCCACCCGGGAGGGCGCCGAGTGGGAGAACCGCGACCGGTACGCCACCCGTCTCGCCACCTTCGCGCACAGCCGCGAGGAGTGGCTCAGCGACTGGCTGGCCGCCTCCCCGCACGACCCCGACGCCCTGCTCGTGAAGGCCGAGCTGTCCGTACGCAGGGCGTGGGAGTCACCGGCCCGCGCCGAGCGGCTGCGAGACGTCGGCCCGCTGATCGAGGCGGCGGCCGATGCCGCTCCGCGCGACCCGGTGCCGTGGCGCATCGCCCTCGACCACGCGCGCGGCACGTACGCCACGCATTCCGCGTTCGAGGAACTGTGGGCGGAGGCGGTGGGCCGCTCGTCGCACCACTACGGGTGCCATGTCTCCGCTCTCCAGTACCTCTCCGCCCAGTGGTACGGCTCGCACCGCGAGTGCTTCGACTTCGCCGAACAGGCCGCCGAGGACGCCTTGCCCGGATCGCTGGTGCAGGCGTTGCCCGTGCGCGCGGCCTTCGCGCACCTGCTGAGCGGCGACGGCACGGCCGCTCCTCGTACCACGGTGATTCCCGGCCAGCGCGTCGACGCGGCCGCCGATCTGGCGATCGCGCTGTCCGCCGAGTACACGGCGGGCGACCCGTGGCCGGCCGAGGTGCGCAATTTGCTGGCGTACGTCCTGGTCACCAGGGGGCGGTGGGCCGACGCCCTTGAACAGTTCCGGCTGATCGGGCCGTACGCGACCTCGTTCCCCTGGGCGTTTCTCAGCGACGACGTGCTGGGCGAGTTCCTGGAGCTGCGGGACATGGCGAGGATCGAGGTGGCCTCGGGGATGCCTTTGCGGCCTTTGGGCAGGACGGCCCGCCGGGTCAGGTCCGGCGGCCATTACGCTTAACCGCTGTGACCACCGCTCGGCTTCCCCTCTTCCCGCTGAACTCGGTGCTGTTCCCCGGCCTGGTGCTGCCGCTGAACATCTTCGAGGAGCGTTATCGCGCCATGATGCGCGACCTGCTGAAGGGCGCGGACTCGGGCGACGACGCCTCTTCCTCCCCCGAGGACGAGCCGCGCCGCTTCGTGGTCGTCGCCATCCGCGACGGCCGTGAGGTCGCCACCACCGCGCCCGGCATGCCGGACTCCACCACCATGGCCGAGCGGGGTCCCGCCGCGGGCTTCGGCCCGGACCCGGTGCAGGCCTTCCACCGGGTGGGCTGCATCGCGGACGCGGCGACGATCCGCGAGCGCGAGGACGGCGGCTACGAGGTGCTGGCCACCGGGACGACCCGCGTCAAGATCCTCTCCGTCGACGCGAGCGGCCCGTACCTCACCGCCGAGGTGGAGGAACTGCCCGAGGATCCGGGCGACGACGCGGGTGCGCTGGCCGAGGGCGTGCTGCGGGCGTTCCGCAGCTACCAGAAGCGGCTGGCGGGCGCGCGTGAGCGCTCGCTGACCACGGGGGCGGAGCTGCCGGACGAGCCGTCCGTCGTCTCGTACCTGGTGGCCGCCGCGACGGTTCTCGACATCCCGGCGAAGCAGCGCCTGCTGCAGGCGCCGGACACGGCGACCCGCCTGCGTGAAGAGCTGAAGCTGTTGCGCGCCGAGACAGCCGTGATCCGCCACCTCCCCTCGCTGCCGGCGGTGGAGCTGACCAGGACACCCACCAGTCCCAACTGACAACTGACCGGAGGCAGAGCCGCAGTGGCCAAGAAGAAGCGCCAGGCCGGAGGCACCCCCGCGACCGTCGCCCTGACCGAGGCGGGGACGGCGTACACACTCCACGCGTACGAGCACGATCCGGCGTCCCCGTCGTACGGCGAGGAGGCGGCGAAGGCGCTGGGCGTTCCGCCGGACCGGGTCTTCAAGACCCTGGTGGCCGACATCGACGGCACGCTGACGGTGGCGGTCGTACCGGTCGCCGGCACGCTGGACCTCAAGGCGCTGGCGGCGGCGGTGGGCGGAAAGCGCGCGGCGATGGCGGACCCGGTGGCGGCGGAACGCACCACGGGCTATGTCCGGGGCGGCATCTCGCCCCTGGGCCAGCGCAAGAAGCTGCGTACGGTGCTGGACGCCTCGGCGTCGTCGTACGAGACGGTGTGCGTCTCGGCGGGCCGCCGCGGTCTGGAGGTCGAACTGTCCCCGGCGGACCTGGCGGAACTGACGGCAGCGGCAATAGCCCCGATCGCCCGCACGCCTTGACGACCGGCTGACCTCGGCTCCAGAGCCCTTCAGCCCGGTCCGGCACCGCTCCACCCCACCGGCGTCAGCTCGGCGTACCGTCCTGCGGCGCACCGGAACCCGGCGCCGCGTCCCCGTACCCGGACCCCCACCACTCCGGCTCCGGATCCCGTGGTCCGAACAGCGCGGTCAGCCCCAGGTGGACCAGCAGCGCCGCCATCGGCCACGCCAGCAACGCCCCCTTCGCGCCCAGCTTGAGCGGCGCGTCGAACGCCACGCCCTGCCCGACCTCCCGCGCCCGCTCGACCACATCGTCCGTCGGCCCGATCCAGACGCCGACTCCCCACGCGAGCAGCGAGCCCAGCAGCCCGCCCAGCGCGAGCCCGATGACCAGCGGAATACCGCCACGCCGGTTGAACCAGAAGACCAGGGCCGCGCTGACCACGCCGAACGCGAGCGCCAGCAGCACGAACGTGCCGTCCGCCCCGACCGCTTCCTCGCCCTCGGTGTCCTTGAGGAAGACGGCCTTGTCGGTGGAGATCAGCGGCACGCGCGGCGCCAGCCACAGCCACAGCAGCCCGAGCACGACACCCAGGACCGTCAGCGCCAGAACCACCACAGCGGCCCTGGCCACCTCGGTGGAAAGGCTTGGCTCCTGTTCCTCGCCCTCGGCGGTCCCGGCACCGTGGCCGGCGGAGTGGAGCTCGGACGGCGGCTGTGGGGCGCCCCCGGCGCCGGACTTCTGCCAGGGGTCGTTCGGTGGCTGCTGGTGAGGCGGCGTCAGAGGAGCGGTCACCCTGCCATCGTGCCAGGCGCCCTGGGCCCACGCCTCACCGGACCGCTGCGGGCGGTCGGCTAACGGACCGCTGCCCGCCGGTACGCCCACGTCGCGGCCGCCAGCGAGACGACGCCGACGGCCCCGCACACGGCCAGGTCGAGCGCCACCGCGGGCCAGTCCGGATGCGCGTCGAAGGTCCGCGCGAAAGCCTCGACGCCGTACGTCGAAGGCAGCAGATCCCGGGCGTACGAGATCGGCACGGGCAGCCGTTCGGCGGGCAGCACCCCGAGCAGCAGCGCCGCCGACATGCCGAGCTGCCCGAGCAGCGTCGCGAGTTCCTGGCGCGGCGCCAGCAGCCCGAGCGCCGCGCCGAGACCGGCCAGCGCGGCCCCCGCGAGCGGGACGACGGCCGCCAGCACCCACAGATGCGTGAGCGGCAGCTGGAAGAGGACGCACCCGACGACGGCCGTGACGAACGTGCCCGGCACGGTGAAGGAGGCGTACGCGGCGGCCGCCCCCAGCACCACCGCGGCCGGCGGCACCGGCAGCGTGGCGTAGTGGTCGAGGCCGCCGCTGGCCCGCAACTGCCCGAAGTACTGGGCGAGCAGATTCAGCGCGACGAAAGCGACAACGAGCACGCTCGACCCGGCGACGACCGCACGCGCCTCATCGCCCCCGTCGACGACGCCGCGCATCAGAACCATGATCCCGACGGACTGGAACGTCGCCACGAACAGCAGCGGGATACGCGCCACCCGCGCCCGCGACAGCTGCGCCCGGTACACGGCGGCGAGAGACGGCAGCAGCCGCGCACGGGGCGCGAGCGGCGCGGGCCAGGACGCACCGGCCGCGCCGGCCTCCGTATCCCTCGCCACCCGGATCCGCATGGAGCCGGTCTCGGCCTCCGCGGGCACGACACTCACGCCTTGACCAGCCCCTTCGTACCGTTCGTGCTTCCGCCGAGTGCCAGGTAGACGTCTTCCAGGCTCGGCGTCGCCAGAGTGAAGTCGTCGAGCGCCGCGAACGCCCTGCCCCCGGTCACGGCGGCGACGGCCGCCCGCGCCTCGTCGGGAGCAAGCCGCAGCACCCAGCGCCGCCCGGACTCCTGCGCGGACTCCCGCAGCGCCGCGACCTCGGGCACGTCCAGCGGCGCCCGTTCCCGCCACACGAGGTCGAGCCGCACCTCACCGGCGACGCGCGCCTTGAGGCCGGCGGGGCTGTCGCAGGCGATCACCCGGCCGCTCTCCAGCACCGCGACGCGGTCGAGCACCGTCTCGGCCTCGATGACGTTGTGCGTAACGAGCAACACCGTCGCGCCGTTCTCCGCCCGCCGCCGGTCGACGGCCGCCCACACCGCGCGGCGCGCGACTGGGTCCATGCCGGTGGTCGGTTCGTCCAGTACGAGTACGGGTCGCTCACCCACCAGCACGGCGGCGAAGCAGGCGAGCCGCCGCTGCCCGCCGGAAAGCTTCTTGAGCGGCCGGCCGGCGATGTCACCCAGGCCAAGTTCTTCGAGTACGTCGTCCCGCTCGGCCCGCGCGGCCTTCGCGGTGAGCCCGCGCAGCCGCCCGGTCGTCTCGGCGGCGAGCGACACGGTCAGCTCGTCCAGTGCGGTCGATTCCTGCCCGAGATACCCGACGAGCCGTGAGGCGCGCTCGGGATGCCGGACGAGATCGTGCCCGAGCAGCTCGACACTCCCGGAGTCGGGTCGCATGAGGCCGGTCAGCTGACGTACCAATGTCGACTTACCGGCACCGTTGGGCCCGAGCAGTCCGAAGATCTCACCGCGGTGTACGTCGAGGGAGATCCCGTCGGTGGCCCGCACGGCCGGTGTCGCGGGCACTCCGCGGCGGCCCCGGGCGGCGGGGTAGGTCTTGACCAGCTCCCGCACCGCACACACGACTCCCGTGCTGCGTCCCGCCTGCGCTGTGCCCGTACTCACGAGGAACGAGCCTACGGGGTTCCCGGCCGGGCGCGGTCCCCGGGGCGGTCCCCGGCAGTGTCGGCGCGGGTGCCTGCGGCGCTTTCCCCTACCCGCCCCTCCCCTGAGCTGTGGCTCCGCCCCAGGCCCCCGTCCGGCGTCCTACTCGCCCGCTGTCACATGCTCCGCCGCCGTCCGTACGTCGATCTCTCGCCAGAAGCCCGCCCTGATCGCGTACCGGTCGTGCTCGTCGATCTGGTCGTCCTTGTGCGCGAGCAGCCCGAACCGTGCCGCGTACCGCAGCAGTTCGCCGTCGATCCGGTGCGGAATCCTCGGGTACATCGTCGACAGCTTCTGCGTGTGGCCGGGATCCGGCAGCCGTTCCATCCACCGTCGGGCGAAGACCTGGCCGACCTCGAACGGGTCGCCGCCGACCGTCGTGATGTCCTCTTCACGGTCCGCCCAGCGCTGCTCCGCGCTGGTCAGCTGCGCCAGCGTCGGCAGCGAGGCGGTCTCGGCCGGCTCGCCCAGCGCGCTGCCGTTGCCCGGACGCTCCACCCAGCCCTTGTCGGACGACCAGCGCAAGGTGGCCCCGGTGGCGGCGCCCGCCGCCGGGGCGGTGTTCGGATGCGGATGCTGCGCCGCCTGCGTGCCGGGCCCGCGCAGGCTCGCGAGGTCCTTCGGGGTCGGCACGCCCTTGGTGCCGTGCGCCGGGTGCGCGCCGTCCTCGGAACCGTTCGCGGCGGCAGTGGACGGTTCCGGGGCCGGTGGGGCCGCGCAATCCGCTGCCCCCGGGGATCCGTTCCGTGCGGTGCCCGCACCCGCCGCTTGAGCGCCGGCCCGTGCCTGAGCCTGAGCCTGGGTGTGCGCCGCCCGCTCGGCCCGCTCGGCCCGTTCCGCCGAAGCTGCGAGCGCCGACTCCGGCAGCGGTGCGGACAGAATCGCGGCGATTTCCGGCCGCGGCACCGGTGGCGGCGCGCAGATCCCGGTGAGGTCCTTGGCCCGTACGGCTTTCGTGATCCAGACGCGGTCCAGGACACGCCGCTCGTCGGCCTCGGCGACCAGGTCCTCGGACTGGTTGTAGTCCCCGTCGGCGGCCTGCACGGCCCACAGGTGCACCGCTACGCCGTGCTCCTTCGCCGACATCAGCCCCGGTAGCAGATCCCCGTCGCCGGTCACCAGCACAATGTCCGAACAGGCGCGATTTCTGGCCAGCTCGGTCAGTTCCGCGTGCATCGCCGCGTCGACGCCCTTCTGCGCCCACCGCCCGTCGCTCCGGGTCAGAGCGCCCAACCTGACCGTCACGCGCGGCATGACGCGCAGCCGCCGGTGCTCCGGCTGGGGAACGCGGTCGGGTGCGCCGTCGAACCAGTAGATGCGAAGCAGCGGCTGTTCCGTATCCGCTTCTGCCCGTTCTCGCAGGCCCTGAATGAGGGCCGCGTGATCCACGCTGATGCGGGAGCGGGCCGGTTCTCCGGCGAGCAGGCTCGCGGCGGCGCCCAGCAGATAGCCGGCGTCCACCAGGACGACGCAGCGGTCCACGCGTTCCACCCTCTTTCGGGAACCTCGGGATCGAAAGGTGCTCAGGTGCTCAGGGGGTGCTTCGGCAGTGCTTCAGGCGTTGGGCTTCCTTCGAGTCTGCCCGACTGCGTAAGGGTTAACGGCCGGAACTCGATCATCGGCGTGGCGGATCCCGAAGTTGCTTCGTAACAGCCCCAATTACGCACGGTAATGATCCAAAATGCGAGCTATGTCGGCCTGTGTGAATCTGGTCCCGGCCCTGGCCCCCAGAACCCCCACAGGAGGCAGCACCATGGCCAAGAACAAGAATCGCAAGCAGGGCGCCCCACAGGACCGCGCGTCCTCGGTGGTGCGTGGAACCGAGCACGCCAAGGACAGTGCCTTCGAGTCCCACGCCCAGCCGCAGACGCACGCTCAGGGCAGCCCTGCTGATGTTGCCCGTAAGCACCAGCGGCGCTTCGGCCACAACTGATCACGCCGCGCAGGTACATGAAGAAGGGGCACACCCGTGACGACGGGTGTGCCCCTTCTCCGTGCGCGCTCAGCCTCAGCCCGCCAGGCAGGACGGCCCGAGCAGCACCTTCAGGTCCCCGAAGAGCGCCGGATCCGGCTGCACGCGGTGCCGGTCGAGCCGCAGCACCGTCGTCTTGCGTGCTCCCTGGAGCTTGATCCGGACCTCCGTGTTGCCCCGGTGGTGCTTGAGGATCTCATCGAGCTTGGTCACCATCGGCGGCGTCACCTTCACCGTCGGGATGGTGAGGACCACCGGCGCGTTGGTCCCCGCGGAGGACACGTCCGGAACCATCAGTTCCATCGCCACGAGCCGCGGAATGTCCTCGCGCTTGTCGAGTCGGCCCTTGACGAAGACCACGGTGTCCTCGACGAGCTGGGTCGAGACCAGTTGGTACGTCGCCGGGAAGAACATGCACTCGATGGAGCCGGCCAGGTCCTCGACGGTCGCGATCGCCCAGGCGTTGCCCTGCTTGGTCATCTTGCGCTGAAGGCCTGAGATGATGCCGCCGATGGTGACGATCGCGCCGTCGGAGTGCTCACCGCCGGTGAGCTGCGAGATCGCGGCGTCGGCCTTGTCGCTCAGCACGTGCTCGATGCCGAAGAGCGGGTGGTCGGAGACGTACAGGCCGAGCATCTCCCGCTCCTGTGCGAGCAGATAGGACTTCTCCCACTCGATGTCGGAGAACTCCACATCCAGCCCGAAGCCCGGCTCGTCGCTCTCCTCCTCGCCCATGCCGCCGAAGAGGTCGAACTGCCCTTCCGCCTCCTTGCGCTTGACCTGCACCACGTTGTCGATCATCGGCTCGTGGTGCGCGACGAGGCCCTTGCGGGTGTGCCCCATCTCGTCGAAGGCACCGGCCTTGATGAGCGATTCGACGGTCCGCTTGTTGCAGACGACCGCCTCGACCTTGTCGAGGAAGTCCGGGAACGAGCTGTACTTCCCCTTCGCCTTCCGGCACCGGATGATCGAGTCCACGACGTTCTGGCCGACGTTGCGGATGGCGGTCAGGCCGAACAGGATCACGTCGTCGCCCTGCGCCGCGAAGTTCGACTGCGACTCGTTCACATTCGGCGGCAGCACCTTGATGCCCATGCGCCGGCACTCGTTCAGGTAGACGGCCGACTTGTCCTTGTCGTCCTTGACCGAGGTCAGCAGCGCCGCCATGTACTCGGCGGGGTAGTTCGCCTTGAGGTACGCCGTCCAGTAGGTGACCAGCCCGTACGCCGACGAGTGCGCCTTGTTGAACGCGTATCCGGCGAAGGGCACCAGCACGTCCCACAGCGCCTGGATCGCCGCGTCGGAGTACCCCTTCTTCTTCGCGCCCGCCTGGAAGAGAACGAAGTTCTTCTGGAGCTCGTCAGGCTTCTTCTTGCCCATGACGCGGCGCAGGATGTCGGCCTCGCCGAGCGAGTAACCGGCGATGATCTGCGCGGCCTTCTGCACCTGCTCCTGGTACACGATCAGGCCGTGGGTGAGGCCGAGGACCTCCTTGAGCGGCTCCTCCAGCTCCGGGTGGATCGGCGTGATCTCCTGCTGGCCGTTCTTGCGCAGCGCGTAGTTCGTGTGCGAGTTCATGCCCATAGGGCCCGGCCGGTACAGGGCCGAAACCGCGGAAATGTCCTCGAAGTTGTCGGGCTTCATCAGCCGCAGCAGGGACCGCATCGGGCCGCCGTCGAACTGGAACACGCCGAGCGTGTCACCGCGGCACAGCAGCTCGTACGTCGCCGGGTCGTCCAGCGGGAGGCTGAGCAGCTCCAGGTCGATGCCCTTGTTGGACTTCACCATCTTGACGGCGTCGTCCATGATCGTGAGGTTGCGAAGGCCCAGGAAGTCCATCTTCAGCAGGCCGAGCGCCTCGCAGCTCGGGTAGTCCCACTGCGTGATCGTCACGCCGTCGGTGTGCCGCACCCAGACGGGCACATGGTCGGTGATCGTCTCGCTGGACATGATCACGCCGGCCGCGTGCACACCCATCTGCCGGACCAGGCCCTCGACGCCCTTTGCCGTGTCGATGACCTTCTTCACGTCCGGCTCGTTCTCGTACATCGCCCGGATCTCGCCCGCCTCGCTGTAGCGCGGGTGCTTCGGGTCGGTGATGCCGTTGAGGTCGATGCCCTTGCCGAGTACGTCGGCGGGCATGGCCTTGGTGAGCCGGTCGCCCATCGCGTACGGGTAGCCGAGGACGCGCGCGGAGTCCTTGATCGCGTTCTTGGCCTTGATCTTTCCGTACGTGCCGATCATGGCGACCTTGTCGGCGCCGTACTTCTCCGTCACGTACCGGATCACCTCACCGCGCCTGCGCTCGTCGAAGTCGATGTCGACATCGGGCATGGAGATGCGCTCGGGGTTGAGGAACCGCTCGAAGATCAGGCCGTGCTCGATCGGGTCGAGGTCGGTGATGCCCATGGCGTACGCGACGATCGAACCGGCCGCGGAGCCACGTCCCGGACCGACCGCGATGCCGTTGTTCTTGGCCCACATGATGAAGTCGGCGACCACGAGGAAGTACCCCGGGAAGCCCATGTCGATGATGATCTTCATCTCGTACTCGACCTGCTTGAGCCGGTCGTCCGGGATGCCGTTCGGGTAGCGCCGGGCCATGCCGCGCATGGTCTCCTCGCGGAACCACGTCACCTCGGTGAAGCCCTCGGGCACCTCGAACTTGGGCATCAGGTTCCGCTCCTTGAACCAGCCCTCCGTGTCGATCTGCTGCGCGACCAGGAGCGTATTGGCGCAGCCCTCCTGCCAGGCGTCGGAGGAGTCGACGGCGTACATCTCGTCGGTCGACTTCAGGTAGTAGCCGGTGCCGTCGAAGCGGAAGCGGTCCGGGTCGGAGAGGTTCTTGCCGGTCTGGATGCAGAGCAGCGCGTCGTGCGCGGTCGCCTCGTTGGCGTAGGTGTAGTGCGAGTCGTTCGTGACGAGCGGCGGAATGCCCAGCTTCTTGCCGATCTCCAGCAGCCCGTCACGGACCCGGCGCTCGATCTCGATGCCGTGGTCCATCAGTTCCAGGAAGTACTTGCCCTCGCCGAAGATGTCCTTGTAGTCCGACGCGGCCTGTACTGCCTCGTCGAACTGCCCGAGCCGCAGCCGTGTCTGCACCTCGCCCGACGGACACCCGGTGGAGGCGATCAGGCCCTCCGACCACTGGGAGATCGTCTCCTTGTCCATGCGCGGCCACTTCGTCAGCCATCCCTCGGCGTACGCGTCCGAGGAGAGCCGGAAGAGGTTGTGCAGGCCGGTCTTGTTCGCCGCCCAGATCGTCTTGTGCGTATATCCACCGGAACCGGACACGTCGTCACGCTTCTGGTGCGGCTGGCCCCACTGGATACGCCGCTTGTTGCGCCGCGACTCGGGGGCGACGTACGCCTCGATCCCGATGATCGGCGTCACACCCGCCTTCTTCGCCGAATGGAAGAAGTCGTACGCCCCGTGCAGGTTGCCGTGGTCGGTCATCGCGATGTGCGACATGCCCATCTCGTTGCAGGCCTCGAACATGTCCTTGAGCCGCGCGGCACCGTCCAGCAGCGAGTACTGGGTGTGAACGTGGAGGTGCGTAAAGGGCGGCTTGGTCACGGTGAAGGCCTCCGGCAAAACGGTCGGTGACAGGTTGGGTGGACAGCTCGGAAGTCTACTTCGGCGGACTGACAACGAGGGGGCACTCACGAGTACGGTCGGGCGTTGGACAGGGGAATCACCTGTCCCATTTGCCATGTACGTCATGCACCAGGAGGCCACCGGCGATGTCGGTCCAGCAGACAGACGCAACTCAGCGCGGCGAGCAGATCCTCGCCGTCTTCGAGGCCGCGTTCGGCAGGCTCCTGGCCGCCGACCCGGCCGCCTTCCGGGTGAAGTTCCGCAAGATGGCCGCCTCCGCCTTCGCCTTCTACCGGGGCACGGCCGGCCTGTTCTACGCCGATCTGGAACGCGAGCAGAACGCCGGCCCGTACCTGGACGAGCGCACCGGGCGGGTGTGGATCCACGGCGACCTGCACGCCGAGAATTTCGGCACGTACATGGACTCCCAGGGCCGGCTGATCTTCAACGTCAACGACTTCGACGAGGCGTACGTCGGCCCCTTCACCTGGGACCTCAAGCGCTTCGCCGCCTCCGTCGCGCTCATCGGCTACACCAAGGCCCTCAGCGACGACCAGATCACCGATCTGGTGCGGACGTACGCCGCCGCCTACCGCGAGCGCATCCACGCCCTGGCGACCGGAGCGAAGAACGACGAGGTGCCGCCCTTCACCTTGGACACGGCCGAGGGCCCGCTGCTCGGCGCGCTGCGCTCGGCCCGCTCGCTGACCCGCTTCGGGCTGCTCGAATCGATGACCGAGATCCGCGACTTCGAGCGCCGCTTCGCCGCCGACGGCACCTCGGTCGACCTCGACGCCGCCACCCGCTACAAGGTCCTCGCGGCCTTCGACGGCTATCTGGAGACGCTGCCCGAGGCCAGCCTGACGCGCCCCGACTCCTACCGCGTGAAGGACGTCGTCGGGCGGCGCGGCATCGGAATAGGGTCCGCCGGCCTGCCCTCGTACAACATCCTGCTCGAAGGCAACAGCGACGCCCTCGAGAACGACGTCGTGATCTACATGAAGCAGGCACAGACCCCGGCGGTCTCCCGGCACATCACCGACAGCGCCGTGCGTGACTACTTCCAGCACGAGGGGCACCGCACGGTGATCTCGCAGCGCGCCCTCCAGGCGCACGCGGACCCGTGGCTGGGGTGGACCGAGCTGGACGGAACGGGGCAGCTGGTCGCGGAGGTCTCGCCGTACGCCGTGGACCTGGACTGGTCGGACATCGACGAGGTGGAGGAGATCGCGGCGGTCGTCGCCGACCTCGGGAGGGCGACCGCAACCATGCACTCGGCGGCGGACGACGAGAGCGGCCACTCGCTGGTGCCGTTCTCCACCGAGCGCGCGATCGACGCGGCGATCGCGGGCGACGAGGACAACTTCGGGGACCTGCTGGTGGACTTCGCGCACTCCTACGGAGCGCGGGCGCGGGCCGATCACCAGATCTTCGTCGACCTGTTCCGCAACGGCCGGATCCCCGGCCTCTGACCGGCCCACCGTCACGCCTTTAGGGCTCTCTTACAGGAACCCGTGGCAAACTCACGGGCTATGGACGTATCGGGGACGCAGCTGAGGGCGGTGCGTGCGGCGCTTTTCACCGCGCTCGTCGTCACGCTCTCCGCCGCGTCCCATGTGCTGCTCTCCCGGGTCCCGCTGCCGCTGACCGTGGTGGCCGGGATCGCGGCCACCGTGTTCGCCGTCGCGTACGCACTGGCGGGCCGGGAGCGCGGCTTCGGCGCCATCGCCGGTCTGCTCGTACCGCTGGAGCTGGCCGCCGACACGGTCTTCACCACCGGACAGCACCTCTGTTACGGGGCTGCGGGCGGCCCGGTCGCGGGCTCTTTGCGTTCGGTCGGATTCGACGTGCTGTGCGGCGGCGGCGCGAAGGGCGGGCTCGGTGCTCCGCTCGTACGGGTCACGGGCCCCCAGGAGAGCGCCGCCGCCCTCCTCAGCTCCCCCGACCCCGCCCTGCCCTGGCTGCTGCTCGCCGCCCACGTCACGGTGGGGCTGCTCGCCGCGGCCTGGCTGCGGCGCGGTGAGGCGGCGCTCGCGGGTCTCGTGCGGACCTTGGCCGCGTTCACCTTCCGGCCGCTGCTGATCGCCGTCGCCGCGACCGGCGCGGCCCACTGGCCCGTACGCCGCGCGGTGCGGCCCACCCGCCGGGCCCGCACCGCCTCCCCCGGCCGCCTGTTCGTGCACTCCGTAGGACGCAGGGGTCCGCCGCGCTCGGCACCCGTTTTCGCCTGAGCCCAGCAGCCCCCAGTCCAGCCACCCAGTCCCCCTTACGGACTTACGGAGAACACGACCATGAGTGCACGCAACAACCAGGCCAACAAGGCAGCGGCCCGCGAGCGGCTGCGCGCCGAGCGCGAGCGTCAGGCCAAGAAGGACAGGACCCGCCGCCAGCTGATCGTCGCCCTTTCGATCGTCGGCGTCCTGGCGGTGGCCGGCGGCGTCGGCTACGGCGTCATGCAGGCGAACAAGCCGTCCGCCTGGGAGGCCGCCAAGAACCAGAAGCAGGTCACCGCTCCGGCGAACACCACGGGCAAGGACGGCACGACCGTCGTCGTCGGCAAGAAGGACGCCAAGAAGACGCTGGAGCTGTACGAGGACTCGCGCTGCCCCGTCTGCGCCACGTTCGAGCAGGCCAACGGCGAGACGATTCTGAAGGACGTCGACGCCGGCAAGTACAAGGTCAAGTACATCGGCGCCACCTTCATCGACACGACCATCCCCGGTGAGGGCTCGCGGAACGCGCTGAGCGCGCTGGGCGCCGCGCTCGACGTCAGCCCCGAGGCGTTCCTGGAGTACAAGGGCGCGCTGTACTCGCAGAAGAACCACCCCGAGGAGCAGGACGACAAGTTCGCGAAGGACGACTACCTGATCAAGGTGGCCGACGAGGTGGACGCTTTGAAGGGCAACAAGAAGTTCCAGCGGAACGTGCAGGACGGCACCTTCGACGCCTGGGCGCTGAAGATGTCGGACACCTTCGACAAGAGCGGTGTGAAGGGGACGCCGACGCTCAAGATGGACGGCGAGAAGGTCACCGGTTCGGACGGCGAGAACCCGCCCATGGCGCCTGCGGAGTTCAAGGCGGCGATCGACAAGGCCCTCAAGGCGTAGCGGCCGCACGGCACTTCACCCAAGGGCGGGCGAACGTTCTTGCGTTTGCCCACCCTTGGGCCGTACTGATCAGTAATGTACGGCTGTGACCAGTCGATTCGCTTCATCTCCCAGCCGCCGCACGGCCCTCAAGGCCGCCGCCGCCACCGCTGTCGCCGCCCCTGTCGTCGCCGGTACGAGTTCCGGAGCCGCTGCTGCCGACGCCGTACAGAGACCCGCATTCCTCCATGGAGTCGCTTCCGGCGACCCGTTGCCCGACGGTGTCCTCCTGTGGACCCGAATAACTCCCACCCCTGACGCCGGGCCGGGCTCCGGCAAGGGGCCCGATGTGGCGGTGAGTTGGGAGGTCGCCGAGGACAAGGGGTTCTCGAAGACCGTCGCCCGCGGTACGACAACCGCGAGCGCGGCGGCCGACCACACCGTCAAGGTCGACGTAAGGGGCTTGGCTCAGGGAGCCGCCTATTACTTCCGCTTCACCGCGGGCGAGGTCGTGTCCCCCACCGCCCGCACCCGCACCGCTCCGGCCGCCGACGCCGACACGCCCGGCGTGCGCTTCGGCGTCGTCTCCTGCGCCAACTGGGAGTCGGGTTACTTCTCGGCGTACCGGCATCTCGCCGCCCGCGCCGACCTCGACGCGGTCCTCCACCTCGGCGACTACCTGTACGAGTACGCGACGGGCGGCTACCCCGCGCCCCCGGCCGTCGTACGGCAGCACGAGCCGGCCCACGAGATCCTCACCCTCGCCGACTACCGCACCCGCCACGGCAAGTACAAGACCGACGCCGATCTCCAGGCGCTGCACGCCGCGCACCCGGTCATAGCCATCTGGGACGACCACGAAATGGCCAACGACGCCTGGTCGGGCGGCGCGCAGAACCACACGCCGGGCGCGGAGGGCGAGTGGTCCGCGCGCGTGGCCGCCGCGAAGCAGGCGTACTTCGAGTGGATGCCGGTCCGCGCCTCCACGGAGGGCACCGTCTACCGACGGCTGCGCTTCGGCAAGCTGGCCGATCTGCACCTGCTCGACCTGAGGTCGTTCCGCTCCCAGCAGGCGAAAATCGGCAACGGCTCGGTCGACGACCCCGAGCGTACGATCACGGGCCGTGCCCAGCTCGACTGGCTCAAGTCCGGGCTCACCTCCTCCGACGCCGTCTGGAAGCTGGTCGGTACGTCGGTGATGATCTCGCCGGTGGCCTTCGGCTCCGTACCGGCCCATCTGCTGGAGCCGCTGGCCGAGTTGCTCGGTCTGCCCAAGGAAGGACTCGCGGTCAACGTCGACCAGTGGGACGGCTACACCGACGACCGCAAGGAGCTGATCACCCACCTCAGGGACCGGGCGATCAAGAACACGGTCTTCCTGACCGGTGACATCCACATGGCATGGGCCAACGACGTACCGGTCAGAGCGGCGACGTATCCGATCTCGCCGTCGGCGGCGACCGAGTTCGTGGTCACCTCGGTCTCCTCGGACAACCTCGACGACATCCTGCACGTCGCGCCCCAGACCGTCTCGCTGGTCGCCGCCACGGCGGTCAAGGCCGCCAACCGCCATGTGAAGTGGCTGGACATGGACTCTCACGGCTTCGGCGTCCTCGACGTCACGGGCGAGCGCTCGCAGATGGACTACTTCGTCATCTCCGACAAGACACGTCAGGACGCGACCGCGCGCTGGACGCGCTCGTACCGCACGCTCAGCGGAACGCAGAAGGTCGAGCGGGTGAACCAGCCGGTTCGCTGACAGGCGATTTTCAGCCACCAAGCAACCTGTTGCGAGCAGATCACGCCAGGAGGCGGGTGGTGTTAATCCGCCATCCGAATGCGGACACACCACCCGCCTCGGTAGCCCCAGGCCTTACCTGCGCATCTCAAAGTCTGGACCAGGCTGAAAGTTTTCGTCCCGATGTCCCAATTGCTCTGAGGATTGATTGGGCTTGATCGCTTCTCATCGAGATCTGACATGCACACATAACCTCCGGGCAGCGGCGAGGAACAACCCACCCTCGCCCACCCCCGCGAGGAGTCAACGTGCGTGCTCTTGCCCGTATATCCCCCCTTCTGCGCAAGCGGTTCATAGGTACGGCGGTAATGGCTGGAACCCTGGCCCTGTCCACCCTGTCCGCACCCGCCGGCATCGCCGTCGCCAAGGCGCCCGCCGAGAAGGCCGAGAAGTGCGTCGAGGAGACCCACGCGAGCGCCACCGCCCGCGAGGCGCGTCCCTCGGGCGACCAGCACGCCCACGAGCCCAACGAGGTCACGGCCGCCAAGGCCCAGGCCATGGACGCGGACCTGCGCAGGAGACTCGACAAGCTGCGCACGTCGGGCGGCGCCGCCAGGGACTTCTCGGCCACCGCCGTGACGAACATCCCGGTGTACTTCCACGTCATTCACAGCGGCACCACCGGCAAACTGACGACGACCGACATCAACAACCAGATGGCGGTCCTCAACTCGGCGTTCGGCGGCCAGGGCACCGGAAACGCCAACTCCAACTTCCAGTTCACGCTGGCCGCCACGGACTACACGGACAACGCCTCCTGGTACAACCTGGCGTCCGGCTCGACCGCCGAGAAGGAGATGAAGGCCGCCCTGCGTCAGGGCGGCGCCGGCGCGCTCAACTTCTACACCGCCAACCTCAGCGGCGGACTGCTCGGCTGGGCGACCTTCCCGAGCTCGTACCAGTCAAACCCGACCATGGACGGCGTCGTCGTCCTCGACAAGTCGCTCCCGGGCGGCAGCTCCGCCAACTACAACGAGGGCGACACCGCCACCCACGAGGTCGGCCACTGGCTGGGGCTCTACCACACCTTCCAGGGCGGCTGTAACGGCAACGGCGACTACGTCACCGACACCCCGGCCGAGAAGAGCGCGGCGTACCAGTGCCCGACCGGCCGTGACTCCTGCGCCAGCAAGCCCGGCGTCGACCCGGTCCACAACTTCATGGACTACACGTACGACAACTGCATGTACCAGTTCACGACCGGCCAGGTGACGCGGATGGCCGACAACTGGACGGCGTACCGCGCCGGCTGACCGAACCAGCAGGCCGAGGCCTCGCGCTTCCCGCCGCAGCGGGTACGCGCGGGGCCTCGCGCCGCTCTACAGCGTCGCCAGGAAGCCGGCTGCGACCTTCCACGTCGTCGTCGCCGCTTCGGCGTCGTAGTCCGGCAGCTCCGGGTCGGTGTAGAGGTGCCCGGCCCCCGGATAGCGATAGATCTCCACGTCAGCGCCGGCCCGCCGCATCCGCAGATACCAGGCGTTCAGCCAGTCGTCGGACTCGAAGGGATCGGGGTCCGCGACATGCAGCTGTACGGGCAGACCCTGCGCCGAAGCGTCGTCCGCGATGTCCGAGGTGCCGTGCAGAAGCAGCAGCCCACGGGCCTTCTCGTCACCGAGCGCCAGATTCTGCGCGACGGACCCGCCGAAGGAGAAACCGGCGTACACCAGACCGCTCTCGGAGTGCGGGGCAGCGGCGAGGACGGCGCGCCGCAGCAGCTCGTCCCGGCCGATGCCGTCCTTGATCGCCATACCCTCCTCCACGGTTTCGGCGGTTTGCCCGTCGAAGAGGTCGGGCACGTGCACCTGGTGCCCGGCGGCACGTAGCCGCTCTGCCGCGGCGTGCACCGCCGGGCGCAGACCGCAGACGGAGTGGAAAAGCATGATGTCCATCCCGTCATCCTCCCATTTAGCGTCGGAGTCATGGAGAACGTACTGCGCCCGTTGCTGGTCATTGGTGGCTCGGTCGCGCTCACGCTGCTCGTCGGCTGGGCCGCCGATCTCCTTTTGCGCCGGACCGATGCCCGTCACCACGAGACCCCCCTGTGGGGCCTGCTGCGCCGCTGCCGCGTCCCACTGCAGGTGCTGCTGCTCGCCGCGGTCCTGAGAGGGGCGTACGCGAAGACCGACCTGAGGATGGTCCAGGACCACAGGGCCGGTATCGGCCAGACGCTCTCGCTGGTGCTGATCGGTGCCAGTGCGTGGCTGGTGGTGCGGATCGCCTCCGCCATCGTGGAATCGTCGTACGCGCGCTACGCGTCCTCGACCCGCGATCCGGCCCGGGTACGGCGCGTCCGCACCCAGGTCACGCTGATCATGCGGATCGTGACCGCGGTCGTGGCGGTGGTGGCGGTCGGCGCGATGCTGATGACCTTCCCCGGCATGCGGACGATCGGTACGTCGATGCTCGCCTCGGCCGGAATCATCGGCATCGTGGCCGGTGTCGCGGCCCAGTCGACCCTCGGCAACCTCTTCGCCGGCTTCCAGATCGCCTTCGGTGACATGGTGCGCATAGGGGACACGGTGGTCGTGGACGGCGAATGGGGCACGGTGGAGGAGGTCACGCTCACGTTCCTGGCCGTACGGACCTGGGACGAGCGGCGGATCACCATGCCGGTGTCGTACTTCACCAGCAAGCCGTTCGAGAACTGGTCGCGCGGCGGCGCCCAGATGACCGGCACGGTCTTCTTCCACCTCGACCACAGCGCGCCGGTGGACCTGATGCGGGAGAAGCTCCAGGAGATCCTGGGCACGTGCAAGGCGTGGGACGGCCGCGACTGGGGCCTGGCGGTCACCGATACGACGCCGAACACCATGCAGGTACGGGCGGTCGTCACGGCCAAGGACGCGGACGACGTCTGGACGGTGCGATGCACGGTTCGCGAGCAGCTGATCGGCTGGCTGGCCGAGAAGCACCCGTATGCCCTCCCCCGCATCGCCACGGCCCCGGCGGCCCACCCCCCGAACGGCAACGGCCACCGCCCGCCGGAGGCGATCACGCGTGCCGAGGACGACACGACCGACACGACCGACACGACCCCGCGCACGGGCCGCGGGTGACTCGTCGGGAGGCGCCTACCGCAGGCTGCGCACGTCCAAGTGATGCGTACTGATGCCCGGTTGATCCATACCGTCGGGGCATGACCCACGGAATCCTCACGGCGGCACTCATTGCGGTCGACAACCTCCGGGTCCGCCCCCGGTTCGTTCCGTGCGGACAGCACCTCGTGCCGCGCCGCCGACATCATCTCGCGCTGGATCCGGTGCACGGACTTCACCCGCTCGACGCGCTGCGCGTACGCCTCGCGCCGCTCGTCGTCCACGATGTCCGGACTGATCCTCGCCCCGATGTCGAACGCACCACGCAGGAGCCGCTCCAGGACGTCCTCGGGCAGGTCCTCGACGTCCTGGATCTCCTTGAGCCTGCGCTTGGCGGCCTTGGCGGCCCGTACCGCGAGCCCGTGTTCGAGCTCGCGCTCCGCCCCCGTGTCCGCGCGTACGCCGAGCCTGCGCACCAGCCACGGCAGCGTGAGCCCCTGGACGACGAGTGTCGTCAGGATGACCGAGAACGCGATGAAGATGATCTCGTCCCGCGCCGGGAACGGCGAACCGTCGGCCGTCTTCAGCGGAATCGCCAGCGCCAGCGCGACCGACGCCACGCCCCGCATCCCCGACCACCACATGACGACGGTCTCCCGCCAGCTGACGGGAATGTCCTCGTCGTAGTCCCGCAGCGTGTGCAGCCGCTTGGCCAGCCAGGTCGCCGGCAGCAGCCACGCCAGCCGTACGCCGACGACCACCGCGACGATCGCTCCGCCCCAGCCGAGCATCTCGCCCAGGCGGTCGTCAGCCGTACCGAAGACGTTGTGCAGCTCCAGGCCGATCAGCCCGAACGCGACACCGGTGACCAGGGTGTCGACGATCTGCCAGAAGGTCCGTCCGGCGATGCGGCCGAGTACGTCGTCGGCGTCGACGGCGTGCTCGGCCAGATACAGCGCGATGACGAGTACGGCGAGCACGCCGGAGCCCTTGAACTCCTCCGCCAGCACATAGGCGACGAAGGGCGCCAGCAGCGTCAGGCTGATCTGCAGGGTCGCATCGCCGAGGTAGCCCATCAGCTTGTCGGTCGTCCAGCCGAGCCCGAACCCGACGACGACGGCGACGAGAGCGGAGAGAAAGAGCTCGCCGACCGCGACCGGCCAGGAGAACGTTCCGCTCACCGCCGCCGCGATCGCCACGTGATAGAGCACGATGGCCGTCACATCGTTGAACAGCCCCTCGCCCTCCAGGATCGACACGAGCCGCCGCGGCAGCCCCAACGAACCGGCCACGGCAGTCGCCGCGATCGGGTCGGGCGGGGCGACGAGCGCCCCCAGCGCGATGGCCGCGGCCAGCGGCAGCCCCGGCACGAGGGCGCCCGCGACGGCGGCCACGGCGGCCATCGTCACGAAGACGAGCGCCACTGCGAGCAGCAGGATGGGCCTGATGTTCGCGGCGAACTGCCGCCACGAGGTGCGCTGTACGGCGGCGTACAGCAGCGGCGGCAGGACCAGCGGCAGGATGTACTCGGGCGGGATCTCGACGTTCGGTACGAACGGCAGCAGCGCCAGAACGATTCCGGCGAGCGTCATCAGTACCGGCGCCGGCAGCCCGAGACGTTCCCCGAGCGGCACCGTGACGACGGCCCCGAGCAACAGCAGGAACAGCAGGGCCAATTGATCCACGGTGCACCTTCCGGCGGTTCGGAATCTCGACAATCAATGACGATCAGCGACGATCAGCGCCGATCAAGACCCCAAGCGTGCCACTACTCCCGGATCCGCTGCCGGATCCAGACGCCGGCTCTGGACAGCCCCGGCGCCCCTTTCCCCACCATCAGCGGGCAGCGAAATGGGGCCACAGCCTTGAGCTGTGACCCCATGAGCGCGCTGAGCCGCGCCTACAACCCGCGCCTCATCGCCTGGTGCGGAATGCCCGCGTCCGGGAATTCCGGCCCGTACCCGGCGTACCCGAGCCGCTCGTAGAAGCCGAGCGCGTGCGTCTGCGCGTGCAGGTCCACCGCGCGCAGCCCCCGCTCCCGCGCCGCGCCCTCGATCGCCCGCACCAGCGCCGCCCCGACGCCGAGCCCGCGCGCCTCGCGGCGGACGGCCAGCCTGCCGAGCGAGCCGACCGACTCGTCCCCGCCGGTCTTGCCGGCCGCGGCGGCCCCGTACAGCAGCCGCCCCGTGCCGAGCGGCAGCCCGTCGCCGGTCACGGCCAGGACGTGCACCGCGCCGGCGTCGTACGCGTCGTACTCGATGTCGGCGGGCACCCGCTGCTCGACGACGAAGACCTGCTTGCGTACGGCGAAACAGGCTTCCATGTCGGCAGGCCCGTCAGCGATCCGGACGACGTACGCGGCGGACGTACTCATCGCCGCGCGCTCACTCGCTCTCGGCGCGGATCACATCCAGCGCCTTCTGGAGGTCGGCGGGGTACGAGCTCTCGAACTCGACCCACTGCCCGTCCGACGGGTGCTCGAAGCCGAGCCGCATCGCGTGCAGCCACTGCCGCGTCAGGCCGAGCCGCTTGCCCATCGTCGGGTCGGCGCCGTACGTCAGGTCACCCACGCACGGGTGGCGGTGAGCGGACATGTGCACGCGGATCTGGTGCGTACGCCCGGTCTCCAGCTTGATGTCGAGGAGCGACGCGGCCCTGAAGGCCTCGATCAGGTCGTAGTGCGTGACGGAAGGCTTGCCCTCGGCCGTCACGGCCCACTTGTAGTCGTGGTTGGGGTGGCGCCCGATCGGGGCGTCGATCGTGCCGCTCATCGGGTCGGGGTGGCCCTGGACCAGCGCGTGGTACTTCTTCACGACGACCCGGTCCCGGAACTGCGCCTTGAGCAGCGTGTACGCCCGCTCCGACTTGGCCACGACCATGAGGCCCGACGTACCGACGTCGAGGCGGTGCACGATGCCCTGGCGCTCGGCGGCGCCCGACGTCGAGATGCGGTACCCGGCGGCGGCGAGCCCGCCGATGACGGTGGTGCCGGTCCAGCCGGGGCTGGGGTGGGCGGCGACGCCGACGGGCTTGTCTATGACGACGATGTCGTCGTCGTCATGCACGATCTCCATGCCCTCGACGGGCTCGGCGACGATCTGTACGGGGGCTGCGGCCTGCGGCATCTCCACCTCGAGCCAGGCCCCGCCGTGGACCCGCTCGGACTTCCCGACCACCGCCCCGTCGACCTGAACCTTCCCGGCGGCGGCAAGCTCGGCCGCCTTCGTACGGGAAAACCCGAACATCCGGGAAATGGCGGCGTCGACGCGCTCGCCCTCAAGGCCATCGGGTACGGGCAGGGTGCGGAACTCGGGAATGGTACTCACCCGTCGAGTATGCCTTGTCAGTCCTTGTGAACGGTCCCGTCGGGGTCCAGCCCCCGGAACGACAGGATCACAATCAGAATGCCGCCGCACACGATCGCCGAGTCCGCGAGGTTGAAGACCGCGAAGTTCGCCGGGGCGATGAAGTCCACCACGGCGCCCTTGAAGACGCCGGGCGAGCGGAAGATCCGGTCGGTGAGGTTGCCGAGCGCGCCACCGAGCAGCAGGCCGAGCGCGATGGCCCAGGGCAGGCTGTAGAGCTTGCGCGCGAGCCGGGCGATCACCACGATCACGGCGGCCGCGATGGCCGTGAAGATGACGGTGAAGGCCTCGCCGATGCCGAACGCGGCGCCGGCGTTCCTGATCGCCTCGAACCTCAGCAGGTCACCGATGACCTGGATCGGCTCGTGATGCTCCAGCTTGGCCACCACGAGCATCTTGGTGCTCAGATCCAGTACGTAGGCCACCAGGGCCACCGTGAACAGCACAGCGATCCTGCGCTTGCCCCTGCCCGCCGGCTGCTCGTCCGCAGCCGTGCCGGGGGCCGCCGCGTCGGAGGTCTCGTCCGGCTCAGGTCCCCCGACCTCATCAGGGGTATCCGGCGTACCGATGATGCGCTCCGCCTCTGCCACGTGAGTCCCTCAACCTAGGTGCCTGACTGAGCACGAGGGTACGGCACACACGTACGGACAGACTTGTGGTGTCAGTAGCGGCGCTCCTGCTTCTGCTTGTCCTCGACGCAGAGCGTGGCGCGCGGGAAGGCCTGCATGCGCGCCTTGCCGATCGGCTTGCCGCAGACCTCACAGAGTCCGTACGTCCCCGCGTCCAGCCGCTCCAGGGCCCGCTCGGTCTGTTCCAGACGTTCGCGGGCGCTGGCCGCCAGTGCCAGCTCGTACTCGCGGGAGATGTTCTTGGTACCGGTGTCGGCCTGGTCGTCGCCCGCGCCGTCCCCGGAGTCCCGCATCAGTCCGGTCACCGCCTCCTCCGACGCGATGATCTCGGCCCTGAGACCGGCGACCTCCTGTTCCAGCGCGGCCCGCGCCTCGGCGACCTCGTCCGGGGTCCAGGGATCCTCCCCCGGCCTGACGGCGAGCTCGCCGGGGGCCGCCGGGGCGACCGTGAGGGACGCGGGAAGCCCTGTCGTCGTAGCCGTGGCCGCCTTCTTGGCGCCCGTGGTCCTGCTCGCGGTCTTCTTGGCAACCACCGTCTTGGCTCCTGTCTCTTCCGCGGCCGCAGCCGCCCCCTTGGCCGCAGGAGCGGCCCTCTTCGCAGCCGCCTTCTCGGCAGGTGCCTTCTTGGCCGGTGCCGCCTTCTTCGCCACAGCCTTCTTCGCGGCGCTCTTCTTGGCGGCGGTCTCCTTGGCAGCGGCCCTTTTCGCGACGGCCTTCTTCGCGACGGCTGCGTTGTCCGCGTGGTCCGCGTGCTCCGTCGTGCCGATCCCGTCTGCGCTCTCTGCGGCGGTCTTCTTAGCCACCATGGCCGCGGCCCCTTCACATATTGTGATCTTGCTCGCGCATCGTGCTGGGACGATAAGTCGACCCCAGCCCCGCGGCAACGGGGCACGCCGCCGGTTGGGCCCCGCCGTACGCGGGACACGGTGAGCCTGCATCGGTTGTGCCCAGCTCTCCGCCCGGTAATCCGCTCCGGGGGATGCGGGCGGAGTCCGCGGGCCGCGTATGGCCATTCGGGTTATCGGTGTACGCCCCGGCGCCGCGCGGAAAACGGGGCGGCCGCCCGGCCCCCCGGCCCGTACACTGGGCGCAGCGAAAGGCCTCGAAGGGGACGAGTAGCGTCGTACGCAGCCAAGAGCGACCCGGGGACGGTGTGAGCCCGGGGGCCGGCCCGACGTGAAGCATCACCCCTGAGCCGCCGGAAGAAAGCTTTGAACAGTGGGCTCCGCCCACGGACGCAAGGCGAGTAGAACCGGCATCGCTGCCCCAATGAGGGGGTCACGGGCGCCGCCCGGGGCCAAGGAGGGTGGTACCGCGGGAGCAGCACAGCGCTCTCGTCCCTCCGACGGAAGTCACAGTCCGCCGGAGGAATCGATGTCGCTGTACCGCCAGGTGCCCGCCCAGGTCGACCTGCCCGCCCTTGAGCACGCCGTGCTCGAATTCTGGCGCGAGAACAAGGTCTTCTCGAAGAGTCTCGAACAGTCCGAGGGACGCCCTGAGTGGGTGTTCTACGAGGGCCCGCCCACCGCCAACGGCATGCCGGGCGCGCACCACATCGAGGCCCGCGTCTTCAAGGACGTCTTCCCGCGCTTTCGCACCATGCGGGGCTATCACGTCGCCCGCAAGGCCGGCTGGGACTGCCACGGCCTGCCCGTCGAGCTCGCCGTCGAGAAGGAGCTCGGCTTCAACGGCAAGAAGGACATCGAGGCGTACGGCATCGCGGAATTCAACGCGAAGTGCCGCGAGTCGGTCACCCGCCACACCGACGCCTTCGCCGAGCTCACGACCCGCATGGGGTACTGGACGGACCTCGACAACGCGTACCGGACCATGGATCCGTCGTACGTCCAGTCGGTCTGGTGGTCCCTGAAGGAGATCTTCAACAAGGACCTGCTGGTCCAGGACCACCGCGTAGCCCCCTGGTGCCCCCGCTGCGGCACGGGCCTGTCCGACCACGAGCTGGCACAGGGCTACGAAACGGTAGTCGACCCCTCCGTCTTCGTCCGCTTCCCCCTCACCTCGGGCCCGCTCGCGGGTGAGGCGTCGCTGCTGATCTGGACAACGACTCCGTGGACCCTCGTCTCCAACACGGCGGTGGCGGCGCACCCCGACGTCACTTACGTGGTGGCCACGAACGGCGACGAAAAGCTGGTAGTGGCCCAGCCCCTCCTGGAGAAGTCCCTGGGCGAAGACTGGCAGCCGACCGGCCAGACCTTCACCGGCGCGGAGATGGAGCGCTGGACGTACGAGCGCCCCTTCGCCCTGGTCGGCTTCGAAAAGCCGGCCCATTTCGTGGTGAACGCCGACTACGTCACCACGGAGGACGGCACGGGCTTGGTCCACCAGGCTCCGGCCTTCGGTGAGGACGACCTGAAGACCTGCCGGGCGTACGGCCTCCCGGTAGTGAACCCGGTCCTCCCCGACGGCACCTTCGCCCCCGAGCTCACGCTCGTCGGCGGCCAGTTCTTCAAGAAGGCCGACGAGGCCCTCACCGCGGACCTGGACGCGCGCGGTCTCCTCTTCCGCCACACCCCGTACGAGCACAGCTACCCGCACTGCTGGCGCTGCCACACCGCGCTTCTCTACTACGCACAGCCGTCCTGGTACATCAGGACCACCGCGGTCAAGGACGCGATGCTGCGCGAGAACGAGCGGACGAACTGGTTCCCGGACTCCGTGAAGCAGGGCCGCTTCGGCGACTGGCTGAACAACAACATCGACTGGGCGCTGTCCCGCAACCGCTACTGGGGCACCCCGCTCCCGATCTGGCGCTGCGAGGACAACCACCTCACGTGCGTAGGCTCCCTGGCGGAGCTCTCCGACCTCTCCGGCACCGACCAGTCGTCCCTGGACCCGCACCGCCCGTACATCGACACGGTCACGTTCCCCTGCCCCACCTGCGAGCAGACCGCGACGCGCGTCCCCGAGGTCATCGACGCCTGGTACGACTCGGGCTCGATGCCGTTCGCGCAGTGGGGCTACCCGTACCAGAACAAGGAACTCTTCGAGAAGCGCTACCCGGCGCAGTTCATCTCGGAGGCCATCGACCAGACCCGCGGCTGGTTCTACACGCTCATGGCCGTGGGCACGCTGGTCTTCGACAAGTCGTCGTACGAGAACGTCGTCTGCCTGGGTCACATCCTGGCCGAGGACGGCCGGAAGATGTCCAAGCACCTGGGCAACACCCTCGAACCCATCCCGCTCATGGACCAGCACGGCGCGGACGCGGTCCGCTGGTTCATGGCGGCCGGCGGCTCGCCGTGGGCGGCGCGCCGCGTGGGCCACGGCACGATCCAGGAGGTGGTGAGGAAGACCCTCCTCACCTACTGGAACACGGTCGCCTTCCAGGCCCTGTACGCCCGTACGTCGAACTGGGCGCCCAGCGCCGCGGACCCGGCCCCGGCCGACCGCCCGGTGCTGGACCGCTGGCTCCTGTCGGAACTCCACGCGCTGACGGACCAGGTCACGCAGTCGATGGAGACGTTCGACACCCAGCGAGCGGGCAAGCTCCTGTCTTCCTTCGTCGACGACCTCTCGAACTGGTACGTACGCCGATCACGCCGCCGCTTCTGGCAGGGCGACAAGGCGGCGCTGCGCACCCTGCACGACGTGGTCGAGACGATCACCCGCCTGATGGCCCCCCTCACCCCCTTCATCACCGAGCGGGTCTGGCAGGACTTGATCACCCCGGTCACGCCGGACGCCCCGGAGTCGGTCCACCTCTCCACATGGCCGGACCCCGACCTCACGGCGATCGACCCCACCCTGTCCCGGCAGATGGCGCTGGTACGCCGCCTGGTCGAGCTGGGGCGGGCGACGCGGGCGGAGTCGGGCGTCAAGACCCGCCAGCCGCTGTCCCGCGCCCTGGTCGCGGCCTCGGGCTTCGAGTCCCTGACGCCCGAACTGCGGGCCCAGATCACGGAGGAGCTGAACGTCTCCTCGCTCGCCTCCCTCTCGGAGGTCGGCGGCTCGCTGGTCGACACGACCGCCAAGGCGAACTTCCGCGCCCTCGGCAAGCGCTTCGGCAAGGGTGTGCAGGCGGTGGCCAAGGCGGTGGCGGAGGCGGATGCTGCCGCGCTCTCCCTGGCCCTGCGCGAGGGCACGGCGACGGTCACGGTGAACGGCGAGACGGTCTCCCTCTCCCCCGACGAGGTCATCATCACCGAGACCCCGCGCGAGGGCTGGTCGGTGGCCTCGGACTCGGGCGCGACGGTCGCCCTGGACCTGGAGATCACTCCCGAGCTGCGGCGGGCGGGCCTGGCGCGTGACGCGATCCGGCTGATCCAGGAGGCCCGCAAGAACAGCGGCCTGGACGTGGCGGACCGTATCGCGGTCCGCTGGACCACCACCTCCGAGGAGACGGCGGCTGCCCTGTCCGAGCACGCGGCGCTGATCGCGGACGAGGTCCTGGCCCGGGACTTCACCAAGGCTGAAGCGGACGACACCTACGGCACCCCCTTCACGGACGAGGGCCTGTCCCTGACCTTCCGCCTCCGCAAGACCGAGGCGTAACCGCCACCCAGGCAACCGGGCCCGGCCGACCTCGTCGGCCGGGCCTTTGCTTGTTCTCCCACCCGCCCCTGCCCGGCACCCTCCAGCCCCTCCGGCGCTTGAGGAGCGGGGTCTGGGCAGCGCCCCAGTTCGGGAAGGGGCGTGGTGGGAAAAGAGCCCGCCGCAGGCGTCGCCCACCCGCACCGCCCGTGCGCGCGTACTCGTACGCAAAAGGGCCGGGCCCCGGGGGAGAAATCCCCGGGGCCCGGCCCTCAGCCTGCCGACGGCTACGCGCTCAGCGCGCGCAATCGCCCGTCAGTTGTCGTCCTCGTCGATCAGGAACCCGCGCATGGGCGACGGCGCCTGCTGCATCGGCTGCGGCGCCTGCGGCCGAACCGGAGCCATCGGCTGAGTCATCGCCGGCGACATCTGCTGCTGGCCGCCGTACGACGGACCGTTCGAGGACTGACCACCGTGGCCGCCCATGGACGGGTTGCCACCCATGGAGTGCCCCATCGAACCCGCACCGGCCTGTGCCATGGAACCGCTCATCTGCGGAGCCGGCGGCAGCGACGCGGTCGCCGGAGTCCGCGGCGGAGCCAGCGAGTCGTCCGCCTGGGTCTCCAGCTGTCGCAGCTGGCTCTCCAGGTAGGACTTCAGCCGGGTCCGGTACTCGCGCTCGAAGCCACGCAGGTCCTCGACCTTGCGCTCCAGCGTGGCGCGAGCGGACTCCAGGGAGCCCATCGCGACGCGGTGCTTCTCCTGCGCGTCCCGCTCCAGCGCGTCCGCCTTCGCACGGGCGTCCCGCTCCAGACCCTCGGCGCGGCTGCGCGCCTCACCGACGATCTTGTTGGCCTCGGAACGGGCCTCGGCGATCGCCTGGTCGGCGGTCTGCTGCGCCAGCGAGAGCACACGCGCGGCGCTGTCGCCGCCGGGGCCCTGACCGGGCTGCGGGAGCTGCGGACCGTGGCCGCCCATGGGGCCGCCCATCGGGCCACCCATGGGGCCCTGGCCCATCTGGCCCTGACCCATCTGCTGGCCCATCTGGCCCTGCATCTGGCCCTGGCCCATCGGGCCCTGCCCCATCGGGCCGGGACCGTGCTGGCCCTGCTGACCCTGACCGTGCTGACCGGGACCGAGCTGGCCCTGGCCCATCTGACCCTGACCGTGCTGACCCTGCTGCTGGTGACCACTGGGGCCGGCGGGCAGCTGCGGCGCACCACCGGACAGCTGGGGCGGACCCATCTGCGGGGGCTGCTGCTGGACCGGCGGGCCGGATATGGCCGCAGGCACGGGCGCGCCGGGACGATCCTGCTGCTCCGGCGGCTTGCGCATACCCTGCTGCTGCTGGTTCTGCGCGGCGGCACGCGTCGCGGCGGCCAGCTTGGCGCGCAGGTCCTCGTTCTCGCGCAGCAGGCGCGTCAGTTCGGCTTCGACCTCATCGAGGAAGGCATCGACCTCGTCCTCGTCATAGCCTTCTCGGAGGCGGACGGTCGTGAACTGCTTGTTCCGCACGTCCTCGGGGGTCAACGGCATCTCTTCTTCACCTCTACGTAGTCGTCGGCAGTCGGCAAGACCGTATCGCTCACACCCTGACCACGATGGTGATCAAGATGTAGACGATGATCATCAGAACGAAGAAGGACAGGTCGAGTGCCACGCCCCCGAGACGCAGCGGCGGAATGAACCGCCGCAGAAGCTTGAGCGGTGGATCGGTGACAGTGTAGGTGGCCTCCAGAACGACCACCATCGCCTTGCCGGGTTCCCATGAGCGCGCGAACTGGAAGACGTAATCCATGACCAGCCGGAAGATCAGCACGATGAGAAAACACATCAGCGCGATGTAGATCACGTCCAGTGCCACACTCATCTCGTGCTTCCCTCTCCCCGCGCTCTCACAACTCCGGCCTGCCGGCCGGGTTCGTTCCCGTTGTCATGTCTCAGCTCTGGTTGAAGAAACCGCCCTCTGCGATACGGGCCTTGTCCTCCGCCGTGACATCGACGTTAGCAGGCGACAACAGGAACACCTTCTGCGTCACTCGTTCAATGCTGCCATGCAGGCCGAAGACGAGTCCCGCCGCAAAGTCGACAAGTCGCTTCGCGTCCGTGTCGTCCATCTCGGTCAGGTTCATGATCACCGGCGTGCCCTCGCGGAAGTGTTCCCCGATGGTACGGGCCTCGTTGTAGGTCCGGGGGTGCAGCGTGGTGATGCGGTATGGCTCCCGCTCGGACACAACCTTGGGCATGATCACTGGTGCGTTCTTCTCCAGATTCGGACGTTCAGGTGTGATGGATGCCACGGGGGCAATACGTGCGGGTCGTCCGATTTCCGCGGAAAGCGGAGCGAGGTGGGGCGCAGGTTCGCGCTGCGGGGGCGGCTGCACCGCTCGGACCGGCTCTTCGTGCCGCTCCTGGTGCGGGGGCTGGTGCCGGCGGTGTTCCCGCTCGGGCTCCGGCTCGGGCTCGAAATCGTCATCGGGATCGAAACCCCGGCCGTCGTACCCATCGTCCTCCACGAGGCCGAGGTAGACCGCCATCTTGCGCATCGCGCCGGCCATTCTCTGAGTCCTCCGCTCTGTGGTGGATCGCCCTTGCTGCCAATCTCGCAGCGTCACCAAGTGCCCGCGATCCACTCGGCCCACCCACCTATCAGTGGGAATGACCATATTTTCTGCTGTGGTCCGACTTGCTTCGCGACGTTACCCGAGCCTGGGGCGGACTCCGAGCACCGCAGTACCGACGCGTACATGTGTCGCCCCGGCGGCCACGGCCTGCTCAAGGTCCGCACTCATCCCCGCGGAGACCATGTTCGCAGCAGGATGGGCGGCGCGCAGGCGGGATGAGAATTCCATCAGCCGCTCGAACGCCGCCTGTTCGCGCCCCGCGTACGGTCCGGCGAGCGGCGCGACCGTCATCAGTCCGCCGAGCTTCAGGCCCGGTGCGTCGGCCACCTTCGCGGCCAACTCCTCGATACCGTCGGGCGCGACACCGCCGCGCTCCCCCCGCTCGCCCGACTCCGCGTCGAGGGCCACCTGGACAAGGCAGTCCAGCTCGCGCCCGGCCCGTACCGCCGCCGTCGACAGCGCCGTAACGAGCTTCGCGCGGTCGACGGACTGCACAACATCGGCGTAACTCGCAACAGAACGGGCCTTATTGGTCTGAAGCTGTCCGACGAAGTGCCAGCTGACCGGCAGGTCCGCCGACTCGGCCGCCTTGGGAGCCGCCTCCTGGTCCTTGTTCTCCGCGACATGGCGTACGCCGAGCTCGGAGAGCAGGCGCACATCGCTCGCCGGGTACGTCTTGGTGACCACGATCAGGGTCACCTCCTCACGCGCCCGTCCCGCGGCGGCGCACGCAGCGGAGATACGTTCCTCCACCTGCGCGAGATTTGCGGCGAGTTGAGCCTTACGGTCCGTCATGTCCTACCTATCCAGCCAGACATATCCGGCGAGCCGCCCCGTGGTGCGGTCCCGGCGGTAAGAGAAGTGGTCGCGCGACTCCAGTGTGCAGACCGGCGACCGGCGCCGGTCGCGTACGCCGAGCGCTTCGAGCTGGGCGTGCACTCCGGCGGTCACATCGACGGCCGGTGTTCCCCAGCTGGTCTCCGACCAGGCCGCGGGCACGACTTCGGCGACCTCGGCCCGCATCCGCGCCGGTACTTCGTAACAGCGCCCGCAGACGGCGGGCCCCGTACGCGCGGTGATACGGGAAGGATCGGCGCCCAGAGTGATCATCGCCTCGACGGCGGCGGGAACCACCCCCGCGACCATGCCGGGGCGTCCGGCGTGGGCGGCCGCCGCGACACCGGCGACCGGGTCGGCCAGCAGAACGGGCGTGCAGTCCGCGGTGAGTACGGCGAGCGCGAGCCCGCGCCGCGTGGTCACGACCGCGTCCACGGAAGGAACTTCCGCGCCCCACGGCCCTTCGACCACCGCCACGTCCCGCCCGTGCACCTGGTTCATCCAGACGACCAGGTCGGGGTCGAGACCGAACGACTTGGCCGCGAGTTCCCGGTTGGCCAGCACGGCGGCCGGGTCGTCGCCGACCGCGCCGCCGAGATTGAGCTCCTCGTACGGAACGGCGCTCACCCCGCCCCACCTGTCGGTGAAGGCGAAGTGGGCGCCGCCCACGTGTATCGCGTCGTGCCGCACTGTCACTTCAAGAAGTCCGGGACATCCAGCTCTTCTGCCTGGCTGTCCTGGTGGTACGGGCGGGCCGGCGGCACGTGCGTCGCGGACGGGACCGGCGTGGCCGGCAGCTCGTGCGCCGGGGCGGCCTCGGCCTGGGCCGGGGCCGGCTCCTCGCGCTCGCGCGGCGGGACCGTACCGATGCCGCCGGCCGGCCGCGAAGTCTCGGCGGGCCGGGACGGCGCGGGCTCCTCGCGCTTGGCGGCCGCCCCCGAGCTGGCGCCGAGCACGTTCTCGCGGCGGGCCGGCGGCTGTCCGCCGTCGAAGCCCGCGGCGATGACGGTGACCCGTACCTCGTCGCCCAGCGCGTCGTCGATGACCGCGCCGAAGATGATGTTGGCCTCGGGGTGAGCGGCTTCGCTCACCAGCTGCGCGGCCTCGTTGATTTCGAAGAGACCGAGGTCCGAGCCGCCCGAGATGGAGAGCAGCACGCCACGGGCGCCGTCGATGGAGGCTTCCAGGAGGGGCGAGGAGATCGCCATCTCCGCCGCCGCCACCGCGCGGTCGTCGCCGCGCGCCGACCCGATGCCCATGAGAGCCGAACCGGCCTCGGACATGACCGACTTGACGTCGGCGAAGTCCAGGTTGATCAGACCGGGGGTGGTGATGAGGTCGGTGATGCCCTGGACACCGCTCAGCAGGACCTGGTCCGCCGACTTGAAGGCATCCAGCACGCTGACCTGACGGTCCGAAATGGACAGCAGCCGGTCGTTCGGGATGACGATGAGGGTGTCGACCTCTTCGCGGAGCTCGGCGATGCCGTCCTCCGCCTGGTTCGCGCGGCGCCGGCCCTCGAAGGTGAACGGGCGGGTGACCACACCGATCGTGAGGGCGCCGAGCGAGCGCGCGATGTTGGCGACGACGGGTGCGCCACCGGTTCCGGTGCCACCGCCTTCGCCGGCCGTGACGAAGACCATGTCGGCCCCCTTGAGGACCTCCTCGATCTCCTCGCGGTGGTCCTCTGCCGCCTTGCGGCCGACTGCCGGGTTGGCTCCGGCGCCGAGGCCGCGGGTCAGTTCACGTCCGACGTCGAGCTTGACGTCGGCGTCGCTCATCAACAGGGCTTGCGCGTCGGTGTTGATCGCGATGAACTCGACGCCCTTGAGACCGACCTCGATCATCCGGTTGATGGCATTGACACCACCGCCGCCGACACCGATGACCTTGATGACTGCGAGGTAGTTCTGCGGTGCTGCCACGTCGAAGGCCTCTCGCCTCGAGTTACGTGCCGCCGCGGGGTTGCAGCGCCGCGACGACTGATGCCGATTGGGACGGTCCGAACGCCGACCCGAACCCTAACGGTGAAGTTTAGGGTTACCAGTGTGTCTGTTCCTTGGACTCTCCGAACAGGACACTAAGTCGACAAGTGGCGCACGTTCAACGAACACGCCGAACCTCCCGTTTTTCTTTTCACCCTATGTGATCACCCATATCGCTGGCCAACCAGGGTGCTGGCCAGCACGAATGACCGTCAACTCCCTGACGCGGCGGGCGCGGTGGGCGCACTCACATTGAAGTGCCCGGCCCCCGGAGCTGCTTTCATGAGCGCCTTCAGTGCGCGCGCCTTCGCCTCGCCCTGCTCGGCGCTCCCCCAGATGACAATACGGTCCCCGTGGAGCCCCAGGGTGATGGAGTCGTACGAGCCGACCTGGATGGTGCGTACGTCGGGGGCCACGGTCGCCGGCAGGTCGCCCGTGACCCGTACCGCCTCACGGAGCAGTCGGTCCGCTCCGAAACGGCGCAGACTCGGGGAGTCGCCGGACGCCAATTCCAGCAGCGGTACGCCCGCGGGCGCCTTGGCGACCGTGGCGAACCGCACACTCTCATCGTCCACTTCGATGAAGTTTGCGCCCTTTTTCATGAGCAGTACCGGCTTTCGCTCGGTCACTTTCAGACCAATGCCGTGCGGCCATGAACGTACGACTTCCACCGAGTCGATACGGGGCAATTTCCGGCGCAGCCGGTCCTCGATGTCGTCCGTATCGATTGAAATCAGTGGCGCCCCGACCGGGACGGCCGCGGCATCCAGTACCTCATCGGGCGTCAGAACCTGTGTGCCCGACGCCTTCACCTGCTCCACGCGCAACCAGGAAGAGCCGTAAAGCACCCAGATTCCGCCCCCCGTACCCAGCACCGCCAGGACGAGCACCAGGATCAGGACGCCACGCCCGGGCAGCCGGAAGCGGCGGCCGGCTCCACCCCGACCGGCACCGCCGTGCGGCGGGCGGGCCGCCGACGACGCCTGCGCCTGTCGTTCACCGCGCTGGGCGGTCGTCGGTCCGGCCACTGCCTGTCGCCTCCTGGGGCCTGCGTCGGTGGGCCGTTCAGCCGGCCCTGCGTGCGGCGATCGCCTCGTACACCATGCCGACGAGCAGGTCGTCGGCGTCCCGGCGGCCGAACTCGGCGGCGGCGCGGGACATCTCGAAGAGCCGGTGCGGGTCCGCGAGGACCGGGAGCACCTCGCTCTGCACCCACTCGGGCGTCAGCGCCGCGTCGTCGACCAGCAGGCCGCCTCCGGCGTTGACCACCGGCTGGGCGTTGAGCCGCTGCTCGCCGTTGCCGATGGGCAGCGGGACGTACGCGGCGGGCAGCCCGACGGCGGAGAGTTCGGCGACGGTCATCGCGCCCGCGCGGCAGAGCATCATGTCGGCCGCGGCGTACGCGAGGTCCATCCGGTCCACGTACGGTACCGGGATGTACGGCGGCATTCCGGGCATGTTGTCCACCCGCGGCAGTTCGTTCTTGGGCCCGACCGCGTGCAGGATCTGGATGCCGGAGCGCTGGAGCACCGGCGCGACCTGCTGGATCACCTCGTTGAGGCGCCGGGCGCCCTGCGAGCCGCCGGAGACCAGCAGCGTCGGCAGGTTCGGGTCGAGGCCGAAGGCGGCACGCGCCTCGGGGCGGACCCGGGCCCGGTCGAGGGTGGCGATGGTGCGGCGCAGCGGGATGCCGATGTAGCGGGCGCCGCGCAGCTTGCTGTCGGGGGTGGAGACCGCCACGGCGTGCGCGTAGCGCGAGCCGATCTTGTTGGCGAGGCCCGGTCTGGCGTTGGCCTCGTGGACGATGATCGGTACGCCGAGGCGCTTGGCCGCGAGGTAGCCGGGCAGGGCGACGTAACCGCCGAAGCCGACGACGCAGTCCGCCTTCGTACGTTCCAGGATCTGCTCGGCGGCCTTGATCGTGCCGCGCAGCCGCCCGGGGACGGTGATCAGTTCGGGGGTGGGCCTGCGGGGCAGCGGGACCGCGGGGATGAGCCCGAGTTCGTAGCCGCGCTCGGGTACGAGCCTGGTCTCAAGTCCGCGCTCCGTGCCGAGGGCTGTGATGCCCACGGAAGGGTCCTGCCTCCGCAGTGCGTCCGCGAGGGCAAGCGCGGGCTCGATGTGGCCGGCGGTCCCCCCACCGGCGAGTACGACATGCACCGAAATTCACCGCTCTCCGGACGGACGCTTCTTGACGCGCCGTCTCATCGTCTTCCATCTCACCCCGGCCCCTTTGCCAAGGACAGTCCTTCGCATGGCCAGGGCGGCCTTCGCCGCGGGATCCTCTCGCGCGAAGGCGATCAGCAACCCTACGGCGAACATGGTCGGCAACAGGGACGAGCCCCCGTAGGAGAACAGCGGGAGCGGGACTCCGGCGATCGGCAGCAGGCCGAGCACCGCACCGATATTGACCACGGCCTGAGCCGTGATCCAGGTGGTCACACCTCCCGCGGCGTACCTCACGAAGGGGTCCTCCGTGCGTCCGGCCACGCGGATACCCGCATAGCCTAGAGCCGCGAAGAGGGCGAGTACCGACAGCGTCCCCGCCAGACCCAGTTCCTCGCCGGTGATGGCGAAGATGAAGTCGGTGTGCGGCTCGGGGAGTTGACCCCATTTCTCCACACTCGCACCCAGTCCGGAACCGAACCATCCGCCCGACGCCAGAGCATAGATTCCGTGCACCGCCTGCCAGCATTCACCCTTGGGGCCGAGGTCGGTCGCGCCGGTGCAGGCGAGGCGCGACATCCGGTTGGGGTTGCTGCTGATGAGGACGAAGCCGACGAATGCCGCGAAGCCGAGTACACCGGCGAAGAGCCGGGTGGGCGCGCCCGCGAGCCACAGCAGGCCGAAGAGGATCGCGGTGAGGAGGATCGCCGTACCCATGTCGCCGCCGAGCATGATCAGGCCGAGCAGCAGGAAGGCGACGGGGACGAGCGGCACCAGCATGTGCTTCCACTGGGTCAGCAGCCGCTTCTCCTGCTTGCGGGCGAGCAGGTCGGCCCCCCACAGGACGAGCGCCAGCTTGCCGAACTCGCTGGGCTGGAGCATGAAGGGGCCGCCCAGCGAGATCCAGTTCTGGTTGCCGCCGATCGCCACTCCTATCCCGGGGATCTGGACGAGCACCATCAGGAAGATGGACACGGCCAGCAGCGGGTACGAGAGCGCGCGGTGCAGCTTGGCGGGCATCCGGGAGGCGGCCAGCAGCAGAGCCGTGCCGATGAGCGCGGCGAGGAACTGTTTGCGGAAGAAGTACGAGGCGGGCAGCGACAGCTCCAGCGCCTTGATCATCGACGCCGAGTAGACCATCACGAGGCCGAGCACCGTGATCAGCAGGGCGCTGCCCAGGATGAGGTAGTACGCCGTGAGAGGCCGGTCCCAGGTGCGGCGCGCCTGCTCGTACAACCGGCGCGGACCGTTCTCGCCGGGCGGTCTCGGCAGGAACGCACCGCGGCGGCGCGTGGCGGCCGGACGGCGGGGGGTCCGCGCCCCGGCCGACTGCATCCTTGCCGTCCCGGCCCTCCCGGCCCCGGAGCGCCCGCGCAGCGCGGTGCGGCCGCGTGGGGCAGTGTCGTCGGCCAACATGTCGGCGTCCCCTCCACTCATGAGCTGCGCCGACCGGTCCGTGGCGCGGGGACCGGTCTCCTAATCGCGCTCCGCGGCCAACTCGCGTACGGCATCGGCGAACGCCTCGCCGCGCTTGTTGTAGTTGGTGTACATGTCCATGGAGGCGCAGGCCGGGGCCAGCAGGACCGTGTCCCCGGGCCGGGCGAGCCGCGCCGCTTCCCGCACCGCCGCCGACATCGCCCCAGTGTCGGTCCGGTCGAGGTCGACCACCGGTACTTCGGGCGCGTGTCGCGCGAGGGCTTCGCGGATGAGCGCGCGGTCGGCGCCGATGAGGACGGCGCCGCGCAGTCGCTTTGCCGACTTCTCGACGAGCTCGTCGAAGGTGGCGCCCTTGGCGAGGCCGCCCGCGATCCACACGATGGGGTCGTACGCCGCCAGAGAGGCCTCGGTGGCATGGGTGTTGGTGGCCTTGGAGTCGTCGACGTACGCGACACCGGCGACGTCCGCGACATGCTCGATGCGGTGCGCGTCGGGGCGGAACGCGCGCAGTCCGTCGCGTACGGCGGCGGGCTCGACGCCGTAGGCGCGGGCCAGGGCCGCGGCCGCCAGCGCGTTGGCGACGTTGTGCGGGGCCGGCGGGTTGACGTCCGCCACCTCGGCCAGCTCCTGCGCGTTCTTCTGGCGGTTCGTGACGAAGGCGCGGTCGACCAGGATGCCGTCGACGACACCGAGTTGGGAGGGCGCGGGCGGGCCGAGGGTGAAGCCGATCGCGCGGCAGCCCTCCTCGACGTCGGCCTCGCGGACCAGGTCCTCGGTCGCCGGGTCGGCCGCGTTGTAGACGCAGGCGACCTGGTTGCCCTGGTAGATCCGGCCCTTGTCGGCGGCGTACGCCTCCATGGAGCCGTGCCAGTCGAGGTGGTCGGGGGCGAGGTTCAGCACCGCCGCGGAGTGGGCGCGCAGCGAGGGCGCCCAGTGCAGCTGGTAGCTGGAGAGCTCGACGGCCAGTACGTCGTAGGGCTCGTCGCCGAGGACGGCGTCCAGCAGCGATACGCCGATGTTGCCGACGGCGGCGGTACGCAGGCCCGCGGCCTGAAGGATGGAGGCCAGCATGCGTACGGTCGTGGTCTTGCCATTGGTGCCGGTGACCGCGAGCCAGGGAGCTGGTTTTCTGCCGCCATGGCCCCGGAGCCGCCAGGCCAGCTCTACGTCGCCCCAGATCTCCACGCCCGCCTCGGCGGCGGCCAGGAAGAGTGGCTTGTCGGGCTTCCAGCCGGGCGCGGTGACGATCAGCTCGGTGCCCTCGGGGAGGGTCGCGCCGTCGCCGAGGCGCACGGTGACGCCCAGGGCTTCGAGTTCGGCGGCCTGGGCGCGGGAGCGCTCGTCGTCGCCGTCGTTGACGACGGTGACGTGTGCCCCCAGGCCCCGCAGCACACGTGCCGCGGGGATCCCGGAGACGCCAAGACCCGCGACGGTCACCCGCTTGCCGGTCCAGGTCACTTCTGTCACTTGTCGGCCGCCCAGCCCGCGTAGAAGAGCCCCAGACCGATGATGACGCACATGCCCTGGATGATCCAGAAGCGGACCACCACAAGGACTTCGGACCAGCCCTTGAGCTCGAAGTGGTGCTGGAGCGGCGCCATCTTGAAGACGCGCTTGCCGGTCATCTTGAACGAGCCGACCTGGATCACGACGGACATCGTGATGAGGACGAACAGGCCGCCGAGGAGCGCCATCAGGAACTCGGTGCGCGAGCAGATCGCCAGACCCGCGAGCGCGCCGCCGAGGGCGAGCGAGCCGGTGTCACCCATGAAGATCTTGGCGGGCGAGGTGTTCCACCACAGGAAGCCGAAGCAGGCGCCCATCAGGGCCGCCGCGACGACCGCGAGGTCCAGTGGATCTCGTACTTCGAAACAGGCTTCCGGGTTGGTCAGGCTCGGCGCGTCCGCACAGGACTCCTGGAACTGCCAGAGACCGATGAAGGTGTACGCGCCGAAGACCATCACGGAGGCGCCGGTGGCGAGTCCGTCGAGGCCGTCGGTGAGGTTCACACCGTTCGACATCGCCAGGATCATGAACAGCGCCCAGACCACGAACAGCACCGGGCCGATCGACCAGCCGAAGTCCTGGACGAAGGAGAGCCTGGTGGAGGCCGGGGCGTTGCCGCGGATGTCCTTGAACTGCAGGGCCAGCACGGCGAACGCGATGCCGACGATCAGCTGTCCGGCCATCTTCGCCTTGGCCCGCAGGCCCAGCGAACGCTGCTTGACGATCTTGATGTAGTCGTCGAGGAAGCCGACCAGGCCCATGCCCGCCATGAGGAAGAGCACCAGCAGGCCGGAGACGCTCGGCTTCTCGCCGGTGATCACCTTCGCCAGGGCGTACGCGATGAGCGTGGCCAGGATGAAGGCGATGCCGCCCATGGTCGGGGTGCCGCGCTTGCCGTGGTGGCCGCGCGGACCGTCGTCCCGGATGAACTGCCCGTATCCCTTGCGGGCCAGCAGTTTGATGAGCAGCGGGGTGCCGATCAGGGTCAGGAAGAGACCGATGGCTCCCGCGAAGAGGATCTGCCTCATCGGCCGGTGACCTCGCCCTCGGTGCGGTGGTCGAGGAGCGCCTGCGCGACTCGCTCGAGACCGACCGACCTGGAAGCCTTCACCAGCACGACGTCTCCCGGACGCAGTTCACTGCGCAACAGGTCGACCGCCGCTTGCGCGTCGGACACGTGCACCGACTCCTCACCCCACGAACCCTCGTTGTAAGCGCCCAGCTGCAGCCAGGACGCTTCCCTGCCCCCGACTGCCACGAGCTTGCTGACGTTGAGCCGGACGGCGAGCCGTCCGACCGCGTCGTGCTCGGTGAGCGAATCGTCACCCAGCTCGGCCATCTGACCGAGCACCGCCCACGTACGCCCACCCTTTGCCTGGGAGGCCCTGCCCATTGCCGCGAGCGCGCGCAGAGCGGCTCGCATGGACTCGGGGTTCGCGTTGTAGGCGTCGTTGACGATCGTCACACCGTCCGGACGCTCGGTGACCTCCATGCGCCAGCGGGAGAGGGTGCCCGCCTCGGAGAGCGCGGTGGCGATCTCGTCCACGGACATGCCCAGCTCATGGGCGACGGCGGCCGCGGCGAGCGCGTTCGACACGTGGTGCTCACCGTACAGCCGCATGGTCACGTCACTGCACCCGGTGGGTGTGCGAAGACTGAAGGCCGGCCGGCCATTCTCCATGAGCCGGACATTCTCGGCGCGTACGTCGGCGTCCGCGGCCTCGCCGAAGAGCACGACCCGCGCTTTTGTACGGGACACCATGGCCCGTACGAGCTGGTCGTCGGCGTTGAGCACGGCCACCCCGCCCGCGTCCGCCGGCGGCAGCGCCTCGACCATCTCGCCCTTGGCCTCGGCGATCTGCTCGCGGCCGCCGAACTCACCGATGTGAGCGGTGCCGACATTCAGTACGAGTCCGATGTGCGGCGGGGTCAGCCCGGCGAGGTACCGGATGTGGCCGATGCCGCGCGCGCCCATTTCGAGGACCAGGTGCTCGGTCTCCTCGGTGGCGCGCAGCGCGGTGAGCGGCAGGCCGATCTCGTTGTTGAGGGAGCCGGGCGTCCAGACCGTGGGGGCCTTGCGCTCCAGGAGCTGGGCGATCAGGTCCTTGGTGGACGTCTTGCCGGCCGAGCCGGTGAGGGCGACGACCTTCGTGCCGAGCCGTCCGACGACGGCCCGTGCCAGGGCGCCCAGCGCCTCGGTGACATCGTCGACGACGATGGCGGGTACGCCGACGGGGCGGGTGGCCAGCACGGCTGCCGCACCGGAGGCGACGGCCCGCTCGGCGTAGTCGTGGCCGTCGACTTTCTCGCCCGCGAAGGCGGCGAAGAGGCTGCCGGGCTTCACTTCGCGCGAGTCGATGACTACGGGGCCGGTCACCGGCAGGGCGCTGTCCGGTATGTCGTGCGACTGCCCGCCGGTGATCTCGGCGATCTCGGCGAGGGAGAGTGCGATCACTGGGCCACCCCGCCGTCCTGGGTCAGTGCGGCGGCGCGGATCGCGGCGCGCAGTACCTGGCGGTCGTCGAAGGGGCGTACCACTCCGGCGATGTCCTGGCCCTGCTCGTGCCCCTTGCCCGCGACGAGCACGGTGTCACCGGGCTTCGCGCGGGCGACCGCGGCCGCGATGGCCGAGGCCCGGTCGGCGTCGACCAGGACGTCGCCGCGCTCGTGCGCGGGCACCTCGGCGGCGCCGGCGAGCATCGCCGCGAGGATCGCGAGGGGGTCCTCGGAGCGCGGGTTGTCGGAGGTCAGTACGGCCGTGTCGGCGAGGCGGGCGGCGGCGGCGCCCATCGAGGGCCGCTTCTGCTTGTCGCGGTCGCCGCCGCAGCCGAGCACGATGTGCAGCTCCCCCTCGGTGACCTTGCGCAGCGCGCGCAGGACCGATTCGACAGCGTCCGTCTTGTGGGCGTAGTCGACGACGGCGAGGTACGGCTGGCCCGCGTCCACGCGCTCCAGGCGGCCCGGTACGCCGGGGACGGCGGCGATGCCGTCGGCGGCGGTCTGCGGGTCGACGCCCGCCACGGCGAGCGTGACGATCGCGGCGAGCGTGTTGGCGACGTTGAAGGGGCCGGCCAGCGGGGCGGTCGCGGTGATGCGCTCGTCCTTGGGGCCGACGGCCGTGAACGTACTGGTGAACGGGCCGACCTCGACGCCCTCGGCGCGCCAGTCGGCGTCCGGGTGGCCCTCGGCGGAGAAGGAGGTGACCGGGACGCCGGACTCGGTGATGAGCCGGCGGCCGTACTCGTCGTCGAAGTTCACGACGCCGGTCCTGCTGCGCTCCGGGGTGAAGAGACGTGCCTTCGCCTGGAAGTAGTCCTCCATGCCGGAGTGGAATTCCATGTGCTCGGGGCTCAGATTGTTGAAGACCGCGACGTCGAAAACGCAGCCGTCGACCCGGCCGAGCACCAGCGCGTGGCTGGAAACCTCCATGGCGACCGCCTCGACCCCGCGTTCGCGCATGACGGCGAAGAGGGCCTGGAGGTCGGTGGCCTCGGGGGTGGTGCGCTCGGACTTGATGCGCTCGTCGCCGATGCGCATCTCGACCGTACCGATCAGACCGGTCTTTTTCCCGGCTGCCTGCAGACCGCCCTCGACCAGGTACGCCGTGGTGGTCTTGCCGGAGGTGCCGGTGATGCCGATCTGGAGGAGACCGCTGCCCGGGTGGCCGTAGATCTCAGTGGCGAGCTCGCCCATCCGGCCGCGTGGGTCCTCGACGACCAGGGCCGGCAGGCCCGTGGCCTCGGCCCGTGCGGCGCCGGCCGGATCGGTGAGGATCGCGGCCGCGCCGAGACCCGCCGCCTGCGTGGCGAAGTCGGCGCCGTGGAGGCGCGCCCCTGGCAGGGCGGCGTACAGGTCGCCTGGCCTCACCGCACGGGAGTCGTGCGTGATACCGGTGACCTCGGCCGCGCTTTCGACGGCTGGGGGCTCGATACCCAGCCGTTCGGCCAGCTCCCCGAGGGGTGTCGGGCGGACCTGGACCGGCCGGGGCGCTCCGGGGTACGTCACCGGGGCGTCCTTCTGGGTGGTTTGGGACTGATCAGCGTGTGGCACGGCGGTGAGCGTACCGGGCGTACCCGGCCCCTCGCGAAACGAGGGGTGGGGGTCTTCGGAGTTCCCGGAGTTTCGGGTGATGGTTGTCACTGGTGGTCCTGAGTCACTCGCCGGGTGTGAAGGACACCGGCAGCCGGGCGGGCTTGCTGCCGGTCGGTGCGACCTGGAGGGTCTTGAGTGCGAACTCCATAACCTTCTTGTAGATGGGGCCGCAGATCTGGCCGCCGAAGTAACTGCCCCTGGTCGGGTTCTGGATGGCGCAGTAGACGGTGACCCGCGGCTTGTCGGCGGGCGCGAATCCGGCAAACGAGGCGGTGTAGCCCTTGTAGCGTCCGGTGGCCGGATCCACCCGGTTGGACGTGCCGGTCTTTCCGCCGACGCGGTAGCCGGGGATACGGGCCTTGGTCCCCGTACCCTCCTCGTCGTCGACGACCGATTCCAGCATGGTGGCCACCGTCTTGGCGGTCTTCTCGCTGACCACGCGGGTCTTCTTGGGCGCCGGGGCCGGGGTGAAGCGGCCGTCCGGGCCCTTGGTGCCGCGGATCAGCGTTGGCTGGATCCGTACGCCGCCGTTGGCGATCGTCGAGTAGACCGAGGCCGCCTGCATGGCGTTCAGCGAGAGGCCCTGGCCGAACGGGATCGTGTACTGCTGGGAGGTGCTCCAGTCCTTGGGCGCGGCCAGGATGCCCGCCGTCTCGCCGGGGTAGCCGAGGCCGCTGGGGCTGCCGAGGCCGAACTTGCGCAGGTAGGAGTGGAGGACCTGGTTGGCCTCGCGCCGGGTCTTGCCGAGCTGCTCGGTGGCCAGGATGGTGCCGATGTTGCTGGACTTCGCGAGCACGCCGTTGAGCGTCAGGTACCAGGTGGGGTGGTCGATGTCGTCCTTGAACAGCCGGTCGCCCCGGTGCAGCCGGTTCGGTACGACGACGTGGGTGCCCGGCGCCGCGGCGTTCTCCTCCAGTACTGCGGCCATGGACATGACCTTGGCGGTGGAGCCCGGTTCGTACGCGTCCTGAAGGGCGGCGTTGCCCATGGCGGCGGCGTCGGCCTGCGAGAGGTCGTTGGGGTCGAAACCGGGCGAATTGGCCATGGCGAGGACCTCGCCGGTGCGGGTGTCCTGGACTATCACGTAGCCACGGTCCGCCCCGGACTTCTCCACCTGCTTGCTGATGGCGTCCTGGGCGGCCCACTGGATGTCTCGGTCGATGGTCAGCTCGATGTCGGAGCCGGGCACGGCGGGGACCTCGCGGGCGCCGACGGTGGGGACTCGGCGGCCGCCGGACTGGGCGTATTTGATCTCCCCGTCCTTACCGGCGAGCTCCTCGTCCAGCTGGGTCTCCAGGCCGCCCGCGCCCTTGCCCTCGGCGTTGACGTAACCGAGTATCCCGGCGGCGAGATCACCGTTGGGGTAGACGCGCTTGCTGCTGGCCTCCTGGAAGACGCCGGCGAGGACGTTGACGCCCTTGCCGCCCTTGGCCTTGTCTGCGGCGGCCTTCTCGGCGAAGACGCTCTTGAGGTCCTTGATCTGGTTCCAGATCTGCGGCGTCTGGCGATGGGCCAGGAGGACGTACAGGCTCTTGGGCGTCCGCAGCTTCTTCGCCAGGTCGTCCGCGTCCTTGCGGAGGATCGGTGCGAGGAGCGCCGCGGCCTGCTCGGGAGCGTCCGGGGTCTTGGTGAACTTCGCGGTGAACATCGACGGGTCGGCCGTGATGTTGTGCGCGTCGACGCTGGTGGCCAGCGCGATGCCGCCGCGGTCGGTGATCTGGCCGCGCTCGGCGGCCAGTGTGGCGCTGGAGTACCGGTTCTTCTCCGCCTTGGCGGTGTACGTGCTCGCGTCGACGGCCTGGACCTGGAGCAGCCGTACGACGAAGGCCAGCATGACCAGGGTCAGCCCGACGCCGACCAGCCGCAGCCTGGGCCGGGGGCTGCCGAGGACCAGAGCGCGCCCGGCCCTGGGCGCGGGGCGGGGCCGCCCGACCGGGGGGCGCGCCTTGGGCCGCGCGGCGGGCCTGGGCCGCCCGCCGCTGTGCGGGCGCCCGGGGCCGGGCACGCGGCGGCGCGGTGGTTCCTGGGGGGGCACTGCGTCACCTGCCGGGGGTCGTGGTCGGCTTCGCGGACGGGCTGCGGGCGGGCTACGGAGGGGCTGCTGGCGGACTGGCGGACTGTTGATGTGGCTTGTGGCGGGCTTACGGGACGGGAACGGCGGCGGGCGGGCCCACGGGAGCCGGGGCGGACGCGGGCGAGGACGGCGTCGGGGCGGACGGGACGGAGGAGACGGAGGGCGCCGACGCGGCCGGTGGGGCAGGCGGGCCCAGCACGGGGAAGCTCAGCGGTGCGGTGCGGGGGGCGACGGCTCCGGCGGACGCCCGGGACGGTACGCCCCGGACCGAGCCGTCGGGGTTGAGGAACGCGGGGCTGCCGCCGGGCACCATGCCCAGTTCGCGGGCCCTGCGCTCCAGGGCGCCGGGCGCGGACCGGTCGTCCACGTACTGCTGGAGTTCCTGTTCCTTGTCGGTCAGCTCGGTGGTGCGCTTCTTGAGTTCGCTCAGCTTGAACGAGCCTTCGTTGAGCGAGGAGTTCAGCAGCAGCAGCGTGATGAGACCGCCGCCGAGCAGCAGCACGACCAGCAGCACGAAGGGGGTCCTGGCCGCCTGGGCGGGACCCGACGGCATCAGCCGCGACAACCGCGCGGCCCGCCCCTTCAGCTGCTTGGCCGGCTTGGTCACAGCACGTCCTCCCGGATGCGCTGCGCCCCGCGCAGCCGGGCCGGGGCGGCGCGGCGGTTCTCCGCGATCTCTTCGTCCGTAGGCAGTTCCGCGCCGCGCGTCAGCAGCTTCAGCCTCGGCTGGTACTGCTCGGGTACGACCGGCAGGCCGGGCGGCGCCGTGTTGGCGGCGCCCGCCGCGAAGACCTGCTTGACCAGCCGGTCTTCCAGCGAGTGGTACGAGAGGACCGCGATCCGGCCGTCCACGGCGAGCGTTTTCACCGCCGCCGGGATGGCCCGCTCCAGCACGCTGAGCTCACCGTTCACCTCGATGCGCAGCGCCTGGAAAGTGCGCTTGGCAGGGTTGCCACCCGTGCGCTTGGCGGCCTGCGGCAGTGCGTCGCGGATCAGCTCGACGAGCCGGGCGCTGTTGCTGAAGGGCTCCTTCTCGCGCTCACGCACGATCGCGGAGACGATTCTCTTGGCCTGCTTCTCCTCGCCGTACTGCCGCAGGATGCGGACCAGCTCGCCCGGCGGGTACGTGTTGAGGACCTCGGCCGCGCTGACACCCGTCGTCTGGTCCATGCGCATGTCGAGCGGGGCGTCGTGGGCGTACGCGAAACCGCGCTCGCGCTCGTCGAGCTGCATCGAGGAGACGCCGAGGTCGAAGAGGATGCCCTGGACGCGGGGGACGGAGAGCCGCTCCAGGACTTCGGGCAGCTCGTCGTAGACGGCGTGCACCAGAGTGGCCCGGTCACCGAACGGGGCGAGCCGCTCGCCGGAGAGCCGCAGCGCCTCCTTGTCACGGTCGAGCGCGATCAGCCGCGCCTCGGGGAATGCGGTGAGCAGGGCCTCGCTGTGCCCGCCGAGACCCAGGGTGCAGTCCACAACCACTGCCCCCGGCTTGTCGAGGGCCGGGGCCAACAGGTCCAGGCATCGCTGGAGCATCACCGGGACGTGTCGGGACTGGCTCAATGCGCCCTCTCAGGTACCGGCGCGGTTGTGTACGTACGGCCTGGTCCCCCTCCGCTCGAAAGGGGACGGCCTGCCGGCGCCGGGGAAGTGGCGTCGGCCGACCGGCGAGCGGGAGGAGGCCGGGCCGTACGTACGCCGCGCACGCGGGAGTACTTCAAAATGTGCGGGATGTGTCCGTAAAGCAGTAAGGGACGCATCACGCCACCCACTTCGCGTCACTTTAGTCGACTCGTCCGCCCGGTCAATCAACGGGCGAGCGCGTCGCCCCGCCTTGCGTTCACCCGTACGGAGGGTGCTTCGTGACGCCTGTGGGTTACCTCACAACAACCCTGGTTGACGTTCTTTGTCCCATCTCACAGCGGGCCCGCACCGCCCGTGGCCATTAACGTCTAAGGCATGTCGACTTCTGCACACCTTCCCGCCGAGCCCACTGCCGCGAGGACCGTAGCTGCCCGCACGGGCGGTACGGTCACCGACCGCCTCGTCGAAGCGAACCGGCAGTACGCCGCGAACTTCCAAGACCCGGGGATGGACGCCCGGCCCGTGCTGCACGTCGCCGTGGTCGCCTGCATGGACGCGCGGCTCGACCTGCACGACGCCCTCGGCCTCGAACTGGGCGACTGCCACACCATCCGCAACGCCGGCGGCGTGGTCACCGACGATGTGATCCGCTCGCTCACCATCAGCCAGCGCGCGCTGGGCACGCGCAGCGTCATACTCATCCACCACACCACCTGCGGTCTGGAGAGCCTCACCGAGGACTTCAGGCACGAGCTGGAGGACGAGGTCGGACAGCGCCCCTCCTGGGCCGTGGAGGCCTTCCGGGACGTCGACCAGGACGTTCGCCAGTCGATGCAGCGCGTGCGGACCTCGCCGTTCCTGCCGCACACCGACGATGTGCGCGGCTTCGTCTTCGACGTGAAGACCGGGCTGCTGCGGGAGATCGACCCGGTGAAGTAGCAGTTGAAGTAGCAGTCGCCACGCGGGTGAAAACATGGCAACCCCCGACATACCGCTCTCAGTTATCCACAGGCGAGTGACACGAAGCGGTAACGGCAACAACAATGCGGGTGTGACATCTCGCTCTGAACCGTCCGAGCGGGGTGTCCGTATTTCGGGGTGGGTCGTTCCGTCGTCGTGACGCCGGCCCGTTGAACGGGCTAGGAGGGCCGGGGTGACGACCTATGACGATCGAGCGAGCCTCACAGACCTGACCACCACAGTGGAGCGAGTCCGCAGGTCGGTGGAGGGTGTGATCGAGGGCAAGCCTGAGGTCGTGCGCCTTTCGCTGACCGTGCTCCTCGCGGAGGGGCATCTGCTGATCGAAGACGTGCCGGGCGTGGGCAAGACGATGCTCGCGAAGGCGCTCGCCAGATCCATCGACTGTTCGGTACGGCGTATTCAGTTCACGCCCGACCTGCTGCCTTCGGACATCACCGGCGTGAGCATCTACGACCAGCAGCGGCGCGACTTCGAATTCAAACCGGGCGCGATCTTCGCCCAGATCGTGATCGGCGACGAGATCAACCGCGCGTCGCCGAAGACGCAGTCCGCGCTGCTGGAGTCCATGGAGGAGCGCCAAGTCACGATCGACGGCCAGACGTACGAGCTGCCGTCGCCCTTCATGGTGGTCGCCACGCAGAACCCGGTGGAGATGGAGGGCACGTATCCGCTGCCCGAGGCCCAGCGCGACCGCTTCATGGCGCGGGTCTCCATCGGCTACCCGAGCGCGGAGGCCGAGCTCCAGATGCTGGACGTGCACGGCGCGGCCTCGCCGCTCGACGACCTCCAGCCGGTGGCGCACGCCCACGAGATCCTGAAGCTGATCGACGCGGTGCGTACGGTCCACGTGGCCGAAGCGGTGCGGCGGTACGCCGTGGAGCTGGTCTCGGCCACCCGCAGCCACCCCGATCTGCGCCTCGGCGCCTCGCCGCGCGCCACGCTGCATCTGCTGCGCGCCGCCAAGGCGTCCGCCGCGCTGAGCGGGCGCGACTACGCGCTGCCCGACGACGTGCAGGCGCTCGCGGTGGCGGTCCTCGCGCACCGGCTGCTGCCGACCGCCCAGGCCCAGCTGAACCGGCGTACCTCTGAGCAGGTCGTACTGGAAATCCTCCAGCGCACCGCCGTACCGACGGGTGAGCGCAGGGCCACGCCGCCCGCCGCTGCTCCCATGTACGGCGCTCAGCAGCCCGGCGTACGGCGACTGTGATGGCAGCCGGGGGGGCGGCCGCACCCGCCGGGGCCGACACCGCCGGGGCCGACACCAACGGGGGCGAAACCAGCGGGGACAGCGACTGCAGGGGCGGTCCGCGGGCCGCGCTGTCGGGGCTGACCACGCGCGGCCGGTCGTTCCTGGCGGCCGGCGTGGCCGCCGCGGTGTGCGCGTACGTCCTGGGGCAGGGTGACCTGTTGCGGGTCGGGCTGCTGCTCGCCGTGCTGCCACTGGTGTGCGTGAGCGTGCTGTACCGCACGCGGTACCGGGTCTCGGGCAGCAGGCGGCTGACGCCGTCGCGCGTACCGACGGCCTCGGAGGCGCGGGTACATCTGCGGCTGGACAACGTCTCGCGGCTGCCCACCGGTCTGCTGATGCTCCAGGACCGGGTGCCGTACGTCCTCGGGCCGCGGCCCCGGTTCGTGCTGGACCGGGTGGAGGCGGGCGGCCGGCGTGAGGTGTCCTACCGGGTGCGGTCGGACCTGCGCGGGCGCTATCCGCTCGGGCCGCTCCAGCTGCGGCTGACTGACCCCTTCGGCATGTGCGAGCTGACCCGCTCGTTCAGCGCGTACGACACCCTGACCGTGATGCCGCGCGTCGAGGCGCTGCCCGCCGTGCGCATGACCGGCGAGGCCTCGGGGTACGGCGACGGGCGCAACCGGTCGCTGGCGCTGGCCGGCGAGGACGATGTGATCCCGCGCGGGTACCGGCACGGCGACGACCTGCGCCGCGTGCACTGGCGCTCCACCGCGCGCTACGGCGAGCTGATGGTGCGCCGCGAGGAGCAGCCGCAGCGGGCCAGGTGCACGGTGCTGCTCGACACCCGGCGGGTCGCGTACCAGGGGGCCGGGCCCGACTCTGCCTTCGAGTGGGCGGTGTCGGGGGCGGCTTCCGCCTTGGTGCACATGCTCGAACGGGGCTTCTCCGTACGTCTGTTGACCGACACCGGGAATTCGGTGCCCGGGGAGGGGGCCGGCGGCTTCGCCGGAGCCACCCAGGAGACGGCCGACTCCGCCGGGCTGATGATGGACACGCTCGCCGTCGTCGGGCACTCGGACGGTGCGGGGCTCTCCGCGTCGTACGACGTGCTGCGCGGCGGGAACGAAGGGCTGCTGGTCGCCTTCTTCGGCGAGCTGGACGAGGACCAGGCTGCTGTGGCGGCGCGCATGCGCCAGCGTGGCGGGGCCGCCGTCGCGTTCGTCCTGGACAGCGAGACCTGGGCGCGGGGCAGGGCGCCGGGGCAGGGCCGGGCGGCGGGCGCGGCGGGCCTCATGGCGCGCGTTCCGGCCGCCGCAGAGGAACGGGTGCGGCCGCTGCGCGAGGCGGGATGGACGGTGCTGACCGTGCCGCCCGGCATGCCGCTGGCCGACCTGTGGCGGATGGCCGAACGACAGCGCGCCGGCTCGGGGGCCTCCCCCGCGGGCGGCGCGCCACGCACGACTGGGGGATGGTCATGAGCGGTCGCGGACGGCTGGCGCTGTGGGCCACGGCGGCCACCCTGATGGCGGCGGGCGCGCTGCTGCCGCTGGTCAACAAGACGTCCTGGTTCCTGACGGCCGTGCTGCTGGTGTCGGTCCAGGCGGGGGTGGGAGCGCTCGCCCGGCTGGTGCCGCTGGCGCGGCCGCTGACCGTGGCGGTCCAGGCCCTGGTGGCGGTGTTGATGCTGACCGTGGTGTTCGCCAGGGACTCGGCGATCGGCGGGGTGCTGCCGGGGCCCGGGGCGTTCGGTGAGTTCGCGCGGCTGCTGGAGGCGGGCGCGGACGATGTCGGGCAGTACGCCATCCCGGCGCCGGCGACCGAGGGCATCCGGCTGATGCTGGTCGGCGGTGTCCTGCTGATCGCCCTGGCTGTGGACGCGATCGCGGTGACGTTCCGCAGTGCGGCCCCGGCAGGGCTGCCGCTGCTCGCGCTCTACTCGGTGGCCGCGGGGCTTTCGCAGGGCGGCGCGAGCTGGCTGTGGTTCCTGCTGGCGGCCTCCGGCTACCTGCTGCTCCTGCTGTCCGAAGGCCGGGACCGGCTCTCGCAGTGGGGGCGCGTCTTCGGCGGTGTGCCGCGCGCCGAGGGCCGTACGACAGCCGCCGGGTTCCAGACGGCGGGCGGGTCCGCGCTCGCCCCGGTCCGTACGGGCAGGCGGATCGGCGTACTGGCGCTGGGCGTCGCCCTGGTCGTGCCCGCCGCGCTGCCCGCCCTGGACGGCGGGCTGCTGAGCGGCACGGGCAGCGGGGGCGGTGGCGATTCCGGCGGCACCATTTCGGCGGTCAATCCGCTGGTCTCGCTGCAGAACAGCCTCAACCAGCCCGATGACCGCGAGGTGCTGCGGTACCGCACGAACACGGACGACACGAAGGATCTCTACCTGCGGATCGTCTCGCTCGACCAGTTCGACGGCGCCGCGTGGAGGTCGTCGGAGCGCCGGATCGAGGACGTACCGGAGCGGCTGCCCCAGCCACAGGGGCTCCGCCCCGGTGTCCGTACGACGGAGATCAACTCCAGCGTCTCGGCGGCCGGCTGGTACGCGCAGAGCTACCTGCCGCTCCCCTATCCGGCGACGCGGGTCGACATCGGCGGCCGCTGGCGTTACGAACCGGCCGGCCGCACCCTCGTGGGCGACCGGGGCCAGAACACCCGGGGTGTGCGCTACACCGCGGGCAGTTTGATAGTGCAGCCGACGGCCGAGCAGCTGGCCACGGCCACCGCGCCGCCGGCCGGCCTGCTGCGCGACTACACCAAGGTCCCCGGTTCGCTGCCGGAGGTGGTCAGGTCGACGGCGCTCAAGGTGACGAAGGGCGCCTCGAACGACTACGAGCGGGCGGTCGCGCTCCAGGACTGGTTCGCCTCGGAGGGCGGCTTCACGTACGACACTCAGGTGCGGTCCGGCAGCGGTACGGCCGCGATCGCCCGTTTCCTCCGGGACAAGGAAGGCTTCTGCGTCCACTTCTCCTTCTCGATGGCCGCGATGGCCAGGACGCTGGGGATTCCGGCGCGGGTGGCCGTGGGCTTCACGCCCGGCGCCGCTCAGCCCGACGGCACCATGTCGGTCGGCCTGCGCGATGCGCACGCCTGGCCGGAGCTGTACTTCGAGGGCGCGGGATGGACGCGGTTCGAGCCGACGCCGACCCGTGGCTCGGTGCCCGAGTACACCCGCGACGAGACACCGTCCGGCAGCGCGTCCAACCCCGCGCAGGCGCAGCCGAGCACCTCGGACGCCCCCTCGGCGACGCCGAGCGTTACGGACAGCTGCCCCCCGTGGATGAGGAGGCAGGGCGAGTGCGGCGTGCCCGCCCAGCAGGGCGGTGCCGGACCCACCGATACGGGGTTCCCGCTCGGCCCGGTGCTGCTGGTGACGCTGGGCGTGGCGCTTGTGGTGCTCCTGGTGCTGCTGCCGCTGCTGTGGCGGAGCCGGGTGCGTGCGCGACGGCTGGGGTCCGGCGGGCGCACGCCCGCGGACGCGGCCGCTCGTACGCTGGCCGGCTGGCGGGAAATCACCGACGCGGCGTGGGACTTCGGCATTGCGCCGGACGAGTCGCAGACGCCGCGCAAGGCGGCCGCCCGGCTGGTGCGCCTAGGCGGGCTCGAAGGTGCCTCGGCCGATGCGGTGCACCGGGCGGCGGGCGCGGTGGAGCTGGTGCTCTACTCCCCTCGGCCCGCCGTCTCGGGCAGTCTCGCCGAGGAGGCGCAGCTGGTACGGGCGGGCCTGCGGGCCGCGGCCGGGCGGGGAGCGCGTCTGCGGGCGGTTCTCGCACCGCGCTCGGCTGTCCGGGTGGTGTGGGCCGTGTCGGGGCGCTGGGCCGCGGTGACGAACCGGTGGGCCGGGAGCCGCTGGAGCCTGGAGGGGTGGGCGGTCGCCCTGCGGCGCCGCCCGTCCCGGCAGCGCGGCTGACGGGCGGGAATGGCGGGAATGGCGGGAATACGGAGTGAGGGGTGACCGCTTCTACGCGGTCACCCCTCACTCGTAAGCAAGTGTCGTAAGCAAGTGTTGGATGCGATCGAGCGTCAGTGGCCTTGGCCCTCGTCGCGGCGGCGCTGCCACCGCTGCTCGATCCGGTCCATGACCGAACGTCGCTGCCGAGGCCGGCTGCGAGCAGCCGTGCCAGTACCGGTGCCGGGAGCCGGTTGGTCCCCCGGCTTCGGGGCCTTGCGCCAGCCGGTGACCGCGAGCACCGCGCAGCCGAGCATCACAAGGAAGCCCACCACGCTGACCCAGATCTGCTGTGCGACCATTCCGGCCATGAGGAGCGCGATACCCACCAGAAAGCCTGCGACTGCCTGGTAGACCCGTCGTCGGGTGTACGTACGCAGCCCGCTTCCCTCAAGCGCTGTCGCGAACTTGGGATCTTCGGCGTACAGCGCTCGCTCCATCTGCTCGAGCATTCGCTGCTCGTGCTCCGAGAGCGGCACGGGAGTCCTCCTACTCGTCGGTCGCGGGGGGCGACCGTTTGCGGCCCTTTCAGAATAGGCAGGGAATCGCCCCCGTGAAACCCGCCCTCTACGCCAATTCACAATCCGGGCCGCCATGCCGTTTCGGTTGCCTGAGGAAGACATTCCCCATTGGCCGATCCGCCATGCGCACGGTGTGCTCCGATCATACGGGGCAAGGCGGCCGATCGGGGGGCCTGTGGCGGACTCCATCTGCCACTGCGTTGCTGATCAGCCGCTTTTCGCGCCCGCTGGGACCGTTCCTCAGCGCTCGCCGGGCCCCTGCTTCTCGCCGAGGACGTGCAACTGGGAAGCGACGGAGTGGAAGGCGGGGAGCTCGGCCGCCGCGGCCTCCAGCTTGAGCAGGGCGTCCAGGGCGCCGGGCTCGGTGTCCACCAGTGCGCCGGGTACGAGGTCGGCGAAGACCCGTACGCCGTGGACGGCGCCGACCTCGACGCCGGCCTTGCCGACCAGGTCGGTGAGCTGATCGGCGGTGAAGCGCCGCGGCACCGGGTCGCCCTCGCCCCAGCGGCCCGCCGGGTCGGTGAGGGCCCGCCTGGCCTCGGTGAAGTGACCGGCCAGGGCCCTGGCCAGCACGGCGCCGCCGAGGCCTGCGGCGAGCAGGCTGAGGGTGCCGGAGGGGCGGAGGGCGTCGACAGCGTTACGCACCCCCTCGGCCGGGTCATCGACGTACTCGAGGACGCCGTGGCACAGCACCGCGTCGTAGCCGCCGCGGTCGACGACGTCGAAGAGGCCGTGGATGTCGCCCTGCACGCCGCGCACGCGGTCGGCGACGCCGGCCTCGGCGGCCCGGCGCTCCAGCGCGAACAGCGCGTTGGGGCTGGGGTCGACAACGGTGACGCGGTGGCCGAGGCGGGCGACGGGCACCGCGAAGTTGCCCGTGCCGCCGCCGGTGTCGAGGACGTCCAGGGCGTCACTCCCGGCCGACTCGGCCTTGCGGTCGAGAGCGTCCTTGAGGACCTCCCAGACCACGGCGGTACGGAGGGAGGCGCGGGGGCGCATCGGGTCCGACACGGCAGGTGACTCCTCGGCGCGGTGCCGCCGCGGGCGGCGGGGCGGTGGATGGTGCGGGGCGCTCAGACACAGGCTCTCAACGCCCTGCCCACCACCCTATTGCCTCCGCGAACCGCACCCGTCATCCCGCCTCCGAGTGGTCCGGACTCCCGGTCCTGGGCTGCGGCAGCACCGGATCGAGCACGAGCAGCCGCTCGACCAGGCGCAGGAACATCGCCACGTCGCGCAGCAGGTCGTCGGCGTCCCGGGTGCCCGCCGCTCCCTGTATGCCCGCCTCCGCGCGGGCGCGGCGGCGGGCGCCCGAGGCGAACAGGGCGCTCCACTCGGTCAGTTCCGGGGCGATCTCCGGAAGCACCTCCCAGGCGCTGCGAATCCGCCGGCGCCGGGGCGCGGTCTCCGGCCGGCCACGGGCGGCGAGGACGGCGGCAGCGGTGCGCAGGGCGGCGAGGTGGGCCGTGGCGTACCGCTCGTTGGGCACTTCGAGGCCTGCGGCCTCGTCCAGCCCGCTGCGGGCCTGGGCGAGCAGATCGAGGGCGGCGGGCGGCGCACCGGCCCTGCGCAGCACGGGGTGGACGTCTGAGGACGTGCGAGAGGACGTGCGAGAGGACGTGTGAGCCATGACGAGCCTCCTTCGTCGCGTGACGGCTCTGTAGCCGTATGTGTCCATCCTGAAGGGCACCACTGACAATCCGCGCCGACCTGGCCTTTTGCTTTGATCACAGGTTCGGGATAGGTTTTGAACTGACTGGTCAGTTCAAATAAGGGGAGGGCTTGTGGACAGCCCGAGCAGCACGCACGGGGCAGCTGTCACCGCGGAAGGCTTCGGACTGAAGGGCCCGCGCGGCTGGGCGTTCCGCGGCGTGAGCGTCGCGGCCGAGCCCGGCGCCCTCATCGCGGTCGAAGGCCCGTCCGGCTCCGGCCGCACCTGCCTCCTGCTGGCCCTCACCGGCCGCATGCGCGCCACCGAGGGCCATGCGGAGGTCGGCGGGCAGCGCCTGCCGAAGAAGATGGCCGCCGTACGCCGCATGAGCGCGCTCGGCCCGGTCACCGGCGTCAGCGAGCTCGACCCCGCCTTCACGGTCGCCGAACACCTGCGGGAGCGCGCGCTCCTCCAGCGCCACTACGCCGGCTCACCGGCCTCCCTGCGCGCCCTGCTGCGGCCACGCGCCGAGCGCGCCGCCGACGCGCGGGCCAGGATCGACGCCGCGCTGGACGCCGCCGGCCTGGACGTGGACACGCTGCCCAAGGGGACGCGTACGTCCGTACGGGACCTGGAGCGCCTGGAGGCGCTGCGCCTGTCCGTCGGGCTCGCGCTGATGACCCGCCCCCGGCTGCTCGCCGTGGACGACATGGACCTCAAGCTCTCCGACGCCGAACGCGCGCTGGCCTGGGAACTGCTGCGGTCCGTCGCCCGAGGGGGAACGACCGTCGTCGCGGTGTGCAGTGAAGCGCCCGACGACGCCCTGCGCGTCACCACCGGAACCGACAACTCCAACGACACCGAAGAGGGGGCGGACGATGCGCTCGCCGAAACTGGCCGCGCTTGAGCTGAAGCGGTTCGGCAGGGGGAGGCTGCCGCGTGCCGCGCTCGTCGCGCTGCTGCTGCTTCCGCTGCTGTACGGCGCCCTGTACCTGTGGTCCTTCTGGGACCCGTACGGCAGGCTCGACCGGATACCCGTCGCACTCGTCAACGACGACAAGGGCGCCACCGCCGACGGCAAGAAGATCGCCGCGGGTGACGACATCACCGGAAAGCTGCGCGACAGCAAGGTCTTCGAATGGCACGAGGTGAGCTCCGAGGAGGCCCGCAGGGGGGTCGAGGACGGCGCGTACTACCTGTCCCTGACCATGCCGTCGGACTTCAGCGAACGGATCGCTTCGAGCTCGGGCGACGTTCCCGAGACGAGCGCCCTTCAGGTGCGTACCAACGACGCGAACAACTACATCGTCGGGCAGATCTCGCGAACGGTCTTTTCCGAGGTTCGCACGGCGGCTTCGAAGAACGCCTCCCGTTCGTTCCTCGACAAGATCTTCATCTCCTTCTCCGACATCCATGACGCCACCGAGAAGGCGGCCAAGGGCGCCGACGAGATCAACGGCGGGATCGGAAAGGCGCAGAAGGGATCGGGCGATCTCAAGAGCGGCCTCAACAAGGCCAAGGCCGGCTCGCAGAAGCTCGAGGACGGGCTGACGGACGCCAAGAAGGGCAGCGGCGACCTGTCCGCCGGTGTGAAGAAGCTGCACAAGGGATCGGGCGACCTGAAGAGCGGCTCGCAGCAGGTCGCGAACGGAACGCAGACGCTCGCCGACAAGGTCAACCGCCTCTCCGACGCGATCGGGCCGTACCTGAGGGACAACGGCAAGACGGTCGGGGACACGGCGAAGCTCGTCGCCGACAAGACCCAGGCGGTACGCGACGGACTCGGCTCACTCGTGAAGGACGCGCCCGGAGCAGCCGAGGAGGCCCGTGCGGCCGCCGCCGACCTGCACACCGTCTACGAGGCGCGCTGTGTGAACCAGCCGCTCCCCGACCCCGCCTGCCCGCAGCTGAAGCGGGCCGACGCGGCGGCCGCCAAGGCGGCTTTCGTCGCCGCCGACGTCAACAACCTCATCAAGAACCAGCGCGGCACCCTGACAGAGCTGGACAAGGACCTGGCCAAGCTCCAGCGGCAGGCGCGCGAGCTGTCGAAGCGGGCTCCTCACCTGTACGAGGACCTGAACAGCGCCGTCGCCGACGTCAACGCGCTCAACGCCGGCGCCCAGAAGGTCGCCCGGGGCGCCGCGAAGCTCGACACGGGCCTGGCCACCGCGCAGACCGGTGCCACCGACCTGGACAGCGGCATCGGCAGGCTCAAGACCGGCGCCACCGACCTCGACAACGGGCTCGGCCGGCTCCGGTCGGGCGCCGGGGAACTGAACGGCGGCCTGATCAAACTCGCCGACGGCTCCGGCGAACTCGCCGGCGGCCTGCACAAGGGCGTCGGCCGGATCCCGGACTACGACAAGGAGAACCGCGACCAGCGCACCGGCGTGATGGCCGACCCGGTCCAGCTCGCCTCCCAGTCGATGCACAAGGCGCCCAACTACGGCACCGGATTCGCCCCGTACTTCATCCCGCTGTCCCTGTGGGTCGGCGCGATGGTGGCGTACATGCTGATCCAGCCGCTCAACCGCCGCGCCCTCGCCGCGGGAGCCTCCGCCTGGCGGATCGCCCTCGCGGGCTGGCTGCCGGTGGCCGCGCTCGGGGTGCTGCAAGTGGCCGCGCTCATGTCCGTACTGCACTGGGGCCTCGGACTGCAGATGGCACGCGCGGCGGGAACGATCGGTTTCCTGGTACTCGTGACGGGCTGTTTCTCCGCGATCGTGCAGTGGCTCAACGCCCGGTTCGGCGCGGCCGGCCGCATCCTGGTCCTCGCCGTTCTGATGCTCCAGCTGACCTCGGCGGGCGGCACGTATCCCGTACAGACCAGTCCGGGCTTCTTCAACGCCATCCACCCCTTCCTGCCGATGACTTACGTCGTGGAAGGCCTGCGCCGGCTCATTACGGGCGGCGGCCTGGAGCCGGTCTGGACGGGCAGCCTCGTGCTGCTGGCCTTCACCGTGGGAGCGCTGGCGCTGACGGCCCTCTCGGCGCGGCGCAAGCAGGTGTGGACCCTCGATCGTCTCCACCCGGAGCTCAGCCTGTGAGAATCGTGTCCATGGAAAGCAGCAGAACGCGCCGCTCGGGCACCAAGCAGAAGCTCTACGAGGCCGCCGTCACTCTCATCGCGGAGCAGGGCTTCTCCTCGACGACGGTGGACGAGATCGCGGAGCGGGCCGGCGTCGCGAAGGGCACGGTCTACTACAACTTCAAGAGCAAGACCGAGCTCTTCGAGGAGCTGCTGCGGCACGGCGTAGGACTGCTCACCGCCTCGCTCCAGGCGGCGGCCGACGAGACGGCCGAGCGCGGCGGCACGAAGGTGGAGGCCCTCGACGCGATGATCAGGGCCGGTCTGGGCTTCATCGACCGCTATCCGGCCTTCACCCAGCTGTACGTCGCCGAACTGTGGCGCACCAACAGGGCCTGGCAGTCGACGCTCCTGGTGGTGCGGCAGGAAGCCGTCGCCGTCGTCGAGACGGTGCTGCGCGAGGGCGTCGAGAACGGCGAACTGAGCCAGGAAATCGACATTCCCCTGACGGCGGCCGCGCTGGTCGGCATGGTGCTGGTGGCAGCGCTCGACTGGCAGGCGTTCCAGCGCGAGCGGACGATCGACGACGTGCACTCCGCGCTGTCGCTGCTGCTGCACGGCCGGGTGAGCGGCCGCCGCTAGTAGTAGCGGAACGTCGCTGACGGGCCGCTGGGAACAGCGAAAAACGCCGGTCCTTCGAGGCTCGATCCCCCCGAGCCTCGCCGGACCGGCGTTTTCCTTCCACTCCCCCCGCGGGTCCCCCGACCCGGTGGTACACCCCCGCTCCGTCAGGGGAGCCGCGCCGCTCCGCCGCCCCGTGTCGGCGGTATCGGCGCTGCGCCCCTTCCGTGGTCCCCACTCTTCCGTCTGCGCAGGTGAGAGCCCATCCGCGAAGCTACTCATCTCCTGTACTAGGTACGGATACTCACGCCTGCGTGCTCATCCCCAGCCGGGCGGGCCGACGCCTGGTGACGATCGCGCCCGCGTTCGTACTCCCCCACCCGTGGCGGCCGGGTTGTCAGTGGCGGCCGCTAAAGTCCCTGGCATGGCACGGATTGTGGTGATCGGCTCCGGGATGGGCGCGATGGCGTCCGCCGCCCGGCTGGCCGTCGCGGGCCACCGCGTGGCGGTGTACGAGCGCGCGGCGACGTACGGCGGCGCGCTGGGCAGGTTCGAGCGGGACGGCTTCGTCTTCGACACGGGGCCGGGCCTGCTGCACCTGCCGGCCGTGTACCGGGACCTGTTCGCCAAGACCGGCAAGGAGTCCCTGGAGCAGTGCGTCGACCTCGACCCCGTGGACCCGGCGAGCCGCCACCTCTTCGCCGACGGTACGGACGTCTCGCTGCCCAACGCCTCGCGCGCCGGTGTCGTTTCCGCGCTGGACGCGGCGCTCGGCGCCGGAGCCGGTGAGCGCTGGGGCGACTTCCTGAACCGGGCCCGCGACGCGTGGGACCGGACCAGACGGCCCCTGCTCGAAGAACCACTGTGGCCGGACTGGCAGGTGCTCGGCCGTGACCCCTATCCGTCGCTGCGCCGACGCAGGCTGCTGCGGCGCGACCGCGTGGCGGCCACGGTCGCGGAAATCGGCGAGTGGGAGCTGTCCGACCCCCGGCTGGCCGCCCTGCTGGACAGTTACGCCCTCGCGTACGGACTCGATCCGCGCAACGCCCCCGCGGCGGCCGCCGTACTGCCGTACATGGAGCAGACCTTCGGCAGCTGGTACGTGCGTGGCGGGATGAGGGAGCTGGCACGGGCGCTGTACGAACGGTGCCTGGCCCGGAAGGTGGAGTTCGCCTTCGGCGCCGAGGTCGTCGCGATTACCGAGAAGGACGGCCGCGCGGCGGGGGTCGAGCTGGCCGACGGCACGGTCGCCGCGGCGGACTCGGTGGTCTTCGGGGGCGATCCCCGTCTCCTCGGCGGTATGACACCGGGGCGTGAGGTGTGGACCGCTGACGACGTCGTGCCGGGGCCGGTTCCCCCGGGCCGGCTCACGGTGTTCCTCGCGCTGCGCGGGAGCCGCCGGGGCGGCGCCGTGCACCGGACGGTGGTCCACTCCCCCGACACCGGCGCGGAGGCGTCAGCGGCGTTCGCCGGCGAGCACGCCGAGCGCCCCACCGTCACAGTGCTGCGGCCGGACGACCCACTGACCCGCCCGGACGACGCGCACGAGGCCGTCACGCTCACGGCGACCGTCGCTGCGCAGGGCCCTGTCGACTGGACGGACGAAGTGCTGGCCGGGCGGTACGCCGACGAGGTGGTCGAGGCCGCGCTCGCGGCGGTGCCGGACCTGCGCGAGCGCCTGCTCTGGCGGGAGGTCCGCACCCCGGCGGACACAGCGGCCGCGACCGGCGCCCCGGGTGGCGCCGTGCCGCCGCCCTCGCTGGCGGGCGCCGGGGGCCGCATGCTTCACCCGGCCAACACCACGCGGCTGCCCGGCCTGCTGCTGGCCGGAGGCTGGGCACATCCCGGCGGCGGGCTGGCGCACGCCGGAATGTCGGGCGCCCTCGTGGCGGGGCTCGTCGTCGAGGGGGAGGGCTTCCGCGGCTCGCAGTAGGGGCGGGCAGGGCGAGCAGGGACCGGGGCTGGGGCTGGGACCCGGCTGGTCAGTAGCGGTACTGCTCGTTGTAGCCGGTGTTGTCGTAGCCGTTCTGGTACGGCTCCTGGGCCGGCTGCTCGCCGCTGAAGGGCTGCTCGCCGTCACGCTGCTGCGGCACCCAGACGCCGCCGGGCGGGGTCTCGTTGCCGTACTGCGAGCCGCTGTACTGCTCAGCGCCGTACTCGGGGTTCGCGTACTCCTGAGTTCCGTACTCCTGCGTGCCGTACCCCTGGCCGCCGTACTGCTGGGTGCCGATGTACGGGTCGGAGTAGGCGGGGTACTGCTGCTGGTCGGGCGCGTAGTCGTACTGGCCGGTGTACGTCTCCTGGTTCGGCTGTTCGTAGCCGGAGTAGGTGTCGTACGTGCCGTACCCGGCGCCGAACCCGTCGCTCCGGGACTGCTGTTCGCCCGCGTACGCCGCAACGTCGTAGACGCCGTACTGTCCGGTCTCGTCCGGCAGCGGCTGCACCGGCGTGTACACCGGCTCCGCCGGGTCGGCGGCCGGCTCGTATTCGAGGTCCGACACCTCCAGCGTCGGCTCCTGCTCGACGGGCCGCGCACCGCGCTTGCGGCGGCGGCTCTCGCCCGGCTTGCCGCCGATCGCCCAGCCCGTCGAGAAGCCGCGGCGGAACGACAGGGTGACGTACGTCTGGCCGATCGCGAAGGCGACCGCGCCGCCCGCGATCACGAACACGGACGGCATCAGCACACCGAGCACCACGCCCATGAAGCCGGCGAAGGCGAGCAGCCGCCATCTCAGCCGCGCCTTGTACTGCAGCAGCACTTCGCCGAGCAGCCACAGTGCGACAACTCCGAACGCGATGTAGAGGACCGCCCAGCCCATGCCCGCCCCTCTCCTACGGCCGCTCCCGCGGAAGGATGCGGGTACGGCCGGTCAGGACTGCTCGTGCAGTCCGAGATTCTCGTAGATCTCGAGCGTCGCCGTGGAGTTGTTGAGCGTGATGAAGTGCAATCCGGGTACGCCCTCGGAGAGCAGCCTCGCGCAGAACTCCGTGGCGAACTCGATGCCAATGGAGCGTACAGCGGCCGGATCGTCCTTGACGGCGAGGATCCGCTCTTTGACGGCGGCCGGGAAGTGCGCGTTGCTGAGCTGCGGAAGCCTGTCCAACTGCTTGGTACCCGTTACGGGCATGACCTCCGGGATGATCGGCGTCTCGCAGCCCGCGGCGGCGACCGCGTCGCGCAGCCGCAGATAGTTCTCCGGCTCGAAGAACATCTGGGTGATCGCGTAGTCCGCGCCGGCGCGGCACTTGTCCACGAAGTGCCCGATGTCGGTGTCCCAGTCGGTCGAGCGCGGGTGCATCTCGGGGAAGGCCGCGACGCCCACGCAGAAGTCGCCGGACTCCTTGATGAGCCGCACCAGGTCGGCGGCGTACCGCACGCCCTGCGGGTGCTCGACCCACTCGCCCATCGGGTCGCCGGGCGGGTCGCCGCGCACGGCGAGGATGTTCCGGATGCCTGCGTCCGCGTACTGGCCGATCATGTTGCGCAGTTCCGCTACGGAGTGGTCCACCGCCGTGAGGTGCGCGACCGGGGTGAGCGTGGAGTCGGAGGCGATCTGCTCGGTGGCCCCGACCGTTCCGGCGCGGGTGGATCCGCCCGCTCCGTACGTCACGGAGACGAAGCTGGGGGCGACCGCCTCGACCCGGCGCAGCGCGTTCCAGAGGTTCCGCTCACCCTTTTCGGTCCTGGGCGCGAAGAACTCGAACGAGTACGAAGTTTTACCGGTCGCGAGCAGCTCACGCACGGTGGGTGCGTGATCCGTCCTGGTCGAAGCTGTGCCAAGGGCCATACCCGCAGGTTAACCAGGGCTCGGCGCGGCCCCAACAAAAGCGGGTGTTATGTCCGTATTGCCAGATTGTTGTCCACCTGTCGGACACCCGTGGACAGTCGTGGGCGGCCCGAGCCGGCCCTGGACGGCTATCCGGCGTACGCCCTGACCCTCTTCGCGAGCGCGGCCGCGGCGGCGGCCGGGTCGTCGGCCTCGGTGATCGCCCGCACGACCACGACCCTGCGGGCACCGGCCTCCAGCACCTCGTCGAGATTGCCGGCGTCGATGCCGCCGATCGCGAACCACGGCCGGTCCTGGCGCAGCGCGGCGGCGTACCGGACGAGGCCGAGGCCAGGGGCGTAACGGCCGGGCTTGGTGGGGGTGGGCCAGCAGGGGCCCGTGCAGAAGTAGTCCACGCCGGGCTCGGCGACGGCCGCGTCGACCTCGGACTCGCCGTGCGTGGAGCGGCCGACGAGGACGTCGGCGCCGAGGATCGCGCGCGCGGCCGGAACCGGCAGGTCACCCTGTCCCAGGTGCAGCACGCCGGCGCCGATGGCGTGTGCCACGTCGGCCCGGTCGTTCACGGCGAGCAGCTTGCCGTGCCGGCGGCAGGCGTCGTCGAAGACCTGGAGGTGCTCCAGCTCCTCGCCGGCCTCCATGCCCTTGTCGCGCAGCTGCACGATGTCCACGCCGGAGGACAGGACGGCGTCCAGGAACTCCGGAAGGTCGCCCTGACGCTTTCGCGCGTCCGTGCACAGGTACAGCCGGGCATCGGCAAGCAGTGCGCGCTTCGTGGACGCGGGCATGGTGGTGTCCCCCCGTTGGTGGGCGGTGCACGGGCCGTCGAGGGCCCGTACACCGCGTGCGGTTATGTCGGCAGAGGTCAGACGGCGAGCGCCTGGGCGCGCCGCTTCACCTCCGTGCCGCGATTCTCACTCAACGCCTGCGCGGGGGTACCGGGCAGGGTCGGGTCGGGAGTGAAGAGCCACTCGAGCATCTCTTCGTCGGAGAAGCCGTCGTCCTTCAGGAGCGTCAGGGTCCCAGCGAGACCCTTGACCACCTTGTCGCCGTCAATGAAGGCGGCAGGCACCTGAAGCGCCCGGTTCTCTCCACGGCGTACGGCGATCAGCTGGCCTTCCCTGACCAGCTGCCGGACGCGCGTCACCTCGACACCGAGCATTTCGGCGATGTCGGGGAGGTAGAGCCAGGCGGGGACGAGAGCATCGATCTTTGCGTCAATCTCGGTCACGGGACAAGCGTGCCACCTGGGACTGACAGCCGGTAGTCGGGGCCAGCCGTCCGGGCCGCGGTGACCGCCTAAAGGGTGGCGTTCTTGAGCGGGACGGACGGATCGGCGGCCCGCTCGGGGTCGAGCCGGGCGCCCGAAGCGATGAGCCTGCGGCCCTGCGCGAGGTCGCGCGGCCGGGCCACCGTGAGCAGCGCGACGAGCGCCCCCTCGCGCAGCCAGCACACCGTCCAGGCGGCGCCGTCGGGGTCGCCGCGCCACACCGTCGCGTCGGCGCCGGCGTGATGGCCCGCGTACTGCACGAAGCGGCCGAACTGCTCGGACCAGAAGTACGGGACGGGGTCGTACTCCTGCGGTGTCTCGCCGGGGCTGTTCGCCGCGACGATGTTCGCCGCGACCGTGCGCGGTCCCTGGAGCGCGTTGTCCCAGTGGTGGACGAGCAGGCGTTGGCCGTAGCGCGCGGAGGGGAAGGAGGCGCAGTCCCCGACGGCGTACACGTCGGGCTGCGAGGTGCGCAGGCGCGCGTCGGCGGTGACGGAGCCGTCCGGGCCGAGCGCGATGCCCGAGCCTGCGAGCCAGGCCGTCGCGGGCCTGGCGCCGATGCCGACGACCACCGCTTCCGCCGCGAGCCGCCGGCCGTCGGCGAGGACGACCGTGCCGGGCTCGATCGCCGCGACGAGCGCGCCGGTGAGCAGTTCGGCGCCGCTCTCGGCGTACCAGGCGGCCATGGGCGCGGCGACCTCGGCGGGCATGGTGCCCGCGAGCGGCCGGTCCGCCGCTTCGACGACGGTTACCGCGCAGCCGGCCTCGCGGGCGGCCGTGGTGAACTCCGCGCCGATCCAGCCGGCCCCGACGACCACGATGTCGTGCTTCCGGTCGAGCACGGGCCGCAGCCGGGCGGCGTCGTCGAGGGTGCGCAGGAGATGGACTCCCTGGACGCCCTCGCTGCCCGGCAGCGTGATGGGCACCGCTCCTGTGGCGACGACCAGTACGTCGTACGGAACCGCCCCCGAGGGAGTGTCGATTTCGTGCGCGCCGGGGCGTACGCCCGACACTTCACGCCCCAGGTGGAGTTCGATGCCGAGCGCCTCGAAGTCGACGTCGAAGGCCGACTCCTCGGCCGTGCCGAGCAGCACCGCCTTGGACAGCGGCGGCCTGTCGTACGGCTGATGCGGCTCGGCGCCGATCAGCGTGACGGATCCGGTCCAGCCCTGGTCGCGCAGGGCCACCGCAGTCTGCACGCCGGCCATTCCCGCGCCGACGATGACGACGCGCCGCTCTGCTGTCTGCCTCTGCCTCTGGTCGCTCACCCGGTCACTGTAGGGCGGCGTGTGCCGCTGTTCTCAAGGCCGCGAAGGGGAGATCCCTGACACACCATCACACCGATGGAGACGGCAGCTCCTCGACGACGCTCGTCCCGCTGCCCTCCTGGGACTCCCACGCCCAGGTCTCCTCCAGACGCACGCGCCCGTCGGGGAGGGCGACGACGGTGGACGTGCAGTGGCCCGACGACGTGGTGCCGTCCTGCTTCAGCTGTACGTACCGGAAGTCCAGCGCGTCGCCCTCGCGCGTGCCGACGAGATGGCCGTGTACGACGTCGCCGCCCGCGTAGTCGGCCCAGATCCGGCCGTCCTGCTCGTGGTACGTGAAGCGGGTTCGGGTCCCGACCTGGCCGGGTGCCTGGTCGGCGACGGGCGAGAGGACGAGTCCGTCGAGCGAGCGGGCCACTGGAGTTGCTCCCTTACAGCGCGTTGGGGCCGGGCGTTAGGGTGGCCACCGTACTGCTGCCATCCGGGGGACGCCCCCGGAACCCCAGCAGGAAAACCACTCGCGGGAGTCCGGGCGTACCGGGCTGAGAGGGAGGCTGGGCGGCCTCCGACCGTACGAACCTGATCCGGGTCATGCCGGCGAAGGGAGGGGCTGGACGCCCATGTCGCGTACATCGGATACATCCGACACATCAGACGTCCTCGTCATCGGGGGCGGAATCATCGGCCTGGTGACGGCCTGGCGGGCCGCGCAACGGGGGCTGCGCGTCGCTGTGGCCGATCCGGAGCCGGGCGGCGGGGCCGCGCGGGTCGCAGCCGGAATGCTCGCCGCCGTCACCGAGCTGCACTATGGCGAGCAGACGCTGCTCGGGCTCAATCTCGCGTCCGCCGAGCGCTATCCGGCGTTCGTCGCCGAGCTGGAGGCAGCGAGCGGGCAGGACACCGGTTACCGCTCGTGCGGCACGCTCGCGGTCGCGCTCGACACGGACGACCGCGCCCATCTGCGCGAGCTCCATGAGCTGCAACGCCGCTCCGGCCTGGAGTCCGAGTGGCTCACGGGGCGCGAATGCCGCCGCCTGGAGCCGATGCTCGCGCCGGGCGTGCGCGGGGGCCTGCGGGTGGACGGCGACCATCAGGTCGACCCGAGGCGGCTCGCCGCTGCCCTTCTGACAGCCTGCGAGCGGGCCGGAGTGGCATTCCACCGCGGTTGGGTGGATCGGCTGTCTGTCGTACGGGAACGGGCCTCCGGGGCCGTACTGGCCGACGGGACGGAGCTCGCCGCCGGCCAGGTGGTACTGGCGGCCGGCAGCCTCAGCGGCAGGCTCGCGGGCGTACCGGAGGAGGTGCTGCCGCCGGTACGGCCGGTGAAGGGGCAGGTGGTGCGGCTGGCCGTGCCACCCGCGTACGCGCCCTTCCTGAGCCGGACCGTGCGTGCGGTAGTGCGGGGCAGTCACGTCTATCTCGTGCCGCGCGAGAACGGCGAGCTGGTCGTCGGCGCGACGAGCGAGGAGCTCGGCTGGGACACGACGGTCACGGCGGGCGGCGTGTACGAGCTGCTGCGCGACGCGCACGAGCTGGTGCCCGGGATCACCGAGCTGCCCCTTACGGAGACCCGCGCGGGGCTGCGGCCCGGCTCCCCGGACAACGCACCACTGCTGGGGCCGACCGCGCTGCCGGGGCTTCATCTGGCCACCGGGCACTACCGCAACGGGGTGCTCCTCACGCCGGTCACGGGCGATGCGATGGCCGCTGTGCTGACCGGCGGGGAGCTGCCGGAAGAGGCGCGTGCGTTCAGCCCGCTGCGCTTCGCGCCGACACCGCCCGCCTTGTCCTCCGCCTCCCCCGCCTCCGTACCGCAGGAGCAGCCCGCATGACCATTTCCGTGAACGGCGAGACCCGCGAGGTCGTCGCCGGTACGACGCTGGGCGCGCTCGTCGCGACCCTTACCAAGGCCCCTTCGGGGGTCGCCGCAGCCCTCAACGAAACCGTCGTACCGCGCGGGCAGTGGGATGCCACCACGCTCGGCGACGGTGACCGTATCGAAGTCCTCACCGCAGTCCAGGGAGGCTGAACCATGGCCGACGACCTTCTGACCATCGGCGACACGACGTTCTCCTCGCGTCTGATCATGGGAACGGGCGGGGCGCCGAGCCTCGACGTACTGGAACGTTCACTTGTCGCGTCGGGGACCGAGCTGACGACCGTCGCGATGCGGCGGCTCGATCCGACGGTCCAGGGATCGGTACTTTCCGTTCTGGAGAAGCTCGGAATACGTGTGCTGCCGAATACGGCGGGGTGCTTCACGGCGGGCGAGGCCGTGCTGACGGCCCGGCTGGCGCGGGAGGCGCTGGGGACGGACTGGGTGAAGCTGGAGGTCGTCGCCGACGAGCGGACGCTGCTGCCCGATCCGATCGAGCTGCTGGAGGCGGCGGAGACGCTGGTGGACGACGGCTTCACCGTGCTGCCGTACACGAACGACGATCCGGTGCTCGCGCGGAAGCTGGAGGACGTGGGGTGTGCGGCGATCATGCCGCTGGGGTCGCCGATCGGGTCGGGGCTGGGCATCCGTAACCCGCACAATTTCCAGCTGATCGTGGAGCACGCGCGCGTGCCGGTCGTTCTGGACGCGGGAGCGGGCACGGCGTCGGACGCGACGCTGGCGATGGAGCTGGGGTGCGCGGCGGTGATGCTGGCGTCGGCGGTCACGCGGGCGCAGGAGCCGGTGCTGATGGCTGAGGCGATGCGGCACGGGGTGCACGCGGGGCGGCTGGCGCACAGGGCGGGGCGGATTCCCCGGCGGCACTTCGCCGAGGCGTCTTCGCCGGCGGCCGGCATGGCGACCCTGGACCCGGAACGCCCGGCGTTCTGACCCCGGCCGCCGCTGCGCGGAGCTTGTTCCCCACCCCGCCCCTTCCCTAGACCGGGGCAAGCCCCGGACCCCGGACGCCCTGCGGGCGTGTCCTCAAACGCCGGACGGGCTGGATTGCCCGCTCAGCGGCACCGTCCAGCCCGTCCGGCGCTTGAGGACCGGGGTCTGGGGCGGAGCCACAGTTCGGGAAGGGGCGGGGTGGGGAACGGGCCCGCCGCAGGCGACCCGCCCGCGTCACAGATCCGCTGCAGTACGGTCCCCACCTCACCCAGCGCGCGAAGCGTGTCAGCGGCGGCTCGTAGACTCCACTCCGTGGATACGACCCTCCAGGACCCGCTCGTCGGGCACGTGCTCGACGGCCGCTACCGCATCGACGCGCGCATCGCCGTCGGCGGCATGGCCACGGTCTACCGGGCCGTCGACACCCGCCTCGACCGCGTGCTCGCCCTCAAGGTGATGCACCCCACCCTCGCCGCCGACGCCTCCTTCGTGGACCGGTTCATCCGGGAGGCGAAGTCGGTCGCCCGCCTCGCGCACCCGAATGTGGTCGGCGTCTTCGACCAGGGCACGGAAGGGCCGTACGTCTACCTCGCGATGGAGTACGTCGCCGGCTGCACCCTGCGCGACGTACTGCGCGAGCGCGGCGCCCTCCAGCCCCGCGCCGCCCTGGACATCCTGGAGCCCGTCCTGGCCGCGCTCGGCGCCGCGCACCGCGCCGGTTTCGTACACCGGGACATGAAGCCGGAGAACGTCCTGATCGGGGACGACGGGCGAGTCAAGGTCGCCGACTTCGGTCTCGTACGGGCCGTGGACACGGTCACCAGCACCACCGGGTCCATCCTCGGCACCGTCTCCTACCTCGCGCCCGAGCAGATAGAGCACGGCACCGCCGACACCCGCGCCGACGTCTACGCCTGCGGTGTCGTGCTGTACGAGATGCTGACCGGCGCCAAGCCGCACACCGGCGGCACCCCCGCACAGGTGCTCTACCAGCACCTCCACGAGGACGTCCCCGCCCCGTCCGCCGCCGTGCCCGGCCTCGCCGCCGCCTTGGACGACCTGGTCGCGGCCGCCACCGCACGCGCCCCCGAGATCCGTCCGTACGACGCCGTGGCGCTCCTCGCGCAGGCCAGGGAAGCGCGCGCCGCGCTCAGCGGCGAGCAGCTCGACGCCGTGCCGCCGCAGGCCCGCGCGCAGGTGACGCACAACGGAGCCGAGGACCGTACGAGCGTCATCCCCCGGGCCATCGGGCAGCGAACCGGCAGCAGCGGCGGCGACGAACCCCTCAACCGCACCAGCCGTCTCCAGATGCCCGCGCCGCAGCTCTCGCCCTCCAGGGGCGCCCTCGCGGCGCCCCGGCGCGGCGTCCTCGCGGCCGTCGTCGCCGTCCTGCTGCTCCTCGGGGGCGGCACCGGCGTCTGGTACATCAACTCGGGACAGTTCACCCGTGTCCCTTCGCTCCTCGGCCAGACCGAGAAGGAGGCCGCCAAGCGGCTCTCCGCCGCCGGTCTCGACGTGAAGAAGGTCGAGCGCGAGTACAGCGCGACGTACGAACGCGGCACCGTCATGAACAGCGACCCGGCGTCCCGCGCCCGTATCCGCGACAACAGCTCCGTCACGCTGGTCGTCTCGCGCGGCCCGCGGACCGTGAAGGTCCCCGACGTCGAGCGGCTGCCGCTGGCCAAGGCCAGGGGCGAACTCAAGGAGGCCGGTCTCGCCCCCGGCATCGTCACCAGGGCGTTCAGCGAGGACGTCCCGCAGGGCTCTGTCGTCAGTACGGACCCGGCCGCCGGCACCGAACGGCGCCCGGACTCCGCGATCGCCATCGTCGTCAGCAAGGGCTCCCCCGTGGAGGTGCCCGACGTGACCGGCGCGAGCGTGGAAGACGCCACCTCCGAACTGGAGGAGGCCGGATTCAAGGTGAAGGTCGCGCCCGGGCGGATCACCTCCCAGGAGGAGGCCGGAGCCGTCGCCAGGCAGTCTGCGGCCGAGGGAGCGCAGCTCGCCGAGGGCGACACCATCACGCTGACGGTCTCCAAGGGACCGCGCATGATTCCCGTGCCCGATGTGGTCGGTGACGACGTCGACGACGCCAGGAGCACGCTCGAAGAAGCAGGCTTCGAGGTCGAGGTCGACCGCCCCTTCCTCTCCTTCAGCGACAAGATCGCGAGCCAGTCGGTCGAGGAGGGCGACGAGGCTCCGGAGGGCAGCACGATCACCATCAGGACCAAGGGCCTGTAAGGGACAGGGCACGACAGGGGCCACGCACCGTCCTGGCATGCTTGACGGCGATGAGCAACGCACCTTTCCCCTCCCGAAACCCCGTCGGCGGCCATGTCCCGGTGGCCGGCGGCCTCGCCACCACCGGCCTCGCGTACGCCCGTGAAATGGGCGCCGAGGCCGTTCAGGTCTTCGTCGCCAACCCGCGCGGCTGGGCGACACCCACCGGAAACCCGGCCCAGGACGAGCTGTTCCGCGCGGCGTGCGCCGCCGAACGGATACCGGCGTACGTCCATGCCCCGTACCTGATCAACTTCGGCTCGCACACCGAGGCGACCGCCGAGAAGTCCGTGGAGTCGCTGCGGCACTCGCTGCGCCGCGGCCGCGAGATCGGCGCGCTGGGCGTGGTCGTGCACACCGGCTCGGCGACCGGCGGCCGGCCGCGCTCCGAGGCGCTCGCGCAGGTACGCACCCGCCTGCTGCCACTCCTGGACGAGCTGACGCACGACGACGACCCGTTCCTGCTGCTCGAATCGACGGCGGGGCAGGGCTCCTCGCTGTGCTCGCGCACCTGGGACTTCGGCCCGTACTTCGAGGCGCTCGACGCGCACCCCAAGCTCGGCGTCTGCCTGGACACGTGCCACATCTACGCGGCGGGGCACGATCTCGCGGGGCCCGGCGGGATGAAGCAGACGCTGGACCTGCTGGTGGACACGGTCGGCGAGGGCCGGCTCAAGCTGATCCACGCCAACGACTCCAAGGAAGGCGTCGGCGCCCACAAGGACCGCCACGAGAACATCGGCTCCGGACACATCGGCGAGGAGCCGTTCCGCGAGCTGTTCTCCCACCCGGCGACCGAGGGCGTACCGCTGACGATCGAGACGCCGGGCGGCAAGGAGGGCCACGCCGCGGATGTGGCGCGGCTGAAGGAGCTGCGTGATTTCTGAGGCTGCCGAAATCCCTTGAGGAATACCCCCTTCCGGGTCGCCCTCGCCGCCGACACCCTCTCCATCGCCGTGATGGAGCTGATAGACAACGGGGTGCTCGCGCTCTGGCCCGGCGCGATGGACGCCCACCTGACCGACGGCATGTTCTGGGGCGTACTCGCCTTCGCGCTCTTCGCGGCCTTCGTCATCACCACACCGGTCAACAAGTGGATGATCGGCCGCGGCAAGGGCCACGCGGTGGTCCACCAGTACCACCACTGACGACCTAGACCCGTACTTCGCAGGTCACCCGATCGTGAAGATCAACTGGTCACGACCGATCGCCGCTCAGTCCGGTCCGCAACGGCGATCGCAATGCCGGTCCGATCCGGTCGGGTTCGGACGCCGAAGAGCCGCTGCGGCGAACCTTTTCAGCGACCCGCGAAGTCCGGGCCTAGAGCTCCGGGCCGTCCCCCGGCTCTTCCTGGTACGAGTACCGCTGCTCACGCCAGGGGTCGCCGACGTTGTGATAGCCGCGCTCCTCCCAGAAGCCCCGGCGGTCCGCCGTCATGTACTCGACGCCCCGGACCCACTTGGGCCCCTTCCAGGCGTACAGATGCGGTACGACCAGGCGCAGCGGAAAGCCGTGCTCGGCGGTGAGCAGTTCACCGCCCTTGTGGGTGGCGAAAATGGTCCGCTCGGAAGTGAAGTCCGCGAGCCGCAGATTCGCGCTGAAGCCGTACTCGGCCCAGACCATGACGTGGGTGACGCTGGGGGCGGGGGGCGCGAGTTCGACGAGCGTACGAGCGAGTACGCCACCCCATTCGGCCCCAAGCATGCTGAATTTCGTCACGCAGTGCAGATCGGCCTCTACCGTGGCGAACGGGAGCGCCGAGAACTGCTCGTGATTCCAGCAGTGCTTGTCACCGTCGGCCGTCGCGCCAAATATCCGGAACTCCCAGCGATCCGGCTTGAATTTGGGTACAGGACCGTAGTGGGTGACGGGCCAGCCACGCTGCAGCCGCTGTCCGGGCGGAAGCTCGGGCTGCGCTGATTCGTGACGTTCCCGGCTTTCCGGCTGACCCATGACTCCATGGTGACAGACGGCGAGGGGTGGTCATGACCAGGTGTGACCCGATTCGGGGCAACTCCTAATAAGCCTGCACTTACTGGACGCCTCTCACCCACGGTGCAAGGATGCGCCAAACCTGCCCAGTACCACACCTGGAAGGAGCCTCTGCGATGCAGGGCGACCCCGAGGTCATCGAATTCCTCAACGAGCAGCTGACCGCCGAGCTGACCGCCATCAACCAGTACTTCCTGCACGCCAAGATGCAGGACAACTTCGGCTGGACGAAGCTCGCGAAATACACCCGGGCCGAGTCGTTCGACGAGATGAGGCACGCGGAGACACTGACCGACCGGATTCTCTTCCTGGACGGCCTGCCGAATTACCAGCGGCTCTTCCATGTGCGGGTCGGCCAGACGGTCACCGAGATGTTCCAGGCGGACCGGCAGATCGAGGTCGAGGCGATCGACCGCCTGAAGCGCGGCATCGAGGTCATGCGGGCGAAGGGGGACGTCACCTCGGCGAACATCTTCGAGGACATCCTCAAGGACGAAGAGCACCACATCGACTATCTCGACACCCAGCTGGAGCTCGTCGACAAGCTCGGTGAGGCGCTTTACATCGCCCAGCTGATCGAGCAGCCGGACAGCTGATCAATCCCTGATCAGGCGGCTTCCTGCAACGGCGCCTCGGCGAGTGCCGTCTCGCCCTGGTCGACCAGGGCCCGGCGCGGGCACGCGCCACGACCGAGAAGCCCCTGGATCGTGCGTACGCAGGAGCCGCAGTCCGTCCCCGCCTTGCTCACCGACGCTATCTGGCGCGGCGTGCAGGCACCGGCGGCCGCGTGCTCCTTGATCTGCCGGTCTGTTACGCCGAAGCAAGAGCAGACGAACACGCGGAACACCTCCTGACACGGGTCTAGGGGTCCAGGGGGGACGACTAATCGGTAAGGTCAACCTAACCTTACCCGCCGTCCCCCGCACGCAAAAGCCCCGTCCCGGATATGACTGTGGGGCGCGGATCACATTCGATCCGCGCCCCACAGGTGTTTCCTCTGCTGTCTACGGCCTACTGGTCGCGGTACATCTCGGCGACCAGGAACGCCAGGTCCAGCGACTGGCTGCGGTTGAGCCGCGGGTCGCAGGCCGTCTCGTAACGCTGGTGCAGGTCGTCGACGAAGATCTCGTCGCCGCCGCCCACGCATTCGGTGACGTCGTCGCCGGTCAGCTCGACGTGGATGCCGCCCGGGTGCGTACCGAGGCCCTTGTGCACCTCGAAGAAGCCCTTGACCTCATCAAGTACGTCGTCGAAGCGACGCGTCTTGTGGCCGGAGGCAGCCTCGTAGGTGTTGCCGTGCATCGGGTCGGTCACCCACGCCACAGCGGCGCCGGAGGCAGTGACCTTCTCGACCAGCTCGGGGAGCTTGTCGCGGACCTTGTCGGCGCCCATCCGGACGACGAAGGTCAGCCGGCCGGGCTCGCGGTCCGGGTCGAGCTTGTCGACGTAGCTCAGCGCCTCGTCGACCGTGGTCGTCGGGCCGAGCTTCACGCCGATCGGGTTGCGGATCTTCGAGGCGAACTCGATGTGCGCGCCGTCGAGCTGGCGGGTGCGCTCACCGATCCAGAGCATGTGGCCCGATACGTCGTACAGGTGGCCCGTACGCGAATCGACCCTGGTCAGGGCGGTCTCGTAGTCCATGAGCAGCGCTTCGTGAGAGGCGTAGAACTCGACCGTGCGGAACTCGGCGGGGTCGGTCCCCGCGGCCTTCATGAAGTTCAGCGCGTTGTCGATCTCGCGGGCCAGCTGCTCGTAACGCTGCCCGGAGGGCGACGACTTCACGAAGTCCTGGTTCCAGGCGTGCACCTGGCGCAGGTCCGCGTAACCGCCGGTGGTGAAGGCGCGTACGAGGTTCAGCGTCGAGGCGGACGCGTGGTACATCCGCTTCAGCCGCTCGGGGTCCGGAATCCGGGCCTTCTCGGTGAACTCGAAGCCGTTGACCGAGTCGCCGCGGTAGGTCGGCAGGGTGATGCCGTCGCGGGTCTCGGTGTTCTTGGAGCGCGGCTTGGAGTACTGGCCGGCGATCCGGCCCACCTTCACGACGGGCACGGAGGCGGCGTACGTCAGTACCGCGCCCATCTGGAGAAGGGTCTTGAGCTTGTTTCGGATGTGGTCGGCGGATACGGCGTCGAAGGCCTCTGCACAGTCGCCACCCTGCAACAGGAACGCCTCGCCCTTGGCGACGGCTCCCAGTCGGGCGCGCAGCTGATCGCACTCGCCCGCGAAGACGAGCGGCGGATACGACTCGAGGTCCGCGATCACATCGCGCAGAGCCTCGGCATCGGGGTACTCAGGCTGCTGCGCCGCGGGAAGGTCTCGCCAGGTGTTGCCACCGTTAGGGGTGGTCTTAGCGTTCACGGTCACCTCGCCAACATTACGTCCTCAGCCCCGCTGTCCACGCCGTGGCCCACCAGATGAGACAGACGTGACAGACGTTACAGACGCGACACTCCTGGCAGCCCCGGCGCGCTCCCCCGCGCTCGGCGCGGCCAGCGCCAGCCCGCGGTGGGTGCGGCGCAGCATGGCACGGGCCATGAAGGGGTGCACCCTGCGCACTACACCCCAGTAGAGCCGCCCGCGCACGGTGTCGGCCTTCGCCACCGTGCTGAGCGTCACGTGCCGGTCGTCGACCAGGATCGAGGCCCGCGCTTTCACGCCCGCCGTGTCGACATTCATCAGCAGCTCTCCGCCCTCGCGCGCCACGACGGGGAAGGCGTCCCGCAGGATTCCCGTCCAACTGTCCGGATCGCGCGGCATTCCGGGCAGCAGCTCCATCCGGTACGCGTCCCGGTAGCCGGGCAGGTCGATGGCCGTACGGATCAGCCGGGCGCTCTCCGGGATCTCGACCGCGACCGCCCTGCCCCACGCCAGCCGGTTGAGCAGCCGCACCCAGGGCGACCACCGCACGGGGCGCTCCACCCCGCCGGCGGCGACCCGCTCGATGTTGTCGAAGACCTCCTCGACCACCGTGCCGTGGACCGCCTTGACCACGGTCAGCCACAGCAGGAATTTGCCGCCGCGCAGGTCCTGCTCCAGCACGTGCCGTACGACGCAGCGCTCAGGCCCCAGCGGCTCCACCGTCATCTCGTGGAAGCCGTTGTCGGGCGGCGCGAAGGTGAAGCGGACATGGCGACCCGGTTCGTACGCCGAGACGCTGTAGCGGACGGGACCGTGGCCGCCGACGGCGCCCACCGCGAGCGGGCGGTCGAAGCACATCGGCTGCCAGGCCGGTGTGGGAAAGATCGGGTCGTCCTCGGCGGAGAGACGGTCGAGCAGGGCGCCGACCGCTTCCGCGGGGGCCTGGACGGTGCGCTCGTGGACATCGCGGATCGCACTCATGACGAACCTCCATACGCTGGCGTATGGTCAACCATACGGTACCGTACGGACATGGCACAACGGCAGCAGAAGAAGCCCCGGCTGAGCGCGCAGGACTGGGCGGACGCGGCGCTCACCGCGATCGGCGAGGGCGGCCTCGCGGCCGTCGCGGTGGAACCGCTCGCCGCCCGGCTCGGCACCACCAAGGGCAGCTTCTACTGGCACTTCACCAACCGGGAAGCGCTCATCGAGGCCGCGCTCGCCCGCTGGGCCGAGACCGAAACCGAGGCGGCCATCGCCGAGATCGACACCGAGCCCGACCCCGCCTCCCGCATCCGCCGGCTCTTCACCGAGGCCGTCACGTCGGCCATCGCCGACCCCCTGGAGGTCTCCCTGCTGGCCACCGCCTCACACCCGCAGGTCGCGGCGGCGCTGCGGCGTGTGACCAAGCGCCGGGTCGGCTACGTGGCCCGGCTCTTCGCCGATCTCGGCTTCCCGGAGCCGGAGGCACGCCGCCGCGGACTGCTCGCGTACAGCGTCTACCTCGGACACAGCCAGCTGGGACACGCCGCCCCTTCGGTGCTTCCCGAGGGGGACGATCTGGCTGCGTATCTCGACGCGGCGCTCGACGCGCTGATGAGGCGCTGACGCGTCGCTGAGACATGCGTGACGCGGCTGGTCGATTCCGCTAGGGTGCGGAGCATGTTCGCGCAGACGACTCAGACCTGGTGGTGGACCGCTCATCCGGCGGCCCACTGACAATCGCGCGCACACTGAATCGCGAAGGCCGCCCGAGGGGCGGCCTTTGGTGTTTCCAGGGGCTGTTCCTCTCCACCCGGACTCCACATCGGGCTCCACCCGGAAGGAACACCACCGATGCTCATCAGCACCCTCCTCGACGACACCCGCCCCTTCGCGCTCCTGCGAAGGCGGACACCCGGCCATGACCACGACACCGTCGAGCTGCTGATCGGCGACGTGCACGAGGCCGCGCGGCTCGCCGACATCCCGGCCGGCGCCGACGACATGCCCGTGCTCGCGCTGGTGCCGTTCCGGCAGATCAGGGAGCGCGGATTCGACGTACGTGACGACGGGACGCCACTGAGTGTGCTGGTCGCCGACGAGACGTACGCGCTGCCGCTCGACGACGTCCTCGCGCAGCTGCCCACCCACGACGTGCGGGTGCGGGGCGGGGCCTTCGACGTCGGCGACGAGGAGTACGCCGGGATCGTACGGCGCGTCATCGAGGACGAGATCGGGCGCGGCGAGGGGGCGAACTTCGTCATCCGTCGTACTTTCGAGGGCGAAATCCGGGGCTTCTCGCGAGCGGACGCACTGGCGCTCTTCCGCCGACTGCTCGCCGGTGAGCGAGGCGCGTACTGGACCTTCGTCGTGCACACCGGGGAACGCACGCTGGTCGGCGCGAGCCCCGAGGTGCACGTGCGGATGAGCGGCGGGACGGTCGTGATGAACCCGATCAGCGGTACGTACCGCTACCCGGCGGAGGGGCCGAGCACAGAGGGTCTGCTGGACTTCCTCGACGACGGCAAGGAGACCGCCGAGCTCTCGATGGTTGTCGACGAAGAGCTCAAGATGATGTGCACCGTCGGCGACCGGGGCGGGGTCGTGATCGGCCCCCGGCTCAAGGAAATGGCCCATCTGGCGCACACCGAGTACGAGTTGCGGGGCCGCTCTTCCCTCGATGTGCGCGAGGTACTGAAGGAAACGATGTTCGCGGCGACGGTCACCGGGTCGCCGGTGCAGAACGCCTGCCGGGTCATCGAGCGGTACGAGCCCGGGGGCCGCGGCTACTACGCGGGCGCACTGGCCCTCATCGGCCGTGACGCGGGCGGGGCCCAGACCCTGGACTCGCCGATCCTGATCCGTACCGCCGACATCGCGGCCGACGGCCGGCTGCGGGTGCCGGTCGGCGCGACGCTGGTGCGCGACTCGGACCCGCGCGGCGAGGTCGCCGAGACGCACGCGAAGGCGGCGGGGGTGCTGGCAGCGCTCGGGGTGCGTCCCGGCAGGCCCGAGCACGAGGGCGTACGGCCGAAGCTCGCCGACGATCCGCGCGTGCGGGAGGCGCTGGACTCGCGGCGGGCGTCGCTCGCGCCGTTCTGGCTGCGGATGCAGGAGCGCACGTCTGCTCTGAGCGGGCACGCGCTGGTGATCGACGCGGAGGACACCTTCACTGCGATGCTCGCGCATCTGCTGCGGTCGTCGGGGCTGGCGGTGAGCGTACGGCGGTACGACGAGCCCGGCCTGCGGGAGGCTGCGCTCACGCACGAGGGGCCTGTGGTGCTCGGCCCCGGTCCTGGTGACCCGTCCGACGCGAGCGATCCCAAGATGCGGTTCCTGCGGGTGCTCACGGCGGAGCTGGTGCGGGGGCACCGGCACGGGGTGCTCGGCGTGTGCCTGGGGCATGAGCTGCTGGCGGCGGAGCTGGGCCTGGAGATCGTGCGCAAGAGCGTGCCGTATCAGGGGGCCCAGACACGGATCGACCTCTTCGGGAGGCCCGAGACGGTCGGCTTCTACAACAGCTTTGTCGCTCGCTGCGACGAGGAGCAGGCGGTGGAGCTGGCGGCGCACGGGATCGAGGTCGCTCGCGACCTGGAGTCGGGGGAGGTGCATGCGCTGCGGGCGGCCCGCTTTGCGTCTGTGCAGTTCCACCCGGAGTCGGTGCTGACGCTGCGCGGCGCGACCCTGCTCACGGATCTGCTGACGCCGTCGCTGCTGGGCCAGCGGTAGGGGCGTGCCGTTGGGCCGCTGCGCGGGGCTTTCCCCGACCCGCCCCTTCCCGAACTGGGGCTCCGCCCCAGACCCCGCTTCTCAAACGCCGGAGGGGCTGGATTTTCCAGCCCGTCCGGCGTTTGAGGACACGCCCGGAGGGCGTCCCGGGCCCCGCGCGGCGGCCCGGGTCCCTTAGCCGCTCAGCCGAAGAAGACGCCGACCTCCGCGTAGAGCTCCGGATCCACCGTCTTCAGCCGCGCCGTCGCCTCCCCCATCGGCACCCGCACAATGTCCGTCCCCTGAAGCGCGACCATCTTCCCGAAGTCCCCGTCCCGCACAGCCTCGATCGCGTGCAGCCCGAACCGCGTCGCCAGCCACCGGTCGAAGGCACTCGGCGTACCGCCGCGCTGCACATGCCCCAGCACCGTCGTGCGCGCTTCCTTCCCCGTCCGCTTCTCGATCTCCTTGGCCAGCCACTCCCCCACGCCCGAGAGCCGCACATGCCCGAACGAGTCGAGCGTGCCGTCCTTGAGCACCATCTCGCCGTCCTGCGGCATCGCGCCCTCCGCGACCACCACAATCGGGGCGTACGACGCCTTGAAGCGCGACGTGATCCAGCCGCAGACCCGCTCGATGTCGAAGCGCTGCTCGGGGATGAGGATGACGTTCGCGCCGCCCGCCAGACCCGAGTGCAGCGCGATCCAGCCCGCGTGCCGGCCCATGACCTCGACGACCAGGACGCGCATGTGCGATTCGGCGGTCGTGTGGAGGCGGTCGATCGCCTCCGTCGCGATGCCGACGGCGGTGTTGAAGCCGAAGGTGTAGTCGGTGGCGGACAGGTCGTTGTCGATGGTCTTCGGTACGCCGACACACTTGACGCCGTACTCGTCGGACAGGCGGGTGGCCACGCCCAGCGTGTCCTCGCCGCCTATCACGATGAGCGCGTCGACCTCGCACTTGGCGAGGTTCTCCTTGACCCGGCGGATGCCGTCCTCCGCCTGAAGCGGGTTGGTGCGCGAGGAGCCGAGGATGGTGCCGCCGCGGGGCAGGATGCCGCGTACGGCCGGAATGTCGAGCCGTACGGTGTCGCCGTCGAGCGGTCCGCGCCACCCGTCCCGGAAGCCGGTGAAGTCATAGCCGTACTCCTGGACGCCCTTGCGGACGACGGCGCGGATGACCGCGTTGAGCCCGGGGCAGTCGCCACCCCCGGTCAGTACTCCGACCCGCATGAAATTGTCCCTTCGCCACATTCAGCGGAAGTGCCGTGTCGCGGCCACGCTAGTGGTGACTCAGGTCACAGCGACATGGGGCGTCGGGCGATTCAGGCCTCGTACTAAGCGTCGTCGAGGCCGCGTTCGATCGCGTAGCGGACGAGCTCCACGCGGTTGTGCAGCTGGAGCTTGCCGAGGGTGTTCTGCACGTGGTTCTGGACGGTGCGGTGGGAGATCACCAGGCGCTCGGCGATCTGCTTGTACGAGAGGCCCTTCGCGACCAGCCGCAGCACCTCGGTCTCGCGATCGGTGAGCTGCGGCGCCTTCGGTTCGTTCGAGGAGGAGGCGGGGAGGGGATCCGAGGCCAGCCGGCGGTACTCGCCGAGGACCAGGCCCGCCAGACCCGGAGTGAAGACCGGGTCGCCGGCGGCCGTGCGCCGTACCGCGTCGATGAGCTCGTCGGGCCCCGCCGACTTCAGCAGATAGCCCGTCGCCCCCGACTTCACCGCTTCCAGTACGTCGGCGTGCTCGCCACTCGCGGACAGCACCAGGACACGCAGCGCCGGGTCGGCACCGACGAGCTCCTTGCAGACCTGGACGCCGGGCATGCCGGGGAGGTTCAGATCGAGAACGAGGACCTGGGGTCCGACGGCCTGTGCGCGGCGCACCGCCTGCGGTCCGTCGCCCGCCGTGGCGACCACGTCGAAGCCCGCCGCGTCGAGGTCGCGCGCGACCGCGTCCCGCCACATCGGGTGATCGTCGACCACCATGACCCTGATCGTCTGCTGTTCGTCGCTCATCGCGGCTGTCCTGCCTTCCCCCGTGGAACCTTCAATTCAACTTCCGTGCCCTGCCCCGGTACCGAGATCAGCTCGGCGGTGCCGCCGATGTCCCGCAGCCGCCCGCGGATCGACAGGGCGACGCCCAGGCGCCCCTCCCCCTCGGCCTGCGCGAGCCGCCCTTCCGGAATCCCCGGACCGTCGTCCCGGACCGTAACGATCACTTCTTCCGGCCAGTCCTCGACCAGAATCCACGCCTGGGCGTCTTCCCCGGCGTGCCTGCGCACATTGTCCAGTGCGGCACTGACAGCCGCCGCCAGCTCCATGGCCGCCGCCGCTTCCAGCAGCACCGGGGCGCCGGGCTCGGCGAAGCTGACCTTGGATCCGGCGTGCGGAGCGAGCAGGGAGCGCAGGTCGCAGAGGCGGGCGCCGGGCCCGGTGCCCGCGTCATCGTCATCGCCCTCGTCGACCTCGACCGTACGGACCACCGCGCCCTGCGCCGCATCCTCCGAAGCGCGGGTCGCCGGTACGAGCCCGCTCGACACCAGGGTGCGCAGGGCGACTTCCTGCTCCCCGGCCATCCTGCCGAGTTCGGCCGCCTCGCCGCCGAGCGAGGTGCCGCGCCGCTGCACCATGGCGAGCACCTGGAGCACGCTGTCGTGGATGTCGCGGGCGAGGCGCTCGCGCTCGCGGGTCGCGGCCTCGATCTCCAGGGCGCGGGCGAGGGTGCGCTCGGAGGCGCGGGCCACCTCGACGACGTAACCGATCGCGATGGAGGCGACCCACACCAGCAGGACGTTGTGGAGGGTGTCCTGGCTGGGGTGGCCGCGTTCGACGATGTTGGCGGCGGCGACGAAGGAGGAGGCGAAGGCCGCCCAGCGCCAGCCGCCCTTGATGGCGAACGCGAGGACGGAACCCGCGGTCCATATCGACGGCAGGGTGGGACCGTCGATCTGCTGCGCGTGGAAGTCGGCGACCGGGGTGAGCATGACGCCGGTGAGGGCGATGGCGAGGTCGGCGACGAGGAAGGGCTTGGTGCAGCTCGCCGCGTTCGCCACCTTGGGGAGCGTGACGAGGGTCCAGACGAACATCACCGCGAGGAACGCGACGGCCACCCACGGGCGCTCGAAGTTCTCCCGGGTAAAGACAAACAGGAGCACCGCGTAGAGCATCGTCAGGACGCGGTAGGCGGTGAGCGCACGCCACAGCGGCTGCTCGACCGACATGCGCACGACACGCTCGCGCTGAGCCTTGGCCATCATTCCCCCCACCCCGGACGGACGCGGCTAAGCGCCGGCCCGTTCCGCCTTCTCGGCCTCGGCCTTCTCGGCCTTGGCGGCCTTCTCCGCGTCGGCGATCTGGCGCTTCGCCGCCGTCGCGTAGATGTCGACGTACTCCTGGCCGGAGAGCTTCATGATCTCGTACATGACCTCGTCGGTCACCGACCGCAGGATGAACCGGTCGCTGTCCATGCCGTGATAGCGGCTGAAGTCGAGCGGCTTGCCGATCTTGATCCCCGGGCGCATCAGCTTGGGTACGACCTTGCCGGGCGGCTGGATCTTCTCGGTGTCGATCATCGCGACCGGGATCACCGGCGCGCCGGTGGCGAGCGCCACGCGGGCGAGGCCGCCGGGCTTGCCGCGGTAGAGGCGCCCGTCGGGCGAGCGCGTCCCCTCGGGGTAGATGCCGAAGAGGCCGCCGCCCTTGATGACCTCTATGCCGGCCTTGATCGCCGCCTCACCCGCGCCGCGCGCACCCGAACGGTCCACGGGGAGCTGGCCGACGCCCTTGAAGAAGGCGGCGGTGAGCTTGCCCTTCACGCCGGGCGAGGTGAAGTACTCGGCCTTGGCGATGAAGGTGACCTTGCGGTCGAGGACCGCGGGCAGGAAGAAGGAGTCCGAGAAGGAGAGGTGGTTGCTCGCGAGGATGGCGGGGCCCTCGGCGGGAATGTTCTCGAGGCCCTCCACCCAGGGCCTAAAGGCAACCTTCAGTGACCCTCCGATGGAGAACTTCATTGCGCCGTAGATCAACCCAGTGCCTTCCTTTGTCTGTCGACATGACCATAACCCGTGTCGGGCCTGCCCTCTCTACCGACAAGACGGCACGACGGACCTGGTCGGTGTCGGTCCGGTCGCGTACGGTGAAGTACATCTTCGCGCCCCCCTTCGCAGTCCAAGACTCAGACTCAGACTCGGAGTCGGAGTCGGAGTCGGACTCACACTCATGAACAGGAGACCCCGGTGCCGGTCCTTCCTGGAGCCGAGCCGTTCCGCCACGAGGGCGGAGAGGTCGGCGTCCTTCTCTGTCACGGCTTCACCGGTTCCCCGCAGTCGCTGCGCCCCTGGGCAGACCATCTGGCCGAGCGCGGACTGACCGTCTCCCTTCCGCTGCTGCCCGGCCACGGCACCCGCTGGGAGGACATGCAGCTCACGGGCTGGCAGGACTGGTACGCGGAGGTCGACCGCGAGCTGCGCGCACTGCGCGAGCAGTGCGCGCAGGTCTTCGTGTTCGGGCTCTCGATGGGCGGGGCGCTGACGCTGCGGCTGGCCGCGAAGCACGGGGACGCGATCTCCGGGATCGCCGTGGTCAACCCGGCGAACAAGGTGCACGGCCTGTCGGCGTACGCGCTGCCGGTCGCCCGCCATCTCGTACGTACGACAAAGGGGCTGCGGAGCGACATCGCGAAGGCGGGGGCGGAGGAGGTCGGTTACGACCGCGTCCCGCTGCACGCGGCGCACTCCGTGCGGAACTTCTTCCGGCTCGTCGACGCGGAGCTGCCCCAGGTGACGCAGCCGATGCTGCTGCTGCACAGCCCGCAGGACCATGTGGTGCCGGCGGCGGACTCGGCCCGGATCCTCAGCCGGGTCTCGTCGACCGACGTCACCGAGGTTCTGCTGGAACAGAGCTACCACGTCGCGACGTTGGACCATGACGCGGAGTGGATCTTCGACGAGAGTTATGCGTTCATCGGCCGCCTCGCTCCGAGTGTCGGGAAGAAGGGGAGCACGACCGGTGGCTGAGCACGACGCGGAGCCTGCGGGCCGCGAGGAAGAGCGCGAGCCGGACGAGACGGCGGGGGCGCCCGGAGCTGCCGCCTCCGGGGAGTCCGCCGGGGAGTCCGTCGACGAGGACGCGGCGTGGGCCGCGATCGTCGCCGGGTACGGCGAGGAGCCGCCGGACCCACCGGGTGCGAAGCCGTTCAAGTCGATCGAGGACCTCTACCTGCCGGAGGGCGACATCAACAGCACGGGCGGCGACAGCCCGAAGAAGTCGCTCGGGAAGGACGCCGAGGCCGCCGAGGCCGCCGGAGCGGCGGCCGACCGGGACGAGACTGCCGCCGCCCCGGACCCGGACGGGGACGCGGACCCTGACCCGGACCGGGACAGACCGCTGGGCAGCTCCGTCGTCTTCGCGCCCGGCGTCGGCGGCAGCGGCAGCGGCCCGCGGAACTACTCCCTGGCGGAGCCGGGCGAGGACGACCTCGACGAGAGCGACGAGGGCCACTTCGTCCCGCCGGAGCCGCCGCCGCTGCCGCCGGCCGACACCACGGCGCGGTTCGCCTGGCTCGCGGTCATCGGCGGTCCGGTGCTGCTGCTCACGGCGGTCCTGCTCCAGTGGGACATGACGTGGTGGATGACGACGCTGGGCGTCGGCGGCTTCCTCGGAGGATTCGGCACGCTGGTGGCGCGGATGGCCCACGGCGACGACGAGGACGACGATCCGGGGCGCGGCGCGGTCGTCTAGGCGTTACTTTCCCCTGCCCGCCCCTTCCCGGAACTGGGGCTCGCAGGGGCGTCGCGCCTACGACGCCGGGACGCGCAACGCCGCCAGTACCGGCAGGTGGTCCGTGGCCGCGCGTACGTCCGCCTCCGGGAGGCCCAACGGGACTCCGCAGCCCAGGACTTCGATCCCCGGCGTCGCGAAGACCGCGTCGATACGCTGGTGCGGGTCCTCCGGGGTCGACGTGTACTCGCCGCCCCACGGCTTCACCGCCCAGCAGTCCTGCAGCTCCCCCGCCAGCCGGCGGAAAGTCCGGCCGTCCGGCCGTTCGTTGAGGTCGCCGCCCACCACCGCGTGCGGTACGTCCATCGCCTTCAGCCGGTCGAGCAGCATCCCGCCCTGCGCGTACCGCTCCTCCCGCTGGAGGCTGAGGTGGCAGCTCAGTACGCCGAGCCTCGCGCCCCCGATCCGTACCACCGCCGTCGCGAACCCCCGCCGGTGCAGCCCCGGCGTACGCGGCAGCAGCACATCCTCCGTACGCTCCACCGTCACCCGCAGCGAACACAGCAGCAGCGGGCCCGCGGCGGTCGCTCCGCCGCCGAGCGTCATCAGGTCGCTGTGGGCGGCCAGCCACGCCGCGTGCTTTCGCCAGCGGAAGAACCGCGGCGCCTCCTGCACCAGCACAAGGTCGGGCTCGCAGGCACTGATCACCCGGGCCAGCGCCTCGCGGTCGTCGCGCATCGAGCGGATGTTGTAGCTGAGAACACGGATCACGGCCGAACCGTCAGGCTCGGTACGGGACTCGGGCAGCGTACTGATCGGGCTCGTCGCCATGTGGATCACGATACGGAAATGCCCGCCGCACCCCAAGAGGGCACGGCGGGCACACAGCCGACGGCGTCAGCCCTGGCGCGCCAGGTCCGCCGCGCCGACCAGCCCGGCCTTGCCGCCCAGCTGAGCGGCGAGCACCTGCGCGTGCGGCCGCCACTGGCCGCCGATCAGCCAGCGCCGGAAGGACTTGCGGATCGGGTCGAGGACGAGTTCGCCCTCGTCCGAGACACCGCCGCCGACGATGAACGCCGACGGGTCGAAGAGCGACGCCAGGTCGGCCAGACCCGCGCCCGCCCAGCGGGCCAGCTCGCGGAACGAGTCGACGGCCACCGGGCAGCCCTGGCGGGCGGCGGCGCTGATGTGCTTGCCCTCGATGCCCGCGACCGTACCGTCGCCGAGGGCGAGGAGGATCTGGGCGTTCTCGGGGGTGGCGTTGGCGCGCTGCTTGGCGTACCGGACGAGGGCCCGCCCGGACGCGTACTGCTCCCAGCAGCCCTGGCTTCCGCAGCCGCACAGCAGGCCGTCGGGGACGACCCGGATGTGGCCGAACTCCGCGGCCACGCCGAAGCGTCCGCGCCGCAGCTTGTTGCCGATGATGATGCCGCCGCCGAGGCCGGTGCCGAGGGTGATGCAGATGACGTCTTCGTGGCCCTGGCCGGCGCCGAACTTGTACTCGCCCCAGGCCGCCGCGTTCGCGTCGTTCTCGACGACGACCGGCAGCCCGACGCGCTGCTCGACCTTGTCCTTCAGCGGCTCGTGCCGCCAGTTGATGTTCGGCGCGAAGAGGACGGTGGCGCGCTTGTCGTCGACGTACCCGGCGGCGCCGATGCCGACCGCCTCGATCTGGTGGCCCTTGCCGGCCTCGGAGACGGCCGCGCAGATCGCGTCGACGATGCCTTCGGCGGTCGGCGGCGTGGGCACCTTGTGGGTGTCGAGAATGGTGCCCTCTTCGTCGACCACGCCTGCCGCGATCTTCGTGCCGCCGATGTCGACGCCGATGGTGAGTCCCATGTGTCCCTCAGTTTTCGGTCGAGCCCCGCTAGGGCCAACCGTACCCGAGGCACAGCTCAGTCCAGGTCGATCTGCGTGCTGGACGAAGGGCCTTCGGGGCCGTCGTCACCGTCGTTCTTACGGTCCGTCGGCCGGGCGGGGCCGCGGGTCCAGCGGCCCTCCTGGCCCTGTACGGCCGAGCGGTAGGCGGCGAGCAGTTCGTTGCCGGCGGCGGCCAGGTGGTCGAAGACCTCCGGGTTGCGCTCTATGACCGGCTCGACGGCGGACTTCGCCTGGTTGATCAGCTGGCTGACCGTGCCCTGCGCGGCCATGCCGGGCAGGGCCGACTGGAGCGAGGTGACCTTGTCGGCGACGGCGTCGAGAAGCTTGCGCAGCTCCTCGGCCGCGGAACCGGGCTGCGCCCCGCCGCTGCCGCTCTCGGCGCGACGGCGTGCCTTCTCGGCGGCGAGGTCCTCGGCGCATGCCTTCGCCCACGCGTCGGCGTCGGGGGCCTCGGCGGGCTCGGGCGAGGGGCCCTCGGTGACATCGCTCATGGCGGACTCCTGCGGCAGGACGGCGGTTCGTACGGCACGTACGCCTCGTACCACCGACGTTACCCGAACGGCGGCACGCGGTTCACTTGCTCTGCGGCCACAGCTGCGGGTCCGGCGTGAACCGCACCTTCAGTACGCCGCCCGTCAGGCCCGCGCCCGAGACGTCGCAGCGGCGCAGGGCGGACGGCAGGGTCAGGATGCGGCGGAACCCACCCGCGTCGAGTACGAGTTCGTCGCCGCGGCGGACCAGGCCGAGCTCCTCCTTCACGGCGCCGGGAAGCGGCAGGTGCCACACGAGTACGCCGTCCTCCGCGAGCCGGTCCTCCACGGGCCAGGGGTCCGCCGCGTCCTCGCTCACCGGCTCCACCGCCAGGGCCCCGTCGGCGGCCAGCGTGTCGAGGTCGTCGAGGCCGCGCGGATCGCCGCCGAGGTGGCGCACCTCGCGGACCGGCGCCACGGGCGGCCACTCGCCGTGCCACTCGGCCAGGCACTTGTGCTGCTGGGCGGCGAGCGTCGCGAGCCAGGTGTCCGGGGAGTCCTGCGGCAGGGTCCGGTTCGCGGTGACCGTATCGACGCGCAGGCCGAAGAGGGCCAGTCCGGTGCGGGCGGTGCGCAGCGCGTCGGCTCCGGCGGGTCCGGGCTCGGCGACCAGCCGTACGGTCGTGCCGGGGCCCGCGAGCAGAGCCTCGACGGCGGCCAGCTCCCCGTCCCAGCGGGCGGCCGTCTCGTACAGCCACTGTGCGGGCATCGGGACGCCCGCGAGCTGGGCGAGCATGGGCCGCAGCGCACGGGCCGCCTGGCGCTCGGGCGGCAGCAGCCGGCGCAGGTAGCGGCGCAGCTGCTCGGGGAGCGCGAGGGCGGCAAGGGCGGCGTGCAGCGGCGGAAGATCGACGACCACGAGGTCGTACGCCCCGGAACCACCATCAGCGCCCTCGCCGCACGCGCGCAGTGCGCGGAGCAGTGCGAATTGTTCGCTGCCCGGGAGTTCGGTCAGTTCCTCGACGGCCAGGCGGTTGGCGCCGAGCAGGTCGAGTACGGAGCCGGCCCGCTCCTGGAGGGCGAGGAGTTCGGCGCGGAAGTGGACGCCGGAGTCGACCCGCGCGGCCCACAGGCCCGGCGCGGCCTCGGCCGGTGCGGAGCCGGTGGTTATACCCAGGGCCGCGCCCAGGGTGTCGACCGGATCGGTGGACAGGACCAGAACGCGATGCCCGCCCCGCGCGGCCGCCAGGGCGGTCGCAGCGGCGACGGTGGTGCGGCCCGCGCCGCCGGGGCCGGTGACGAGGACCGTACGCATCAGGACATCAGGCCTTCGGCCGGCTCGGGTTGCTCGGGTTGCTCTCTACGCGCTTCTTCAGGCCGGCCAGAGCGCGGTCGATGATGACCTTCTCGGCCTTGCGCTTGATCATGCCGAGCATCGGGATCTTGACGTCGACGGTCAGCTGGTAGGTGACCTCGGTACGGTCGCCGCCGCCCACCGCCGCGAGGCTGTACGAGCCGTCGAGGGCCCGCAGCATCTGCGACTTGACCAGCGTCCAGCTGACCTTGTCGTCGCCGGTCCAGGTGTACGCGAGGGTGTGGTCGTCCTTGATCGCGCCGGCGTCCAGCAGCAGGCGTACCTGCTCGGCGCGGCCCTTGGCGTCGGTGGCCAGGACCTCGGCCTCCTTCACCTCGCCGGTCCACTCCGGGTAGCGAGCGAAGTCGGCGATCACGCCCATCACGTCGGCCGGTGCCGCCTCGATCGTGATGCTCGAGCTGGTGTGTTCCGCCATCGCTGTGGCTCCTCCAGTGCGGTTCCGGTCAGGGGGCCCGTATCTCGGGGGACACGTCCGCGTGAAGGCTACCGCGACCGTCCGGGCCGCCCGTCACCACTCCAGCACCCACGGGCGGCCGGACGAGGCGAAGTGACCGACGTTCACGCATTCCGTGGCGCCGACGCGCATCCGCCGGGCCTGCGGCTGGTGGACGTGCCCGAAGAGCGCGTACTTGGGGCGGGTACGCCGGATCGCCTCCAGCAGCGCCCGGCTGCCGCGCTCGAACCGGCGGGCGACGGTGTCGTACACGAGCTCGGGGACCTCGGGCGGGATGTGCGAGCAGAGCACGTCGACCTCGCCCAGCGCCTCGACCTTGGCGGCGTACTCCTCGTCGTCGATCTCGTAGGGCGTACGCATCGCGGTCCTGAGCCCGCCGCCGACGAAGCCGAAGACGCGGCCGCCGATCTCGACGCGCTCGCCGTCGAGGACGGTGGTGCCCGGCCGGGCGTACTCGGGCCACAGCGGCGGCATGTCGACGTTGCCGTACGTCGCGTACGTCGGCGTCGGGAACGCCGCGAAGAGTTCGGCGTACTGCTTGCGCACCGCCGCCTCGGTGGCGGCCGCCCGGTCGACGCCCGCCCACAGCCTGCGGCCGAGCTCCCTGGCCTCCTCGAAGCGGCGGGCGGTGCGCAGTTCGACGATCAGGTCGGCGTTCTCGGTGCCGAAGAGTTCGGGGAAGATGCCGCGCGAGTGATCCGCGTAGTCGAGGAAGAGCACCAGGTCACCGAGGCAGACGAGCGCGTCCGCGCCGTCCCCCGCCCTGGCCAGATCCTTGGCGTTCCCGTGTACGTCGCTGACCACATGCACTCGCATGACGATCACCCTAGGACGCCCGGGTCCCGCCTGGGTAGAGGGGGCCGGACCTGCGGTTACTTCCGGGTCCCGGCATGGTTGGACTAGTCTGCCGGGAGCATCGCCACGGCGTGTGACGCAGCGAACATCTGGCCGGAACCCCCTATCGGGAACCGAGTACTGGTGGGTAACGTCCGGGCAGTCCAGCAGTTCAACGTGCTCACCCCACATGAGCACCTGCCCGGTCTTGGACCGCAGCCGACGCGCACACTGACGTGGCGCCGGCGCCCGATGAGGAGCAGCAGTCTTGCGCGAGTTCAGCCTTCCGGCCCTGTACGAGGTCCCCTCGGACGGCAACCTGACAGATCTCATCCGCCGCAACGCCACTCAGCATCCCGATGTGGCGGTCATGAGCCGCAAGGTCGCGGGCGCCTGGACGGATGTCACCGCCACCGAGTTCCTCGCCGAGGTCCGCGCCGCCGCCAAAGGCCTGATCGCAGCCGGCGTCCAGCCGGGCGACCGGGTCGCCCTGATGTCCCGTACCCGCTACGAGTGGGTGCAGATGGACTTCGCGATCTGGAGCGCAGGCGCGGTCACCGTGCCGGTGTACGAGACCAGCTCCGCCGAGCAGGTGCAGTGGATCCTGGGTGATTCCGGCGCGGTCGCCGTGATCGTCGAGAGTGAGGCACACGCCTTGGCCGTCGAGTCCGTACGCGACCGGCTGCCCGATCTGAAGCACGTCTGGCAGTTCGACCAGGGAGCGGTGGAGCAACTGCGCACCTCGGGCGCCGAGGTCACGGACGAGACGGTCGACGAGCGCAGCACGAGCGCCAAGGCCGACGACCCGGCGACGATCGTCTACACCTCCGGCACGACCGGCCGTCCCAAGGGCTGCATGCTGACGCACCGCAGCTTCTTCGCGGAGTGCGGCAATGTCGTCGAGCGCCTGAAGCCGCTGTTCCGTACGGGCGAGTGCTCGGTGCTGCTCTTCCTGCCGGCCGCGCATGTCTTCGGCCGGCTGGTCGAGGTGGCGTCGGTCATGGCGCCGATCAAGCTCGGCTGCGTACCGGACATCAAGAACCTCACCGACGAGCTCGCCGCCTTCCGGCCGACGCTCATCCTGGGTGTGCCGCGCGTCTTCGAGAAGGTCTACAACTCGGCGCGCGCCAAGGCGCAGGCGGACGGCAAGGGCAAGATCTTCGACAAGGCCGCGGACACCGCGATCGCCTACAGCCGCGCGATCGGCACCCCGCAGGGCGCGTCCCTCGGCCTGAAGCTCAAGCACAAGGTCTTCGACAAGCTGGTCTACAGCAAGCTGCGCGCGGTGCTCGGCGGCCGCGGCGAGTACGCGATCTCCGGCGGCGCCCCGCTGGGCGAGCGCCTGGGCCACTTCTTCCGGGGCATCGGCTTCACGGTGCTTGAGGGTTACGGCCTGACCGAGTCGTGCGCCGCGACCGCGTTCAACCCGTGGGACCGGCAGAAGATCGGTACGGTCGGCCAGCCGCTGCCCGGGTCGGTCGTACGGATCGCGGACGACGGTGAGGTGCTGCTGCACGGCGAGCACCTCTTCTCGGGGTACTGGAACAACGAGGAGGCCACCGCCGACGCCCTGACCGACGGCTGGTTCCACACCGGTGACATCGGCACGCTCGACGAGGACGGCTACCTCGCCATCACCGGCCGCAAGAAGGAGATCATCGTCACGGCGGGCGGCAAGAACGTCGCTCCCGCTGTGATCGAGGACCGTATCCGGGCGAACGCGCTGGTCGCGGAGTGCATGGTGGTCGGCGACGGGCGGCCGTTCGTCGGCGCGCTGGTCACCCTCGACGAGGAATTCCTGGGCCGCTGGGCCGCCGAGAACGGCAAGCCGGCCGGCTCGACGGCGGCGTCGCTGCGCGACGACGCGGAGTTGCTGGCGGTCGTCCAGCAGGCGGTGAACGACGGCAACTCGGCGGTGTCGAAGGCCGAGTCGGTGCGGAAGTTCCGGGTGCTGCCGGCCCAGTTCACCGAAGAGGCCGGTCACATCACGCCCTCGCTGAAGCTGAAGCGCAATGTGGTGGCGAAGGACTTCGCCGACGAGATCGAGGCGATCTACCAGGGCTGACCGGCCCGGCATGTACGCGGCGCGGCCCCCCGGACGGATCCGGGGGGCCGCGCCGCTTTTACTACGGCTGCTACGGGACCGGCCCTGGCCTCAGAGCAGCGTCTTGAGCTTCTCCGCGAGCAGATCCCAGCGCCACTTCTCCTCGACCCACTCCCGGCCCCGCTCACCCATCCGGCGCCGCAGCTCCGGATCCTGGAGCAGTGCGACGATCCGGTCGGCGGACTCGTCGGCCGCGACGGCCGCGGGGCCGCCGCGCACCACCCACCCGGTCTCCCCGTCGAGTACGGCGTCGGGCGCCCCGCCCGAGTCGCCCGCCACCACTGGCAGCCCGGTCGCGGACGCCTCCAGGTAGACGATGCCGAGCCCTTCGACGTCGAGCCCGCCCCGGCGCGTACGGCACGGCATGGCGAAGACGTCGCCCGCGCCGAAGTGCGCCGGCAGGTGGTCCCAGGGCACGGGCCCGGTGAAGCGCACCGAGTCCGTGACGCCGGTCTCGGCGGCCAGCTTCTTCAGCTCCTTGGCGTACGGTCCGCCGCCCACGACGAGCAGCACCGCGTCCGGCACCTCGCGCAGGATGCGGGGCATCGCCAGGATCAGCGTGTCCTGCCCCTTGCGGGGCACCAGGCGGGACACACAGACCACCACGGGCCGGCCGGCGAGCCCGAGCCGCTCGCGGACCTCGTCGCCGCCGGAGCCGGGGTGGAACGTCTTCTCGTTGACGCCGGGCGGCAGCTGCACCATGCGCGCGGCGGCCTCCGGCGTGAGCGCGGCGGCGATCCGCGAGCGCGTGTACTCACCGAGATAGGTGATCGTGTCCGTACCCTCGCCGATCCTGCGCAGCAGCTGCCGGGCGGCGGGCAGCTGGGCCCAGCCCGCCTCGTGGCCGTGCGTGGTGGCGACGATCCGCCGCGCGCCCGCCTTGCGCAGGGCGGGCGCCATCAGGGCGAGCGGGGCGGCCGCCCCGAACCACACCGACGTACAGCCGTGCTCACGCAGCAGCCCGGCGGCCTGGCGGGTGACGCGCGGCGTCGGCAGCAGCATCGTCGTCCGGTCGCGTACGACGGTGAACGGCTGCTCGGCGTCGAAGGCGGCGGTGGCCTTCGCGCTCTCGGCGCCGCGCTTCCAGGTGGAGGCGTAGACGACGAGCTGCTCGGGGTCCAGGCGCAGCGCCATATTGTACAGAAACGCCTGGATGCCGCCGGGACGGGGCGGAAAGTCATTGGTCACGATCAGGGTCTTGTGCATCGCCGCAGACAGTACCGAACGGCCCAGCTCCTTGGCTCGCACAGCCGGGCCCTGCATCATGTCTCCGGCGGCAATACGGGAAACATATGAGGTGGTCATGACGGGCACAGGCAGCGCAAAGCCCATCGCGGTGTGGGTGCTCACCAGAAGCTTGCTGCTGCTGTGTGTCTTCAAGGTGATCAAGGTGCCGGGCCCGGACGTCACCAGTGACGTTTCGGTGATCTATCAGGGCTGGTACGAGGTCCTGCGGACCGGCACCTTCCCGCTGGACGACATCACCTGGCAGTACCCGCCCGCGGCCGCGCTGGCCATCCTCTCCCCCGCCGTGCTGCCGTTCCTCGGCTACGCGACGGCCTTCTTCGTACTGGCGTGCCTGGCGGACGCCCTGGTCACCGGCCTGCTGCTGTACGCCGGGCAACGCCCCGGAAAGCGGCTCGCGGGCGCGTGGGTGTGGGTGGCCGGTGTGCCGCTGCTCGGCCCGACGGCGTATGCCAGATACGACGTGATGGTCACCGCGGTAGCCGTCGCCGCGCTGCTGGCGGGGGCGCGTCATCCGCGCGTCATGGGGGCGCTCGCGGGCTTCGGAGCGCTCCTGAAGGTGTGGCCCGTTCTCGTGCTCGTCGGCACGGTACGGGGGCGCGGGACCCGAGCCGCGTGGACGGCGGCGGCAGTGGCCGGGGCCGGCCTGGTGGTGCTGTTCTGCGCCACGATGCCGGGCGCGCTCGCCTTCCTCACCTTCCAGCGCGACCGGGGCACGGAGGTCGAGTCGCTCGGCGCGCTCGTCTTCCATGTCGCCCGGCACTTCGGCTGGGAGGGCGAGGTGCTGCTGAACTACGGCTCGGTGGAGTTCCTCGGCCCGTACGTCCCGATGGTCAGCACGGCCGCGATGGGGCTGACGGCCGTCGCCTTCGGCTGGCTGCTGCTGTGGCGGCTGCGGGCGGAGCGGTTCCGGGCGTCGACGCCGTGCGACGCGGCCTTCGCCGCCGTCCTGCTGTTCACGACGACCAGCCGGGTGATCAGCCCGCAGTATCTGCTGTGGCTGGTCGGCCTGGCCGCCGCCTGCCTGGTCTTCCGGGGCAGCCGGATGGACCGGCCCGCGCGGCTGGTCCTGGCGGCGACGGCGGTCACCCTGCTGGAGTTCCCGGTGTGGTTCTCGCACGTCGTGACGAGCGACCCGCTCGGCCTGCTGCTGCTCGTGGTGCGCAATGGGCTGCTGGTGGCCGCGACGCTGATGGCCTGCCGGCAGCTGTGGCAGGACACGGTGCCCGGCCCGCGCGACCCCGATGCGAACCCACTCCCGGCGCAGCGTGGCGAAGCCGCGGAGAAGCCGAAGCAACTGGCGTCGTAGGGGCGCGGCCCGGATCGCCTGCGGCGGGCAGGGAAAAAGAAGCTCACGCCAGACGCTGGCGTACGTACTCGCGCCACCGCACCGTGAAATCCTCCGGCGTCGTGCCGAGCACCTCGCGCATCGCCTGCTCCACCGTGCCCCCGCCCACCGCACGGTAGAACGCCCGCAACCGCTCCTCCCCCCACTCCTCCGCGATCAGCGCACACGCCAGCCACCCGCCCTCGTACGCCCGCCCCAACGCGCCCGCGTCCCCTCCGAAGCCGAAGTCCTCGTCGGACGGCAGCGCTGCGGGCAAGTCACCCGCCCGTACGGCCCGTTCGAGCTCAGGCGCGGCCTGCGCAGCCGTGCGTCCCGTCCCCCGGTACGCCGCCCAGTCGGCGAAGCCCTCCGAGAGCCACAGCGGCGTGGCGGCCGAGGTGTGGGAGCGGGTGGCGACGTGCGTGGACTCGTGGGTGAGGACGACCTGCCGGCCGAATTCCCCCAGCACCGCGTACGCCTCCGGATTGACGACCACCCGGTCAGCCGGCGCCGCACCCGAACGGCCCCCGCCCGCCTCCCCCGTAGTGACGGCCGCGATGCCCCGGTACCCGGCCGCCGGAGAACCGAGCAGCGAGCCCATGCCGTCGAGCGACGTCGGCACCAGGATCACCAGCCGCCGCGCCCACCGGCCCGGCCAGGCCCGGTCCACCGCCGGCACCGCACGGTCGGCGGCGTCCGCTATGGCGCGCAGCCGCTTCTCGTCCTGGCCGGCGCCGAGGACCAGGCTGTGTGCGCCGCGTACGACCGTGACCCTGCCCTGCTCCCAGAGCTGACGCCCACCGCTCCGCTCCGGGCGCTCGGCGGCGACGTACCAGCGCCCGCCGCGTCGCGTCAGGTCCAGCCGCTCGGCGGCCTTCACGGGGGCCTCGTCGTACCCCTCGAACCGGTACCGCAGCTCGACCCGCGCGGTGGCGCGCCCCGTGCCCGTACGGTCGAGGCCGGTCAGCCGGTACTCCCAGGAGCGCAGCGGCACCTGCGCGAGGTTCGCGAACTCCGCGCGCTCGGCCGCCCGCAGTCGCGCCGCCGCCGGGTCGAGTTCCGCCAGGTACGCCGCCTCGTCGCGGTCGACGACGGCGGCCGCCCTGCGGTCCAGCGTCCGCTGGATGTCCCGGGCAGCGGTGTCCGCCGGCTTGCCGGGCGTCGTGCACGCCGAAGCGGACGCGGACATCAATAGCAGCGCGGCGAGACCGGGTCCCGCCCACCGCTTCCACCGAGTCCAGCGCCGCCGGCCTGCCACCCCGCCGATCGTACGGGCAAAGCGGCAGGCGCGGCTCAGACGCGGGTCACCGACGAGACCGGCATCATGCCGACCGGGTCGTAGCGCACCGGGGCGCCGGGATAGGGCGCGTGCACCACCTGGCCGTTGCCCACGTACATCCCGATGTGGCTCGCGTCGTCGCGGTACGCCACGAGGTCCCCGGGCTGCGCCTGGTCGAGGGGGACCTGCCGTCCGGCGTACCGCTGCGCCTGCGAGGTGCGCGGCAGGGAGACGCCCGCCTGCGCGTACGACCACTGGGTGAGGCCCGAACAGTCGAAGCCCGAAGGGCCGTTCGCGCCCCAGATGTACGGTTTGCCCACGGCCTGCTGCGCCGCCAGCACGGCGGCCGCGGCCCGCCCGGAGGCGGGTGCGCCGCCCGGCATGGGCGGCGGCGTGTCGCCGCGGTCGCCGGAACGCGAGGACCGGTCGTCGTACTCCTCGCGCTCCTCCTTCGGCAGTGAGTTGAGCAGCCGCCGCGCCGCGGCGAGCTTGGCCTCCACGGTGCGCTTGTGGCGGGCGACGGCGGCCCGGCTGCGCTCCAGCTCGCCGAGCTTGGCGGAGGCCTCGGCGCGCTGTCGGCCCAGCTTGCGCTGCGCGTCCCTGAGTTGACTCAGGGCGCTCACCTGGCGGGCGCCGATGCGGTCGAGCGCCGCGGCCTTGGAGAGGTAGCTGTCGGGGTTCTCGGACAGCAGCAGGGCGAGGGCCGGATCCAGGCCGCCCGCCCGGTACTGGGCGCCCGCGACCGCACCGAGTGCGCCCCGCATGCGGTTGATGCGCTCCTGGCCTCGCGCGACCATGTCCTGGGCCCGGCCGACCTGTTCGCGCAGCTGGTCCGCGAGCTCGTCGGCCTTGTTGAACCGCTCGGTCGCCTGCTCGGCCTGCTCGAAGAGCCGGTCGACCCGCGCCTGGGTGGTCGCGGCGGTGGCCGAGGTGGCCGAGGTGGCCGAGGTGGCCGAGGTGTCATGGGGATCCGCGCTCGCCGGGGACGTGAGGAGCGCTGCCGCCGTCGCCGCGGCCGCGGACAGGACTGTGGCCCGGGCGCTCTGCGTGAGGCCGGACTGTGAGGGACGCCGGTGGGTCGCCACAGGAAGCCGCACTCCTTCCACTGCGTGCAGCCCCCTGCCGCCCGGGCGGGCGGACCAATGGACCGGGGAGCTGCGCGAGCAGACAGTAGCGGTGCGATCACACGGCGGCCAAAGATCTCAATGGGCGCGGACCGGGCGCAAACAGCGGCGCCCCGCCGGAGAAGCAGGTCACCGGCGGGGCGGACAGTCAGCGGGAGTTGCCGGAATTCGCCCGAATGGGCGGTGTCGGCAACGGCCGTTGTGACTGGCGTTTGTCAGACACGCACGCCGAACTGGAAGGTGCCCATGTAGTCCATCGACTCGTAGCGCACCACGGTGCCCGGCTTCGGCGCGTGCAGGATCTGGTTGTTGCCGGCGTAGAAGCCGACGTGCGCCAGGTTGTTGAAGAACACCATGTCACCCGGCTGGAGCTGGCTCTTGCTGTACAGCTTCTGGCCGTCGTTGTGCTGGGTGAACGTGGTCCGGGATATGGAGACACCGGCCTGGGCGAACGCCCACTGGGTCAGCCCGGAGCAGTCGTACGCGTTGGGCCCGGTCGCGCCGGAGATGTACGGCTTGCCGATCTGGGTGGCCGCGGCGTTCAGCGCGGCGGCGCCCCGGCCGGAGGCCGGCTTCTCGTTGCCGAGGTTCACGCGCTCGCTGGCCGCGCGGCTGGCGCGCTGCTCCTTCTCCCGCAGCTCTTCGCGCTCGGCGGCGGTGAGCGTGTTCAGGAGCCGCTGCGCCTCGGCGAGCTTGCCCTGGAACTTCTTCTTCTTCTCGCCCAGTTCCTGGCGTACGTCTTCGAGGTCGTCGAGCTTGTCCGTCGCCTCGGCCCGCTGCTGCGCGAGGGTGCGCTGCTTCGCCTGGATCTTCTGGAGCGACTCGGCCTGCTTGGCGCTCAACTGGTCGATCGCGCCGGCCTTGTCGAGGTAGCTGTCCGGGTCGGCGGAGAGGAAAAGCTGCACGGAGGGGTCGATGCCGCCGGAGCGGTACTGCGCGCTGGCCACCGAACCGAGCTCGCCGCGCAGGTCGTTGAGGTCCTCCTGGCCGCGGGCGACCTTGTCCTGGAGGTTGTCGACCTCTTCCTTGAGCTTGTCCTGCCGCTCCTTGGACAGGTTGTACTTCTCCGTCGCGGCTTCGGCCTCGTGGTAGAGCTTGTCGACCTTGGCCTTGACCTCGCTCTTGGTCGGCTTGGGGTCGGCCTGAGCGGTCTGGGACGTGAGAGCGACAGCTGCGGCTGCGGTCGCGGTGAGCACAGTCACACGAGTGCGGCTCGGCTGCTTGGGACGACGGTGGGACGCCACGAAGGCGAGCTCCTTCTTCCTCGAGCCGCCTACCGGGGTCGGGGACGTGATCCCCGGCTCCACGATTCGGTTCCCCCGCGGAAATTGGACCGAATTGAGTGGACTCGGCGGTACCTTCGCTGACACCCCGGATGGGTGATCAACCGTTCGAAGGTTCGAGGGCAGACCTTAGTGACCTTCTTGTGATCAGTTCAAATCCTCAGGTGTAAAAACTCACCCAGTGGTCACAATCTTTACTTACACCACACGCGTAGTAACGGCCACTTGACAGCGCGTTTCCCTAATTCGGGCATTACGCCGAGAAGTCACTAGACGCGCGAAAGCCTCTTCAGCAACAAGGCGGACGCGACGGGCCTCGCGCCCGATCTGGCGACCCCGTCGGCCACTTCGCGGTCCGTGGACACCACCACGACGGGCCGCCCCGGCGGTTCCGCCCGTACGAGCTGCCTGATGAGCTCGTCTGCGGTCACCCCCGGCTTGCTGAACAGCACCCGCACTCCGCGCGGCGGCGCGAGCAGCACCGGCGCCACCAGTTCCGCGCCGTCGAAGACGCACGTCACCTCGGCGCCCGTCTGCGCCGCGAGCATCGACAGGCCGCCGAGGAGCCGCAGCCGCTGCTTGTCGAGCGGCATCTGCGGATAGCCCGTCTTGGTGACGTTGTAGCCGTCCACGACGAGATGACACTGCGGCAGTTCGAGGAGCTGGTCGAGCAGCGCGGGGTCGGTCTCGGAGAGCGCCCTGGCCGCGATGTCCTTGGGGGTCATACGGCCCGGCTCGACGGCGTCCACCGTGTCGGCGGGATGCACGGAGGCGGGCGGCAGGGCCAGCTCGCGGCGCAGCCCCTGAGCGGCCTCCAGCACCGTGTCGAGCAGCAGCCGCACCCGCATGTCCTCGATGCTGCGGCCCTCGCGCACCGCCCTGCGGCTGGCCTCGACGGACGCCTCCGCCTCGCCGAGACGGGCCCGCAGCCGCCGCGACTCGCTCTCGGCGGCCGCGACCCGCGCGGCGGCGTCGGACTTGAGCGCCTCGGTCTCGGCGTTCGTACGCCGCAGGGCAGCCTCGCCGCGCTTCACATCACTCAGCGCGCTGCGCAGTTTCCGGCTGAGTACGTCGGCTTCCTTGCGGGCGGCCTCCAGCTCCGTGCGGAGCCGTTCCGTCTCGCTCTTCGTGTGCTCGCGCGCGTGCGCGAGCTCCTCGCGCAGCTGCTCCAGCTCGCGCTGGGCGGCCTCGTCGGCGCGCTCGGCGTCCGCCCGCAGCGCCTCTTCGCCCGCGGCGGCCACCAGCTTGACCCAGCCGGCGGGGCGCAGCACGTACGCGGCGGCGGCCACATCGACCGGGTCGGCGGCGGCGGGCGGCGAGCCGGACTCCAGCGCGCGCGAGAGCTCCGGCTGCGCCTCGCGCAGCTTCTCGCCGATGCGCTGGCGGAACAGCGGGTCGCCCTCCAGGGCCGCCGCCATCGCGTTGCCCGCGAACTTGGCGCGCCGGGTCGGGGTAAAACGGGCGTACTGCCTCAGCTGGGACGGAAGTTCGGCGACGGTGAGCCCGCCGAACGCGTCCGAGACCAGTGCGACGACCTTGTGCCGTACGCCTTCGGGCAGCGGGCGGTCGAGCACCTCGGCGGCGTCCCCGGCCGGTCCGGCCGGTTCAGCGCCGCTTGCATGCTCCACAATCCGTCACCCCACTACCCTTTCGGGCCGGTCCGCTCAGGAGCCGGCGCCCGGCCTGTCCACCAGTTCGATCTGGTCCACCGCGTTGCACCAGCGGCAGCGCACGGACTCGATGGTCTCACTGACCACCTCGCGTTCTTCGACCTTCGACTCTCCGGCCAGGTCGAGGTGGACGTACTCGATCACCTTCGACGAGCGGGTCACATCGAAACGCGTGAGATTGCCGCACAGGGCGCAGCGCCACCGGGTCTCGGCAGTCGGCAGGGGAACCGTGGTCATCGTGCGTCCTCTTTCGTCGTGCCTACTGCCCGTAACCCTACGGCCTCACAGGTACCCCCTGCGGCGGACCGTCCACGGTGCGGGACGGGGCCCGGCGAGGCGGTCTGTCCCGGCCGCTCCCGTTACGGGATGATTCGGGCATGATCAATGGGCGGGAAGCGGCGCGGGGACCCGTGGTGACGTACGGCGCGATCGGTCTGTGCTGCCTGATCTTCGTCATCGGCCCCCTCTCCGGGCTCAATGCGGTCTACGGCACCGGTGACTTCCTCCTCGCCGCGCAGAGCGGATATTTCGAGCGCTGGGGCGTCATCCCGAGCGAACTGCTGAGCGGCGCCCCCGGCGCGCTCCTCACCCCGCTCACCGCCCTGTTCGTCCACGGCAGCTGGCTGCACCTGCTGGGCAACATGCTCTTCCTGTTCGTCTTCGGGGTGATGGCCGAGGAACGGATGGGCCGCGTCCAGTTCGCCCTCTTCTACGTGGGCTGCGGCTACCTGGCCCTCGTCGTGTACGCCGTCGCCCATGCCGGCTCGGACCAGACGCTGGTGGGGGCTTCGGGAGCGATCTCGGCGGTGCTCGGCGCCTTCCTCTTCCTCTTTCCCCGGGCGCGCGTCACGAGTCTGTTTCCCTTCCTCCTCTTCCTGCCGCTGCGCTTCCCCGCCTGGATCGTGCTGATCTTCTGGTTCGTCCTGCAGTGGCTGGCGGCGCGGAGCGCGGGGTCGGGGCCGGGAGTGGCCTATCTGGCCCACGTGGCGGGGTTCTGCGCGGGCTTCCTCTACGCCTGGGGGCGTAGTCGGCGTACGACTAGAGTGAGGACTTCAGCGCCGCCGGCCACCGAGGGAGAAAGCCAACCGTGATCACCGCGATCGTGCTCATCAAGACCAGCGTGGACCGGATCCCCGAGATCGCCGAGTCGATCGCCGCGCTGGACAGCGTCAGCGAAGTCTTCTCGGTCACCGGTACGTACGACCTGATCGCCATGGTCCGCGTCGCCAGGCACGACGACCTGGCGGACGTCATCCCCGGCCGGATCAGCAAGATCCCGGGCGTCGAGGGCACGGACACGCATGTCGCGTTCCGTACGTACTCGCAGCACGACCTGGAAGCGGCCTTCGCGATCGGCCTCGACGCGTAACGCGCCTCCGGGCGACCGCGTCTTCGGCCCCCGCGAGGGCGCGGGCAGGACGACTCACACTGCCGGGACGCAACGGCCTTCCTCGGTACGGTAGTTCCACTTCGCGCCGTCCTTGACGAGCTCCTTCACCGCGCCCACGAACCGCTCGACGTGCTCGTCGGGCGTCCCGGCGCCGAAGCTCACGCGGATCGCGTTCAGCGAACGCTCGCCCGGCTCGGCCTCCGGCGCGCCGCACTCGCCCGGGTCCTGCGGGTCGCTGCCGAGCAGTGTGCGGACCAGCGGGTGGGCGCAGAACAGACCGTCCCGTACGCCGATTCCGTACTCGGCGGAGAGCGCGGCGGCGAAGTGCGAGCTGTTCCAGCCGTCGACGACGAACGAGATGACTCCGACGCGCGGTGCGTCGTCACCGAAGAGGGAGAGCACCCTCACCGCGTCGACCTCGGCCAGGCCCTCCAGCACCTTCGTCACCAGCTGCTGCTCGCGCTCGACCAGCGAGTCGAAGCCCGCCTCCGTCAGCGCCTTGCAGGCGGAGGCGATCGAGTACACGCCGATGACGTTGGGCGAACCGGCCTCGTGGCGGGCGGCCGTGGTGTGCCACTCGACGTCCACGCCGCCGTCGGCGCGGCGGGCGACCTTGCGGGAGGCGCCGCCGCCCGCGAGGTACGGCTCGGCGCTCTGCAGCCAGTCGGCGCGGCCCGCGAGCACCCCGGAGCCGAACGGCGCGTACAGCTTGTGTCCGGAGAATGCCACCCAGTCGACGTCCAACTCCGCGATGTCCAGGGGGTGGTGGGGCGCGAGCTGCGCGGCGTCGAGCACGATCCGGGCGCCGTGCGCGTGGGCCGCGGCGGCGAGCTCCTTGACCGGCCACAGCTCACCGGTGACGTTCGACGCGCCGGTGACGCACACCAGAGCCGGGCCGTAGGGGTCACGGTCGGCCAGGGCGCGCTCCAGGGTCTCGACGGCCTGGGCCGGAGTGCGGGGCGCGTTCAGGAAGTTGACCTGCGCGTGGCGCCAGGGCAGCAGCGAGGCGTGGTGCTCAGTCTCGAAGACGAACACCTGGCAGTCGGCGGGCAGGGCCGCCGCCAGCAGGTTGAGCGAGTCGGTCGTGGAGCGGGTGAAGACCACCTGGTCGCTCTCGCGGCAGCCGAGGAATTCGGCGACGGTGGCGCGGCTGTTCTCGAAGAGGTCCGTCGACAGCTGCGAGAGGTACCCGGCGCCGCGGTGCACGCTGCCGTAGTACGGGGCGTACGCCGCGACGTCGTCCCACACGCGCTGGAGGGCCGGGGCGCTGGCCGCGTAGTCGAGAGCGGCGTAGGTGACCTCGCCACCCGTCACGAGCGGCACGAGGACATCTCGCCCGAGAACGGGCAGAGGCTGACAAACGGTCTGGTCGGCGGCAGCGGTGGAGACAGACATGGCGAACTCCCGAAGAAGGCAGGCGAATTCCCCGCGCCGGCGGATACGCGACAGATACGCGGCAGCGCAGCGCTGGAGAAGAAAAGAAAAGGGGTGTGCGAAGAAGGGGCGAAAGGCCCTATCGCATTCGCTTGCTCACAAGAGGCTCCCTGAGAACCAGGACCCCAAGTCTTCGAGGGGTCCGCGCTTGCCGTAGACCTTTCTGTCTACGACCTGGTCTTCACCCGGGGCACCCCGCCACGGACGGAGGGTTGCCGGACAGCAAGCCGGGGCCAAAACGCTGTCACTCATGACCTGCCAAGCATCTTGCCACACGATCAAGAAGACGCAAGGCGTAGTCCAGAATTCGGACTACGCCTTGCGTCACACACCATCCGCACTCAGCTGTTGCTGGCAGCCACCCAGCGCTCCAGCGCCGCCCGCGCCGCCCCCGAGTCGATCGCCTCGGCCGCCTTGGCGATCCCCGCCGCGAGCTGCTCGTTCAGGGACGCGTCCGTCGGGTCGAGCGCGACCAGCGCCGCCGCCGTGTTGAGCAGGACCGCGTCCCGCACCGGTCCGGTCTCGCCCGCCAGCAGCCGCCTCGCGACGTCCGCGTTGTACGACGCGTCCGCGCCGCGCAGCGCCTCGACGGGCACCATCTCCAGGCCCACGTCGCGCGGGTCGAAGGCCTGCTCCGTGACCACCCCGTTCCGTACGATCCACACCCGCGAGGTCGCGGTCGTGGTCAGCTCGTCGAGGCCGTCGTCGCCCCGGAAGACGAGCGCGGAATTCCCCCGTTCGGCGAGAACACCCGCCACGATGGGGGCCATCCGGGCGTCCGCGACACCGACCGCCTGCGCCTTCACCCGCGCCGGGTTGGTCAGCGGGCCGAGGATGTTGAACGTCGTCTGCGCGCCCAGCTCCTTGCGTGCCTTCGCGGCGTACCGCAGGGCGGGGTGGAACTTCACCGCGAAGCAGAAGGTGATGCCCGCTTCCTCCGCGACCTCGGCGACGCGCCGCGGCGTCAGCTCCAGGTTGACGCCGAGCTTCTCCAGGACGTCCGAGGCTCCGCTCGCGGACGAGGCGGCCCGGTTGCCGTGCTTGACGACCTTGGCGCCGGTTCCGGCCACGACGATCGCGGACATGGTGGAGATGTTGACGGTCTTGGCGAGGTCGCCGCCCGTACCGACGATGTCGACCGTACGGCCGGGCACCTCGATGGTGTTGGCGTGCGCGTACATCGCCCGTACGAGACCGGTGACCTCGTCGACCGTCTCCCCCTTGGCGCGCAGCGCGACCGCGAAACCCGCGATCTGGGCATCCGTCGCCTCGCCGCTCATGATGCGGTCCATGGCCCAGGCGGTGTCGTCCGCGGAGAGATTCTCGCCGCGCAGCAGGGGGTTCAGCACACCTGGCCAGGAGCCGGCCGCCACGCTGTCGCCGCCAACCGGGGTCACAACGTTCATGGTCCGCTCCAGGGTCCACAGCCAGTAAGGATGCCTCCTACCCTATCCAGCCGGGCGGACAGCGAAGAGCCCCGTCCGACGATTGGACGGGGCTCCCGCTGTGGCGACCTGTGGGTCAGGTCAGAGATCAGTGGTGGCCGTGGCCGCTGGTGATCTCCTGGTACTCCTCGGCGGTCGGCTTGGGGATCTGGTTCCCCTCGCCGTAGTAACCCTTGCTGAGCTTGGCCCGCAGCTTCTGGCCGCGCGTCACCTTGCGCCTGACACCGTTCTCGTCGACCTCCGGGCCGATCTCGGCCGGTGCGTACTGCTCGTGCGCCGTGAGGCCGTGCATCTGCGCCTGGCTGATCGGCTCGTGGACCTCGACGAACTCACCGTGCGGCAGACGCTTGATGATGCCGGTCTCGCGTCCGTGCAGCACCTTGTCCCTGTCGCGGCGCTGAAGGCCGAGGCAGATCCGCCTGGTGATGATGAACGCGAGGACCGGTCCCACGAAGTAGGAGATCCGCACGAACCAGGTGATCGAGTTGATCGAAAGGTGGAAGTGCGTGGCGAAGATGTCGTTGCCACCACCCAGCAGCATGATCATGTAGCCGGTGATCCAGGCGACGCCGAGACCGGTCCTGGTCGGCGCGTTGCGCGGCCGGTCCAGGATGTGGTGCTCGCGCTTGTCGCCGGTGATCCAGGACTCGATGAACGGGTAGACCGCGATCGCACCGAGAACCAGACCGAAGACGACCAGCGGGATGAACACGCCCAGGGCGAGCGTGTGGCCCCACAGGTTGATCTCCCAGCCGGGCATGACACGGATCAGGCCTTCGGCGAAGCCCATGTACCAGTCGGGCTGGGCGCCGGTGGACACCTGGTCCGGGCGGTACGGGCCGAGCGCCCAGACCGGGTTGATCGTGAACAGTGCCGAGATGGCCGCGATGACACCGAAGACCAGGAAGAAGAAGCCTCCGGCCTTGGCCATGTAGACCGGCAGCAGCGGCATGCCGACGACGTTCTTGTTCGTACGGCCGGGACCCGCGAACTGCGTGTGCTTGTGGTAGAAGACCAGGATCAGGTGCGCCACCACGAGGCCGAGCATGATGCCCGGCAGCAGCAGGATGTGGATGGAGTAGAACCTGGCCACCATCTCGTGGCCGGGGAACTCCCCGCCGAACAGGAAGAACGAGATGTACGTGCCGACGACGGGCGTCGCGAGGATCGCGCCCTGCGTGAAGCGGACACCGGTGCCGGAGAGCAGGTCGTCCGGGAGCGAGTAGCCGGTGAAACCGGTGAACATGCCCAGGACGAACAGCAGGAAGCCGAACAGCCAGTTGATCTCACGCGGCTTGCGGAACGCGCCCGTGAAGAACACGCGCATCATGTGCACGAACATGCCCGCGATGAAGATCAGCGCGGCCCAGTGGTGGATCTGCCGGATGAGCAGACCACCTCGGACGTCGAAGCTGATCTCCAGGGTCGACGCGTAGGCCTCCGTCATGCGGATGCCCTGCATCGGCACGTACGAGCCGTGGTACACGATCTCGTTCATGCTCGGGTGGAAGAACAGCGTCAGGTACACACCCGTGAGGATGATGATGATGAAGCTGTACAGGCAGATCTCACCCAGCATGAAGGACCAGTGGTCCGGGAAGATCTTGCGCATGTTGGCCTTGGCGAGGCTGTAGATACCCAGCCGGCCGTCGGCCCAGTCAGCTACCCGCTCACCCGCGGGTGCCTCTTTGCGCTTGTCGTCGCTCACGGTGCTCATCCGCGCTCCCAGAAACTAGGACCGACGGGCTCTTCGAAGTCGCTGAGCGCTTCGAGGAAACCTTCGTCATTCACACCGATCCGCAGCTGCGGGAGGGCGTGACCGGCCGGGCCGAAGATGACGCGGGCACCGTCGGAGAGGTCGAAAGTGGACTGGTGGCACGGGCAGAGCACGTGATGCGTCTGCTGCTCGTACAGGCTGATCGGGCAGCCGACGTGGGTGCAGATCTTCGAGAACGCCACGATGCCCTGGTGGGACCAGTCGAGTTCGCGCTTGTCCTTGATGTCCGCCGGCTGAAGCCGGACGATCATCAGGGCCGCCTTGGCGATCTCGTTGTTGAACTCGTGGTTGTCCTCCTCCAGGCCTTCCGGCTTGGCGAAGGTCAGCGAACCGACCGCGACGTCCTCGGGACGCAGCGGCTCGTTCGTGTTCATGTTGATGAGCTGCTTGCCCGCGCCCCACAGCGTGTGGCGCAGCTTGTCCTCGGGCAGCGGGCCCAGGTCGCGCAGCAGCACCACACCGGAGAGCGGCACCATGGCCAGCGCGCCGAACATCGTGGTGCGGATCAGCTTGCGGCGGCCGATCACGGACTCCTCGGCGCCTGCCTTGAAGTCGGCCATGACCTTGGCCTTGACCTCGGGCTCGGCCGCGATGGGGTGACGCTCGTCGGCGACCTCGTGGTCGGACATCAGGGTGCGGGCCCAGTGGACCGCGCCCGCGCCGATGCAGAAGAGCGCGAGACCGAGCGTCAGGCCCAGCGACAGGTTCAGCGCGCTTACGTGCCCGAGCGGCCAGACGTACACGATCTGGTCGACGGGGAACGCCACGAAGGAGGCGATGAAGCCGATCGTGGACAGCATGGACAGCGTGAACAGCAGGGCGACCGTGCGCTCGGAGCGCTTGGCGGCCCGCTCGTCGATGTCCTGGATACGCGGCTTGTGGGGCGGCAGCCCCGGGTCCGCGAACGGGTCTTCCGCCACGGCTACCGCGCCGTGCGCGGTGTCCTGCTCACTGGGCAGGTTCTTCTCTGGAATCTCTTGGCTACTCATGACTTCTTGGCCTTAGCGGTGTGGGCCGCGACCCAGACGGCGATAGCGATCAGCGAACCGAGACCGAAGATCCAGCCGAAGAGGCCCTCGCTGACGGGGCCGAGGCCACCGAGCGCGAAGCCGCCGGGCGTCTCCGTCTCCTCGCCGTTCACGGTCTTGACGTACGCGATGATGTCCTTCTTCTGCTGCTCCGGCAGCGTCGTGTCGGGGAAGGACGGCATGTTCTGCGGGCCGGTCTGCATGGCCTCGTAGAGGTGCTTCGGGCTCACGTCTTCAAGGCTCGGGGCGTACTTGCCGTTCGTCAGGGCACCGCCCTCGCCCGTGAAGTTGTGGCACTGGGCGCAGTTGGTACGGAACAGGTCGCCACCCTTGGCGATGTCCGCACCCTCGGGGCTGTACTGCTTCTCGGTCGGCGTGATCGGGCCGGCGCCGAGAGAAGCGACGTACGCGGCGAGCTGGTCGATCTCGGCCTGCGAGTAGATCTTCTTCTTCTCCGGCACCTGGGCGCCGGGCTGCTGGGCCGGCATACGTCCGGTGCCGACCTGGAAGTCCACTGCGGCAGAGCCGACGCCTACCAGGGACGGGCCGTCGGAGCTGCCCTGACCGCCGGTGCCGTGGCAGCTGGAGCAGCCGACGGCGTAGAGCTTCTTGCCCTCCTCGATGGCGAGGGACTGGGCGGTTTCATCGGCCTGGGCCTTGCCCGCGGGCGCGAACGCGGCGTACAGCCCCCCGGTGGCCGCCAGCGCGAGGAGTAGTACGACGACCGCCGCCAGCGGATGGCGTCGTCGTGCGGAGAGCTTTTTCACGGATTACCCCGGTGTCAGGATCTTCTGCGTCGATGGGTGCTGGATGTGGGCCGGGTTACGGACCCGACCTACTTGATCATGTAGATCGTGGCGAAGAGGCCGATCCAGACGACATCGACGAAGTGCCAGTAGTAGGACACGACGATGGCGGCGGTTGCCTGCTCGTGGGTGAATCTCTTGGCCGCGTAGGTGCGGCCGAGGACCAGCAGGAAGGCGATGAGTCCGCCCGTCACATGCAGTCCGTGGAAGCCGGTCGTCAGGTAGAACACCGAGCCGTACGGGTCGGACGAGAGCGAGAGGCCCGCGTCCTTCACCAGCTCGGTGTACTCGAGGACCTGGCCTCCGATGAAGATCGCACCCATCACGAACGTAAGGATGAACCACGCCCGGAGCTTCTTCACGTCCCCGCGCTCGGCGGCGAAGACGCCGAGCTGGCAGGTGAGGGAGGAGAGCACCAGGATGGTGGTGTTCGTCGCCGAGAACGGGAAGTTCAGGTGTTCTGCCTGCTGCTTCCAGAACTCGGGACCCGTCACCGATCGCAGGGTGAAGTACATCGCGAAGAGGGCCGCGAAGAACATCAGCTCGGAACTCAACCAGATGATGGTTCCGACGCTGGTGAGGTTCGGTCGATTGACCGACGGGTGCGCGAGCCCTTTGTCTACTGTCGTTGCTGTCGCCACGACCGACATTATGTCGGTCGCTTATCCCGCCCTCACTCCCGGGGGTGCCATTCGGTGTGTTCATGCTCTGAGAAGGCGCTGTGACCTGAGCCGAACGGCCCATCGGGAGTACCGTCGAAGGCAGATACGAACCCCTGCTGACTGGCTGTCGGACGGAGTAGCATCCGCGCATCGGTTCCTGATCCAACACCGAGCCTTCGAGGGCTTTCAGATGCATGGAGGAACAATGACCGCCACGGTCCTGGTCTACAGCGACAACGCGAACACCCGCGAACAGGTGCGGCTGGCGGCGGGTCGCAGGCCCGCCGCGGACGTCCCGCCGGTCGAGTTCTTCGAGTGCGCCACGCTGCCGGCCGTCCTCAAGGCGCTGGACAAGGGCGGTATCGACGTCTGCGTCCTGGACGGCGAGGCGGTGCCCGCGGGCGGCATGGGCGTATGCCGGCAGATCAAGGACGAGATCTTCAACTGCCCGCCCGTGCTGCTGCTGATCGGGCGCCCGCAGGACTCCTGGCTCGCCACCTGGAGCCGCGCCGAGAGGGCTGTGACCCTTCCGGTCGACCCCGTGGAGTTCGCGGACGCACTGGCCGCTCTGCTGCGCGGCAGGCTCGCCGTCGAGGCGTGACACCCGCGCGAGGGCCTGTCCGGCGGATCAGGGTCGGAAAGGCCGCGGCGTCTGGTGCGGTGCATCGCAAGGCGCCGGAGCGTCCTAATGGCGGAGCCATTCGGGCGGTTCGGCAACGCGGCGAGGTGCCGTGCCAGGCGTCGCGGCCCCGGCCATGATCCGCCGGACAGGCCCTGGGCCCCGTCAGACCTCCGGCCGCAGCCTGGCCGCGTCGACGGGGCTCGCGCCTTCCCCGATACCGGCCAGCACGGCGCTGCCCTTGCGCCACTTGTCCCAGGGCACGTTCCAGTCGCCGAAGCCGTTGCCGAACGGGTCCATCATGTTCCCGGCGCTGTTGACGACCTGGACGATGTCGCCCTCGCGGACGGTTTTGAAGAACCACTCGGCGTTGCTCGTGCTCATGCCCGTGCAGCCGTGGCTGACGTTGGCCGACCCCTGGGAGCCGACCGACCAGGGCGCGGCATGGACGTACTCACCGCTCCAGGTGACCCGCGTCGCGAAGTAGACGGGCAGGTCGTACGAGTCCGCTGTGCCCTCCGCGATGCCGACGGTCGTACCGCGCATCCGTACGAAGTGCTCCTTGCCCAGTACGACCTTGACGCCGTTGCGCGTGGAAAAGCCGGGCTTGCCCGTGGTCACCGGAATGGTGTTGATCACCTTGCCGTTGCGCTTGACCGTCATCTGGTGCGAGCCGGCGTCCGTGATGGCCTCCAGCCGGTCCCCGGTGGTGAGCCGCAACGGCTTCGCGGGGCCGCCGTAGAGCCTGTCGGCAACCTTGATGCCTTCGAGGGTGCTGCGCACCGTGATGGTGGCGTTGGCCGGCCAGTACTCCTTCGGGCGGAAGTGCAGTTTCTTGTCGTCCACCCAGTGCCAGGACCCCTGCACCGTGGGCTGGGAGCGTACCTTCAGGGCGCGCTCGACGACCGCTCTGGCCGGGTCGCCCTTGACGGGGGCGCTGAGTTCGGCGGTGATGGGCTGGCCGACGCCGTACTTGCCGGCCTTGGGGCCGAAGGTGACCTGCAGGCGCTTCCTCGGGGGGACGGACGTCTCGAAGGCGAGGGTGCGCGCACCGGGCGCGCCGTCCTCGTCCTCGGTGGCGACCTTGACCGTGTAGCGCGCTCCTGCCGCCAGTGGGGCGGTGCTGTGCCAGCGGGTGCCGTCGGCGGAGAGTTCGCCCGCCAGATAGCGCCCTGTGGCGTCGGAGGCCGTCACATCCGTGATCCGGCTGTCGCTGTTCCTGGCGGTGATCTCCAGGGGCTTCTCGGGATCGACCTTGGCCGTGCCGGTGTCCGTATTGAAGGAGACCTGGTCCGCGGCGTCGTACGGCGCCGCGGAGAGCGGATGTCCCCTGCCGGCTCCGCTGCACGCCGTCCCGGCCGCCGCGAGGGACGCGATCAGCAAGGAGCAGCTCAGAACCGTCCGGGGTCGAAGTGCGTGGGTCATGATCACACATTAGGAATATTTCACGCGTACGGCGCGCCGGGAGAAGCCAAACGAGGGACCCGCCCACCTGACGTACAGGTGGGCGGGTCCCTCGGGCGTGTTGCGAGTGCTTCTACTGGTTCTGGCTCTCACCGCGGTAGTACTCGAAGACCCAGCCGAAGAGGCCGATCAGGATCAGCGGCAGCGAGAAGAACAGCAGCCACCAGCCGAGGGCGACGCCCAGAAAGGCGAACGCGCCACCGACGGCCAGCGAGAGCGGCTGCCAGCTGTGCGGCGAGAAGAAGCCGACATCGCCGGCCTCGTCCGCCACGTCGGCCTCCTTGTTGTCCTGAGCCATGGCGTCCACACGCTTGGCCGTGAAGGCCAGGTAGTAGCCGATCATGATGCTCAGGCCGAAGGCCAGGAAGAGCGCCGTGGTTCCGGCGGGCTCCTTCGACCACAAGCCATAGACAATCGCCATGGCGAGGATGAAGACGCTCAGCCAGATGAACATCTTGCCCTGGATCTTCACTTGCCGGCCTCCTTGCCGCCGAGCAGCGCGGTGTCCTTGTGGCCGACGTTCTCGAGCTGGTCGAGAGCGGCGATCTCAGGGTGGTGCAGGTCGAATGCCGGGGATTCGGAACGGATCCGCGGCAGCGTGAGGAAGTTGTGCCGCGGGGGCGGGCAGGAAGTCGCCCACTCCAGCGAACGGCCGTAACCCCACGGGTCGTCGACCTCGATCTGCTTGCCGTACTTCGCGGTCTTCCAGACGTTGTAGAAGAACGGAAGCAGCGACAGGCCCAGCACGAACGAGGCGATCGTCGAGATCGTGTTCAGCAGGGTGAAACCGTCGGCCGCGAGGTAGTCGGCGTAACGACGGGGCATGCCCTCGGCGCCGAGCCAGTGCTGCACCAGGAACGTGCCGTGGAAGCCCACGAACAGCGTCCAGAAGGTCATCTTGCCGAGGCGCTCGTCCAGCATCTTGCCGGTGAACTTCGGCCACCAGAAGTGGAATCCGGCGAACATCGCGAAGACCACCGTGCCGAAGACGACGTAGTGGAAGTGCGCGACGACGAAGTACGAGTCGGAGACGTGGAAGTCCATCGGGGGCGAAGCCAGGATGACACCGGTCAGGCCACCGAAGGCGAAGGTGATCAGGAAGCCGACCGTCCAGAGCATCGGTGTCTCGAAGGACAACGAGCCCTTCCACATGGTGCCGATCCAGTTGAAGAACTTCACACCGGTCGGTACCGCGATAAGGAAGGTCATGAACGAGAAGAACGGCAGTAGCACGCCGCCCGTGACGTACATGTGGTGCGCCCACACCGTGACCGAAAGGCCCGCGATCGCGATCGTCGCGCCGATCAGGCCGATGTAACCGAACATCGGCTTGCGGCTGAAGACCGGGATGATCTCGGAGACGATTCCGAAGAACGGCAGCGCGATGATGTAGACCTCGGGATGCCCGAAGAACCAGAACAGGTGCTGCCACAGAAGCGATCCGCCGTTGGCCGCGTCGAAGATGTGCGCACCGAATTTACGGTCCGCCTCCAGCGCGAAGAGCGCGGCAGCCAGCACCGGGAAGGCGAGCAGGACCAGGACACCGGTCAGCAGCACGTTCCAGGTGAAGATCGGCATGCGGAACATCGTCATGCCGGGTGCGCGCATGCAGATGATCGTGGTGATGAAGTTGACCGAACCGAGGATCGTGCCGAAGCCCGAGAAGGCCAGACCCATGATCCACATGTCGGCGCCGACGCCCGGCGAACGGACCGCGTCCGACAGCGGGGCGTAGGCGAACCAGCCGAAGTCGGCCGCACCCTGCGGGGTGAGGAAGCCGGCCACCGCGATGAGCGAGCCGAAGAGGTACAGCCAGTACGCGAACATGTTCAGCCGCGGGAACGCCACATCGGGCGCGCCGATCTGCAGCGGCATGATCCAGTTCGCGAATCCGGCGAACAGCGGCGTCGCGAACATCAGCAGCATGATCGTGCCGTGCATCGTGAACGCCTGGTTGAACTGCTCGTTCGACATGATCTGCGTGCCGGGACGGGCGAGTTCGGCGCGCATGAAGAGCGCCATTACGCCGCCGACGCAGAAGAAAATGAACGACGTGATCAGGTAGAGCGAGCCGATGGTCTTGTGGTCAGTGGTGGTCAGCCACTTGATGACGACATTTCCCGGCTGCTTGCGCCGTACCGGCAGTTCGTTCTCGTAGTACGAGCCGTCTGCCGCCGCGGCACCCTTGGGTTGATTGAGGATGCTCACAGTTTGTTCGTCTCCGCATTCCTGGCCGGGTCGGTCTGCTCGATACCGGACGGGATGTAGCCGGTCTGGCCCTTCTCCGCCAGCTCCTTGAGGTGCTGCTGGTAACGCTCCGGGGAGACGACCTTCACGTTGAAGAGCATCCGGGAGTGGTCGACACCGCAGAGCTCGGCACACTTGCCCTTGAAGGTGCCCTCACGCGTGGGGGTCACCTCGAAGACGTTGGTGTGGCCGGGGATGACGTCCTGCTTCATCAGGAACGGCACCACCCAGAAGGAGTGGATGACGTCACGCGAAGTCAGGACAAAGCGAACCTTCTCGCCCTTCGGCAGCCACAGGGTCGGACCCGGGTTGCCGTTCTGCGGGTTCCGCTCGCCCGGAGTACCGACCGCGTAGACGCCTTCGGCGCCTGCGGGGAACTGCTTGGTGTACATGTCCGGGATGGCGTTGAGCTCCTTGGGGGGCTTCACGCCCGTGGCGGCGTCGCCGTCCACGTTCTCCACGTAGTTGAATCCCCAGCTCCACTGGAAGCCGACCACGTTGACGGTGTGGGCCGGCTTGTCCGAGAGCGCGAGGAGCTTCGACTCGTCGCGCGCGGTGAAGTAGAAGAGGACCGAGACGATGATGAGCGGAACCACGGTGTACAGCGCCTCGATGGGCATGTTGTACCGGGTCTGCGGAGGTACTTCGATCTTGGTGCGGCTACGCCGGTGGAAGATGACGCTCCACAGGATCAGACCCCATACCAGGACGCCCGTGATGAGCGCTGCCGCCCACGAGCCCTGCCAGAGGGAGAGAATCCTGGGAGCCTCTTCGGTGACCGGGGTAGGCATCCCGAGGCGGGGGAAGTCTTCCCATGTGTACGAGCAACCAGAGGCGGTCGCCAGGACCACGCCCGCGGTCAGCACCTGGAGCAGCTTCCGCCGCATCGGGCGCCGCGACGAGCGGTCGGAGCCGTTGGGACTCACGTAGCGCCTTCCCGAGAGTCTCGCCCGCGCGGTTGGTTGCGGCCGTCTCGCTGGTCGGTCGCCGGCCCTGACGCGGGCAGGGGTTTGGATGTTTATGCGGACCAAACCCTACTGGACGCTATTTGGGGTCGCGCGGGGAGGGTGCCCAACGCGCCGCACCCCTCCCCGAAGGGATGGCTTATCAGTGGAATCCCGGCCTCCGCCCCCTATCTGACCGGCCATCCGACGGGGCCGGGGAGTTAGCGTGGCGTTGTGCCCTACTTCGACGCCGCCTCCTCAGCCCCGCTGCACCCCGTCGCCCGGCAGGCCCTGCTGGCCGCGCTCGACGAGGGATGGGCCGACCCTTCCCGTCTCTACCGCGAGGGGCGGCGCGCCAGGATGCTGCTCGACGCGGCGAGGGAGGCGGCGGCGGAAGCGGTGGGCTGCCGACCCGACGAGCTGGTATTCACCTCTTCCGGCACCCGCGCGGTGCACACCGGGATCGCCGGCGCACTGGCCGCCCGCCGACGTGTCGGCCGCCACCTGGTCGTCTCCGCCGTGGAGCACTCCTCGGTGCTTCACTCGGCCGCCGAGCACGAGGCGGCGGGCGGTACGACGACCGAGGTCCCGGTGGACCGAGCGGGCCGGGTGGACCCGGCGGCGTACGCCCAAGCCCTTCGCGCCGACACCGCGCTGGCCTGCCTGCAGTCGGCCAACCACGAGGTCGGCACCGAGCAGCCGGTGGCCGAAATCGCACAGGAGTGCCGGGCGGTGGGTGTGCCGCTGCTGGTGGACGCGGCGCAGTCGCTGGCGTGGGGACCGGTGGAGGGCGACTGGTCGCTACTCACGGCGAGTGCGCACAAATGGGGCGGACCGGCGGGGGTCGGGCTGCTGGTCGTACGCAAGGGCGTGCGGTTCGCGGCACAAGGGCCCGCCGACGAGCGGGAGTCCGGGCGGGCGGCCGGCTTCGAGAACCTGCCCGCGATCGTGGCGGCGGCCGCGTCGTTGCGGGCCGTACGGGCGGAGGCGGCCGCCGAGGCGGTGCGGCTGCGGGCACTGGTGGACCGGATCCGCGCGCGGGTGCCGGAGCTCGTACCGGATGTGGAGGTGGTCGGCGATCCGGTGCGGCGGCTGCCGCACGTGGTCACCTTCTCGTGTCTGTACGTCGACGGGGAGACGCTGCTGCACGAGCTGGACCTGGCCGGTTTCTCCGTATCGTCCGGTTCGTCGTGCACGAGCAGCACGCTCACTCCGAGCCATGTGCTGCGGGCGATGGGGGTACTGACGGAGGGCAACGTCCGGATTTCACTCCCGCCGGGGACTGCGCCGCAGGACGTGGACCGCTTCCTGGAGGTGCTGCCGGGGGCGGTGGCGGGGGTGCGGGAGCGGCTGGGGGCGCCGGTCGAGTCTTCGGGGCCGGCCGAGGCGGAGTCGCTGGTCGTGGACTCGCTCGGCAAGCGGTGTCCGATCCCGGTGATCGAGCTGGCGAAGGTGATCGGCGATGTGCCGGTCGGGGGGACGGTGACTGTCCTGTCGGACGACGAGGCGGCTCGGCTGGACATTCCGGCGTGGTGCGGGATGCGGGGGCAGGAGTACATGGGCGAGCGCCCGGCGGAGCGGGGCGCGGCGTACGTGGTGCGGCGCGTGAGCTGACGGGTGCCGGCCGCCGGACGGGCTCCTATGGAGCCCGTCCGGCGATTGAGGAGCGGGGTCTGGGGCAGCGGCCCGGCCCCAGGGGTCACGCCAGGTGCGCGTGGACCTCTTGCGCCGCCGCGTGGCCGTACGCCTTCGTGAAGCGGTCCATGAAATTGGCGCGGCGCAGCGTGTACTCCTGCGTGCCCAGCGTCTCGATCACCAGCGTCGCCAGCATGCACCCGACCTGCGCGGCGCGCTCAAGGCCGACGCCCCAGGCGAGCCCGGACAGGAACCCGGCACGGAACGCGTCGCCGACGCCGGTCGGGTCGACCTTGCCGTCCTCCTCGGGGCAGCCGACGACCACCGGCTCGTCCCCGACGCGCTCGATGCGCACACCCCGCGAGCCAAGGGTGGTGACGCGGTGGCCGACCTTGCCGAGGATCTGCTCGTCCGTCCAGCCGGTCTTGGACTCGATGAGCCCCTTCTCGTACTCGTTGGAGAAGAGGTACGTCGCACCGTCGAGCAGCGTGCGGATGTCGTCCCCCGTCATGCGGGCGATCTGCTGCGAGAAGTCCGCCGCGAACGGGATGGACCGGGTCTTGCACTCCTCCGTATGACGCAGCATCGCCTCGGGGTCGTCCGCGCCGATCAGGACGAGGTCCAGGCCGCCCACGCGCTCGGCGACCGCCTGGAGCTCGATCTGGCGGGCCTCGCTCATCGCGCCCGTATAGAAGGAGCCGATCTGGTTGTGGTCGGCGTCGGTGGTGCACACGAAGCGGGCGGTGTGCAGCACCTCGGAGATGCGCACCGAGCCGGTGTCCACTCCGTGCCGGTCGAGCCACGCGCGGTACTCGTCGAAGTCCGAGCCGGCCGCGCCGACCAGGATCGGCGCCGTGCCGAGCTGGCCCATGCCGAAGCAGATGTTGGCGCCGACACCACCCCGGCGTACGTCGAGGTTGTCGACCAGGAAGGAGAGCGAAACCGTGTGCAGCTGGTCCGCGACCAGCTGGTCGGCGAAGCGGCCGGGGAAGGTCATGAGGTGGTCGGTGGCGATGGAGCCGGTGACTGCGATACGCACGACGAGGACGCTCCTGTGAAGGGGTGGCGTTGACAGTTCACGTTACCTGGTCGTAGCCCTCTCGCACTAAGCGGCAAAACTACCCAATAGTAGGGCTTTTTTACGGACGTGCCTGCTGCCTACGGTGCCAGCATCAGGTCCGCAGCGTGGCGGACCCCAGAGCTACGGGAGCATCCCGCATGCAGAAGCACAGCGTTACGTCGTCCGCCCGCGCCGCCGAGCAGGACGGCGGCCTGGAGGAACTGCGCGGGGACTGCGCAAGGATGGTCCCGCACTGGGCCGTGCCCGCGACGGCCGCTTCCGCGCCCGTGCCGGCCTCGCTCATCCACGGCATCACCGTGCCGCCCGCGTCGGCGCGCCTGGTGGGCGGCATGTCCGAATACGGGGGCTGATCCCGGACCCCGAGGCGCACGAGGGGAGTACGCGGGGAGTACGAGGGGAACCGCACGCTCCCCCGCTCCGTCCCACCGGTGTCCCCCGTAAAGGGGAGACGACATACGGCACAGGACGGCAGAGCAGCCGAAGGAGCGATGCGGTGAGCACCGAGCGACCGGAAGAGGAAGAGGGCGCGGCCGGCGTCCGCAGGCGGCGTTCTCCGCTGGCTGCCGCCTCAGTGGCCGCAGCGGTGCTGCTGGCCGGGGGCGGCGCCGCCTACTGGGCGTCGACCGCCGCGGACGGCGGAGGCAGCGGTACGAGGAGCGGACCGGCGGCGGGCGACGGCACGACGCCGCCGCCGCTCAACCTCGACGGCCATACGGACGGCAGCGCGCCGGGCATCGCCCCCGGCGAACCCGACCCGCACGGCGGGGTGACCTACCGCGCCGAGGGGAAGCTGCCCCAGGGGCCCGGTTCCGCCCACGTGTACCGGGCGTCGGGCGCGGTCACCGAGGCGGAGGTGGCACGGCTGGCGAAGGCACTCGGCGTACCGGGCAAGCCGCGCGTCGAGGGCACCGCCTGGAAGGTCGGGGTGACCAAGGACGGCTCGGGGCCCGTGCTCCAGGTCAACAAGCAGGCGCCGGGCACCTGGACGTTCGCGAAGTACGGGCCGGGCGGCAGCGACAACTGCGCCAAGGCCGACAAGTGCCCCGACACCTCCTACCGGCCCGGCGGCGAGGGGCCCGCGGTGAGCGAGAAGGCCGCGAAGGAGGCGGCGGCGCCCGTGCTGAAGGCGCTGGGCCAGGACGACGCCAAGCTGGACGCCCGCCAACTGATGGGCGCGGTACGGGTGGTGAACGCCGACCCCGAGGTGGGCGGGCTGCCGACGTACGGCTGGGCGACCGGTATCCAGATCGGCTCCGACGGGCAACCGGTCGGCGGCAGCGGGCAGTTGAAGAGCCTGACCAGGGGCGCCGAGTATCCGGTCATCAGCGCCGACGAGGCGCTGAAGCAGCTGAACAAGGCCGGGCAGGGTGCCGGCAAGACCGGCATCGGTGGTTGCGCCACGCCCGTGCCGCACGGCGACAAGGGCAACGAGGGCGACGCGGCTCAGTCGCCTTGCGAGCCGGACGGCGGGCAGCCGCCGGCCCCGCCGGAGCCCGTGGCCGTGGGCGGGGCGGTCTTCGGGCTGGCCGCACAGTACGTCGACGGGCGGCAGGCGCTCGTACCCTCGTGGCTCTTCGAGGTGAAGCCCGGGGGCGGCGCGCAGCCGTTCACGATCACGCACCCCGCGGTCGATCCCGACTACCTGGCCAAGCCGCCCGCCTCACCGGCTCCGCCCGAGAGCGGCAAGCCGTCGGCGGAGCCGCGGCAGGTCCAGTCGTACAGCGCCGACGGGCGCAAGCTCACCCTGCACTTCTGGGGCGGCGTGTGCAGCGACTACGCGGCGAAGGCGACCGAGGAGAACGGGGCGGTGAAGGTGAAGATCACCGAGACCAATCCGGACCCCGGGCGGGCCTGCATCCTGATCGCCAAGGAGCTGAAGGAGACGGTGACGCTCGACAAGCCGCTGGACGGCCGGAAGGTCGTGGACTCGCGGAGCGGTGAGGCCGTGCCGCGCGCGTAGGGCCGTACGTGCGCGTACGAAGAAGGCGGCGGTCCCGGTCCGGGGCCGCCGCCTTCTTTCGCTGCGAGTTCTCAGCTGAACGAGTCGCCGCAGGCGCAGGAGCCCGTGGCGTTCGGGTTGTCGATCGTGAAGCCCTGCTTCTCGATGGTGTCGACGAAGTCGATGGAGGCACCGCCCAGGTACGGGGCGCTCATGCGGTCGGTGACGACCTTGACGCCGTCGAAGTCCTTGACGACGTCGCCGTCGAGCGAGCGCTCGTCGAAGAAGAGCTGGTACCGCAGGCCCGAGCAGCCACCGGGCTGGACGGCCACGCGCAGCGCCAGGTCCTCCCGGCCTTCCTGGTCCAGCAGGGCCTTGACCTTGGAGGCGGCGGCGTCGGACAGGAGAATGCCGTCGCTCACGGTGGTCTTGTCGTCCTGAACGGACATCTACATCTCTCCCGGGTTGTACGGACTGCTTGCCGACCTGTGCAACCGGCGCGGCCGCGGATTCATTCCAGGCCTGAGCGCCTGTCTTCTCCATTCATGCTCGCACACCGCCATCCGCAGCGGCACGGCGCGCGCGGCGACGGGAATTCGTCACATCGACGACATCGTCGTCGTCAAAGTGACGTGAAGCGGTTATGATAGATAACGTCAAATCGACGAAAAGTGTGTTCGCAGACAAGAAAGGGTGCGTGTCGTGACCACCGCCCAGCCACTGGATGTCCAGCCGTCGCCGCTCGCTCTGCTGCTGCTCGGCCGTGAGGCCGACACCAAGAGCGAGCGGGGTGTCGACTGCCCCGGCGACCTGCCGTCCCCCTCCGACCCGCACCTGGTCGAGCGCGCCCGCGCCGCCAAGGAAAAGCTCGGGGACAAGGTCTTCATCCTCGGTCACCACTACCAGCGTGACGAGGTCATCCAGTTCGCCGATGTCACCGGGGACTCCTTCAAACTGGCCAAGGACGCGGCCGCCAAGCCGGAGGCCGAGTACATCGTCTTCTGCGGCGTGCACTTCATGGCCGAGTCCGCGGACATCCTCACCTCCGACGACCAGAAGGTCGTACTCCCCGACCTGGCGGCCGGCTGCTCGATGGCCGACATGGCCACCGCCGAGCAGGTCGCCGAGTGCTGGGACGTACTGACCGAGGCCGGAGTGGCCGAGCAGGTCGTGCCCGTCTCGTACATGAACTCCTCCGCCGACATCAAGGCGTTCACCGGCAAGCACGGCGGCACGATCTGTACGTCGTCGAACGCCAAGCGCGCGCTGGACTGGGCCTTCGAGCAGGGCGAGAAGGTCCTTTTTCTGCCCGACCAGCACCTCGGGCGCAACACCGCCGTGCGCGACATGGGCATGTCGCTGGACGACTGCGTGCTCTACAACCCGCACAAGCCGAACGGCGGCCTGACCGTCGAGCAGCTGCGGAACGCGAAGATGATCCTGTGGCGCGGGCACTGCTCGGTGCACGGCCGCTTCTCGGTCGAGTCCGTCAATGACGTGCGCGAGCGCATCCCGGGCGTCAACGTCCTCGTGCACCCCGAGTGCAAGCACGAGGTCGTGGCGGCCGCGGACTACGTCGGATCGACGGAGTACATCATCAAGGCGCTGGAGGCGGCCCCGGCCGGCTCCAAGTGGGCCATCGGCACCGAGCTCAACCTGGTGCGCCGGCTCGCCAACCGGTTCGCGGCCGAGGACAAGGAAGTCGTCTTCCTCGACAAGACGGTCTGCTTCTGCTCGACCATGAACCGCATCGACCTGCCGCACCTGGTGTGGACCCTGGAATCGCTGGCCGAGGGCAACCTGGTCAACCGCATCGAGGTCGACCGCGAGACCGAGCAGTTCGCGAAGCTCGCGCTAGAGCGGATGCTGGCGCTGCCGTAGCCGCCGCGTCTCCCGCTTCTCGTACGTCAAGGTAAGGGGCACCCCGCAATGCGGGGTGCCCCTTACCCGCGTTACCGGGTGCGGGACTGTGGCTTACCTGCAAGCGTGGGAGGCGATGAGTTCTGCGGCGCCCGGACGTCTACCACTGCACAAGGCCATCAGCACCCCGGAAGGGTGAGGAACATGCAGTACATGATCCAGATGAACGTGCCCGCCGATGAGTGGGACGGCATGATGTCGTCGTTCTCCAAGGAAGACATGCTGGCGATGTTCGCGCACATGGACGCGCTCAACCAGGAGATCGGCGCGGCCGGCGAGCTCGTGGAGGCACGTGGTCTCGGCGGGCCCTCGATGGTCAAGACCGTACGGGCGACGGACGACGGCCGGGCGAAGGTGACCGACGGGCCCGCTGCGCCCGGACGCATCCTGGCCGGTTACTGGGTGGTCGACGTCAAGGACGAGGACCGTGCCCTGGAGATCGCCGCGCGGGCGTCGGCCTGTCCCGGCCCCGGGGGCAAGCCCGGAAACGATCCGGTCGAGGTGCACGCCATCCCCGAGGGGCCGCCCGAGGTACCCGAAGCGTCTCTGATTGACTGAGCGATCCTGAGCGTTACTCAGGGCGCGAGCCGATCGTCTTCGTGCCCTGGTGCTGAACGGCCGGAGTCGTCAGTCCGCGTGGCACGTCGCTCCGGACGCTGGTCGGCCAGGTCTGACGACCCCACCGAGGAGGGTGCCCGACGTCGCCTGGGCGCCGGGCGTGTGCGTGACACTCTGCCACAGGATCACTACGTTTCGCTAATCAAGCTGGTGAGCCTGAGAAGCGGGGCGAGCCCCGGCCCCCCTGGTGAGGGGAGCCGGGGCTCGCTGCTGTGCGGGATCAGGTGTCGTACGCCGATCAGACCTTCGCCGCCTCCGGCTCCTGCGACTCGGCGTCGGACTCGGCCGGGGCGCCCGCCTTCGCCGCGCGCTTGGCCGCCTTCTTCTTGGCGCGGCGCTCCTTGCGGAGCTCCACCATCGCGTACAGCGTCGGCACCAGGAGCAGCGTCAGCAGCGTCGACGTGATCAGACCGCCGATCACCACGATCGCCAGCGGCTTCGAGATGAAGCCGCCCTCGCCGGTGATCCCCAGCGCCATCGGCAGCAGCGCGAAGATCGTCGCCAGTGCCGTCATCAGGATCGGCCGCAGGCGGTGACGTCCGCCCTCCAGGACCGCCTCGACGACGCCCAGGCCCTGGGCGCGGTACTGGTTGATCAGGTCGATCAGCACGATCGCGTTGGTGACCACGATGCCGATGAGCATCAGCATGCCGATCATCGCCGGGACACCCAGGGGCGTACCGGTGGCGAGCAGCAGGCCGATCGCGCCGGTCGCCGCGAACGGGATGGAGACCAGCAGGATCAGCGGCTGGACCAGCGAGCGGAACGTCGCCACCAGCAGCATGAACACGATCGCGATGGCCGCCAGCATGGCCAGGCCGAGCTGGGCGAACGCCTCGTTCTGGTCGGAGGAGACACCGCCGATCTCGACGCTCGCGCCCGCCGGCAGCTCCTTCTTCAGCTCGGTGATCTTCGTCTGGAGCGCGGCGGTGACCGCGCCCGTGTTGTCGGCGGTCGGCTTGGCCGTGATCGTCGCGGCGCGGGCGCCGTCGATCCGGGTCTTGGAGACCGGCCCGGCGACGAGCTTCACGTCGGCGATGTCGCCTAGCTTGACCTGCCCGAGGTTCAGCTTCTTCAGCTCGTCCATCGTGGTCGCCGGGCGAGCCGACTTCACGACGACGTCGCGCTCGGTGTCGCCGATGTTCGCCTTGCCCGAGGTGGTGCCGCGCACCGCCTGGGTGACGGCCGCGCCGAGCGTGGCCTGGTTGAAGCCCGCCCCGGCCGCCTTGTCGTTGGCAGTGACGGAGATCCGCGGCACGCTCTGGGCCAGGTCGCTCTGTACGTCGGTGACGTCGTCGAGCTTGGCGATGGCGTCCCGTACCTGCTCGGAGGCCTTCTTCAGCACATCGCCGTCACCGGCCTTGACCACGACGCTCAGGTCCTGGCTGCCGAAGCCGCCGCCCGCGCCGATGGTCGTGTCGCCGATGCCGTCGAGCTTGCCGAGCTCCTCGTCGATCCGCTTCTGGGTGGCCTCGGAGTCGGAGGCGTCCTTGAGGGTGAGCTGGTACGTCGCCTGGTTGGCGCCCGTGCCTCCGCCGAAGGCGGCCGCGAAGCCGGAGGAGCCGACCGTGACCTGGTAGTCCTTGATCGTGTCGATCGAGTCGAGCGCCTTCTCGACCTTCAGTGCGGCCTGGTCGGCCGCCTCCAGGCTGGTGCCGGCCTTCAGCTCCTGGGTGACGGACAGGGTGTCCTGCTCGCCCTCGTCCAGGAAGTTGGTCTTCAGCAGCGGCGCCATGGCGAACGTACCGATGAGAACGACGACCGCGATGGCCAGGCTCATGAGGCGGCGGCGGGTCGCGAAGCGCAGGACCGGGACGTACATCCGCTGGAGCCGGCTGCGGGCCTCCTTCTCCTCCGCCCTGCGGCGCAGCTCGGCTGCGTCTGCCGAGGCGGAGACGCCCTCGGAGCCCTTGGGCGGACGCAGGAACCAGTACGAGAAGACCGGCACCACGGTCAGGGACACCAGCAGCGAGGCGAGCAGGGCCGCCGTGACGGTGAGGGAGAACGAGCCGAACAGCTGGCCCACCATGCCGCCGACCAGGCCGATCGGCAGGAAGACGGCGACGGTCGTCAGGGTCGAGGCGGTGACCGCGCCGGCCACCTCCTTGACCGCGGTGATGATCGCCGAGTGGCGCTCCTCGCCGTACGCCAGGTGACGCTTGATGTTCTCCAGGACCACGATCGAGTCGTCGACGACGCGGCCGATCGCGATGGTCAGCGCGCCGAGCGTGAGGACGTTCAGCGACAGGTCGCGGGTCCACAGCACGATCAGCGCGAGGACCACCGACAGCGGGATGGAGATGGCGGTGACGAGCGTCGAGCGGACCGACGCGAGGAAGACCAGGATGACGATGACGGCGAAGACCAGGCCGAGGGCGCCCTCGGTGGTCAGGCCTGAGATCGACTTGGAGACGGCCGGGCCCTGGTCGAAGACGACCGCGATCTCGCTGCCGGCGCCGATGCTGTCGCGCAGCTCGGGGAGCTTGTCCTTGACCGCGTCGGAGATGGCGACGGCGCTGCCGTCCTGGTCCATGGTGATCGCCAGGGACAGGCTGGGCTTGCCGTTGGTGCGGGTGATGGAGACCGCGGTGGCGGGCTGCTCCTTGACGGTGGCGACGTCACCGAGGCGTACCGGCTTCGGCGGCTTGCCCGCGCCTGTGGGCGTCGCGGTGACGCGCAGGTCCTCGATCTGCTTCAGCGACGTGTAGCCGCCGCCGACCTGCACCGTGCGGCTCTTGCCGTCCTCGGCGAAGGAGCCGGCCGGGACGGTCGCGCCGCCCGCCTGGAGCGCCTGGCCGAGCGCGGCGGCGTTGAGACCGGCGGCCGCGAGCTTCTTGTCGTCGGGGGTGACGGCGACCTGGAGGTCGCGCACCCCGTCGATGGTGACCTGGCCGACGCCGTCGATGTCCTCCAGTACGGGGACGACCGTGTTCTCCAGCCGGTCGGCGAGCGCCTGCTGGTCCTGGCCGGAGGTGACGGCGAGCAGGACGGTCGGGATGTCGTCCGTCGAGCCCGCCACGACCTGGGGGTCGACGTCGTCGGGGAGCTGGGCGCGGGAGCGGTTCACGGCCTGCTGGACGTCGGCGACGAGCTGCTTGGTGTCGTTGCCGTAGTCGAACTGGGCCATGATCACGGCGTTGCCCTCGCTCGCCGTGGAGGTGACGCCGGTGATGCCGTCGACTGCCTTGATGGTGCTTTCGAGGGGTTCGACTACCTGCTTCTCGACCACGTCGGGGGACGCGCCCTGGTAGGGCGCCAGCACGGACACCATCGGGAACTCCATGGTCGGCAGCAGTTGCTGCTTCAGCTGCGGTATCGCGATGGCACCGAAGACGATCGCGATGATCGACATCAGACCGATCAGCGCCCGCTGAGCGAGGCTGAATCTGGACAGCCAGGACATGGGTGGTCTCTCTTCTGTGGCGTGCGAGGCAGGAGAGGCAGTCGAGCGCGCCCCGTTTATACGATCAGCCACGCGAAGAGGGCGATTCCTCGCTCCCAGGTCCCTTTCTTATGCGGCGCATACCGCGTCTGGAGTACGCGCCGCTACACCTTCACTCCACCCTTGGACGTACGAGACCCGATTCGTAGGCGATTACCACCAATTGGGCGCGGTCGCGGGCTCCGAGCTTCGCCATCGCCCGGTTCACATGGGTCTTGACGGTGAGCGGGCTGACGACCAGCTGTTCGGCGATCTCGTCGTTGGAGTTACCGCCCGCGACCTGGACGAGGACCTCGCGCTCGCGCACGGTCAGCGCCGACAGCCGGGCGGTGCGGGCCGCCGCGGCTTCGTCGTCGTCCGCGGTGCCGCCCTGGCCAAGGGCGCTCGCCTGCTTCAAGAACGTGGCGATCAGGCCCGTCGTCGCCACGGGCGAGAGCAGCGCCTCACCGGCCGCGACGATTCGGATGGCGTTGAGCAGTTCGTCCGGCTCCGCGCCCTTGCCGAGGAAGCCGGAGGCACCGGCGCGCAGCGACTGCACGACGTACTCGTCGACCTCGAAGGTCGTCAGCATGATGACGCGTACGGCGGACAGTTCCGGGTCTTCGCTGATCATGCGGGTGGCGGCGAGGCCGTCCGTACCCGGCATGCGGATGTCCATCAGGACGACGTCGACGCCGAGCGAGCGGGCGAGCTCGACGGCCTCGGCGCCGTCCGCGGCCTCGCCGACGACCTCCATGTCCGGCTCGGAGTCGACCAGGACCCGGAACGCGCTGCGCAGGAGCGCCTGGTCGTCGGCGAGCAGCACCCTGATGCCGGTCGTGGTGGCCGTCGTCATGCGGTCTCCCCCGTGTCGTCCCCCGTACGCGCCGTGAACGGCAGGATCGCATGTACGCGAAAGCCGCCGCCGTAGCGGGGCCCGGTGGTCAGGGTCCCGCCGAGGGCGCTCACGCGCTCGCGCATGCCGATGAGGCCGTGGCCGCCGCCTTCGGACCCGTCGCCCGCGCTCTGTGTCCTTTCCGTCCCCCCACCGTTGTCGATCACCGTCACTTCGGCGGACGAGCCGACGCGGACCACGCTGACCTCGGCCTTGGCGTGCGCGCCGGCGTGCTTCTGGACGTTGGTCAGGGCCTCCTGGATGATCCGGTACGCCGCGAGGTCGACGGCGGCGGGCAGCGGCGCCGCGACTTCCTTGTCGGGCCGGGCGACCTCCACCGGGAGGCCCGCGTGCCGGAAGGTGTCCAGGAGCTCGTCGAGCACGCCGAGACCGGGGGCGGGTTCGGTCGGGGCCTCGGGGTCGCCGCTCTGGCGGAGCAGGCCGACGGTGGCGCGCAGCTCGTTCAGCGCGGAGCGGCTGGCCTCCCGTACATGCGCGAGGGCTTCCTTGGCCTGGTCGGGGCGCTTGTCCATGACGTGGGCCGCGACGCCCGCCTGGACGTTGACCAGCGCGATGTGGTGGGCGACGACGTCGTGGAGGTCGCGCGCGATGCGCAGGCGCTCCTCCGCGACCCGTCGGCGGGCCTCTTCCTCGCGGGTCCTCTCCGCTCGCTCGGCGCGCTCGCGGATGGCGTCGACGAAGGCCCGGCGGCTGCGTACGGCGTCACCGGCGGTCGCGCCGATCCCCGTCCAGGCGAAGATCCCGAGGTTCTCCTGGGAGTACCAGGGGCCGCTGCCGAAGCACATCGCGGCGGCGGTCAGGCCGGTCATCGTCAGGAGGCCGACGCGCCAGGTGGTGGGGCGGTCGGTGCGGGAGGCGACCGTGTAGAGCGCGATGACGGCGCTCATCGCGACGGGGGCCGGCGGGTCGCCCGCGACGAGCTCGGCGACCGTGACGACGCCGGTGAAGGCGAGTACGGCCATGGGCCTGCGGCGGCGGAAGACCAGGGCGGCGGAGCCGAGCACCATCAGGACGATGCTGCGGAGCCCGGGGGTCCGGGTGCCGAAGGTAGGGCCGTTGGGGCCGCCGTGCGGGTCGGCGAAGGAGCCGATCACTATCGTCACCAGGACGCCGAGCGCGAGAGCGGCGTCCAGGGCGAGGGGATGTGCGCGGAGCCAGCACCGGGAGCGGGTGAATCCCGTACCGAGGGCAGTCATGCCACGCAACGGTACGGCGTTCGGGTGGCCGGGGCCGCTGCGCGGACGGTCAGCCGGGGATCAGCCGGGGTCGGCCGGGATCAAGCCGTCGCCGGCCAGCATTTCGCGTACCTCTTCCAGCGTCGCGTCCTCGGCCGGGAGAATCAGCTCGGAGGGTTCGAGGGCGTCGTCCGGCAGCGGCTCCCCGAAGCGGCGTACCGCGCCGAGGAGCGCACCGAGCGTCCTGCGGAAGCCGGAGTCGTCCCCGCTCTCCATTTCTGCGAGCAGTTCGTCGTCCAGCTTGTTCAGTTCGGTGAAGTGGCTGTCGGCCACCTTCACCTGGCCCTCCCCCATGATCCGTACGATCACGACGTGCTCCTTCGCGGAATGCGACTGAGGCGGCCCGGACTCCTACTGCTTGTCGAACTTGTGCTGGGTCTGCGGCGCCTGCGTCCCGTCCTGCGAGCCGCCTTCGAGCGCCTGCTGCTGCGCCGTCGGACCGCCCGCCAGCTCGGCCTTCATGCGCTGCAGCTCCAGCTCTACATCTGTACCACCGGAAATGCGGTCCAGCTCGGCGGCGATGTCGTCCTTCGCCATCCCGGACGGGTCGTCCAGGGCGCCGGAGGCCATCAGCTCGTCGATCGCGCCGGCCCGCGCCTGGAGCTGCGCGGTCTTGTCCTCGGCCCGCTGGATCGCCAGGCCGACGTCGCCCATCTCCTCGGAGATGCCCGAGAACGCCTCGCCGATCCGGGTCTGCGCCTGCGCGGCGGTGTAGGTCGCCTTGATGGTCTCCTTCTTCGTACGGAAGGCGTCGACCTTGGCCTGGAGGCGCTGCGCGGCGAGCGTCAGCTTCTCCTCCTCGCCCTGGAGCGTCTGGTGCTGCGTCTCCAGGTCGGTGACCTGCTGCTGCAACGCGGCACGGCGGGACAGGGCCTCGCGGGCGAGGTCCTCCCGGCCGAGCGCGAGCGCCTTGCGTCCCTGGTCCTCCAGCTTGGAGGACTGACCCTGCAGCTGGTTCAGCTGCAGTTCGAGCCGCTTGCGCGACGTCGCCACGTCGGCGACACCGCGGCGTACCTTCTGAAGCAGCTCAAGCTGTTTCTGGTACGAGTAATCGAGGGTCTCGCGCGGATCCTCGGCCCGGTCAAGGGCCTTGTTTGCCTTCGCGCGGAAGATCATCCCCATACGCTTCATGACACCGCTCATGGGCTTCGCGCGCCCCCTTCTGACGGACTACGGACTCCAGCTCCAGCACTTGAACCCACACTACGGGCCCTGCATCCATTACCGCACTGTTCGCGGGCCGATGCGCTCCTCCTCCAGGACGACTACCGTCCGCCGGGCTCCAGCTCAGGGAGTAGGTGACGGCCGACGGCAGTCGGGGAAACGGACCGTTGCGGGATCGTTCCCCTCAGGGCCGGTGTCCATGCGCCGTACCCCGTACCCTTGGGCTTTGTGTTCCGTAGCCGTTCCTCCAAGGAAGAGAAGGCCCCCACCGACAAGGTGCAGGTGGACCTCTCCAAAGCGTCCCGTGACCCGCAGGCCCCGAAGGGCCGCCCCACCCCGAAGCGCGCTGTCGCACAGTCGCAGCGCCGCAACGGGGCGGCGGCTCCGTCGAACCGCAAGGAGGCGATGAAGCGTCAGCGCGAGGCCCGCCGTGCGGACCTGGCTAGGCAGCGGGAGGCACTGGCGAGCGGTGACGAACGCTTCCTGCCGGTCCGCGACAAGGGCCCCGTCCGCCGTTTCGTGCGCGACTTCGTCGACTCCCGCTTCTGCGTGGCCGAGTTCTTCCTGCCGCTCGCGGTGGTGATCCTCGTCCTCAGCATGGTCCGCGTCAGCAACATCCAGAACATCGCGCTGCTGCTGTGGCTCGGTGTGATCGTGATGATCGTCGTCGACTCGATCGGCCTGGCCATCCGGCTCAAGAAGCAGCTGAACGAGCGCTTCCCGAACGAGCCGAAGCGCGGCGCCGTCGCCTACGCCCTGATGCGTACGCTCCAGATGCGCCGCCTGCGCCTGCCGAAGCCCCAGGTCAAGCGCGGGGAACGACCCTGAGCGCTGAAATCTCCGGATTCGCGGGTGCGGCGGCCGACTGGCTGAAGGTTACTGGCGGGCTGCGCGACATCGTCCGCCAGGAACTGGTCGCGCGCCAGCTCGACGAGCAGATATCGGCCCGCTTCCCGGTGGGCCGGCGGCTCGCCGTCCTCGACGTCGGCATGGGCCAGGGCACGCAGGCCCTGCGCCTGGCCCGGGCCGGTCACAAGGTGACCGGCCTGGAGTCCGACCCGGACATGCTGGTGGCGGCGCGCGAGGCGCTGTCCGGTGAGCCCGAGGGCATCCGCGAGCGGGTGCGCCTGGTCGAGGGCGACGGCCTGGAGACCGGGGTGCATTTCCTGCCCGGAAGCTTCGACGTGGTGCTGTGCCACGGCGTGCTGATGTACGTCCAGGAGTCCGACGCCATGGTCGCGGGCCTGGCCCGCATGCTGGCGCCCGGCGGCCTGCTGTCCCTGTTGGTACGCAACGCCGACGCGCTCGCGATGCGGCCCGGCCTCGCCGGGGACTGGGCGGGGGCGCTCGCCGCGTTCGACTCGGCGACGTACACCAACCGGCTCGGCCTGCCGGTGCGCGCGGACCGTCTCGACGCCCTGACGGCGACCCTCGCCGGGATCGCCGCCCCGCTGCACGCGTGGTACGGCGTGCGGGTCTTCACCGACAACGTCGAGGGCGACGCCAATGACGCGTCGCGGCTTCCGGCGGAGGAGCTGGAGCGGGTCCTGGCCCTGGAGGACCGCGCGAGCCGGACCGACCCCTACCGCCGGGTCGCCGCCCTGCTGCACCTTTGCGGCGTACGGGGCTGAAACCGTCGGCCTGAAACCGCCGGGCTGAAGCTGCCCCCGGCGCCCCTCTGATGGCCGCTCCCCGCGCGCCTCGAATTCCCTCCAAAGGGACACTCCAGGCATGGACGGATCACCTGACCACGGCCGTACGACGCGCCGCCGGCCGCCACTTCCACTGTCGCTGCCGCTGACCGCCGCGTCCTGTGCGGTCGTACTGGCGTGTCTGAGCGGGTGTTCCGCCTCGGGTACGGCGTCGGCTCCGAAGTCGACGGCGAAGGCGACGGCGGAGGCGGGCGCGCCCATGGCCGCGCGGCAGGACCTGGAGAACGAGTACCAGAAGGTGATCAGGGACGTCCTGCCCTCGGTCGTCCAGATCGACGCGTCCGAGGGCCTGGGCTCGGGTGTCGTCTACGACGGCAAGGGCCATATCGTCACCAACGCCCATGTGGTCGGCCGGGAGAGAGACTTCAAGGTCACGGCGGCCACGGGCGGCGCCGTGCTCGGCGCGCGGCTCGTCGCCGCCTACCCGGAGCAGGACCTTGCCGTCATCAAGCTGGACGCAGTCCCCGACGGACTGAGAGCGGCGAGGTTCGCGGACTCGTCCCGGGTCGAGGCGGGGCAGATCGTGCTGGCGATGGGCAGCCCGCTGGGTCTCTCCACCAGTGTCACGCAGGGCATCGTCTCGGCGGTCGGCAGGACCGTGAGCGAGGGGCGCTCGGGCGGCGGCACGGGCGCGACCATCCCGAACATGGTGCAGACCTCGGCCGCGATCAATCCCGGCAACAGCGGCGGCGCGCTGGTCAACCTCGACAGCGAAGTCATCGGCATCCCCACCCTGGCGGCCACCGACCCCGGCATCGGCGGCAGCGCGGCGCCGGGGATCGGCTTCGCGATCCCGTCCTCGACGGTGAGGACGATCGCCGACCAGATCGTCAGGGACGGCAGGGTCACCCACTCGGGGCGGGCGGCGCTGGACATCACGGGCCGTACGGTCGTGGACGACGACTTCGAACCGTCCGGCGTCGCCGTCGTATCGGCCGAGCGGGGCGGCGCGGCCGCGGAGGCCGGCCTGCGGGCCGGGGACATCATCACCGCGCTCGACGACACCGAGATCACCACGATCACCTCGCTGGCGGAGGCCCTGGCCGCCCACAAGCCGGGCGACGAGGTACGGGTGAGCTACCTGCGCGGCGACGACAGTCGCACGGCGCAGGTCACGCTGGGCGAGCTCTAGAGAGTGCGGCGGTCCTCGATCGCCGGAGGGGCTTGGCAGGAGCCTCTCCGGCGGTCGGGACGAGCTATCAGGCTTTCCGGCCGTCAGGCCCTCAGGCCTCTTCTGCGTGCAGGTTCATCGGGCCGTAGATCTTCGTGCCGTCGTCGAAGAGCACCACCTGGTCGGCGCCGCCCTCGACCAGGTCCTTCCAGACCTCGCCGATCCACGATTCCGCGTCGCCCTGCGTGGTGAACTCCTCCGGCACCACCGCCGGCTGGACCTCCGTACCGTCGGCCTTCTCGAACCGCCACGTCCACGCCATGTTCGCCTCCCGGGTCCCACCCGTGCTTTTGTCCAGCACAGCCTGCCCCGCAGAGTAGCCGGGCGCGCACCTCCGGCGGGGACGCGGGAGGATCGTCCTCGTGGAACTGACTCTCCTCGGCACCGGGGCCCCGGCAGGCCTGCCCCGCCCCGACTGCCCCTGCGCCTCGTGCGCCACCGCCCGCGGCGGGCTGGCCCGGGCGGCGACCGCGCTGCTCGTGGACGACGCGCTGCTGCTCGATCTGACGCCGGGGGCCGCGCTGGCCGCCGCCCGTGCCGGGCACTCGCTCACCGGCGTACGGCAGGTACTGCTGACGCACCCGCACGACGGGCCGCCGATGGAGCTGCCGGCCGGGCTGCCGGCGGCCGGGCGGGTGCCGGACGGGCGGGTGCTGACGCTGATCAGCGGGCACCGGGTGCGGGCCGTCCCGATGGATTCGCCCGGTACGGGGTACGAGGTGACCTCGCCGGAGGGCGAGGTGCTGCTGTACCTGCCGCCGGGTGGCGCGCCCGCCGGGGCTGCCACGGACGGCCGTACGTACGACATGGTCGTCGCCGACATCATGGACCGGCCGGACGCGCTGGCGCGGCTGCGGGCGGCCGGGGCGGTGGGGGCGACGACGGACGTCATCGCCGTACACCTGGATCACGACGTGCCGCCGGGCCCCGAGCTGGATCGGCGACTCGCGGCGGCGGGTGCGCGGGCTGTGCCGGACGGGACGACTGTGGTGGTCGGGGAGTACCACGCGGTGCCTGACGTTCCGCGGCGGACTCTGGTGCTGGGCGGGGCGCGGTCGGGCAAGTCGGTGGAGGCCGAGCGGCGCCTGGAGACGTTTCCCGAGGTCGTGTACGTCGCGACGAGCGGCACGCGGGAAGGTGACGGGGAGTGGGCGGAGCGGGTGGGCCTGCACCGGGAGCGCCGGCCGGGCGCGTGGCGCACGGAGGAGACGTGCGAGCTGGCTCCGCTGCTGGCGGCTGACGGGCCGCCGCTGCTGATCGACTGCCTGGCGCTGTGGCTGACCGACGCGATGGACCGGGTCGGGGCGTGGGACGACGCGAAGTGGGCGACGGACGGGCGGCGGGCGCTGGGGGAACGGGTGACCGAGCTGGTGGAGGCGGTGCGGCGGACGCGGCGGACGGTGGTGGCGGTGAGCAATGAGGTCGGCTCGGGGGTTGTGCCGGCTACGGCGAGCGGGCGGCGGTTCCGGGACGAATTGGGTCGGCTGAACGCGGCGTTCGCGGGTGAGTGCGAGCAAGTGCTGCTGGTGGTGGCGGGTCAGGCGGTCGTGCTGCGGGGGTGAGGGCGGGACTCCGGCCCGGGCGGGTCGGGGAAAGCCCCGCAGAGGCCCTCCCCGTCACCCCTGACGGGGCGTCAGGGAGGGTGGCGGTACTGTTCGGCGAATGAGCTCGCTTAACCTCGACGACTTCTCCGACCTGATCGAGCGCCCCGACGGCGGCGTGCGGCGCGATGCCGAGGAACGCCGGGAGCGGCTGATCGTGCCGCCCGGCGCGCTCGGCCGGCTCGACGAGCTGGGTGAGTGGCTGTCGGCCGCACAGGCCTCCGTACGGGTCAAGCCCATCGAGCGGCCCCGCGTCGTTCTCTTCGCCGGTGACCACGGCGTGGCCGAGCTGGGGGTCTCCGCCCGGCCCGCCCTCGGCGCCCACCGGCTGGTGCGTTCCGTGCTGGACGGTGAGAGCCCCGTCGCCGTGCTCGCCCGCCGTGCCGGCGCGACCGTACGGATCGTCGACGCCGGGCTCGACTGCGATCCGGAGCTGCTGCCCGACGACGTCGTACGCCATCGCGTGCGGCGCGGTTCCGGGCGTATAGACGTCGAGGACGCGCTCACACGCGACGAGGCCGAGCAGGCCGTGCGTCTCGGGATGGCGATCGCCGACGAAGAGGCCGACTCCGGGACCGACCTCGTCGTACTCGGCGACCTCAGTGTCGGCGGTACTACCGCCGCAGCCACCCTCATCGCCGCCCTGTGCGGCACGGACGCCTCCGTCGTCACCGGCCGCGGCGGCGTACACATCGACGACCTGGCCTGGATGCGCAAGTGCGCCGCCATCCGCGACGCACTGCGCCGGGCCCGGCCGGTGCTCGGGGATCAGCTGGAGCTGCTGGCCACCGTCGGCGGCGCCGACCTCGCCGCGGCGACCGGTTTTCTGCTGCAGTGCGCTGTGCGGCGTACGCCGGTGATCCTCGACGGCGTGGTGTCCGCGGCCTGCGCCCTGGTGGGCCAGCGCGCCGCTTTCCGGGCGCCGGACTGGTGGCTCGCGGGTCAGGTGAGCGGCGAGCCGGGCCAGGCCAAGGCGCTGGACCGGATGGCACTCAACCCTCTGCTCGATCAGGGCGTCACTGTGGGGGAAGGAACTGGGGCATTGCTCGCCCTCCCCCTCGTACAGGCCGCCGCCGCCCTCGCGGCGGAGCTGCCCGAGCGGGCGGCGGACGAGGAGGAGACGGTCAAAGAGACCGTCGGCGAGGCCGGAAACGCAACGGACTGACCGTGTGTGCGGCCGGGCACCGCCGGCCGCACATCCGCACCGCTCGCGGCGCGGTGCCCCCATACCATCGCTTTTCATGGGAGAAGTCCGCTTGGCCACCGAAGGCACGAAGCAGTCGCGAACGAGCCCTGCGAACCGGCGCACCCCCCGGTCACGCCGCAGCGCGGCATTCGCCGTCTGGTATCTGCGCATCGTCACGTTCATCAACTTCCTGAGCGCCGTCTGGGTGTCGCTCGGTCAGGATCTGCGACGCCACAACACCGACGACTACTTCACCCCGTACCTGCTGACGGCGGGCTTCGCCTCCGGCGCGTTCACGCTCTTCCTCGCGATCACCATGCGCCGCCGCAAACGCGCCGCCTGGATCCTCAACCTCGTACTCGGCGGGCTCTTCTTCCTGCTCTTCGCCCTCGCGATGCCCTTCCCCGACGTACGGCAGTACTGGCAGAACTGGGTCTCCCTGGTCCTGACCGGCGCCTTCGTCCTGTCCCTGCTGCTCGGCCGCCGCGAGTTCTACGCCAAGGGTGACCGCTCGAACCCCGCCCTGGCCGCCGTCGTCGCCGTCGGCGGACTGCTGGTCACCTCGCTGATCGCCACCCTGCTCGTCACGGCCAGCAACACCGCGCCCGACGACACCCGGGCCTCGTTCCTGGACCGCTGGCACTACGGCGTGATGCGGCTGGTGTCGCTGGCCCCCGAAGACGCCCGGTTCGCGGGCATCATCACACCGGGCTGGGTCAACGTCACCATCAACGTCATGAGCACCCTGCTGCTCCTCGCCGTCCTGTACGCCGCCTTCCGGTCGCGCCGCACCGTCGAACCCCTCACCGAGGAGGACGAGGCCGGACTCCGGCTCCTCCTCGACAAGTTCGGCGAGCGCGACTCCCTCGGCTACTTCGCGCTGCGCCGCGAGAAGAGCGCCGTGTGGTCCCCCACCGGCAAGGCCGCCGTCACCTACCGGGTCGTCGGCGGCGTATCGCTCGCGTCCGGTGACCCCATCGGCGACCCGGAGGCCTGGCCGGGCGCCATCGAGCCGTGGCTGGCGGAGGCGCGCGAGCACGGCTGGATTCCCGCCGTGATGGGCGCCGGCGAAGAAGCCGGCACCATCTACGCCCGCCACGGACTGGACGCGCTGGAGCTGGGCGACGAGGCGATCGTCGAGATCGACGAGTTCACCCTGGAGGGGCGCGCGATGCGTACCGTGCGCCAGGCCTACAACCGGGTGAAGCGGGCCGGGTACACCGTGCGCATCCGTCGCCACGGAGAAATCCCCGACGACGAGATGGCCGTACTGCTGCGCAAAGCCGACGACTGGCGCGACGGGGAGACCGAGCGCGGCTTCTCGATGGCGCTCGGGCGGCTCGGCGACCCGGCGGACGGGCAGTGCGTCATGCTCGAATGCACCGACGGCGCCGGGGAGCTCAGGGCGGTGCTCAGCTTTGTGCCGTGGGGGCCGCGCGGACTCTCCCTCGACCTCATGCGGCGCGATCGTGACTCCGAGAACGGGCTGATGGAGTTCATGGTCATCGAGCTGCTCCAGCACGCCAGAGACATGGGGATCACGCAGGTCTCACTCAACTTCGCGATGTTCAGGTCGGTCTTCGAACGTGGCTCCAGGCTCGGTGCGGGGCCGGTGCTGCGGATGTGGCGCTCGCTGCTCAGCTTCTTCTCGCGCTGGTGGCAGATCGAGTCGCTGTACCGCGCCAACGCCAAGTACCGGCCGATCTGGGAGCCCCGGTTCCTGCTCTTCGAGAAGAGCTCCGACCTGCTGCGCATCGGCATCGCGGCGGCCCGCGCCGAGGGCTTCCTCGAAGCGCCCGGTCTGCCCAAGTGGATGCACCGCAAGCACCTGGAGACGAGACGGCGACGGTGACGGCGGCCCGGCGCCTCGCGCGCCGCGAGTGGGCTCCGCTGTACGCGCGGGCCGGCATCGCACTCGGCCCCGGCGGCCCGCTCGGACTGCTGCTGTGCGCGCTCGCTCACCTCTCGTCGCGCGCCGGCTTCGGGTCAGGAGTCCTGTCCGGCGTCCGGTCCGGCGTCCCGCCGATCAGGTCCTGAACCTTGCGGCCCACCCCCGACCAGCGCCGGTCGTGGTGCCACAGGCGCAGCGCCGCTCTGGCGCGGGCCTTGGGGCGCCGGCGGTAGAGGTGCTTCGCCCAGGGGGAGCCGGGCTTGGCCAGCCGGATCGCGCCGACGAGCGCTACGACGGGCACGACCGTACCGAAGAGGGCGGTGAGGACTTTCCCCTTGCTGAGCGCGATCACCGCGAGGAGGAAGTTGAAGCACACGTTGAGGATGAGTGCGGCGCGGCTCTGCCGCTCGTCCGGCGTCAGCTGATCCACCCCGAACGGGACGGATCCGATGAGGACCAGCCCCACCACGGCGGCGGTCACGACAACGACCTCCACGCTCTGCCGCCCCTGTTCGCTCCAGTAGACGTCGTCGAGATGGAGGACCAGCGCGAACTCGTCGAGGACCAGCCCCGCGCCCATCCCGAAGATCACCGCGCACAGCGCCGAGCTGACGCCGTGCGCGCCGGTGGCCACCGCCCCGAAGCCGCCGATCGTCATCAGGATCACGCCGGGCACCACGTGGTGGATGTGCAGACCGCCGGGCGAGACGTTCCTGAAGGGGCCGCGGCCCGCCCGGATCAGCCGGGTGATGGTGCGGGTGACCGCGAACGTCAGGACGAAGGAAAGCAGGGCCAGCAGCAGCGGGAGCTTTCCCGGCTCAAGGATGTTGCGATACCACCAGTGACCCATGCCACTCGCTTCCCTTATGTGTGGGTTTGTGCGCTATGCGCAACCTACCGGCCGTCTCCGGCGACTAGCGTGCGCGCCGTGACCTCTCTCCTCAGCGACGGCATACGTTTCGCCTTCGGCACGCTCACCGTGCTTCCCGTACGCGTGACCCGGTGGGACCGCGAGGCCGCTCGCGCCGGAATGCTGTGCGCTCCCCTGGCCGGGCTGGTCGTGGGCTTGTGCGCGGCGGCCCTCGGCGGCGTACTCCTGCTGCTCGGCGCGGGGCCGCTGCTCGCCGCCGTGGCGAGCGCCGCCGTACCCGCCGCCCTCACCCGGGGACTGCACCTCGACGGACTCGCCGACACGGCCGACGGCCTGGGCAGCGGCAAACCGGCCGAAGAGGCGCTGCGCATCATGAAGCAGTCGGACATCGGCCCCTTCGGCGTCATCACGCTGCTGTTCGTCCTCCTCGCCCAGGTCGCCGCGCTTTTCGAGCTGTACGCCGCCGGGTGGGCGCAGGGTGCGGCCGGCGCCGCCGTCTCCGCCGTCGCCGCCCGCCTGGCCCTGACCCTCGCGTCCCGCACGGGCGTCCCGCCGGCCCGGCCCGACGGGCTGGGCGCGGCGGTCGCGGGCACGGTATCGGCGCGTACCGCGGTGGCCGTCACCGTGCTGGTGACCGCCGCCTGCGCGGGCGTCGCGGGTGCGCTGTTCGGCCCGTACGCCGCCCTGCGTCACGCCGCCGCCGTGTTGGCCGCACTCGCCGCCGCGCAGCTGCTGCTGCGCCACTGCGTGCGCCGATTCGGCGGGGTCACCGGTGACGTCTTCGGCGGCGTGGCGGAGACCGCGGCGACGGCCGCACTGGTGGTCCTGGTGCTGGGGTGACGGGTGAACACCAGTGGGATACACGGCAGTTGACTGCCCGTCACCGCAAGGTGCACGATCATTCCCCACTGCTGTCGGGGGAGACAGAAGATGCCCGAATTTCCTGGCTGGGATCAGAGCAGCGAATTCACTGAGGCTTACCGCAGGGCGGTGCGCACCCGGTCGCGGCTGTCGAAACGCGGCCCCAAGCACCCACCCATCGTGCTGCGGACCGGCCCGGAGGAAGCGCAACAGGCCCTGGAGGCCCTGAAGCTGGGCCTCCAGCGCTCGTCGAGGGCGCGGGGCACCGTGCCGTGCACTCCGTACGCCCATGTCGACTGGCGCGGCGGGTCAAGGACCGAGTTGATCGCGAAGATCGCCGAGGAACTGAAGAAGAACGCCCCCGACGAGGCGGGCAAACTGCGGCTGCCCACGTACGACCTTCTCCAGTGCGTCGCCGGCAACCGGGTGGGAACGGACGCCCGGCTGGCGGACCGGGTGTTCGCCAGGCACCGGGGGCGCGCGACGGCCGCACTGCCGCCCAGGGGCGAGCCCGGCCCGGCGATCAACGCGGGGCTTCTGACCGTTCCGGTCCGCTCGATCTGGTCGGTGGCGGAATGGGTCTACCTCAGGATCTGGGAGCGCCGCTGGGAATGGCGCCTCGCCCGGCGCAGGCGCTTTCGCCTGCTGTGGCCGGAGAACTTCCGCGGCAAGCGTACGTACGCCGCCGCGCTCACCGAGTTCAACCGGATGTGGGAGGCCGCCGTCGGGGACGGCGGCGGCGCGCACGACGTCGACCGGTGGGACGGGCTGCTCATCGCCGCGCTCATGACCGACCTGTACGCCTACGCGCGCCAGGGGCTGCTCCACCCCGGCCGCAGACGCCGCCGCCCGCGCCACGCGCTCCTGCTCAACGGCACCCGGACCGGGGCCGACGGCGGCGACGGCGGCAGCACGGCCGTAGCGGGCTTCATCAGGCTGTACGGCGCCCAGCAGCGGTCGAGTCCCAACGCGGCCACGGTGGTGATCGCCGCGCTGCCCGACACGCACGACGCGGCGCCCGGCGCCGGCACGCTGGAGGAGGCGGCGCGCCGGCTCGACCCCGAGAAGGGTGCGATCCCGACGCCCTACGAGGTGCGGCTCCCGCGCCCGGAGCGGGGCGGCGGCCACGGGGTGACGGTGTCGCCGGTCTGGACGCCGCGGGTGCGGCTGCGCCCCGGCAGGGAACTGGCCTTCGAAGCGGGGGCGCTCGCCGTCGCTCTCTGGCTCACCGGACAGCTCTCCTGCATCCCGTACCTCGACAGCCCTTTCACGGACACGTACACGCAGTGCCTCACCGGCTCCGACCACGTACAGCAGGCCAAGGCGGCCGGGCCCGCGCTCTCCGCCCAGTACACCGACGCGCTCAACCTGATCGCCGAGCAGAACAAGATCGCGGAGACCGACGGCAAGCCCGAGCGGACGGTGACCATCGCCCATGTCCGCGCCTCGGTGGCGCCGAACGAAGCCGAGCGGCAGTCCGGCGCGGCCATCCCCGAACTGCGCGGCCTCGCGCTGGCCCAGCAGTCGCTGCACCGGATGGCGCCCGCCAACGACAACGGCGTCTGGGTGCGGATCAAGACGTACGACGCCGGATTGCAGTTCAAGAACGCCCGCAAGGTGGCGGCGGAGATCGTCCGCGAGGCGAAGAAGGACCAGCACCTCATCGGGGTCACGGGATTCACCGAGAGCCGGAAGGAAACGGTCGCGGCGCTGCGCGTGCTCAATTCGGCCCGGATTCCCATTGTCAGCTCGACGGCCACGGCGAAAGCCATGGAGGTCGGGCGTTATTACCACGGCGCCGCGCCGAACAACAAGCGGGAGGCGCGGGTCGTGTCGGAGTTCGTGAAGCACGCGAATACGGTGCGTACGGGAGAGAATTCCTGCGCACCCGCGGAAAGCGTCGCCGTGGTGACCGATCCGACCGATGTGTACAGCGATGAACTCGGCAAGGAGTTCGCCCTCGCCTTCCCCTCCGCGGGCAGCCGTATCGGCTACATCCCCGGCGGGAACAGCGGAGTGGTCGTACCGAACGAGCCCGACCTCGACATGAAGTTCAGCATGTCGGAGGTGGCCGAAGCGGTGTGCAGCAAGGTCGCGGGAAAGAGTAGAACGCTGGTCTACTGGACCTCGCGGGTACGGGAGTTCGACAATTTCCTGGAGACTTATCAGAGCCGTAGCCCATGCGCGAACAAGGACCTCACCGTGATGGGCGGGAACGAGCTCACCAATGCGGCGCTCTCCGGCGGATTCGTGGGGAAGTCCTGGCTGCACCTTTATCACACGGCCCATATGCTGCCCGCCGGACATCCGGACCGCAGCGCGACGGCGAAGGCGTTCAACGACGCGTACACCGAGAAATTCACCAAGTCCGATCTGTGGCTGAACGACGGGCACGCCGCGCTCGCCCATGACGCGGTGCAGGTGCTCGCCCAGGCGACGAGTCAGGCGAACGCGGCGGGCGTGGAGCTGACGCGTCCCAATGTCCAGCAGATCATCAACAGCGGGTCCTTCGACCTGGAGGGGGCCAGTGGCCGCCTGCTGTTCGCGGCGGGCTCGCTCCAGCGGCCGCTCAACAAGCTGCTGGCCGTCCTGCACCACGGGGAGAAGGGGTCGGCGCCGGTGCTGATGTGCGGGGACTCCGGGAAGAACATCGATGCCGGGAAGGAGTGGCAGCAGGGCGGTACGTCGTACGACTGCCCGGAGGACGAGTAGACGAGTAGGCGCGGTCAGTCGCAGGGCTCGCGCCACACCCCCAGGTCGTACCTCTTCAGCATCGAGCTGAGCTTCAGCTTGCGCGCCTGGGGGCAGAAGCGGCTCGTCGGCAGCTCGTACTCCACATGGAAGACCGCCTTGCCGGCGTCGATGAACGGCGTGAGCTTCGCGCACTCGTCGTACTGCGCGCACTGCTCATTGACCGCGAAGTCGAAGTCCCCCACCAGTTCCGGGATCTGGTCGAGGTCGTTCTTGAGGCCGACGGCCAGGCCGCGGTCGTGGGCGAGGCGGGCGATCAGGCGGTTGTAGTCGAGCTGGTGGGCGGCGGTCAGGGGGAAGCCGGTGCGGTTGCGGTAGCCGTCCATGTTGTCGGGCTCCACCGCGTCAAAGCCTTTGTCGCGGCAGAGGTCCATGCGGTGGGCCATCAGGGGCTCCAGGACGTCGGTACGGCGGATGTCGAGCCACCGCTCGCCCTTCCAGCCGTTGCCCCGGCCGAGGACGGACTTCGGGAACTCGCCGGCGTCCGGCCTGAAGTCCTCCCACGCGCCGGTGGAGAGGTAGCAGATGACCTTGCGGCCGCGGCGGTGCAGGTCGGCGACGGCGGAGGCGGGGTGGTCGAAGCCGTCGATGTCGTACACCGGTACGTCGACGGCCGGGTCGAGCTTGCCGCTGAGCTGCCACTGCCAGGCGATACCGGGCCGGGGCTGCCAGCGGGCGGTGTCCGGCCCGCGGTCGTCGGGTGCGGGAGGGCCGCCGCCCGTACAGCCCGCGAGCAGGAGTAGCGGGATGAGGAGCAGAAGTGCGCGTCCGCCCCTCATCGGACCGCCTCAAGCGCGTGCGGCAACGTCCCCCACGGGTGCGGTGCTTCACCCGGTACGGCGCAGCCGACGCCGGCGGTGAACTCGGCGGTGGGCGGTGCGGCGTAGAGGAGGTGGCAGAAACGGTCGTGCGCGTACGCCGCCGTCCACGGCGGGAGGTCCCGGGCGACGCCGCGGTACGTGCCCCAGGTGCCCTCGAACGTGACGAGTACGTCGGCGAGTTCGAGGTAGCCGGGGTCGGGGTGGACGCCGTGGTTCAGCACGAGGGTGGCCGCGCCGGCCGCGCGCGCGGCGACGGCGAGACGCCGGTAGTGGGGCAGCGCCTGCGGTTCTGCGGTCACCTGGTCCAGGAAGGCGCCGTCCGCGCCGTACCAGTCGCGGTGGCGCAGCAGGTCCCGCACCACTGCGGCGTGCGGGCGGCGCGCGTAGTCGGTGTCGGCGTACCCGAGGACGCGTACGCCCGCCGCGCGCAGGCGCGTCGACACGGCGGCGAACGCGGGGTCGGGTGCGTCGCCGGGGCCGCTGGCGGGGTTGAGTACGACTCCGTACAGGCGGGAGGCCGCCCGGATGACGGCGTCCCAGGCGGCCGGGCGTTCGGCGGGGTGCTCGTAGAAGGGTACGAGCAGGTTGCTCACGTGGGCCATCCTCAGTGACGGTGGGCCGTCGCGCGACCCAGCAGTACGCAGACCAGGGCGGTCAGCACGGCGGCTCCGGCGCCGGGGACGGCGAGCGTGGCGAGGCCGGTGGCTCCGGGGCCCGCCAGGAGTGCCGCTGTCTGGAGGAGCGCGGCCGCGCCGCAGACGGTCGCGGCGGCGGTCACCGCGCCGAACGCCTGGAGCAGCAGCCCGGTCCACAGCATGACACCGGTGAGCAGCAGGCCGGTCGCGCGGGCCGCGTCGGGCAGGGGCGCGCCGAGCCACAGCAGGGTTGTCGCGGCGAGGAGGGCGAGCAGTACGGCGAGGTAGCCGCCGAGGCACTGGGCGAGGGCGGCGGTGGCGGCACGCCGGAATTCCTGGGAGGTGGTGCTTTTCCGGAGCCCGGCATCGGTGCGGCGCCGGAACCGGTAGAGCAGCCATTCCGCGGGCCCCATGCTGAGGGTGAGCGCGACGGCGCCGGGGGCGGCGACGATGCCGGAGGCGCCGCCGAGCAGGTTCTGGAGCACGGCGTGCATGACGAGTACGCCGGTCGCGAGCCCGAAGATGCCGTACGGGAGCGACCGCAGCAGCGACGGCCCGCCCGGACTGGGGCGCTGCCCCGGACCCCGCTCCTCAAACGCCGGAGGGGCTGAAGCTGGGCCCCGCAGTACCTCGCGGGTCGCCAGCGTCAGGACCGCCAGCCCCGACACCGACAGCAGCGCCGCCCTCCCCGCGTCCGGGACCTCGTGCACCAGGGTCAGCAGGGCGCCCGCCGCCATCGGGGTCAGGGCGTACAGCAGCAGGCGTTCGCGGGCCAGGACCAGCAGGGCCGTCGCCGCGCCCTGGTACACCGCCTGGGCCGTGGCGAACGCCGCCGCCCCGCCCTCCCCCGGTCCCGCGACCGCGACCGCCGCCACCGTTCCCAGCAGGGCGCCCGCCGGCGCCCCGACGAGCAGGGTTCGGGCCGCCGACGGGCGCTCGCCGAGGCCCAGCCAGGTGTACGCCCGGTGGGCCAGCGCCTGGTTCCACGCCCAGCCGAAGAGGGCGCCCACGAGGAGCACGTCCGTCCCGGCGGGCACGCCTGTTCCGCCGGGAGCCGCACCGGCCACGAACGGCGCCCCCAGTACGTACGCGAGCCCCGGCAGCGCGAACACCAGCCCGCGCAGGAGACATCCGGCGAGGCCGATGCGCCAGGGGCCGCCGGACGCCGGCTGCGCCTCCGGTTCCGGGTAGGCGCGGGGCACGCGGGCGAACAGGGCCTCGGCCAGCGCGAAAGAGCTCTCGCGGCCGTACGTGAGCCGGATGTGGTCGTCCGTCATCCCGTCGGATTCGAGGATCGCCGCGATCTCGTCGGGATGTACGGCAGCGGATGTCAAATCGCCCAGGCGGTCGGCCAGTTCGTCGACGGGATCCGCCGCCCAGCGCGGCCGCTGGTGCTTCGGCATACGCCTCGGTATGCGCGGCAGCGTGTCGCGCCGTACGGTCGCGTCCGGCGTCCACAGGGGGCCGCTCATCACGCCGCCCCGTGCGTCGACAGGTCGCTCCACCAGGGGTCCTTGAGTTCGGTCGTCCAGTGCGCGGGAAGAGCGGGAAGAGTGGTGGCCGCCAGGCCCAGGCCCAGGACCGGGCTCTCCGGCTCCGGTACGCCGTCCAGTTCGCGGTAGATCTCACGGAAGCCTTCGACCGACCGGCGCAGCGTGAACAGGTCGATCACCCGCTGCCGCGCGAGCCGGCCCAGTTCGGCCCGCCGGGCGTCGTCCGCCATCAGGCCGAGCACCGCCCGCGCCATCGCCTCGGGTTCGCGCGGCGGCACCACGACCCCCGTGTCGCCGACTGCTTCCCGTACGCCGCCCACATCCGTCGACACCGTCGTCCGCCCGCACGACATCGCTTCCAGGATGCTGAAGGGGAAGCCCTCGCTGATGCTGGAGAGCATGACGACGTGTCCCGCCCCATAGGCGCGCGCCACGTCCGAGATGCGTCCCTCGTACGTGATGCCGTCGGTGACGCCGAGTTCGGCCGCCAGCTTCTCCAGCTTCGTGCGGTAGTCCTCGCCGCCGTCCGGCACCCCGCCGAAAAGCCGCAGCCGCAGCTCCGGCAGCCGGGCGCGGGCGAGGGCGTAGGCCCGTACCAGCGTCTCCAGGTCCTTGATGGGGTCGATGCGGCCGGCCCAGGTGAGGGTGGGGACGTCCGGTTCCGGGCCGGCGTGCGGGAAGAGGTGCGGGTCGACGCCGTTGTAGACGGTGCGGATGCGCTCGGGCGGGGCGCCGCCCCGCTCCTCCCAGCGGCGGTTGTACTGGTTGCAGGGCGTGATCAGGTCGGCCTCCCGGTAGCCCAGCGAGTTGAGCTCGCGGTAGAAGCCGAGCAACAGCGCCTTGACGGGCCAGCGCTGGGCGGCCGTGCGGTAGCCGAGGTAGCGCTCGCGCAGATAGATGCCGTGTTCGGTGAGGAGGAAGGGCGCATCGTCGAAGTGCTTGGCGGTGAGCGCGGGAAGGGTGGCGAGGCCGCTGCTGACGGCGTGCGCGACGCTGTCGGCGGGTATGCGGGCGGCCAGCGGCCGCAGCAGGTGTTCCAGCAGGTCGGTGGCGGTGAGCGCGTCGTGGAGGGTGGGTGCGGCGCGGGCGGTGGGCAGGTGGCGCATGGTCCAGACCCTGGTCAGGGTCCGCAGGGCGGCCTCCGAGCGCAGGGCGGGGGTCAGCCGGCCCTGGCGGGAGAGCGCGGCGAGAGCGTACAGCTCATGGCCGAAGTCGCAGCCCGCCTCCGGGTCGAGTACGGCGAGCAGGAAGCGTTCGTACGAGGCGAGAAAGCCGCGGCGGTCGCGGCCGGCGAGGGAGCGCGGACCGCGTCGTGCACCTCGTAACGCCGTGTCTGCTCCCCACAACGGGACCGTCGTGTGCCGGTAGACGTTGGGCGGCAGCTCCCAGGTGACGGGCTCGCGGCCGCTGCCGGTGAGTGAGACGACATGGAAGTCGACGTCGGGCATTCCCCGGACGAGCTGGTCGCACCAGGTGCTGACGCCCCCCTGGACGTGCGGATACGTACCTTCGGTGAGCATGCTGACGTGGAGCCCGCGGCCCATGTTCGTGTCCCCCCCAGGACGAGTGGCAGGTCGGGTGGTCAGCCGCCGGCTGGTCAGGCCGGCAGCCGGAGCGTGATCGCTTGCTGGAACGATTCGGGCTTCGTCCAGGCCGAGCGCTGTCCCGCGTACGCCGTGCCGAACACGCTGGTGCCCAGGAACAGTTGCTTACGCGTGCCCTCCGGCGCGGTGACGGGCGCCGCGATCCCCGACGGCGCCTGGACGGTGACGGTCGTGCCGATGCGGTACGCCGTGACCTTGCCGTCGGCGAGCGCCTTGTCCCAGGCGGCGCGTCGGGCGAGCTCGTAACCGGTGTCCCGGTGACGCGGGTTGACGACCGGGGTGTTGTCGGCGAAGAGGGCGCGGTAGTCGCCGAGGACCTTGTCCAGGACGGGGTAGAGGAGCCGCTCCTCGGCCAGGTTGGACTGGTGGACGTAGTGCGGGCGCGGGTCGTTGGCGATGACGTGGCCCAGCGCGGTGCGCGCCTCCTGCGGCGCGATGTACGTCGCGTAGCCGGTGGCCGGGTCGAGCGGGGCGTCGAGGCAGGTCGAGCCGGGGCTGGTCTCGCAGACGCCGCTGCCCCCGTCGGCCCTGCTGCTGTAGATCCAGTTGTACTCGTCGGTCATCTCGGCGGCGGTGCCGACGTTGTAGTACACGTTCATCGGATGGCGCGGCACGGTGAGCGCGCCGCCGACGGCGCGCTGGCGCGGCTCGCGCGAGTTGTCGCTCGCGACCCACTTCACACCGTTGTCGGCGAGCGCGCCGGCCAGGTTGGGGTTGTCCACCGTCTGCTGCGGCAGTGCCTTCAGGCCCGAGTGCTCGCCGGTGACCAGCTCGGCCCTGTCGACGGCGATGCCCTTGCCGACCGCCCAGTTGTGGTTGTTCCTGATCTGGGCGGAGATCTCGGCGCGGCTCATCCACAGTGTGCTGCCCGCCGCGTCCTTCGCGCACTGCCAGGGAACGGTCGAGGTGTCCTGGACGCAGCCGAGGTAGGGGTGCGTGTACGTGTGGTTCACCCAGCGGTACTTCGCCCGGTCGGCCAGCAGCTGCGTGGTGAGCGGGTCGCTGCCGGCGTTGGCGGTCTTCCACGCCTCGCCGGATCCCGCGTTGTAGACCATGTCCAGGGTGAAGCCGGCGCTCTGCTGCCACTGGGCGGCGTACTGCGCGTCCGCGGCGGTCATGCGGATGGGGGTGGTTCCCGCGCCCTCGCCGTCCCCGCAGCCGAAGTCGCCGGGGGTGCAGTTGAGCTCGGTGTCCCAGCGGCTGTCGGGCGCGAAGACGTCGTCGACGTGTACGGAGAAGTAGTTGCGGCTCTGCCCGAGGTGGACGCCCTGGGTGAGCCATTCGACGATGCCGCGGGCGAGCAGCCGGAACTGCCGCTGGTGCTGGTTGTAGGCGAACGTGACGACGAGTTCGCGGCGCCCGTCGTGGGCGTACTCACCGACGAGGCTGGCCCGTCCGCCGCCGGCTCCGGCGACCGGCATGTCCAGGTAGCTGGTGTAGCCCTCGCGCGGCCGGCCGGCGTACCCGTAGCTCTCGCCGACGGAGGGCGAGTTGTCCTCGAACTCGACGGCTCCGTCCAGGTAGCCGAAGGGGCCGGCCTTGCCCGCCGCCGTCACGGCCGCGTCCACGCCGTCGAGCGGCCCGGCGTACCCGCCGTCACTCGTGTAGTCGAGCCCGACACCGGGATGCGCCCAGCTGTACGCGTCGACCTGCCGGACGCCGAAGGTCTTCTCGTACACGGCGAGGGCGCCGGACTCCGCCGACCCGGCGCCGAACGGGTCCGCGTTCGGCAGTACGACCCCCTGGTACTTGGCGCGCGGCCGCCCGTCGACCGTGTCGGCGAGGAAACCCGCGTCGATCAGCGGCCGGCCCGGCTCGTCCAGCCGCACCACGGTGTACGGGACGCCGGTGCTCCGCAGCTCCGACTCGACCGCCTCCACGGCGTCGCCGCCGTCGTCGACGACCAGCACCCTGAGGTCGATACGCGGAACGGCGGCCGCCCCCGCACCTGTCGGCGGCGCCGCCACCACGAGCAGACCGGCCGCCAGCAGCGCCGCTCCGGTTCTGCCCATACGTGTTCTCGTCCTGTACGCCACGGCGCACCCTCCCCCTCGGCGACCTCCCCTGCGGAGAAATCGCGGAAGATCTGTGGAAATCATGCAAGCAAGGTGATGGTTACTTGCCGGATTTCCACGAGTGTGACGCAGGCCTCACTCAGCGCACCGTAAACACGGAAGGGACACCTCTGATGAGTGAACTGCTCGCTGCTGTGATCGAACGGGGCAACCGCGCGTAGGCTCGTTCCCGGCGCTCAACCGGTCCGGCGGGCAGTCGGACACCGGGATGCCGGGCCACCGGGATACTGTCGCGCCGGGCGCGGCCGGCCCCACCCCCTCGGCCGAAGAACTCAACGGAAGCGAGATTTCACCACCGTGACTGCTCTCACTCTCAGCACTTCCGGCGCGGCGGCGCTGCGCGCCGACGCCATCGTCGTCGGCTTGGCGAAGGGCGTCGGCTCCAAGTCCGGGGACCTGGTGGTCGCACCGGGCGCCGAGGCCGTGGACAAGGCGTTCGACGGAAAGCTCGCCTCCGTCCTGAAGACCCTCGGCGCCTCGGGCGGCGAGGGCGAGGTGACCAAGTTGCCCGCGCCGTCGGGCCTCAAGTCCCCTGTCGTACTGGCCGTCGGCCTGGGCACGGCCCCGGAGAAGGACGACTCGTACAGCGCCGAGTCCCTTCGCCGCGCGGCCGGTGCGGCCGCCCGCGCGCTCAGCGGCTCGAAGAAGGCCGGCTTCGCGCTGCCCGTCGAGGCCGTCGAGGACGCCGCCGCCATCGCCGAGGGCGCGCTGCTCGGTGCGTACTCCTTCACCGCGTACCAGGGTGGAGAGAAGGACGGGAAGACTGCGAAGTCTGCGGACAATGGCCCGAAGCAGCCGCTCGCCGAGGCCGTCGTGCTCGGCGGCAAGCCGCGCGACAAGGCGTTCAAGGCCGCCGCGGAGCGCGCCGTGGCGCTGACCGAGGAGATCAACCGCGCCCGCGATCTGGTCAACACCCCGCCGAACGACCTGTACCCGGAGTCCTTCGCCGCCGTGGTTTCCGCCGCCGGCAAGGAGCACGGTCTCAAGGTGCAGGTGCTCGACGAGAAGTCGCTCGCCAAGGGCGGCTACGGCGGCATCATCGGCGTCGGCCAGGGCTCGGAGCACGGTCCGCGCCTGGTGAAGCTCGCCTACACGCACCCCAAGGCGGAGAAGACCCTGGCCTTCGTCGGCAAGGGCATCACCTACGACTCGGGCGGCATCTCGCTCAAGCCGGCCGGCCACAACGAGACGATGAAGTGCGACATGGCCGGCGCCGCCGCCGTGTTCGCCGCCGTCATCACGGCCGCCCGCCTGGGCCTGAAGGTCAACGTCACCGGCTGGCTGGCGCTCGCCGAGAACATGCCGTCCGGCAACGCCGTCCGCCCCGGCGACGTGCTGCGCATGTACAGCGGCAAGACCGTCGAGGTGCTCAACACCGACGCCGAGGGCCGTCTCGTCCTGGGTGACGCGCTGACGCGTGCCTGCGAGGAGCGCCCCGACGCGATCGTCGACGTGGCGACGCTGACCGGTGCGATGGTGCTGGCGCTCGGCAACCGCACGTTCGCCGTCATGGGCAACGACGAGTCGTTCCGTACCGCCATCCACGAGATCGCGGAGGAGGCCGGCGAGCAGTCCTGGCCGATGCCGATGCCGGCCGAGCTGCGCAAGGGCATGGAGTCCTCCACCGCCGACATCGCCAACATGGGCGAGCGGATGGGCGGCGGCCTGGTCGCCGGTCTGTTCCTCCAGGAGTTCGTCGGCGACGACATCGCCTGGGCGCACCTGGACATCGCGGGTCCCGCCTTCAACGACGGCGGACCGTTCGGTTACACCCCCAAGGGCGGCACCGGCTCCGCGATCCGCACCCTGGTGGCGCTCGCCGAGCACACCGCCGCGGGCGACCTCGGCTGAGCCGCGGAGGCGGCGTCGTGTGTACGGTTCCGGGCACGCGTCCGGGGCCGTAGGCACGCGGGCACGTACGTGGGAACGCATGCCGGAACGCATGTCGGAATACCGACGCCCCACTCCGCCTTCAACGAAATCCGTACATCAGTACGTCGTAGTAACCCTTGGCGAGCGGTCCCCGGACCGTCTCGCACCCTGGCCCCGCGTCCCGCCGTCCGTCGACAAGTGCGAAGATGGGTTCTCGGCAGGACAGGGCCCCCACCACAGGGCCGAATATAAAGCGGCCGATACCAGCCGCCGCCCGGTCGATGACCGGCGACCGGCGCACATGCATGGAGGACGTGACGTGGCGAACGACGCCAGCACCGTTTTCGACCTAGTAATCCTCGGCGGTGGCAGCGGCGGTTACGCCGCGGCTCTGCGCGGAGCGCAGCTGGGCCTGGACGTCGCCCTGATCGAGAAGAACAAGCTCGGCGGCACCTGCCTGCACAACGGCTGCATCCCGACGAAGGCTCTGCTCCACGCGGGCGAGGTCGCCGACCAGGCACGCGAGGCCGCGCAGTTCGGCGTCAAGGCCACTTTCGACGGCATCGACATGGCGGGCGTCCACAAGTACAAGGACGACGTGATCTCGGGCCTGTACAAGGGCCTCCAGGGCCTGGTCGCCTCGCGCAAGGTGACGTACATCGAGGGCGAGGGCCGGCTGTCCTCCCCGACGTCCGTCGACGTCAACGGCCAGCGCATCCAGGGCCGCCACGTCCTGCTGGCGACCGGCTCCGTGCCGAAGTCGCTGCCGGGCCTGGACATCGACGGAAACCGCATCATCTCCTCGGACCACGCGCTGGTCCTGGACCGCGTTCCGAAGTCCGCGGTCATCCTGGGCGGCGGCGTCATCGGCGTCGAGTTCGCCTCGGCGTGGAAGTCCTTCGGCACCGACGTCACCGTCGTCGAGGGCCTGAAGCACCTCGTGCCGGTCGAGGACGAGAACAGCTCGAAGCTGCTGGAGCGCGCGTTCCGCAAGCGCGGCATCAACTTCTCGCTCGGCGCCTTCTTCGAGAAGGCCGAGTACACCGCCGACGGCGTCAAGGTCACCCTGGCCAACGGCAAGGAGTTCGAGGCCGAGGTGCTGCTCGTCGCGATCGGCCGCGGCCCCGTCTCGCAGGGTCTCGGTTACGAGGAGGCGGGCGTCGCGATGGACCGCGGCTACGTCCTCGTCGACGAGTACATGCAGACGAACGTTCCCACCATCTCCGCCGTCGGTGACCTGGTCCCGACGCTCCAGCTCGCGCACGTCGGCTTCGCCGAGGGCATCCTGGTGGCGGAGCGTCTGGCCGGTCTCAAGACCGTTCCGGTCGACTACGACGGTGTGCCGCGCGTGACGTACTGCCACCCCGAGGTCGCTTCCGTCGGCATCACCGAGGCGAAGGCCAAGGAGGTGTACGGGGCGGACAAGGTCGTCGCTCTGAAGTACAACCTCGCGGGCAACGGCAAGAGCAAGATCCTCAAGACCGGTGGCGAGATCAAGCTCGTCCAGGTCAAGGACGGCGCCGTGGTCGGCGTTCACATGGTCGGTGACCGTATGAGCGAGCAGGTCGGCGAGGCTCAGCTGATCTACAACTGGGAGGCTCTGCCGGCCGAGGTCGCGCAGCTCATCCACGCACACCCGACGCAGAGCGAGGCGCTCGGCGAGGCCCACCTGGCCCTGGCCGGCAAGCCGCTCCACTCCCACGACTAGTTCAGTCCGGGCGCGACGACCACTTCCGCAATTCGTAAGGAGCAACCGAAACCATGCCGGTTTCCGTAACCCTTCCGGCGCTCGGCGAGAGCGTCACCGAGGGCACCGTCACCCGTTGGCTGAAGGCCGAGGGCGAGCGCGTCGAGGCTGACGAGCCGCTGCTGGAGGTGTCGACCGACAAGGTCGACACCGAGATCCCGGCCCCCGCCTCGGGCATCCTGTCGTCCATCAAGGTCGCCGAGGACGAGACCGTCGAGGTCGGCGCCGAGCTGGCCGTCATCGACGACGGCACGGGTGCGCCCGCTGCCGCCCCGGCCCCGGCTGCCGCCGAGGCTGCTGCACCCGCACCTGCTGCCGAGGCCCCTGCACCCGCTGCTGAGGCCCCGGAAGCTGCTCAGCCCCAGCCGGAGGCCGCTCCGGCACCGGCCGCCGAGGCTCCTGCCGCCGCTCCGGCCGGTGGCGCCTCCGGTAGCGGAACCGATGTAGTACTGCCCGCGCTGGGCGAGTCGGTCACCGAGGGCACCGTCACCCGTTGGCTGAAGGAGGTCGGCGAGGAGGTCGCGGAGGACGAGCCGCTGCTTGAGGTCTCGACCGACAAGGTCGACACCGAGATCCCCTCCCCGGCCGCGGGCACGCTGCTGGAGATCCTGGTCGGCGAGGACGAGACCGCCGAGGTCGGCGCGAAGCTCGCCGTCATCGGTGCCGCGGGCGCTGCCCCGGCCGCCGCACCTGCTGCTGAGGCTCCGGCCCCGGCCGCCGCTCCGGAGCCCGCCGCCGAGGCTCCGGCCCCTGCTCCGGCACCCGCACCGGCTCCGGCTCCGGCCGAGGCCGCTGTTGAGGCTCCAGCGCCGGCCCAGCCGGCTCCCGCCGCCGCGGCTCCGGCCGCTCCGGCTGCTCCCGCCGCCGCCCCGGCCGCTGCCGCCCCCGTCGCGCCTTCCGCGCCGGAGGCGGACGGAGCGTACGTGACGCCTCTCGTCCGTAAGCTCGCGGCCGAGAACAGCGTCGACCTGAGCACGGTCAAGGGCACCGGCGTCGGTGGCCGTATCCGCAAGCAGGATGTCGTTGCCGCCGCGGAGGCCGCCAAGGCCGCCGCCGCTGCCCCGGCCGCTGCCGCTCCGGCGGCCGCTTCGAAGGCTCCGTCCCTCGAGGTGTCCCCGCTGCGCGGCCAGACGGTCAAGATGACCCGCATGCGCAAGGTCATCGGCGACAACATGATGAAGGCGCTGCACACGCAGGCCCAGCTGACCTCGGTCGTCGAGGTCGACATCACGAAGCTGATGAAGCTGCGCAACAAGGCGAAGGACGCGTTCGCCGCCCGCGAGGGCGTCAAGCTGTCCCCGATGCCGTTCTTCGTCAAGGCCGCGGCCCAGGCGCTGAAGGCGTACCCGGTCGTCAACGCCCGGATCAACGAGGACGAGGGCACGATCACCTACTTCGACACCGAGAACATCGGTATCGCGGTGGACGCCGAAAAGGGTCTGATGACCCCGGTCATCAAGGGAGCGGGCGACCTCAACCTCGCCGGTATCTCCAAGAAGACCGCCGAGCTGGCCGGCAAGGCCCGCTCCGGCAAGATCAGCCCGGACGAGATGTCCGGCGCGACCTTCACGATCAGCAACACCGGCTCGCGCGGTGCGCTGTTCGACACGGTCATCGTGCCGCCGAACCAGGTCGCCATCCTGGGCATCGGTGCCACCGTCAAGCGTCCCGTGGTCATCAACCACCCGGACCTCGGCGAGACCATCGCGATCCGTGACATGACCTACCTGGCTCTCTCCTACGACCACCGCCTGGTGGACGGCGCCGACGCGGCCCGTTACCTGACGGCCGTCAAGGCGATCCTGGAGGCCGGCGAGTTCGAGGTCGAGCTCGGCCTGTAACGCTCGTCTCACCAGCGTCTGCGCCCCCGTCCGGAGCTATCTGGGCGGGGGCGCCGCCGTATGGTCTAAAGCACCGAACACGGCTTGAAGGAGCGCTTCATGACCCCGCCCGTCGTCCACTCGCTGCGCGAGCAGATCCGCGAGCACATCGTGGAGGGGATTGTCAGCGGGCGCTGGAAGCCGGGCGAGCGGATCGTGGAGCGCCGGATCGCGACGGAGCTGGAGGTCAGCCAGACGCCGGTGCGGGAGGCGCTGCGCGAGCTGGAGTCCCTGCGCCTGATCGAGTCGGCGCCGAACAAGGGCGTACGGGTAAGGAATCTGACCGCGGCCGACCTGGAGGAGAGCTATCCGGTGCGGGCCGGCCTGGAGCAGATCGCGGCCGAGCTGGCGGCGGCCGCCCTGGCGGAGGACTGCTCGGCGCTGGAGCCGCATGTGGCGGCCCTGTACGAGGCGGACCGCACGGCGGACGGGACGGCGCAGGTGCGCCATACGGTCGGGTTCCACCGCGAGCTGGTGCGGGCGGCCCACAACAGCGTGCTGCTCCACACCTGGGAGGGACTGGGCATCGAGGTCTTCACGGCCCTGTCCATCCGCTGGCTGGGCACGGTGCAGAAGTCGTACGCGGAGGAACACGAGGCGCTGGTGCAGGCGTTCCGGCGCCGGGACCCGGCGATCGGCACCCTGGTGAAGGAACACGTTTTGGGCTGCGCCCCGCGCGCGTAACGCGGACCGCTGCGCGGGGCTTGTTCCCCACCACCCCCAGCAGCCGTAGCAATCCTCATCGCCGGAGGGGCTGACGATTTGCCGCAAGCGGCAATATCCAGCCCGGCCGGCGTTTGAGGCCACGCCCGCAGGGCGTCCCGGGGGTCTGGGGGGCTTGCCCCCAGTTTCGGGAAGGGGCGGGTAGGGGACAGCGCCGCAGGCCACCCGCGCTCGCCCACGGCCCGCACCGCCCGAAATGGCCGGATACGCCCCGGCACCCCGTGCCCCATTTCACGGCACGGAATGCCAATTTCGTTGTGCGGAGAAGTTTTTAGCCTCCAGGCTTTGATCGATCATCGATCAGGGACTTACAGTCGACGGCGCGGGTCCACAGACCCCACCGCCCTGTCCTGCCAGACAAGGCCCCCCTTTTCTCCACCCCCCTCCTGTCCGGAAGGCGGCCATCATGACCGACCCCGTAGGCATTTCTCCGAGCGAGCTCGACCAGCTCCCGGACCGTGACACCGAGGAGACCGCCGAGTGGGCGGCCTCCCTCGACGCCGTCACCAAGGCCGCAGGCCCGCAGCGGGCGGCCTACCTGATGCGCCGCACGCTCCAGCACGCCGAAGGCGCCGGCATCGCGCTGCCGAAGCTGCTGGAGACGGACTACGTCAACACCATCCCGACTTCCGCCGAGCCCGCCTTCGACGGCGACGAGGCGATGGAATCCCGCATCACCGCCTGGAACCGCTGGAACGCCGCCGCGATGGTCACCCGCGGCTCCCGCTTCGGCGTAGGCGGCCACATCGCCACCTTCGCCTCCGCGGCCTGGCTGTACGAGACCGGCTTCAACCACTTCTTCCGCGGCAAGGAAGGCGACGGCTCCGGCGACCAGCTCTACATCCAGGGCCACGCCTCCCCCGGCATCTACGCCCGCGCCTTCCTCGACGGCCGCCTCAACGAGGGCCAGCTCGACCGCTTCCGCCAGGAGGCCGCCGGCGACGGACTGCCGTCGTACCCGCACCCGCGCCGCCTGCCCTGGCTGTGGGAGTTCCCCACCGTGTCCATGGGCCTCGGCCCGCTCTCCGCGATCTACCAGGCGCGCTTCAACCGCTACCTCACCAACCGCAACATCAAGGACACGTCCAACTCCCACGTCTGGGCGTTCCTCGGTGACGGCGAGATGGACGAGCCCGAGTCGACCACCGCGATCACCCTCGCCGCCCGCGAGCAGCTCGACAACCTGACCTTCGTCATCAACTGCAACCTCCAGCGCCTCGACGGCCCGGTACGCGCCAACTTCCGCGTCGTACAGGAGCTGGAGGCCCAGTTCCGCGGCGCCGGCTGGAACGTCGTCAAGACGCTCTGGGGCTCCGCGTGGGACGAGCTGTTCCAGCTCGACACCCAGGGCGCGCTGGTACGCCGGCTGCGCGAGGTGCCGGACGCGCAGTTCCAGACGTACGCGACCCGTGACGTGGCGTACATCCGCGAGCACTTCTTCGGCGCCGAGCCCGCGCTGGCCGAGTTGGGCAGGCTGCTCACCGACGCGAAGATCGCCGAGTGTTTCCACACCTCGCGCGGCGGCCACGAGGCCCGCAAGGTGTACGCGGCGTACAAGGCGGCCGTGGAGTTCAAGGGCGCGCCGACGGTGATCCTCGCGCAGACCGTGAAGGGCTACACGCTCGGTCCGGGCTTCGAGTCGAAGAACGCCAACCACCAGATGAAGAAGCTGTCCGGCAAGGAGTTCCGCGCCATGCGGGACCTGCTGGACCTGCCGATCGCGGACGCGAAGCTGGACGAGGATCTCGTACCGTACGGGCACCCGGGCGCCGACTCCCCCGAGGTCCGCTACCTCCAGGAGCGCCGCGCGGCCCTCGGCGGCCCCGCCCCGGCCCGCCGGGTGCACGCGGTGGCGCTGCCCGAGCCCGCCGACCGCGCCTTCAGCGCCCTCCTCAAGGGGTCGGGCAAGCAGGAGATGGCCACCACCATGGCGTTCGTACGCCTGGCGAAGGAGCTGATGCGGGACAAGGAGACCGGAAAGCGCTGGGTGCCGATCGTCCCCGACGAGGCCCGCACGTTCGGCATGGAATCGCTGTTCCCGTCGGCCGGCATCTACTCGCCGCTGGGCCAGACGTACGAGCCGGTCGACCGCGACCAGCTCATGTACTACAAGGAAGCCAAGGACGGCCAGATCCTCAACGAGGGGATCACCGAGGCCGGCGCCATGGCGGACTTCATCGCCGCTTCGACGTCGTACGCGACGCACGGCGAGCCGATGATCCCCTTCTACATCTTCTATTCGATGTTCGGCTGGCAGCGCACCGCCGACCAGATGTGGCAGCTCGGCGACCAGCTCGGCCGCGGCTTCATCGTGGGCGCCACGGCCGGCCGTACGACCCTCACGGGTGAAGGCCTCCAGCACGCGGACGGCCACTCCCACCTGATCGCGTCCACGAACCCGGCGTCGCTCAACTACGACCCGGCGTTCGCGTACGAGGTGGCCGTCATCGTCAAGGACGGTCTGCGCAGGATGTACGGCCCCGAGGCCGAGAACGTCTTCTACTACCTGACCGTCTACAACGAGCCGAAGCCTCAGCCCGCGATGCCGGAGGGTGTCGAGGAGGGCATCGTCAAGGGCCTCTACCGCTTCAAGGAGGCAGCGGCACCGGCCGCCGATGCCCCGCGCGCGCAGCTGCTCGCATCGGGTACGGCGATCCACTGGGCCCTGGAGGCGCAGGAACTCCTCGCCGCCGACTGGGGCGTGGCGGCCGACGTCTGGTCCGCCACCTCGTGGGGCGAGCTGCGCCGCGACGCGCTGGAGTGCGACGAGGCGCTTCTGCGCGGCGAGACGCGCACGCCGTACGTCACCCGCGCGCTCGAAGGCGCGCCGGGTCCGGTGCTCGCGGTGAGCGACTGGATGCGTCAGGTCCCCGACCAGATCAGCCAGTGGGTCGAGCAGGACTACTCCTCGCTCGGTACGGACGGCTTCGGCCTCTCGGACACGCGAGAGGCGGCCCGCCGCCACTTCGGCGTGGACGCGCAGTCCGTGGTCGTCGCAACTTTGGCGCAGCTCGCCCGCCGGGGCGAGGTACCGGCGTCAGCGGTGAAGGAAGCCCGGGACCGCTACGGCTTCTGAGTAGTTGTGCCCGTCGGCGGGGCTCCTTTGGAGCACCTCCGGCGGGCATATCCAGCCCCTCCGGCGTTTGAGGAGCGGGGTCTGGGGCGGAGTCCCCCACGCGGCGGAGCCGCAAAGTGTCACAGCGGGAAGGGGCGGGTAGGGGAAAGCACCGCGCAGCGGCCCACCGGCCCGCACCCGCTCCCCCACCCGCCCCGCCACCCGGCACAATGTCGCCCATGCGCGCAGCCCGCCTCATCAAAATGGTGCTCCTCCTCCAGTCCCGCCCCTCCATGACCGCCGCCGAACTGGCCCGCGAACTGGAAGTCTCCGAGCGCACCATCACGCGCGACGCGCAAGCCCTGTCGGAAGCCGGCGTCCCCGTATACGCCGACAGGGGGCGGACCGGCGGCTACCGCCTCATCGGCGGCTACCGCACCCGACTGACCGGCCTTGCCCGCAGCGAAGCCGAGGCACTCTTCCTCTCCGGACTCCCGCGCGCCCTGCGGGAGATGGGCCTCGACGACGCCGCGTCGGCGGCCCGCCTCAAGGTGTCGGCGGCGCTGCTCCCGTCACTCCGTGACGCGTCCGACACAGCCGCCCAGCGGTTCCATCTCGACGCCCCCGGCTGGTACCAGGAGCCCAAGACGCCGGAACTGCTGCCGACGATCGCGGAAGCGGTCTGGGACGACCGGATGCTCACCGTCCGCTACAGACGCGGCCACGACCACGAGGTCGAGCGCGAGCTGGCTCCCTACGGCCTCGTCCTCAAGGCCGGCGTCTGGTACCTGTGTGCCCGCGTGGCCGGAGGGGACTTCCGGGTGTACCGGATCGACCGCTTCGCCGCGGTGGTCGTGTCCGAGGAGCGTTTCGTGCGGGACGAAACCTTTGTGCTGCCGGACTTCTGGGAGGAGCGGGCGGCGGATTTCGCCCGCTCCATCCTGCGTTCCGAGGTGGTGGTGCGGCTGTCGGAGTCAGGCGCGCGGCGGCTGCCGTACGCCGTGGACCGTGCGGCGGCGACCGAGGCCCTGGCGGTGGCGGGGCCGCCGGACGAGCTGGGGCGGGTCACGGTGACCCTGCCCGTCGAGTCGTACGAGGTCGCCTTCAGCCAGCTCTTCTCCCTCGGCCCGGAGCTGGAGGTCCTGGAGCCGCCGGCCCTCCGCGAACGTTTCGCGGAGGCGGCGGCCCGGACAGCGCGGCTCTACGACTAGTGCGGCTGAACGGCTTCTGCCCGTCAGCGGTAGTCGCTCGCCGGGGCGTCCTTGCCGCCCTCCAGGACCTCCATCATGTACGGCCAGCCGTCCGGCCGGCTGCCGTCCGCGTCCGTGAAGCCGTACTCCTTCGCGAGCTGACCGCTGGACAGCGATTGCCCGTTCCACCGCGCCCGCTGCGGGTCGGCGGCGATGGCCGCGACCGCCCGGCCGACGTACACCGGCGACTCGGCGATCTCGAAGCCGGGGACCTTGGCGATCGCGTCGCGCCAGTTCTCCTCGGTGACGCCGAAGGTGTCCAGCATCTCCTCCGAGCGGAGGAACCCCGGGGTGACCGCGACCGCCGTACAGCCGGCATCCGCCAGATCGTGGCCGAGGTTGAACGCCATCCGGATCGGCGCGTTCTTGGCGAGGTCGAAGTAGAAGTTCTCCCGGAAGCGGGTGCGGTTGTACTCGTCCGTACCGTCGGTCATTTCCACCACCAGGCCACCCCGGTTCCGCACCAGCAGGGGCAGCGCGAAGCTGAGGGTGATGGCGTGGGTCTTCACGCCGAGTTCCAGCATCCGCAGTCCGCGCGCGAGCTCGATGTCCCACATCTTTTTGCCGAACTCAAGCAGATGGTCGCCGCCCCAGAGGCTGTTGACCAGGATGTCCAGCCGCCCGTGTTCTCGGTCGATGCGTTCGACGAGCGCCTTGACCTGGTCCTCTTGGAGGTGATCGGTCGGTACGGCGATGGCTTCGCCGCCCGCGTCGTTGATGAGTTCGGCCGTCTGCTCGATGGTCTCTCCGGGTCGGCCGACCTCGCTGGCGTGTTCGCGGGTGGTGCGCCCGGTGACGTACACCGTCGCTCCCGCCGCTCCGAGCTGCACGGCGATCGCCCGTCCCCCGCCCCTGGTGGCTCCGGCGACGAGTGCGATCCTGCCGTTGAGTGGTGAGGTCTGCTCGCTCATCCCTGCTCCTCCGCTGCCGCTGTGGTGTGTTGTACGGGTTGTACGGATCGACACTGGCACTCAAAGCAGACACCTTCTGTCCTGTTTGCCGCACCGCGCCGCACGCCCGGACGCAGCCGGGTAACGACACAGCCGCATCCGGGGCAGTCCGCGTGCGCGGGCCTGTGGCAAGGCCGATGCTTGTCCCGTGATGGACGAGACGGAATTCTGGGAGATCATCGACCACACCCGCGAGGCCGCCGAGGGCGACCCCGAGGATCACGCCGACCTGCTGGTCGACGCGTTGCTCCAGCTCGACCCCGACTCCGTGCTCGACTTCGCCAGACACTTCGAGGTCCGCTACAACCGTGCGTACCGCTGGGACTTGTGGGGCGCGGCCGCCGTGCTGCTCAGCGGTGCGAGCGACGACGCGTTCGACTACTTCCGGTGCTGGCTGATCGGCCAGGGCCGGGAGGTCTTCGAGGGGGCACTGCACGACCCGGACAACCTGGCCGACCTCCTCGACGAGTTCGACGACGAGGTCGACGGCGACGGCGAGGAGCTGGGGTACGCCGCGGACGAGGCGTACGAGCAGCTCACCGGCGCGGTCGCCCCGGACTTGGGCGTCCCGGCGCAGGCCCCGGAGCCGGAGGGCACGCCGTTCGACATCGAGGACGAGGAAGCCCTGGCCGACCGCTTCCCCCGGCTGTGGGAGCGGTTCGGCGGGTAGCACGTCAGAAGTGGGTCCCTCCGTCGATCCGGATCTCGGTGCCGGTGATGAAGGCGCCGTCCTCGGAGCCCAGCATGGCGACGACGCCCGCGACGGTCTCCGGAGCAGCGAAGCCCTCACCGATGGCGGGGGCCAGCTTCATGAAGAGCGTCAGATCGGCGTCCTCGGGCAGGCCGGGACCCTTGCCGCTGGTCATGTCGGAGGAGATGGACCCCGGCGCGACGGCGACGGCGCGCAGCCCCTGCCCGCTGTACTCGCTCGCGATGGCGTGGGTCATCGACTGGATGCCGCCCTTGCTCGCCGCGTACGCCGCCATGTAGGGGTGCGCGAAGGAGGCGGAGGTCGAGGAGAAGTTGACGACGACCGGCTTGTCACCCGCCAGCAGCGTGGGGATCGCCTCGCGGATCATCAGGAAGGTCCCGGTCAGGTTAACCGCGATGATCTTGTTGAAGAGGTCCAGCGTCGTCTTGTGGGTGTGCTCGGAGCGCAGGATGCCCGCCGCATTGACCAGCACGTCCAGGCCGCCGCCCAGCGCCGAAACCGCCGCCGCGACGCCGTCGCGGACCGCCGCCTCCTCGGATATGTCGAACACGGCGGTGGTGAGGCGGTCGGCCACGCCGTCGGCGGCGGCCCGCTCGGCGGTCCCCTTCAGGCCGGCTTCGTTGACGTCGACGGCGACGACCCGGCCGCCCTCGGCGAGGACGCGGTGCACGGTGGCCCGGCCGATGCCCGAGCCGCCGCCCGTGATCAGTACCCGACGGCCTTCGTAACGGTTCACGCTGTCTCTCCGGTCTGCTGATGGCAGCGGGCTCTCTCACCCGCTCACATTCCACAGTACGCCTTCATGGCACGTTTTGCCATAGCGTCACTACGTGCATTTCGTGGACCGTCAGGCGTACTCTTCCGGGGTGAGCACCCAGCCGCCCCCCGAGCCCTCGCCGCCCGCGCCGCAGCCCTCCCTGACCGAGCGCAGGAAAGCCGCCACCCAGCTCGACATCGCCCGCGCCGCCGCCGAGCTCTTCGCCGAGCGCGGCCCCGACGCGACCACGGCCGAGGACATCGCCCACCGCGCGGGCGTGGCGCTGCGTACCTTCTACCGCTACTTCCGCAGCAAGCAGGACGCCGTCGCCCCGCTGCTCTCCGGCGGCGCCGACCGCTGGCGCGGCCTGCTCGCGGCGGCCGAGCCCGGCACCGGAGTCCTCACCGCCCTGGAGAGCGCGGTCGCCGAGGCGCTCGCCACGCCCGACGCCCAGGCCGCCGAGCAGCTCGACTGGACGCGCGGCCTGCTCCGCGCGGCCGAGAGCGACCCCGCCCTGCGCGCCGTCTGGTACCGCGTGAACCAGGAGTCGGAGGAGCTGCTGGTGCCGGTCCTCGGCCGGCTCGCCGGAGCCGGGGCAGACCCCCTTGAGGTCCGGCTCGCCGCGGCCGCCGCCACCGCAGCCGTCCGTACGGCCCTGGAGACCTGGTCGGTGTCGGACGCCCCCGTCTCGGGCCCCGGCTCCCCCGCCGAACTCGCCTCGCGCTGCCTGAACGAACTCATGGGCGGGATGCGGCTGCCGGCTCCTGGTCGCTGATCTCTGCGTGCCCGAGGGCGAGCAGGGCCACGTCGTCCTGCACGTTCTCCGCCTTGCCCGCGAAGCGCACCAGGTCCTCGCGTACGACCTCGTTGAGGGCCATGAGGTCCTCCGCCGGTACGGTGGCGGCCAGCGCGGGCAGCCGCTGCGCGAGCGGATAGAAGGTGCCTTCGGCGTCGCGTGCCTCCGTCACACCGTCCGTGTGGGCCAGGATCCGGTCACCCGGCTCCAGCGGTACGGACACCGCTTTCACCGGCACGGTCCCCGTCAGGCCGAGACCCAGCGGCGGCGCCGGATCCACCGGGATCTCACGCGCGGTCCCGCCCCGCAGCAGCGGCGGCGGGTGGCCGCAGCTGACGACCCGTACAACGGCTTCGTCGGCGGGGAACTCCAGCACGACCGCCGTGGCGAAGAGCTCCGCGTGCTCCACGGCGGCGGAGTCGACCATCAGCCGCCGGTCCAGCCGCGCCGCGACCCGCGACAGCTCCCCCTCGTCCAGCACGGCTTCCCGGAAGGCACCCAGCAGCGCGGCGACCGTCGAAACCGCCTCAAGACCGTGCCCCTGTACGTCGGCCACCAGGGCCCGGACGCCGTGCGGCCCCTCACGTACGTCGTACAGGTCCCCGCCCACCAGCAGCCCGCGCTGCGCGGACCGGTAGAGCCCCGCGCACCGGACCGGGCCCACAGCGGCGGGCAGCGGCGGCAGGACGGCGAGCTGCGCGGCCTCCGCCACCGTGCGGACCGTCACGAGCTGCTGTTCGCGCCGGGTGCGTACCCACGAGATGACCACGCTGAGCACGACGACGACCACCACCGCGAGCAGGTCGGGGGTCTCGACGTCCCAGATCCGGCGGCCGTACGGCAGGCTCAGCGTCAGGAGGGTGAGGCCGCCGAGCGCGGCGACGCTCAACGGGCCGTAGGCGAGGGCCGCGACCGGTGTCACGGCGACGACGAAGTAGCCGAGCTCGAGCGTCTCGGGCGTGACGATCTGGGCGAAGGTGAGGGCCGCGAGGATCACCGCGGGCAGGGCCCTGAGCCAGCGCGGCTGCGGCGTTCCGCGCAGCCAGCCGGGGGCCTCTTCCGCGCCCCTGGCCCGGGCCGAGCTCATCGGGCCAAGGACCCGCGGGTCGTCGCGCGGGTCGCTGACGTGGGCGGCATCCGGAGCTCCTTCACCCCTCCCACTATGGCTCAGGGGCTTACCGCACGCCCCTCAGCGCACGCCTCGTGAGCGCCTCGTGCACCCCCGCACGCCGGTGCGGGGGAAAGCGGGCAGGATGGGCCGCATGCGGATTGCGGTCACCGGCTCGACCGGTCTCATCGGTACGGCGCTCGTGCGCTCGCTGCGCGCGGACGGACACCAGGTGGTGCGCCTCGTCAGGCGTGCGGCGAGCAGCCGGGAGGAGGTGACGTGGGACCCCAAGCGGCGGGCCGTCAAAGCCACCGCCGACGGGCTCGCCGGGTGCGAGGCGGTCGTCCACCTCGCGGGGGCGGGCGTCGGCGACCACCGCTGGACCGAGACGTACAAGAAGGAGATCCGCGACAGCAGGGTCCTCGGTACGGCCGCGATCGCCGAAACCCTCGCTTCCCTGGACGCGCCGCCGAAGGTTTTCGTGTGCGGTTCGGCGATCGGCTTCTACGGCGACACCGGGGAACGCGCGGTGGACGAGGCAGCGCCGCCCGGCGAGGGTTTCCTGCCGTCCGTGTGCGTGGAGTGGGAGGAGGCCGCGGCTCCGGCGCAGGAGGCGGGTGTACGGACGGTGTTCGCCCGTACGGGACTTGTGGTGGCACGCGAGGGCGGTGCCTGGGGAAGGCTTTTTCCCCTCTTCAGGGCGGGGCTCGGCGGGCGGCTGGGGTCCGGCCGTCAGTACTGGAGCTACATCTCGATGCACGATCACATCGCGGCGCTGCGCCACCTGATCGACACCGAATCGCTCTCCGGTCCCGTGAACCTCACGGCGCCGCAGCCGGTCACCAACCGGGAGGTCACAGAGGCGATGGGGCGGTTGCTGAAGAGGCCCACGCTCTTCACGGTCCCCGCGCCGGCGCTGCGGCTCGCGCTGGGCGAGCTCTCCGCGGACGTGCTGGGAAGCCAGCGGGTGCTGCCGCGGCGGTTGGAGGAGTCGGGCTTCGCGTTCGCGTTCCCGGGGATCGACGACACCCTGCGGGCGGCGCTGAACTGAGCCGTCCGATTGACCGATTCCAGTCGCTTTCTGTCCGTCGTACGACCGTTGTGCTCCGGTTGTGCTCCGATGCCCCCGCCGGTGCGCGACTGTGCCCGCCCTCATCCGCTTCTACGCTTCAACTCGAACTCGGGCATTCCGTGAACCTGTTGAGGGCATGAGTCCCCCCACAGTCGCGCCGACCTCGGGGAGGGGCACGTGCTCACCACCGCACACCACGCGGACGTCGTCATAGTGGGGGCCGGGGTCGCCGGACTCTCCGCCGCCCATCAGCTCACCAGCGCCGGAGTAACAGTCGGCGTCCTGGAGGCAGCCCCTTACGTGGGCGGCAGGATGGCCACCGAGGAGGTCGACGGTTTCCGCCTCGACCGCATCGGCCAGGTCCTCAGCACCGCGTATCCGGAACTGCTCCGCACACCGGGCCTCAAAGGCCTCCCGCTGCGCACGTTCTCGCCCGGCGTCCTGGTGCACAGTGAGGGCCGCCGCTACCGCGCGGGAGAGGCCGGGAGCGCCCGGGGCGCGCTCAGCGCCGCGCGCGCCCTGGCGGGCACCTCGCGACCGCCGTTCGGCGGCGCGCTCGACCAGGCCCGCCTCGGTGCGGCGCTCGGACGGTTCGCGGCCACACCCGTGCACCGGCTGATGACCCGCCCCGAACGGCCCGCCGCCGAAGCCCTGTCCGGACGCGGACTGCCACCCCGTACGGTCAACGGTTTCCTGCGCCCGCTGCTCTCGGCACTGCTCAGCGACCCGGAGCTCACCACCTCCAGCCGGTGCGCCGATCTCGCGCTGCGCGGCTTCGCCCGCGGCAGGCTGTGCGTGCCCGAGGGCGGGGCCTCCGCGCTGCCGGAGCTGCTGGCGGCCACGCTGCCGCCAGGAACGGTGCGTACAGGTGTACGGGTGACCGGCGCTTCGACCACGTCGGTCACCACCGAGGACCACGGCACGTTCGGCTGCCGCTCCCTTCTGCTGGCCACCGGGGCCCGCGCCGCCGCCGGACTACTGCCGGGCCTGCGGGTGCCGCCCTTCCACCGGGTGACGGTCTTTCACCACGCCGCGCCCACGTCCCCGCTCGCGGACCCCGCCCTGCTGCTGGACGCCGACCGGAGCGGCCCCGTCTCGCACACGGCCGTACTCAGCGAGGTCGACCCGTCGCGCGCGCCGCACGGCCGGTCGCTGATCTCGTCCACGGTCCTGGGCACACCCCCGCAGGACCCCGACCGCGCGGTACGCGCCCACCTGGCCAGGCTGTACGGCGTATCCACCGCCGACTGGGAGCTCCTCGCGGTCCACCACGACAGGGAGGCGGTCCCGGCGATGCCGGCGCCGCACGACCTGCGCCGCCCCGTACGACTCCTGGCCGGGCTGTACGTGTGCGGCGACCACCGCGAGACGAGCACGGTCCAGGGCGCGCTCCACTCGGGCCGCCGGGCCGCGCACGAGATCCTCCTCGACTTCGGCATCCAGCCGGGTTACGCGGCGGGGGCCCTGCGCGAGGCGGCCTGAACGCTGGGCGCGGGGCCCCGAACTGGGGCGCTGCCCCAGACCCCGGTCCTCAAACGCCGGAGGGGCTGGGTGGTGCCGGGCAGGGTCTGGATGCTGCTGCCGAATCCAGCCCGTCCGGCGTTTGAGGACACGCCCGGAGGGCGTCCGGGGGGCTGGGGGCTTGCCCCCAGTTTCGGGAAGGGGCGGGTAGGGGAAAGCGCCGCAGGCAACCCGCACCCAACCCGCATCGCACCCCCACCGTCACCCCAACGCCGCAACCCGTTCCCGGTAGTTCCGTACAGCAGCGGCGTCCCGATACGGCTCCAGCCGCTTCTCGAAATCCCGTACATACTCCAGCGCCCGGGCCGACCGCATCTCCGTAGCCTGCTGCGCCGACTCCGCCCCCAGCGCGCACGCCTGGTCCAGTTCCCCCAGCCCCAGCCGCGCCGTCGCCAGCACCACCCGGCAGAACAGCCGGCTCCGCGCATAGCCCGGCGCCCGCAGCTGGAGCGACCGCTCCGCGTGCTGCGCCGCCGCGCGGTACTGCTGGAGGTCCCGGTGGCAGTGGCCGAACTCGTCCGCCAGCTGCGCCTGGTCGAAGAACCGCGCCCAGTGCGGCAGTTCGTCCCCCGGCCGCGCCGACTCCATCGCCCGCTCCGCCCGTACGAGCGAGGCCGTGCACGCCCGGACTTCCCCCAGCACCCCGTGCGCACGCGCCTCCGCCGAGTGCAGCAGCGCCTGCACGACGGCCGGGGCCGCGCTCCCCACGCCCTGCTGCGCCACCCGCGCCAGCTGCACCGCCTCCCGCCCGTGACCGAGGTACACCGCCTGACGGCTCATGGTGACCAGGACGTACGAGCCGTACGGGCGGTCGCCCGCCGCCTGCGCGAGCCGCAGCGCCTGGACGAAGTACCGCTGGGCGAGGCCGTGCGCCGCGATGTCGTACGACGTCCAGCCCGCCAGCCGGGTCAGATCGGCGGCGGCCGCGAAGAGCCGCCGCCCCGTCGCCTCCCCGTACGTACCGCGCAGCATCGGCTCCGTCTCGTGCTCCAGATAGCGCACCAGCGCCTGCCGGGCGTGCCCGCCGCCGTACGCGTCGTCCAGCGTCCGGAACAGCTCGCCGACCGAGCGCAGCGCCGCGATGTCGCCCGCGGAGACGCGCTGCCCGGGGCCGCGGTCGGTCTGGCCGGTCTGCCGCTGCCGGGGCACGGCGGGAGCGCGGCCCTGCGCAGGCACCCGCGCACCGTTCACCGGCAGCGGATCACCTCGGGCGACCCGGTCGTCCGCGCGTCCGATCAGCCAGTCCCGGCTCGGGACGACCAGACCGGCCGGGGTGAACGCGATCTTGCGCAGTTCGGCGTGGCTTCCCGAGTCCTTGCGCCACAGCCCGCTGACGATGTCGACGGCCTCTTCGGGGGTGGCCGCGAATTCCAGCCCCGCGTAGACCGGCGCACAGGCGTCGAGCCCCAGGTCCTGGGCGGACAGGCGACGCCCGAGGCGCCGGGTGAAGACCTCGGCGATCAGCGCGGGGGTGGTGCCGCGCGGCTGCTGGCCGCGCAGCCACCGGGTCACCGACGTCTTGTCGTACCGGAGATCGAGGCCGTGTTCCAGGCCGAGCTGGTCCACCCGTCGGGCAAGGCCCGCGTTGGAGAATCCCGCTTCCGCGATGAGCGCGGCGAGCTGGCGGTTGGGGGTGCGCTGCGGGGGTCGTTCCGTCATCAGCTGTGCGGTCTCCTGCCTTCTGGGCGCCGGGCAGCAGCCCTCATGGAACGGCGCGAATTTAGCGACATGTGCCATCCGTCCCGGCCCCTTCGGCCCACATTCATCCGATCGTGTGAGGATTCGTGGGAACGCTGACGAACACTGACGAAAACGACCTGGCCGGTGACCGGATTGGCCGCGGCCGTACAGTGGCTGAGGCGCACGAAACGTGCCCGGTGTTCGTTCAAGGGAGGCGTTGCCGTGAGTGAGCTGCGGTTTGTCCGACTGGGGTTCGGGGCGGAAGCCGTCGAGTACCAGGAGGCCTGGCAGAAGCAGCGTGAGGTGCACGCGGCACGGTTCGCGGACGAGGTCCCGGACACCTGCCTGCTCCTTGAGCACCCGCCGGTTTACACGGCCGGGCGGCGTACGCAGGACAGCGAGCGCCCGCTGGACGGCACCCCCGTGGTGGACGTGGACCGCGGTGGCAAGATCACCTGGCACGGTCCCGGCCAGCTCGTCGGCTACCCGATCATGAAGCTGCCGCGCCCGGTCGACGTGGTGGCGCACGTACGCCGCCTCGAGGACGCCCTGATCCTGACCTGCGCCGACTTCGGGGTGGAGACGAGCCGGGTCGAGGGCCGCAGCGGTGTCTGGGTGCTGGGCGACCCGGTGGAGCAGCGCCCGTCGGTTTCGGCCGGCGGCCTGTCCCTGGACTTGAACCTGGACTCCCGGCTCGAGGACGAGGAGTTCGACCCGAGGATGAATGGTCCCGAGTACGCCCCGTCCAACGCGGGCCAGCGCCGCGAGGACCGCAAGCTCGCCGCCATCGGCATCCGCGTCGCCAAGGGCGTCACGATGCACGGCTTCGCGCTGAACGTGAACCCGGACAACACCTGGTTCGACCGGATCGTGCCGTGTGGCATCCGCGACGCGGGCGTCGCCTCACTCGCGGGCGAGCTGGGCCGTGACGTCACCATCGACGAGGTGCTGCCGGTCATCGAGAAACACCTGCGGGACGTACTGGAGAACGCGGATCTGGCCCCTCGCCCCGTCGAGACGGCCACCGTCTAGCGGGCCGTCCAGCGCCCGGGGAATGCGGACCGCTGGCCATAGGTTGGCGAGACGTAATCCCCATACAAATATCGGGCGTACCCTGGTGGGCGCCGAAGAATCGAAGTCGTAGGGAGCCGGACGTGTCCGCAGTCGCACCCGACGGACGCAAGATGCTGCGCCTGGAGGTCCGGAACAGCCAGACCCCCATCGAGCGCAAGCCCGAGTGGATCAAGACCCGGGCGAAGATGGGCCCCGAGTACACCAAGATGCAGGCGCTCGTGAAGAGCGAAGGACTGCACACCGTGTGCCAGGAGGCCGGCTGTCCGAACATCTACGAATGCTGGGAGGACCGCGAGGCCACCTTCCTCATCGGCGGTGACCAGTGCACCCGGCGCTGTGACTTCTGCCAGATCGACACCGGCAAGCCCGCCGCGCTCGACCTGGACGAGCCGCGCCGCGTGGGTGAGTCCGTCGTCACGATGGACCTGAACTACGCCACCATCACGGGCGTCGCACGCGACGACCTGGAGGACGGCGGCGCCTGGCTGTACGCCGAGACCGTGCGCCAGATCCACGGGATGACCGCGGAGCGCGAGGCCGGCCGTACGAAGGTCGAGCTCCTCATCCCCGACTTCAACGCGGTTCCCGAGCAGCTGGCCGAGGTCTTCTCGTCCCGCCCGGAGGTGCTGGCGCACAACGTCGAGACGGTGCCGCGCATCTTCAAGCGCATCCGCCCCGGCTTCCGCTACGAGCGCTCGCTGGAAGTGATCACGCGCGCCCGCGAGGCCGGCCTGGTCACCAAGTCGAACCTCATCCTCGGCATGGGCGAGGAGCGCGAAGAGGTCAGCCAGGCGCTCCAAGACCTGTACGACGCGGGTTGCGAGCTCATCACGATCACGCAGTACCTGCGGCCCTCGCCGCGCCACCACCCGGTCGAGCGCTGGGTGAAGCCGCACGAGTTCGTGGAGCTTCAGAAGGAGGCCGACGAGATCGGCTACTCCGGTGTGATGTCCGGGCCGCTGGTCCGTTCGTCGTACCGCGCGGGCCGGCTGTTCGGCCAGGCGATGGAGCGGCGCGAGCAGCTGGCGGCCACGCCGGCTGTGTGAACCTGAGCACAAGCAATTACTGGCCAGTAATGGCCGGGACGACGCGGCCCGTACAGTCCCCGCAGGTGAGGGGGACCGTACGGGCCGCGTCGGTGTGGGCCCGGGATTCAGCCGTACGTGTTAAGGGTTCATGGGTGTTTGACCGCCAGGTCATGCGCTGGTAACACCAATCAGTGACCCTAGGTTTACGCACAGCTGCACACAGCAGTCGCTGTCGTTCCCGAGTCACCGCCCCGAGGAGGGACCCACACCATGCAGGCCGCCCCCGTCCGCGCTCACGCCATCCCGTCCGTCACCGACGCTCTGCGCGCCGTCGAGTCCCTGCTCATGGGCGGCGGACAGCGCACCGCACGCCGCAACGCCTGGACATCGGTGCTCGAAGACCGGCGCAGGGCCAAGGACCGGGTCGAGGCTCAGTACGTACTGGAGGCCGTGGCCGACCGGGCTTCCCAGGCAACGTAAACTTCACAGCATGGCGAGGAAGGAACGCGCAGACAACGCGGACACTGCGAACCCCGGGCGACTCAAGCAGATTGCCCTGACCTACAAGATGACCCGGCGGGCCGACTCCAAGATCGGTCTCGTTCTCGCGGGCGTGGGCATCGTCACGTTCGGTGTCTTCCTCGGGATCGGCTTCTTGATCGATCACCCGGTCTATCTGGGCATTCTGGGCTTCCTGCTGGCCTTCCTCGCGATGGCGATCGTCTTCGGACGCCGCGCCGAGCGGGCGGCCTTCGGGCAGATGGAGGGACAGCCGGGCGCTGCGGCCTCCGTACTGCAGAACGTCGGGCGCGGCTGGTCGACGACCCCCGCGGTGGCGATGAACCGTAACCAGGACGTCGTACACCGGGCGGTCGGCAAGGCCGGCATCGTTCTGGTGGCCGAGGGCAACCCGAACCGGCTGAAGAGCCTGCTGGCGGCCGAGAAGAAGAGGATGGCGCGCATCGTGGTGGACGTACCGGTCCACGACATCATCATCGGCAACGACGAGGGTCAGGTGCCGCTGAAGAAGCTGCGCACCACGATGCTCAAGCTGCCGCGCGTCCTCCAGGGCCCCCAGGTGACGACGACCAACGACCGGCTGCGCGCCATGGGCGACCTGATGTCGAACATGCCCCTCCCGAAGGGGCCGATGCCCAAGGGCGGGAAGATGCCGCGCGGAAAGATGCGCTGACGACACACTTCAAAGGGCGGCCCGGAACCGAGAGGTTCCGGGCCGCCCTTCTGTCGTTTCCGCTCTGTCGTTCGTACGATCAGATCCTGACCTGGACGGCGCGTGCGAGGCGGTCGTGCAGGCCGCGGCCGTCGCGGTCCCAAACCAGGGCCGGGATGGCGAGGCACAGCAGCACGCTGCGAACGAGGACGCGGAAGAGGCCGAGGCGGTCGCCGTTCTCCGCGACGACCCGCAGGCCGAGGAGGCGCTTGCCGGGCGTCGAGCCGATGGTGCCGACGGTGAGCACGCTCAGTACGAGCAGAACGCCCAGCGCCCAGTTTCCGGACGCCTGCCAGTTACCGCCGGTGAGGAGCCCGTATGCGATCAGCATGCACAGGGCCCAGTCGACGAAGAGGGCGCCGAAGCGCCGGCCGAGCGGGGCGATGGCGCCCGGCCCCTGCTCCGGCAGTCCGAGCCGCTCACCGCGGTACCCGGTGTCGGCACCCATCTGCTTGGCGGCTTCGCCCGGCCCGGAGAGCCACGATCCGATTGCTTGCCTGTTGTCCACCCGTACAAGGTACTGCGACCGCTTTCGTACCCTGGAGGTCGGGCCCCTTCGCCGCCGGTCCGGAGCCGGTGGGAGCCGGTCCGGTTAACTTGCGCGAAACAAATGGGTCATGCTTGAGAAATCCGGTCTGCCTATGGTCGGGTCCAGCGTGTGCCACCGCACTGGCCGCACGGAGAGCTGCAACCCCATCCCCACCGGGTGGGAGTAGGAGGAGTTGGATGTTCCAGAACGCCGACGACGCGAAGAAGTTCATCGCCGACGAAGACGTCAAGTTCGTCGACGTCCGGTTCTGCGACCTGCCCGGAGTGATGCAGCACTTCACGATCCCGGCCGCGGCGTTCGACCCGAACGAGGAGCTGGCCTTCGACGGATCGTCGATCCGCGGCTTCCAGGCCATCCACGAGTCCGACATGGCGCTCCGCGCGGACCTGTCGACCGCCCGTGTTGACGCTTTCCGCAAGGACAAGACGGTCAACATCAACTTCTTCATCCACGACCCGATCACGGGCGAGCAGTACAGCCGTGACCCGCGGAACGTGGCGAAGAAGGCCGAGGCGTACCTGGCGTCCACCGGCATCGCCGACACGGCGTACTTCGGCCCCGAGGCCGAGTTCTACGTGTTCGACAACGTGCGCTTCCAGACCTCCGCGAACGAGTCCTTCTACCACATCGACTCCGAGGCCGGCGCCTGGAACACCGGTGCGGTCGAGAACAACCGCGGTTACAAGGTCCGCTACAAGGGTGGCTACTTCCCCACCCCGCCGGTCGACCACTTCGCCGACCTGCGTGCCGAGATCTCCATGGAGCTGGACCGCAACGGCCTCCAGGTCGAGCGCCAGCACCACGAGGTCGGCACGGCCGGCCAGGCGGAGATCAACTACAAGTTCAACACGCTGCTCGCCGCGGCCGACGACCTGATGCTCTTCAAGTACGTCGTGAAGAACGTCGCCTGGCGCAACGGCAAGACCGCGACCTTCATGCCGAAGCCGATCTTCGGTGACAACGGCTCGGGCATGCACGTCCACCAGTCCCTGTGGTCGGGCGGCAACCCGCTGTTCTACGACGAGCAGGGTTACGCCGGCCTGTCGGACATGGCCCGCTACTACATCGGCGGCATCCTCAAGCACGCCCCGTCGCTCCTGGCCTTCACGAACCCGACGGTGAACTCGTACCACCGCCTGGTGCCCGGCTTCGAGGCCCCGGTCAACATGGTGTACTCGCAGCGCAACCGCTCGGCTGCGATGCGTATCCCGATCACGGGCTCGAACCCGAAGGCCAAGCGCGTCGAGTTCCGCGCCCCGGACCCGTCCTCGAACCCGTACCTCGCGTTCTCGGCGCTCCTGATGGCGGGCCTGGACGGCGTAAAGAACAAGATCGAGCCGGCCGAGCCGATCGACAAGGACCTGTACGAGCTGGCTCCGGAGGAGCACGCGAACGTCCAGCAGGTCCCGACCTCGCTCCCGGCCGTCCTCGACGCCCTCGAGGCGGACCACGACTACCTGCTGGCCGGCGGTGTCTTCACCCCCGACCTGATCGAGACGTGGATCGACTACAAGCGCGTGAACGAGATCGCCCCGATCCAGCTCCGCCCGCACCCGCACGAGTTCGAGCTGTACTTCGACATCTAGCCGACAGGCCGTCGCCGGCCTGGCACACACGATCATGGCGAGCCGTCACCTGCACCTCACGGAGCAGGGGGCGGCTCGTCGTCGTTCACGCCGCAGGCGGTCGTACCCCGGGTCATTCCAGGCAGCTCGAGCCTGATCCCCAGCGCAGGAAAGTGGCACGGCCGTCGCTGCCGCGGATGGCGACGGCGTACTGGGAGTAGGCCCATTCCTTACGGGCGCCGGCCTCAGTGGTGATGGTGTCGCAGGCGACGGTGGCGGCTGCCTCTGCCCACCGGCTCCGGGTGTGCTGGTCCCATTCGGGTTTCCGCGCCCACACGTACATGACGCTCTTGAACGAATCGAAGCCGATACTCGTGTCGCTGTGGCTGATGTAATTGGGATCGTTGACCAGGCGGGAGTTGCCGTTCCACTCGGAGAAGAGGCGGTTGACGGTCTCGTCGGCCACCCGGATCTCGTCCCGGCTCGTGCTCGGGGTCTGCGCTCTCTCCAGCCCCTCTGTGTCCGGCTGCCATGAATACTCCCTGCCTTCAAGGCCTTCGCAGCCGCCGGCCGCGTCCCCGTATCCCAGAACGTGGATGGTGTCGCTGGTCGCCGGTGTCATGAGTTCGCGCCAGTAGATGGCGTACCGGCCGTACGACCAGCCGCCCGGGTTCAAGCCCAGCCGTTCGGAGAGTTCCTGGCATGCCGCCTTCTCGGCGTTCTGGAGAAACGTGTCGTGCGCGGAGTCGCCCCACAGCGGCTGCGGGTCCGAGGTCACGAAAACGGTTTGGGCGGCGTGGTTGTACGTGATGTCCACGGTCGCCTCGGTCATGCCGTCGTCCGCGAGGAGGGCTTCCGTACGATCCTTGATCGCGGACGCTGCTCCCTTCTCGGCAGTGACGGCCGGGCCACGGGCAGCTTCCCACTCCTCGAAGCGGGGCTCTCCCCCACGCCCTTCCCTCGTGTACGCGGGCAGCGGATCGTCCTTGATCTTCGCGTCACCCTTGTTGGCTGCAGCCGGTGCACCGGTCGAGCCGGGAGCCGGCGCCGTTGTCCTTCCCTGAGACGACTTCGGACTCTTGTGCCCGGACGTGCTGCCGGTCTCGGCGGGCATCAACGCGAGGAATGCCCCGGTCACACCGCCGACGACGACGGCCGCCGTCGCGACTGTCGCGTACAGCCTCGTCCGCGAGCGGGCGGGGGGCGTGTGCCAGGTGGGGTCGTCGAGGACAGGCATGTCCCACTCGGCCCCGATGAGGTCCCCGACGAGGGTCGACTCCATCGCGGCCTCGCTGCTGAGGACTTGCGTGGCCTGGGACGCGAGGAGCTGTGAGCATTCCTCGGCGGCCTCGGTCGCGGTCAGCCGCTCGTCCGGCTCCTTGGCGAGGGCCTTCTCCAGGGTCTCCCGCAGGCCCTGCGGAACACCCTCGAGGTCGGGGGCTTGGGACATGACGCGGAAGGCCACCACGTCCGGTGCGCCGGTGCCGAAAGGGAGGCGGCCGGTGGCCGCGTAGGCGACAAGGGCACCCCAGACGAACATGTCGCCTGCGGGTCCGGCGGTGCCGCTGCGGTAGTGCTCGGGGCAGATCCAGCCGGGGGTGCCGGTCATGACGCCGGTGCGGGTTACCGAGGTGCCGTCGGCGGCGTGGGCAATACCGAAGTCCAGAACCTTGGGCCCTGCCGGCGTGAGGATGACGTTCTGCGGCTTCATGTCGCGGTGGACAACACCGGCTTGGTGGATAGCGGCCAGGGCCTGTGCGGTGCCTGTCGCGAACGCGTACAGGCTGCCGCCCGCAAGCGGTCCGTGGCCGGCCAGGTGCTGGTTCAGGGTGGGGCCGGGCGCGTACTCGGTGGCGAGCCACGGGGCAGCGGCGTCGGGATCAGCCGCCAGTAGTGGTAGGAGGCACGGGCCGCACACGCGGGAGGAGAGGACAACTTCGCGGTGGAAGCGGGCCCGGAACTCCGGGTCTTCGGCCTGCGCCGCGTGGATCACCTTCACAGCTACCCTCTGCCCGGCAGGATCGAGAGCGGCGTGGACGGTGCCCATGCCACCGGAGCCGAGACGGCCGATGACCCGGTACGGGCCTACCCGGGCGGGGTCGCCGGGGCGGGCGGGCTGAACCCGTCCAACGGAGCCGGCATCGCTCACAGGTCGTCGTCCTCGGCAGCGAAGCGCTCCAGGTCCATCACGATGCGTGCGAGGTCTGAGGCGACCGTGTGAAGGCTGTCGCCGAACTCCTCCGAGGCCTCTGACTGCCTGCGGCCGGAAAGGGAGTTGAGGATGTCCTCAATGCTGGAGACGTCCTTGGCAATGCTCGCAATGGCGTCGGCCGTGACCTGCTCGGGGGTGGCCGGTGTGGCGGCGGCCTTGAGCACGGCGATGACCAGACGGCCCGCTCCTCCCGCCGCTGCTCGGGTGATACGCGCGCCACGACTGCGCGCGATCCGCTGCATACGGGTCGTCGGCGCGTCGGAGACGGTGTTGTCGAGGTCGTCGCTGTTCATCGGGTCCTCACTTTCAATGCCCGCAGCAGAAGGTCGAGCATTCCTCTGGCCGCCCTGCGGCGGTACGCGTGATGAGACCACACAGCCGGGAGGATCACGCCGATATATATCAGCAGGAAGACGGCCAAGAGCAGTGTGCCCAAAGGAGTAAAGGCATCGGTCAGGAGGCCGACGCTCCGGTGGACGACGTCGCTAACAGGCATACGGGGCTCCTCGGTGGAGACGCTGTCGAATGACGTGCCCAACAGTCCATGTCCAACGGGGCGTTCAGCAGCTGTGTGCGAAACTCTGGACACCGATCGGGTGGTGTGCCTGGTGCGGGGGAGCGCATCGCCAATGTGTCCAGCGATACGCAGGACGTACTGGACAACCAGGGGAGCGGATGGTGACCAACGGGGGTTCCCGAGCGGGAGAGGACGCCTTTTTCGCGGACCTGCGCCGGCTGGGGGAGCTGTACCGCACGCGCTTGGCGCGGCATCTGACGTTGAGACCACTGGCACGCTCAGCAGGCGTCGGCTCACCGACGACGATCAGGGAATGGCTGCACGGCAGCCGGTTCCCCCAGCAGGCAGATACGTTCATTGCCGCTGTCGTTGAGCTGCGCGATACCGCTCAACGAGCAGGAATCGAGATGTCTCGCGAGGAGCAACTGCTACTGGACCCGGTCAGTTGGCGTGACCGGCACCACGAGGTCGCTCGACTGAGGGCGAAGGCGATCGGGACTGGGGTACAGCGTGAACGCGCTGTCGCTGCTCTCGCTGACCACGACGCTGCCGCACGTCTCGGGTCGCTGACCGACAAGCCTCGTCCACTGGCGAACTGGCACCCTCAGCAGCTCGGGGTGCACCCGGCGATCCCCGGCGCTTCGGAGGCGTCGCCTGGTACATCGGGCCAGAGTTTCGTTCTGCCGTCGTATGTCGAACGCGAACACGACCAGCGGTTGCGCGCACGTCTGGATACGGTGGCTGCCGGCAAGGATGCCGTGCTCGTGGTGGTACGCGGTGAGTCCTGCACCGGAAAGACCCGCACTGCCTACGAAGCCGTACGGACATGTCTGAGCGATTGGCAGTTGGTCTTCCCGAAAGACACGGACAGTCTCTTGTCGGTGCTGGCCGCAGACGCTCTTGCCCCGCGGACGGTGCTGTGGCTGAACGAGGCTCAGGGCTTTCTGTCAGGTCATTCCGGAGAGGCGGCCGCCGTAGCTCTGCGCCGGCAACTGGAGCGGCGCGGCCCGGTCGTCATCATCGCGACTCTGTGGCCCGAGCATCACCGCACGCTCACTCGGCTGGACGACAACGGCAAGGATCCTCACAAGCAAGCGCGTGCTCTGCTTGCCCAGGCGGACCTGTTTCACGTACCGAATGCCTTCCACGGGTCCGCGTTGAAGTCCGTACACGCCCTGGATGATTCGTCACTGCTCGTTGCCGTACGTACCAGCAGAGACGCAGCGATTACGCAGACGCTCGCAGCCGGCCCCCAACTGGTCGACCATTACGAGCAAGGAGACGGGCCGCCGGACTGCTATGGCAAGGCGGTCATCACCGCTGCCATGGATGCCCGCCGTCTGGGGCATACCTCTCCGCTCTCTGCCCGGTTCCTCGAAGCTGCGGCTCCCGGCTACCTGACAGAAGCGCAGCGCGCCGCCGCCCCACCCGACTGGTTCTCGCGGGCTCTGGCCTACGCGCGCACGAAGATTATGGGAGTGGCCGCACCCCTCCATGATGTGGCGAGTCCGAGCGGTATGGGCGCGATACCTGACGTGTACCGGTTGGCTGACTACCTCGACCATCACGCCCGCAACGTCCGCCGCTTTATCTTTCCCCCAGCCCTCTTCTGGGAGGCGGCAAAGCGGTACTCGGCGAGTGCCGCCGATCTCCACGAGCTGGCCGGCTCCGCCGAGAGCCGCAGCAGACTGCACATGGCGTACACCCTCTTCAGAGAAGCTGCCGAAGGCGGCCACTCCGCGTCGTGGGCGCAACTGGCGTACTTCTGCCAGGACCGGGGGCCTCTTGTCGATGCGGAGAATTTGGCGTGGAAGGCCTGGGATGTGGGATACAGGGACCCACTGCTCAACCTGGTCCTGCTGCATAAGGAAGCCGACAACCACGCGGAGGCAGAGCGCCTCGCTCGCGCCGCGGCGGAGACAGGCCACCCTACCGCGCTTCTCGCTCTCGCGCAGTTGCCCGAGTACCTGGAGAGCAGCGAGGAATCGGAACAACTCGCTCTCGCTGCCGCAGATCTCGGCGACGCGGAAGCTTTGACATTCTGCGGTCGGATCCGCATGCTCGCGGGCGATTCTGAAGCCGCGGATCGCCTCTTCGGTCGGGCTCTGGCTGCTGGAGACGTATCGGCAGCGTTCGAACTTATGCGCATGCGGGAGAAAGCAGGAGACATAGCGGGGGCGGAAAGGGCGGCGCGGCAGGCCGTCGATATGGGCGATTACTTTGTTCTGGCGGCACTTGCCTCACTCCTGTCTGAAGCGCCAAGTCCAGAAGTCGGCAAGCGGTTGGCCCGGGAGGCAGTTGACCTGGTTGGGTCGAAGTTCACGGGAATGTGGGATGCCCCCTGGACTACGTATCAGGGTCGGTGGCTTGGCCTGTCCGTGCTCGCAGGCCTGGCTGAGAAGGAAGGGCGCGGCGGCTGGGAAGAGATTTACCGGCAGGCAATGGCGGAAGGCGATCTTCAGGCCATACGGCAAGTGGCCGATCACAGACGGAGCCTCGGCGATGGCGCCGAGGCCGAAAGGCTCTACAGAAGAGCTGCCGACCTCGGCCACTCCCGCGCACTGATCTCTCTCATCCGGATGCAGCTGGACGCGGGGCAAACGGAGAGTGCCGGTGAACTCTGCCGTGCCGCAGTAGACGCGGGATATTCGAGCGCTATTGGGGCCCTCGCCGACATATGGGAAAGGAGAGACGGCCAGGAGCGCGGGGAGCAACTATACACTCTCGGCCTTGAACTGGACGGATCCATGGCGGCGGAATGGGCGCCCGACCCGGCTGTGTCCTCTCACCTCCAGCCGTCGGGTGAGACCTGAGTCGGGACTTCTGGCCGAGGGCCGTCACCCGGTGTTGTACGGCGTGACGGCCCTCAGTCGCCCGGGTCAGCCCTCGGACGCGAGCAGTTCGCTCAGTTCGGTTACCGCCTCGCGGAGGCGGGTGGCGAAGGTTTGCATCTGGGCGGCCACCCGGAGCGGGGTGCTCAGGTAGAGGTTGAAGCGGTGGGGCAGGAGTACGTAGGCGACGCCGATGCAGCGGGGGCTGGTGGAGCCGAAGCCGAAGTACTGGATGTTGGCCGAGGGCGCTGAGCTGGTGCTCAGGTAGTCGTCGCGCATCTTCAGCCAGCCCGGAGTGCGGTAGAGGGGTGGCTGCTGCGTTACGCCCAGTTCGTTGCCGCGGCGGCGCTGGATCAGTTCCAGTTCCCACAGGTGTTGCTCCGGGGCCTGGCCCGCCTGGCATTCCTTCGCACGTGCCACGTGCTTGTCGGCGGCGGCGCGGAACGCGGTGCGCCGGGTGTGTGCGTCCGTCGTCGGGTCGTCCATCGTCGTTACGAAGTCCTGCATTTCCGGGGTGACTACGCGCATCGCCTCCGTGCGGCCGTGCCGGTATTGCCGGGTGGCGATCGATTCGTACGTGGCGCCCAGGTGGCCCTTCGCACGCTGGTGGGCCAGTTGGTAGGCGACCTGGACGAACGCGTCCGGTGAGACGCCGAGTGCCTTGGCTGTGTCGGCGCCGAAGTCCTCGAAGGAGAGGGTGCTGGTGGCCGTGTTCTGCCCGTACTGCGCGAAGGCGTCGGCGGCGGAGCATACCTGGGCGCGCAGGGTGTCGTTCAGTTCGAACGTGATGGGTTCCGGGGCCGGCGGGCCCTGGGGGCGGGCTCCGGACCTGCGGGAGTGCTCGTCGGCGGGGGTGCTCAGGAGGGCGTCGGTGAAGCTGAGGATGGTGGTGCCGTCCAGCTCACAGTGTTCGACGTTGATGCCCGCCCGGCCGTCGGCGAAGACGATGAAGGACACGGCCTTGTCGAACCAGCGGTTGCCCCGGTCCCCGTACAGCAGCTCGTCGCACGCCGCCTGGGTGTCCGACGGTGCGAAGTCCTCCAGGGAGACGCAGAACAGGGCGGTCTCGATGGTGTTCAGGGCATCGGTGTTGCGGGGGTGGCACGCGAGGAGTGTCTGCCGGGCCGCCGCCCACTCCACGCGGGCCATGGTGGTGAGGTGGCCGATGGAGGTATGGGGAGCGGGGGGTACGGCGCCGGCCTTCATGACGGCGCGCAGGCCTGCCCGCAGGTCGTCCAGGCTGTGCGGCACACCGTCCGCGCCGAGCACGTCCAGCCGGAACATGCCGCCCCTGAAGAACACCACGATGTGGCGCGCCTCGGACGGGCCCGGGGACGCCTCGGAGTACGGGCTGCGGACGGTGTCCAGTTCCGCCCCGGGAATGCGGGTCGTGGAGAACAGGTACTTGTTCTGCACCATCGACTGGGGCGCGCCGCGCTGTACGACCGGCGGGATGAGTTCCTGGTCGAGCTGCTGCTTGTAGTTGAGGGCTCCCGCGATGAGGCCCGCCGCCCGCTCCACCTGCTCCTCGCCGGAGTCCTTGAACAGGAAGAAGAAGTTGGCGTTGAGGGCGATCCGGTCGCGGCGGCCCAGGTAGCGGTACGGCCAGAAGGTGTCGAGCCAGCTGTGTACGCCGTCGGTGGCGTCGTACTCCTCCAGTGCCCTGTGCAGAACCCGGCCGGGGCCTTCCGGGCGTAGGAAGGCGGCCACTTCCGCTTCCGTGGCCGCCCGTTCGCCGGCGGTCAGCAGCGGCGCGCACCAGGCGAGGAACCGCTCGCAGCTCGCCTCCAGCGTGGGCAGCGGCACGCGCGGCAGGCGGTACTCCTGGGAGAAGGTCGTGTCGACGGCTGCTGTTGCCCGGCTCGTGTTCAATTCTGCTCTCGATTCGGGTCGTGGGGACCTGTGGTTGTTGTGGGGCGGGACAGGTAGAGCTGCGCGTAGAGCCAGCCTTCCGCCTCCAGGCCCCGCGCATCCACCCCGGCGGCGGACAATCTGTCCAGTACGAGCGACTGCTCCTCGGGGGAGGCGAACCGTCGCTGCTTGAACACCTCTTCGACGCGGACGGTCCGGTAGCCGAGACCGGCCAGCGCGCGCTCGACCGGGTCGAACGGGAACATCCGCAGCACGAAGTGGGCCATCCAGGGCCGGCGGCCGCCCTGCGCCCGGACGACCCGGGTGAGGGTCCGCTCGGTCACGTACCCGAGGCAGCCCGTCGAGATCACCAGGTCCGTCCCGGCGAACTGGGCGCGCTGCTGCGGTGTGGGCTCGTGTTCCTCCAGGTCGGCGTTCACCGCGTCGTCGAGGAACCCCGCCTCCAGGGCGTAGGACAGGGCACTGGCAGAGGTGTCCAGGCCTACGATGCGGATGCCGCGCGCGGGGCGGCGGGAGCGGGACAGTTCGCGGTCGCGGGCCAGCAGGGCTTGGCGGCCGCCCCCGTTGGAGTAGCGCGCGTAGAGCTCGTCCATGGTCGCGTCGTACTTCAGCAGGGCGGCGTTGATTCCGTACGAGCAGCCGATGTCCAGCACTTTCGGCTCCGCCACCTGCTGGGACTCCGCGTACTCCTTGATGAGCTTCGCGAAGTAGGGCTTCGCCAGCTGCGGGACGCAGTAGCCGAGCGGGCGCAGGACGCTGAAGTAGGTGCCCGGGTCGGGCTGCGTGTAGATGTGGTCGAGCGAGACTTTTCCGGTCGCGTCGAAACGCACGGGGCTTGCTCCTCTGTTGATGGCGAACTGCGGGCCCGGCGGTCGGTCGATCCGGCAGTCGGTCAGTCCAGCAGCCGGTCGCCCCGCACGGCCCGGCCTTCGGACGCCAGGTGCTCGGGCAGTACCCGGCCGAAGAGCTGCCGGGTTCTTGCCACATTGCCGATCACGCCGGGGCGCTCGCTGTAGGCGAATATCGCGGAGTGACGCGCGACTTCGCCCCGCACGGGGCTGACCCGGTGCAAGGAGTAGCGGCCCTTGAACAGCTGGAGGTCGCCCGGTCGCAGGGGGAGGCGGCGGGTGAGGCGCTCGCCCCGGCCGTCCAGTACGTCGCGGACGTCGTCGAAGTTTTCGTCGTACGCGGATCTGATGTTGGGGCAGTACTCGAAGTCGCCACCGGACTGCGGCTGCTGGGTGAGCATGCTCACGGTGAACTCATTGGTGTCGAAGTGCCAGGGGTGCTCCTTCCCCGGTGCGACGACGTTGAGGACCAGCCCGGAGAGCGGGTCCGCCAGCTCGTGCAGCGTCGGCAGCCCGAAGCAGCGCGCGACGAACCGCTGGAACGTCTTGTGGGAGTACAGCCGGCTGATGAGGGAATCCACGGGTATGCGGTCGCGGGCGACGAACGCGTTGCCCCGCTGGAAGGTTCTCCGGCCGGGGTGGTTCTCCGGCAGAGTGGAGCCCACCGCGATGTTGTAGACGTTGACCGTTTCGACGTCGGAGTGGGCCAGCGGGGCGATGGCCGAGCACTCCTGCCGCAGAACGTCGCGGAGCGACGGGCGGATGAAGTCCGGCAGCACGGTGCAGCCGAGAGCCGACAGTTCGCGCCGGGCACGGGAGACGATGTCCCGCCCCTCGGCGCTGTCGAGTTCCGACAGGGGATACCGGGCTGTGTCGACCACCTGATCGAGCGTTGCGGCTTCCAAAGTGCTCATTCGACCCTCTCCGCGTGGGGGCAGATCGCGATTTCGGAGCAACTGTACTGGTGAGTAACGAAGTTGAAAGTGCCTGTGACGCGTCACACTTCCGCGAGGCAGTGCGCTTTCCGGGCAGAGGCGCGCCTTCGGTCGTGCCGAAGACGCGCCCCCGGCCTCAGTTCAGCGGCCGTAGCGGATCAGCGTGCGCACCATCCGGCACGTCGTGTCCGACGGCGGGTGGATGCCGATGAGCTCCGCGGTGGTGCGTATCTTGCGGTTGGGTGCCTGCGACGGGTGGTACACGCCTGTGTCGAGCAGCGCGATCGCCAGGCGCATCGCCTTGAGGCGGCGGTTGTGGGTCTCGTACCACGCGCGCGGCCGTCCGGCCGGCAGTGGGGTCTTCGACAGGGGTTGCGGAGCGATCGAGAACAGTGCGGCTGCGGCCATGGGCATCCTCCTGGGGCGGTCGGGAACCCTCTCTGACTACCTCGATTTTACTGCCCACCACTGACAATCGGCCCTGGCCAGACCCTGTTTGACGGGTGCCTGGGGGTACGGTTGCGGCCATGGAGATCTGGATCAATCCCGCGTGTTCGAAGTGCCGCAGCGCCTTGCATCTGCTGGACGAGGAGGGCGCCGATTACACGGTGCGCCGCTACCTCGAGGACGTACCGACACAGGACGAGATCCGTGCGGTGCTGGAGCGGCTCGGGCTCGAACCGTGGGACATCACGCGCACGCAGGAGGCGGCGGCGAAGGAGCTGGGGCTCAAGGACTGGTCGCGGGACGCGGGTTCGCGGGACCGGTGGATCGCGGCCCTTTCCGAGCATCCGAAGCTGATCCAGCGGCCGATCATCACGGCGGAGGACGGTACGGCCGTGGTGGCGCGTACGGACGAGGCGGTGCGGGACGCCATGTCCCGGTGACGGGGCGCGCGGGGTGATTTGGGTGGTTCGTCGCCCGGCGGGACTTGGGCGGGATACCGCTGCTACCCTCCGCGGCCATGAGTTCTGGTGATCACGGTCCGTACGGTTCCTACCCGCCCCCGTTTCCTCCTCCCCCGCCGCCCCCGCCCCCGGCCCCC
>NZ_JAGGPA010000019.1 GCF_018614035.1 Streptomyces sp. ISL-96
GCCCCCGCCCCCGGCCCCCCGGTCGAAGCGCCGCACGTGGCTCATCGCCGGCAGCGCGGTGGCCGTGGTCGGGGTGGTCTCCGCTGTGGCGGTGGGTGCGGTGCTGTACGTCGCGGCCCAGGGGGCCGGCTCCCTCGTCGATTCGGCCCGTACCAAGGACGCGCCGTCCTCGCGCACAGCCGCCCCGGCCGTCCCGGTCCCCTCCGTCAGCGCCGCGCTGCCCCCCGACGCGCCCGCCGCGCTGCCCTCGCTGCCCTCGCTGCTCGCGCGTCCCGTCGTACGCCCCACCCAGGCCTTCCCCGCGAAGACCGTGCGGCTCGCCGACGGCACCGTCTACCGCCGCATCGACGTGGGCACCACCACCGAGTGCGAGCGCGGCATGTCGCAGGAACTCGCCGGGCTCATAGCCCAGGGCAGTGGGTGCCTGCAGCTGACTTCCGCCCTGTTCACCGATGCCGAGCGGCGCTCGCAGGTGACCGTCGGCGTACTGAGCCTCAAGCGGGCCGAGGACGCGGCGTCGGTCTTCGCGATGGTCTCGATGGACCCGGTCACCTACCAGGTCGTCTCGCTCGATCCGCCGCCCGAGGCCGGTCTGCCGACCGTACCGCCCGGATCCCCGGGGGTGTTCAGGCGGCTGATGACGGTCCGGTCGGTGGTCTTCTCCAACGCGCAGTGGGCGGACGGCTCCGAGACGCGCGAGGCGGAGCTGACCGAACAGGCCACTCAGCTCCTGACGTACGTCAACAAGAACGTCGTGGCGCACGAGGACGGGAAGGCGCCGGGAACTCCCTGAGTGGTCACGACACTCGTTCGTCCTCGCCCGCCGTCTTCGCGGTGGCCAGCGCGATGCGGTTCCAGGTGTTGATCGTGAAGATCAGGGCCAGGAGCTGGGCCAGTTCCTTGTCGTCGAAGTGGGACGACGCACGTGCGTACACGTCGTCCGGCAAGCCGCCGTCCGCGATCAGCGTCACCGCGTCCGTGAGGGCCAGAGCCGCCTGCTCCTTCTCCGTGAAGAAGTGCGCGGCTTCCTTCCACACCGCGACCATGTGCAGCCGCTCCTCGCTCTCGCCCGCCTTGCGGGCGTCGGAGGTGTGCATGTGCAGGCAGTACGCGCAGTGGTTGAGGTGCGAGGAGCGGATCTGCACCAGCTCCACGAGCGTCGGGTCGAGTCCCTCGCGGGCGGCGGCGTCGAGGCCGATCACGGCCCTGAACGCCTTGGGGGCGGCCTTGGCGAAGTTGAGGCGAGTGGGGGCGGAGGCGAGGGCGGTGGAGGAGGCGGAGGCAGCGGGCGTCTGCTTGATCTCTGTCGTCGTCATGTGTACGACTCTATGGACGCAGGCGACCGTCGAAGGGGTGCATTTCAGTGGCAGAATCGTGGGTCAATTCCGCGGAGGAGCTCGGCAGCGATCTGCATCTGGAATTGGAGAAGGCGGGCTCCGGCAGTCGGCGCACCGTGCTCATGCGGGCGCTGCGTGAGGCGATTCGGAGCGGGCGGCTCGCGCCGGGGACGCGGTTGCCGCCGTACCGTTCCCTCGCCGCCGACCTCGGGCTCGCCCGCAATACGGTCGCCGACGCGTACGCCGAACTCGTCGCGGAGGGCTGGCTGACGGCCAGGCAGGGGTCCGGGACCCGCGTCGCGCAGCGGGCGGCTCCGGCCGCGCCGGCACAGCGGGCCCGCACGCCCACGCGGGCCGCCCGTCCGACGTACGACCTGGTCCAGGGCCGACCGGACCCCTCCGCCTTCCCGCGCACCGCCTGGCTCGCGTCCGCCCGCCGGGCACTGAGCGCCGCGCCCAACGACGCTTTCGGGCCCGGCGATCCGCAGGGCCGGGCGGAACTGCGGCAGGCGCTCGCTGAGTACTTGGCGCGGGTGCGCGGGGTACGGACGGACGCCGATCGGATCGTGTTGTGCTCGGGGGCCGCGCACGCGCTGCGGCTGCTGGCGCGGGTGGTGGGCGGGGCGTGGGCGGTGGAGGCGTACGGGCTGCCGTTCCATCGCGCGCTGCTGGCGCAGGAGGGGGTACGTACCGTGCCGGTCGGGGTCGACGAGGACGGGGCGCGGGTGGGTGAACTGGCCGGGCGTGGGACCGGGACCGTACTGCTCACTCCCGCGCACCAGTTCCCGACCGGCGGGCCGCTGGGTCCTGAGCGGCGGGCGGCCGTCGTGGACTGGGCGCGGGCGACGGGCGGGCTGGTCCTGGAGGACGACTACGACGGCGAATTCCGCTACGACCGGCAGCCGGTGGGCGCGGTGCAGGGACTCGATCCGGACCATGTGGTCCTGATCGGATCGGTCAGCAAGAGCCTCTCACCCACGCTGCGGATCGGGTGGATGGTGCTGCCGGAGCGGCTGGTGAGTGGAATCGTGGCGGCGAAAGGCGAGCGGGAACAGTGGTCGAGCGCGACGGAGCAGCTGACGCTGGCCGACTTCGTCGCGTCGGGGGCGTACGACCGTCATGTGCGCCGGATGCGGCAGCGCCATCGGCGCAGGCGCGACCGGCTGGTGGAGGTGCTGGCGGAGCGTGCGCCGCAGGTGCGCGTGACGGGGATCGCGGCCGGTCTGCACGCCGTGCTGGAGCTGCCGGCCGGCACCGAGCGGGCGGTGGTGAAAGCGGCGGCGTGGCAGGGGCTGGCGGTGGAGGGGCTGTCCGACTACCGGCATCCGGACATTGGGGGTGGGAGTGGGGGTGACGGGCTCGTCGTGGGGTATTCGACGCCGGCCGAGCACGCGTACGCGGGTGCGCTGGATGCGTTGTGCCGGGCGCTGCCGCCTGCCTGATGCGGAAGTTGTTGCTGGGGTGGTTGAGACGGACGGGGTTGCTACTCGTACGTAACGGCACACGGAAACCCATGCGGCCGTGGTGCACACGGCACTCGGCCGCGGACAGGAGTCGCACGTGTCGCGCAAGAAAACCCTCAGTCGCAAGAAGAAGCTCGCCCTGCTGGCGGGCGCCACCGCGCTGGTCGCGGGCACCGCCGTGGTGATGACCGGTACGAGTCAGGCCTCGGTGGCCTGCGACGGACTGGCCACCGCGCTGAGCAACAACGAGCAGTTCATCGCCGGGCAGCGGGCCAATCCTGATGCGCAGTCGGATGCGCGGATCGCCAACCGGGAGGCGGTCATCGAGCAGATCAAGCGTCAGCAGGCGGCGGCCGGGTGTGACGCGGGGGCTCCGCCGGCGGACGGGAGCGCCCCGCCGGCGGACGGGAGCGCCCCGCCGGTGGACGTGAGTGCCCCGCCGGTGGACGAGGCTGCCCCTCCGGAGGAGGGTGGCGCGGGTGCGGGGGCGGTCGGCGAAGTGGTCTGTGCCGGGTCCACTGTCACACTGTCCGGGGAAGGCGGGGCGCCTGCCGCTTCCAGCGGGGAGTTCCCTGTCGGTACGCAGCTCAAGGTCACGAACCTCGACAACTCCAAGTCGACGACTGTTGAGGTGACTTCCGCCTCTGGGAGCTGTGCCCTGCTGAACAACGCGGCGTTCGAGCAGGTGCGGGAGCCTGGGAAGTTCCTGATCCGGAACGCGCGGATCGAGCGCGTGGGGTAGGGCGCGGGCGGGGGCTTTTCTTTCCCCTACCCCGCCCCTTCCCGAAACTGGGGCTCCGCCCCAGACCCCGGTCCTCAAACGCCGGACGGGCTGGATAGTTGCGTCTCCGCGGCGGCGAGGATTTCCGTCAGCCGTAGGGCGAACCCCGCGTCGCAGGGATGCGGCTCTCCGGTGCGTACGGCGTGCAGCAGTGCGTCGATGGCCGCGGCGAAGGATTCGAGCCCGCCGCCCCACGGCGGCAGCTCCGCCACGCCCGCCGTGCCACGCAGCTCCACCGTCGCGCCCGCCGCGCCCGCCGGGGCGCTCAGGCTCAGCGTGACCGTGCTCGACGCCTGCGAGGTGTGCCGCAGTACGAGGTGGACGGTGTCCCCCGGGCCCGGCGCCGCGTTCACCGACGTAACGTCGCCCAGCACCGGCAGGAGTACGGACAGGGCGTGCGGTCCCACGTCCCACAGCGCGCCCTTCTCGCCGCGCCAGGGGGATCGGGCGTACACGCTGTCCGCGCCGGGCGAGAACAGTGCGCCCAGCCAGCGCGCGTGCGCCGTGAACCAGCCGTCCACCACCGCCTGTTCGGCGATCCACTCCGTCGTGCCCGTCGCGAAGCGCAGCGTGCAGAAGACCACCGACGATACGCCCGCCTTCCGCGTCGCCTCGACGACCTCGCGCGCCCCCGCCACCGTCGTCGCGAGCGGCTTGTCCAGCAGCAGGTGACATCCGGCGGCCGCCGCCCGTACCGCCAAAGGGGCCTGGACGTCGGGCGGCAGCGCGATCGCGACGGCGTCGCATGCGGCAAAGAGGTCGTCGGCGTCGGCGTACGCCGTGGTGCCGTGGGCGGCGGCGAGCACGGCGGCCGCCTCCGGCCTGCGCCCCCACACGCCCGCGAACTCGGCGTCGGGGTGCGCTGCGAGCGCCGGTGCCTGGGTGGCAGCCGCCCAGGGGCCGGTGCCGAGCAGTCCGATGCGTGGCATACGCGGTGTGGTCGACGGGTCGGTCATATCCGTAAGTGTGCCTGGGGCTTCAGGGGGCGCGCAGGGCCTCGACGGCGATCCGGGCCGCGGTGCCGATGACGGCGTCGGCCGCCGGGAGCGTCGCGGCGGTGCTTGCCGCGCGGGTGAAGACGGCGACGGCGTAACGGCCGCCGTCCGGGTACTCGACGACGCCGATCTCGTTGCGCACGGTCGGCAGGCTGCCGGTCTTGCCGGATACGTGTACGTCGTCGAACGGGAAGCCGGAGGCCAGCCGGTGCGGCCACACCTGGAGTCCGAGGATCCGGCGCAGGGCGGCGCAGTACTCGGGCGGGCAGGCCCGGTCGCGCCAGATGGCGGTGAGCAGGCGCGTCATGTCGCGCGGGGTGCCGCGGTTGGTGCGGGTGGGGTCGAGGGCGCGCAGCCGGGCGACGACCTGGGGATCGGCCAGGGCCCGGACGCCGGCCTGTCCGGTGTCTTCGGCGATGGTGGCGAAGAGTTCGCCCACCGTCTGGGTGGCGAGGGTACGGGTGAGGCCGAGTGTGGTCATCGCGTCGTTGACGGCGGCGAGGCCCACGCGCTGGAAGAGGAGGTCGGCGGCGGCGTTGTCACTGACCGACATCATCAGATAGGCGAGGTCGCGCATGGACATGCGTACCGGGTCGAGCATCGCGGCCAGGCCCGTGGGGCCGCCTGTGCGGGCGTCACCGGGGGACTCGATCTGTTCGGTGAGATCGAGCAGACCGTCCGCCGCCTGCCGGTAGAGGGTGACGAGCAGGCACAGCTTGTGCACGCTGGAGGTGGCGACCAGGGTGTCCGCGCCGACGGAAATCTGCGTCCTGGAATCCTGCATGTCCGAGTCGACGTCGACGGCGTGCAAGTACCCGGTGACGCCGGCTTCGTCGAAGGCCGCGCGGATGCGGGCGTCGGGTGCTCGGGTGGTGTTCACAGCCAGTACTCCGCTGCCGGGCGCAGGTGGAGCGAGCGCTGCGGCAGGTCGGCACTCACCCCGGCAGTGTTCCACAGGGCGTCCATGGCGATGTCGTTGAAGGCCCGTACGGTGACGTCCCCGCGCCCGCTCGGCCAGGCCAGGGAGTGCCGCCACGCCAACGGGGCGCCGGCCAGCGGGCGCCAGACCGTGTCCGCGTCAGTTCCGCCGGTCCCCCGGGCCGGGCGGGCCGGGCCGGCCGCCTGGTCGTCCTCGGGGGTGAAGGCGACAGCGCTGCCCGAGAGGACGAGGCCACGGGTGAAGCGTTCGCCGTGGCCGTGGCGGACGGCCTGGGGTGTGAAGCCGTTACGGGCGCAGGTGGTCAGCAGGTCGTCGTGGAGGGCGGGGGCGTGAGCACGCGGGAAGAGGATCAGGTCGTACCCGGTCAGAGCGGCCAGCGGTACGACCCCGAGGGCGGCCGCGGGTGCGTCGCGCGGCAGGAGTACGCCGAGCGGGCGGCGCAGGACCTGGCCCAGTTCCAGGCCCGCGATGTCGCACGGGTGATGGATGAGGCCGACATCGAGGGTGTGGGCGGCGAGTTCGGCGAGCTGCTCGGTGGTGGACAGTTCGCGCAGCTCCAGTTCGACGCCGGACTGCCGCTCCTGGAAGGCGCGGAGGATCGCGGCGACTGTGCGGCTGGAAATGTCGGGCGGCAGAGCGGCCCGCAGGACCCCACTCTCGCCGTCCCGAAAACGTGCCGCCGTGGCGGCCAGGGCGTCGGCGCGGGCCAGCAGCGCGCGGGCGTCGTCGAGCAGGAGGGCGCCGGCCTTGGTGATCGTCACCTGGCGGCTGCTGCGGTCGAACAGCCTTACTCCCAGCTCCCGTTCAAGGCGCTGGATGCGCTGGGACAGGGGCGGCTGGGCCATGTTCAGCCGGGCTGCCGCCCGCCCGAAGTGTGACTCTTCCGCAACAGCCACAAAGCAGCGCACGTGCCGAAGGAGGTCCATGAGCAGCGATGATATCGAAACACATATCGATCCGTTGGCGATACAGATCTTGGACATGGCGACCTCAGACCTGCTCTGATCGGCGACATGACCTCACGTACCTCACGCAACTCACACATTCGGGGCGCCTCCCTCGCCCTGTTACTGGCAGTCACGACCGCCCTCACCGGCTGTTCCACCACACCGGCGGACACCACGCCTCGCCCCTCCTCTTCCCCCACCTCGGCCGCCGCCCCGCCCACCGACACCCGGGCGCGGCTGGAGGTCGACGGCACCTCCCGCGACTACCTGCTGCACCGGCCCGCCAAGAGCGGCGACGGGCGCAAGCCGCTGGTGATCGCCTTCCACGGCCGGCGCCAGACCGCCGAGGAAGTACGCCGGCTCAGCGGTCTCGACAAGGCCGCCGACCGCCGCGGCCTCCTGGTCGCCTACCCCGAGGGCCTCAACAAGGGCTGGGGCGACGGCGGCGCCCCCACAGCCAAGCGCCCCGACCCCGACACGGACGTACGGTTCACCGCCGCCCTCATCAAGAAGCTGGTCGGCAGCGGGCAGGCCGACCCCCGGCGCGTGTACGTCGTCGGCTTCTCCAACGGTGGTTCCATGGCCCTGCGCATGGCCGCCCAGCGGCCCGACCTCGTCGCCGCGGCCGGTACCGTAGCGGGCCAGCTGCCCACGAAGCCCGCCGAGGTCCGGCCCACCGACGCCGTGCCCGCACTGCTCATCTACGGCGACAAGGACCCCGTACGCCCGATCACCGGGATGCCCAAGCCGGGCACGCCCGCTCCGGGTGCCGAGCCGTCCACGCCGACCCTTTCGGCGAGGGCGAGCGCGGAGGCCTTCGCGGCAGCGGCGGCATCAGCCGCGGGCAAGAAGGGAACGCCCTCCCCCGTCACCGAGAAGAAGACCGGCTATACCCGCACCGTCTGGGACTCCCCGTCGCCCCGCGGTGATGTCGAGCTGATCGTCGTACACGGCGGCGGCCACACCTGGCCCGGCTCGTCCGTCCGCGGCAACCCGGCCTTCGGCCCCACCAGCAAGGCGCCGGATGCCACCGCGGCCATCCTGGCCTTCGTCACCGGCAAGCGCTCCTGATGTGCACTCGTGATACGGAAGAAACCTGAGTAACACGGGGTTCACAATCGGGCAACGGACGGGAAATCAGCGCTTGCGAAGCTGCCCTCACAAGCCGCAGTACCGCAGCAGCCGCAGCACCACAAAGGATGGCGTCCGTGACCTTCAAGGCCGAGTACATCTGGATCGACGGCACCGAGCCGACCGCCAAGCTTCGCTCGAAGACGAAGATACTGCCGGGTTCGGCCGCGGGCCTCGACGAGCTGCCGATCTGGGGTTTCGACGGATCCAGCACGAACCAGGCCGTGGGCCACGCGTCCGACCGCGTGCTGAAGCCCGTGTTCTCCTGCCCGGACCCGATCCGCGGCGGTGACAACGTACTCGTCATGTGCGAGGTCCTGAACATCGACCTCACGCCGCACGAGTCCAACACGCGTGCGCTGCTGCGTCCGGTCGCCGAGCAGTTCGCGGACCAGGAGCCGATCTTCGGCATCGAGCAGGAGTACACCTTCTTCGACGGCTCGCGGCCGCTCGGCTTCCCGGTCAACGGCTTCCCGGCCGCGCAGGGCGGTTACTACTGCGGCGTCGGCGCCGACGAGATCTTCGGCCGCGAGATCGTCGAGAAGCACCTCGACCACTGCCTCGCCGCCGGTCTCGGCATCTCCGGCATCAACGCCGAGGTCATGCCCGGCCAGTGGGAGTTCCAGGTCGGCCCGCTGGCGCCGCTGGAGGTCGCCGACCAGCTGTGGGTCGCCCGCTGGCTGCTCTACCGCACCGCCGAGGACTTCAACGTCTCCGCGACCCTCGACCCGAAGCCGGTCAAGGGCGACTGGAACGGCGCGGGCGCGCACACCAACTTCTCGACGCGTGCGATGCGCGAGGGTTACGACGCGATCATCACCGCGTGCGAGTCGCTCGGCGAGGGCTCGAAGCCGATGGACCACGTCAAGAACTACGGCGCGGGCATCGACGACCGTCTCACCGGTCTGCACGAGACCGCCCCGTGGAACGAGTACAGCTACGGCGTCTCCGACCGCGGCGCCTCGGTCCGTATCCCGTGGCAGGTCGGGCAGGACCGGAAGGGCTACATCGAGGACCGCCGTCCGAACGCGAACGTCGACCCGTACGTCGTGACGCGCCTGATCGTCGACACCTGCTGCACCGCGATGGAGAAGGCCGGCCAGGTCTGATCCGCAGCACCGCCCGCGACGCCACAGGCAACTGGGGGCGTCCGCCGATCCGGCGGGCGCCCCCTTCGCGTGCCGTGGCGGGCGGACGTCTGCTTCAATAGGCCTCATGGCCAGCCTCCATCAGGAACACACCGCGACAGGTCGCAGCGACCTGGAGCCGTTCTGGCCTTCCCGTCAGCATCACGACTTCGACCGGGTGTGTTGTCGCGCGACGAACGCGCGGGCCCTCTAAAGCCGTTCACACCGGTCTTCGGTCCAGCGCGCACGAAGCGGTACGTCCCGTACCTCCTCGACGAATCCCTCGCGCGAAAGAGCTGACCTCTCATGGCGAACACCCGTACCTTCTCCGCTGCCGCACCCTCGCAGTCCCCCGCCCCCCTCGGCCGCCACCGGCTGCGAGCCGTCGACCGGGACGAGGCCGTGCGTAACGGCAGGGCACTCGATGTGGCCGACTTCCTTCCGCCCGGCGCCACTTGGCTGCCCGCTCCGCCGCACACGCTGCCCACGCTCCCGGGCCGGCCGCCGATGACCGGCTACCTCGTGCTCGTACCGGCCGATCAGCAGCCCGCCGTCGCGCCGCCGACGGCGGCCGGGGAGGACGAGTCTTCGGCCGACGGGCCGGTGCGCATCGACGGTGCCCAGCGCGCCGCCACCGTGGACGGGCGGACGCTCGATCTCACGTACCTCGAATTCGAGCTCCTCGCACACCTGGTGGCGCATCCCAACCGAGTGCACACGCGGGACCAGTTGGTGACGACCGTCTGGGGCTACGGGCATGTGGGCGACGGCAGGACCGTCGATGTCCACATCGCCCGGCTCCGCCGCAAGCTCGGCGCGGAGCACCGCGGCACGATCCAGACGGTGCGGCGGGTCGGATACAAGTACAGCGTTCCCGGGCGCTGACAGGCCGGTGCCGGGCGGGCCGGGCGGGCGTTACAACGCCGGCTCGGTCGTCGCCTCGCGCTGGTGCGGGATCACCTTCGGCATCGGCGGCCCGCCCTGCTGCACAGTCACGGTCCGCTTGGGGGCGGGCACCGCGATGCCCTCGGCCCGGTAGCGCTGGTGCAGGCGCTTGATGAACTCGTGCTTGATCCGGTACTGGTCGCTGAACTCGCCGACGCCGAGGATCACCGTAAAGCTGATCCTGGAGTCTCCGAACGTGTGGAAACGAACAGCGGGTTCATGGTCGGGGACGGCGCCGGTGATGTCGGTCATCACGCTCTCCACGACCTCGGTCGTGACGCGCTCGACGTGCTCCAGGTCGCTGTCGTAACCGACTCCCACCTGGACCATGATCGACAGCTGCTGTTCCGGCTGGCTGAAGTTGGTCATGTTGGTGCCGGCGAGCTGCGCGTTGGGGATGATCACCAGGTTGTTCGACAGGTCACGGACCACCGTGTTGCGCCAGTTGATGTCGACGACATAGCCCTCTTCGCCGCTGCTGAGGCGGATGTAGTCCCCCGGCTGCACCGTCTTCGCGGCGAGGATGTGCACGCCCGCGAAGAGGTTGGCCAGGGTGTCCTGCAGCGCGAGAGCGACCGCCAGACCGCCCACGCCCAGCGCCGTGAGCAGCGGCGCGATGGAGACGCCCAGGGTCTGCAGTACGACGAGGAAGCCCATGGCCAGGACCACGACACGCGTGATGTTGACGAATATGGTGGCCGAACCGGCCACTCCCGACCTGGACTGTGCCACCGACTGCACCAGACCGGCGATCACCCGGGCCGCCGTGAGGGTTCCGGCCAGGATGAGCATGGCGGTCAGCGCCATGTTGACGTTGCGCACGGTCGTCGGGGTCAGTGGCAACGCCGCCGCGGCAGCCGCCGCGCCGGCGGCCATCGCCGCCCACGGGACCAGGGTTCGCAGGGCGTCGACGATGACGTCGTCTCCGTTCCACCGCGTCCGGCTGGCCCGTTCTCGCAGCCACCGCAGAAGCGCTCTCAGGAGCAGACCTGCCGCGATGCCGACGGCCGCCGCGATTCCGGCGACGATCACGTCGTGCAGTGTGAGGGCCCGGTACATCAGTGATTACTCCCGTGGTCCGAGGGATGCGCGGTCGCGTCAGGACATACGGCCGTACGGGTGTACGGGGGTACGGGTGTGGTCTGACGCGGTCGTCATCCTGCCGCATGCGGCCGGTCCGGTCGCAGGTGCCCCCACCTGGGCTCTTCGTCGACCACAAGGACTGACAACCGGTCAGGCGGCCCTGCCGGGCGCGGAATGCGCGCTGCGGGCATGCGCGCGCCGATACGGGAAGGCCCGTTCGTACCGGACCTGGACCGGTAGGTACGAACGGGCCTTCCCCCGGAGTCAGGCAGCCGTACCCGTACGGGCGCGGACCCTGGCCACCAGCCCCAGCACCACGTCCACCGCAAGGAACACCAGCAGGCTGATGCCCAGCATCGGTACGAACCAGCCCGCCAGCGCGATGAGCGCCACCAGCGGCAACAGGGACGTGACCGGCACCTTGCGCCAGGCGCCGCGCGGCATCGGGCGGCCGGCGCTCAGCCTGCGATCCTTCGTCGGCCTGCGCAGCCACCACATGCGGTAGCCCCAGACGATCAGCATGATCAGGGCGAACGCGAGTGCTGCCAGGGCGAGTTGGTTGGCGAGACCGAGGAAGACGCCGGTGTGGGCGTCGATGCCGAAGCGGGTGAGCTTGGCGAGCAGCGGGTAGTCGGCGAAGCGCAGTTCGTCGATGACCATGCCGTCGGCGGGGTCGACGGCGACGGAGTCCAGGTGGACGGGGAACTGGGTGTCGGTCTCCTTGACGACGTAACCGCTGCCTTCGCTGGGCAGGATCACCGACATCTTGCCGTCGATGCCGGCCTGGCGGGCGGCCGCGAGCGCGTTGTCGATGCCAACGTCCATGCCGGCCATGCCCTCGTGGGAGCCTGCGCCGTCGCCCCCGCCGTGACCCTCGTGTGCGTCGCCGCTCCCGCCGGCGCCCTCGGTGAGTGCGGCGGAGACCACCGGGGTGGCGCCGCCGAGCTGGTCCTGTACGGCGCCGATGTTCTCACCGGCGTACCGGGACCAGGTGAGGCCGGTCGCCGAGAGCAGCACGAGTCCGAGCACGGCCCACATGCCGACCGTGCCGTGCCAGGAGAGCGTCTTGCGGCGGCCCTTCGCCCCGCGTTCGGGGACGATCAGGTCACGCTTGGCGGTGCGCCTGCGTCCGAGCCACAGCAGCAGGCCGCCGAGTGCGACCACCCACAGCCAGCTGGCGGCGAGTTCGCTGTAGTGGCGGCCGAGGTCGCCGAGGTGCAGGTCGCGGTGGAGTTCGTCGAGCCAGGTGCGCAGCGGCAGGGCGCCGGAGCTGCCGAAGCTGGTCAGTTGGCCCCGTACCTCGGCGGTGTACGGATCGACGAAGACGGCGAGCGACTTGCCCTCCTCGACCTCGGGTGTGGTCATCAGCACCCTGGTCGTCGCGCCGTCCTCGGCGGAGGGCCAGACGGCGGTCACTGTGCCCTTGGGGTGGGCGTCGCGGGCGGCGGCGAGCTGGTCGGCGAGGGGGAGGGAGCGTTCGCCCGCCGGGACTTGCAGTTCATTGCTGTAGAGGAATTTCTCCGCCTGGAAGGAGAGTGCGTAGAGCAACCCGCTGGCGGCGGCGACCAGCAGCAGCGGGGCTATCAGCAGGCCCGCGTAGAAGTGGACGCGCAGGACGAGGGGGCGCAGGGCGCTCCAGGTTCCGCGTTCGCCGGCGGCGGGGGCCGGACCGGCGGCCTCCGCTTCCTGTGCGGGCTGTACGGGGTCGTCAATGGCCATGACTGTCCTCGGAGTTGTCGACTGGTGACTTGGGTGGGCCATGCACGGGGCATGGGGAGCGGCCCCCTGGTCACGCGGTCGGACAGCGGTCGGACGACGGTCGGACAGCGGTCAGACAGTGAGGGGTGCGGGGGCCGTGGCGCGGGTTGCGGTCACCCGCGGTGGCCCGCGCCGCGACAGCGCGTGCGCGAGGACGACGCCGTGGCCGTGGCGGCGCGTGGTGCGGGGCCCCCTGGGGCGTACCGGCTCCGGCAGTCCGGTGGCCCGTACGACGGCGAGCAGCAGCCGCAGCGGGGTGAAGGCCAGCGCGCCGATCGCGCGCGCGAGCCCAAAGAGGGCGGCCTCGCCGCGTGCCAGCCACAGGCCGCAGACGAGCGCCGCGGCGAGGTGAGCGGCCGTCATCGCGAGCGACGACGAGCCGTCGCCCGATACGGCGACGGCCGGCTCGTGCGCGACGGGCATCTGGTGGTGGGCGGAGCCCGGCTCCTGCGCCGTACCGAAGATGAGGTGCAGTACGCCCTGTACGGCGAGGAGGCCACCGCCGACGGCGAAGACCCCGCGTCGCCGGTGACCGGCGGTCCAGGCGAGACCGCCCGTCACCGCGAAGGCCGCGAGCAGCCCCGAAAGCGGGACTTCATGCCCGGACATGAACGAATGCCCCACAGCGGCTGTAATGACGCACACCGCCGCGAAGAGTGCGGCTCGTAGTGCGCGCAGGGGCGACCGGGCGTCCGTCATGGTCCGCTCATGCTGCCATCCCGGGGGTCTTCATGGGCACATAGGTGCACAGGTGCGGGACTCGGGTGGTGGTGCTGGGTACACCCCGGCCGGGGTGCCGGGCCCCATGACCTTGGCGGGCGGCACAGGCGAAACTGTGCACGTGCGCGGCGGACGGGCCGCCGAGGAGAGGCTGGACACCATGATGGCGACCAAAATACGCAACGCGTTCCTTGCCGGGATTCGAGGACTGGCACTGATGGTTGTGTCGCTCACGGGATCCGTCATCCTGTTCACGTTCACGATCGTCTCCGTCCTCCTCATCGTGATCGGCGTCGGCCTCTTCACCACCCCTGCCGCGCTGACCGCGCTCCGTGGCTACGCCAGTCGGCGGCGCCTGCTCGCCGCCCAGTGGTCGGACGTACGCATTCCCGTCCCGTACCGCCCGCTGCCCACAGACCTGCGCGGCGGCTTCGTCGGGCAGGTCGAGCGGTGCGTGCTGATGCTCAAGGACCCGGCGACCTGGCGGGACTTCCTGTGGCTGCTGGTGGACATGACGGTCGGCAGCGTCAGCGCCCTTCTGCCCGCGGTGCTGATCCTGTACCCGGTGGAGAGCCTGGTGCTGGCGGCGGGGCTGTGGCGGGTGTTCGCGGCCGGCGGCGACGCGTACTGGTACGGGCCTGTCCGCGTCGACAGCCAGGGGACCGCGCTGCTGGCCGTCGCCTTCGGCCTCGTCATCTTCCATGCGGGCGTCCGCTACAACCCCGCGCTGCTGCGCGCCCACTTCACCCTCACCAAGTCGCTGCTCGGCCCCACCCCCGAGATGACGCTCGCCCAGCGCGTCGACCACCTCACCGAGACACGGCACGACGCCGTCGACACCTCGGCCGCCGAACTGCGGCGTATCGAGCGGGATCTGCACGACGGCGCGCAGGCCAGGCTGGTCGCCATGGGCATGAACCTCGGCACCATCGAGGCGCTCGTCGAGAAGGACCCGGCCCAGGCGAAGAAGCTCCTCGCGATGGCGCGGGAGTCCTCCGCCGAGGCCTTGAGCGAGCTGCGTGACCTGGTGCGCGGGATCCACCCGCCGGTGCTCGCGGAGCGTGGACTGGGCGACGCTGTACGGGCGTTGGCGCTGCGCCTGCCCATCGAGACGCAGGTGACGGTGGACCTGCCGCGCCGCGCGGACGCGCCGGTCGAGTCGGCGGCGTACTTCGCGGTCAGTGAGGTCTTCACGAACGCTGTCAAGCACTCCGGGGCGGACCGCGTCTACGCCGATATTCACCACGCCGACGGCATGCTGCGGATCTCCGTCACCGACAACGGGCGGGGCGGGGCCGCGGCCGGCCCGGGCTCCGGGCTGAGCGGAATCGAACGCCGGCTCGGTACATTCGACGGCGTCCTGGCCGTCAGCAGTCCCACGGGCGGTCCCACCATGGTGACCATGGAGATCCCTTGCGAGTTGTTCTAGCCGAAGATCTCTTCCTGCTCCGCGACGGCCTGGTCCGGATGCTCGAAGCCTTCGACTTCGAGATCCTGGCGGCCGTGGAGACCGGTCCCGAACTCTCCCGGGCCCTGGCCGAGCTGAACCCGGACGTCGCGGTCGTCGACGTACGACTGCCGCCGTCCCACACCGACGAGGGCCTCCAGTGCGCGCTGGAGGCGCGCCGGGTGCGGCCCGGCCTGCCGGTGCTGGTCCTGTCCCAGCACGTGGAGCAGTTGTACGCCCGTGAGCTGCTGGCCGACGGCAATGGTGGCATCGGCTACCTGCTCAAGGACCGGGTCTTCGACGCCGAGCAGTTCATCGACGCGGTACGGCGGGTGGCGGCCGGCGGCACGGCGATGGATCCCCAGGTCATCTCCCAGCTCCTCTCCCGCCGCGCCCAGGACGAGCCGATGGGCGGGCTGACACCGCGCGAGCGGGAGGTCATGGAGCTGATGGCGCAGGGCAGGTCGAACGCGGCCATCGCGGGCCGGCTCTTCGTCACCGAGCGGGCGGTGGCCAAGCACACGTCGAACATCTTCGGCAAGCTCGGCCTCCCGGTGTCCGACGACGACAACCGCCGGGTGCTGGCGGTACTGGCCTACCTGGACCGCGGCCGGCCGGACCGCTGAAGCGGGGGCCACGGCGGCGCCACGCCACGTCACGGGGCGCCGCCCCGAACCCCGCTCCTCAAGCGCCGGAGGGGCTGAATTCGCCGGGGGCAGCTGGGGCGCTGCCCCAGTTCGGGGAGGGGCGGGGTGGGGAACAAGCCCGCCGCAGGCGGCCGCTAGGAGCCGAACCAGCTCGCCGCGTCCAGGCGCAGGCCGTCCGCCGGGACCATGGCCCGCAGCGCCTCCTCCAGGTCACTCACCCGCTCCGCGCCGAGCCTCTCGACCCACCGGTCCCGCAACCGGTCGAAGATCACGGCCGACCGCATGAGTACGTCGGCCCCCCGCGGCGTAAGACGCACCAGCTTGCGCCGCCCGTCGGCCGGATCGTCGGCCCGTTCGACGTAACCGAGCCGCTCCAGCCGCTCGACGGTCTTGCCCGCGGCCTGCTTGGAGACCCCGAGCCGCCTGCCCAGCTCCCCCGCGGTCACACCGTCGCGGCCGACCGCCTGGAGGGCGAAGCCGTGGGCGGGCCGGACGTCGGGGTGGCCCTGTTCGGCCAGTTCGGCGTGCAACTCGTCGATGAACGACCGGAATCCGGCGAACAGCAGCAGCGGAAGCTCATACCCCTCAGCCATTGCAGAACTCGTCAACGTGGTTTACTTTTTCGTCAATCACATTGTCGAGTTTACCTCTCAGGGAGACCTCTTGACCGGCACGCCGCTGTTCCCGGACCACACCACCGAGACCGCCCCCACCGCCTCCCGCCGCTCCATGGAGGCGACCACCAAGCACCTGGGCTACCTGCCCGCCCCCGTCGCCCGCATGGCCAACTCCCCGCACCTGCTCGACGGCTTCCTGAAGATCAGCGCGATGTTCGAGTCGACGACCCTGGACCCGCTCTCCCGCGAGGTCCTGATCATGACGATCGCGACCCGCAACGGCTGTCACGTCTGCGTCGCGATGCACACAGCCAAGCTGACAGCGCTCGGCGCGGACGCCGACCTGATCACGTCGCTGCGCGAGCAGCAGCACCAGCAGCAGCCACTCAGCGACGAACGTCTCGAAGCCGTACGGCAGTTCACGCTGGCCGTCATCGCGACCGCCGGCGCCGTCTCCGACGACACCCTGCGGGACTTCACAGCCCACGGCTACACCCCGCAGAACGCCCTGGAGGTCGTCCTGGGCATAGGCGCCTACACGATGTCGACCCTGGCCAACCGGATGACCGGCGCTCCCCTGGACGAGCAGCTCGCGCCGTTCGCCTGAGAGCCTGAGGGGAGGATGACCTCATGACCATGAACGAGGACGTCATCCCGATCCTGCACGTCAAAGACGCCGATGCGGCGGCCACCTGGTACGCCCGCCTCGGCTTCGCCAAACAGTGGGAGCACCGCTTCGAGCCGGGCTTCCCCGCCTTCGTGGAGGTGGCACGCGGCCCAATGAGCCTGTTTCTTTCGGAGCACCAGGGGGACGCCCGCCCCGGCACGCTGGTCTACCTGCGCGTGCGTGACGTGGACGCCGTCGCCGCGGAGTTCGGCGTAACCGTGGAGGACCAGCCGTGGGCGCGCGAGGTCGAGGTGCGGGACCGCGACGGCAACCGGCTCCGGGTCGGTACGCCGGCTGACAGCGACACCGCGCCTCACGTCATCCCGTACGTCGCGGTCCGTCCCTGTTTGCGAATGGAGATAACTACGAATCCGGAAGAGGTCTGAACAGGGCGCGAACCGCGCCCGTATGGAACGGAGCGCTTCTCCCCTGCCGGGACCCCCCTTACCTTCACCCGGCACGAAGCTAAGAGGAGTTCCATGCGACGCGCATCAAGAAAACGTTCCACGCTGGCGAACCGGGCGATTGCCGCTTCGGCCGCTCTGATCCTGGGCGGGGGTGGACTGCTCGCGGTGAATGTCTACGCATCCGCAGGTGAAGGCTGGTCCGACCCGGACCCGGCTCAGTCCGGTCAGCTTCGGATCGCCGGTCAGCAAATGTCGACCATTGACTGTCCGGAGGTGGCGAACGACCTGCCCGAAGCGGTACCCGATTCGGCGCGCCAGGAAGTCGACCGGGAGCTCGCGGCTCTCGACTCCCAGATCACGGAGGCCTACAAGCGATTCGCCGATTCCCAGCAGCAGATCGCACAGGACCCGAACTTGGCCCAGAACGCCATTCTCGGACCGCTGAAGGACAAGCGGCTGGCCACCATTGACCGGATCGCCATCGCCTTCGACCGTGCGGCCGAACGCCCCCAGGGGCTCGAAAGCCTCGCACCCTGTACCTTGCGCGCCGACGACAACGGAGGGGCCGGCGGGGAAGACGGGCAGGGCGGGGACGGGCAGGGCGACGGCCAGAACGGTGGCGATCAGGGTGACAACAACGACAACGCTGGTCAGGATGGCAACCAGGATGGTGGTCAGGGCGATGGTCAGGGCGACGCCGGCCAGGACAACGGCCAGGGCAACGGCAACGGCGGGCAGGCCGGCAACGGCCCCAACGCCGCCGACTTCGTCGACATCCAGTCCGTCCAGCCAAACGTCCAGCAGCCCCAGCAGCAGCGCGGCGCCTCCCGCGGCGAGTTCACCACCAATTGCGGGAAGAACGAGAACGGGAAGTTCAACCCGGACAATGTCATCGTCGCACCGGGTGTGAGCAACGGCGCGCACCATATGCACGATTACGTCGGCAACCAGGCCAATGACGCCTTCGCGAGCGACGACGACCTGGCCCGCGGTCAGACCACCTGCCAGAACCAGGGCGACAAGTCGACGTATTACTGGCCCGTCCTGCGCCTCCAGAACGGCCAGAACGAGAACGACGCCAATGCCGACGGCGGAGGAAAAGACAGCAACGTCGGCGAGATTCAGACTCCCACCGAAGTCTCGCTGAAATTCGTCGGCAGTCCCGTCAGCAAGGTCACCGCGATGCCGCGATTCCTTCGGATCATCACCGGTGACGCCAAGGCGTTCACCAATGGTGACGCCAATGCCAACGCGTCCTGGAGCTGCACCGGATTCGAGGACCGCCAGCTCAAGGACAAATACCCGATCTGCCCGGAAGGCAGCCAGGTCGTCCGTACGTTCAACTTCCAGAGCTGCTGGGACGGCCAGAACACCGACAGCGCCAATCACCGCACCCATGTGGCCTTCGCGGACGAGAACGGTGCGTGCCCGAACGGATTCCAGGCCATCCCGCAGCTCGTGCAGCGGATCGTCTACGACGTCCCGCCGGGCCCCGGGTTCGCGGTCGACTCGTTCCCTGAGCAGCTTCACAAGGCGGGAACCGACCACGGCGACTTCATCAACGTCTTCAACAGCCGGCTGATGCAGAAGGTGGTGTCCTGCGTGAACGACGGACGCCGTTGCACCTGACCCCTGCCTAGGGCGGCCGTCCCCCACCGGCCGCCCTCTCCCCCTGCGCGGTCAGCTCCCGTGGTGACCGGAGTGCTTCTCCTCGTTCCCCCCACCGCCACTGTCCCCAGAGTGGTGCGAGGCAGTCTCCACCGTCCCACCGAGCTGGCCGCGCAGCGCTGTGACCACCTTCTGGTCGCCCACCGCGACCCACTTCCTGCCGACCAGGTACGCCCCGCCGTAGTCCTTGGCCTCGTTGATCCACTCGCGCTGTCCGCGGTCGGTCGCGAAGGTGGCCAGCACGTAGCGGCCGTCGCCGGTCTTGCAGTTCGCCTGACGCAGCTCCTCCGCGTCCGTCTGGATGTTCGGCTCGCACTCCACCTTCTTGGCGAGCTGCTCCAGGCTGCCCGTGGCCGTTTCCGGCACCGGCTTCTCTTCGTCACCGCCCGCCCCGCAACCCCCGGTGAGCAGGGCGAGAACGGCTATGGCTGAGGCGGCGTTCGCTGTACGTCGGCGTTGGTTGCGCATCTGCCCATCGTGCCCCGTTGGGCCACACGGTGGGGTGGATACGAACACATCGCACGCCCCATTGCCGCACCCCCACGCCGTCATTAACGTGCGCCCGGTACGCCCCTGTCGACGTCGCCGTCCCACCGAGGAGCACCCCCGATGACCGACCGTCTGCCGCGCCGTACGCTGCTGGGCGCCGCCGGAGCCATCGGCGTCGGAGCCGCGGTGGGCGGGCACCTCCCAGCCATGGCCGCACCGGAACCCCCTGCCGCCCACGCCCCCTCCCACGCCCCCGCCCGCGCCGCGCTGGAGCGGCTGCTTCCGGAGCACGCCGGCCAGTTCCACCTCGCCACGCTCAACAACACCGGCGGCAACGACCGTTTCCGGGTCGGCGGCACCACCGGCCGCATCGAGGTCGCGGCCACCGGCCCCGCCGCCGCGCTCACCGGCGTCCACTGGTACCTGAAGTACGTCTGCGGCGCGCACATCTCCTGGTCCGGCACCCAGCTCGACCTCCCGCAGCGGCTGCCCGCGCCCCGCACGCCCCTGGAGCGTTCGGCCACCGTCCGGCACCGCTTCGCGTTCAACGACACCCACGACGGCTACACCGCGCCGTACGCCGACTGGGCCCGCTGGGAGCGCATGATCGACGTACTCGCCCTGCACGGCTTCAACGAGGTGCTGGTCACGACCGGCCAGGAGGCCGTCTATCACCGTCTCCTCAAGGACTTCGGTTACTCCGACACCGAGGCCCGCACCTGGCTGCCCGCCCCCTCCCACCAGCCGTGGTGGCTCCTGCAGAACATGAGCGCGTACGGCGGCCCGCTGTCCCCCGAGCTCATCGCGAAACGGGCCGCCCTCGGCCGGCGCATCACCGACCGCATGCGCGAGCTCGGCATGGAGCCGGTGCTCCCAGGCTACTTCGGCACCGTCCCCGACGGTTTCGCGGGCCGCAACCCCGGCGCCCGCACTGTCCCGCAGGGCGACTGGATGGGCCTGCGCCGCCCCGACTGGCTCGACCCGCGCACGGCGTCCTTCCGGAAGGTCGCCGCGTCCTTCTATCACCACCAGCACGAACTCTTCGGCCCGGTCGAGCACTTCAAGATGGACCTCCTCCACGAGGGCGGCTCGGCGGGCGACGTGCCCGTCCCCGAGGCGGCCCGAGCGGTCGAGACGGCTCTCCACGCCTCCCGCCCCGGCGCCACCTGGATGATCCTCGGCTGGCAGACGAACCCGCGCCGCGACCTGCTCGACGCGCTCGACAAGAACCACCTCCTGGTGGTGGACGGCCTGTCCGACCTGGACACCGTCACCGACCGCGAGAAGGACTGGGGCGGCGCCCCCTACGCCTTCGGCACCATCCCGAACTTTGGCGGCCGTACGACGATCGGCGCCAAGACGTACATGTGGACGGAACGCTTCACCGCCTGGCGCGACCGCCCCGGCTCCGCCCTCGCCGGCACCGCCTACATGCCGGAGGCCGCCGAGCGCGACCCGGCCGCGCTGGAGCTGTTCTCGGAGCTGGCGTGGCGAAGGGAGGCGGTGGACCGCGAGGAGTGGTTCCAGGGGTACGCCGATCTGCGGTACGGGGGCCGGGACGCGGACGCCCGCGCCGCTTTCGCCGCGCTGCGCGAGACGGCGTACCGCATCACCAGCCGCGACGGCCGCCCGCACGACTCCGTCTTCGCGTCCCGCCCGAGCCTGTCCGCCGCCTCCGGCACGCACTACTCGACGCATGCGCCCGCCTTCGACCCGGCGGACTTCGACAAGGCGTTCGGCGCGCTGCTCGGCGTACGGGAACCCCTGCGCCGCTCCGACGCGTACCGCTACGACCTCACCGACCTCGGCCGCCAGGCACTCGCCAACCGCTCCTGGCAGCTGCTGCCGCAGCTGAAGGCGGCGTACGGCCGGGGCGACCTGACGGCCTTCCGTGCCCTTTCCGCCCTCTGGCTGAAGCTGATGCGGCTGAGCGAGGACATGACGGGTTCGCACCGCGCTTTCCTTCTCGGACCGTGGATCGAGGACGCGAAGCGCCTGGCGTCCTCGCCGGCGGAGTCGGAGCAGCTGGAACGCACAGCGCGCGTCCTGGTCACCACCTGGGCGGGCCGCCCCACCGCCGACGCCGGCCGCCTCGCCAACTACGCCAACCGCGACTGGCAGGGCCTCATCGGCGACTTCCACCTTCCGCAGTGGCAGGCGTACCTGGACGAACTGGAGGACGCGCTGGCCGCGAACCGCGCGCCGAAGTCCTTCGACTGGTACGCCGTCGAGGAGCCGTGGACGCGCGAGCGCAAGACGTATCCGCTGCGCCCGCCGAACGATGCGTACCGCACGGCCCGGCGCGTCCACGACGTGCTGGCCGGCGCGCCCTACCAGGGCACGGTCACCGTCACCGCCGAACCGGCCGCCTTCCCGCCCGGCGGCTCGGCTCTGCTCACCGCCGCCTTCCGCAACGTCAACGGGCTGCGGGCGACCGGCCGCGTCGACTTCGCGCTCACGGGCGTCGAGGCGGTCGCGGAGGGCCCGGCGTCGCTGCGGTCGGTGCCGGCGGCGGGCACGAACAGCGTGTCGTGGCGCGCGAAGGCTCCCGCCGGGCCGCTCACCGGCCCCTTGAAGCCGCTGCCGTACGAGCTGAGCACGGCGTACGGTCCGCAGGGCGAGGCCCGGGTGACCACCGTCCAGCGGGGCTACCTGTACGTCGCGGGGCCGCTGGCCGAGGGCTGGCGGACGTACACGAACAACGGGGCGGTCTTCGGCCAGCTGGAAGACCGGTACGGGGTGGACGGCGGCGGCCAGGACCTGTGGAAGGCGACCGCGGAATTCGGCGTGCTGTACCGGGAGGGGGCGCTGCGGGACGGCGGCGGCGTCACCGTGCGGGTGGACGCGCAGGAGGTGACGGGGGCGTGGGCGCGCGCCGGGATCACCGTCCGCAACAGCCTGGCGACGCCGGGGTCGCCCGGGTTCCTCAACCTCGCGGTGACTCCGGCGAACGGCGTGGTGCTGTCGTACGACACGAACGGCGACGGCACGCTGGACGCCTACCAGCGCCTGACCGGGGTGAAGGCGCCGGTGATGCTGCGGCTCTCGCGGGCGGGCGGGTCGTACACGGGGGCGTGCTCGACGGACGACGGCACGACGTGGCGAACGGTCGGGAGGGTGGCGGTGCGGGGAGCGGTGGCGGACGGCCAGGACGCGGGGATGTTCATGAGTGCGGCGCATGGGGGGAGTGGGGTGCGGGGGACGGTTGAGTTCAGTGGGTGGGGCGCGGGCTGAGGAGTTCGGGCGGCGGGGGTGCGGGTTCGCGTGCAGGTTGCCTGCGGCGACCCCCGCGAGGTGACCATCCGACGATTCGCTCGTTTTGCTGAACGTGCGCCCACAGGATGTTGTCCCCAGCCGCCCTGTCCCCGAGCCCATCGAACCCGTCGAGCCCGTGGAACCCACCGTCGCCCCCATCGACGTCGAGCAGGCCGAGGCCGCGCTCGTCGAGCACTATCCGCGGCTGGTACGGCTGGCGTATCTCGTACTGCCGCCGCACCTCGGCCGCAACCGCCGCGTCCTGACCGCCCATTCGCTCGTGCAGCGCTCCCTGCCGCGCAGCCGCACCCCCGGGGTCCCCGTTCCGCTGCCGCGCCGCCCCGGTGGCGCCTCGGCCGATCCGGGGTACGCGTACGTACGGCAGCGCGTGCTGCGCCAGGCGCTGGAAGCCGGGCTGCCGCTGTGGCGCAAGGCGTGGCCCAAGCGGGCGCAGCTGCCGCCGCTGCTGCCGCAGGTGTGGGGGCTGCGGCTGTTCCCGCGCTCCGGCGGAGCCGACGAACTCGCCCTGGACCAGCGGCTCTCGGCGCTCAGCGGCCCCGGCCGGGCGGCGTACGTACTGCGCGGCCTGGAGCGTATGCAGGACGCGGAGGTGGCGCAGCTGCTCACCGCCGCCGGGGCCGCCGACCCGCACGCGGCGCTGGCCGAGGCGGACGGGGTCGAGGCGCCGGGCGGGGCGAGCGTGGCGGCGCTGCTGGGGTCCGCCGAGTTCGACCCGTGCTCCCTCCAGGCCAGGCCGACGGATCTGATGCGGCGCAGGCAGCACGCCAAGGCCGCGCTCGCCGCGGCGGCCGCCGTGGTGGTGTGCGGGGCGCTGCTCGGGCTGCCGGGCGAGGGGTGGGGGCCCGACGGTGCGGCCGCGCCGGCGTATGCGCGTAACCCTGCGTCCGAGCGTGCGCTGGACCCGTCGCATACGGTCCGGGTCGCGGCCGAGGTGTGGAAGCGGTCTTCCCGTACCGACTTCTCCGCCTGGCCGGCCCGCGGCAACCTCGCCTCCGACAACGCCCTGCTGCGCCGCGCTCTCGCCGTCTGGGCCAGGCCGGGCCCCTCCGTGCAGACCTCCGCGACGCCCGCCACGCCGGTGGGCCCCCCGATGGGTCCGCCGCAGCTGCTCTTCGCGGGTGACGTCGACGGGGCGAGGGTGGTGCTGCTGTACGACGGCCTGCGCGTCGTCCGGTACGCCGAGCCCCGCGACGGCACGGCGGGCGCGGCGCTCGACTTCGCGCGGGTGGACGGCGCGGACGCGGCGGCGGCGAACGCGCTGGTGGTGGGGCGCACGGACGGCAACGTCCGTTACCTGACGGCCCCCTGGGTGCGTACGGCGTCCGTACGGGACCTGCTCGACCCGGCCGGGGCCCCGGCGCCGCTGAAGCGCAACCGGGACGGTGTGACGGATCCGCTCGCGAGTCCGGCGCAGGCGCGCGACTGCCGGTCCTGGGACGCGCTCGAACTGCGCGACGACGCGGGCCCCCGCCTGATGACCGACCTCGGTGAGCTGGCCCCGGCCCGGCTGACGTCGGGCCCGCCGTCCGCGCCGCGCGATGTGAGCGGGCCGCAGGAGCGGGCGCGGTGGGCGCGTACGGCGTGCCTCCTGCCGGCGGTGCGTTCGCACGGCGTGCGCAGCGTGAACTTGTGGGGGTACGCCCAGCAGCCCCTCCCCGAGGGCAACGGCACCGCCGCCTGGCTCTGCACCCGCGCGGAGACGTGGCGGGGTACGGGCAGCAGGGTGCTGGCCCAGTTCCAGGCGCCGTCCGCGAGGCAGGGGGCGCCGGGCGCGATCGCTGCGCGCGCCGAGCATTCGCCGGCGTGCGGGGGGCGGGATCCGCGGGTGCTGGCGGGTGTGCTGTGGAAGTCGCGGGGCGGGAACTGGTACGTACTGGCGGCGGGAAGCGGGCAGTTCACGTCGGTGACGGCGTCGGGCGGGGTGGAGGCCACGGCGCGCGGCAACCTGCTGGCGGTACGGGCGAAGGCGGGCGCACAGGCGGACCTGGACGGACGGGTGGAGAGCGGGGAGCGGGTGGGGGCGCTGCGGTAGGCGGTGCGGGGGTGCTTCCGGTGCGGGCTGGGGTGCGGGTGCGGGTTGCCTGCGGCGCTGTTCCCCTACCCGCCCCTTCCCGAACCTGGGGCAAGCCCCAGACCCCGTACGCCCTCCGGGCGTGTCCTCAAACGCCGGACGGGCTGAGTTCTGCCGCCAGGCCCGCAAAGCCAGCCCCTCCGGCAAAGAAACCCGCCGCACGCCCCTGTTGCAAGGTCGTACCCGTCAGTACATTGACGCCATGTCTAATACGCCGCAGGGGCCCACGCCCGCCGCGATCGCGTCCGAGCGGACCCCGCTCAAGGCCCGGAAGGTCGCGTTCGCGTGGGACGACACGCCCCTCCACTGGGTCCCGGGCGACCCCTTCACCACGCACACCATCAACGTGCTGCACCTGCTGCTCCCGGCCGGAGAGCGCTGGTTCGTACACGTCTACAAGCAGGTGCTGCCGTACATCCACGACGACCGCCTGCGCGAGGACGTCATCGGCTTCATCGGCCAGGAGGCCATGCACTCCCAGGCCCACGACGACGTACTGCCGCACCTGAAGAAGCTCGGGCTCGACCCGACGCCCTACACCGCCCAGGTCGACTGGCTCTTCGAGAAGCTCCTCGGTGACCGCACCCTGCCGCCCGGCAAGGCCCGCAAGTGGTGGCTGATGGAGCGGGTCGCGATCATCGCGGCCATTGAGCACTACACCGCGTTCCTCGGCGACTGGGTGCTCAACGCGGACGAACTGGACCGGCGCGGCGCCGACCCCACCATGCTCGATCTGCTGCGCTGGCACGGCGCGGAGGAGGTCGAGCACCGTTCCGTCGCCTTCGAACTCTTCATGCACGTCGACGGCAGCTACCGGCGCCGGGTCAGGACCTGGGCGACCGCGTTCACCGCGCTGGTCTTCCTCTGGCAGCGCGGCTCGCGGTTCTTCATGGAGAACGACCCGACCCTCCTCGAAGGCAAGGCCACCTTCAAGGACCTGGTGCGCGGCGGGCGGCAGGGCGTACTGCCCGCGACCGGCGACATCATCCGCTCCGTCCCGCGCTACCTCAGCCGTACGTACCACCCCTCGCAGGAGGCCAGCACCGCGCAGGCCGTGGCCTACCTCGCGAGCTCACCGGCTGCCACCGGCCGGACCGGCCTGACCGCCACCACCGGAGGTTCCTGACATGCCCCGTGTACGCACGATCGTTCTCGCCACGGGCGCCGCTGTGCTGGCGCAGCGGGCCCTGCGCCGCCGTATCAGGCGCTCCCCGCTGTGGCCGATGCCGGCCCTGGAGAACCCGATATCGGGCACCCGAGCCGCCTCCCGCGCCCCCGCCTCCCTCCGCCTCCTCGTCACCGGCCGCACCGCACCGGCCGACGGCGTCGTCGAGCTGCACCTGGAGGCACTGGACACGGCGGACCTCCCCGCCTGGACGCCCGGCGCGCACGTCGACCTGGTCCTGCCCTCCGGCCAGGTACGCCAGTACTCCCTGTGCGGCGATCCGGCCGACCGCAGTACGTACACCCTCGCCACCCGCCTCATCGAGGACGGCAGGGGCGGCTCCCGCGAGGTCCACGAGCAGCTGCACGAGGGCTCGGAGGTGGAGATCCGCGGCCCGCGCAACCGTTTTCCCCTCGTCGAAGCGCCGTCCTACGTCTTCGTCGCGGGCGGCATCGGCATCACGCCCGTCCTGCCGATGCTGCGCGCCGCCGAGGCCGCGGGCGCCGACTGGACGCTTCTCTACGGCGGCCGCAGCCGCGCCTCGATGCCGTACATCGACGAGATCGAGAAGCTCGCTGCCCCCGAGCGCGTGACGATCGTCGCGGAGGACACTGACGGCATCCCCGACGTGCGGGCTGCCCTCGCGGACGCCGCCGAGGGTACGGCCGTCTACTGCTGCGGCCCCGAGCCCCTGATGGCCGCCGTCGGCGAAGCCCTCCCGGCCGGCCGCACCCTCCACCTTGAGCGCTTCACCCCCGGCGCCCCCTCCGGCGGGACCGGCGGCGCCTTCGAAGTCGAACTCCGGCGCACCGGCCGCACCGTGACCGTCCCCGCCGACGGCACGGTCCTGGCCGCCGTCCGCCCCGAGGTCCCGGGCGTCTCGTACTCCTGTGAGCAGGGCTTCTGCGGTACGTGCCAACAGCGTGTCCTGGAGGGCGAGATCGACCACCGCGACGAGCTCCTGACGGACTCCGAGCGTGACGACTCCATGCTGATCTGCGTCTCGCGGGCGCACGGTGACCGTCTGGTGCTGGACCTGTAACGAGCGGCGACGGTTACGCTGCTCGTATGACGACCGGGGTGCGCCGAAGGATGGGCGTCGAGGAACGCAGGCAGCAGCTGATCAGCGTCGCACTGGAGCTGTTCAGCCACCGCTCGCCCGAAGACGTGTCGATCGACGAGATAGCGGCCGCCGCGGGCATCTCGCGGCCGCTCGTCTATCACTACTTCCCCGGCAAGCAGAGCCTGTACGAGGCCGCGCTGCGGCGGGCGGCCGACGAGCTCGCCGCGCGGTTCGTCGAGCCGCTCGAAGGGCCGCTGGGCGTACGGCTGTTGCGGGTCATGGGCCGCTTCTTCGACTTCGTCGACGATCACGGTCCCGGCTTCTCCGCCCTGATGCGGGGCGGCCCGGCGGTCGGTTCGTCGACGACGAACGCCATGATCGACGAGGTGCGCCAGGCGGCGTACGAGCAGATCCTCGCGCACCTCGGGATCACCGATCCCCCGGCCAGGCTGGCCATGGTCGTACGGTCATGGGTGTCGCTCGCCGAGTCGACGGCGCTGATCTGGCTGGACGGGCGGGAGATCCCGCGTGCCGAGCTGGAGTTGCAGCTGGTGCACGACTTCGCGGCGCTGGCGGCGGTGAGTGCGGCGTACGACGCGGAGATGGCGGGGATCCTGCTGGACATCCTCGCGCTGGAGCCGGGCGACGGACTGTTCGGTGATCTCATCGTGCGGCTGGCCGCCCTGGCTCCGGCGTCGGGAACCGTACCGGGTCAGCGGACGCCGTCGCCGTAGCGGACGGTGACGTCCGTGAAGCCGAGTGAGTGCAGCAGGCCCTGGAGCATGCTGGTGGTGTTCTTCTCGGCGCGTGCGGCCAGTTCGCTCTCCTTGGCGGCCTCGCCGATGTGACGGGCGGCGAGGCGGTTGACGGCGCGCTCGTCGGCCGGGTTGTCGGAGAAGAAGTCCCCGAGCCGGTCGAGCAGGCCGCGCTCCTTGGAGACGGCGTACGAACGGTCGGCGTCCAGGGCCGGTTTGCCGAGCCGCGCGTGCGGCAGCCGCAGAGTCGCGGCGGTGCGCTCTTCGTTCACGGTGACCTGCCCCTCCCCCACCTTGCCGAGGTCGACGTACGCGCCGACGGTGCCGGCGCCGACGTACAGGGTGCGCGTCCCGCGGAGGGCGTCGGGGAGGAACTTGGCGTCCTTCTCCAGGTCGACGACCACCTGGAAGTTGCCGGAGGCCGCCTCGTAACGGCTCATGTCCTGAATGGACTTCAGAAGCGCCGGGCCGGACCGGTCGTGCGTCTCCTCGCCGAAGACGTCGTCGAGGCCGGGCAGGAGACTGAGCCTGCTGCCGACGAGCAGCAGCACCCCCAGCACGGCGAACACGCCGACCACCTTGGCCCACCAGGAAAGGTGGGTGCGGCGCGGGGCCTTGTCGACCTGTTGCTCGGTGCGAGTCATACGGTACGGATTCCCCCGGAACCCGCGTTGACGCTCAGCGCTGACGAGCGATGGGACGGAACAGATCATTCCGAAATAATCGTATATTAAACCGGCTAAATGCCGCCCAGAGGAGTGCTCCGTGTGCGACAGTCGCCCAACAGGGCGGCTCACGCCCGGAATCAGGGGGAAACAGGAATGAGACCCACTACGAGAATGAAATCGCTCGCCGTCGGCGCACTCGCCGTAGCACTGTCGGCCGTACTGCTGCCGGTTCACGGCGCGAACGCCGCCGTCGGCAACGGCTCGGAGCACACCGACGGCGCTTCGGCCGAACGCACGGTCGACGAGAAGGTCGCGGGGGATTTCGCCGCCCTCGCCGACGCCGTGCTCACCAAGCGCACCTCGGCCCTGCTCGACGGGGCGCGGCCTGCGGCCCGCGCGGCGACAGCCGCGGTCGGTGACGTGCGTATCAGCAGCCGTCTGGCTCGTGCCGAGGACCGCGCCGTCACCGGGCTGCTCGACCGCAAGGCACGGCTGGCCGAACTGCGCGAGGGCTACACCGCGGCGGATGTCGACGTCGACATTGAGAAGGTGGACGTCACCGGTGACCGCGCGACGGCGGAGGCCACCGAGACCACGGTGCTCACGTACAAGCAGATCCGCGGTGACGAGCCACCCACAACGGGGTTCCAGGCGCGGCACAAACTGACCTTCACCGCAGCCGCGGACGGCACCTGGCAGCTCACGGGCATCGCGTCTGTCGACGAGGGAGGTCCCGCCGCGGTCAACGCGCCGGACACCGTCGTCGTGGACGAGGGCGGCGAGGCAGCACCGTCGGGTGAGGCCGCCGGGACCACCAAGCCGGCCCAGCCCCAGTCGAAGCTCTCCGCCACGGCGGGCTACAACTACACCGCCATGGCGAAGTACGCGGAGAAGTACTGGAAGAACTACAACCCGTCCTACCGCACGTTCAACGGCGTGGGCGGGGACTGCACCAACTTCATCAGTCAGTCACTGAGGGCCGGCGGGTGGAAGAACGACACCGGCTGGTACAAGAGCTACAAGAACTGGTGGTACAACTCGTCCAACCAGACCTGGTCCTGGACGAGCGTCAACTACTGGGCGTCGTTCGCGCTCCACAGCAAGCGGACGTACAACCTGTCGAATGTGTACCACATGGGCGTCGGGGACATCCTCCAGATGGACTTCAGCAGCAACGGGTCCAAGGATCACTCGATGATCACCACGTACCGGAGCTCGAGCGGTGTCCCCTACCTCACGTACCACTCCAACGACACCTACCGAAAGTCGGTGGCGAGCATTGTGGCGTCCAACCGGGGAGCGACGTACTACGCCTTCCGCACCTGATCCCGCACGCCGGGTGTCCCGCCTCGGCGCGCTGTGCGCGGCCGTGCTGTGCGCGGGGCTGCTCTCCGCGTGCGGCGGGTCGGAGAAGAAGGCGGACCTGGCGGACCAGGACCGCTTTCTCAGGGAGTACGTGAACCTCCTCAACAAGGCGGACGAGGACGGCTTGGCCGGCCTCCTCGACGACCATCCGCACGGCAAGGAGGACGCGCACGCCCGGATCGCGGCATACGGCGGCCAGGAGTGGGACGTCACCTGGAACCGCACCTCCGACTTCCCGGACGTCTGGAAGGTCCGGCTGACCGGAACCGCCGGAGCGGACAGACGACCAGTCAAGGTCGTGGAGACCGTCAGCTGGGAGGACGAGCACTGGCTGCTGACTCCGCTGGACGGCGTGGTTACGAAGCCGCCCAATGCGGCGGACACGACCCCACCGGGGTGACCGCCACGGGCCCGCGCTTCCTGAGGGAGCGCGGGTCTTCTCGTACCGCGAGCAGGCGGCCGAGCCAGGCGTGGTTGGACGCGGTCGTGTGTTCGGTCAGGCAGCCCCTGCCTGGGCTTTGCGGGCGAGTATTTGAACCTCCTGAAACTGCCGTCGGTCGGTGGGCTGAGGCTCACGAACCATCCGGGCCACCTCGGCCAGCCCGGACTCGCGCAGCATCGCGGCAAGGTGATCAGGCAACCACCGATAGGCCGGCGCGACTGTGTGATCGAAGACCTGCGTCGGGCGAGACGGATCACCGCTTGCCGAAAAGCCGACCAGAAGGTGGCCGCCAGGTGCCAGCACCCGGTGGAACTCCGCCAGGATGACGGGGAGTTCTTGTGGCGGAGTGTGGATGATGGACCAACGTGAGAGTACGCCGCCCAGCACGCCGTCAGCGATGTTCAACGCGGCCATCGAACCCACGTCGAACCGCAGACCCGGATAGGCCTGTCGAGCCAACTCGATCATCGCAGGAGAGGCATCAACACCAAACGCCGCCAGCCCCAGCTCGTCCAGATAGGCGGTGATATGGCCAGGCCCACACCCCAGGTCCGCTACCTGACCGTCCCCACTCGCACGTACGACCTCGGCGAAGGCACCCAAGATCGCGCGGTCCAGGGGGCTGTCACGCAGCGCGTCGCGGAACAGCTGCGCATAGGCGGGTGCGGCAGCGTCGTAGGCCTCGCGGGTGGCACTGAGGGCGTCGTGTTCGACCATGCTCGCGACAGTAGTTCCCGGCGCTGAGGCGAGCCGGGAGAATCACGATCTCCAGGACGATGTACAGCGATCGCGAACCGCAGCCGGACCGGATCCTTCGCGGTCCGGCTGCGGTGATTGAGGAACGTGGTTCGGGGCCGAGCCCCGGTTGCTAGCGGGTGAAGACCGCGACCGTGCGGGCCGGGACGGTGAAGGTGGCTGTGGTTGGGTCGTACGTCGACTTCTTGACCGTCGCGTCCGCGCCCGCCGCCTGCACCGGGTGCAAGGCGTATGGCGTGTCCGTGAGGTCGGTGATCCGCTGCTTCTGCTCGGACGGGGTCGCGTTGAAGACCACGGTCAGGTCACCGGCGCGCATGGTGATGACGCCGGCCGTCTCCTCCTTGCCGGAGAGGGGGAAGGAGACGGCCTGCTGCACCTCGTCCGCCGACGTGAGGCTGAAGGTCTCCTCCGTCGTGCGGATTTTGAGCAGGTCCTGGTACGCCGCCGACGCGCCCTCGATGTCTCGGCAGTCCGGTGTCACGGCCGGGGTCGTCAGCAGGGGCTTGGCGTACGGCCACTTGGACTTGTTGTCCGCTGCGGGCGGCAGGCCGCGGCCGAAGCCGTTGCCGTCGCCGCAGTCCCAGTGGATCGCGTTGAACCAGTCGCCGCTGTCGTAGGAATTGCGGTCCAGGGACTTCGAGCGGAGGAGGTCACTGCCGGACTGGGAGAGTGCCGGGCCCTGTGAGAGTGCCGCCGTGGCCATCGCCAGGACCTGCATGCGGGAGCGGTCCGCTGCCGACGTCCTGCTCGGCAGTTTGAAGGCGAGCGCGTCGTAGAGGGTTTCGTTGTCGTGGGCGTCGGCGTAGGCGAGCGCGTCGCCGGGGGCCTGCGCGTAGCCGGCGGGTGCGCCGTTGTAGTCGACCTCGGAGCCCTTGACCGTACGGCCGGCTGTGTCGGTGAAGGTGTACGCCGCCAGGTTCCCGGTCAGGCCCACCTTGATCAGGTCCTGGTAGTGGAGGAGGCGGGCCTTCTGTTCGGCCCGAGTGCCGTTGGCAGGCGTTGAGTTGGGGTCGGTGTAGAGGCCGGAGGCGAAGCCCTGCACGCCCGGGTCCTCGTCGAAGGGCCCGCCGCCGCGCACCGCGTCACGCGCGCGGTCGGAGAAGGTCGCTATGCCCGTGCCGGCCATGTTCTTCTGGGTGGCCTGCTCGAAGCGGGCGTCGTCGGCGATCTCGCCGAAGTTCCAGCCTTCTCCGTACAGGACGATCTTCTTGCCGTCGACGCCGTCGCGGGCGGGCGTCAGCTCGTCGAGGGCCTTGCGTACGGCCAGGATGTTCGCCTTCGGGTGGTGGCCCATGAGGTCGAAGCGGAAGCCGTCGACCTTGTAGTCCCGTGCCCAGGTGACGATCGAGTCGACGACCAGTTTGCCCATCATGGCGTTCTCGGGTGCGGTGTTGGCGCAGCAGGTGGACGTGGCTACCGTGCCGTCGGCGAGCAGCCGCTGATAGTAGCCGGGCACGATCTTGTCGAGTACGGACTTGTCCGCCTGGCCGGAGGCCACGGTGTGGTTGTAGACCACGTCCATGACCGTGCGCAGGCCGGAGCCGTTCAGGCCCTGGACCATCTGGCGGAACTCGACGGTGCGGCGGGTTCCGTCCGGGTCACTGGCGTACGAGCCCTCCGGGACGGTGTAGTGCAGCGGGTCGTAGCCCCAGTTGTACGCGTCCTTCGCCGCCGCCTTCGAGATGCAGGACTGCTGCTCGTCGGAGTCGGGTGCGTAGACGGAGAGGTCGCAGGCGGGGCGCTGCTGGTCGGTCTTCTTCTCGGGGATGGTGCCGATGTCGAAGACGGGGAGGAGGTGGACGTACGACGTGCCGGCCTTGGCCAGCTTGTCGAGGTGCTTCATGCCCTTCGAGTCGCGGTCGGTGAAGGCCAGGTACTCCCCCGGGTGCTTGGCGGTGCGGTCGGCGACGGAGAAGTCCCTGACGTGGAGCTCCTGGATCTGTGCGTCGCGCAGTGGGGTCGCCGCCGGCTTCTTGAGCGTCGACCAGCCCTTGGGAGCCAGCTTCGGGTCGGTGAGGTCGACGACGAGGCTGCGGGCCGAGTCGGCGGTGAGCGCGGTCGAGTAGGGGTCGGTGACCTTGTTGGTGACGACCTTCTGGACGCTCGGCGCCCAGACCTTCACGGCGTAGCGGTAGGGCTTGCCCGTCCAGCTCTTGGTGCCGGTGACGGACCAGACGCCGGTCGTGTCGTCACGCTTCATCGGGACGGTCTTGCCGTCGAGTTCCAGGGCGACGTTCTGGGCCGTGGGGGCCCAGAGGGAGAGGGTCGGGCTGCCCTTGCGGAAGACCGGGCCGAGTGACGCCTTTGTGGCTGCCTGGCTGTACGTGTCATCGAGTACGCCCGGCAGCTGGACGCCGGTGGCGGCGAGCAGGGCGCCGTTTGCGGCGCGCTGGGTGGCGATGACCTGGCCGCGCAGGGACTCGCGGACCCTGTCGCGGTCGCGCGGGTCGATGGTGAAGGCCGGGTAGTCCTTGAGGTGCGGGTACTTCGCCTTCTGCGTGTCGGTGAGGGCCGAAGAGGAAAGGCGTAGCCAGCGCCCCTCGTCGGAGAGCGCCCCGTCGACGACGGAGATGCCGCCGCCCTGTGCGTACACGAGCTGCTGGCTCGTGGCCTCGGTGGCCTTGACCTTCCAGACGACGGTGTCCTTGTCGATCCACTGCGCCTCGGCCTTGGTCAGGTCGAGCGAGGCCGCGCCGCCGGTCTGCGGCAGCAGGTACTTCGGCTGCCCTGCCAGCATCCACACCTCGTGGCCGTACGTCGTGAGGTCGAGGGACTGGTCGCTGGGGAGGTCCTTGGTGTCACCCTTGTGGAGGATGTAGGAGAGGGAAGTGGCTCCTGCGGCGAGCGGCACCTCGAAGGTCACGCCGTACGCGTCCTTCTTCACCGGCATCAGCGGCTTGGACCAGTCGGTCGGATCCTTGGCGCCCGTCCAGGTGTGCAGCCCCCAGCCGTCGTAGTCGCCGTCGGCGCGCTGGTAGTGGAGCACGGCTTTGGTCTTGTCCTGGGGCGGGTAGGCGCCGTCCGGGGCCTTGGTGGCCTGGCCGTCCTTGCCCTGCTCGATCCACACTTCGCCGGTACGGCCCAGGTCCATGGTGCGCTGCGGGCCGTCAGCCGTGCCGCTCTTCTCGACGGTGTACGGGAGGGACGAGGCACCCTCGGCGAGCTTGATCCACGCGAAGGCGCCGTACGCGTCGCGCCCCGTGAAGGTGGCCGAGCTGTCGCCGGACTTGAGGTTCCAGCCGTCGTAGTCGCCGTCGGGGCGCTTGTAGTGGACGACGGCGTAGTCGCGCTCGACGGCCGTCGGCTTGCCGGGCGCGGGGGCCTGACCCGCCGTCGTCGAGGCGAGGGCGCTCGCGGTGCGTCCGGCGCTGTCCACTACGACTGCCTTGTAGCGGAGGGCGGTTCCGGCCTTCACGTTCCGGTCCAGGTACTGGGTGACCTTGTACGGGGCGTGGTCGGCGGAGCCCAGCGTGCGCCACTTGCCGTTGCCGGTCTGGGCGGCGAAGACGACGCGGTTGAGCTGCCCGCCTTCGACGTCCGCGCCGATCTCCACGGTGCCGGTCGCGCCGGCGGCGGGGGCCTTGAGGGTGATGGCCGGCTTGGCCGCCGGGGCGGGGAGGGGCTCGGCCGCCCGGAGTACGACGGACGACAGCGCGGGCACGGTGACCTTCACCTTGCGGTCGGCGTCGCTGCGTACCGCCCCGGAAGCGGAGGCGGAGGCGGAAGCGCCGTACAGGGCACGGAAGTCGGTGTTCGCGGAGGCCACTTTCAGGTCGACCGTCTTCGCCTCGGCGCCGTTGTTCGTCGCCACGACGTACTCGGACTTGTGCTTGGCGTCCGTACGGGAGAAGGCGTAGACCGAGCCTTCCGCGTGCAGCTCCTGCTGTACGCCGTCGCGGAGGGCCGGGTGGGCCTTCGTCAGCTTCGCGAGCTCGGCGATCGACCTGTAGATGGGGTGCGTGGTGTCGTACGCGTCGGAGGCGTGCGTGCGGTCCGTGCCGAGCTGGTCGTCGTCCAGGTAGTCCGCGGTCTTCGACGCGAAGAGGGTCTGGCGGGCGTCCTTGTCACCGCCGGCGCCGGTGAAGCCCTGCTCGTCGCCGTAGTAGATGACGGGGTTGCCGCGCGAGAGGAACATCAGCTCGTTGGCGAGGCGGGCCCGCTTGAAGAGTTCGGCTTCGTCCGCTGTGGGGTTGTCCTGCTTGAGGAAGGTTCCGATGCGGCCCATGTCGTGGTTGCCGGTGAAGGAGACCTGCTCGTAGGCGTTGGCCTTGTCGGTGGTGTAGCGGAAGTCCTCAGCGAAGACCTTGGCGAGCTTGCCGGCCGGCGCGCCCTGGGAGGCGTAGGCGCGGGTCGCGTCCTGGAGGGGGAAGTCGAGGGTGGAGTCGAGGCGGCCGCGGGTCACGTAGGGCGAGGTGACCTCGGTGTCGGCGGAGTAGACCTCGCCGAACATGAAGAAGTCGTCGCGGCCGCGCTTGGCGGCGTACGCGTCGAGGGCGGTCGCCCACTCGGTCCAGAAGTCCAGGTCGACGTGCTTGACGGTGTCGATGCGGAAGCCGTCGATGTCGAAGTCGCGGACCCACTTCTGGTAGATGTCCGCCATGCCGTCGACGACCTCGGGCCGCTCGGTCCACAGGTCGTCGAGTCCGGCGAAGTCGCCGTACTCGGAGCTCTCGCCGGCGAAGGTCGAGTCACCCCGGTTGTGGTACATCGTCGGGTCGTTGAGCCAGGCCGGGACCTTTTCCTCGGCCTGGGGCTGCTTCGGGGTGTACGGGAAGGAGTCGGCGTCGGTCTTGGGGATACCCTCGCGGTCGTCGAAGGGCCTGCCCGACTTGTCGAGGTAGGGGTACGCGCCCTTGGGGCGGTAGCCGTACTTCTTCTCCGCGTAGTCGACGGTGTCGGCGGTGTGGTTGGTGATGACGTCGAAGAAGACCTTCATGCCCTTGGCGTGGGCCTTGTCGATCAGCTTCTCCAGGTCGGCGTTGGTGCCGAAGTGGGGGTCGACCTGGGTGAAGTCGGTGATCCAGTAGCCGTGGTAGCCGGCTGAGGCGTCTTTGCCGGTGCCCTGGACGGGCTTGTTCTTGAAGATCGGCGCCAGCCAGATGGAGGTGGTGCCGAGGTTCTTGATGTAGTCGAGCTTCTGGTTGAGGCCTTTGAGGTCGCCGCCCTGGTAGAAGCCCTTGTCGGTGGGGTCGTAGCCGGTTTCGAGGCGGGAGCCGGTGAGTCCGCCGCGGTCGTTGGCCGTGTCACCGTTCGCGAACCGGTCGGGGAGCACGAAGTAGAACTGCTCGCGGGTGAGGTCGTGCCGGGGGGACTCGGCGGCGAGCTTGGCGTCGGATGGCGGGGCGGGTGGCTTCGCCGCGGCGGCGCTTGCGGGTGGCGCGGGTATCAGTGCCGCGAAGAGGGCGACCGCGAGGGCTGCGCCGGCTCTGCTGGACATGGACTTGCTCTCCTTTGGTTGGTATGTGGTGCGGGTGCGGGTGCGCGGTGGTGCGGGTCGCCTGCGGCGCTGTCCCCTACCCGCCCCTTCCCGAAACTGGGGGCAAGCCCCCAGACCCCCGGACGCCCTACGGGCGTGTCTTCAAGCGCCGGACAGGCTGGAAAAATCCAGCCCCTCCGGCGCTTGAGGAGCGGGGCCTGGGGCGGAGCCCCAGCAGCCCCCGGGCCACTCCAGCCCGTCCGGCGCTTGAGGACCGGGGGCTGGGGCAGCGCCCCAGGGTCGGGAAGGGGCGGGTAGGGGAACAGCGCCGCAGGCAGCCCGCGCCGCCGCGTGCCCGCGCCCGCACCCGGATCACGCCGTCAGCCGCCGCACGTCCGCGCGTTCACATGCAGTGCCACCGCCGTATTCGCCCCCAGCGTCGCCGTGAACCGCCCCGCCCCGTCGACCGTCACCACCCGGTTCGACTGGACGTCGCAGTACGAGCCGGCCGGCAGCCCCGTCTGGAAGGTGCGGGTCAGCGACCCGCCCTCGTGGTTGATCGCCACGTACGCCTTGGCGCCACGGCCGAACGCGATCTGGTCGCCGCCGTTGTCCCACCAGTTCGTGACGCTCTGGCCCCGCGCCGCGTTCCGGAAGGCGACCATGTTCTTGATCTCCGGCCAGTTGTGCTGGCACTTCCACCCGTCGCTCCAGCACGCGTTCACCGTCCCGCCGTTGGGCGGACCCGCGTCCCTGTCGGACCACTCGTAGCCGGAGTGGACATCCGGCGAGCCGTACGGCCATGCCAGCATGAAGACATTGGCCAGCGTGTAGTTCGCGCCGTCCTTGTAGCTGAGGGTGTCGCCGCCGCGCTCCGTGTCGTGGTTGTCCACGAAGACGGCGGACTTCCCGCTCTCCATGTAGCCCCAGCCCTCCCCGTAGTTCTTCAGGTAGGCCAGGTTCTCGTTGTTGAAGACCCGCTTCAGGTCACGGGCGTACCGGAACTCCTGCACATCGCCCGACCCCAGATACTCGCTCGGCGAGACCGCCTCGCCCGCGCCGTGGATGGCTTCGTGCTTCCAGTACACGCCCGGATCGCTCAGCCGGGACTTGATGTCGGCGAGGTCCGCCGCCGGCATGTGTTTGGCCGCGTCGATCCGGAAGCCGTCGACGCCCAGCGACAGCAGGTCGTTGAGGTACGTCGCGATCCGGCCGCGCACGTAGTCCTCGCCCGTGTCCAGATCGGCGAGCCCGACGAGCTCGCAGTTCTGTACGTTGCCCCGGTCGCCGTAGTTCGTGATCTGGGAGCGGCAGTCGTCCAGGTCCGCGCCCGAGTAGGTGCCGGGGTAGTTGTACTTCTCGTACGACGAGCCGCCGGTGCCGGTCCCGTTGCCGGCCGCCAGGTGGTTGATGACGCTGTCGGCCACGACCTTCACGCCCGCCGCGTGGCAGGCGCTGACCATGTTCGCGAACGCGGTGCGGTCACCGAGCCGTCCCGCGATCTTGTAGCTCACGGGCTGGTACGACGTCCACCACTGGCTGCCCTGGATGTGCTCCTGCGGCGGGGATACCTGGACGAAGCCGTAGCCGGCCGGTCCGAGGGTCCGCGTGCACTCCTTGGCGACCGAGTCGAACTTCCACTCGAAGAGGACGGCGGTGACGTCCTTGTCGCCGGGCGGGGCCGCCTGAGCGGTGCCCGTGGGACCCACGAGCAGCCCCGCTCCGGCGGTGAGGGCGAGGGCGAGTGCGGCAGAGAAAGGTCTGCGAGCCATTGTTTCCTCCTGCATGGGGGGAGGTGCGGGTGCGACGGTGCAGCCTCGCGCGGCAACGCGCCTTGCCCTCAAGGCCTGAATGTTCTTGCAGCAATAGTTGAAAAGTTGCTGCGCGGCAGACCGTACGAGCCCTCATCAGCGCGGTCAACCCTTGCGACACAGTCCGATAACCTGCGGGAAATCTGCCAGATTTCTTCTTGCAATCTCTTTCGCAAGGTCTTGCGCAGCTGTTACGTTCTTCTCGACTCCGGCTCGGCCGGCCGGGGGTCCCGGCACGTCCGGGCCCCACGCGCCCGTCCGGCCGGGTCGGGTACGACAGGGGGCTTTCCCCGGACCGTTGAATCCCCGCGGCCCGACCTGGGCAGGCCGGGGGACTCCCCCTGCCGCCCGCTCCGCTACGCGCGCCTCTGCGCCGTGGAGCCCCGAACCACCAGCTCCGGCTGGAACACGTACTCCGTACGCTGCACCGGGCTTCCGCCCAGCTCCTCCAGCAGCGCGCCGACCGCCGCCGTCGCCATCGCCTGCACCGGCTGGCGCACCGTGGTCAGCGGCGGGTCGGTGAAGGCGATCAGCTGCGAGTCGTCGAAGCCGACCACCGAGATGTCGTCCGGGACGTCCAGGCCGCGCTCGCGCACCGCCCGCACCACGCCCAGCGCCATCATGTCGCTGCCGCAGACGATGCCCGTGCACCCCGCGTCGAGCAGCGCGCCGGCCGCGGCCTGGCCGCCCTCGACGCTGAACAGCGTGTGCTGGACGAGGAGTTCCGCGTCGGCCCGCGATGTCCGCAGCGCGCTGCCGAGCGCGTCGACGAAACCCTCCCGTTTGCGGCGGGAGGGGACGTACCGCTGCGGGCCGACCGCGAGGCCGATCCGCTCGTGTCCGAGTTCGGCGAGGTGCGTGACCGCCATCCGCATCGCCGCATGGTCGTCCGGTGACACGAAGGGCGCGCTGATCGCCTCGTTGTAGCCGTTGATGAGGACGTACGGGACCCCGCGCGCCGCCAGCCGCTCGTAGCGCGCGGGGTCGGACGACAGGTCGGCGTGCAGCCCGGACAGGAAGACGATGCCGCCGACGTCCCGCTCCACCAGCTGCTCGACCAGCTCGTCCTCGGTGACCCCGCCCGGCAGTTGGGTGCAGAGCACCGGCGTGTAGCCGTGCCCTGCCAGGACCTGCTCGACGACCTGGGCGAACGCCGGGAAGATCGGGTTGGTCAGCTCCGGCGTGACCAGCCCGATCAGACCCGCGCTGCGCCGCCGCAGCCGCACCGGGCGTTCGTACCCGAGCACGTCGAGCGCCGCGAGCACCCGCTGACGCGTGGTGTCGGCGACGCCCGGCTTGCCGTTGAGTACCCGGCTCACGGTGGCCTCACTGACGGAGGCGTGCTCCGCGATGTGCGCCAGCCGCGGCGCGGGAACGGTCACACCGTCCACCACACCGTGGTGTCGGCCGGCAGGTCGAAGTCGCCTTCCGTGTAGGTGACTTCGCCGCTGGCGAGCAGGATGCGGCCGGGCGCGGGGATGCGTACCGCCGTGCCCGTGGTGTTGACCGTGCAGACGAAGCCCTCGCGGGCGAGGGCCACCACGCCCTCGGGCGCGTCCAGCCAGGCCACCTCCGTGCCCGCGCCAAGGCCGGGGTGTTCGCGGCGTACGGCCAGTGCCGAGCGGTACAGCTCCAGGGTCGACGCCGGGTCCCCGCTCTGCGTCTCGACGCTCAGCTCGCCCCAGCCGGCCGGCTGCGGCAGCCAGCTGCCGCCCGTACCGAAGCCGTGGGACGGCCCCCCGGCCGTCCATGGGATCGGCACCCTGCACCCGTCGCGGAAGCCGTCCTGGCCCTCCGCGCGGAAGAACGACGGGTCCTGGCGGGCCGCGTCGGGCAGGTCGGTGACGTCGGGCAGGCCGAGCTCCTCGCCCTGGTAAATGTACGCCGATCCGGGCAGCGCCAGCATCAGCAGCGTCGCCGCGCGGGCCCGGCGCAGGCCGAGCTCGCGGTCGCCGGGGGTACGGATCTGGGTGCCGAGGCCCGGCGGGTTGGCGAACCGGGTCGCGTGGCGGGTCACGTCGTGGTTGGACAGGACCCAGGTCGCGGGCGCGTCGACCGGGCGCATCGCGGCGAGTGATACGTCGATGACCTCGCGCAGCGCGGCGGCGTCCCAGTCGGTGCCCAGGTACTGGAAGTTGAAGGCCTGGTGCAGCTCGTCGGGGCGCACGTAGTTGGCCGTACGCTCCACCGTCGGCGTCCACGCCTCGGCCACGCCGATGCGCTCGCCGGGGTACTCGTCGAGGATCTGCCGCCAGGAGCGGTAGATCTCGTGGACGCCGTCCTGGTCGAAGAAGGGCATCACGTCATTGCCGAGCAGCTTCAGCTGGTCGTGGCTGCCGAGGTCGGGAAGGCCTTCCGCCTTGACCAGGCCGTGCGCCACGTCGATACGGAATCCGTCCACGCCCATGTCGAGCCAGAAGCGGAGGATGGAGCGGAACTCGTCGGCGACGGCCGGGTGTTCCCAGTTGAAGTCGGGTTGCTCGGGCGCGAAGAGGTGCAGGTACCAGTCTCCGGGCGTGCCGTCGGGGTTGGCGGTGCGCGTCCAGGCGGGGCCGCCGAAGATGGACTCCCAGTCGTTCGGGGGGAGTTCACCGGCTTCCCCCTTGCCCGGCCTGAAGTGGTAGCGGTCGCGCAGGGCGGAGCCCGGGCCCTCCTTGAGTGCGCGCTTGAACCACTCGTGCTGGTCGGAGGAGTGGTTGGGCACCAGGTCGACGATGATGCGCAGGCCCAGGTCGTGGGCGTCGCGTATCAGGGCGTCGGCGTCGAGGAGGGTGCCGAACATGGGGTCGATGGCCCGGTAGTCGGCGACGTCGTAGCCGGCGTCGGCCTGCGGCGACGCGTAGAAGGGGCTGAGCCAGACGGCGTCGACGCCGAGGTCCCGGAGGTACGGGAGGCGGCGGCGTACTCCTTCGAGGTCGCCCATGCCGTCGCCGTTGCCGTCGGCGAAACTGCGCGGATAGACCTGGTAGATCACCGCGTCACGCCACCAGCCGGTGTGCCGGTCTTCAGTGCTGGGGCCACTGGTGGGGGCGGTGGGAGCAGCGAGGTGCTGGGTCATGTCGTCCCTGGAAGTCATGGGGTGGGAGCGGCGCCGGGTCCGGTGTGCGGGCCCCGGCGCCGCCGACGTATACGGAGAAGGAGAAGGCGGTCAGCCCTTTACGGCCCCGGCGGACACACCCGTCACCAGGTGGCGCTGGGCGAAAAGGAACACCAGCGCGGCCGGGATGGCGATGAGCACGGAGGCGGCGGCCATCGGGCCCCACTGGGCGCCGTACTGGTTGACGAACTTCTGGAGGCCGCCCGCGAGGGTCAGGTTCTCGTCGCCGACCATGAAGGCGGAGGCGTACGCCACTTCGCCCCAGGCGGTGACGAAGGAGTAGAAGGCGGTCACCGCGATGCCGGGCTTGGCGAGCGGCAGGATGAGCCGCCAGAAGGTGCCGAACGGGGTGAGGCCGTCGACCTGCCCCGATTCGTCGATCTCGCGCGGGATGGTGTCGAAGAAGCCCTTCATCATCCAGGCGCAGAACGGCACGGCGATCGTGAGGTAGGTGATCACCAGGCCGACCGGCTGGTTGAGCAGGCCCATGCTCGACATGATGTTGTAGATCGGCACGATCAGGACCGCGACCGGGAACATCTGGGTGATGAGCAGGGTCCACATCAGGCCGCGCTTGCCGGGGAAGCGGAAGCGGCTGACGGCGTAGCCGGTGGTGGCGGCGACGAAGACACCGACGACCGTGGTCAGGCCGGCGACGAGCAGCGAGTTGGCGAACCAGGTGAGGAACGGGGTGTCGTTCAGCAGGTTCGTGTAGTTGGCGAGCGTCGTGTCTTTGATGAAGTCGGTGCTGGTCGCGTACGCCGCGGGCTTGAGCGAGGTCAGCAGCACCCACAGCACGGGGAACACGGCGATCACCGACGCCACGACGAGCGTGACGTGCAGGGCGACCGAGGCCAGCGGGGAGCGCCGGCCCCGCAGCGGGGCGTTCGGCGTGGCGGAGGTAAGGGGGGCAGTGGTCACCAGACATCTCCCTGCTTGCGGAGCACTCGCCGGTAGACCGCGGCGAAGAACATCAGGAGGATCAGGATCAGTACGCCCCAGGTGGAGGACTGCGCGAAGTCGCGGGGGCTGATCTCGAAGGAGAACTTGAACGCCTGGGTGACCAGGATCTGGGTGGCTTCGCCGGGTCCGCCGCGCGTCAGCAGGAAGATCACCGGGAACATGTTGAAGGTCCAGATCGTGCTCAGCAGGATCACGGTGGAGCTGACCGGGCGCAGTCCCGGCAGGGTGATGTGGAGAAAGCGCTGCCAGGCGTTGGCGCCGTCCATCTCGGCGGCTTCGTACTGCGCGCTGTCGATGGACTGGAGGCCGCCGAGGAGGGCGACCATCATGAACGGCACGCCGAGCCACACGTTGACGGCGATGACCGAGATCTTCGCCATCGTCGGGTCGTTCAGCCACGGCACCGCGTCGATGCCGCCGCCGGCCAGGATGCGGTTCAGGAAGCCGCGGTCCTCGTTGTAGAGGAAGCGCCAGGCGAAGACGGAGACGAAGCCGGGGATGGCCCACGGCAGGATCAGCATCATCCGGTAGAAGGACCGGCCCGCGATCCTGCGGTTGAGGATGTTCGCGAGGCCCAGGCCCAGCAGGAACGTGACGCTGACGCAGGAGACCGTCCACACCAGTGTCCAGCCGAGGGTGCCGAGGAACTGGTCGCCGGTGAGCGCGTCGGCGTAGTTGTCCAGGCCCACGAACTCGTAGGTCGCGGGCATGTGGTTGACGCCGATGCTGCGCTCGACGTTGCGCTCGTTGGCGTCGGTCATCGACAGGTAGATCCCGCGGAACAGCGGGTACCCGATGATCACGCCGATCACGATCACCACGGGGGCGACCATGGTCCAGGCGTACCAGTGGGTCGAGAGCGACCGCCGGAGCTTGCCCGGCGTGTTACCAGCACCGCGGCTGGGGCCGCGGGCGACGTCGTCGCCCGCGGCCTTCGCCACCGACTGGCTGGTGTGGACAGCCATCAGTCGGCCTGCCTTCCTGTTACTTCCAGCCCTTGAGGAGCTTGCGGTACTGGTCGCCGGTGGTCTTGGCGCCCTTCTCCGGGGTGGTCTGGCCGGTGAGGACCTTGGTGTACTCGGTCACCAGCGGCGCGAAGAGGCTGCCGGTCTCCGGGATCCACGGGCGCTCGACGGCCTTGTCGACGACGGGCTTGAAGAAGCCGACGATCTGGTTGCCGGAGACGTCCGGCTGGGAGTAGACCGAGGTACGGGTCGGGAGCAGGCTCAGCTCCTTGGCGACCAGGCCCTGGCTCTCGGCGGAGGTCATGTACTCGCTGAAGGCGTACGAGGCTTCCAGGTTCTTGGAGCCCGCGTAGACGGCGAGGTTGTGGCCGCCCTGCGGGGCGCCCTGGCCCTTGCTGCCGGCCGGGACCGTGGTGATGCCCAGGTTGGCCTTGTCCTTGAACTCCTTGCCGGCGTACGTGTCGGCGACGGCCCACGGGCCGTTGATCATCATGGCGACCTTGCCGTCCTTGAACGCCGACTGCATGTTCTCCCAGCCGTCGGTGGCGTCCGTCTTCGCGGCGCCGGAGTCGACGAGCTCCTTGACGACCTTCAGCGCCTTGACGCCGGGCTCCTTGTCGACCGTGACGCTCTTGCTCTTGGCGTCGACCAGGTCGCCGCCCTCGCCGTAGAGGAAGGACAGGAACCAGTACGCGTCGTCGCCGCGCAGGTAGAGGCCGGTCTTGCCGGTCTTGTCCTTGATCTTCTTCGAGACGGTCTTCAGCTCGTCGATGCTCTTGGGCACCTCGACGCCGGCGTCCTTGAAGATCTTCTCGTTGTAGAAGAGGCCCATCGAGTCGATGACCTGCGGCACCGCGTACGTCTTGCCGTTGTACTTCGTGCTGGCCGCGGCCTGCGCCAGGAAGTCCTTGTCGTTCTTCAGCGCGGCCGTGCCGTCCAGCGGGGCCAGGTAACCGAGGTCCGCGAACTCGGGGGTCCAGGCCACCTCGGAGCGGATCACGTCGGGGGCGCCGGAGCCGGACTGGGCGGCGTTCTTGAACTTGTTCTGCGCCTCACCGAACGGCACGTTGACGTACTTCACGTCGACGTCCGGGTGCTTCTTCTCGAAGCCTTCCGCCAGCTTCTTGAAGACCTTGTCCTCACTGCCGACGGTGGAGGTGTCCCACCAGGTGACGGTGCCGGACAGCTTGCCCGAAGCCTTCTTGTCACCGGTGCCACCGTCGTCTGTGCCGCATGCGGTCGCCGCGAGCGCCAGGGTCGCGACCAGGGCGGTGGCCGTTATGCCACGTCGCATCTGAACTCCTTCAACTGCCGAACCGCTCCGTCGCGGCGCCGGGTCGTCGAGGAACGTAACAAGGATGAAAGAAGACCGAAAGAGCTTGCGATGATTTTCCGCAAGAGCAGCCGATCGTTACATCGGCGTGTCCTCACAGTTGCCGTCGAAGCCCTTGTCAGCCAGTGCGCGCAGGGGTTAACGGCCTTGCTGCCCGATCTGCAAGCACTACCGCAAGGACTTGCAGCCCTGTTACTTTCGAGGTGCACCAGCGTTGATCCCGTAGACCGACCCAGGACCGGCCCGCCCCCGTATACGAGAGGGATCTTCATGACGCAGGAGCTCGCACCCACCCGGACGGCCCCGGAGCGCGGCTGGTGGCGCGACGCCGTCATCTATCAGGTGTACGTGCGCTCCTTCGCCGACAGCGACGGCGACGGCATCGGCGATCTGCGCGGCATCCGCGAACGCCTGCCGCATGTGGCCGCGCTGGGCGCCGACGCGGTCTGGCTGACGCCCTTCTACGCCTCGCCCCAGGCCGACGGCGGTTACGACGTGGCCGACTACCGCACCGTGGACCCGATCTTCGGCACCCTCGACGACGCCGCCGAACTGATCAACACGGCGCACGACTTGAACCTGCGCGTGATCGTCGACGTCGTCCCGAACCACACCTCCGACCGGCACGCGTGGTTCCGCGCCGCACTGGCCGACCAGCAGGGCGGCCCGGCCCGCGAGCGCTACCACTTCCATCCCGGCCGGGGCGCGAACGGCGAGCTCCCGCCCAACGACTGGGAGTCGGTCTTCGGCGGCCCGGCCTGGACCCGCACCCCCGACGGCGACTGGTACCTGCACCTCTTCGCGCCCGAGCAGCCCGACCTCAACTGGCACAGCCCCGAGGTCCACGAGGAATTCGACTCGATCCTGCGCTTCTGGCTTGGCCTGGGCGTGGACGGCTTCCGCGTCGATGTCGCCCACGGCATGGTCAAGGCCGAGGGCCTGCCCGACATCGGCGCCCGCGAGCAGGCCAAGATGATCGGCACCCAGGTCCTGCCGTTCTTCGACCAGGACGGCGTCCACGACATCCACCGCTCCTGGCGCAGACTGCTCGACTCGTACGACGGCGAGCGCATCGGCGTCGCCGAGGCGTGGGCCCCCACCCCCGAGCGCCTCGCCCTGTACGTACGCCCCGACGAGCTGCACCAGGCGTTCAACTTCCAGTTCCTGAACTGTCCGTGGGACGCCCAGGCGATGCGCGCGGTGATCGAGACGTCGCTGGCCGCGACCACCCTCGTCGGCGCCCCCACCACCTGGGTCCTGTCCAACCACGACGTGGTCCGCCACCTCACCCGGTACGGCGGCGGGGACGACGCCCTGGGCCTTCGCCGGGCCCGCGCCGCCGCGCTGCTCATGCTGGCGCTGCCCGGTTCGGCGTACCTCTACCAGGGCGAGGAGCTGGGTCTGCCCGAGGTCACCGACCTGCCCGACCAGGTCCGCCAGGATCCGTCCTTCTTCCGCAGCGACGGCCAGGACGGCCTGCGCGACGGATCGAGGGTGCCGATGCCGTGGTCGGGCGACGCACCGCCGTACGGCTTCTCCCCCGAGGGCGCCGCCCCGTCCTGGCTGCCGCAGCCCGACACCTGGAAGATCCTGACCGCAGAGGCCCAGACCGGGGACCCGCAGTCCACCCTGGAGCTCTACCGCTCGGCCCTCGCGCTGCGCCGCGAACTCCCGGGCCTGGGCGACGGCCCGATGGACTGGGAGCAGGCCCCCGGCGGCTACCCCGACGGCCTGCTGATCTTCAGCCGCCCCGGCTTCGTCTGCACCCTCAACACCACACGCCGCCCCGCCGAACTCCCCACCCCGGGCCGCCTGCTGATCGCATCCGCAACCCCGTCGATCGACGGCGATACGGTCACTCTCCCGCCCGATTCCTGCGCTTGGTGGGCAATCTGACATGCGCCCGGTACAGTCCACTCCCATGACCGCACGGCTTGCCGACATCGCAGCCCAGGCGGGGGTCAGTGAAGCGACGGTCAGCCGCGTGCTCAACGGCAAACCGGGGGTTGCCGCGGCCACCCGCGAATCCGTACTTGCCGCGCTCGACGTCCTCGGATACGAGCGTCCTGTCCGCCTGCGCAGGCGCAGCGCGGGACTGGTCGGCCTCATAACCCCCGAGCTCGAAAACCCGATCTTCCCGGCCCTGGCCCAGGTCATCGGCCAGGGCCTGACGCGTCAGGGCTACACCCCGGTCCTCGCCACCCAGACCCCTGGCGGCTCCACCGAGGACGAGCTCACCGAGATGCTGGTGGACCGGGGCGTCTCCGGCATCATCTTCGTCTCCGGGCTCCACGCGGACACCACGGCCGACATGCAGCGTTACGAGCAGCTGCGCGCCCAGGGTGTTCCCTTCGTCCTGGTCAACGGCTTCTCGCCGAAGGTGCAGGCGCCCTTCATCTCCCCCGACGACCGGGCGGCGATGCGGCTGGCCGTGACGCACCTGGCGTCGCTGGGCCACACCGCGATCGGCCTGGCCGTCGGCCCGAAGCGGTTCGTTCCCGTACTCCGCAAGATCGAGGGATTCCGCGCCGCCATGCAGGAGCGGCTGGGCCTCACCCCCGAGGAGACGGAGGAGCTGATCCAGCACTCCCTCTACACCCTGGAGGGCGGCCAGGCCGCCGCCTCCGCCCTGATCGAGCGCGGATGCACGGCGATCGTCTGCGCCAGCGACATGATGGCGCTGGGCGCGATCCGGGCCGCCCGCCGGCTCGGTCTGGACGTACCGCGTGAGGTGTCGGTGGTCGGTTTCGACGATTCGCCGCTCATAGCGTTCACCGACCCTCCGTTGACCACCATCAGACAGCCGGTGACGGCGATGGGCCAGGCCGCGGTCCGTACGCTCCTCGAAGAGGTCGGCGGCACACCGGCGCCGCACAGCGAGTTCGTCTTCATGCCCGAACTGGTAGTACGCGGTTCAACCGCTTCGGGACCGCGTCCTTAGCAGTCCCGAGCAATCCTCGGCAATCCATAGCACGCAGCACGTGCATGCGTCACCCGATCGGAGGATGATCGGAAGGGTGGTGCGCATCTGGCAGACTCTCTCCACATGGGTGACGCGACCGTGAAGACGCTGGAAGGCCGGACGGCCACCGATCCCTCACCCATTGCGGAGGACGAGGAGCAGCAGCCGTCCGCACGGTCCGCTGCTCTCAAGAGGTTGCGCGCGCCGCGCCACCCGCGCATCTGGTTCGAAATCCTGCTGATCGCGGTCAGTTACTGGACGTACTCGCTGATCCGCAACGCCGTGCCGGAGCAGAAGGGCGCGGCCCTGCGCAACGCGGACTGGATCTGGCGGGCGGAGCAGAGTCTGGGAATCGCGGTCGAGGAGACGGTCAACCGGGCCGTCAACTCGGTGACATGGCTGATCGTGTCCATGAACTACTACTACGCGACCCTGCACTTCATCGTCACCGTCGGTGTGCTGGTCTGGCTTTTCCGCCGCCATCCCGGGCGTTACGCCGCGACCCGCCTCGTCCTCTTCGCGACTACGGGCATCGCCCTGCTCGGCTACTACCTGTACCCGCTGGCGCCGCCGCGCCTGATGAACGGGCGCAACTTCATCGACACGGTCCTGGTGCACCAGACCTGGGGCTCGATGGCTTCCGGCAACTTCAAGAACATGTCGAACCAGTACGCCGCGATGCCTTCCATGCACATCGGCTGGTCCCTGTGGTGCGGCGTGACGATCTTCGCCCTGGCCTCCATCCCGTGGGTGAAGGTCCTCGGCCTCCTCTACCCGACGGCAACGCTGGTCGTGATCGTCGCCACCGCCAACCACTTCTGGCTGGACGCGGTCGGCGGCATGCTCTGCCTGGGCTTCGGCTACGCCCTCAGCCGCACCTGGTACGGCCGGCTCCCGCACCACCTGCCGAAGGTGGTGGCGGAGGACGTCTCCCGCCCCCGGACGGGCCGCCGCCGGCTGTGGCCGGTGCGGGCACAGTAGGCGAGGACTTCGGGAAGGGGCGGGTAGGGGAACCTCAGCCCCGGTGCGTGATCCTGCCGCCGGTTACGGTCAGACGTACCGGCGCCTGCGCCACCTCATCGGCCGGAGCCTCGACGGGGTCCAGGCCCAGGGCCGTGAGATCGGCCCGGAGGCCAACGGCGATACGCCCCGATGCCCCCTGTTCACCGCCCGCCACCGCCGCATGCGTCGTACAGCCCTCCAGAGCCATCAGGCCGCTCAGCGAGCGCCCCGCCTCCGCCGCGCCGCGCGGCGCACGGGCGGTCGCCAGCACCTGACGGGCGTCGTAGTGAGCGATGGGCCAGTCCGAGCCAAGGGCCAGAACCGCGCCCGCGTCCCGCAGATCGCGGCAGCGCCACGCACGCACCGCCCGCTCGTCACCGAGCCGCTTCGACCATTCGTCGGTGTGGTCGGCGCGGGTGTACGCGGTGTGCGGCGGCTGCATCGAGGCGATCACACCGAGCGCCGCGAAGCGGGCGATCTGGTCCTCGGGGAGGGTTTCGATGTGCTCGATGCGGTGGCGCAGACGACCGCTCGCACCCAGCGCTTCCACGGTGTCCAGGACATGACGCACAGCCGCGTCACCGATGGCGTGGGTGGCCGTGCGTACGCCCGCCGCGTGGAGGTGGCGCACCGCCTCGCTGTACGCCGCCGGGTCCGGCCAGAACGCCTCCGTCCCCTGGCCGTGGCAGTCCGCGTGCTCCAGCCACGCGGTGCCGCCCTCGACCGTGCCGTCCATGAAGAACTTGACGCCGCCGACGCGCCACAGGCGGCCTGACTCCTTCTGCAGGGCGACAAGTCCGTCGAGGTCGGCGGCGTCCGCGCCCGGCATGCACCACGGGGCGAGGAGGAGCCGTACGGGAAGGTCGCCCGTCTCCTCGACCGCGGCGAGCAGCTCCAGGGAGTCGCCGCCGAGGTCCATGACATGGGCTCCGGTCAGGCCGGTGGCGGCCATCGCGGAGAGCAGCTCCCCCAGGCGGGCGCGGCGCTCGGTGTACGACGGCCTGGGCGCCACGGCGTACACGAGGTCCATGGCAGCGTGCTCGATGAGGTGCCCGGTGGGACGGCCGTCGGTGTCGCAGACGATCTCGGAACGCTGCGCGAAAGTACGCGGCCCGGTGATTCCGGCGGCCTGGAGTGCGGCGCCGTTGACGAGGGCCGAGTGTCCGTCGTACAGCCGGATGAAGGTGGGGGCGCCGGCGAGCGCGTCCTCGATGAGGGCGCGGTCGACGGGCCGGCCGCCGAAGGCATTGTGGTCGAGGCCGAAGGCGACGATCCAGCCGCCCTCGTCGCGTTCGGCGCCCGCGAGGGCGGCGCGGAGCGCGTCGAGGTCGCGTACGGCGGAGAGATCGAGCCCGGTGGACATCTCCAGGCCCCACACGGGGTGGCTGTGGCTGTCGACGAGGCCGGGGGTGAGGGTCGCCCCGGTGAGGTCGACGGTTTCGGTGCCGGGCCCGCGCCAGTCCCGTACGTCCGACGCGTCGCCGACGGCGGCGATCAGTCCGTTCCGTACGGCGACGGCGGTCGCTTCGGGGCGGGTGGGGTCGAGGGTGCGGACGCGGGCCCCGGTGAGGATGAGATCGGCTTCAGGCACGTTCTTGCGCTTCCTTTACTCGGTGGGTTCGGCGGCGAAGTCCGCGTACACCTCGGGCCTGCTGCGGCGCAGGCGCAGGGCGATGGCGATGCCCATGAGGAAGACGGCGGGCACGACCGCGACGAGAGTGATGTTGATGGCCGGGGTGGCGCCCGTGAAGAGCTCGACGTTCGTTGCCACCAGGTAGAGGGCGACGGTGAGCAGCACGGTGGCCACGGCCGGGGCGATGGTGGTGCGCCAGATGTTCTCGGTGTGGCTGATGTGCCGGAAGAAGAACGGCACGGCGATCGCGGCGAGCAGTTGCAGCGCCATCAGGCCGATCATGCCGGGGGTGTTCACCCACAGCAGCAGCTCCGTGTACGGGTCAGCCCCGGCCAGCGCGAAGCCGAGGACGACGACCAGGCCCAGCGCGGTCTGCGCGGCTCCGGCGAGGTAGGGCGAGCGGTGGCGGTGGTGGACCTTGCCCATCGCGGCGGGCAGGACGCCTTCCTCGGCGAGGGAGAGCCCGTACCGGTTGATGGCGTTGTGGAAGGCGAGGAGGGACGCGATGACGCTGGAGACGATGAGGATGTGCATCAGATCCGCGGCCCAGCCGCCGACGTACGTGGTGATGGCGGTGAAGAAGAGCCCGCCGGCGTCGTCGGTGGCGGCCTGGACGACCTTGGCGGAGCCGTACGCCTGGATGACCGTCCAGACGACGAAGGCGTAGAAGAGGCCGAGGAAGCCGACGGCGATGTAGGTGGCGCGCGGGACCGTACGGCCGGGATCGCGGGCCTCGCGGCGGTAGATGGCCGTGGATTCGAAGCCGGTGAACGCGGCGAAGGCCATGGCGAGTACGGCGACCATGCCGGGCCCGGCCATGTTGCCGGGGGTGAAGGAGTCGGCGGAGAGCCCGTGCGCGCCGCCCTCAAGGAGAACGCCTCCCGCCAGCAGCACCAGAATCCCGGTCTCGGCGAGGAGCAGTACGCCGAGGACCTTGGCGCCGAAGTCGATGGACCGGTAGCCGAGGTACCAGACCAGCAGGAGCCCGGCGAGGGACACGGGGAGCCACGGTATGTCGATGCCCCAGAGGGACTTGGCGGTGTCCTGGGTGGCGCTGCCGAGCAGGCCGTAGACGCCGATCTCCATGCCGTTGTAGCCGATCATGGCGAGCAGCGCGGCGCCCATGCCGACGGGGCGGCCGAGGCCCCGGGTGATGTACGCGTAGAAACCGCCGCCGTGCCGGACGTACCGCGTCATGGCGGTGAACCCGACGGCGAAGACGGCGAGCGTGATGCCGGCCATCAGGTAGCCGGCCAGGGCGCCGACGCCGCCGAGCATGATGGCGAGGGGGGCGACGCCGGCCATGACGGTGAGCGGGGCGGCGGCCGAGACGACGAAGAAGACGATGTCCGAGGGGCCGAGGGTGGCGCGGCGGAGGGTGGGCGTCGGCTCGGCGGCTGGCCCGGTTCTCTCCGGGGAGGTCTTGGGGGTCACAGACATGCGGGGACAGGCCCTTCTGCGGCAGGCGGGGAGGCAGGGGCGACACGACCGTCACACCGAAAACCTAAAGGCTTTCGGTTTTCGGTTTCGGGCAATGTAGCCTCCCGACGGGGATCCGGGAAGACCTGACATTGACCTGAGATTGAGGGGACCGACATGGGCCGGCCGCGCACACCGCTCCTGGACCGGGAGCGCATCGCCACGACGGCGCTGGAGCTCGTCGACGAGCAGGGCGAGTTCAGCGTCCCGCAGATCGCGCGGCGGCTGGGGGTACAGACGGGGTCGGTCTACCACCATGTGGAGGGCCGCGACGGGATCGTCGAGCTGCTGCGCATACGGGTCGCCTCCGCCATCGACGCCTCGACCCTGGAGCTGGAGCCTTGGGACGCGGCGCTGGCCGCCTGGGCCCGCTCGTACCGCGCGGCGTTCGCCGCCCACCCGCGGGCGATCCCGCTGCTCATGACCTCGCCGGTGCGCGCGCCGAAGGTTCTCGACCAGTACGAGCGCGCGGTACGGCTGCTGCTGGACGCGGGCTTCGGGACGGCGGACGTGATGGCCGTGATCAGCGCGCTGGAGAACCTGGTGCTGGGCTCCGCGCTGGACATGGCGGCGCCGGAGACGATGTGGGAACTCCCGGACGAGACGGCGACACCGGACCTGGCCCTCGCCCTGGCGGCGGCGGGCCCGAACCGCACGCACGCGGCGTTCGACTTGGCCCTGGAGGGCTTCATCGCGCACTGCCGTCGCCTGTTGGGCGGCGGCGCCTCTGCCTAGAGGCAACTGCTACGCACCACTTCCGTGCGACTACTTGGGAAGTGGGAGATCTTGCGGGCATTGGTTGTGATGCGGGCCCGAAGTGGACCGCCGCCCTGGACGCGCGCACATCCGTACGCACTGGGCGAGTTAGCCCTCAGGCCCCGTAGAACAGCTCCTCGGCGACCGCCCGCGCCCGTCGCGTCGTGCGCCGGTAGTCGTCGAGCATGTCGCCGACATGGCCCGCCTCGTACCCCAAGTACCGCGCCACCGCCCCCAGTTCACGCCCGTCCGACGGAAACGTGTCGCCCGCCCTCCCCCGCACCAGCATCACCGCGTTGCGCACCCGCGTCGCCAGTACCCACGCCTCGTCGAGCACCGCCGCGTCGTCCGCCGCGATGAGGTCCGCCGTCCGGGCGGCGGCCAGCGCCTCGCGCGTGCGGGGGGTCCGCAGGCCCGGCTCCGCCGCGCCGTGCCGCATCTGCAGCAGCTGGACCGTCCACTCGACGTCGCTCAGCCCGCCGCGCCCCAGCTTCGCGTGCAGCGTCGGATCCGCCCCGCGCGGCATCCGCTCGGACTCCATGCGCGCCTTGAGCCGCCGGATGTCGCGCACCGCGTCCTCGCCGAGCCCTGCCCGCGGATACCGCAGCGGATCGACCAGCTCGACGAACCGCCGGCCGAGCTCCGCGTCCCCCGCCATCGGCTCCGCGCGCAGCAGCGCCTGGCTCTCCCAGACCAGCGACCACCGCCGGTAGTACGCCGCGTAGGAGGCGAGCGTACGCACCATCGGGCCGCTCTTGCCCTCCGGCCGCAGGTCCGCGTCGATCAGCAACGGCGGGTCAGAAGTAGGGAGTTGGAGCAGGCGCCGCATCTCCGCGACGACCGTGTTCGCCGCCTGCGCCGCCTCCTGCTCGCCCACGCCGTCCCACGGCTCGTGCACGAAAAGCACGTCCGCGTCGGAGCCGTAGCCCAGCTCGTGGCCGCCGAAGCGCCCCATCCCGATCACCGCGAACCGCGTCGGCAGCCTGTCCCCCCACCGCTCCCGCACCACGGCCCGCAGGGCGCCCGCCAGTGTGGCGGCGTTCAGGTCGGTCAGGGCGTTGCCGACGCGGTCGACGAGTGCGCCCGGGTCCGGTTCCGCCGGGCTCTCCTCGGTTCCGTACGATCCGATGATGTCGCCCGCGGCGGTACGGAACAGCTCCCGCCGCCGCACCCCGCGCGCCGCCGCCACCGCCGCCTCCGCGCCGTCCGCACGCCCGACAGCGGCCAGCACCTCCTGCTCCAGATGCGCCCGCCCGCGCGGCTTCAGCCCTTCGGGGTCGCCGAGCAGCGCCACCGCCTCCGGAGCCCGCAGCAGCAGATCGGGGGCGAGCCGCCCGGCCGACAGGACCCGCGCCAGATTCTCCGCCGCCGCCCCCTCGTCCCGCAGCAGCCGCAGGTACCACGGCGTCTTGCCCAGCGCGTCGGACACCTTCCGGAACCCGAGCAGGCCGGCATCCGGGTCGGCGGAGTCCGCGAACCACCCCAGCAGCACCGGCAGCAGCGTCCGCTGGATGGCCGCCTTGCGCGTCACGCCGGACGACAGCGCCTCCAGATGCCGCAGCGCGGCGGCCGGATCGGCGTACCCCAGGGCCTCCAGGCGCTGTCCGGCCGCCTTCGGGCTGAGCCGGATCTCGCCGGGCGCGAGCTGCGCGACCGCGTCGAGCAGTGGCCGGTAGAAGATCTTCTCGTGCAGCCGGCGCACCACCGCGGCGTGCCGCTTCCATGCCCGGTCGAGCTGCCGGACGGGTTCCGTGCGCAGCCCGAGCGAGCGCCCGAGCCGCCGCAGATCGGCCTCGTCCTGCGGCACGAGGTGCGTGCGGCGCAGCCGGTACAGCTGGATGCGGTGCTCCATGGCGCGCAGGAAGCGGTACGCCTCGTCGAGCTGCACGGCGTCCGCCCGCCCCACGTACCCGCCGGCCGACAGCGCCTTCAGCGCGCCGAGCGTCGAGCCCTGGTGCAGGGTCGCGTCACTCCTCCCATGCACCAGCTGCAACAGCTGCACCGCGAACTCGACGTCGCGCAGCCCGCCCGGCCCCAGCTTCAGCTCGCGGTCGATCTGCGCGGCCGGGATGTTGTCGACGACGCGGCGGCGCATCTTCTGTACGTCGGACACGAAGTTGTCCCGCTCGGCGGCCTGCCACACGAGCGGCGACACGGCCTTGACGTACGCCTCGCCCAGCGCCAGGTCACCGGCCACCGCCCGCGCCTTGAGCAGCGCCTGGAACTCCCACGTCTTGGCCCACCGCTGGTAGTACGCGAGGTGGCTGGACAGCGTCCGTACCAGCGGCCCATTGCGCCCCTCGGGCCTCAGGTTCGCGTCGACCGGCCAGATCGTGCCCTCGATGTTCGTCTCGGAGCAGATCCGCATGAGGTGGGAGGCGAGCCGGGTCGCGGCGCGCAGCGCGTGGTCCTCCTCGGCTCCCTGCGCCGCCCCCTCCACCGGCTCCGCCACGAAGATCACGTCCACGTCGGAGACGTAGTTCAGCTCGTGCCCGCCGCACTTGCCCATCGCGACGACCGCGAGCCGGCACACCGCGGCGTCCTCCGGAGCGGCCTTGCGGGCGATGGTGAGCGCGGCGCGCAGGGTCGCCGTCGCCAGGTCGGCCAGCTCGGCGGCCGCCTGCGCGACATCCGTCGTACCGCACACATCGCGCGCCGCGATCGACAGCAGGCACCGCCGGTACGCGACCCGCAGCGACACCGGGTCGGTGGCCTCGGCGAGACCCCGCTCGAACTCCGCGACTCCGGGATGAAGATCCGCCGCCTCGTACGTGACGAGCGCGTGCCAGTCGCGCGGATGCCGCGCCAGATGATCACCGAGCGCCTCGGACGCGCCGAGCACACCGAGCAGCCGGTCGCGCAGCGGCTTGGCGGTGACGAGGGTGTCGAGGAAGACGCGCCGCTCGTCTTCGCCCTGGGCCTCTGCGAGCCGTACGAGCCCGAGGAGCGCCAGATCGGGATCGGCGGTCGCGCCGAGCGCGTCGAGGAGCACCGGGTCGTTGCGTACGGCGGCCAGCTCAGGCGCGCCGAGCAGCCGCTCGGCGGCGGACGGATCGGTGAAACCGTGCCTCAGCAGCCGAGTGAAGGTGCTGCTCCTGCGCCCCGGCGCCGACATTCTGCCTCCCGCTCCGGCCGATCCCACGGTCCGTACACCTGTCCGTACAACCGTCCGGTCAAGGTCCGGCTCCCGAGCCTATCCGCAGGAGCAGCGGGACGGCCCGCGGCCCGGCTGCCGGGAGAGCTGTGACGAATACGACGGATGTGACGGATGTGACGGAGAAGCCCAGTGAGATCCGCAACATCACGGGTTCCGGGAGCCGATGAACCGGATCCCACGTGAAACCCTCTTCACTTCTGCTCCACAGTCAGCGCGATGATCAGCGCCGTCCTGGGCGCACCACATCTCGTACGCAGCACCACCACACACCGCCGCACACCGAAAGCACCGTTCCTATGCCGCCCAGGGCCCGTAGTACGTTCCGCCTGCCGCGCCGCAGCCTGCCCAGCGTCGTCCTCGCGACCCTGCTGCTGACGGTGACGGGCATCCAGCTCGCCGGTCCCGCTGGTCCGCTCGCGGACTCCGGTTCCGGGGCGGCGGCCACGACGGTGACGGCCGAAAAGCCGGACGCGGCGGTGGCGGCCGTGCCGGTCCGCGCAGGCGCGGAGTCCGTGGTGCAGATCGTCTCCCACCCGGACGACGACCTGTTCTTCATGAACCCCGACCTCAGCCAGTCCATACGCACCGGCAAGCGCCTGACCTCCGTCTACCTGACGGCGGGCGAGGCGGACGGCGTCAACTCCTTCCGCGGCGGCGCGAACGAAGGCGTCCCGCTCCCCGCGCCCGACAAGGAGCGGTACGCCGAGGCCCGGCAGAACGGCATACGTGCCGCGTACGCCGAGATGGCCACCGGCGACCGCACCAGCCCCTGGCAGCGCTCCGCGATCCGTACCGACGGCGGCGGCTGGGCCGAGCTCGACACGCTGAAGGCGCGCCCCGAGGTGAGCCTGGTCTGGCTCCAGCTGCACGAGGCGGGCGCCAGCGCCGCGAACCGGCCGCACAGCCTGCACGGGCTGTGGGACGGCCAGGTGGCCGCGCTGGAGTCGGAGCTGTCGTCGGACACCCCGGTGACGGAGAACTTCTCGTACACCAAGGAGCAGGTCGTCCAGACCATCTCCGGGCTGCTGAAGCGCTTCCAGCCGACGTTCGTACGGATGCTCGACCCGACGAACGGCCGTGAGTCCACGCCGCGCATGCTGCCCGACCACCAGGACCACATGTACGGCGCCAGGTTCGCCCAGCTGGCGCTCACCGAGTACGGCAAGAGCGGCGACCGCCCGCACTTCACCGTCCAGAACTACCTGGGCTACCTCAACGGCAGCCTGCCGCACGTCCTGGGCCCGGAGGCGGTGCGGGAGAAGCTGGACACGCTGAAGACGTACGCCTGGACCGAGTACCCGGACAACTACTGCGACGCGGAGGCCGGCTGCGGCGACCGCAAGGTGGCGGGGCGGCCGACGGGCCCCGGCTGGGTGTACGGCATCCGCCACTCGCGCAACAACAGCACCTCGTGGCTCCAGAGCGGCGCGCGCGAGGGCGAGCTGTGGGCGTTCTCGGTACTGGACACGCGCCTCGCGGTCTGGCACCGCGAGCCGGGCAAGCAGGCCGGGACCGGTTCGGGATCCGGGACCAGCACCGGCACCGGGGCCGGGGCCGGCACCAGCGCCGGGGCCGCAGCCCAGCCCGCAGCCCACCCCGCGTCCGATCGCGCGTCCCGGCCGGCGTCCAATGGCGCCTCCCAGCCCGCATGGACCGGTCCGACGCTGCTCGGCGGAACCGGCCTGGACAGCGGCATCACATCCGAGAAGCTGCCCGACGGCCGAATAGCCCTCTTCGGCACCCGCACCTCCTTTGAGGGCCCGGTCGGCTACCGCCGCGATGTCGTCACCGCCGTGCAGCGCACCGTGGGCGGTCCTTTCGGCCTCTGGCAGTCACTCGGTATGCCGCAGTCCGCCCAGGCGCCCGATTCCCTGGACATCAGCGCCCCGGCCGTGACGGTCGACCGCGAGGGCCTGGCGACGGTCTACCTCCGCGACGGCGGCCACGCACTCAGCTCGCGTACGCAGCTCCCCGGCGGAAGCTGGACCCCGTGGCGGGCGCTGGGCGGCCGACAGCTGTTCGGCGACCCGACAGCGGCCCTCGACAGCGCGGGCCGCGCCTACGTCTTCGCGCAGACCCTCACCTCGACCGTCGTCTGGACCCAGGACGCGCCCAGCGCCCCGATGCGCGGCCCGGTTCCCACCGCGCTGCCCGCGACCCCGGTGCCGCCGACCGCCCACCCGGACGGCGACGGCGTACGCCTGTACTTCCGCAAGCCGGGCTCCGGCGCCGTCCTCTCCGCCCGGTTCGCCGCCGGGCCACCCGGCGGCGCGGTGACCGCCGCGGCTCCCGCTGCCGAAGTCACCGACCTGGGCGGCCGGGCCGGCTTCGGCCCGGTGAGCGCCACGGAGACGCTGCTGGCCGCCCGCGACGGATCCGGAAGGCTCGGCACGGCGGCGCTGCCCCTGCCCCCGGGCTCGACCGGCGTACCCCGCTGGAACCAGGGCAACTTCCTCTTCGGCGGAGCCCCCGCGTCCACCACCGACCCGACTGGCAACACCTCCGTCGCGGCGGTGGCGCTGGACGGCCGCCTCTACTGGACCGGCCAGGGCGCCTCCGCCTGGCAGCCGGTGGGCCGGGCGCCGGTCACGACCAGCCCGGTGACCGACGTCCGCTGAGTTTCGCTCGTGGGCACGGTCTGTCTTCCTAAGAGGTAAGGAACGGACAGACAGACCGCGAGCGAGAGGCAAGCACCATGGAGGACCACACTCCGGAACCGGAGACCCGGCTGGACGCCCGCTACAGCGAGAAGGACGCGACCCCGACCGCCTGGTCCGACGCGATGCCGCAGCTGGAGCAGGCCGAGCTGTTCTGGCTGACGACCGTACGCCCGGACGGCCGCCCGCACGTCACTCCGCTGCTCGCCGTCTGGCAGGACGACGCGCTGTATTTCTGCACGGGCCCGGCGGAACGCAAGGCGAAGAACCTCGCCGCCAACCCGCACGTCGTCCTGACCACGGGCGCGAACACCCTGCGCGAGGGCTTCGACCTGGTGGTCGAGGGCAAGGCGACCCGGGAGACGGACGAATCGCGACTGCGTCGCCTGGCCGCGGCGTACGAGACGAAGTACGGCCCGGACTGGCACTTCGACGTACGCGACGGAGCGTTCTACGGCGAGGGCGACCGGGCGGTGGTATTCCGCGTCGCCCCATCAACGGCCTTCGGCTTCGGCAAGGGCGTCTACAGCCAGACCCGCTGGCTCTTCAGCTGACCAAAAGACCGAGTGGAGACCGAGTTCAGCCGCTCCGCTCGAGCACCCTCTTCAGGTTCTGCTCGTTCCGCGGCAACTCCTTGGTCACCTGCGGGCGTACGACGAGCGGAACGAGCAGCTTTCCGATCCCGTGCCCTTCGAAGTCCAGGGACAACGTCAGGCGCGAGCGCTCGCCGTCGCCGAGGGGCTCGATCGTGCCGGTCACGTCCCCTCTGACGGGGCCGTCGATACCGTGCATGTGCCAGCTCCTCGGGGCTTCCAGCTCGTCCACCTCCATGGTCATCGGGATCTCCCGGCGACCGATCCGCCGGGTCACCACGAATTGCGATCCCACGCCGAGCGGCGCGTCACCCACCGGTCGTACGGACACCGCGTTCTCCTGCCATTCGGGCAGGTGCGAAGCGTTGGTCACGTAGGCGAAGACGTCTTCAGGGCGGCGCGCTATGTCGACGGCTTCCTTGATCGCTGACATCTTTTCCCCTTCCTACCCTTCATGGTGCTATCACCCAAATGATCCCACTCGACTGACAGCCGTACCAGACCCACCGGGCCTCAGCACCAGCGTGAGAAACCCGAAGCAGCCGCGATACCCGTGCAGCCACTGCGACCGGTGCCGGTCCGCCGCCGCGAGGGCCTCCTGGCTGTGCGGGTCGCCAGGGTGGTCGAGGGCCCATTCGGCGAGGGCTCCCGTCCAGTGCCACTCGTAGTCGTCCGGCTCCTGGCGCGTGCTGATGTGCCCGAACACGGGAGTCCAGCCGTCCGCGACCACGCGATCCACAGTGCTCGACAGATCCTCGTACTCCCCGAGCAGCTGCCGCGCCTCGGCGCTGGGTTCCGCCTCCCAGTACGCGTCACCGACAAGCACCCGCCCGCCCGGCGCGAGATGCCTGCGGGCCGAGGCGAGCGTGCCCATCAGCCCGCCAAAGGCATGCGTGGCCCCCACACTCACCACCACATCGAAGCCCCGCTCCGAAGGGAACGCCCCGGCATCCTCCTCCCGCAGCACCAGCCGCTGCCCGACCCCACGCCCGTCGGCCTGCTCCCGCGCCTCCGCCAGAGCGTCCGCCGATACGTCCGGCCGTCGCCTCCGGATGCGCGCGGAGCGTAAGATGTCGCGCGGCCCGGATCCGTCCAGGGCCGTGGAGCGTCTGCCGGATCGCGCCGAGGTACCAGTCCCGATACCTGGCCCAAAGGGCGACCAGGGAACCCCCGGCAAGCCCTGCCGCCCACTCTCTGTCGGGCGTAGCGTGGACAGCCAGTCCTCTGGCGGGGGTACACATGAACACGACCATCGGCGACCGCATCCGTTCGTTGCGGGAGTTCCGCGACGTCACCCAGGAGCAGCTCGCCCAGCGCGCCGGCGTCTCTGTGGACACCGTCCGCAAGCTGGAGCAGGGCATCCGGCAGTCCGCGCGCATCAACACGCTGCGGTCGCTCGCGCGCGCCCTCGACGTGCAGCTTGAGCGCCTGGTAGGACAGCCCACCGTGACCCAAGAGCTATCGGACGACGGCGGCCTCCTCGCCCTGCGCGACGCGATCCAGGACATCGGTGTCCTCCCCGGCGTACTCGCAGACGACAACCTGGAGGACCCGCCCGACGAGTCCGCGTGGGTCGACTCGGCGAAGGCCGCCACCGGCATGTACTGGCGGGGCGACTACTCCCGCCTGTCCGGGATGCTGCCCCTGATACTCCGCGACGGCCAGGCCGTAGCGCGGGAGGCCGGTACCGACCGGGTGTGGCAACAACTCGCCCTGGCCTATCAGCTCGCCGCGTCCCTCTGCACCCAGGCGGGGCATCCCGACTGGGCATTCGCCGCCGTGGAGAAGCAGCTCGCCGCCGCCGAGAAGGCATCGGACCCGCTCATGTCAGGCATGGGCGTCTCCACCCTGTCATGGGTCCTGCTGCGGCAAGGCAGGTGGGAGCAGGCACAGGCCGTCGCCGAACGTAAGGCGGACGCGCTGGAGCCCAGCTTCCGCAAGTCGACGCCGGCGCAACTCGCCGTATACGGCAACCTATTGCTGGCCGCTGCCACACCCGCCGCCCGACGGGACCAGCGCAACGATGCAGAGGAACTGCTCAACCTCGCCGAGACGGCAGCTGTCCGCTCCGGCCCCGTCCGCGTGTACGGAAGCGCATTCTCCGTCACCGATGTTCAGACGCAGCAGGTGAACATCGCGCTGGCCGGTCGGAACAACCAGCCGGCCGCGGCGCTCGCCCTGGCAGAGCGCGTGGACCTCGACGCGATCACCCGCCCCGTGCACGCCGCCGCTCACCGTGTCGATGTCGCCCAGGCCCGCTACCAGGTGGGTGACCTCGACGGCGCCTTGGCGGACCTCCTTGCGGTGGAGGAGCAGCAGCCGGAGTGGATCCGCTTTCAGGCCCTGGCTGCTGCCACAGTTCGGGAGATGCTGGAGGCGGAGCGGCGACGGAACACGTCCTTGCGTAGCCTCGCCGCGCGCCTCGGCGTAGACCCTTCCCTGTAGGGGCTAGGACAACTTGTCCTAGCTGGGCGGCAATTGACGGGCCGACTGGTGCACTACGTCACTGGGCTGTGATCGCGCATATTCATAGCGTGATCTGCATGAGGCGGCACCGGCCCCACTCCGTCAGAGACAGGCCGGTGCCGCTCCCATCGCAGCCCAGGGAGTCGAACTTGAGCACCGTCGCCAGGGACCTACCCCGCATCGAGACCCTGTCCCAGAGCCAGCAGCGCGGCGTGGACTGCGTCTTCTGCGGCATCACCCTCACCCCCCGTACGGCCGTCGACCTCGGCCCCCGGCGGCTACGCATCCTCGGCCACGTCACCCACTGGTATCCGCGCGCCTGCGGACACCATCCCGTGATGGCTGAGTACCTGGCTTTGATCGTCCACACCCAGGACTGCCCAACCTGTCTCGACGGGTGCGCGACCGGTGATCGGCTGCGGCGGGCAGACCGCGAGGCAAGGCGATGACACGGTGCCCCAAGGGTGACCACGACTTCCCCGAAGAGGACGACCAGAGCGCCTACTGCCCGGAGCACGGCGTGACCCTGCTCTGGCGCGGTGACCCCATTACCGAGGACGACCTCGTGCGCGACGCGCCGTCGCGTTCCCCACGGCGAACCATCGGCTTGGAGGCCGCCCCTTCGGCTACGGCGGCAAACCCCTAAGCCCCCGCCTCGGCTGCTACGCCCCTGGACAGGTCGACAGCCGAGGCGGGTCCATGCACCTCCACCACAACCGACGGAGGCACCACCCATGAGTATCACCACCGAGGCACCCGTAACACGGGACGCCCGCGATCTAATCAACCCTGAGGACCTCGTCGCGGTCACCGCTACCGTCCAGCGGAACAACCCCGGTATGGCGCTCAACGTTGCGGAGCTGGTCACCCTGGAGGCGCTGAAGTTCGAGGCCGCCTGCGCTGCGCATCCCCGTGCCCGCCTGAAGCCGTCCCGTGTGGTGGATGAGGGATGGCACGCGCTGATCCTGCACACGCGCGTCAAGGCGAGTCTGGCTGCCCGGCTGGGCATGTTCGTCCACCACGTGCCCGAGCCCCCGGACGTCGGCCGACACGACCCGCACGCCCTGACCCGCAGCCAGGAAGCGATCACAGCCGCCGGGTACACCCCGCGCCCCGACATGTGGGTCGCCCCCACCGACACCAGCATTCCCGTAGCGGCGTCGTGCGAGCACTCTGAGGGCGGCGGGGAAGGTACGTGCACCGGGGACTGCTCCAATACGGGCCGGAACTAACCGATGCTCTGGCCTCCGTTCCCCAACGCCCGTACGGTCGTTGGGGAACGGAGAAGGACGAGGCCGATATGCGCGAGTGGGTTGATCCGCGGTACGCGGATGTGGTGGACAGCTACCGGACACAAAAGGCGATGGCAGGGCCGCCTCCGAAGAGAAGCCGGGGCTGGGCCAGGAAGTCCTACGGAGACCCGTTCGTGATCGTCGTGGACCCGACAACCCAGAAGTCGCACACCCTCGGCCGCTGATTCTGTCCCACTCCTGCTTCTTGTTGCGCAGGAAGTTGCGCGGCTCGGTAGCGGCCTCGCGTGATCGACGTCAGAGCAGTGCTGGCCAGCAGTCGAGCGGCCGTCAATGGTCGTTGTTGGTCGCTTGGGGCCGCCCTTCGACGGCCCACAGACGGCCCCGCTGCACGCTGTCCCGTCTCTGACGATCTGGTCCGTGGTGACAGCTGTGACCTGCGGCGACCAGAAGAATTGAGACGCCGCGGCGTCGGAAATCTCAGTTGATCTGGTCCCGGACACGCGGATGTCTGGGGCCGTCTCAGCTGATCTGGTCCGTCTCTGCTGTCTCGAACTGATACCAGGCTTGGGTGCTCAGCCACCGCTGGTAGTTCTTGGAGATCGTAGGCAGCCCATCGGGCTGCTCGCGGTCACCGAAGAACTCGCCAAGGGATTGGTAGAGGGTGATCACGCTCTTGGTGTCGGCCTCAGGCGTGGGGGCGGTTCTTCGTCCTGGCCCATGGGGACAGAACGAAGACACGTTCGCGGCCCCTCAGTCGAGACAGAACTCGTTGCCCTCGATGTCCTGCATCGGGATGCACGACTCGTTGTCGTCATCGGCAAGCAGCGTTCGCACGTGCACCGCGCCGAGCGCGACCAGTCGTGCGCACTCGGCCTCGAGTGCAGCGAGGCGCTCTTCACCCACGAGCCCGGTGCCGACCCGCACGTCAAGATGAAGCCGATTCTTGACGGCCTTGCCTTCGGGAACGCGCTGGAAGTACAGCCGCGGGCCCACACCTGAGGGATCACTGCAGACGAACGCCGAATCCTTACGCTCAGGCGGCAGCGAGCGATTGTAATCGTCCCAAGTAGCAAACCCCTCCGGCGGCGGCGGTACGACGTACCCCAACACCTCGCACCAGAAACGAGCAACGCGCTCAGGTTCTGCGCAGTCGAAGGTGACTTGGAACTGCTTGATCGACGCCATCGGTCCAGCATATTGGCGTGTGCTGTTCACCGAGACCCTGGGGTGTCATCGCCGCGCAGGTCAAGGGCTCGCGTGACATGAGTAGCGCCGACGGACCAGATCGCCTGAGACGACGAGCGAATCGGACCGGATCACCTGAGACAGGGGCCAATTCGCATGAGACGGGCCACACGCGGGCCGAGCGCGAACGAACGCCACTGTCCTGTGACAACGACCCTTGAGCGTGTGCCATGGACGTTTGCTAGTGCTGTGACCGGAAACGATCACCGGGTTGGGCGGTCAGGTGCGGTTGCGAGTGGTCGGCCGCCCCAGCGGATGCTTTTTTCGCTGCGGATGCGGGCGCGCTCCCGGCGTTGGGCTGCCAGGACGTCCGGGTGTCGGGCGTTCACGTTGCGCCAGCGCAGGTAGTGGTGCAGCCGGCGCCTTCCCACTGTCACCAATGGCGCACGGCGGATTCGATGAGGACTCCGCCGTGCGCCGTCACGTGATGAGCGGGCTTACTGCAATGTGCTGCCTAGCCCTTGTGGCCCATGGGCTTGTCGCCGTAGCCGTAGCTGTAGACGTCGTCCTCCTCGCCGTGGCCGGGCTTGTCACCGTGTTCCGGCCCGCCCGGCTTGTCGTCGTGATGGCCAGGCCCGCCCGGCTTGTCGTGATGGCCAGGCCAACCGGGCTTGTCGTGGTGGCCAGGCTTGCCAGGCTTGCCGCCGGGCCCGCCGGTAGTGTTTCCGGCCGTGTTGCCCTGCGTGTTCCCGCCGGTGGTGTTCCCGGCGGTGTTGCCCGCAGTATTCCCCGAGGTGTTGCCCTGCGTGTTCCCGGCGGTGTTGCCGGAGATGCTCCCACCACCGGTGGTCGTGCCAGTCGTGGTTCCACCCGTGGTCGTGCCGGTAGTCGTGCCAGACGTGGTTCCGGTGGTCGTGCCGGACGTCGTTCCACCGGTGGTGGTCGCGCACTCGCCGAGGAAGATCCTGTTGGTGTCGAGCGTCACGGCACCGTTGCGGGCCAGTGCACGGCCCTCAATGTTCGCCCCCGTGGTCACGCTGATCGAGGTCAGAGCCATGATCGTGCCTACGAAGGTGGAGTCGGTGCCGAGTGTGGCCGAACTCCCGATCTGCCAGTACACGTTGCACGCCGAAGCTCCGTTCGTGAGGAGCACTCGGCTGGAGGACGCTGTCGTCAGCGCTTCAGGAATCTGGAACACCCAGACGGCGTTGGGGTTTCCCCCGGCGTCCAGGATCAGATCGCCGTTGAGTCCGACACCGGATACAGCAGTGTGGACGCCCGGAAGCAGCGTGTCGCCATTGCCGATTCCCGCCGGAAGCGCAAAGTCCGTGGCCTGGCCGGCCGCGTTGTTGTACGCCTGGACCAAGTCGGACTTGGCCTGTTGGGCGACAGCGTCCGCAGAATGCACCTCGCCGAGCACCACGCCGGGCGGGAACCCGCTGATGGCCGTCCCCGGGTGCACCCCAAGGTCGTGGTCGATCACGGAGGGGCCGGTGTTGGTGACCTCCGAACCCGCCAGAACGGAGAAACTGGCGGCTGTGCCCAGAGGTACGGGTGTCGCGATGGCCAGCGCCTGCGTCGGCGTCACAGCGACCATTACGGCGGCAACCGTTACGGCCAGAGCCGAGGCCAACCAGCCTGACAATGTGCGGCGCCGAGCCGCTTGAGGGAACTGCAGCTTCATCGAGAGGCCATTTCCTTTTTGATGGGGTCCGGAGCGTGGCGTACCGGGCCTACCGATCGCCCGGGAAGCCTTGTTTGTGTTGCTGCATATTACGCAGGGAAATGCGCGTGTCAGTAATAAGTAAGGGCAGAGGGGGAATGATTACGCATTCAATGGCGCGAAGTGCGATGAAAATATGTAAAGTCGCATTGCCTATCATCCGACAAAGCCCCCAATGCGCAGGGTGCTATTACTTCAGATGAGGGAATAGCACCTACCTGTTCCCAAGTCCAATCCAGTCGTGCTTGGTGAAGTGCTGCCAACCAGGTGATCTCACGAACTCGCCGCAGACGGGCGTGGCGATATTGCGCCTTCCCTCCACCCTTGGCTGTCCGGCTTGGACCATCTGAATCGTTGGGCCAGATGTGCCTTGACCAAGCGTCTCGCCCGCCCAGGCCCCACCTCCTGGTCGAAGAAGCCGAAGTTCACCGCTGACACTCCGCCGCAGGTCACGGCCGGTGCTGACACCACTGGGCGAACCGCTACCCGCTCGGGAACCTCAACAACAAGGCTCCGCCCGACGGACGTTCCTCCCATCCAACCAACACAGCACCAACCCGGTGATCGTTTCCGGTCACAGCACTAGGTGAAGCCGCTGGCCCGTCAAGGCAGGAAGAGTCAGGCATGTCCGCCGCCGACTGCTGAACGCTCGGCATGCATGAGGGCCTCCGCCGTGTTGGCGGCGGGTGGGTCACAGGCTGACGACGAGCAGGGCTATGTCGTCACGGGCGCCGCGGCTGACGGCGAGGTGGTCGAGCAGAGCGTCGGCGAGGTCCGGGGGGCTGAGCCCGGCATGGACGGCGAGTGCATCGGTGAGCCGGGTCAGGCTGATGTCGATGTCTTCGTCGCGGCGTTCGATGAGGCCATCGGTGTAGAGGACGAGGCTGTCACCGGGCCGGTAGGCGGTGCTGGCTTGCGGGCGGGGCACGTGTTCGGGCCGGGCACCCAGTGGTGGGTCCGTGGCCTGGTCGAGAAGCTCGTGGCTGCCGTCCGCGTGGAGGATAACCGGCGGAAGGTGGCCGGCGCTGCTGTAGATGATGAGGCGGGAGCGGGTATCGATCAGTGCAGTGACGGCCGTGGCGGCCAGAGCCCCTTCCACGGCGCGGGCATACATGCCCAGAACCTCGAGGGCGTGAGCGGGCGAGGTAACGGTGCGGCTCGCGGCGGACAGGGCGCTCCGGAGCATGCCCATGACGGTGGCGGCGTCCAGGCCATGGCCGACGACGTCGCCGACGGCGACGGCGAAGCGGCCCTCGGGCAGGTCGACGGTGTCGTACCAGTCACCGCACACGCTCAGTGAACCGACGGCGGGCAGGTAGCGCACGGCCACATCCTCGTGCCGGGCCAGGTCCGGGGAGTGCAGCATGGCCTCTTGCAGTGTGAGAGCGACTTTGCGCTCCTTGGCGTGGGCTATGCGCAGTTCCTCGTTCAGGCGCTGGAGTTCTCTGGCGCGGGCGTAGAGTTCCGCCTCCATCTCCTGTTCCAGCGGGCTCATCGATGCGACGAGCCGATGGATGCCCTGGCGGGCGCGCACGAACTCGGTGACGTCTTCCACCCGTGTGAGGACCCAGGCCACCTCTCCGTCCGGTCGCAGCACCGGAGTGTGGATGGGGGACCACCAGCGTTCTTCGAAGCGTCCCGGCCGGTCAGGGACGGGGATGTCGTAGCGCAGCATGCCCATGGCCTGCCGGTTGCCGGTCTCCAAAGCGCGCTTCAGCGCGACGGATACGCTTTGCGGCCCGTCATCCTCCCGATCGGCGGGGTTGTCGGGAAAGGCTTCGAAAAAAAACTTTCCCACCAGGGCCTCGGCGCCGTAGCCGGTGGCGAGGCGAAACGACTCATTGACATCCACGATCACGAGATCAGGGTTCAGCACCAGGCACGGGCTGGGAGTGGCGGCGAACAACGCTCGGTAGTCGATCTCTCCCGAGTCCGACTGGATAGCGCCCGCCGTCCTGACGTCCACCCTTCGAGTCTACGAAGAGGCCCGACCGGGGGCGACTCCGCAGGCCCCCCGACCCGCTGCCGCACCGACGCGAATAGACGCGGACAGGTGAACAGGCCCCACCATGGCAGCTCGTCAGGGGCAGCAGTCAGCATGCGAAGCTACACATAGGTGAGCCACCTCCGGCGCATCAAACCAAGGCCAACGAAGAGGAGATCGAGTGCCGCAGGCCAGTCCGCGAGGTACGTACTTGCAGGTCTCTGAGTCTCTGCGTCAGAAGATCAAGAAGGGCGAGATCGCTGAGGAGCTGCCGTCTCAGGCAAAGCTCATGAGCACCTTTGATGTAAGCCGCAGCACCGTTGAGCGGGCGCTGAACACGCTCAGGGCTGAGGGGGTCATCGAGTCCGTGCAGGGGGCCGGCTGGTACGTGGCGGGGACTGGTGACCGCCGCCCGTTGGTCGAGAAGGTGACTGATCTCCTGCGTGCTGACGGCGTCAAGGTCGGTGACCGCTTCCCCACCGAGAAGGAGCTCTGCGAACAATTCGGGGCTTCGCGGACTGCGGTCCGCTCTGCCATCGCCCAGATGGAGGGGCAAGGGCTGATCGGCAAGGGAGCGACACGGGGGCGGGAAATCGGTTCGCTTCCCGTCAGGCAGGGAGGCTAGACGGGATGACGACGAGCCAACACGCAGTGTTCGACGCCGCAGCGGCTGGGGACATCCTGCGGAGGGCGTGCGCCCTCGCCGACGTGGACCCGGACGGCATCGAGATGCTGCGGTTCGGCGATCATGCCGTCTTCCGTATCGACGGAGGCCGGGTCATCTCGCGCGTCGGCCGCAGTCCGGATCGTCTGCCGTCTGTGCGCAGAGAGGTAGCCGTAGCGGGTTGGCTCGCCGCCGCGGACTACCCCGCAGCGAGACTCGTCACGAAGGCGGAACAACCCGTCATCGTTGACGGTCACCCTGTGACCTTCTGGGAAGGGCTCGCGGACGGCGAGACGTACGCCAGTACGCGCGAGATGGGCGACCTGCTGCGGCGGTTCCACAGTCTGGAGCCGCCGACGTTTGCCCTGCCCGAACTCCGCCCCTTCGAGAAAGTCGAACAGCGCTTGGAGCGGGCCGTAATTCCAGCCGGGACCAGGGCCTATCTCGTGTCCCTGACAGATGAGTTGGTAGTGGAGTACGACCGTTTGAGCTTCGTCCTTCCGACGGGCCCCCTGCACGGAGACTTCAACATCGGCAATGTCCTGCGCGATGCAAACGGGCGCCCGAAGGTCATCGACCTGGACGGCTTTGTGACCGGACCTCGCGAGTGGGATCTCATGCAGACGGCGATGTACTACGACAGCTTCGGGTGGCACACGGAGGCCGAATACGCCGACTTCGCGGACGGCTATGGTTTCGACGTCCGGCAATGGTCCGGATACACCGTGCTCCGCAAGGTCCGAGAACTGCTCATGGTCACGTGGCTGTCGCAGAACGCCGGCACAAATCCGCGCGCAGCCGAGGAAGTCGTGAAGCGGGTAGAGACGCTGCGCTCAGGCGGCTCACGTCGTGACTGGGCGCCGTTCTAGGACGGCGCGCCGACCTGTCGCCAGAGGCGGAAGCCGCGGGCCTGTTCCGCGAAGTCGCGGAACTCCGCGGCCCGCTTCATGCTGTCCGTGACGCGGTCCTGGAACTCGCGCACGTACTGCACGCAGCGCGCCGACTTCAGTCCCTCGCCGAGCCGCAGCGCGCTCATTGCGATCTCGTATCCTCGCGTAGCCTCGCCCTGATTGATGTATGCCTCTGCCTGCACCATGGTCGCGAAGAAGTCGCTGCGGTTGTTCAGGCCGTCGCCAAAGATGGAGCCTGCGCCCCGTTCCGTGGCTTGCGCAGAGCGCCCCAGGTCGCGGAAGCAGTGCCCGAACTCAGCTGCCAACTCCACTTCGTCGAAGTACGCGATGTACGCCGGATCGCTGTCTGCCGTACGCAGGCTGAGGTGACGTTCCGCCTCAGACAGGGCGAGGTCTGGTCGGCCGCGAGAACCTCGCCGGACCCACCCTCGCCGGACTCGGCACCAACTTCGGCCTGGCCTCCCTGCTGGGCAAACCACTCGCCGTCATCTCCGACGCACGGCTGTCCGGACACGACGGCGGACAGGTCGTCGAACGGCTGTTGACCATCTCCGGGGAAGACACGATCGACATCGACCGCAAGTACCGCGATGCGTGGACCGGCAGGCTACCCACGCGGCTGATGATCCTGACCAACGAGCTGCCTCACTTCGGCGACTCTTCCGGGGTCATCGCGCGTCGGTTCGTGGTGCTGAACATGACGGTCTCCTGGCTCGGCAAGGAAGACACGTCCCTTACGGACAAGCTCGCCGCTGAGATGCCCGGGATCATCAACTGGGCACTGGACGGGCTGGCACGACTGGAGTGCAACGGCCGGATCACCGAGCCGCCCTCCAGTCGGGAAGCGGTCATCACCATGCAGGACACCGCCTCCCCAACCAGCGCGTTCGTCCGTGAGCGCTGCACCACCGGACCGACGTGCAGCGTTCCCGTCGACACACTGTGGGCCGTCTGGCGGGAGTGGGCCGAAGACAACGGCGTGCGCGCGGTCGGAACCAAGCAGATGTTCGGCCGCAACCTGCTCTCCGTCGTCCCCCAGCTCAACCGGACGCGACCCCGGGACCACTACGGCCGGCAGGTGGCCACCTACAACGGGATCACCCTCAACCTGTCCGACCCGCATTCGCCTGAGTCGTGACTCATCGCGACTCAGAGGGGGTTGGCGGGTGCTTGAGTCGCGATGAGTCACGAC
>NZ_JAGGPA010000020.1 GCF_018614035.1 Streptomyces sp. ISL-96
GCAGGCAGCGGCAGGCAGCGGCAGGCAGCGGCACCATGTGCCCCCTTCCCGGCCTTGGTCCATCAGCTTCCGGTGCGCCACTGGTGGCCGGGCAGGTACCGCACGTCGAAGTTCTCCTCGGCGGCGCGGAACTTGTCCGGGCCGGGGATGAGCGGCCGGTTCGGCATGCCGATTTCCTCGGTGGGGGTGCCCAGGTTTTCGAAGAACCGCTCGAAGGTGGTGCCGGGGCCGGCGGCCACACCGACGACCCGGCTGTGGTGGCGCTCGATGCGGTAGGCGTGCGGACAGTTCTTCGGCACGAAGCCGAAGTCGCCGCTGGTCAGCAGCCTTTCCTGCTGCTCGCCCTGAAGGTCCTCGACGAACAGCCGCACCGCGCCGTCGGTGACGTAGAAGACCTCGTAGGTGTCCGCGTGGGTGTGGGCGGGGATGGTGTCCCCCTTGGGGCCCTCGACGGTGAAGAAGTTGAAGCTGTTCTCGGTCTGCTCGCCGCCGGCGTAGACGGTGACCAGGTCGCTGATCAGGTGGGCGCGGTCACCCATGCCCTTCTCGATGAAGTACGGCGTACCGGGCTCGGCGGGGATGCGCGAGCGGTAGCGGGTGGCGAACTCCATGGTCATGGAAACCTCCGGACTCGGGAACCGGAACCATATCGTCAGGGTGCCTGACGTTCAAGAGGGGCGGCGGTGCGCGAGAACGCGCTCAACGCAAGAGTCAGAGAGCGGCGCCCGAACGGCGCCCCGGCCGCGCGCGGAGCACTGTCGACGTCACGGCGCTTCCACCAGGGGCGACTCACCCCAGGGTGCGACCAGCGCCTCACGCAGTGCGGTGGCGGCAGTGGCGATGCGCTCGCCCTCCCCATCAAGGGCGGCGAAGACGGCAGCCCGGGCGGCGGTCGCCGATCGCTCGCCCGCGGCCTGCATACTGGCAAGCAACGCGCCTTCGAATCAGCGCTTGGCCTGGACCGGCAGTTGGGACAGGTTCCGTACGGACTCCCCCATGACTCCTCTGAAGGCGTGGGGATGACGAGCATGGCCACGGCTCGGCTTCGTTCACGATCGACGTATCGACATCAAGGCCGCGCGCTCCAGGAAATGACCGGCCAGACCGTCAGGTACCCTGACGCAACTGTTTCCGGTCCCCCCGCCCCCGGAGGTTTTCCATGACGGCCTGCCCGACCACCAGTGGCGCACCGGGAGCCGACCGGTGACCTACGCGAAAGCACTGCTGGCCGGGGCGCTGGTCGCTTCCTGTACGCCGCGTTGCGGGTGAAGGCGCCCGCTCCCCCGCCCGTCGCACTGTTCGGCCTGCTCGGGCATACTGCTCGGGCATACCGCCCTGGAGGCACTGTGACCGCCGGTCGCCGCACCCGCGCGGCGGCGTTCGCGCGCGCGGCCGGGATCTCCTTCACCGTGGGACTGGTGATGGGCAGCGTCTACTGGTGCCTGGACGTCCCCGCACCCGCGCCGACCCTGCTCGGCCTGACCGGCCTGCTGGGCATCGGCTTGGGCGAGCGTGCCGCCACAGCGACTCGCACCCGGCTGCGCCGCCACCGCATGCAGCCCGGCCGTCGACCACGGGCCGTCGAGCACCAGCCGTCGTGATGGGCCATCGTTATGGGCCGTCACAACCGGGTGCGGTGGCCCCTGAACTGCTGGTCGTCGCTCCAGTTGACGCAGTCTGAGGTGGAGGCCCACCACAGGTTGGTGTCTCCGTCGTTGCCGCGGTGGACGCAGTACAGCTTGTTCTGGAACACGGCCAGGACGGGGTTGGCGGCGGTGTAGTGCGCGGTGAACCGCTGGTCAATATTCCACGGGGCTGTCGTACCCAGCACGGTCCACCACAGGCCCGGGTCGTCTTTGTTCTGCAGGCGGATCGGGATGAGCTCGCCGGGCGCGATCCATGGCGAGACGAGCTTGCAGCCGCAGCCGTTGGCCACCTTGATCAACACGGCCCTTAGCTTGCAGATCCCTCAACGATCTCGTGGAACGGCGACGGCAGGATGCTGCCCGCGACGTCACCGATCAGCTCGCGGACCTTCGCCGCGTCCTCGGCGGCCTCAGCGTCGAGACAGAGCTCGCAACCCCACCAGAACGTATGGGCCGTGGCCTCCCCCAGGCCCGCTCCCCCAGCTCCTTGCGCGCCGCTTCGGCGCGTTCCATCCCGCGCACTCGGGGCATCGTTGGCGCTGCCCAGGACGGACGTGAAACCCTCTTCTGTCGCGGGGACTGCTTCGTCAGTGGCCACATGACTCCTACCTGCCGTGTGGTGTGCAGCGCCGCCCCTGCCGCGACCGATAGCCACAACGCGCCCACGAGCGAGCCACTCCGGCACCTGAGCCTGGCAATACCTCGAAGGAGTGACCCGATCCGTTCGAGCGAACCCCAACCGCGCAATCCCAAGCGCCCATTGACCCTCTCGGCGTCATGGAACATGTGTTCACTCTTTGCCTCCGATGCACCCGTTACAGGCCCTCTTCATGGCCGTTCTTTAGAGCACCAGTACCCCTCGCGCACCCATCTGGAGGACACCGTGAATCCTGCACCCGCCCCCGCGAAGACACCTGCCTTAATCGAACACCTCCAGCCCATCGCCCCAGTGAACGGACCAGACCAGTGCCGTGTTGACGCCGCTGCAGACCGCGCAGCACACCCGGATGCGGGGTGGCTGGCATGACAGACGCGACTGAGGACGCAAGGCCGGGCAAGGACACCTCGGCTTCGGAGCCGTCGGCGTCCGAAAGGCTGCTCTTCGGCGGAGAGCTCGCGTACGACCTGGGCTGGAGCCAGCATCATGGGGCGTGGCTGAAGCTGAGCCTGCGGTCTATGGCCGCAGGTCTCCCGCGGCAGGTGGCGATCGCGGTACGGCTGGCCCGTCAGGCCGACCGCCGGGCCCTGTACGTCGTGGCCGGCAGTGAGATCGGGCGCGGCATCACGCAGGCGATCTCGCTGGTGGCGGTGAACGCGGTTCTCGTCGAGCTCCTCGCGCAAGGGAGCACCGCCGAGCGGCTGCGTGCGGCCCTGCCGTCGCTCGTGGTCATCGCTGTGCTGGCGGTGATGGGGTCGGTACTGAAGTCCGCTTCCTCGGCCGCCACGGGCATTCTTGAACCGAAGGTTCAGCGCGTGGCCACCGAGCGGTACTTGGGGCTCGTGGCGCGGGTGGAGATGGAGGCGATCGAGGACGACGCCTTCCACAAACTGATGGACTCGGCTCAGTGGGGCGCGGATTCCGCCCGGCGAATGGTCGGTTACTGCACGGCCGTGGTCACCTCGGCGATCTCGCTCATCGCCGCCGCCGGCGTGCTCACCGTGCTGCATCCTGCGCTGCTCCCGCTCCTGCTGGCCATGGCGCTGCCCAGTGCGTGGAGTTCGCTGACGATGGCGCGCCACCGGTATGTGAGCTGGCACCGGTTCGTCCAGCACGCCCGCGCCGCGCAGCTGCTGAGCCGGCTGCTGATCGACCAGCAGGCCGCTGGTGAGGTACGCGTCCACGACGTGGGGCCGTTCCTGCTGCAGCATTTCCGGGGTATGGCGGAGACGAGTGAACGGGAGCAGACCCGGCTCGCTCGCATCGGCGCTCGCACCGGTCTGCTCGCCGACGCGGCGCGAGGAGTGGCCACGATCGCCACGTATGCGGTGCTCGGGCTGCTGCTGGTCAGCGGGGAGATGGCACTGGCGGTCGGCGGGACGGCCGTACTGGCGATCCGCACCGGGTCGGCGAGCATCACCGACCTGGTCCTGCGGGTCACCGACGTACAGGAGGAATCGCTGTTCGTCGCCGACCTGGAGACGCTCTGCGAAGAGGCAGCGCGGCGGACGATCCCCACAACGGGTCTCGACCTGCCGGAACACCTCTCCGAGATCCGCTTCGAGAACGTCACCTTCACCTACCCCGGCGCGGACAAGCCGTCCCTGCGCGGCGTCGACCTCCTCATCCCGAGGGGTAAAACCGTCGCCTTGGTCGGACGGAACGGATCGGGCAAGACCACGATCACCAAGCTGCCGTGCGCCCTCTACATGCCGGACACCGGCCGGGTGATCTGGGGAAACGTGGACGCGGCCAAGGCCAAGCGCGCCCAGATCTTCGACCGGATCGCGATGGTCGCCCAGAACTTCCACCGCTGGCCCTTCACCGCACGAGTGAACATCGGCATCGGCCGCCCGGTCCCGCCGATCGACGACAAAGCCGTGGACGCCGCTGCCGCATACGCCGGGGCCGGCGAGGTCATCAAAGACCTTCCCCGCGGCAAAGACACGCTCCTGGTGCGTGGTTACCGGGGAGGCCAGGAAATCTCCGGCGGCCAGTGGCAGAAGATCGGACTCGCCCGGGCCCGCTACCGCGACGGACAGGTTCTCATCGTCGACGAGCCGACCAGCGCCCTCGACCCCGTGGCCGAGCAGCGGGTCTTCGACCAGATCCACCATCTCGCGGGCAGCGGACAGACCACCCTCCTGATCACCCACCGCCTCCACAGTGTCCGCCACGCGGACCTCATCTACGTCCTGGACGAAGGCCGCGTCGTAGAGCACGGCAGCTTCGAACAGCTCATGGACCCCGCCACCGGCACGGGCGCCTTCCGTGAAGCGTACGAACTCCAGGCCCGCCAGTTCCTCGCTCCCGCGGTCCCCATGCAGAGCAGCGGCACCGCCTCCCGGTCGGCGGCAGACGAGCAGGTGACGCCGTGATCGCTGGGTCCGGGGCCCGGCTCGGATGCCCTTCCCCCACCTGGCGGCGAGGTACCGGGCGTTGACCCGCACGCCCTGCGCCACCTCACCTCCTTCGCCGGAGAGGCGGCGCCCCATCCACTCCTTACGGCAGAAGAGGGGCTTCACCCTCTACCTGACGGGGGAGGCGACGAGTCTCGCCGGTTCGTCGGTGCACGTGGTGGCGCTGGCCGACGTCGGGGCAGGTAGCGACTCAGGCGTTCTTCGCGACGCTGACTGCGCTCGTGATCGCCCTGCCCGCCGGAGCGTTCGCCGACCGGCACGCGAAGAAGCCGGTGCTTATCGCTACCGACATCGCCGGTCGTCCCTGCCGCGACCGTGATGGGGATGCTGTCGATGACCGCCTATACAGCGCGGCCAGGGCGGCGACGATCTGGGCGGCGACGTGTTCACCCGGAAGCGTGCTCTGCTGGGCGCGGGCAGCCTCCAGCGCGGTGGCCGCGACCGTGTCGGCTCCGCGGACATCGCGGTTGGCGAGCCAGGCCGTCAGCCGCGCCCGACCGCGGCGGCGTATCCCGCCGGGGGTCTGGTAACCGGTCAGCGACACCAGCGCGCCCTTGTGCGCCCAGTAGTCGTGGGGGCCATCGGTACAGCCGTTGGCGCTAAGAAGTGATCTTGGATGGAGAAAGACCCTGACGTGGTGCTCACCGCTCGGAACGGGTGTGGCGGTGCGAGGGTGCGCCACTGGCTCTTGGCCGTGCGGCGATATCCAGCCGAGTCCGGTCGTGGGCCCGGGAATTCGGCTGTTACGCCTCTAGCCTGATCAGCGTTTTGGGATGTCTGCCTGACGTCCTGTCCTGCAGTGGTTGGAGGGCAAGGTCGGTGGGCTACGTCTGCTTGTCCGTGGCTGGCGTTGAACGGGGAGGGTCCATGACGGTCAGGGGTGTGGCGCCGGTGCGAGTGCGGGTGGGGGATCTGGTGGTGGACCAGGGTGGTTCGTTCACGTTGATCGCCGGTCCGTGTGTGATCGAGAGCCGGGATTCGGCGCTCAGGCATGCCGAGCGGATCGCGCAGATCGCGGGGCGGGTGGGTGTGCCGTACGTGTTCAAGGCTTCCTACGACAAGGCCAATCGGACCTCGGTGGGTTCCTTCCGCGGTCCGGGGCTGGACGCTGGTCTGGAGATTCTGGCCGAGGTCCGTTCCGAGGTCGGTGTGCCGGTGATCACCGATGTGCATGAGCGTGCAGACGTGGCGGCGGTGGCCGAGGTGGTCGACGTACTGCAGACGCCGGCGTTCCTGTGCCGGCAGACCGACTTCCTGCTGGCCGTGTGCGGCGCGGGAAAGCCGGTGAATATCAAGAAGGGCCAGTTTCTGTCCCCGCAGGAAGCGGTGCCGATGGTCGCCAAGGCCCGCTCCGGGGGCAACAGCCAGGTGATGGTCACCGAGCGCGGGTTCACTTTCGGGTATCAGAACCTGGTGGTGGACTACCGGTCGCTGGTGATGCTGCGGGAGACCGGCGCGCCGGTCCTGTTCGACGCGACCCACAGTGTGCAGCTGCCCGGGGGGACGGGTGAAGCGACCGGCGGGCAGCCGGCGTTCATCCCGCACCTGGCGAAGGGCTGCGGTGGCGGTCGGAGTGGCGGGGGTGTTCATGGAGGTCCACGAGGACCCGGCCCATGCTCTGAGCGACGGCAGCAACAGTCTGGCCCTGGACCAGCTTCCCGGTCTGCTGGCCGGGCTGAAGGCAGTGGACGACCTCGTCAAGGGAATGACGGCGTGAGCGTGGATGAGACCGCCGGCCGGGACACGGCTGCCACTGCAACCAGTGCAGGCGGTGCGGTGCGGGAGCGGATGCTGCACGAGGCACAGGCGATCGCTTCAGCGGCCGGCCGGCTGGAAGAACCCGCGGTCCATGCCGCGCTGTCCCTGCTCCAAGCGTGCACCCGCCTCACGGTCATGGTCGGTACCGGGGTGTCGGGTCTGGTGGCCGCGAAACTCGCCGCGACCTTCACCTCCTCCGGCACGCCCGCCCTGTACCTCAACGCCTCGAACGCCCTGCACGGCGGCCTCGGTGTGGCGCGGGCCGGGGATGCGGCGGTGGCGGTCAGCAACAGCGGCCACACAGAGGAAACCCTGCAGACGGCCGTATGCCTTCGGGAGTCGGGCATCCCCGTCATCGCGCTGACAGGAAACCCGGCCTCGCCGCTCGCCGCCGTGGCGGACGTGGTCTTGGACGCCTCGGCGGCAACCGAGGCTTGCCCGCTGGGCGCCCTGCCCACCGCGAGCAGCACCGTCGCGCGGGCCCTGGGCGACGCTCTCGCGATGCCGCTCGCCGAGCGGCGCGGCTGGTCCCACGAAGACCTCGCCCTCGTCCACCCCTCGGGCACCCTCGGCCACCTCGCACGGCAACAGCGATAACCACCACACCCAACACGCTCCCGCTCGCCAAGAAAGGGCGGGCAAGTCGGCGGTGGTGGCCCTGTTCTCGAATAGCTGCGGCCAGGTGGCATGTAGCGCTTCATAACTACGCGGGGCTGCGGTCGCGCTGCTGTAGGGGCCGCGAAGTCGGTGTGCGTGGTCCGCTGAACCAGGGTCTCCCCCGGCCCTTCCGGCCGCGGGAGGAGCTGGAGGTCCTGGTGCCCGGGCGACCGAGGGCCCGGTCGGCCAGCCCGGCCCGCCCGTCGAGCGGCCCACCGGCGTCGGCCGCGAACGGCTTCGTACTGCTCCCACGAAGGTGGTTCGTGGAGCGTTCCATCGGCTGGTGGAGGCGCGCCCGGCGGCTGGCCCCAGGCCCGGCGAGAGGTTGCGGCCGCGTGACCCGTCCGTATCAGGCCAGTCGAACCTCACCGCGCCGGTCGGAGCGAGGCTTTGTCTGCCTACGTTCGGTCAGTGTCCCCGGTAGTTGCTCCAATCTTGTCGAGGACACCGTTGACGAAGTCGGTGATGTTGCCGGCAAGGTCACCCGGACCCTGCGCGACGTCATCGGCGAGGCCCCTGCCACCGTCCGAGGCGGTGGGGTTCATGCCGCCGGGTGCCGGTTCGGCGGAGGCGGGGACAGCGGCCAGGAGAAGAGCGCCGGTGGGCTACCTCACCGAGTGGACCCGGTGGACGCCACCTGGCCGTAGCTATTCGCGAAGACGGCCGTCTTGAGTCCCCAGCCCGGCCCCGGACTTCATCTCGCGGGCGAGGCTGGACTCCTGCCGCGCTCCGGGCATTCGTTTCCCGATGGGTAGTGGCCGTCAAGGTGGTGTGATCAGACGCTGACGATCAACTTCCAGACAGGACAGAGCCTTCAGGGAGGCACGTCTCGCCTGCACCGCTACAACGGAGTTTCCACACCCAGGAAGGCTTCGTCATGAATCTCGGAACAATGGGCATCTGGAGCCTGGCGTTCACGCACGGGGACCGCGCCGAGGCGCGGGATGCCGCGGCTGAGCTGGAGGAGCTCGGGTACGGTGCCATCTGGCTTGGCGGCAGCCCGGGTGGCAACCCCCGCGCGGACCTGGTCACGGCAGCTGGGGTCCTGTCCGCGACCAGCCGGATCACCGTCGCGACAGGGTGTGTGTCCATCTGGGACAGGTCCCCGGACCGGCTCGCTGCCGCCTACCACGCACTCCCGCAGCAGCAACGGGCCCGGCTGTTGGTAGGACTCGGCGTCAGTCACGTCGAAATCGCCGGCCGATACCGGGAGCCGTACCACGCGCTGCGCTCCTACCTGGACGCGTTGGACGCGGTGACTCCTCCACTGCCGTCGACCGCGCGAATCATCGGAGCGCACGGGCCGCAGATGACCCGGCTGGCAGCAGCCAAATCCACGGGAGTGCACCCCTATCTCGTCAACCCAGCCCATACCGCATGGGCCAGGTCGATGCTAGGTGAGGGACCCTTGCTGGCACTGGAGCAGACGGTAATCCCGCACACCGACGCCGAAGCAGCCCGCGCCAAAGCCAGGACGATGCTCGCTCCCTACCTCAAGCTGCGCAACTACCAGTCAGCGTGGCTACGCGGGGGATTCACCGCAGAGGACCTGTCCGATGGCGGCAGTAACCGGCTGATCGATGAGCTGTTCGCCTGGGGCAAACCAGACGAGATCGGTGCCCGGCTCACCGATCACCGCCGGGCCGGAGCCGACCACATTGCCGTCCAGATAGTCACTGACAACCCAGACACCTTCGCCCGCCAGGCATGGCGTGACCTCGCCCCAGAACTGCTCTCAACGTAGTCAGTCGTATGTCTCCTCCAGCGTGAAGGAGGCGCCGGTGCGGACCATGGCCCGCACCGCCGGCATCCGCCTGACCCAGCCTCGAAAAAGCCCGTTCAGCTACGGCAGCACGGGCCGTTCTCGTCCCGGAAGATGCGGAGCCGGGACTCGTACATCAGCCCTCTTCTTCCCCCGAGCCCTGAGCAATCTTGCGCTCCCGCAGGCGCACATGACGCGATTGTGGAAAGGGCTTCGGGTCGGCCGTGCGGGAAGACGCCGCGTTGCCAAGGCCGCGGACACACTATGCGCTTGCGGCGCCTTGGTGGCAGGCAGGAGCGAGGCGTGCACGAAGCTGCGAGGCACCGGTGCCCCCGCCCGTCAGCAGACGGAGAATCTGGGCAGCACCACCGGTGTGGTCGCGGGCGACCTCAGTGGCGACGGTGCGGCCGAGCGCCTGTACCCGCGAGGGACCACCGACGACCCCGCCGGCGTGATCTCCTACGTCAGGTGGACCGGCGGCACCACATACGTGACCACGGAGCTGACCGGCGCGGACGGGAACGCCGCGGCCGTCGGCGACGTCAACGGCGACGGGTACGGCGACCTCGTCGTCGGCGACCCCCTGGACCCGGGCAGCGACAGGAACGGCGGGCACAAGGGCGGCCAGCTCACCGTCTGGTACGGCGGCCCCACCGGCCCCGCTCCGGCGCAGCGGCCCACCGTCGTCCACCAGGACACCCCCGGTGTCCCCGGCGGTGGTGAGAGCGCTGACGGCTTCGGCGTGAGCGTGGCCGTCGGTGACATCGACAAGGACGGATACGCGGACGTCGCCGTGGGAGCCCCCTATGAGGACCTGGCCGGCAGCGCTGACGCGGGGGCCGTCACCGTCCTGTACGGCTCGAAGACCGGCCTGACCACCACCCGGGCCCGCATGATCACGCAGGACACCGCGGGCGTACCCGGAGCCCCGGAGCGCTACGACTACTTCGGGCACGCGCTCACTCTCCGGGACCTGACCGGCGACGGCCGATCCGACTTGGTGGTCGGGGCGCCGGAGGAGAACAGCTACGGCATGGCGACCGTGCTGCGCGGCGCCACCTCGGGGCTCTCCACCAGCGGGGTGGTATCGGTCACCGGCACAGCGGCGGGGCTCTCCGGCGCATCCCAGGAGTGGTTCGGCATGGTCCTGCCGGACGCCGCCCGCTGACGCACCGCCAATTCCACGGACCCGTCAGACCGGCCTGACGGGTCCGGTCTCCGTGGCCACCGAGGGGGCAACGAGATCACCGGACGGGCCGACAGATACCTCAGCCCCTCACCGTGGTCGAGGAACTGTTCGCCGCCGCGCTGACCCAGATGGCCAGCCGCGAGGCACACCTGGCTTACCGCTGCCGCACTCCTTATCCGGCTCCGCTCGTGATCGAGGAGACAAGGCGCTAGGCGTCCCGGTATTGGTCCCGGACCTCGGGGCGCTGCTGGAAGCCGGCTGACGTGTAGGTGGCGACGGCGCCGACATTGGAGCTCGGGGTGCAGACGATCGCGCTCGACGAGCCAAGTTCCTGGAGTGCGGCCGCCGCGGCGACGGTGATCGCCTCGCCGTAGCCGTGACGGCGATGTTCCCGGTGCACGCCCATCGGTTCGAGCAGCCCGGGCCTACCCGGACCGGCCGACCACACCGTCACCGCCGCCACCGCGTTGCCCTGGTCGTCGTACGCGACCAGACACCGGGCGTCGGCGTACGGCAGTCCGACCGCCATCGCGTGCCAGCGCTCGTCCGTGAACCTCGACCCGTCGAACGCTGCCCGATGTACGGCGGCGAACACGTGCGCCTGCTCCGGCCCGATCACCTCTATCCGCACGCCTGGGTCCTTCACTGGCTCCGTGAGGTCACGGCGCAGCGGAGTCCACGGCTCGTCGGCCTTCCAGCCGTCCTCGAACAGCAGATCTTGGACCAGTGCATCCATCGGCGCCTCGATACTCACCTTCCCCTCGGGCAGTACGCCGCGCTCCGGCTCGGTCACGTCCTCAACCAGCTGCTGCGCCAGCTCCTCGTCCCGCTGAGTGTCTGGCGCGATCGTCAGCCGCAACAGCCCGGGACCGTCCAGAAGCCCGACGGCGAGAATCTGTCCGTCCCGGCTCCACGTCCTGACCGCCGCGGCGGTCGCTTCCGCACCTGACCGCCAGAACCAGCCCAGGTCCCCCGGATGCAGTTGCATCGGCGCCCCGTCGTACTGCCACTCCCGCAGCACGCCCACGGCCTCGCTCAGCCCGTCGACTCCCGGCTTGCCCAACACAATCGCCATACCCCGATCACACACCACGCACCGACAGTCCGCACCCGGTTTCCACTGGCCGGCGTGGTGCGGGCTTGGGAACTTGGGACTTGGGGACTTGGGAAGGCAGCCGATGATTTCCTCTGCCTCCGTGACCGCCGCCGGTGTCGCTGGCGCAGGCAGGCTGCCCGCACCAGCGCAATCACGGACAGCCTCGACGATCGCTTCATGCATCACGCCCTGCCCAGGGTGCGCAACTGGCCGCCAGCGGCGACCGCGGATGTCAGACCGTGGGCCTCGGCTCCCGGCCCCTGCGATCAGAGATGCTCGAGCGCTTGATTACAGAGAATCACGTTGCGGTCACGTTAATCTGACGCATCTTGACGCTTCCTCAACCACAGAGTTGGCTTTCGGCCACCTTGGCCGCAATTGATGCGGCCTGCCAGGGAAAATGGATTCAACCAATGAACGCACTTCTGCGTCGTGCCGCCGTCGCAGCCGCCGCCCCCGCGATGGCCATGTCCCTCTTCGGTTGCGGGACGACCGCGGAACCGCCGGGTGTGCGGCTGAGTGACGACATCGTTGTTGGTCTGCTGCTCCCGGAGGACCAGGCCGCTCGCTACGAGCAGTTCGACAAGCCGGTCATCGAGGAGCGCGTGGCGCTGCTCACCAACAGCAAGGGTACGGTCCGCTACGCCAACGCAAAGCACGACGCCGATCAGCAGACGCAACAGCTCGAATCGATGATCGAGGACAAGGTCGACGTGCTGATCGTCGACGCGGTGGACTCCAAGGCCATAGCCGGCGCGATAGAAAAGGCGGACGACGCCAACATCCCGGTCGTCGCCTTCGACCGCCTCGCCGAGGGACCCATCGACGGATATGTCTCCTTCGACAACGAACAGGTCGGCCACATCCAGGGCAAGTCCCTGCTGGAGGCCCTCAAGGGCGACGCCGGGCCCGGTTCGAGGCCAGGGCCCGCGTCGGGCAAGGTCGTGATGATGAACGGCGCCCTCACCGACCCGAACGCCGCCATGTTCAAGAAGGGCGCCCACACCGAGCTCGACGGCAAGGTCGGGATCGGCCTCGAGTACGACACCAAGGACTGGAAGCCGGAGAACGCCAAGGCGAACATGGAGGCCGCGATCGCCTCCCTCGGCAAGGACGCCATCACCGGCGTCTACTCCGCCAACGACGGCATGGCGGGCGGCATCATCGCCGCGCTCAAGGCCGCCGGTGTCACCGACCTCCCGCCGGTCACCGGCCAGGACGCCGAACTGGCAGCCGTGCAGCGCATCGTTGCCGGTGATCAGTACATGACCGTCTATAAGCAGTACGCACCGGAGGCAGAGGCCGCCGCGGAGATGGCCATCCTGCTGGCCAGGAATATGTCGCTCGGCGCCGCCGCGCACACGGACATCGACACCCCGACCGAGAAGTCCGTCCCGACGGTGCGCATCCCCGTCATCGCGCTGACGAAGGACAACATCAAGGAAACCGTCGTCGCTGACGGCCTCTACACGGTGGAGCAGATCTGCGCCCCCGAGGTCCAGGCCGAGTGCGAGAAGCTCGGCCTCGAGTAGCCCCGCTGGGCCGGCCTCGTACCCCGTACCCCTTTACTCACCGGGGCCTTACGGCGGCCAACCGCCCCCAGACCACCAGCCGGTACTGCGAGCTGAACTCGGGCGTGCACGTCGTCATGTCAGTTAGTGGCCCGCCGCGCGGCACCGGGTCGATTGCACCGGTGCCGCCTGGCAGGGTCCCGCGAGACTGCGCCGCCCCTCCTAGAACCGTCGCCGCGCTGCGCGAACTCGGCCTGGTGTTTGAAGTCGTCCACCCACGGAGCTGCCATGGCCATCCCCCTGTCCCACGGCGCGTGCCGCTGCGGCGAGAAGGACGGGAGTCGTCGGCCAGCACCTGGCGATGACATAAGCCGTGCAGTCGTAGGATGCGGTAGCTGGTTCGCCACTCCACCTCTGTCGGATCTCCCCGACCAGTCACACAACAGACAACGGGTCAGTGAGCGGCACAGGTACGGTCAGCACCTGCGATGCCACCACGGCAGCTCCGGGTCTGCCATAGGTTCGTGATGTGTTCGTCTGAGTAGTGCCTCATCGATGTGGTCGATTTGCACCCGGAGTTCGGCGGCGGCCTTCGGCGGCAGCATGGACAGAGCCTCTTGCAACTTGTCCCGGGCCCAGCCCTCGCCGCAGCACGCACAGGTGAACTCGGCCTCCCACAGTCTCCAACGGCGCTCGGTGCCGTGGACGCGCGCAGTCCAGACGCTCAGCGCGACAGAAACGATGCCCGGAGTCAGGTGCTCCCGTTCGAGCACGCGGACAGCTGCATTCGCTGCCCCCGACAGTCGCGGGACATCGCGATACCGCACCCAGGATCTTTGCCAGCCGCGTTCCCGCTGTCGAAGCGAAACTGGCGTTCTACGCGGCACGGCCGCTTCGAACATCAATCATGGATGGCATCTTTCCATAGCCCAAGATCGTAATCTTGGTGCAGGGCCGTCGAATAATCCCGTGCCGTGGCGTCAGTGGAGGTGCAGACTCCCTCCATGGCGGACATGCGCGCGTTCCGGGGCGAGTTGAGTGGTTGGGCGGCCGGCGGGCCCGGCGGGCCGGCGAGTGATCTGGCTGTGCGACTGGGGGTTCGGACAGCGGTGCTGCTGGAAGGGCCAAGCGACCTCGCTGCCGTTGAGACGCTGGCCGCACGGCGTGGCCGGGACCTGGCCGCCGAGGGGGTGTGCGTCGTGTCGATGGGCGGGGCGATGAGCGTCGGCCGCTATGCCGGCCTTGGCCTGCGCCTAGCAGGACTGTGCGACGAGGGCGAGCAGCGCTTCTACGACCGCGGTCTCAAGCGGGCACGGGCGCCGCGCCGGAACTTCTTCGTGTGCGTGACGGACCTGGAGGACGAGCTCATCCGCGCGCTGAGCACGGCGCGGGTCGAGGAGATCCTCCGGGCCGAGGGCGACTTCCGGGCCTGGCAGACCTTCCTGCGTCAGCCCGCACACCATGGTCGGCCCCGGCAGCAGCAGTTGCGGCGCTTCCTCGGCACGAAGAAGGGCCGCAAGATCCGCTACGGCCACCTCCTCGTCGAGGCCCTCGATCCCGAACAGGCACCGACCCCGCTCGACGACCTCCTCACGAGCCTGTGACTTGGTGGACAGGAGGGCTGTCAGTTGGGTGGCGATGTCCGATCCCGATGGCCATGAGTTCTGTGTGTTGCCCCCTGACAACGCGACAGATCGGAGGCGGTGACCCTCCTCATGGCGGGGGGGAGCAATGGTCGTTGGATCACTCGCGTTGCTGAAAACGTAGCTGCCCTACGCCAGCAGCAGGAGCTCACAGTGGCGCCGCCGATGGCCACTGGCCACGTTCGTGTCGCGTTCCACGGTCGAGGGTGGCTGTGGTGAGCACTTCGTCGCCGAAGATCTGCCCCCATTCGCTGACCGTTTCGTTCGACGTCAGGATGATCGACTCCCCGAGCCAGGGGCCTCACACCCGGACGCCGTAGGCGCCTCGGATGGCCGATGTGGCCGAACGCTGATGGATCAGGCGGTGGCCCCTGCTCGACACGTGCTCCGCGATCACCGCAGTTCTCCACTCCATTGAGGAGCTGATCATGTGGCAGCGGAGAGCAACACCGGACGTTTTCAAGAATCGCCATCACGGGCCAAAGGGCTCCCTCAAGGCAGCGGTAGCAGGACGCTTGAGTACCCCGCTTGGCCGCTGTTGACCGCTTGCCCCTGCCTGCGCGCCCGGGCAGCGCGGCGTCAGGGCCCGACGTTCAATCGCCGTGCCTCCTCGATGAGCCAGGCCGGGCGAACCATCTCGACATTGCCTCCGACGCCGTCGGCGGCCCTGATCAGCGCGCCGGCGGCCGCCCGCGGGTCGGGCACCGTCCGGGCACGAGCCGCCTCGGCGAGCGCTTGCGCCGCCGCCGCTTCCGCTGCCCCCGCGAGCTGAAGTGAGGCGGCTGCCCGCTCGGCCGCCCCCGTTGCCTGCTCGTACCGGCCATCGGTCCAGTAGGCCCACGCCATGTTGTAGAGGCAGACTCCCTCCGCGCGCGGGTTCTCGATCTGCGACGCCTCGTCGAGCGCCCCCTCCAGCGCGGCCAGCGCTTCTCCCGTACGCCCCAATGCGATCAGGGCGATGCCCTGGGCGTTGAGGGCGTAGGTGACCGCTTCCTTGCTGTCCGCGCTCCGGTACGCGCGCACGGCTCCGTCGCCCGCCTCGACCGCCTCCTCCCAGCGGCCCAGGACCAGCAGAGCGATCGAGCGCGCATTCCACGAACGGGCCTCGGTGAGCAGATCCCCGGATGTGCGCGCGAGGTCGCGCAGCCGGTCGGCACCGGCGAGAGCCGCCGCTCCGTCGCCCAGGTAGGCGTGGGTGAGGCTGAGGCTGAGGAGCGCGTGCACCTCGCGTTCGAAATCGCCGGTCTCATGGGCCAGCTCCCCAGCCCGGGCCAACGGGTCCACCGCGGCGTCGAGGCGCCCCAGCTGGCGGTAGGTGTCGCCCAGGCCGAACTTGGCGTTCTGCAGCGCCTCGCGGTCACCGAGGCGCTCGGCCAGGGCGGCCCCCTCGACGAACAGCTCGGCCGCGTGTGCCATCGGGCCTCCACTCAGCCGTGCGTGTCCGAAGCCGATGAGATGAGCAAGGCGCGCCCGGTCGTCGGTCACCTGTCCCTCCAAGGTCATGTGCATCGAGATCACCGCGAGCACCGCGCCCCGCCAGATCATCCATTCGCTGATCGGGCCCAGCACCAGTGCGGCATCGTCCATGTCCCCGGCGCGGACACGGTGCTCGAATTCGCGCCGGTACGGCTGTACGTCGTCCAGGCTGCGCCAACTGGAGCGGGGCGGGGCGATACTCGCGTACCAGTCGGCTGCCCGACGCTCCACGGACCGGCGTCCCAGCGTGCCGTCCTGCGGCATGGCGCCGTACGCCAGGTCGGCGTCCATCGGGTGCAGCGCGAAGGTGCGGCTGGTCCGGTCCACCGACACCATGCGCATCCGCAGCAGGTGGGAGAGGACCCGCTTGACGTCGAGGCCGCGGTCGAGGCCGCCCGCGATCCACTCGATCGCGTCACGTGGCACGGGCGTACGCAGCACCGCGAGGACGTTCAGCACGGTGCGGCCTTCAGCGCCGACCCGCTGGTACCGGTCCTGGGCGAGGCCGACGACGACGTCCCCGCGCAGGGTGAAGTCCTCCAGTACGTCCTGCAGCGTCGGCAACGTCAGCGTGTCGTCGGCCATGGCGCCCACCAACAGCTCCAGCGCGCGCGGAACCCCGTGGACGTGGACCGCCGCCTGCAGCAGCTGCTCGTCGGACAGTTGCGCCACACCAAGGCTGCCGTCCTGGTCGAGTTCGCGCAGCAGCTGGACGGACTCGGCGGGCGGCAGCCCTTCGGACAGCTCGACCTCCGCGGCGAAACGGCGCAACTCGGGGGCGAGCCGCATCGGTATCTGCGACGTGACCAGCAGCCGCGGCGTGGACCTTGCCCGGAACAGACAGTCGAGGAAGACCGCGAGTTCCTCGTCGTCGAGTCGGCCGTCGTCCTGAAGCCGGTCCTCCAGGTTGTCCATCAGGATGACGAAGAGGCGGTCCCCCATCGCGGCGAACAACTCACCGATCTTGTCCTGTACGGGGCGGTTCGTGGCCCAGACGTCCAGCAGACGCGTCTCGCGATCGGAGCCGAGCAGGCGGGCGCAGTCCATGTAGAGGCGCTTCAGGGAAATACCCGACGTGCGGGTGCTGAGATTGACCAGCCCCGACGGAACGGGCGCCTGGGAGTGCCCCGGCCACTCGCCCCGCTCCAGCGTCTCCATGACCTTGGCGGCGACCGCACTCTTGCCCATGCCCCGCCGCCCGGTGATGGTCACCATGCGGGTGGCCGGATTCGAGAGGTGGCGGCCGATCAACTCGCGTACTTCAGTACGGTTCTTGAACAACTCCAGCCCGTGCGTGACCGGCAACCCGATGACCGTCGAACCCGCCTTCAGGGGAACGGATTCCGGGGAGTCCGGCGCCGGACCCACGTCGGGCAGTGCCTGCGGATCGCTGATCCCCAACAGCTCGGCCAGCTCTTCCCGGTGTGGCTCGCCGACCCCGCGAAGGGCGTGGTCGATGCGGGCAGCCGTCAACCGGCCCAGCCCTTCCCAGCGGTGGTGCTCGGCAACCACCCCGACTATGTGGCTCCCGGCCCACACGGCGGCGCCCGACATCCCCGACCATGGCGACACCTTGGGGTCGCGGGGTCGGCAGCCGCCACCGGAACGGTGATCTCCAGGGTGCCGGTCCTCAGATTGGACAGCGCCGCCACGGTCCCGTCCGCCTGATGCAGCTCCCGGAACGGCCTCCCGTCGGTGCGGCGCCGCTGCTTCCACAACGGGAAGCCCGCTGCGTACACGGCAACGAGGGCATGACGGTCGTCGCCCATTCTTCCGAACCGTGCGGGCGCGACAGGGATCGCGCCCTTCTGGGGCGCGAAGGTCAGCACAGCCACATCGGTGCTGGTGTCCGACCATGCCACCACCGCCGCCGCTGACCACTGCGACGGCCGGTCGGCATCGAAACGCACCTGCACGCCCGCGGCTCCGGCCACCACATGGAACGCGGTCAGCACCGCCGTGTCGCTGACTCGGTACCCCGACCCCCGCCGTCCGCCCCCGGCGGCGGTGGTGACGATGACCTCCGCGATGCGGTGCGGGTCGAGTCCTCCGCTCACGGTCGCCCCGTCAGTCCTCACCGAGCAGCTCGTCTCCGGAGATCAACGCCATCTGATCCGGCATGTCCGCCCGCACCGGCTGCAACGTCAAAGTGAGCTTCTGAGTGACAGTGGCTGACCGCTTCGCCGCCGTACTGGCATCGAACACCCAGAACCTCACCTTCACCCCCGGCTCATGGGTCCGCTCCACCCCCACGGTCAGCTCCAGCTCCACGCGTTCCGCCTTGAACCGCAGCTCGGAGTCCTCACCGGCCGTCATCGCCCGACTCAGTTCCCGGCGCAGCTGCGCGATCATGTCCGCCAACTCAACCGCATCATTCACAAGCAGAGCCCCCAACCGGCTCTTCTGAGCAACCACTTACTGAGCTGAGCCACATCATCACGTACCAGCCCCCTGGCCTGTCCACCCGGCAGCGGGCGCGCTCACGCACGAGCCGAACCCGAGCTCGGAGCTGTACGGGCAAGTCACCCCGGGCGGCCGGTTCGCCCGTCGGTAAGCCGCTGGACGGGCTCGCGCTTCCCCGCCCTGCCTCCGCTACTGAGTCGTCAGACGTCTCTCAACCCGCACGACAACTCACGCAGCGCCGTCGCTGTGAGCGGAATAATCCGTTTGCAGAGCTGTCGGGGGGCTTCTAGTCTGTTCCAGTTCCGTTGGTGCCCGTCCGGGGCCCGACGATGTGTTTTGAGGTGATGACGTATCTCCCAGGCCAAGTAGCCGCTCGTTCTGAGGCTCTTTCCGGTCGTCCGCCATGGCGGGCTTCCGACGTATGCCTCGACGGCGGCGCACCCGATGGCCTGGGTTCGTTGCACCCTGCTTTCCCCTGTCGTGCTGAAGGCGTAGGGGCATGCCCAGGCCTGCCCCTACGCCCATTTCCCAGTACGCGAACAGGAACTTCATCCGTGTCCAACCGACACCCGTACCACCGGCCGCCCACGCCCCACAGGGACCGGCCGTGCTGCCACGATCACACTGGTCCTGGTGCTCATCGCCGAGCTGATGAACGCGCTCGACGGATCGATCGTCTACACCGCGCTGCCGTCGATCCAGGCGGACACCGGCGCCTCCAGCGCCACGGTGCAGTGGATCCCCGCCGCCTACACCCTCACCTTCGCCCTCGCGCTGATCACCGGCGGGCGCCTCGGCGATCTCTACGGTCGTAAGCGGATCTTCCTCGCCGGGACCGCCGTCTTCACGGCGGCATCCCTGCTGTGCGGAATCGCCACCAGCCCCGCCGTCCTGATCGCGGCGCGGGCTCTTCAGGGCGCTGCTGCGGCGGCGATGGTGCCGCAGGTCCTGGCCACGATCCACGTCACCTTCGACGGGGCGTCGCGTGCCAAGGCGTTCGGCCTGTACGGGATGATCATGTCGCTCGGCGGGGTGCTCGGCCCGGTCCTGGGCGCTGTCCTTACCGCCGCCGATATTGCCGGATTGGGCTGGCGGCCGATCTTCCTGATCAACCTGCCTATCGGCCTGGCCACCGTCCTGCTCGGCCTCCGGTTCATCCCCGAGTCCCGTGAGCAGCGGGCGAGGCGTCTGGACCCTCTGGGCATGGTGCTCTCCAGCGCGGGTCTGCTACTGATCGCGTACCCCCTCACCGTGGGTGGCGAGCGTCACTGGCCCGCCTGGAGCTTCGTCATGCTGGGCGCAGGGGTCGCCGTGCTGGCCGTTTTCGTGGTCCAGCAGCGGGCGAAGACCGCCAAGGGCGGCTCCGCCCTGGTGGCGCTCTCCCTGTTCGGGAGCAGGGCGTTCGCCGGTGGGCTCGCCGCCCAGCTGGTCTTCGGTTTGGTCTCCGGCGTGTTCCTGCTGACCTGGACGCTGTTCATGCAGAACGGCTTGGCCCTTACCCCCGGCCAGTTCGCTCCGGCCTCCATCGCCATCTCGGTCGGCGGTATGGCGGGGGCCATGCTCGCCTCCAAGTGGGCCGCACGCCATATGCGGCGAGTGCCGCAGGCCGGCGCCCTCCTGGTCGCCGGCACCCTGGCGGGCTATCAGCTGCTGGTCTCCGGTCAGGGAACCGGTATGGCGTTCGCGGCCGCCGTCGCCCCGATGATCCTGCTCGGTTTCGGCTTCGGCATGATCGGCGCCGGACTCGCCGGACTCACGCTCAGCCAGGTCGACCACGAGAACGCGGGCTCCGCGGCCGGACTGTTCAACACTGCCATGCAGCTCGGCACCGCCCTGGGTATCGCGATGGCCTCCGTGGTGTTCTTCGCCCACGCCCCCGCGGGCAGCCACGGCACCACTGTGACCTTGGCCTTCGCGGGCAGCACCTGGTACGTCATCGCCGCCTTGGCGGTGATGTGGGCCCTGATGTTCCGGCTGCCCAAGCCGGCTCAGCGCACCTGACCCACAGCCGGCGGCCCCCTAATCTTCCCCCGTTCCCCCGTTCCCCCTAAGTCGCGGACATGTTCCGCCGGTTGACGATGTGAGGTGACGACGTATCGACCAGGCCCAGTAACCGTCTTCCCGGCAGTCACAGCACCTGTGAGGTGCTGTGACTGCAATGACGGCAACCCACTCCCGGCCTGGGCCCCCTTCACCCCTTTCCTGTGCGCAGTCGGCGTACGCGGAGGTCCTGGCCTGCCCGTACCCCGAACACCACCGGAACAGGAACCCTCTCTGCCGTGTCTCATGACACTCTCCCCGGCACCGACAGGTCCGCCAACTCCACCTCGGGCCGAACCCGGACCATCACCCTCGCCGTCGTCCTGATCGCCGAGCTGATGAACGCCCTGGACGGCTCCGTCGTCTATACCGCGCTGCCCTCCATCCAGGCCGACACCGGAGCGTCCACCGCCGCCCTGCAGTGGATCCACGCGGCCTACGCCCTGACCTTCGCCTTGGGGCTGATCACCGGCGGCCGGCTCGGCGACCTCTACGGCCGCAAGCTCATCTTCATCGCCGGGACCGCCGCCTTCACGCTGGCATCCCTGTTGTGCGGGATCGCCACCGATCCGGCGCTCCTGATCTGCGCCCGAGTCCTGCAGGGCGCGGCGGCCGCGGCGATGGTGCCGCAGGTCCTGGCCACCCTCCACGTCACCTTCGACATGCACTCCCGGGCGAAGGCGTTCGGCCTGTACGGGACGGTCATGTCGCTCGGCAGCGTCGCCGGCCCCGTCCTCGGGGGCGTTCTGACCCAGGCCGACCTGTTCGGACTGGGCTGGCGTCCCGTCTTCCTTGTCAACCTGCCCATCGGGATCGCCGCCGTCGTCCTCGGCCTGCGCTTCATCCCCGAGTCCCGTGACCGCACCGGTCGGCGTCCGGACCTGCTCGGCATGGGCCTTTCCGCGCTCGGCCTGCTGCTGATTACCCTCCCGCTGACCGTGGGCGGCGAGCAGGGCTGGCCCGCCTGGGCCTTCGCCATGATGATTGGCGGTGTCCTGGTCCTGGCGGTGTTCGTGGCCCAGCAGCGGCTCAAGACCCGTAAGGGCGGCTCACCGCTGATCGTGCTCACCCTTTTCCGAGGCCGCGGCTTCAGCACCGGCCTCGCCACCCAACTGATCTTCGGGTTGCTCTCCGGCGTGTTCTTCCTGTCCTGGACCCTGTTCATGCAGGACGGACTCGGCCTGAACCCCGGTGAGGCCGCCGTCGGCTTCGTCGCTGCCTCCCTCGGCGAGATGGCCGGCGCCTGGCTCGCCATCAGCATGGTCCGCCGCCACGGCCGCGCCGTCCCGCAGACCGGAGCCCTGCTCGCCGCCGCAACCCTGGCCGGCTACCACCACCTCATCACCACCGAAGGAGCCGGCATGGGGATCGTGATCACCGCAGCCCCCATGCTCGCCGTCGGCTTGGGCCTCGGGATGGTCGGCGCCCCGCTTGCCGACCTCACCCTCGGCAGGGTCGCCCACCACCACGCCGGCTCCGCCTCCGGCCTCTTCAACACCTCAACACAGCTCGGCATCGCGCTCGGCACCGCCCTGACCACCGTCGTACTCTTCAACCAGATCCAGGTGGGCACCCGCGGCCCCGCGATGAAAACGGCCTTCGCCGGGAGTCTCTGGTACGTCATCGGAGCGCTGGCGGCCATGTGGGCGCTGATGTTCCTCCTGCCCAACCGCACCACCACCACGGCAACCGAATAGCCGCCGCGGCGGCCGGCCCCAAGCTGTTGTCCGGGGCGAGTGCAGCTTTTGCGCCGGCCGGGCGGTTCGCCCGGCCGGCCGCAGTTCGCAGACACGCGCTCACCGCTGGTGCCGCGCAGGTGCGGCGTAGCGTGCGGTCGGCTGGAGCGGTCGTACAGACCAGCCGCGCCCCCGGCCCCCCACCTACGTACGTACTTGTGCGCGGTGGCGCGAGAAACCAACGTCCTTCCCGGCATTGTCCCTACGGTGCTGTCATGGCCTCGGAGTATTTCTTGATGAGCTCGTAGGAGCGAATGCGGTCGCGAAGGTCGTAAACGGGTGTGGTCAGCATCAGTTCGTCTGCTCCGGTCTCATCAGCCAGTTGCGTGAGCCGGTGTACGACGGTCTTGGGTGTCCCGACGGCCTGCTGTGCACGGAAGCCGGCCAGCGCCTCTCGCTCCTTCGCCGTGAAGGGGTGGACGGCCGCCTCCGCAGGCGTGGGGAAGGGCATCTCGCTCAGTCCTTCGAGGAGCCCGGCTTTGACGACCTCGATCGGTCCGGCCCGCCACGCGGCTTCTTCCTCCGTCTCGGCACACACCGCCTCCACGCACAACAGCACCCGAGGTTGCTCGCACCAACGGGACGGGACGAAAGCCCCCCGGTAACGTTCCAGCGCCGCGAGGGTGTTGTCCGGGCGGATGTGGTGTGCGATGGCGATCGGCAGGCCGAGTCGCGCGGCCAGAGCGGCACCTGCGGTGCTGGAGGCCAGCAGCCATGGCTCCGGCAGTGGGCCAAGTACGACTTCGTCGACCAGAAAGGACAGGATCGCGGCTACGTCGCCCTGGTACTCCGCATCCGTCGCCGGTCCGGCTCCGCGGCGAAGTGCCCGTGCGGTGGCCTCGTCAAAGGTGCCAGGACCGCGGCCGATGCCCATATCGATGCGGTCCCGGTGCAAGGCGGCCAGCGTTCCGAACTGCTCCGCCAGCGTGATGGGTGCGTGGTTGGGGGCCAGTACGCCTCCCGAACCGACACGGATGACCGAGGTCGAAGCGGCGGAGTGCGCGGTCAACACGACTGGTGGGAACGCGCCGATCGCGGGCGAGTGGTGATGCTCTGCGTACCAGATGCGGTGGTAACCCAGCTGTTCCAGTCCCTGTGCGAAGGCCGCGGTGTCCCGCAGGGTGTCCACGGCTCGGGAGCCCGTTTGAACCACCGCGACTTCCAGCGCTGAAAGAGGTATGTCGACCATGTCGCCAGCATAGAGCGGGCGTTGTGGGGGCTGTGAGCCATCACAACGCCCGGCCGCGGCCCCACTCGGCGCTGTGCGCGCGCCGCGTGCTGTGCCGCCGCATTCAGGAGCCCACGCTCCGCGGCTCACCGCAAACCCGAGTCGCTGCGATCACCGGACGACGACGTACGCAACGAGGCTGCGCCGGGCTGGCTGGCCGGGGATCTCCGGGAGGTGCTCCATGCGTGGGGAGAGAACCACCCGATGCTCCCCGGTGAGACGAAGCCGTACAAGCAGCCGTGGGAACCGCCGATGGCGGAACCTGCGCAGGCGGAGGCGACTGTGCCGGCGTCCGTCGCCAACGGGGAACTGCACTGGACGTTCAGCGCCGCCCTGGCCTCGCTCACCCGCCACGGACACCTCGCCCCGCCGCCGGTCCGGGAGGCGCTGGCGGCGCTCCGGGCGGAGGACCGCAGGCTGTCGGAGTACGGCCACCGCCGTACATCCATGCGGGCCAGCCACACAGAGACGCACGTCACACTGGCTCATGTCACATCCTGCCGGGCTGCTTCCGTCGGAGAGGTGTAGCCACCAACAACGGCAAGGAGTGCATCATGGATGCTCGCTTGAACCTCTTCGGCAACCCGCTCGCAGCCAAGTTCCTTAGGCACATCACCTCTGCGGGCAAGGTGGTCGCGGACTCGACGGTACCGGCGGCGACGCAGGAACTGGTGAAGATCCGCGCCAGTCAGATCAATGGCTGCGGTTTCTGCACCGACATGCACACCAAGGACGCCGCGCACGCCGGGGAGACCTCGACTCGCCTCAACCTGATCGCGGCCTGGCGGGAGGCCACGGTGTTCACCGCTGCCGAGCGTGCTGCCCTGGAGCTGACGGAGCAGGGCACCCGCATAGCGGACGCTGCTGGTGGTGTCACCGACGAGGCATGGGCGAATGCCGCCAAGCACTACGACGAGGACCAGCTCGCCGCCTTGGTGTTTCTCATCGCCCTCATCAACGCCTTCAACCGCGGGAACGTCATCGTCCAGCAGCCCGCGGGCGACTACCAGCCCGGCCAGTTCGGATAACGAGGAGGGACTACCGCGCCGGGACGGTTTCGTGTGTGTCACCGGGTGGACCAGAAGAAGGTGCGTGTGATGACGTAGAGCCCGGTCGGGTCGATCGTGGCGGGGCAAAGGCGGGCGGTCTGCCGCCTCGATCGCCTCGCCGCATCCGGTGGGCCCGCTGGTCGGCCGGGACCGGGATGACCGTACGGATGCCGCGTCCTCGCAGGTTCTCCAGCTCCTCGGCCGGGGCGGGTCCGCTCCCGGTGGCCGCTCTTGATGTCGGGCAGGCCGAGGTTGTCACGCAGTACGGTCTCCAGGGCGGCGATGGCAATCAGGGAGTGCAGCGCTCGCAGGGAGCGGCCTCAGGGGGCGACGGGCAGCTGGCGCTTGTGGTCGGTGAGGCGGTAGCGGTGGACGATCGTTTCGAAGGCCCGCTCGTCCACCGGCTTGCCCTCCAGGAAGTCATCGATGTCGTCGTACGTGACCCCGAGCGCATCCTCGTCGGCCTTGCCCGGGTCGAGGGTCTCCAGGTCGGCCGTCGGGATCTTCCACACCAGCTCGGCCGGGGCGCCCAGCGCGTCCGCGACGGCGCGCACCCGGCGCTTGGTCAGGCCGGTCAGCGGAACGAGGTCGGCGGCGCCGTCGCCGAACTTGGTGAAGAAGCCGGAGACCGCCTCGGCGGCGTGGTCGGTGCCGACGACCAGGCCGTCGTGCGCTCCGGCCACCGCGTACTGGGCGATCATGCGCTGCCGGGCCTTGATGTTGCCATGCACGAAGTCCTGCTGGTGGGCGTCGCGGAAGCTCACGCCGGCGGCCAGCGAGGCCTCCAGCGCGGCGTCGCTGGCGGGCTTGATGTCCACGGTCAGCACGTGATCGGCACGGATGAAGGAGAGTGCGAGCTGGGCGTCGTGCTCGTCGGCCTGGACCCCGTAGGGCAGCCGCATCGCGTAGAACCGCGCCTCGTGCCCGGCGGCCCGGGCCCGCTCGACGGCGAGCTGGCAGAGCCGGCCAGTGGTGGTGGAGTCGACGCCGCCGCTGATGCCGAGCACGAGGGCGCGCAGACCTGTGGAGGTCAGCCGCTCGGCGAGGAAGGCCACCCGGCGTTCGATCTCCCGCTCGGCCTCGAAGGTCTCGGCGACCTGGAGATCCCGGGCGATCTCCTGCTGCAGGGCGACGGACGCCGGCTCGCTCACGTCTGCTCCTTGTTCCGGTTCACGATGTGCTGTCGCGGCCACCCTACCCAGGAGTGCGTCAGAGGTCCGACGACGTCGGCAGTACCGCCTGCTCGGCCCTCTCCAGCCAGCCGGTGTACCAGCGGGCGAAGGTCGTCACCGGTTCCCCACCGTCGTCGAGGAGCGGCACGCGGTCGGCGTCGTCCGCCCGGCCGTCGGACCTGATCGTGCCTCGGTGGCTGCCCCTGATGGCCAGCCACTCGCGCAGGGCGCAGCCGAGGTGGCAGATCAAGAGGTAGGCGCAACCCATATCTGGACGGTCTGGGCCCATCACCACCGCTGTGAACGCACCGGCCAGGGCATCGCACTCGAAGACCTGAGTGGGATTCGTGACCGGTACGGCTCCGAAAGGACCAGCGGACCCAACTGCACTCGCGGAGCTTTCACCAGCTCGCCCGACGGAGGGGCGGGGGGCCGCCTGCCTGATTACGGCTATTACGGCGGCCAAAACGTCCACGTCCGCCGGGAACGCTTCGCCACTCAGCCAGTTTTCGGGGCTTACCCTGCTCGACCTCCGGGTGGGGTCTCTTGCTGCACTTGCTGCTGTTGTCATCCGAGCGTGGCCGGGCTGGTCCAGTCGGTCGGCACGTGGGCGATGCGGACGCGTTGCGGGTGGTCTCCGACGGGGACCGAGACGGTCTTTTTCCCGGTGGTGAAGTCGATGGCCGTTACCTGGTCGCTTCCGCTTTCTGAGATGACGCAGGATTTGCCGTCGCCGCTGACTGTTGCCCAGTAGGGCTTGGAAGCGGTGACCAGAGGTCCTTCCCGCAGGGTCGCGCGATCGACGATGGTGGCGTAGTCGTCCATGGTTCCGGCGATGCAGAGCTTGTCGCCCCGCGGGCTCATCGACATGCCGTGGTGGCGGGAGTCGTTGACCCAGGTGGTGCGGTCCTCACTGGTGTTGGGATTCTTCGGAAGGGTCTTGACGCGGGTTATCTTGTCGCTGGCAACGTCGTACTCGAGGAAGCCGTTGAAGAAGGAGACCTGAAAGTAGAGCCTGGATTCGTCCGGGGTGAAGGCTACTGGGCGCACGGCGTCGTTGAGGTCCTTGCGGCCGAAGGCGTCGAGCCTGTCGCGCATGTCGATGACCTTCACTTCCTTGAAGGTCTCCGCGTCGACGACGGTGATCTTGCGGTCGCCCTTCGTCCAGTCCAGGAACGGGGCGTCGGTGTCAGTGTTGACGTCGCCGATGGCCATGTTCCAGATGTACTTGCCGCCCTCGGTGAACACGTTCTCGTGGGGCTTGTCGCCGGTCGCGAACGAACCGACTTCCTTCCCAGTGGTGATGTCGAGGACGTGAACGGTGTTGGAGGTGGAGGCGGAAACGGCTACGCGCTTGCCGTCGGGGGACACGGCCATGTGGTCGGAGCGGTAGCCGGAGACGGGGAAGCGCCACTTGATGTTCCCGGTCGCCAAGTCGATGGAGACGACGTCGGCGAAACTGGGGCGTGAGACGACCATGGCCGTCCCGTCGGGGGTGGAGTACATGTCGTCGACGAACTGGTCATGTCCCTCACCCGGCCCGTTGCGGATGCCCAGGAAGTAGATCAGCTTCACGGGGTTGGCGTAGATCTCCGCCAGGCGCTTCCGCTTGTCGGGGATCACGTTGATCCGTCCAAGTTTCGCGAAGGTGCCGCTGGACTCGATCACGTCGGCGGTGCCGTCCCAGTTGTTGCCTACGAACATCACTTCTTGGAGGGCTGCGGCGCCCTGGGCCGGGTTGGGCTCGACAGCTGATGCGCTGGTCGTGGTGACTGCGGCAAGGATCGCTAAGGCAGCGGCCAGAGGGAGCCTGCGCTTGCGGCGCGGTACGTACGCTGTTTCCGTTGTCCGGGGCGCAGACGCTCCGGACTCCGCGTGAGGGTTCTTGGACTCGAACATGACTTTCCTCCGCGTAGCGACTCTGCTTCGGGTGGGCTGACCTACGTCAACTTGTTCCGCTCATGACAGCGATGTAGGCGGGTGCGCTTGGAACTGCGATCGGGCGTCTCCCGTGCAGGGCGTCCCGGCCGCACAATGTGAAAACGCCGCGCTTCACTTTTGGCTACTTGAAGGTAACGACGGGGGCGCGGTTCCTCAACCCCCCGGACGAGAGAAGATGGCCGGGAGCACAGTGAGGGGGATGCGTGAGGGAGCGGCACAGACAGTCAACCGGTCGTTACGCAGGCAAGACGGCCATCGAGCGGCACGCCGAGCGGCGCCAGAAGCTCCTTGATGCGGCACTGCAGCTCTTCGGGGCCGGCCCCGGCTACCGGTCTACGACCGTAGCCGCCCTCTGTGAGACGGCCGGACTGTCGACCCGGCAGTTCTACGAAGAGTTCCGCACCCTTGAAGACGTGCTTGCCGCCTTGCACCTGCAGGTCAACGACTGGGCCGAGAAAGCTGTCATAGAAGCCCTCACCCAGACCGAGGGCCAACCCCTCGCCGAACGCTACGGATCCGTGTTCCGTGCGTACGCGGCAAGCATCGCCGTGGATCCGCGCCGCATACGCATGACCTTCACCGAGATCGTCGGCGTAAGCCCTCGCATGGACGAGCAACGGCTGGCCCGCCGGGCACGATGGATTGACCTGATGTGCGCCGAGGCAGCGGCCGCCGCGCTGAGGGGTGAGGCCGCTGATCGTGACTACCGCATCGCCGCGGCCGCCTTCATCGGCAGTGTGAACGGTCTTCTGCACGACTGGTCCGCCGGCTGGGTGGACGGCACTCTCGACGAGGTCGTCGAGGAACTCGTCCGCCTGCTGCTGGCCTTGCTGCGGCCCGCCGGCTGAAGGCCCCTGGGGTGCTTTCGGGTACGCCGAGGCGCGCGACGCGCCGGCCGCACCGCACGGGTCGGCGAGTCCATGCAGGCTCCTGTGCCGTTATGCCGTCTCCTCCAGCACAGGCGGACAACAGCCGTGGATCGAGCCGGCATCTTCCTCTGGTCCGCGTCCGCCAGTGATGAAACGAAAGCGCCCAGCTCATTACCCCCGAGGTAATCGACCGCTCTCCCCCTCCCCTGGCAGGATCAAGCGCATCGACGGGAACCCCCGCCGAGATCCGACCGCCGCCGCGAGGAGAGCGCCATGTCCGTCAAGTCCGCTGCCACCACGACGAGTTCAGCAACCACCGCGAGTCCCCTCCCCGAGGCCACCCGGGCCGTCGTGCAGGAGTTCCTTGCCGCCAGGATGGCTGGGGACACCGGGCGGCTTGTCGGGCTCTTCGCCGACGATGTCGACTGGCTGATCGCCGAGAACCCCGCCGTCCCGTGGATCCGCCCGCGGTCCACGGCCGCCGACTGCGCCGCCCAGTTCACGGAGTTGATGGAGCACACCGTGCCCGAGGACGCGTGCGCCTCCGTCGACAGCTTCCTCGTCGACGGCGCCGACGCCGTCCTGATGGGGCACCTGTCGGGGACCGTACGAGCGACGGGGAAGTCCTTCGAGGGCCCGTTCGCGCTGCACCTCACCGTCGAGGACGGCCGGATCACCCGGCACCACCTCTACGAGAACAGCCTGTCGATCGCCGAGGCCTGCACCCCATGAGGGTACGGACGACGCCCCAGTGCAGCTGTTCCCGGTCGATGAACTGACCGACGTCGCGGACCAGCACGCCGCCGCAGTTGGCGCATTGCGATGGGAGGTTCACTCCCAGGGTAGCGGTGATCATTGGTCTCCTGGGTTACTCGGGAATCACGGATCGCCAGCTGGGCGTCAGGCGGCAACTGTCCTCAAGGTCTCGCCGGCACAGGAAGCATCCCAAGCACTACTCGGAGCACAGGACTTGTCCGCGCCGTTCTGAGAGGCTCACCGAGCCGCAGGAGACGACGGCCCTATGTCAACCACTCTTGCCCACGCCGGCGGCGAATCCGGAACGTACTCGGGATCGTCCTCGTCCCACGACCGGGCCGCATGCCGGCGAGGGAACAGACCCACCACCGTCCGGCACGGTGGTCGCGTGCCCGGCCAGGGTGTCTGGCCGTCGGTCAGCACCACTATGACATCGGGACGGGGCTGCGCTCGGAGCGCCCTGGCGAAGCCCGTGCGCAGATCCGTACCCCCGCCGCCCACCAGCGGTATGCCCTCGGCACGGCACAGTGGGTGCACGATCCGGGCCGCCGCGTCGCACGGCAGCACGGTGACCAGGTCGCGACGGCCGCCCACGGCACGGGAGATCGCGGCAACCTCGAGGAGCGCGCTGCCCAGTTCGGTGTCACTGACCGAGCCGGATGTGTCTACGACCACGGAAACCCGAGGCGGCCTGCGCCGCAGGCTCGGCAGAACAACGCCGGGCACCCCGGCCGAGCGCCGCGACGGCCGGCCGTACGTGTAGTCCTCGCCCGCACCGGAGCCGGAAGCCGCCGAGCGGACCGCCGCTCCCAGCAACTCCCGCCACGGCTGCGGCGGGTGGAACGCCTCCTCCGCCCACCGCTGCCACCCTTGCGCGGCGTTCCCCGGACGGGCGGTGATGCCCTGCGCCACCCGGAACCGGACCGCGTCCTGTTCCTGTTTGCTGAGGCCGTAGGCACCGTCCGGTCCCAGCTCCCACTCCCGTTCCAGTCCGTCGGCTCCGCTGCCGCAGTCCAGCCAGGTGATGTGCTGCGTACGCGGCCCCAGCCGGAACTGACGCAGGTAGTCCTCCATGAGCTCCCCCTCGGGCAGCCCCAAGGCGGCCGGTACGACAGCGCCTTCGGGCCGGACCAACCCGTCACCGAACACGTCGTCGTTGATCTCGCAGTCCGCGGCGATGTTCATCCGCAGCCGCTCCCCCGGGCCCGTCAGCCCACGCTCCCGAGCGACCCGGTCACTGCGCCCGTGGTGGTCGCGCAACAGGTGCGACACCTCGTGCACCCATACGCCGGCCAGTTCCTCCACCGGTGTGCGATCCACGAACGCCGGCGAGACGTAGCACCGCCAGTGCCGGTCGACGGCCATCGTCGGTACCCGCCGCGACTCGACGGTGGACAGGGCGAAAAGGGCCGTCGCCAAGTAGGGCCGGACCCGCGCGGCGTGCAGTCGGGCGGCGAAGAGTTTGTCGAGGTCCAGAGTCCCGGTCCCCGGTGCGTCTGGGGTCACCGGCCCGCCTTCGCGGCGACCGCGGCCCGCGCGGCAGCGTGGTCCGCTCGCCGGGACAGGGACACCGCTCCGGCAAGACCCTCGATCGATGCCGGAACGTCCCAGTCCTCCTGGCGCAGGGTGGCGAGAGTGGTCGCGGGTACGACCACCAGGTCCGGCGCTCCGGTCTGCACCGCCCGGACCAGGAGCGCCCACGCCGCGTCCCAACGGGCCTTCTCCGGGCGCCGGCGGACCGCCGCCACCACGCCGTCGAGCACGGCTTGGCGTCGATCCCCCCGCTCGGGCAGGACGGCACCAGCGGGGTCGGCGAGAAGCACCTCGGGGTCGGGGAGGTCCATCCGGTCCAGGGCGGCCAGTAGCTCCAGTCCCGGACCGTCTCCCACGGTGCCCCTGACCAGCAGGGAGAGTACTTCTCGCGAGGAGCCGGCCGCGGTCGCGAAGGCGATCAGGCACAGTGTCATTTCCCAGCTCCGGGGAGACGGCCAGGGGCCGCCGCGGCGAGTCTCATTGCTGGGCAACCGGTGCACGAGCGCGGGGCGGGCGGTGAGGAGCCCGCACACCGCGCGGCGGGCGAGGTTCACGGCCTCTGACAACTTCTCCGCGTCAAGCCGTGGCAGTGTTGCCCGGGGCCAGGTCCCACCGAGGCCGCGTACAACGACCTCGTGGTCGTGGGTCCACTGAAGATGAACGAACCGGTTGGCCAGGGGCGGGCTCAACTCCCAGCCGTCGGCGGCGGAGGACCGCGGATTGGCGGCAGCTACGATCCGTACCCCTGGCGGCAGTTGCAGGGAGCCGATCCGCCGCTCCAGCACGAGGCGGAGCAGGGCGGACTGAACGGCCGGCGGCGCGGTGGACAGCTCGTCCAGGAACAGCAAACCCCGGCCTGCCCGTACCAGGCGCACTGCCCAGTCCGGCGGGGCCATCGGAACACCCTGTTCCGCTGGATCGTCTCCGACGATGGGCAGCCCCGAGAAGTCGGACGGCTCGTGCACACTGGCGATCACTGTGGTCAGCGGGAGGTCGAGAGCCGCTGCGAGCTGTGTCAGGGCCGCGGTCTTGCCGATCCCCGGCTCACCCCACAGGAGCACGGGCAGGTCGGCGGCCACGGACAGAGTCAGGGCCTCCAGTTGTGTGTCGGGGCGCGGTTCGGTGGTTACGTCGCGCAGCAGGGTCAGCAACTCGCCGGCGACGTCGAGCTGGGAGGGGTGGACTGGGTCGGAGAGGGTGCCGGAGGCAGCGAACGGGGTGTATGTGGGCATGTTTGATCACCTATGGGTTCGTGGTGAGCGGAGTGGATGGAAAGCGGATGGAAGGGGACGGAGGTCCCCGGTCAGCGAGAGGTCGCCCGGCGCGTGTGTGAGCGGCGGTCACGGGACGGACGGCGACGATCCGGACGGATGGGGCCAGGTCCGCGTCCGATCAGACCGGACCTGTACAGCCCGTATGTGATCCGCCGCAGCGCGGCCCTCTCCAGTTCGTCCCGCAGAGCGCCGGTGCGCAGCAGTGCGTCGGGCCCCAGCAGGCCCTCGACGACGGCCAGCGCACCGGCTGTGTCGCCATGGTCAAGGCGTTCGCGGACGCCGGTGAGGCAGTCCGGATGACGGTGCGCCTCGTCGATTGCCCGCAGGCACGGAAGCGGAGTGCCGGTCAGTGCGGCCAGCAGTTCCTCCCGGCGGATCTCGTCCGGGTCGTGGTCCAGCGGGGCCAGTACTCCGTCGACCAGGCCGATCCGGTGCTGAGCTCCCCGGCACTCCACGAGGCGCGGTTGTCCTGCCCGGTCCGGAGTCCGGGACGGACCGGCCGGCGAATGATCCGGTACGAGTGCCGAGGCGACCAGCGGGTGCAGCCGATCGGCCTCGATCGAACCGGTGCGGATCAGCTCCAGGTCCGGCAGCACCCAGGTCGCCGCGTCGGGCAGAACGGGCAGCGCGAAGGCGCCGCGATCTGTTGACGCCGCCGCGATCCTCAGTGCGGGCGGCCGTACGCCGTCCCTTTCCGCGACCAGGTCCAGTACCAGCCGATACCGGGCACCAAGCCGCACGGTGACGGTTCCGGTGGATCGCCCTTCGGCGTGCAGCAGAATCCCCGCCTCGGCCGCCCACCGGTCGATTGCGCAGCGGTGCCCCTGCGGCACCATACCCAGCAGCTCCGAGGCCGGCACAGCGCCGCCGTCGGCGGGCACCCGATCGGCCCCGGACCGGATCCGCAGCTCATCGGCCCTGCGCGCGTCCCACAAGTGGCGGTGCAGGTCGAGGCGGAACCGCTGGTTGGGGCGAGGGTGCGGATGACGGGAGGCGCCGGCCCCGGAGTGGGACCCGTCCCACAGCGCGAGGCTGATCCGCTGCCCCGAGTCCGCCCAGGCCGGCGGAGTCCGGGCCACGAGGTGCAACGCGCTTGCGCCGTCACACCCGGTGGCGTCGTACCGAGCCAGAGCGATGGTCAGGCCTGGGCGCAGCAGCCCGTCAGGAGCGATCCTCGGCATGTGCCAGCGCAACAGGTCGGGCGCCAGATGACGGAGATCGGCCCGGATGTGGGCCGCGAGCTCCTGGCCATGGGTACGCGCCACGGAACGAAGGTTGAGGTCGACATCGATGCCTGCGGCGGCGCACGCCCCCGCCCAGTCCCCGGCACAACGGCGGGTGGTCGCAGTCTCGATCATGGATGACGGCACGGCGAAATCACGCACGCGCAGCCAGAAGGAAAGGCGGGAATCCCTGTTCGCGGTCTGGGTGAGCATCAGCACTCACCTTGCGCGGACGGGACCCCCAATCTGTGAACAGAATGAGTCATCATCGCGGCGATCATAACGCTCGCCACGTCGATCGGCCAGGCCAATTGGCGTGCTCAGTGGCGGGGTCACTTGGTGGTACGCATCGACTGAGGCCGGGTCAGGGGTGTGCGTGGCGCCCGTGGGACGCGTCGGCCGAGCGAGTCGCTGACGGGCTACCGTGGCACGGTGGGAAATACTTTTGGTGGTGGGCCGCGGAGTCTGTATCTCTCCAACGGCGGCACGGAGGTGTTCATCGACGTGCTGATGCTGGCGGTCTCTGATCTCGCAGATGACGTGTGGGACTACCGCTTCGCGGCGCTTCTGACGCTGCAGGATCAGAGCGCCATGGGTCGCGGGGCTGTCGGATTCGACCTGGAAGACATCGACTGGGGCACGACGCCACAGCAACGATCGCATGCGAGAGACTTCGTGCTGCGCGCCACCGGCCTGGCGATGAATCGCCACCGCTGGAGCGAGCTGGATTACGAACCTCCCTTCGCCCAGGACTATCTGCGCCAGTTCAAGGCCATGGTCGAGTCGTTCGTGCCCACCGAGGGTGCTCATCGCACCGGAGTCTTCCCCAGCCCAGGCGAACGTGCGCTGGCCTGCTGCGCGCAACACCGGATCTTGAGCGCACTGCCGCACTGGGAGGGGTGCTTTCTCTGTACCCGGCCGATATAGGGCGGCCGAATCCTGAGCATCCGGGTTGGCGAAATCCGCCGACGAGGGCGCCCGCCACAACCGAGGAACGCCGGTTCCTACGCGGTCCGGGAAAACGGCGGCCGTTGCCGGCCCAACAGTGCCGTAGAGTGGTGTTTAACGACGCGGGGTGGAGCAGCTCGGTAGCTCGCTGGGCTCATAACCCAGAGGTCGCAGGTTCAAATCCTGTCCCCGCTACTACCCAGAAGGGCCCGGATCCTGGTGGATCCGGGCCCTTCTGTCATGCGGTCGGTGAGCAAACTGCGTTCGGAGACACGACGACGCCCACGCCAGTCCCAGCGTGGCTCAAGGAGGCGGCTCTTGAGCAAGAGGCGGGCCCTTCCCACCAGGCCGCGCCTCGTGCTCGGCCCACTACGTGCAGGCGTGGCCCGAGACGTTCGTGCCGTTGCCGCAGGCGGTGAGCGTCAGGCTGAGGGCGGCTACGGCGGTCGCGGCGAGTACGGCAGGGCGGCGGATGAAGGTACGCATGTGGGGCTCCCCGTGTGATGCGGTCGGTGCGGTCGATGCCATGTGCTGGCAACTGGTGTGCTCACGGCGTCGGTCCCTGCACAGTGCTCCCCGAAGGGCGGCACGGCGGCCCGTCCAGGGAGCGGGCGGCTCACTCTCAGGTCAGCGAGCGCCCGTTACGCACCGCGGTGACCGCTACCGTCGCGTAACGCATCGTGAAACTGCCGCCCATGGCGTCGATAGCGGCCCCGACACCCTTGAGCACCTCTGCCAACTTGTCCGACGTAAGCTGCGTGAAGGCGCCATGGGTAGGCAACTGGTCCACCCACGCGTCCCGCGTGTAGGACCACTCCCAGTCGAATCGCCACTGCTCCGGGTCGCTGAATCCACCCGCCTCTCGGATACCGTCGGCAGCCTTGGTGAACAGCACCTGGTAGCCGTCCAGGGCTTGACTCGTCATCGCCTGGAGGCTGAACGGCGAGTCGGGCATCACCCGGCGGTAGACCGCGGCGAAGGCTCCGGCCACGTCGGGCGGAAGCTGGAAGACGTTCCAGAACGCTGCCAGCCGGCCGCCGGGCCGCAGCACCTGCGCGGCCTTGGCCGCTCCCGCGACCGGGTCTACCCAGTGCCAGGCCTGGCCGGCGACGACCGCGTCGAATTCCCGGCCGGCCGGATCCCAGGCTTCAAACGTCGCTACGTCAGTCTCGACCCCGAGGTTCCGCGCCAGGTCGGCCATCCGCGCGTCGGGCTCGACCCCGAGCACCCTGCAACCGGCTGCCTGGAACTGCCGGGCGGCGATTCCGGTCCCGCAGCCGACGTCGAGGACGCCGGGGCCGGGGATGGCGGCGACGATCCGGCCCACCATGGCTTGGGGGTAGCGGGGGCGAGCCGTGTCGTAGCGTTCGGCATCCGAGCCGAACGACTCCGCCACCTGGCGGTGTTGATGCGACTCATGCCCCGAGAGAGGCGCTGGCTCCGGAGGTAGAGTGGGCATGCGCCCACTATGAATGGGCAGACGCCCACTCGTCAATCGGAACGGGCTGAGCGAGAGAAAGAGGAGATACACGGTGCCGACGGGAGTAGCCATCCGCGACGCGCGCGAGCAGCTGTTCGACGCCGCCGAGCGCGTCCTGATCCGCGACGGGCCGAGCGCGCTGACCAGCCGCGCGGTCACCACTGAGGCAGGCTGCGCCAAAGGCGTCCTGCACCGGCACTTCGCCGACTTCGACGCCTTCCTCGCCGAGCTCGTGCTGGACCGCATCGCCCGGATCGACAGCCAAGAAGCCACACTGCGCAACTCCGCCGGGACCGGCACCGTTGCCAACAACCTCACCGGCGCTCTGACGGACCTGTTCGGGTCGGTCGCAGTGGCGATCGTCGGCCTCGTCACCTCCCGGGATGATCTGCGCGCCCGGCTCCGCCAGACCACACCGACCGGCATCCCGGTACTGACGGAAGCCACGGCCATGATCGCCTCCTACCTCACCGCCGAACGCGAACTGGGCCGCATCGCGGGGGATGCCGACGTCGACGCCCTCGCCCCCACGCTGATCGGAACCGGACACATGCTCTTCGCCGACCGGAAAGGTGCCCGTCCGGAGGCTGGAGCCGTCCACAAGGTCGTGACCGCGGTCATCGCCGGCGTCGTACAAGAACCACGGTCATGAACGGCCCCTAGCAGCGACACCAAAGATCAGTTCACGTTCAGGCACGCTGGGCGGCGAACGGGCCGCCGACTCCGAAGGCCAGGGCGGCGAAGCGTTCGCCGATGCGGCGGTGTGCGGCAGCGTCCGGGTGGAGCTGGTCGGGCAGCGGCAGTTCGGCGAAGTCCGCCTCGCCGTAGAGGTCGCGGCCGTCGAGGTAGTGCAGGTGCGGGTCGTCGGTTGCCCGCTGCTTCACGAGGCGGGTCAGTTCGTCCCGGATGACGTTGAGGGTCAGCTTTCCGCCGGCCCGTTCCGCGGGGTCGCCCGAGGCCCGGAACTGGAGTCTTCCAGCGGTGAGGTTGCTGAAATCCGGGGCGCTGGGGCCGGGGGTGTCCTCGTGGATGGGGCACAGGATGGGCGAGACGACCAGGAGTGGAGTGGTGGGGTGGCCCTCGCGGATGGTGTCGAGGAAGCCGTGCACCGCGGGGCCGAAGGCGCGCAGGCGCATCAGGTCGGTGTTGACGAGGTTGATGCCGATCTTGACGCTGATCAGGTCCGCGGGGGTGTCGCGCATAGCGCGTGCGGTGAACGGGTCGAGCAGGGAACTGCCGCCCAGGCCCAGGTTGGTCAGTTCCACGCCGCCGAGGGAGCCGGCCAGCGCGGGCCAGGTTGTGCTGGGGCTTGCGGCGTCGGAGCCGTGGCTGATCGAACTGCCGTGGTGCAGCCACCTCTTGCGCCCATCGTCCGGTCGGGGCTCGACGGGGGCGTCAGTGCGCAGGGCGATCAGCTCGGTGATCTCGTTGTACGGCAGCCAGATCTCGACGTCCTTGACGCGGTTCGAGAGGCCGGAGAACTGGACGGTGCCGACCGGGCCGGGCCGGGTTTCCGCGGACCCGGTGGTCATGTCCACCATGAGGATGTTGCCGCCGGTCACACTGGCCTGCGCGGTCAGCCGGCCGTCGACGAGCAGGTCGTACACGCCATCGGGGCGGGGCGCCCAGGTAGGCATTCTTGGTGCGGAGCGCATCCAGCTCGACGGCGGTGGCCCGCGTGCGGAACACCAGCCGTACGCCGGAGGGCTGGGCCTCCGCCATGGCCAACTGCCCATCGGCGCACTGTGCACGGGCCCGGGCGGGCAGCCGGTGCGGTAGCAACCCGTGTTCGGTGCGCTCCAGTTCCAGGGCGCCGCGCAGGAGGTCCGTGGTGATGGGTGTGGTGATGGGCGGGGTGGTCCAGTCCGTCGCCCGGGCCGCCGTGGGGGCGCCGGGGACGTCGTCGCGCCGGTGGTTCATGGTTGCCATTCTGTCGGTCGGATGCATGGTCCACCCAATGGTTTTCCGCCCACCCCCTGCTTGCAGGCGCAGCCGTACGCAGCAACACAGGGTGCCGCCGACTGTTCGCAATGGCCAGTGACACGACCTCCCCGAACCCGAGCCGCGCCCACGCCCACGCCCAGTGTCCGCGGCTGCACGTTCACACGTCACGCCACCGCACGGCGAGCACGGTGAGCGCTATAGCGGCGAGCGGCCAGAGCGCGAAGGCCGTCCACGATTCGGCCACCGTGGGCAGGGCGGAGCCGGTGCGGGGCTGAAGTTGGGACAGGCAGGTGCGCCAGGCGTAGTAGGGGAACATGCCGTACATGTCATTCGCCCACTGGTGGACGCTCGGTTTGAAGAAGCCCGGCAGGACGACGAGGACGCCACAGGCCGTGACGACGGTGGTGGCCGTATGCCGCAGGACCGCTCCGATGCCCATGCCGACCAGCGCCGCCACCGGCGCGAGCAGCGCGTTCGCCACGAGCACGCGGGGGACGCCGGGCTCGCCCATCGAGAGGCCGATACCGCGGCCGGACAAGATGGCCTGGCTCGCGCTGAACGTACCCACCGAGACGACCACGCCGACGGTGAGCATGACGCCCGCGACCACCACTGCCTTGGCCACCACCACCCGGTGGCGGGCCGGTACCGCGGTCAGCGTGGTGCGGATCAGGCCTGAGGCGTACTCGCCGACGATCGTCAGGGCCCCGACACTGCCCGCACCGATCATGAGGAGGGCCACGCCGACACCGCTGAGCGCCTCGGTCATCGGGTCGTAGTGGGACTTCTCCTGCGGTCCGAAGTCCTGCCAGTTGCCGTATGTGTCGAGACTGCTCTGCACGGCGAGCCCGATCAGTACCAGGACGCCGAGCCCGAGCACCCAGTACGTCGAGCGCAGCGACCACAACTTGATCCACTCGGCGGCGATGAGGTCCTTCATACGGGCGCGCGGTTCGACCGGCGGCACGGAACGGGCGGTCGTGGCCGGCCGGGAAGTCGTCAGCGGGGTTACCCCGGTCATCGGCGATCACCCGCGAGGTAGTCGGCGCGGTCTGCGGTCAGTTCCATGAATGCTTCCTCCAGCGAGGCGCTGCGCGAGGCGAGTTCACGCAGCATGATCCGGTGTTCGAAGGCGAGCTCACCAATGCGGGCCGCGGTCAGCCCCGTCACCGTGAGCGACTCGGCTCCGTCCGTTCGTACGCCCGCACCCTCCGGGGTCAGGACGCCCGCGAGCCGAACGGCGTCGGGCGTGCGCACGGTGACGCGGGTACGGGTGCCGCGCGCGGCGAACGCGGTGACGGTCTCTTCCGCGATCAGTTCGCCACGGCCGATGACGACGAGATGGTCGGCGGTGTTCTCCATCTCGCTCATCAGATGGCTCGATACGAGCACCGTGCGCCCCTCGGCGGCCAGCCGCTTGAAGAGGTCGCGCACCCACCGCACGCCCTCCGGGTCAAGGCCGTTGACCGGCTCGTCGAACAGCAGCACGGGCGGATCGCCGAGGAGCGCGGTCGCGATGCCGAGCCGCTGCCGCATCCCCAGGGAGAACCCGCCGACGCGACGGCGCGCCGCGCCGGCCAGTCCCACCTCCTCCAGAACCTCCCGCACCCGGCGGCGGGGCAGACCGTTACTGCGGGCCAGCGCCGACAGGTGAGCGGCGGCGCTTCGGCCGGGGTGGACATCTCCGGCATCCAGCAGCGCACCGACGTGGTGCAGGCCGGCCTGCCGGTGGGCGAACGGGCTCCCGTCGATGGTGGCGGTTCCGGCGGTGGGCCGGTTCAGCCCGAGGATCATGCGCAGGGTGGTGCTCTTGCCGGCGCCGTTCGGTCCGAGGAACCCGGTGACGTTCCCGGGCCGTACGGTGAAAGTCAGCTCGTTGACGGCGAGAACGTCGCCGAAGCGTTTGCTCAGTCCGTTGACTTCGATCATGCGGTCCACGTTGCCGCCGGCCAGGCCCGTGCCACATCGGTCCACGGGCAGGAATCGAAGATGCCGCATCTGCCTGAAGGCATACACCTGCAGGCTGATGCCGGGGCGTGAGCGGCAATCTACGATCGCGAGCGTGCCCGACATCACGCCGCACCGGCCTCCCGCTCCACCGCTTCAGCGACTGCTGATCTGTCTCGGGGTGGCTGCGCTGGGTCTGGCGCTGTACGCGACGATGGCGGGCGGCCCGGTACCAGTCGTCGGGCAGGAGAGCCAGGGCGCCGCCCTCGCCGGGGTGGCGTTCGCGATGGCGGCGCCGCTCGGGTGGATACGGCGACAGCCGTGGCCGGTCCTCGCGGTACTCCTGGCCCAAACGGCCGGCGCGGCGGCTCTGGGACTGCGGGCCGAGCAGATATGGCCACTCCTTCCGGCCGGGCACCTCCTGGTCGGCGTGGTCGCGGCCACGCGGGCGCCCCGCGCCGGTCTCGCCGCGGCAGTCGTCGCGCTCGCCGTCCAGGAGACGGTCCTGCAACTGGCCCTCTTCAGGGACGGCGGCTGGGCCCGCGTACTGGCTCCGGGTTATCTCGGACTGACGACCTGCCTGGCCCTCGCGGTCCTCTTCGCCTGGTTGACGGGCACATCTGTCCGCCAACGGCGCGAGTACGGCGAGGCGTTGCGCGACCAAGCCTCCGCCCAGGCCGTTACGGCCGAGCGGCTGCGCATCGCGCGCGAACTGCACGACATGGTCGCCCACAGCATCGGCGTCATCGCGATCCAGGCCGGCGCCGGCAGCCGGGTCATCGGCAGCGAGCCCGAGCAGGCACGGAGCGCGCTGCAAGCCATCGAGGCCACCAGCCGGGAGACCCTGCGGGGTCTGCGGCACATGCTCGATCTACTCCGCCAGACGAAGCCGGAGCGGGAGCCGTCCCTGGAACGGGCGCCGTTCGCGGGGCTCACGGACCTCGACCGGCTGGTCTCGACGACGGCCGAGGCTGGAGTCCAGGTGGAGGTACGGCGCCGCGGAGAACAGCGCCCGCTGCCCACCGCCGTCGACCAGTCCGCCTTCCGCATCATCCAGGAGTCGGTGACCAACGTGGTACGTCACGCGGCCACCCAGCACTGCCGGGCGACGGTCGACTGCCGGCCCCGCGAACTTCTGGTCGAGGTGGTCAACGACGGGCCCGGCCGCACAGCCACCGCGACCGCCAACTCCGGCTACGGCATCCGCGGCATGCGCGAGCGAGTCGCGCTCCTCGGAGGCAGTTTCACCGCCGGGCCACGGCCCGAAGGCGGCTTCCGCGTCACGGCACGCCTGCCTCTGCCACCCGCCGCGGCGGCCCCAACGACTTCGACAGTTACGACGGCTTCGACGGCTGAGGCCCCATGACAATCCGCGTCGTACTCGCCGACGACCAGGCGTTGGTCCGCGCCGGGCTGCGCATGGTCATTGAGCACAGCCCGGACATCGACGTCGTCGGCGAGGCCGAGACCGGCACCCAGGCGGTCGGCCTGGCCAGAGAACTGCGCCCCGACGTGGTCGTCATGGACATCCGCATGCCCGGCATGGACGGCATCGAGGCCACACAGATGATCACAGCCGATTCCCCGGGGAGCCGCGTCGTCATCCTCACCACCTTCGACAGCGACACCAATATCTACGCCTCGCTGCGCGCAGGTGCGAGCGGCTTCCTCGTCAAGGACCTGGCCCTGGAGGACATTCTCACGGCCATTCACGTGGTGGCGGCGGGCGACGCCCTGATCGCGCCGAACGTCACCCGCCGCCTCATCGCGGAGTTCGCCGGCCGCCCGGAACCGGCCCCACCGCCGGCGGAGCTAGCCGGCGTCACCGCGCGGGAACGCGAAGTACTGACCCTCGTCGGCCGCGGCATGTCCAATGGCGAGCTCGCGGCTCACCTCCACATCAGCCCGGGGACCGCCAAGACGCACGTGGCAAGCCTGCTCTCCAAACTCGGCGTCCGCGACCGGGTCAAACTCGTCATCATCGCCTACGAGGTGGGACTGGTGTCGCCGTCCCGATGACGGACGGCGCCGTCAGGCGTTGCCGTGACGGGGCCTCCTGTCCTGCCCGCCCAGCGTTCACCACACCGGCCATTTCCACTTGCGGTCATCGCGGGAGCGTTTCAACCCACGGGCGGGGAGGGTGATGAGACGAACAGGACGACTGTCGGGACGGCCGGTGCGGTTGGTGCGACAGGTACCGCTGGGGTGGCGGCTCGTCAGCTCGGCGGCCCATCCGCCTGGTGGGCGGGTAACTCGGGCGGCCCTGTCGCCCGGCTCGAGGCCTCGGAACGCGACGAACCCGGCACTTGACGAGCCGCAACGCCCCTGCAACCCCATCCGTCTCAGCTGTGTCGCTTCCGACCCTCACGTGAGCGTTTCGACCCCACACTGTGGCTCAGGCGACTCGCAGTGCGCTCGCGGTGCCTCACTGAGTCGTAGGCGCACGGCGACGTGCTCAACAGCGACGTCATCAGGGGCGGGGAATGGCACCCGACCCACGCAGCCGAGATCTGCCTGCCGACTGGTGCGGTCACCTGACGAGGACACCGCGCGGAGTGCGGCGCCTTCGTCGCCGTGGGACTGCTGGAAGAACACCCCCACACGCACCCGGCGTGCTCTGACGCCGACGACCTCGACTCACGGAAACCAGGCCGGCCACGTTTCCTAGCCCTCCAGGGCGGCACGCCACACCGGGCTGTCGACGTAGTGGTTGTCGAAGTGCTCGGAGGACTCCTTGATTTCCTGCGGGCTTGCCTCGCCCCGCATCACCCGGCCCAGCAACCGCAGGTAGTCGAAACGCGGCATGCCCGGCGTGAAGACGAACAGCACGTCGGCTTCGGCTCCAGGAGCCGCAGCGAAGGCATGGGGAGTGTGCGGCGGTACGAGCAGCAAGTCACCCTCATCGAGGATCTTGACCTCGTCGTCGATGAGCACCTGAAGCGAGCCGCCGATGACGAAGAAGAGCTCGGACGCCCTGGTGTGGAAGTGAGCCGGGGCGCCCACCGCTCCCTTGGCGAACCGCGAGCGGTAGCTGGTGAGCGAGCTGCCGTCGGTGCCACAGTCGGCGAGCAGGGTCATGACACTGCTGGGGTCGCCGGTGGTCTCGGCGGAGGCGGCGCGGGTGAGAACCGGCATCAGTGCGGAGGCGTTCATAGTCGTACTCCCTGTGCTGAGTTCGGCCGTCGGCATCTCCCGCGGCCCTTGTGACTACGACTCTAGGCAGCCAAGCGACCTGACAGAGGGTGCATTTTGATGCATGAACCATGGGTCAATTTTGTGCTTCACGTCTCGTCGCGCAACCCCGCATCCCAGGTCAGGCGTCTTGCGGGTATGACATCCGTGCAGCACGCATTTCGGCAACTTCTCCTTTTCGGGTGGCAGCAGGCGCGCTGCTGCGCCTTCGCGGTCGCGCTCGTGGGTGGTGTGGCCGTATCCGGTCTGTTGCCGGAGCTTTCCGTGGCGCGCTACGACCTGTTGCTCGGTTACGGAGTACTCCTCACGGTCCTGGCCCGCCGTGTGGGCTGGGACACCGCCCGGGATACTGCGGTGATCGCCGCCTGTCATCTCATTGGGCTGCTGTTCGAGCTGGTCAAGGTCCAGTTGGGCTCCTGGAGCTATCCCGAGGACGCCGTCACCAAGTTTGCCGGCGTGCCGCTGTACGGGGGTTTCCTCTACTCGGCCGTCGGCAGCTACGTCTGCCGGGCGTGGCGGCTCATGTCACTCCAACTCACCGGTTACCGGCCGCGCGTGATGGTGTCGCTGGCCGCTGCCGTGTACGTCAACTTCTTCAGCCACCACTGGCTGCCTGACGCCCGTTGGGTTCTCGCCGCCCTCATGCTGCTCGCCACCATCGGAACCTCAGTCGGCTACTCGGTGGGGCAGCGGCGATACCGTATGCCGCTCGCGCTGGGCTTCACCCTCATCGGGTTCTTTCTCTGGGTCGCGGAAAACGCCGCCACCTGCGTCGGAGCATGGAGCTACCCGAATCAACTCCACGGATGGCAGCCGGTCTCCCCCATGAAGATCGCCGCCTGGGCGCTGCTGATCAGCGTCACATTCGTCATGGTCGCCGGACGCCGCCGGGCAGCCGAAAGCACCTCTTCGCCGCCTCAGCCTCAGCCGACTGCGTTCACCTCACCAGCCTCGACCAGCGTTTCCGGCAGGCGGCTGCCGCCGGTGTGAGGCGAGCCCACTGGACCTTTCGTTCCAGAGCGAGAAGACCAGGGCCGAAACGACGGGCGGGGCGGAAGCCAGGCAGCTGGCTCCCGTCCCGCCCGCTACTGCTCTACGCGCCTGGTCAGCGTTCCGACAGCTCCGACGGGGCCTCCTGGATCACCCATCCATTTCCGTCCGGGTCCTCGAAGGACATGAACGAGTTCCAGGTGTCCCCCTTGCCGTCCTCCCAGCCCGTCGCGCCGACGTGGCGGATCGGAGAGACATCCACGCCTCGGCCCAGCAGCTCCTCGCGGGCCGCCTCGATGTCCGTGACACAGATCTGCAGGCCCTGCAGCGTGCCCGGGGCCATCTCCTTCATACCTGGCGCCTTCGGCATTCCCTGGAGCATCGCGATCGAACACCGCGAGCCGGGCGGGGTCAGCTGGATGATGCGCATACCGGGGGCGACCTCGTCGTCGAGGTCGACCTTGAAGCCGATCTTGTCGGCGTAGAAGTCCTTCGCCCGGTCCATATCGGTGACAGGGACCGGGACGACTTCGAGTGTCCAGTTCATGAGAGCCTCCTCAAAACGCCAGCGGGGCCGGCCGAACGGCTCGCCCTTGGCGAAGCCGACGACCGTACGGGGCACGAACGCAAAACCAGGGCGGGTCCACCGTCGCCCACGAAGAAGCCGCCGCGCACGTCGAAACGCCAGTCCGGGCCACACTTGTCCCAACGGGCCGGGATCAGTTCCTGCGCCGCTGCGGCAGTACGGGCGAGGTGGGTCCCATTCGTGGCGATGAGCCGTTCTACCGCGGGAGGCAGCAGAAGCAGCGCAGCAGCCCCGGTCACCCACTCCCGCAGGCTGTCGGCCAGGGGGCGGTCCGGGACTGGCGGGACCAGGATGGGTATGTGAGGCCTGTGGCTGCCCGAGAGGGGGCAGGTTGCGGATGAATGAGCAGATACCGGTCAATGAGCTGATCAGCGGCGCCGCCCAGGACGCCGGAGGGTGGCTGGGTGCCCTGCAGGTCGCGCAGGTGGCCACCAGTGCCGACGGGACGATCGTGCGGTGGAACTACACCGCGCAGCAACTGCTCGGCTACACCCCGCCGCAAGTGGTGGGGCGGCACATCGCCGACCTTCTGCATCCGGGGGCCGACAGCAGCCTGGGCCGGTCGCTCTGGGAGACCGCCGCCACGGGGCGCGGGGTGATGGGCACGGTGACGGCGTGGCACCGCGACGGGCACCCACTGGAGCTCGAGATCTGGGCCTGTCCGGTACACAGCGGGCGGCACGGGGCCTCGGCGGTGCTGGTCTTCGCGGCCGATGCCCACGCGGCGCGCCGTATCCGAGGGTCGTCGGCGGTGTGGGACGGGCTCTTCTCCCGTTCACCGGTCGGCATCGCCGTCCTCGACACGCATCTGCGGTTCCTGCAGGTCAACCCGGCGCTCGAAGCGATGAACGGCTTCGCGGAGTCCGCACACGTGGGCCGTCGCCTGGCCGAGTTGCTGCCGGAGGTGAACGCGGGCGAGATGGAGGAGGCGATGCGGCAGGTGCTGGACACCGGGGAGCCGGTCCTTGACCGGCGGCGTACCGGGCGGACGCCGGCCGATCCGGAGCACGACCGGGTGTGGTCATGCTCGTATGTACGGGTGGAAGATCCCGCCGGCCGGCCGATCGGCGTGATCGCCTCCCTGCTCGACATCACTGAGCAGCAGCGGGCCCACACCGAGGCGGAGGCGGGCCGCCGCAGGCTCGCCCTGCTCAGCGAGGCCAGCGTCCGCATGGGTGCCAGCCTGGAGCTGGAGCGTACCGCCCAGGAGCTGGCCGGCCTCGCCGTCCCGGACCTGGCCGATGCCGTCACCGTCGACATCCTGGACATCCTTGCCCGTGGCGACGAGCCCGACATGGGGCTGACCGGCGGCGTCGCGCTGCGGCGCCTGGGCAAGGCCCCGCTGACCGGTTCCAACATCACCGACATCCTGGCCCCGCTCGGCCGAACCCTCGGCTTCCCCGCAGCCGCCCCGTACACCCAGGCACTCGCCGCCCGCCAGCCGTTCCTGATCGCCCGCCTCGACGAGCGGGCCATCGCCCCCGCGGCCCGCCACTCCACCGCACCGGCCCAGCTGCTCAAGGCGGGGGTGCACTCGTTCATGATGGTTCCGCTCGTCGCCCGCGACCTGGTCCTCGGCGTCGCCACCTTCTACCGCACCCGACCCGTCGGCCCCTTCGGATCCGACGACGTCACCCTCGCCGGCGAACTCGCCGCCCGCGCCGCCGTCAGCATCGACAACGCGCGTCTATACCACCGTGAGCACGAGACCGCGGTCGTACTCCAGCGCAGCATGCTGCCGCAGCACATCACTCCGCCGCCCGGCATCGAAGTGGCCCACCGTTACCTGCCCGCCAGCGACGTCAACGAAGTCGGCGGCGACTGGTACGACGTCCTGCATCTCCCCGACGACAAAGCGGCCCTGCTCATCGGCGACGTCATGGGTCACGGCATCGCCGCGGCCGCGGTCATGGGGCGGCTCTCCGCCACCGTCCGGGCCCTGGCCCGCCTCGACATGCCCGCGACCGAACTGCTGCACCATCTGGAAGCCACTCTCGCCGACCTGGCCGAGCCGATGCTCGCCACCTTCCTGTACGCCGTCTGCGACCCCACCACAGGCCGCTGCACCATCACCCGCGCCGGCCACCCCCCGCCCGCCGCGGCGGAGCCCGACGGCACCGTCCACCTGATCAAGACCCCGCCCGGCGCCCCGCTCGGCGTCGGCGGCATCGACTTCACGACCACCGACATCACCCTGCCTCCCGGCAGCATCCTTGTGCTCTACACCGACGGACTGATCGAAGCCCGCGGCCGTGACATCGACGAACGCCTCTCCGACCTCACCCGCCTGCTCACCGAACCCCAGCGACCGCTCGACCAACTCTGCGACTTGCTGATCACCCGTCTGGTCCCGGCATCCGCCGACGACGACATCGCCCTGCTCACCGCCCGCATCGGCAGCACATCCGGCCGCAGCAGCCAGACACCGCCCAATGCCACCGGCTGATGGTCTTCGGATCTTCGGAGCGACAACTCCGCGGTGCAGGCGCCTCAGTTGGGCGACCGCGTCCGGGGCGTCGGCGAGCAGGCCCGTGTACAGCGTGTTCACGCAGAGGGCGGCCGCGCAGTTGACGCCCGCGGTGTACCAAGAAGGGGCGCGGCTCATCGACGGCCGGCAGAGAGGCCGACGGGACCCCCACGGAGCACCTGGTGGTGACCCAGGGCAACAGGGCACCGGCGGCACGCTGTGGCGGACCGAGGGCGCCGGGCCCAGGTGCCCACCGCCACCCACGCCATCGGTGACGCGGCCGTACGGCATGTCCTCGACACCGTCGAGAAGGCCCTGGCCACCGGGGACGGCGGGGTACGGCACCGGGTCGAGCAGATCGAGACCGTGCCGGACGACACCCTGCGCCGCATCGGCGAGGAGCGCGTCGGTCACCGCGCCGATCTGACCGTCTTCGCCGACAACCCTCTGACCACGCCGTCCACCGATCTGCCCCGGCTCCCGGTGCTGCTCACGGTCCTCGACGGCCGCCCCACCCACCGCGACGCGGGCCTGTGACCCGACTTGGCGCGACGGACCGGCCCCCTCCCCCCGTAGAGACAGGTGACAGTGTCCGCGCCCCTTCGGCGCGGCAGCGGGATGGGGAGGGGTCTGACGTATGGCTGGACAGTTGGCCGCGCAGTTGGCAGGACGGTTGTCGGGGCGGATACGCAGAGGTGTTACGGGGACGGCGGTCGCGGCGGCGGCCATGGCGGCGCTGACGGGATCGCAGGCGCCGGGTCTCGCGGCGGGCGCCTCCACGCCCGAGGGTGCCAACACATCACCGGACCAGGAGATTTCGGGCGATACCCACTACTATCGCGAACTTCCCCCCTTGGGGGTGCGCTACATGGCCGGCCCGTCGGCACAGCCGTCCTCGGGCGGCCCCGTCGTCGCGGTCGGCCGCGCAACGCTGCCGGGCACGGTCCTCGCCGCGTACCGGAAGGCGGAGGCGGCGCTCGCGCGGAGTGCCCCGGGATGCGATCTGCGCTGGCAGCTGCTCGCCGCGATCGGTCAGGTGGAGTCCGGTCAGGCGCGCGGCGGTCGGGTGGACGCGGACGGTACGACGTACGCGCCCATCGTCGGTCCGCAGCTGAACGGCCAGGGGTTCGCCCAGATCCGGGACACCGACGGCGGCGCGTACGACCGTGACACCTCCTACGACCACGCCGTCGGCCCCATGCAGTTCATCCCGTCCACCTGGGCCAGGTGGGGCGCCGACGGCAACGGCGACGGCAGCACGGACCCCCACAACGTCTACGACGCGGCGCTCGCGGCGGGCCGCTACCTGTGCGCGGGCGGGCGCGACCTCTCCCGGGCACAGGACCTCGACCGGGCGATCCTGTCCTACAACCGGTCGCGGGAGTACCTTCGCGTCGTCTTGTCCTGGTACGGCTACTTCAAGGACGGGCACCATGTGGTGCTGGACGGGAGCGGTGCGGGTGCGGGTTCGGGTTCCGCCTCCGGCTCTGGTTCCGGTTCTGGTACGAAGCCGGGCTCGCCCGGCACCGCGCGGAGCAAGCCGGGCGATGCGGGGCCACGTACCGGCGCGACACCCTCACGGCCGGCGTCCGAGCCGCCCTCGTCCTCGCCCAAGCCCTCCGCGAAGCCCACTCCGAAGCCCGTTCCGAAACCCTCGCCGTCGGACCGGCCCACGGGCGGCGTGAAGCCCGGGGCACCCCTGCCCACCCCTCCCGGCACCGACCCCGGAGCCGGCATCGGGCTGCCGGGAGACGGTGAAGGCGTCCTTCCGGACGCGGACAGCGGGACGCTGACCGGCAACGGTTAGGACTCACTCCCGCCGCACCCCTCCACAACTCCGAATACCGGGCGGTAACCTCCGGGCGATCAGGAGTACGCGCGAGGAGGGGCTTCATGACGACGGATATGGATCCTTCATACCTGGCGTCGCGACCGGGCGAGGAAGCGGCCCATCTGCGGTGGCAGCACATGTGGGCCCATCGCGAGCAACTGCTCAAGGTGGCGCGCCGCAGGTCCATGAGCGCGGAGGACGCCGAGGACGCCGTACAGGAAGCGATGCTGCGCGGCGCGCAGCACACGCACCTCGACGACGCACGCATGGGCGCATGGCTGACGACGGTGACCATGCGCCTGTGCGTCGACCGGTACCGGCAGGTCCACCGCGAGGCCCAGGTGTCCGGCACCCGCACGCTCACCGCCCCCGGCCCTGTCCCGGTCGAGGAGGCGGTGTGCGACCGGGCGGAGGCCAGGTGGGTTGCGTACCAGAGCAAGGAACTGCCCGCCCGCCAGGCGGAAGCACTCCGGCTGAAGTCGGAGGACCGGGACATCGGTCAGATCGCCCGCGAGATGGATCTCAGTTACGAGGCGGTCGAGTCCCTGCTGGCCAGGGCCCGGCGTACGCTCCGCAACTCCCTGGCCGGCACGCTGGCACTCGGCCTGTGGCTGGTCGGGCGCGGCCGGGATCAAGCGGGTCAGGCGAGTCAGGCGGGCGGGCATGCCCAGGCTCTGGCCGCAGCGTCCGCCGCGGCGACGTTGGCCGTAGTGGGGCTGATCGTGCCCTTCGCGTACGAGCCGGCTCCGCCGGGGCCTGTGCGGTCCGGCACTTCGGAGGCGAGGGAGGACGTGGACACGGCGGGTTACTCCGAAAACCCGGCTGCCCGGTCCGTCTCACCGGCCTCTCCGGACTCCTCGGCCTCCCCTGCCTCGTCCGTTCGCCCCGATGCCGCAGGCTCTGCGGCGCGGAGCGGGGAGGCGTCACCCACGGGGCTCCCGACGCCGTTGCCGGTGGTTCCGGTGCCTGAGGTTCCGGTGCCGGAGGTTCCGGTGCCGGAGGTGGCTCTGCCGGAAGTCTCGCCGCCGCTGCCGGCCGCCCCGGAGGCACCACGACTCCCGGCCGCACCGCCGCTTCCCTCGGCGCCACCGCTCCCCGACACCACCGCCGTACCGGACGCCGTCGGAGCCGTTCCCACCGACGCACCCACCGACGTACTGGACGAGGCCCCGCACACCGGCGTACGCCCCTGATTTCCGCCCCGTAAAAATTTCTCGACTTCTTCGCGACGGATCCGCCGCCCTCCCCCGTAGAGCAGATGTCAGAGCTGCTCCCCGCTGAAGGGTGAACCGGATGGGTGTCGAGATCTGTGTGGAAGGGTTGACCAAATCCTTCGGCAACCAGGTCATCTGGCAGGACGTCTCACTGACGCTGCCCGCCGGTGAGGTATCCGTCATGCTCGGCCCCTCGGGTACGGGAAAGTCGGTGTTTCTCAAGACGCTCGTGGGCCTGCTGAAGCCGGAGCGGGGATCGATCACGATCGCCGGGCAGGACATCACCAAGCTCCGCGAGCGCGACCTCTACGAGGTGCGCAAGCTCTTCGGTGTGCTGTTCCAGGACGGCGCCCTGTTCGGGTCGATGAGCCTGTACGACAACATCGCCTTTCCACTGCGCGAGCACACCCGCAAGCCGGAGAGCGAGGTCAGACAGATCGTCCTCGAAAAGATGGACATGGTCGGTCTGATCGGCGCCGAGGACAAGCTGCCCGGCGAGATATCCGGCGGGATGCGCAAGCGGGCGGGACTGGCGCGGGCGCTGGTGCTCGACCCGGAGATCATCCTGTTCGACGAGCCGGACTCCGGGCTCGACCCGGTGCGGGTGGCCTATCTCAACCAGCTGATCGTCGATCTGAACGCGCAGATCGACGCGACCTTCCTGATCGTCACCCACGACATCGCCTCGGCCCGCCTGGTCCCGGACAACATCGGGCTGCTCTTCCGGCGCGAACTGGTGATGTTCGGGCCGCGCGAGGAACTGCTCACCAGCGACGAACCGGTCGTACGGCAGTTCCTCAACGGCCGTATGCAGGGGCCGATCGGGATGGCGGAGGAGAAGGACGCCGCCCAGGTCGAGCAGGAGCTCGCTGAGCTCAACAGCGGCGACGGCAACGGCACAGGACAGAGCGCGGAGGAAACGTCCGCAACGGTCATGACCCCGCGCCTGCTGCCCAGCCCCGGCGTCACCCGCCCGCCCCGCTGGCAGGCGATCGCCGAACGCGAGACGGCGCTCCACCAGCCGAAGACGGAGAAGGCGGAGGAGACGGAGAAGAAGAAGGAGGTGACGGACGCGTGAGTCTGTCCCCCACGGGCGCGCTGAAACACTCCGGCAGCCTCTTCGCCATGGCCCTGGACGTCCTCAGGACCCTCCCCCGGCGCCCCTTCCAGCTCAGGGAATTCATTCAGCAGGCCTGGTTCATCGCCAGCGTCACCATCCTCCCCACCGCCCTCGTCTCCATCCCCTTCGGCGCCGTCATCGCCCTCCAGATCGGCAGCCTGACCCGGCAGCTCGGCGCCCAGTCCTTCTCCGGCGCCGCCTCCGTGCTCGCCGTACTGCGCGAGGCGTCCCCCATCGTCACGGCGCTGCTCATCGCGGGCGCCGGCGGCACCGCGATCTGCGCGGACCTCGGGGCCCGCAAGATCCGCGAGGAGATCGACGCCATGCAGGTGCTCGGCATCGACCCGATCCACCGCCTGGTCGTGCCCCGCGTACTGGCCACGATGCTCGTGGCGGTCCTCCTCAACGGCCTGGTCTCCGTCGTCGGGGTCGCCGGCGGCTACTTCTTCAACGTGATCATGCAGAACGGCACCCCCGGCGCCTATCTGGCCTCCTTCACCACCCTCGCCCAGCTGTCCGACCTGTGGGCGGGCGAACTCAAGGCGCTGGTCTTCGGGGCCATCGCCGCGATCGTCGCCTCGTACAAGGGCCTGAACGCCAAGGGCGGCCCCAAGGGCGTGGGCGACGCCGTGAACCAGTCCGTGGTCATCACCTTCATGTTGCTGTTCGTGACGAACTTCGTGATGACCGCCGTGTACTTCCAAATCGTCCCGCAGAGAGGTTAGTTGTGCGACTTCTCGACCGCCCGCTGCGCTCCCTGGAGGAGCTGGGCACGCAGATGGTCTTCTACGGGCGTTCCCTCGCCTGGACCGGCCGCACCCTGCGCCGCTACAAGAAGGAAGTACTGCGCCTGCTCGCCGAGGTGAGCTTCGGCCGCGGCGCCCTTGCGGTCGTCGGCGGCACGGTCGGCGTCATCGCGTTCCTCTCCTTCTTCACCGGCACCGAGGTCGGCCTTCAGGGGTACGCCGCGCTCAACCAGCTCGGCACGTCCAACTTCGTGGCGTTCCTCTCCGCGTACTTCAACACCCGCGAGATCGCACCGCTCGTGGCAGGGCTCGCACTGTCGGCCACGGTCGGCGCGGGCTTCACCGCCCAGCTCGGCGCGATGCGCATCAGCGAGGAGACCGACGCGCTGGAGGTGATGGGCGTACCGTCGCTGCCGTTCCTGGTGACCACCCGGATGATCGCCGGCTTCGTGGCGGTGATCCCGCTGTACGTCGTCGGGCTGCTCTCCTCCTACTTCGCCGCCCGCACCATCACCACCGGCTACTACGGGCAGTCCACCGGAACGTACGACCACTACTTCCAGCAGTACCTGCCACCGGTCGACGTGCTGTGGTCCTTCGGCAAGGTGATCGTCTTCGCCGTCGTGATCATCCTGGTGCACTGCTACTACGGCTATTACGCGAGCGGCGGCCCGGCCGGCGTCGGGGTCGCGGTCGGACGCGGCGTACGGACGTCGATCGTGGCCATCAACATCCTCGACTTCTTCCTCAGCCTCGCCATCTGGGGCGCCAACACGACCGTACGGATAGCGGGGTAGCGGGCCGATGCGCATACGCATACCGAAGATGCCGGTGACTCTCGCCCGGCCCACCCAACTCCGGCTGTACGGGATCGTGTTCATCGCGGTCATCGCCCTCCTGCTGTCGCTGACGGTCGCCGTCTACCAGCAGGTCTTCACCTCGGTCGTGCGGATCACCCTGGAGGCGGACACCCTCGGCAACCAGCTGGAGCCGCGCGCCGACGTCAAGCTGCGCGGCCTGCTGGTCGGTGAGGTGCGCGAGGTGCGGGCCGACGGCGAGAAGGCGACCCTCGGCATCGCGCTGAAGCCGGAACACGTCCGCCTCATCCCGGCCGATGTGCACGCCCGGCTGCTGCCGAAGACGCTGTTCGGTGAGAAGTACGTCGACCTGGTGGCCACCCCTCACACCTCCACGCGGCACATCCGAGCCGGTGACGTCATCACCCAGGACCGCACCAAGGTCGGCATCGAGCTCCAGCAGCTGATGAACGACCTGCTGCCGCTGCTGCGCACCGTGCAGCCCGCGAAGCTGAACGCCACCCTGTCCGCCTTCTCCACGGCCCTCGAAGGGCGCGGAGACAAGATCGGCGACAACCTCGTACGGCTGGAGAAGTACCTGCGCCGGCTCAACCCGCACATGCCGTCCCTCCAGCAGGACATCTCCCGGTTCGCCGATGTGGCCGAGGTGTACGGCGAAGCAGCCCCCGACCTGCTGCGGATCCTGCGCAACACCCTCACCACCAGCCGGACCCTGGTCGAGAAGGAGGACCAGCTGGCGTCGGTCCTCACCTCGACCGCCACCGCCGCGAACACCACCGAAGGCGTACTCGACGAGAACTCGGAACGGCTCATCACCCTGGGCCGCGTCTCCCGTCCCACGCTGGCCCTGTTCGCCCGCTACTCACCGGAGTACCCGTGCCTGCTGGCCGGGCTGGTGCGGCAGGAAGCGGCGTCCGAAGAGGCGTTCAAGGGCGGGAAGATGCGCATCACCCTCGAATTCGTCCCCCAACGTCCCTCCTACCGACCCGGCGAGGAACCGCGCTATGCCGACCGCTCCGGCCCCAACTGCAGAGGTCTTCCCCACCCTCACGTTCCCGCACCACCGACCAAACTCAACGACGGTACGTCGGCGTCGCACAGCCCGCGCGGTGTGCCTTCCGTCTCCGGCACGCCGGCCGAACAGAACGCCGTCGCCTCGCTCGTGGCCCCGGCCATGGGTGTGCCCGCCGACGAGGTGCCGGCGGTCACGACCCTGCTCTTCGGTCCGATGGCACGGGGAACGGCGGTGAGTGTCGCATGAGCCGTACGAACGCCAGGACGACAGCTCCCCAGCTGATCAAGCTCGGCATCTTCGCGGTGGTGACGGTGGCGGCGACCGCCGTGCTCGCGGCGACCATCGTCAACCTCTCCTTCACCCCCAAGGAGACGTACGCCGCCGTATTCAGCGATGTCACCAGCCTGGAGGAGGGCGACGACATCCGGGTCGCCGGGGTGCGCGTCGGTGAGGTCGAAAGCATCGACATCAAGGACCGGACGCTGGCCGAGGTCACCTTCACCGTCTCCCGCGACCGGCCGCTGCTCACCAGCACCCGCGCCGCGATCCGCTACCGGAGTCTGATCGGGCAGCGGTACGTCGCGCTGATGGAAGGCACGGGGGACGCGACGCCGCTGCGGCCCGGTGGGCGTATCCCGCTGTCGCGCACCGAGCCGGCGCTGGATCTCAACGCGTTGCTGAACGGGTTCAAGCCGCTGTTCGCCGCGCTGAGCCCCAAGGACGTCAACCAGCTCGCCACCGAGATCGTCAAGACCCTTCAGGGCGAGGGTGGTACGGTCCGCAGTCTGCTCGCGCACACCGCCTCGCTCACGACGACGCTCGCCGAACGGGACAAGCTGATCGGGTCGGTGATCGACAACCTCAACACCGTGCTGAAGACGGTGGACAAGCGCAGCACCCGCTTCTCCGACCTGATCTCCCAACTGCAGCGGCTCATTTCGGGGCTGTCGGCCGACCGGAAGCCCATCGGGGAATCGCTGGCCGGCATCAACGGCCTCGCGGAGGCGACTTCCGGGCTCCTCAAGGACGCCCGCCCGCCGCTGAAGAGGGACATCGCTGAGCTCGGCGAGCTCACCGGGACGCTGAACGACCACGAGAAGACAGTGGAGGGCGTCCTGCGACGGCTGCCCAACAAGCTCAACAAATTGACCGGCACCGCCTCGTACGGCTCCTGGTTCAACTTCTACCTGTGCGACTTCGACGGCCGGATCGTGCTGCCGAAGACCGCCGAAGTCATCACTCCTGAACTCCATGTCGCGCGAGCGAGGTGCGGCCGTTGATTCCCTTCCGTGAACGCAATCCCGTGGTGATCGGCACCGTCGGCCTCACCACGATCGCGCTGCTGATCGCCGCCGCGTTCAACGTCCAGGACCTGCCGCTGATCGGCAGCGGTGAGAAGTACAGCGCCGCGTTCTCCGAGGCCGGCGGGCTCAAGCCCGGCGACGAGGTACGGATCGCCGGCGTCAAGGTCGGCAAGGTCGACGACGTCGGCCTGGACGGCGGCCACGTCAAGGTGAGCTTCCGGGTGAAGGGAGACCCGGAGTTCGGGACGCGGACCGGTGCGTCCATCCGCGTCAAGACGATCCTCGGCGCGAAGTACCTCGCGCTGGAGCCGAAAGGCTCCGGGATGCTGGAGCCGGGCAGTGAGATCCCGCTGAGCCGGACCGTTGCGGCGTACGACGTGGTGGAGGCCTTCAGCGACCTCACCACCACCACGGAGAAGATCGACAAAGAGCGGCTGGCCACGGCCCTGGACACGCTCTCCGCCACCTTCGAGGACGCCCCCGAGGAGGTCAAAGCCTCCATCGCGGGGCTGTCGAAGATCTCGCGGACCGTGTCCTCCCGTGACGAGTCGCTGCGCGAACTCCTCCGCCATGCCAACGGCGTCACCGGTGTGCTCGCCAAGCGGAAGGGTGAGTTCAGCAAGCTGGTCAAGGACGGCGACAAGCTGTTCGAGGAGATCAACGCGCGGCGCCAGGTCATCCACGCGCTGCTGAAGAGCTCCGTCGCGCTGAGCATCCAGCTGTCCGGCCTGGTCAAGGACAACCGAGAGGCGATCGGGCCCGCGCTCAGCCGCCTCAACACCGTGGTGAAGATGCTGGAACGCAACCAAGCCAGCCTCGACCGCAGCGTCAAGCTGCTGGCGCCCTTCACCCGGGTCTTCACCAACACCCTCGGCAACGGCCGCTGGTTCGACAGCTACATCCAGAACCTGGTCGCCCCGACACCGGTGGAACCACGGACGGGAGGGTCACGATGACGACCGACCGCATCAAGACCGTACGCCGCATCGCGCTCGCCACCGTCCTCGTGGTCTGCGCCGGCCTCACCTTCGTCCACCTGTCCAAGTCGCCGGTGGTCCGGGTGACGGCGTACTTCCCGCGTACGGTCGGCATCTATCCGGGGTCCGACGTGCGCGTACTCGGCGTGCGGATCGGCGAGGTCAAGAAGATCACGCCGCAGGGTGACCGGGTGCGCGTCGAGCTGGAGTACGCCGATGAATACAAGGTCCCGGCGGACGCCAAGGCGGCGATCATCAACTCCTCGGTGGTCAGCGACCGTTACCTCCAGCTGCTCCCGGCCTACCGCTCCGGCCCGGCGATGAAGAGCAACGACGTAATCCCCGAGAAGCGGACGGCCGTGCCGGTCGAGCTCGACCGTGTCTTCGACAGCCTGCGTACGACAGGGGAGGCGCTCGGTCCCCGGGGCGCCAACAAGGATGGTTCGCTGTCCCGGCTCCTGGCCGTCAGTGCGGACAACCTCCAGGGGCAGGGCGGCAAACTGCACCGGACGGTCGAGGACCTCTCGCAGGCCGTCACCACGCTGTCCGACGGCCGGCAGGACCTCTTCGGGACGGTGGAGAACCTTCAGGAGTTCACGGCTGTGCTGGCGGCCGACGATGCGAGCGTCCGGTCGTTCAACAACAGCCTGGCCAAGGTCGCCGATCAGCTCGCCGGGGAGCGCAAGGACCTTGCCGCAGCCATCAAACACCTGGCGGCCGCGCTCGCCGATGTGTCGGACTTCGTGAAGAAGAACAAGAAGTCGCTGACCGCCAATGTGAAGGGGCTGAGCAAGGTGACCAGCGTGCTGGTCACGCAGCGCGCGGCCCTGGAGGAGGTACTGGAGGTGGCCCCCGCCGGTCTGTCCAACCTCCAGAACGCCTACAACCCCGAATCCGGCACGCTCGACACGCGTAACAACGCCGAACAGCTCCACCAGGACCCGGCCTCGCTTCTCTGCTCCCTGCTGAAGACGACCGGGGAGACGGCCGGGAAGACGGCCGACTGCCGGGACCTGAAGAAGCTGTTCGACTCCCTGCCCGAGCTGCCGGAGGCCGACGCGGTCACCGGAGCGGTACCGACGGGCTCAACAGGCTCGACGGCCTCGACGGACAAGACGCTCGGCGGAATCCTGGAGGCCCGTTCATGACAGCTCCACGGAAGGCAGCCCTGTGGGCGGCCGCCGGTTCCTTGCTGCTCACCGGCTGCGAATTCGAAGGGCTGTACGACGTTCCGCTGCCCGGCGGCGCGGCCGCGGACGGCAACAGTTACCGGGTCACGGTGGAATTCCAGGACGTCCTCGATCTTGTCCCGCAGTCCACGGTGAAGGTCAACAACGTCACCGTCGGCGCCGTCGAAAAGGTGGAACTGCGCGGCTGGCACGCCCTGGTGCGGCTGCGCATCTCCGATTCGGTCAAGCTGCCCGGCAACGCGATCGCCGGACTGCGGCAGACCAGCATGCTCGGTGAGAAGTACGTGGCCCTCTCGGCGCCGACGGACACCGAGCCGGTGGGCAGGCTGACCGACGGCGCGAAGATCCCGCTCTCCCGCAGCGGACGCAATCCCGAGATCGAAGAGGTGCTGTCGGCCCTGTCGGCTCTGCTCAACGGTGGCGGGGTCGCTCAGCTCAAGACGATCACGGTGGAGCTGAACAAGGCCCTGGACGGCCGTGAGGACCGCGTCAAGTCCCTGCTCACGGAGCTGGACACCTTCATCGGCGGCCTCGACAAGCAGAAGAAGGAGATCATCCGGGCGCTGGAGGGCATCGACAAGCTGTCGAAGACCCTGGCCAAGGAGAAGAAGACGATCGACAGGGCCCTCACCACCATGCCGCCCGCGCTGAAGGTGCTGGCCGACCAGCGGACGAAACTGACCAGGATGCTCACTTCGCTGTCGAAGCTCGGCAAGACGGGCACCCGGGTGATCAAGGCGTCACGGGCCGACGTCATCGCCAATCTCCGCCATCTCCAGCCGATTCTCAACCAGCTGAACAAGGCGGGCGCCGATCTGCCCAACGCGCTGGAGCTGATGACGACGTATCCGTTCCCCCGCAATGTGGTGGACGCGATCAAGGGTGACTACGTCAACCTCAAGGTGACCGCCGATCTCGACCTGGCGAGCATCTACGGCAATCTCGCCGACGACCCGAAGAAGCCGGGCAAGCCCGAGCTTCCCGGCGTACCCGCCCCGGACATTCCCGGCGTCCCCGGCCTTCCCGATACCCCTGAACTCCCCGAAACGCCCGGGCTGCCGGACACACCGGGCCTGCCTGACTCGCCTTCGGCGCCGCCGGTACCTCCCGTCCCCTCGGATCCCTCGCCTCCGTCGGAGCCGCCGGGGGCGGGGGACGACGGCGACCTGGGGTGCCTGCCGCTGTGCACCGGCACCCACGCCGCGTACTCGACGCCCTCCGCGGGCGCCGGTAGCGGCTATCCGCGCGGTGTCGACGTGTCCCTCGCGGAACTGCTGATGAAGGGGATGATGCCGTGATCACCCGCATGGTCAGGCTCCAGTTGCTCGCCTTCGCGATCATCACCGCCCTCGGGGTGTCGTACGTCGGCGTCGAGTACACCGGACTGGTCGACCGCGTCCTGGGCCGCGGCTACACCGTACGGGCGGAGTTCGCCGATTCCGGAGGCATCTACTCCGGCGCCGAGGTCACCTACCGCGGGGTCCCCGTGGGCCGCGTCGGCGATCTCCGGCTCACCGGGGCCGGCGGCGTATCGGTGGCGCTGGATCTGGAGGACTCCCCGAGCATCCCGGCGGACAGCCTGGCCGTGGTGGCGAACCGTTCGGCCGTCGGCGAGCAGTACGTCGACCTGCAGCCGCGTTCCGGTGACGGACCCGGCCTGCGGGACGGCAGCACCATCCCGCGCCGGAACACGCGGGTGCCCGTACCCACCACTGAGCTGATCCTCAGCCTGGACCGGCTGGTCAACTCGGTGGACAAGAAGGACCTGCGCGTCACGGTCGACGAGCTGGGCAAAGCCTTCGCCGGCACCGGCCCGCACCTGAGCCGGCTCGTGGACTCGGGCAACGCCCTGGTCGAGTCGGCGTCGGACTCGCTCCCCGAGACGATCGCGCTGATCGAGGACTCCCGGAAGGTCCTGAAGACACAGGCCGACCAGGGCTCCGCGATCAAGTCCTTCTCCCGCGACCTGGCGGCGCTGACCGCCCAGTTGAAGACGAGCGACGGCGACATCCGCGCCCTGATGGACAACGGCACCTCGGCCTCCCGCCAGGTGGACTCGCTCCTGAAGGACAACCGGACCCACCTCCCGGTTCTGCTGGGCAACCTGATCAGCGGCGGTCAGGTCACCGTCGCCCGCCTGCCGGGTGTGGAACAGGCGCTGGTCACCTTCCCCGTGGTGGTCTCGGGCAGCTACACGGTCCTCCCCGGAGACGGCACCACACACTTCGGCATGGTGACCAACGCCGACGACCCGCCGCCCTGCCGCCAGGGCTACGACACCCAGCGCCGCGACCCCGCCGACACCAGGGAACGCGCGGCCAACACCGGTGCCCGGTGCACGGCCCCGCGCGGCGGCGACACGTCGGTCCGGGGAGCCCAGAACGCCCCGGGCGCGGGCGGCACTTCGGGCCGGGCGTCGCACGTAACCGCTTACGACCCCGAGACGGGCGCCGCGAGCGGCCCGGACGGAAAGCCCGTACAGATCGGCTCGACGGGCGGAGCACAGAGCCTCTTCGGAAAGGACTCCTGGCAATGGCTGCTGGTGGGACCCATGGCATGATCCGCGTACTCCTGACCCGTGCAGCACGGCCGCTGCGCCACCGGCGCGCGGTGGCGGTACTGGCCGTCGTGGCCGCCGTGTTCGCGGCCGCTTCCGGCTGGCTGGGCGTCCAGGTGTACGAGCGCCACACGACGGAGCGGCGGCACCAGGACATCCTGGTCGCCGCCCGGCAGTCGGCGCTCAACTTCACCTCGCTCGACTACCGGCACTACGACCGGGACAGCAAGAACGTCCTGAAGGGCGCGACCGGGGACTTCGAGAAGCAGTTCTCGGCGCAGACCGAGAAGCTGACGAAAATCGTCGCCGGCAACAAGTCGGTGTCCGAGGGACAGATCCTCGACGCGGGCATCGCCGACGCGGACGAACGCACCGCGCGGGTCCTGGTGGTGGCCGACAGCAAGGTCACCAACGTCGCGGCTCCCCAGGGCACGTCCCGCAACTACCGCCTTCAGCTCGACCTCGTCCTCGAGGGCGGACGGTGGCTGACGTCCAACGTCGAATTCGTCGGCTGACGCATCCCCCGTCCCCCTGGCACTTCGCACCATCCCCGTGAGGAGAAACACCGTGGCGAACCCGACCCTCCGAGGCCGCGGCGGCACCGGCGCCCCCCGGCAGCGCTCCGTGGCCGCGGCCGCCCGGGCGGCGGCCAAACGCTCCGAGAGGACGCGGCGGCCCACCGAGCCCGCCCCGGCCCCGGACCCGGCGGACACACCGCCCGCCGAGCCGGCCCCCAGCCGCACCCGCGGCCGCCCCGGCCTCCTCAGCGCGGTGCTCGCCGTCCTCACCCTCGTGGGTCTGGTCGCCACCGCCACGCTCGGCGTGCAGTACCGAGAGGCCGAACGCACGGCGCAGGCACGCGTGGCCGCGCTCGCGGCGGCGCGTAAAGCGGCCCCGGTGATCCTCTCGTACGACTACCGCCACCTGGACCGCGACTTCACCGCGGCCCGCGGCCACCTCACCGCCCCGTTTCTCGACCAGTACGGCAAGACCACCAAGGCCGTGGTCGCGCCCACTGCCAAGAAGTACCGGGGCGTGGTCAAGGCCACGGTCGCGAAGCCCCCGGGCGGCGACGCCCCGGCGGCCTCGGTGGTGTCGGCCTCCCCGGACAAGGCCGTGGTCCTGATCTTCATGAACCAGCTCACCACCAGCACCCAGGTCTCGGGCCCCCGCCTCGACCTCAACCGGGTGCGGATGACGCTCGTACGGACGCCGCAAGCCTGGAAGGTCTCAGCGGTGGACGCGCTGTAGCCGGCGCAGGGGGTGTCCGGTGCGGGGGGCCGGTATGGCTGATCCGTGACACAAAGAAGTACTTTCTTACGAGGAGGTGTCTCTCGCGGATGCAGGCAGACAGAGGGCTTGACGTGGCCGTGCTCATCGGGCTGCAGGCGGCCGGGAAATCGACCTTCTACGCGCAGTATCTCTCTGGCCGTTACGCGCTGGTCAGCAAGGACCTGTTCCCCCGCGCCGCCCGCAACAAGCAGCAGCGGCAGATGCGCCTGATGGAAGAGTCGCTGGCCGCCGGAAGACCGGTGGCGCTCGACAACACCAACCCGTCGCCGCAGGAGTGGGGACCGCTGGTAGGTCTGGCGCACGCCCACGATGCGACCGTGACGGCGTACTGGTTTCCCCCGGACGTCGAGGGCTCCCTGCGACGCAATGCCGCACGGGAGGGGCGGGACCGCGTCCCGGACGTAGGAATCTTCGCCACGCTCAAGCGGCTGCGCAAGCCGGCGCTCTCCGACGGGTTCGACACCGTGACGGAGGTGCGGTTCGACGGGCACGGCGGATTCGAGGCGCGGCAAATCCTGGGCGACCGGAAAACCTGAGCAATCCCTTCACCCAGGGACCGGCCTACACCGGCTGCGGCGCGAAGGACAGCAGCTCGTCCAAGCCCGGCTGGACGACGGCGCAGCTGTTCTCGGGAACCTCGTTCCAGACGCCCGGAAGATCACCCAATGGCTCGGACACTATGAGGCGCGTCTCCGCGGAGACGCCCCGCAGGAAATCGAGGTCGGGGTGGAGCGCCCGCACGGCGTCGGCGCGGCTGCTGTAGAAGAGCGACCGCGATGCCCCCTGGCTCGAGTACCGGAAAGCCCACAGCCGCTCACCGTCGGTCACCGCGATGGTCATCTGGAGCGGAAACTCCACCCCGTGCTCCCGGCACAGCCCTTCTACCAGCCCGGCCATCCGGGCAACAGCACCCGGTGCGTCCTGGTCCAGACCCAGGGTGATCGCCAGGTAGAACATCACTTCCGAATCCGTCGACCCTTCGAGCAGGGAGAACAGCGTGGGGTCGATGGCCAGACAGAGATCGCGCCGCATCCGGTGGAAATCGGCGATCGCACCGTTGTGCATCCACATCCACCGGCCGTGGCGAAAGGGGTGGCAGTTCGTCTGCTGCACGGCCGCACCGGTCGAGGCGCGGACATGAGCGAAGAACAGCGGCGAGCGAACGTGGTCCGCGATCTCCTGCAGGTTGCGGTTGTTCCAGGCGGGGCCCGTGTCCCGGACGATGGCGGGCGTACCCGCGTCGGATCCGTACCAGCCGATGCCGAATCCGTCGCCGTTGGTCGTCTCGACCCCCATCCGTGAATGGAGACTCTGGTCGATCAGGGAGTGGGCGGGCTTGTACAGAATGTCACCCAGCAGAACAGGGGTTCCGGAGTAGGCAAGCCATCGGCACATGGAGAGCACTCCCCTTTCGGTCGACGCCGCCCGCGTCGCGCGACGGCCACGGCGCGCCACGGGCGCCGGGCCGCTCGTCCTCTGGGCGGATGCCCCGCATCACCGGCGGGAAACAGCCGGCTCAGGTGCCGGACTTCCGGCCGTAGACGAAGACGTCGTCGCCGTTGCGGAGCATGCTCCAGTACTTCGTGGCGTCGCTTTTCGTCATGTTTACGCACCCGTGCGAGCCGGGCGGCGCCCAGACGCTGATACCGACGGAGTGGAAGGCCTGTCCGCCGTCGAAGAACTGGCTGTACGGCATCGGCACGTTGTACAGGCTGGACACGTGGTCGATGTTCCGCCAGTAGATCTTCTTCAGGCCGGTGCGGGTCTCGTAGCCGTTACGGCCGGTACGCACCGGGACCGGTCCGTACGCCAGCTCCTTGCCGTCCTGGATCCAGCTGAGCTGGAGTGTCAGGTCGACGCAGGCGATACGGCCCTTGTTCGTCGGGCACTTGCCGGCCCTGTTCGGGTTCTTCCCGACAGCCTTCTGCTTGTTCATGAGGTCCATGACGCCCCAGGTGATGGGGCCGGCGAACCCGGCGTTCGGACTGATCGAGTGTTTCGTCTGGAATGCCTGGATCGCCTTGCAGTCGGCGGACGACTGCCTTCCGTCCACCGGGCGGCCGAGGAACTTCTCGACCTGCTTCTGGTAGGTCCCGGTCCGCGTCGTGCACGACGCGGCCTGAGCCGTTGTGCTTCCCATCACCACAGTCAGCGGGGCCACCAGTGCGGTGATCCCGAGCATGACAATTCCTCTTCGGCGTATGTCACTCACGGCTGTCCCCTCCTTGTCCGCGCGCATTTCACGTTCCGTGTGGTAGACGGCGGAGAGGCCGGAGGAGTTGCGCGCAAGAAGGAGACGGTTCCGTAACTCCGTGCCGCGGCAGGGTGCGGTGCATACGGGTGAGACACCGGTGGCGCGTGGGAGTCCTGCGACGGTGGAGCGGCGGGTCCGAGGAAGCTCGGGCTGTGAGTGACGAGAAAGCAACACACGCCTCCGGGCCCGGTCGTCGAAGCCTGCTGGCCGGTATGGGCGCGGCCGCGGTTCCGGCCATGGCTCTTTCCGCCCCGTCTGCGGCCCATGCCATCGGCCGGGCGGTTCACGCGCCGCCCCGTACCGGGCAGCAGCAGACACACCCGACCGTGGTGTTCGGCCACGTGCTGCACTTCCTCGAGGATCCGGGTGACCCGCCCGACCCCACGGCATGGGAACTGTTCGAGGACGGAGCACTCGCGATCGGCGGGGACGGCACGGTCACCTACGCCGGGCCGGCCAGTGACCTGCCGGAGCGGCTGCGCCGTGGCGCGCGGACGATCGACCACCGCGGGCGGCTGATCGTGCCGGGATTTGTCGACACCCACATTCACGCCGCACAAGTGGACGTGATCGCCTCCTACGGCAAGCAGTTGCTGGAGTGGCTCGAGACATACGTTTTCCCGGCGGAGGCCAGGTTCGACCGGGCGGCGCACGCCCGGGCGCTGGCCGGATTCTTCCTCGACCGGCTGCTGGCGGCCGGAACCACGACCGCGACCGTGTTTCCCACCATCCATCCCGCCTCGGTGGACGCGTTCTTCGAGCAGTCGCTGCAGCGGGGGCTGCGCATGCTGTGCGGCAAGGTGCTGATGGACCGGGAGCCGTACGCACCGGCCTACCTCCGTGACCGCAGCGTCGCCGAGGCCGAGCAGCAGACGCGTGAGCTGATCGGCCGCTGGCACGGCAAGGAGCGCCTGGGATACAGCGTCACGCCCCGCTTCGCCCCGACTTCGACCGAGCCGATGCTGGCCATGACCGGCCGGCTGCTCGAAGAGCACCCCGACCTGTGGCTGCAGACCCACGCGGCGGAGAACAAGGACGAAGTCGCGCTGGTGAAGAAGCTGTTCGGCGGCCGCTCCTACATCGACGTCTACGAGCGCTACGGCCTGCTGACCAAACGCTCCCTGTTCGCCCACTGCGTTCACATCGACGCCACCGACCGTGCCCGGCTTGCTGCGGCCGGCTCGTCGGTGGCCTTCTGCCCCACTTCGAACCTCTTCCTCGGCAGCGGTCTGTTCGACCTCCACGCCGCCCGCAAGAGCAAGGTGAGCGTCGGACTGGGCACCGACGTCGGAGCCGGCACAAGCTACTCCCTGCTGACCACCCTCAACGAGGCGTACAAAGTCACCGCCCTGCGGGGAAGGACCCTCTCCGCCTACCGCGGCTTCTACCTGGCCACACTCGGCGGCGCGCAGGCGCTCGACCTCGACGACACCATCGGCAACTTCCGCCCGGGCAAGGAAGCCGACTTCACCGTGCTGGACTTCACCGCCACCGAAACCCTGGCCCGCCGCACCGACGTCGCCAAGGACTTCGCCGAGCGCCTCTTCGCGCTGATGATCCTCGGCGACGAACGTGCTGTCGCCGCCACCTACGCCCAAGGACGCCTCGTCCACGACCGCGACAACAACGCGAGCTGACCGAATTGGTCTGGTTCGAAGTGGGTCGTCCGGATCCACCCGGGAGGGGCACCGCGCATGGTTTTCCCGAAGATTCTGAGCTCGCTCGGCATGAACTGCTCGTACAGGACGGCGCGGACGGACCCAGCTCGAAGCCGTGTTCATCGCCCGCGAGGGCGAAATCAATGTGCACCCGGACCCCCACCCGGCTCTACCCTCACCTACGCGGGCATGGACCTCGCCCACTGGGCCGCCTGACGCCTGACCGGCGCTCCTCCCCCCACACCGGACGTACTCGTCGGCGTGCCTGAGGTAGCCTGCGGTGATCATTTACGCTCAGGGGTGGGGACTTCATGGGGCAGGACTTCGCGCGGGGCATCGTCCCGGCGGCGGCGCTGGCAGTACTGATGCTGGCCGGCTGTTCGTCGGCGCCGGACGGCGGTACGACCGGACGGGACAAGTCGGCCAAGCAGCCGAGCGAGAGCGCGCCGGCCGGGGCGACGGCCAAGGGCGCGAGCATCGGCGGCACCGGTACGCCGTGCGTTCTGCCCGTCTCGTTCACCACCGCTGCCGACTGGACGGCGGAGAAGGTGAAGGCCGGCGACGACCCCGTGTTCGGCTCGATCGCCAAACAGGGCACCGTGAAGCTCGCCTGTGAGATCGACGCCAAGCCCGCCGGGAATATCGGCTACCTTCGCGTCTGGACCGGCGATGACGCCGCCACCCCGCGCAAGGTTCTCGAAGGATTCATGGCGGAGGAGTCCAAGGCCACGACAGTCCGCTACCGCGAGACGAAGGCCGGTGACCTCCCCGCCACCGAGGTCACCTACGTCCGCACGACCGAGCTCGCGGACGAGCCGAAGAAGGAACGGGCGCTCGCCGTCAGCACCCCGCGCGGTGCGGTGGTACTGCACCTGGGCGGGTTGGACACGTGGCAGCACGAGCAGATGCTGCCGGCGTACGAACTGGCGAAGGAAACCATGGCAGCCACGGGCTGACGACGAGCAGGGAGATCACCGAGTGTCCGACCTGGACTTCTATGCTCACGTCGCCACCCGATGCGACGTTCTGGGAACAGGAATCGGCTCCGATCGCGACGGCTGGGAAGCCGCTGTGGGGCCGGATTACCTTGACGATCCCGGTGGTGGGCTCCTGCGCCGGGACTACGGGCTCGTGGAGGTGACATTCGCGCCGAGACCTCAAGGGCCGATGTCCTGCGTCGCCTTCGGCGTGAAGACCCACCGGCTGCTCCACGGCCAGTCCGCGAACGTCGTGCCGCCACCGCTCTCACAGGAATACGGGACCTTCGCGCCCAGGGTCCGACATGAGGAACTGCGGGCCGCCATCCGGTCGCTCGGCCGCACAGTCGAACTTGAGGACGAGTCGAGCGACGTACACCGCTATCGGGTACCGGAATCCGGTGCGCGCATCTTCGTCGTCGCGGATCCCGACCCGTATGGGCATGGCGACCACCGTCCGGACGAGCCGGAGGAGCGCCAGGTGGGCGACGTATGGATGCTCGACGTGTCACCGGACTGGTGGGGTCCGCAGCAACGGCGGCGCACGTGACGGCTATCAGGATGGAACGTAAGGCGTATGGTGCGGCCGCGGACCGGAGGACGATGTCTCCCCGGTCCGCAGCCGGTCGAGGGGGTGGCCAGTCTCTCCGCAGTAGAGATTCGAGCCGGTGCGGACGCCCAGGATCCACACTCAAGCGTGATGTCATGATCGAGTCAAGGTATAGACCAATGGGACCATGAACGGTTACGCCAGGACCACGGTGAGCATCGCCGAAACGACCGTGCACACAGCAACGGACAGCATCACCATCCGCACCGGCCCGGCCAGCCGGCCGCCCTCGGACCGCAGCCACACGCCAGGCGCAGAGCCCTTCACGGCAGGCTCCGGCTCAACTGCCGCAGTGGCACGCGGGACTGAGGTGCTGCCGCTCTGACGCATCTGCGCACACCACACGCAGTCGCCGCCGCCTCCATGCAGCGGCGAGTCCAGCCAGTACGCACCCAGCAGTGAAGCGCCAAACTCCGGGACGGGGTCATTACCGAATGCCTCCATGCCCGGATCAACGGCCTGCCCGGAGCATCGGAACCGTCCGGCATCCCTTCTGCAACGCCACCGTCATCGAGCCGTTAGCTGGCGTCTTCGTACGATCTGATCAAACCTCTGCTGTTAGCTGGGCGCGCTCTCGGCCCGGCGGTGCCGTCCTGATCACCTAGACTCGGCGGATGGCGAAGTATTTCGACGTGCACCCCGAGAATCCTCAACGGCGCACCATCAGCAGTGTGGCTGACAGCATCCGGTCCGGCGCGCTCGTCGCGTACCCGACGGACTCCTGTTACGCACTGGGCTGCCAGCTGGGCAATCGTGACGGTCTCGGCCGGATCCGCTCGATCCGGAACCTCGACGATCGTCACCACTTCACCCTGGTGTGTCAGGACTTCGCGCAGCTGGGTCAGTTCGTGCACGTCGACAACGACGTGTTCCGCGCGATCAAGGCAGCGACGCCCGGCAGCTACACCTTCATCCTGCCGGCGACGAAGGAGGTGCCGCGCCAGCTGCTCCACCCGAAGAAGAAGACCGTCGGAGTACGAATTCCCGACCATGTCGTCACTCAGGCCCTGCTCGCCGACCTCGGTGAGCCGTTGCTCTCCAGCACCCTGCTCCTGCCCGACGAGGACGAACCTCTGACGCAGGGCTGGGAGATCAAGGAACGGCTCGACCACGTCGTGGACGCCGTCGTCGACTCGGGCGACTGCGGCACCGAGCCGACCACGGTCATCGACTTCTCCAGCGGCGAAGCGGAGATCGTACGCCGAGGGGCAGGCGACACCGCCCGGTTCGAGTAACCGCGCCACGCACTGCGGTTCGCGTTCGTGACCACTGCTGCCGCGTCAGCGGGATGCGCCGAAGACCTGCGTCCACCAAGGGCCACCGGAGGCGTCGTGGATTCCGATGCCTATTTCTTTGAAGGAGCAGTTGAGTATGTTCGCCCGGTGGCCGGAACTGTTCATCCAGGACTCCATCACCTGAGCCGGGGTTCGCTGACCCATGGCGATGTTCTCGCCGTACGTGCTCCAGGCATAGCCCGCGGCTGTGATGCGTTCGCCGGGGCCCGCGCCGTCCGGGTTGGTGTGGTCGAAGAAGTCACGGGCGGCCATGTCCGCGGAGTGGCGCTGGGCTGCCGTGTTCAGGCGGCTGTTCTGGCTGACCGGGCCGCAGCCGTTGTCTGCCCGCTCCGTGTTGACCAGATCAGTGACCTGCTGGTTGAAGGACGAGGGGCTTGTGCCCGACTGGACCGCGGGGCGGGGCTTTGGGGCCGCTGGGCGCGGGGAGGTTTTGGCGGAGGTCTTGGAGGAGGGCTTGCTCGGAGTCGGCCGAGGGGTTGCTTTCGCGGGCTTCCTGGCCGGCGACGGCTTGGCCGAGGCGCGTGGGGCGGCGGAGGGGGATGAAGGCGCGGACGTCGTCGGGGAGGCAGGCGGCGTAGAAGCCGCGACGGGCGGCAGGGCCGCCTCGGCGGCTGCCCGTGACCGGGTCGTCTCCGAGGCCCCGCCCGGCTTCAGCGTCGTCCAGCCCGCGTATCCCCCGCCGCCCACCAGCAGCACCGCGGCCGAGGCCGCGACCGCCCGCCGGCGCCGCGACCGTCGGCCGCGCCGCTCCTGACGGCGGCCGCCGGGCACGAGCTGGACGGGGGCGTCACCGTGCGCCGCGAGGCCAATGGCCTCGCGTTCGCCCGACATGGCCGCACCGGCCAGCGCGGCGCTCGCCGGGATCAGCCCCAGGCCGACCAGGAGTCTTTCCGCCGGCACCAGTTCCGCGCCGTACCCGGAGCAGACCGTGCAGTCCCTGGCGTGGCGCGCCAGCCGCTTGCGCCACAGCGCGGACGGTACGCCGTTCCACACGGCCAGGCCATCGTCCAGCAGTACGCACCGTGGCACCGCCGACAGGGCGCGTACGACCACGCGCGCCGTCTCCAGCTGCGCCTTCATGCGCTGCACGCGCACCGCGGTGTGCTGGGGTGACAGTTCCATCGCGGCAGCCACCTCGGCCCGCGTGAGCTCGCCCGCCGCCTCGAGCCACCACAGCGACAGCAGCGCGCGGTCGTCGGCATCCAGCCAGCGGGTCGCTTCCGCGACTTCCCGGCGCTGTCCCGACAGGCCCAGGCGCACGATGGTCAGGTCCACGAAGTCCGCGCCGGGATCAGCCAGCTCGAGGGCCTCCGCCAGCTCGCTGCCGGCCTGGTCCGCGCGACGGGCCTGCCAGCGGTCGCGTATCTGATTCATCGCGATGGCCACCAGCCAAGACCGGAAGCTTGCCGGATCGCGCAGCGAGCCGAGGCCACCGAGCGCGCGGATCAGCGTCTCCTGCACTACGTCATCGACATCGGCATGCCCGCTCAGTGCCCGGCCCACGATGTTGTAGACGAGTGGCAGATACGCGGTGACGAGCTCGTCCTGCGCCCGCTGGTCGCCGCCCTGGGCCGCCTTGACCACTGCGGCTTCACGTTCGCTGCCCACACTCGGCTCTCTTCCTCGGGCTGCGCCCGTTTCCTCGCTGTTCTGTCCGACACCAGGGAGACCGGCTGCGTGGAGGGGGATAACAGAAAAGCACACGCGTTCTATGGCGGGTGGCCCGGGGGGCGGCGTCGTAGTGCAGGGAGAGATCCAGTCGTCAGTCGTCGATACGGTCCATGACGCGGCCGAGGTCGACGAACTTGAACCCGGTCGCTTCTCGGCCTTCGGGGACCGATGGCGTGTCGTGTCCGTCCTGGACGACCAGCAGGCCACGCGGGTACTTCGTGCCCAGCGGGGCGTTGAGGGCGGCGGCGCCGTCGCATTCCTCGGAGCCGTCGAGGGTCCGGCCGGCGGCGACGACGCGGAATCCGCCCTCGTACTCGTTGTCGTCCTCCACCTCGCGGTCGTACAGGGCGAAGGTGTCGTCCCCCTGGCTCGAGGCGAGGATGTACCCTTCGCCGTCGGTCTCGGTGAGCAGCGTCAGCCCCTCGACGTCGGCCGCGAGGCGCTCACCGCCGAAGCCGGGGTCGGAGCCGGGGGCGCATTCCTCGGTCTCCTCGTCGTACGCGCCCGGAATGCCGTATTCGCGGACCTTGTCGATGAGCTTCGGCGCTCCCGTGAGGTCGGCGCGCATGCGCCAGATACCGACGTCCTCCTGTCCGGCATAGAGAGTGCCGTTGGCCGGGTCGACCACCATGCCCTCCACCTGCGGCAGTTCGCCGGGTTCGGCGCACGGCGTCCACGAGGTGCCGTTCGGCAGGCTGAAAGCGGACGGGAGGCCGAGCTCCCGGATCTTGCGATAGGTGACCGTGCCGCCGGGGGTGGAGACGAGTTCCAGCAGGGCGATGGCGGTGCGGTTGCGGCGGCTGACCAGAGCGTAGGAGCGGCTGCTGGCCGAGTCCGTCCAGGTCGCGAGACCGTAAGCGGTGTGCTGCTCGTTGACCTCGTCCTGACCGGCTGAGAAGACGCGTGGGGCGGACGGGTCCGTGACATCGGTGAGCGGGCCCCCGGGGTGGCGCCGGTCTATGCGGTAGATCCGCAGCCGGTCGTGGCCGCGGTCGCTGGCCACCGCCAGGTCGGCGCGCCCGGCCTGCAGCCGCAGGCCGTGGACCAGGTCGACGTTGTTGAACCGGCCGGGTGCGTCGCCGGGGCCAGGCGTGGAAGGCGCCGGTATCGACTGCACCTGCCGGGCGTCGAGGTCGTAGACCCGCAGGCCACCCTCCTTGGCCGTGGCGATCACCAGGCTGGAGTCCGGGTCGGCGGAGTCGCGCCAGATCGCGGGGTCGTCGGCGTTGGCGCTGCCGCCCGCCTCGTCGTCGTACAGCGTGGGCGTTTCGGCTCGCGGGGTGACGGCGGGCAGCGACTCGGAGGCGTGAGTGCGCGCTTGGGCGGGCGCGAGTGCGGCGATGGCCGCTAACGCCGTCCCCACAATCAGGGCCGCCGAGCGGACAGAACGGTTCGTACTCATGAAGGTCTCCTTACTGCTGGCACCATGCCGATCGCCGGGCGTGAGCATCCAACCGCAGGGTGGCCGCGAGCCGTCCGACAGGCAATACGTACGTGTGCGGGCCGTGAACTCACTCCTGGCCCAGATTTCACTGAGCAGTTTTGTCCGTAAATTTCATAGAAGCCACGGTCATGCTGGTACATCTCTCGGAGCGAAATGACCTTCCTTGGGAGATGACGTCTTGTCAGGCAGCCCCAGCAGTCCTCACCGTCCGGCCCGGCGTGCGGAGCCCTTGCAGCGGGTGCTCTTCGGCGGCGTGTACGGGACGGTGTTCGCCAGTGCTCTGGCCGCCGCTCTGGAGAATGACAACGGGCCGCCCAATCCCGGGTACGACGCCCTGTGGGTCCTGGTAGCCGCCGTGGCCGCCGCGGCATCGCACGGTTACGCCCATGCCCTCGCCCACCGAGTGGCCCACGACCCAGCGGTTGTCAGCACGTTCCGGTCCGTGCTGGCGGAGTGGCCTCTGATGGCCGCCGTACTCCCTACCGTCGCGGCGCTGCTCAGCGCCCAGGCTGGATGGTGGAGTGAAAGCTCCGCTCTCGCGGCAGCCCTGGCGGTCAACACAGCGGCGCTGTTCGGCTGGGGGCTGTGGGCGACGCGGGTGGCCGGCCGCGGTTGGGCGGCAGCGTGCCGGGCAGGCGGCGTGGACATGTTGTTCGGGCTGTTCATCATCGCCGCGAACGCACTGAGCAAGTGAGGCCTTTTCCCGGTAACCGCCGACCTTCGAGAAGAGACATCCGTACATTCGGACTTCGACCATTTGGATCACTACGGGGGCAAAAATGGACTGGGGAACGCTCGTAGCGACGGTCAGTGGTGGCTCGATCGCCATCACCGGCACCGTTCTGGCCGACTACCTGCGCCATCGCCGCGAGGACGACCGCGGTGTCGGTGCACGCAGGCGCGCGGTGTACATCGAGTTCATCAGCGCGGCCGGGGTCTGCCATGCGCGGTTGCGGCATATCGCCCAAGGCCCGGCAACCGAGCCCGACTTGGAGTCCGCCACTCGTGCGGCACTGAGTGATGCCGGTATCTATGAAGCGCGCGAAAGGCTGTTCATCGACGCGACGACCGCCGTCGCCGGCGCCGGACAGGTGATGTTCGAGCGGCTCCGTGGTCTCCAGCGTGCGATCGCGGCAGGGGCTTCGATCGAGTCCGCGGCTTTCCATGACGCCTACCACCCCTATATCGGCTCGGTGTGGGTGTACCGGGTCGCGGTGCGCGAAGAGCTTGAGGGGCGGTCCCTTTCACCCGACGCCTTCGGATGGGAAGGGTGGGACGGCGCGGACCGGTGCGCGATATGCCGGGAAGTACCCGCCTCGGGAACGTGAGCCCCGACCCACAAGGCGGACGCGGCGGTCAGACGGCCGGTTGCTGCTGGGTGGCACAGTGGATGCCGCCCCCGCCTTCGGCGAGCGTGTGGATGTCCAGTTGCAGGACGGCCCGCCCGGGGTGCAGGTCCCGGACGATCGACGCGGCACGGTCGTCCGCCTTGCGGTCACCGAAGCGCGGGAGGACTACCGCGCCGTTGATCACGTAGTAGTTGACGTACGAGCCCAGGAAGTCCGGCCCCCGCTCGCCGAGCGCGGCCGGGGCCGGCTCCGGCATCTCGACGATCTCCAGTCGTCTGCCGCGTGCGTCTGTCGCCGACTTCAGAACCTCACGTGCTTGGTCGTACGCCCGCGTCCACACATCCGGCTTGGCTCCGGCCGGTGGCCGGCTCAGCACAACGACGCCGGGCTCGGCGAAGCGGGCCAGCGCGTCGACGTGGTAATCGGTGATGTCCTTGCCCCGTACGCCCTCGAACCAGATCACCTTGGTGACGCCCAGCAGATCCTTCAGCGCCGCCTCGATGTCCGCGCGCGAGCGGCCCGGGTTGCGGTTGGGGTTGACCAGGGAGCTCTCGGTGACCAGCAGTGTGCCGGCGCCGTCAACCTCCAGGGAGCCGCCCTCAGCCGTGATCGGCGCACTGATCCGGGCCACGCGGTCCCGGCCCAGGACCTGCTCCGCGACGTGAGCGTCGCGCCGGTGCTCCTGCTTGCCGCCCCAGCCGTTGAAATGGAAGTCGATACCGGCCGTTTCGCCGCCCGGCCCGGTCACGAAGGTGGGACCGCTGTCGCGCATCCACAAGTCGTCCACGGCGATCGCTACGACCTCGACCGAGGCTCCGCATGCTCGCCGGGCACCGGCCGCCTCCCGCGGGGCAGCGAGCATCGTGACCGGCTCGTACTCGGCGACCGCCCGGGCGATGCGGGCCACATCGCGCTGGACGTCCGGGGCGGCGTCTTCCCAGACCGAATCCGACGGCGGCCACGCCATGAACGTACGCTCATGCCGCTGCGACTCGGCGGGCATCCGCCGCCCCGCCGAAGCGTCCGGCGACGTCGGTCCCCCGGCCGGTTCGCGGCTCGGGGCGGGTTCGCAGGCCGAGGCGAGGAAGCCGGCGCCGCCGAGTGCGGCAGCGGTGCCGGACTTGAGCAGTGCCCGCCGGGAGCGTTCCTTCACGACTGTCTCCAACCAGCAGAATGTCGATCCTGACTGAAATTTCAGTCAGGAATGCCAGGCTAACACTGTCCTGCCGGTACGGTGAGGGACTGTGTCAGACCGCCGAACCTTGATCCTTCAGGCCGCCACCCGCCTCATCGCCCGGCGCGGTGTACGTGGCCTGCGCGTGGAAGAGCTGGCAGCGGAGGCCCAGGTCTCCACGGCGCTCATCTACTACCACTTCGGCGACCGGGCCGGCCTGATGCGCCGGACCCTGGAGTTCATCAGCGACCGGGCCGAGCGCTATACCGAGCCCGCTGCCAGTGCGGAGTCCGATCCGCGGGCGCACCTGGAGCAGATGCTGCTGCTCGAGCTCCAGGACGTACCGGCGGTGGTGGAGAACAGCAGTGCCTGGGGCGAGCTGCGTGCGACCGCCGTCTTCGAATCCGATTTGCGCGAGCAGCTCCGGAACTCCACGTACGAGTGGGTCGAGTACGCCACCGAACTCATCCGCAAGGCGCAGGAAGCCGGCACCGTGGGTCAGGACGTGATCGCCGCAGATTCGGCGGAGCGCCTGACGACGCTCGTCGAAGGACTCAGCGAACGCTGGCTCAGCGGCTCGACCTCGCTCCGCCGCGCCCGCGAACTCCTGCGGGGCGCCCTCGTCTCGGAACTCCGCATCCCGGGAGAATGAGTCGGCCGAGTGCCGGCTGGTGGTGGTGTCTGCGCCGCGTTGCACGCCGGCGGAGGACACCGTACGGCGGCGGGTTCGTAACGCTCACCCGGTGCGTTCGTTGATCGTCGCGAACGTCCCCGCAACAGAGGTGGTCTCATGAAACTCCGGTCAGCCGTAACGGCCGCGGCCCTCAATCTCCTTGTACTCGGCAGTGCGGCTTCGGCGCAGGCCGCCGGCCCGGAACAGTTCGCCCTCAGCGCTTCCGACGCCCTCACCAAAACGTCCCTGGACCTCGCCCACCTGATGGACCGGCAGACGGAGCCCGTGCTCGGCCCCGGTCCGGTTGTTGACACGGACACCTTCGCGAGCACCACGTCGACCTTGGGGCTGGACCGGCAGAACACGCACCAGCGGTAACCGGCTCCTTCACACACTGGCCGAGGACCGGCTCGCCCTCTGCGTCGGCCGGTTCCTCAGCACGGTGCGATGGGCCAGATCTTCCCCCAGAGCGACATCATCCCTGGTCAGCGGCGTGATTCCAGCTGAGCCGCGTGGAGCGTGCTCCCGTCGCCCCGAGGGACAGGACTACCCTGGTCACAGGGATTCCTCCCGTTGGAGCGGTCGATGCGCGACTACAGTCCCGACCAGGGCAAGCGACGGCGCCCGGAGGCCGGCACTCTTCCGCCCGAGGGCCGACGCCGGGCATACAGGCTGCGCCGCATACTGGCGACGGTCCACATGCCGCTGTTCCTGGCGCTTGCCGTGCTGTTCGGCGTATGGGCGTGGCGGTCGCAAGAGGGCACTGCTCCGGATGCCTGGGCTCTGGGAGCTGTCTCATTGCTCTTCGCCGTTCTGGCTTTGCTGGCACTTGTTGACAGTGCCGTCGTACGAAGCCACCGCCATCGCCGGGGCACGCGCCGCTGAGTGCGCGGTGCGGGAATCCCTCGCCGTGACACCCCTATGACCTGCGCCTCTCGACAGCGGCCCGCACATATTCGCTACCGGCCGCGGCCTCCCGCACGAAAGAATGGGCACCAGAAACCGGGAGGAACCCATGAGCCAGGCGCACGCGCAGACGCAGACGCGAAGGCAGACGCATCTGATGCTTCAAGAGCTGTTGCCGCCCGCGGAGTTGGCGGCAGCCCTCGACGCCGGGCACGTCACCCGCAAGCCGCATCCCGAACTTCCGCTGTCCATCTACACGTACACGCGGACGTGCCAGTACGAGCGGATCTGGAACCGGGTGACCACGCGCTGCCGCGGACTCGTCGCCGACGACATCACGGGCGAGATCATCGCGCTTCCCCTGCCGAAATTCTTCAACGTCGGCGAGCACGAGGCCGGTCAGCCCTACGCGCCCGCCCTGCCGGACGAGCCGTTCGAGGTGTACGACAAGGTCGACGGCAGCCTCGCGGTGGTCTTCCACTACGCGGGCCGGTGGCAGGTCGCGTCCAAGGGATCCTTCATCAGCGCGCAGGCGCGGTGGGCGCAGCGCCGGCTCGACGGCAGGGACACATCGGCTCTGTCGCCGGGTGTGACGTACCTGGCGGAGATCCTGTACCCGCAGAACCGTATCGTCGTGGACTACGGCGACCGCCGGGACCTGGTGCTCCTCGCGGCGTTCGGCAAGGACGGCGCGGAGATACCCATGGCCGAGGCCGGGGCCGCGTGGCAGGGCATCGGGTCCGTGGTCAAGATGTGGCCTGCCATGCCGATCACCGAACTGATCGCGCTGACCACGTCGAACACGATGCCCGGCGGCCGGTCCGCCTCGGGGACCGACGCCGAGGGCTTCGTACTGCGCTTCGCTTCCGGTGTACGGGCGAAGGCGAAGCTCTCGGAGTACGTACGACTGCACAAGGTGCTGACGGGCGTCACGGAGCGGGACATCTGGCGCAGTCACGGCATCCAGCGGTTCGCGGGCATGTCCGCGAAGCGGCTGGCTCAGGGCCTGGGTTGCTCGCGCACCGAACTCGGGGGCATCACGGCGGCGGGCGGGCGGCCGCTGGACGCCCTGCTGGAGCAGGTGCCGGACGAGTTCGACGCCTGGGTGCGCGGGGTGATCGCGCGCCTGGAGGCCGAGGCGGCGGCGCGCGAGCGCGCCATCGACGAGGCGTTCGGGGAGGTGGCCCATCTGGCCGCCGACCGGGGGGCGTTCGCCCGCGCGGTCCGGAAACTGCCCGACGCGCAGATCCGGGCCGCCATGTTCCTGCGGCTCGACGGGCGCCCGACGGACCTGGTCGTGTGGCGGGCCGTGCGGCCGGAGGCGTCGGACCCGTTCAAGACCGATGAGGAGAACTGACCAGTGCCCGTAGTACACGTCATGACGGGGTTGCCTGCGTCGGGGAAGACGACCGCCGCGCGACAACTGCAGGCGGAGGCGGGGGGCCGGATGCGCCGCGTCAGCCTCGACGACCTGCGCGCCATGCTCGACCTGCCCTCGGCCGAGCGGGGCAGGTCGCGTACGCATGAGCAGACGGTGCTGGCGATCCAGGACGCCGCGGTGTGCGCGGCCGTCGACGACGGCTTCGACGTGGTCGTCGACAACACGCACCTGACGCCCCACATCCCCAAGCGGCTGAAGGCCGCGGTCGCCGGTCTGGCGACGTTCGTCGTGCACGATTTCACCGGCGTACCGGTCGATGAGTGCGTACGCCGGGACGGCGAGCGGGAGCGGCCCGTCAGCGAGGACATCATCCGGATCCTGGCCGACAAGCACGCGCGGGCCACCAGGGGCGGATGGCGGCTCACCGAAGCGTGGCTGAACGACCAGCCGCCCGTCGAGCCGTACGTACCCGACCCGGCGCTGCCGGCGGCGGTGATGTGCGACATCGACGGAACGCTTGCCCTGACGGGCGACCGTGGGCCGTACGACTTCACGCGATGCGACGTCGACCTGCTGAACGTGCCGGTGCGGCAGGCGCTGCGTTCCTTCCGGCGCGCCGACAGCGACATCATCGTGCTCCTGTCCGGACGCGGTGAGGAGTATCGCGCGCAGACCGAGACGTGGCTCCGGCGGCACGAGGTGCCCTACGACGAGCTGTGGATGCGCGAGGCCGGCGACGGGCGGCGCGACGATGTCGTGAAGGCCGAGTTGTTCGACCGTCACGTGCGTCACCGGTACGCGGTTCGGGTGTCGCTGGACGATCGTGACCGGGTGGTTGCCCTGTGGCGCCGTATGGGGCTGCCGACCTGGCAGGTCAACTACGGTAACTTCTAGGGGCCTTGTGAGGGGCCGGCCGGTGATGCTTTGCGACCGCCCATGATTTGCTCAAGGGCACGCCAACAGATCACCATCATGAATCTCAGGCCAGAACGTGACCGCTACGTTCCCCTCGTGACCTTGAATCGACACACCTCATCCAGGCCGGCGGGCACGGGGCGCCGAGCGTTGTTGCGAGCCGCTGTAGCGGGAACCGCCGCCGCCGGAGCGGCCATGACGCTCGGCACCTCGTCCGCCACGGCCGCGCCCCCGGCCATGGCGACGAGTACGCCGCGCACCCCCGGCGAGGCGCTGCGCGAGCTGGCAGCCGGCAATCGGCGGTGGCGGACATTCCAGCAGGGGCATCCTCACGAGACGCCGTACGTGCGCCAGTCGCTTGCCTCGGGGCAGCACCCGTTCGCCGTCGTCCTGGGATGCATCGATTCACGGGTGCCGCCGGAACTGGTCTTCGACCAGGGGCTCGGAGACCTCATGACGGTGCGGTCGGCCGGCGGGGTCCTGGATGAAGCCGTCCTGGGCAGCATCGCCTACGGCGTCCTGGAACTGGGCGTACCGCTGATCCTGGTCCTCGGGCACCAGTCGTGCGGCGCGGTTTCCGCCGCCGTCCGCGCGGATGAGACGGGAGAGCGACTTCCGAGACACATCCAGTACGTGGCCGATGAGATACGCCCGGCCATAGACCACAGCCGGCACGGCGACGCCCGCATCGACTCCACCATTACCCGCAACGTCGGCATGATCCGTACGCGCCTCGCAGCCGAACCCGACCTGGCCGACAGGGTGGGTACGGGGAAGCTCGCGATCGTCGGCGCCCGTTATGAGCTCCACTCACAACGCGTCCACACCATCACCTGACCCACCTGGCCGGTGCCGGGCGCAGGCTCTCGTACCCGACGTGCCCTCCGGTCACGCGGGCAGCCCTAAGGGCCGGGCGGCCGATGACGGCCTGCTGTGCCTATGCCGGGTGACCGTCGTCGTCGGTTCGGTCGGCCTGGCTGGAGAACTTGGACAGGAACACGTCCAACCGGCCGTCGCCTCCGCGGGTCAGGGTCGCCCCGTCCTGCCAGATGCCGTTCTCCTGCCACCACTGGCTTCCGTAGGGGTCGCCCTGGTTCTGGTGGATGTTGTGCATGCCAAGACCCTGGTTGAACGGCTCACCGAAAACCATGATCGCCCGGCCGGGGACAAGGATGGGCTCGAGAGCCCGTGCGGCGTCCAGGTTGGAACCCGAGATCCATGGGCGTGGTGGATTCAGCCTGTTGAGGATCGCCCTGAGCCAGGCCGGCGGCCGGCTCACGAAGACGCAGCCGGAGCGGTGCAGCAGGGCCGGGTGCCGTACGAAGTCGAGCGCCCCGGAACCGGGCGTACGGGCGAGGTCGTGGTATCCCGGTGCCAGTGCGGCCACCGGGCCGAGCGCCGAGGCGTCCAGCGTGAAGGCCTTCCACTGGACGCCGGTGCTGGACTGCTTGCTGTCCACGTCGACGGCGCACCGGTACCGCCCGGCGGGCGCGTCGACCTCCAGGTTGACGTGGAACCAGCGGCCCTGTGTGTCGGGCTGGTCGCGAAAGTGGCGGTGCAGGGTTCCTGACAGCACGCCGTAGGCGTCGAGCGGCATGCCGCCCAGTCAACCACCGGTCCCGGCCGGAGGTACGGGACGCGCGGAAGCGGCCCCCACTCTCAGCAAGGCCGGCGCCACGCTCCCAGGTCGAGCCGCTTGCGCATGGAGCTCAGTCCGAGTTTGCGGGACTGCGCACAGAATTCGCCCACCGGGGTGGCGTATTCGACATGGAACACCGCCTTTCCCGCCCGTACGAACGGGGTGAGCGCCGCGCATTCGTTCAGTTCCGCGCACTCCTCGTTCACCGCGAAGTCGAAGTCGTCCACCAGCTCGGGGATCTGCGGCAGATCGTTCTTCAGCCCCACTGACAGGCCGCGTTCATGGGCGAGTGAGGCGAGCATGCGGTTGTACGCCAGCTGATGGCCGGCCGTCAGCGGAAACCCGGTGTCTTCGAGGTACGCGTCCAGCAGATCGGGCTCGACCGCGTCGTATCCCCGCGCGCGGCACATGTCGAAGCGCTTGGCCATCAGCGGCCGCAGTACGTCCAGGCGGCGGATGTCGAGCCACCGCTCCCCCGGCCAGCCGTTGGGGCGGCCGCGGACGGCGGCGGGGAAGTCCCGGTGGTCCGGGCGGAACGACTCCCAGGCGCCTGCGTTGAGATAGCAGATGACCTTGCGCCCGTCCCGGTGCAGCCGGCGGACGGTACTGGAGCCGTTCTCGAAGCCGTCGATGTCGTAGACCGGCACATCGACGCTCGGGTCGACCTTGCCGTCGAGCTGCCACTGCCACGCGGTGCCCGGCTTCGGCTGCCACCGGCGCTCCGGCGTCGCGGGCAGCGTCGGACTCTCGCGCGTCGGACTCTCGGCCGTCGGCCCCGGCGCCGAGCAGCCCGCCGCCAGCAGGAGCAGGAGAAGCAGGGGGAGTACGGCCCGCCGACGGCTCACGCCTCCTCCCCCGCGGCCGCCGGCACGAGGCCGGGCGGCACGGCCGACCACGGGTTGGGGCCGTGGCCGGGCACCGCGCAGTGCACGCCGGCCCGGCGCAGCCCCGCCGTGCGGCCCGCGAGCCCGAGCAGTCCCGGAGGGACCCCGTACACCAGGTGGCAGAAACGCTCCGGCGGGTGGGCGGCCGTCCATGCCGGGGGTGCGGGAGCGGCGCAGTACGCGGTCCAGTCGCCCTCGAAGGTGATCAGCAGGTCGGCGAACGAGGCGTACCCGGCTGCCGGATGCACCCCTGGATTGAGGACGACCGTACGCCCGCCGAGGGCCCTCGCCGCACGCGCCAGTCGGCGGCAGTGGCGTATCCCCGCCGCGTCGGCCGGTGCCTGGTCGAACAGAAACCCGTCGACGGCGTACCACTCGCGGTGGCGCCGCAGGTCGCGGCGCACGACGCGGAAGGTGCGGCGCCCGTAGTCGGCGTCGACGTAGCCGAGGACCCGGACGCCCGCCGCCCGCAGGGTGCGGGCGGCGGCGGTGAAGGCCGGGTCCGGACGCGTCCCCGGGCCGTCGGCGACGTTGAGCACCACGCCGTACAGCTGGGGGGCGGACCGGGCCAGAGCGGCCCAGGCGCCGGGGTCCACGGCCGGGTGCGCGTACATCGGTACGAGCAGGGTCATCGCCGCTGCCCGTTCAGCCGACCACTCGGCCGACCGCTCATCGGACCGCCACCGCCGACGACTGCCACAGGTCACGCAGCGAGTCGTCGAGCGAGTGGTCCGGGCGCCAGCCGAGCGCCGAACGGGCGGCCGAGACGTCCGCGCACTGCCAGGACACCGCGGCCGAGCGCTCCGATCCGGCCCCCGACTCCTCCAGCCGGCACCGCCGGCCGGACGCCCGCAGCAGGCCGTGCGCCATGTCGCGTACCGCGGTGGCTGTGCCGCTGCCGATGTTGAGCACCGGTGGCAGCGCGCCGGTCGCGGTCGCGGCCAGCACGACGGCCCGCGCCACGTCCCGCGCGTCGACGAAGTCGCGGTACGCCGACAGGTCGCCCACCTTGACGGCGCATCCGTCGCCGCCCGCCCGCAGCTCGGCGGCGAGCCGTCCGGGAAGCCCGGCGGCCGGCGCGCCGGGGCCAACCGGGTTGAAGACCCGCAGCACCACCGCGTCGAGTCCGCTTCCGGTGACGGCCAGGGTGCCCGCCAGCTTCGTCGCTCCGTAGAGGCCGAGCGGGCTGGTCGCGGCGTCCTCGGTCACGGGTTGGCCCGGCGCTCCCGGCCCGTACTCGGCGGCCGATCCGAGGTGGACGAGGCGGGCGTCGGGCGCGGCCTCCCGCAGCGCCTCGCAGAGCGCGGCGGGCCCGCGCGCGTTGGCGTCGACGAGCCGGACGGGGCTGCCCGCCACCAGGCCCGCGCAGTTGATGACGACGGAGGGTGCGGCCGCGTGCAGCGCGTCCGCGAGTTCGCCCGGACCGGCGGCCAGGTCGAACGGCACGTCGGCCGACGGCGAGCGGCCGCCGACGAACAGCCGCACGCCCGCGAGGGCGCGCAGTCGCTCGGCGGTGTGCCCGCCCAGGTATCCGGTGGAGCCCAGGAGGAGAACGCGCACGGGACGCTCACGCTCCCTTGAGCAGTTCGCCGCGGCGCGTGGTGAACTCGGCGTTGGCCCGGTCGTAGTCGTCGGGGCGCCCGATGTCCAGCCAGTAGCCGTCGAAGTCGTACGCGTGGGGCGGGGTCTTGGCGGCGAGCAGGTCCAGGACCAGCTCGTCGAATCCGAGCGGGAGACCGGGGGTGTAGGCGGCGAGGGTGTCCCTGGAGAGGCCGTACACGCCCATGGAGACCCGGTAGTCCATGCTCGGCTTCTCGGCGAAGCCGACGACGCGCCCGGATTCGGTGGTGAGGACGCCGAAGTCGATGGCGACCTTGCGGGCGTACGTCGCGACGGTGAGCGGGGCGTCGGACTTCTGGTGCTGCCTGACCACGTCACCGAAGTCCAGGTCGGTGAGGATGTCGCCGTTCATGACGAGGAAGTGCTCGGGGAGGCGGTCCATCATGGTGAGTACGGGGCCCATGGTGCCCAGGGGGCTGTCTTCGGTGGAGTAGCCGACGCGCAGGCCCCACTGGGATCCGTTGCCGACGTAGGCGCGGATGATGTGCCCGAGGTGGCCGATGGCGATGGTGCAGCTGGTGAAGCCCGCGGCGGCCAGCTGGCGCAGCACGATCTCCAGGATGGCGTGCTGGTCTCCGATGGGTACGAGCGGCTTCGGTAAGGCGGTGGTGTACGGCAGGAGGCGTACGCCCTTGCCACCGGCCAGGATCACTGCGTGCATCGTCTTCTCCTCTGTGTGAGCTTGGTGAGCCGACTGGGGACGGGCGGTCAGACGTTGTAGATGCCGGTCTTGTAGCGGGCGAGGTTCGCGGGGTCGCGGAAGAAGTCGATCGTGTGCCGCAGGCCGCCTTCCAGGTCGTACTCGGGGCTCCAGCCGGTCGCCGTGCGCAGCCGGGTGGCGTCCGCGACCAGCCGCATCACCTCTGATGCCGCGGGGCGGATGCGCTGCGCGTCCTCGCGTACCTCCAGCTCGGTCTCCATCAACTTGCCGATCAGCTCGGTCAGTTCGCCGACCGAGATCTCACCACCGGTGCCCGCGTTGAAGGTGCGGCCGACCACGGCGTCGGCGGGCGCGGTGCCCACGGCCAGGAAGGCGCGGGCGGTGTCCTTCACGTACAGGAAGTCACGTGTGGGCCGCAGGTCTCCGAGGGTGATGACGCGCTCGCCCGCCGCGACCTGGCCGATGACGGAGGGGATGACGGCCCGCATCGACTGGCGCGGGCCGAAGGTGTTGAACGGCCGCAGGGTGACGACCGGGGTGCCGAAGCTGGCGTGGTAGCTGTCGGCCAGCCGGTCCCCGCCCGCCTTCGAAGCGGCGTACGGCGACTGGGTGCTGATGGGGTGGTCCTCGGTGATCGGCACGGTCTGGGCGGTGCCGTACGTCTCGCTCGTCGACGTATGCACCAGTCGGGGGACGGAGAGGCGGCGTACGGCTTCCAGGACGTTGAGGGTGCCGGTCACATTGGTGTCCACGTAACTGTGCGGAGCCTGGTACGAGTACGGAATCGCGATCAGCGCCGCCAGGTGGTAGACGGCGTCGGCGCCTTCGACGAGCTGGTTGACCGAGCCGGGGTCGCGGACGTCGCCGAGGACGATCTCGACGTGGTCGAGCACCTCGGGCGAGAGCGTCTCCAGCCAGCCGTAGGAGGAGAAGGAGTTGTACTGCGCCATCGCGCGGACGCGGAAGCCGGCGGTGACGAGCGCTTCGGTGAGATGCGAGCCGATGAAGCCCTCGGCTCCGGTGACGGCGACGCGTAAGGGTAGGGACATGGGTGCTTGCTCCTTCGGTGGGGTGGTGCGGTGACGGTGGGACAGGAGAGGTCAGCGGTGTGCGGAGGGGCGGCCGAGGTGCCGCCAGGCCCAGCTGAACAGCACGGCCGCGGCCGCCGGGCAGACGAGCGGGTCGATGCCGTACGGGCGGCCTGCGGCCGATGCCACCGCTGCGGCGAGACAGACGAGCGCGGGCGGCCGGGCCAGCGCGAAGGCCTGCAGCAGCAGGCCGGTCCACAGGAGTGCCCCGAGCGCCGGCAGGGCGACGGCGTCCGCGCCCACGGCCAGGGCTCCGGCCAGCAGCAGCGCGGTGTACGCCGCCAGGCACATGGCCAGGGCGCGCCCGGCGCGCAGGGTGAAGCCGGCGACGGTGGCGCTGGCCCGGAGCGCGGCGACGGCCATGCCCCGGTAGCGGTACAGCAGCCACTCGGCGAAACCCATGCTCAGTGTGAGGACCACGATGCCGCGAGCCCCTGCCGTGCCGTCGCCGCCCGACATCGTCAGCGCTCCGGCCGCGAGCCCGAAGAGCCCGTACGGAAGGGAGTCCCGCAGGGCAGGTAGCGTGCCGCCCCCGCTGGGAGCCGCCCGCAGCGTGCCGCGGATCGCGTGCCCGGCCGCGAGGGCCGCCAGCGCCACCGTCACCAGCAGCAGTCCTGAGGACACGGCGACCGGCGTACGCCACCACAGGAGGCACACCGCACCGGCCGCCACCGGCAACAGGGTGAGCGCGAGGGTCCGTTCGCGGCCGAGGACCAGCAGCACGGTCGCCGCGGCCACGTAGCAGGACTGCCCGGCGGCGAACGCGGCGGCCGTGCCGGGACCGGAGACCAGCAGGCCCACGGCCGTGGCCGCCATCGCGCCCGCCGGGGCGCCGGACCGCAGGGCCCGGCCGGCGCCCGCCGGGCCCTCGGCCGCGAGCCGCAGGTAGGCCCGGTGGCTGAGCGCCTGGTTCCACGCCCACGCCACCAGCGCGGCGGCGATCAGTCCGGTGACGTCGGGCGTACCCCGCCACAGGTCCGCGCCCAGTACGTAGCCCAGTCCCGGCAGCGCGAACACCAGGCCGCGCAGGGCGCACCGCCAGTGGTCCGGCTTCCAGGGATCGGGGGAAGGGGCTGGCTCGGGGTAGTGGCGCGGCACCCGGTGGTAGAGGTCTTCGGCCAGGGCGAACAGGCCCGCGCGGCCGTAGTGGTCCCGTATCCGGTCGCCCGTCATGCCGTCGGACTCCAGCAGGGCGGCGACCTCGTACGGGTGGACGGCCCCCGAGACCTGTTCCACGAGCCGCTCGGCGAGCTCGTCGATCGGATCCTTCGCCCAGCCCGGGCGGGCGCGGGTGCGGGGGTGGGACCTGGGTATGGCGGGGAGGCTGTCCCCCTCGCCCGGCAGCAGGCGCAGCGGGCCGCTCATCCCACCGCCTCCCCGGCGGATTCCTGTGCGCTGTCGGCGAGTTCGCGCCGCGCCGGTTCGCCTTCCGCGAGTCGCAGATAGATCCCGCGGAAGGTGTCGACAGTTTGCCGCAGCGTGAACTGCTCGATCACGCGCCCTCGCGCGGCCTCCCCCATCGCCGCCCGGCGCGCCGGATCGCGCAGCAGTTCCAGCACGGCCCGGGCCATCGCCTCCGGTTCGCGCGGCGGGACGACGAGACCGCTGTCGCCGACCGCCTCGCGCACCCCGCCCACGTCCGTGGAGACGGTGGCCCGCCCGCACGACATGGCCTCGATGAGGGTGAACGGAAACCCTTCACTGATGCTGGACAGCATGACCACGCTGCCTGCGGCGTAGGCGTCCCGGATGTCGTCCACCCGCCCCTCGAAGGTGACGTACTCGCCCTGCCCGAGCTCCGCCGCCAGCGCCTCGCAGCGTTCGCGGTACGCCTCACCGCCGCGCGGCGTGCCGCCGAAGAGCCGCAGCGTCGCCGCCGGGAGTTCCCGCCGTACCTGCGCGAAGGCGCGGATCAGCGTCTCCAGGTCCTTGATGGGGTCGATGCGGCCGGCCCAGCTGAGGACGGGTGCGTCCGGTTCGGGCCCGGCGGGCGGGAAGGCCGCGGGGTCGACGCCGTTGTAGACGGTCCGTATCAACTGCGGGTCGGCTCCGCCCTGTTCCTCCCACAGCCGGTTGTACTGATTGCCCGGGGTGATCAGCGCGGCCGTCCGGTACGTCTCCTCGGCGAGGAGCCGGAAGAAGCCGAGCAGCAGCGCCTTGACGGGCCATCGGTAGGGACCGGTGCGGTAGCCGAGATAGCGCTCGCGCAGATAGACGCCGTGCTCGGTGAGGAGCAGCGGCACCCCGTGCAGTCGGCTGCCGACGAGCCCCGGCAGGACTCCCAGCCCGCCGCTCACAGCATGGGCGACGCCGTCCGTGGGCGGTCGCGCGGCGAGCGGCCGCAGTGCGTGCTCCAGCAGGTCCGTGGCGGTGAGCGCGTCGTGGATGGTGGGGCGGGAGGCATGTACGGCCAGGCCGGGGCGGTTCCACACCTTTGCCAGGACGCGCACGGCCGGATCGGCGCGCAGGGCGGGCGCCAGCTCTCCCCGCTGGGCGTGTTCGGCCAGCTCGTACAGCGCCGGTGCGAAGTCCGCTTCCGCGGCGGGGTCGAGCAGGGCGCCGAGGAACCGTTCGTACGCCGCTGTCAGCATGCGCAGCCGTCGGCCGCGCGGGGCGGCCCCGGCCGGCGCCGGGCCCCACATCGGAACGCCGACCGGAGGTGACACATGGGCGGGCAGGTCCCAGGCGAGGGGTTCCCGCCCCGTGCCCGTCACCGCGGTGACGTCGAAGCGGAAGTCCGGCAGCCCGCGGACGAGTTGGTCGCACCACACGCTCACGCCGCCGTGGCTGTGCGGGTACGTGCCTTCGGTGAGGAGGGTGACACGGGTGGTGCCGGACGCTGCCGGAGGTAGCGCTTCGAGCATGCGGGAGTGCTCTCCTGGGGTGCGGGGCGTGGAAGGGGACGGTGCGGCGGGCGGTAGCGAGAGCCGAGGCCCGGTTCAGCCGGTGACGCCGTAGGGCACGCGGGTGCGTACACCCGGCGGCAGTGGCATCAGAGGTGCCGTCCGCCGTACGGGCTCGCTCTTGTCGGCCCGCGCCGTGGCGGCCGCCGGACCGGTGGGCAGGGTGAGGCTGACCCGGTCCTGGAGCAGGCCGGCCGCGACCCAGCCGGAGACCGTGCCCGCGTACGGCGTGCCGAAGGCTTCCGTACCCAGCAGCAGGTTCTGCCGGGTTCCGGCGGGCATGGTGGCGGGGACCCGGGCGCCGCTCGGGGCCTGCACCGTCACGGTGTCACCGATGCGGTACGCGGTCACCCGGCCGGCCTTGACGGCGGTGTTCCAGGTGGCCCGGTCGCGAAGCTCGGCGCCGATGTCGCGCTGGCGCAGGTTCACCAGCGGGGCGCTGTCCGCGTACAGCGCGGCGTACTCGTTCAGGACGCGGTCGAGCACCGGATAGGCGATGCGGTCTTCGGCGAGGTTGGACTGGTGGATGAAGTGCGGCCGGGGGTCGTTGGAAAGCACATGCCCCAGGGCGATACGGGATTCCAGCGGAACGACGTAATCCGCGTAGCCGGTGGCCGGATCGAGCGGCTCCGGCAGGCAGGTGGAGTTGGCGGCGGTCTCGCAGATGCCGCTGCCGCCGTCGGCGGACCGGCTGTAGATCCAGTTGTACTCGTCGATCTGGTCGGCGGTCCGGCCGGCGTTGTAGAAGATGTTCATCGGATGGCGCGGCACGGTGAGCGCCGGGCCGACCTTGCGCTGCTCCCGGTCGCGCGAGTTGTCGGAGGCGAGCGAGGTGACGCCGTTGTCGGCGAGTGCCGGTCCGAGGTTCGGGTTGTCGTCCGGCTGCTGGGGCAGCACCTTCAGACCGGAGTGTTCACCGGTCACCAGTTCGGCGTTGACCAGGGGCAGTCCGGTGCGCTCGGCCCACTGCCGGTTGTCCCGGATCTGCCCGGCGATCTCGGTGCGGCTGACGTAGCGCGTACTGCCGTCGGGGTTCTTCGCACAGCTCCACGGGACGGCGCTGACGTCCTGGACGCAACCGAGGAAGGGGTGGTTGTACGTGTGGTTGACCCAGCGGTACGCGCTCTTGTCGGCGGCGAGCTGCTGTGCGAGCGGGTCGCTGCCGGCGTTCTCCTCCTTGTAGAGCTCGCTGCCGCCGCCGTTGAACACCATGTCGAGTGTGAAGTCCTGGGAGCGGGACCACTGGGTGGCGTACCGGGCGTCGTCGGCCGTCATCCGGATGGAGTCGGCCTCACCCTGTCCGGGCGGGCAGTCCACGTCGCCGGGCGTGCAGTTGAGCTGGCTGTCCCAGCGGTCGTCGGCGGCGAAGACGTCGTCGACGTGTACGGCGAAGTAGTTGCGGGAGGCGCCGATCCGCACGTCCTGGGTGAGCCATCCGACGATGCCGCGGGCCAGCAGGCGGAACTGCTGCTGGTGCCGGTTGTAGACGAATGTGACGACGAGCTCGCGGCGCCCGTCGTGCCGGTATTCGCCGACGAGGGAGCCGCGTCCGGCCGAGCCCGGCAGTGGCACGTCCACGTACGTGGTGAAGTCGGCGCCCGGTGCGGGCTTCGCCGCATGGGCGTAACTCTCCGACACCGTCGGCGCGTTGTCCTCGAACGGCACGGCCCCTTCCAGGTAGCCGAAGGGGCCGGCCTTGCCCGCCGCGGTCACCTCGGCGCGGGCCCCGTCGAGGGATCCGCTGTAGCCGCCGTTGGCCGGTTGATCGAGGCCGACTTCTGGACGGGCGTACGTGTACGCGTCGACCTGCGGGATCGCGAAGGTCTTCTCGTACGCGACGAGAGCCGTCATCTCCGCGGAACCGGTGCCAAAGGGGTTGTCGTTGGGCAGCACCACGGCCTGGTACTTGGCACGCGGCCGTCCCCCGACCGTGTCGGAGAGGAAGGCCGCGTCGATCACCGGACGGTCGTCCCTGGACAGATCGACGGAGGTGTACGGCGTCCCGGCACCGTCCAGTTCGGCGGCGATCGCGGCGGTGGCGGGTCCCCCGTCGTCCACCACCAGGACGCGCAGGTCGATCCGTGGCGGTGGCGCGGCGGCGCCGGCGGAGGGCGTTGCGACCGTGAACAGCATTGCGGCCGCGCCCAAGACGGCAGCGGTGTGTCCCGTGCGTCTCATGTCGTGTGTCCTCCCCAGAAGAGCACACCGGAAGTCAAACCGGCCTGCCCCGCCCCCCTTGCGGCGGCCGGCTCCGTGAGGTGCCGACGCTGTCCCGCACTGTCGGATCACATAGTGAGGTGCGCGGAGGAGAAGTTGTGAGGGCATGGTGAAACCTGGCGCGAAACGCACACATGCCCGAAGGTCACCCCGGCGAACGGGCGGACGAATTCGCGCCTGCGGAATCCACCGCCGGTATCGCGTCCAAGCGCAGGTGGCGGATGGCGCAGGCGGTTACCCGGACCCCCTGCGCGCGTGGACTAGACCAAAGAAAAGAAAGCGGAATCGCACGAGAGGGAATCCAGCCAACCCCCTCTGGGGCTCACCCCAGGCGCACACCGGCGCACAGCGGCGTAACAAGGGAGCACGTCGGAGCGCACGCTTCCCACGCCAGTGCCTAGTCCAGCTCCAGTTCCCCCACCTTCTGCCCCCCGCTCATCTCCCCCGTCGGGCGGATCCCGAGTCCCAGGTAGAAGCCCTCGGAGCCGTCCTCACCCGGGTGCCACGTCGTGGTGAGGCGGGTGCCGCCGCGGCGGCGGATTTCGGCGGCCACGGACTCGACAGCGAAGCGGCCGTAACCGCGGCCCTGTTCGCCGGCCGCGATGTTGAGACGCCACAGGCCCGAGCGGATATCGGTGCCCTTGCCATCGCCGCTGAAGTCGATGTCGAAAAAGGCCATGAGGAAGCCGACGAGCCGGTCGCCGTCGACGACGATCCGGGGCCACGCCGCGCCAGGGTTCACGTACGCCTCGGCGAGGGACTTCACGACTGGCGCGACCAAGTGCTCCTGGTGGGGACGGACCCGCAGGCCGATCGCGGCATCGAAGTTGTCGGCAGTGATCTTCTCCAGGCGGAGCGCAGTCGTCATGCGGAAAACCATAATCCCGGTGATCAAGTGATTATCCGCGCGCCGGACACGCCCAATATCACAGCTGAGGAAGGCACGGGGCGAAACAGCGCCGAGACGGCTTGATCCGATCTCCGTGATCTGTTTTCGGACAACGATCCGCGACTCGCGAAGCCACAGACAACCCACACCGCCCTCCCCCAACTCTCACGGGCCGGAGACGGTTTCGCGATCGTCCACCTCCCAGCAGGTAATCGGAAATCGAGGAACGATGACCAGATTCCCTCAGGCCCGTCCATGGCGTTCACTGATCGCCGCCGGTGCGGCCATCACCGTGACCGCCGGCGTGGTCGCCGCCGCGCCCGATGCCGAAGACTCACAGACCGCGCCGAAGCTCAGCCTGATCGCCGCGTCGTCGTCGGTGACCCTCGACTCGTGGAAGGAAGAACCTGGCGTCTACCTGGACCTCGGTACGTACGTAACCGCTGAGAACGGGCCCCTCGAACTCAAGGTGACCCGCAAGTCCTACAAGGACCCGGTCGTCGCCACGCAGATCATCCGCGAGGGCACGAAGACCCGGACCAAAATCCTTCCCCAGGGCCTGGTGAAGGGCTTCGGGGGGCTGCCGGGCTTCGCTCAGATCCGGATCACCGACGCGGCCGGCAGGACCGTGGTCAACAAGTCCGAGGCCTTCTGCCCGAACAACGCCTCCGGCCGGATCCGCCCCGATGCCCCGGCCAAGTCGAAGTACCCCGAGAGCTGTCCCGGGAACCCGTTCACGCTCGGCTCGGTGTGGGGTGTAGAGAACGGCTGGGCGTCCAACACCTACGCGGGCTACTACTCCGACCCGGTCGCTCTGCCGGCCGGGAAGTACACCGCCAAGGTGTCCGTGCGGAAGCCATACCGTGTCCTGTTCGGCATGGAGAACAAGCCTCAGACGATCAAGGTCACCGTACGGGAGCGCAGTTACGACGACGGCGCGGGCGCACCGGCCGCCATGAAGCACGGGTCGCACTCGGCCGGGCATTCCGGCCACGGCGCGATGCGCGCGCCCGCGCCCGCCGCTGCGACGAGCGGGGCGGGTCCGTCGTACAACGTCGGCCACGGGCCCCACACTCCCGCACCGCCCGCCCTCCCGTGGGCGATCAAGAAGGCCGCGCTCAGGGCCGGTCCGGTGGGCGACGGGACCGGGCAGACCGACGGTTCCCGGAAGGCTCCCGCGGTGAAGCCCGCCGCGCAGCGGCCGACCGGCACGCCGGACGTTCCGGACGTGCCCAAGCCCGATCTCCGTTCGCTGCCGGCCTACGGCATCGCCATCAGCAAGGGGCAGGGCAGCACCCGCGGCAAGGACTACCTGGCGTTCAGCGCCAACGTGTGGAACGCGGGTCCCGCACAGCTGGTGGTCGACGGATTCCGCAGCCCCGGCAAGAAGCTGATGGACGCCTATCAGTACTTCTACGACGCCGACGGGAAGCAGGTCGGCTACACGCCGACCGGCACCATGGAGTGGGACCCGCGCAAGGGGCACGAACACTGGCACTTCACCGACTTCGCCAGCTACCGCCTGCTCAAGGCCGACCAGAAGGAGTCGGTGCGCAGCGGCAAGGAGGCCTTCTGCCTGGCCAACACCGACGCCGTCGACTACACGGTGAAGAACGCCAACTGGCACCCGAACAACACCGACCTGTCCACCGCGTGCGGCCAGGAGAACTCCATCTCCGTCCGGGAGGTGCTCGACGTCGGCTCCGGCGACACGTACACCCAGGACCTTCCCGGCCAGTCCTTCGACATCTCCAGCCTGCCGAACGCCACCTACTACATCCAGGTGCTGGCCAACCCCGAGAAGCGGCTCAAGGAGACCAGCCTCACCAACAACAGCGCTCTGCGCAAGGTCGTCCTGGGCGGCACGCCGGGTGCCCGTACGGTGAGCGTCCCCGCTCATGACCTGGTGAACGCCAACTGACGTTCGCTCGTCGCACCAGCACTTCGGCTCCCGAGCCCAGCGCTCGGGAGCCGAAGTGGCGCGCGGCTCAAGGAGCCAGAGCGGTGCCGGGGGAGTCGGCGCCCATGGGCTTGTCTCGCAGGGTTACGACGGCGTCGGGCGCAGCAGGAAAAGTGCGGTGTCGTCCACCCGGTCCGGCGACGGACGTGCGCGCCGCATGAGCGCGTCGGCGAGGGCGTCGAGGTCGCGCGCTCCCTCGCTGAGGGCGTCGGCGAGGTCGGCGGTCGCCTCCTCGATGTCGGTGCCCCTCCTTTCCACCAAGCCGTCGGTGAACAGGGCGAGGACGGCGCCGGGCGGCAGGTCTGTCTCGATCGCCTCGTACTGGGCAGAGGGGTCGATGCCGAGCAGGAGCCCGGGGGGCACGGCGACGCTTTCCGTGCGTCCGCCGGGGTGTCGCAGGAGGGGCGGGAGGTGGCCGGCGGTCGCCAGGCACACCCGGCGGCGGCGGAGGTCGATCTGGGCGTACAGGCAACTGGTGAACAACCCTGGATTCAGGTCGGTCAGCAGGCGGTTGGTGCGCACGAGGACATCGTCGGGGGCCGCTCCGGCGATGGCGTTGGCGCGGACGGCGGTACGGACCTGTCCCATCAGGGCCGCAGCGGTGACGCTGTGCCCCTGGACGTCTCCGATGACGGCGGCGGCCGTGGTTTCGTCGAGGCTTACCAGGTCGTAGAAGTCGCCTCCGATGTCCATGCCGCGGGTCGCCGGAAGGTAGCGGGCCGTCGCCTGCAGGCCGGGCAGCGCCGGGAGTGCCTGGGGCAGCAGGCTGGCCTGCAGGGTGCGGGCGAGGCCGCTCTTGGTGTCGTACAGATGCGCGCGGTCCAGCGCCTGTGCGGCGAGACCGCTGAACGCGGTCAGAATGGCCCGCTCGTCGTGCCCGAACACATGGGGCCGGTCGTACGCCAGTACGCAGCAGCCGATGGGCCGGCCGGCGGCGACGAGGGGCAGGAACGCCCAGGCGTGATTGCCGTCGTCGTCCACGGCGAGCGGGAAGGCGTCGTGGAGTTCGCGGCGGGAGGCGAAGAAGGCCGGTTCGGCCGTGGTCACCGCGCGGCCGCCGGGGTGGTCGGGCGACAGGGGCACGTCACCGAGCCGTTCCATTTCCCCGGCGCCGTAGCCATGGTGGCCCCGAAGGCGCAGTTTGCCGGCCTGTACGGCGAACAGGGCGACCGCGTGCGCGCCGAAGCTGGGGGCGATCTGGTCGACCACCAGCTTGATCACGTCGGGCACGCTGAGGGCTTCGGTGAGCGCCGCTGCCAGATGCGCGAGCTGGTAGAGCACCCCCGCGCGGGGCGGCGCGGCTCCCGCCGGCGGCGGCACGGCGGAGTCCGGCAGCGGGGGCTGGGGCAGGGACGCGGCTCCTCCGGCCGCGGCTCCCGCTCCCGCTGCCGCTCCAGCCACGCGGGAGCGGGAGATACGCACGCTGATCCCCCGTGCGTCGGGATAGAGCTCGAAGGACAGCCACAGGTCATCGGGGCGCCGAACCGTGAAAGACGTGGGGTTGCGGCTCATCACGGCCGACCGGTAGCGGTCTTCGAATACGGGGTCGTCCAGCCAGGGCATGGCTTCCCACGGCCGTGTTCCGAGCAGCGCGGGAACTGTGCTGCCGACCAGCTCCGCCCCGTTGGGGGTGATGAAGGTGATGCGGCCGTCGAGGTCGAGCGCGCAGCAGCCCTCCGGAAGCCGCTCGGTGAAATCCACCGCGGCCTGGGCCTCGACCTGCGTGACCATGCGGCGCCGCGGCACCGGCACAATTCTCGGTTCGGGCATGGGCCGGATGGGGTGGCCGCTCTCCTCCGCGCGGCGCAGAGCCGCACCGACGTATCCGGATGCCTTTTCGATCGCTCTCTGCCGCTCGGGTTCGATCACCAGCGGGTGGGAGCCCGGCCACAGCAGCACCAGCCCGCCCCAGGTCCGCTGCGCGCTGACCACCGGCGCGGCCGCGAGGGCGAAGGAGTAGGGCAGCGCCAGGCCGATGCGCGGGTAGCGGCGGGCGAGCTCGCCTTCCGCTCCGACCCAGACCAGGCGGCCCTCCCGTACCGCCTCCGCCAGCGGACCCGAGGCGGACATGCCCACCCGGGCCCAGGGCATCGCGAGGCTGGACGGCACACCGGCGAGTACCACGGCCGAGAGCACTTGGCCGCTCGACGTCAGCACGTAGATCCCGCCGCCGTAGGCATCGGATTCGCGCAGCACCCGGGAAAGCAGCCGGTCCAGTACCTCCGGCTGTCCGGTCTCGTCGTCCGGCGATGCCATGGATTACCGTCCTGCTGGTGCGCGCGGCCCCACAAGAGACATATCTCTGGACGCTACGCCCGGACCGCTGATGGCGCACCCGCAACGTGTACGGCGCGGACCTGCCGGGAGGAACGGCGCGTCAGGCGCCGGCCACCAGCATCCCTCCCATGGTGACCATGGTGGCGGCGACCAGGCCGTCCAGGACCCGCCAGGCGGCGGGGCGCGACAACAGGCCGCTGAGCAGGCGGGCCCCGTAGCCGAGTGTGGTGAACCACGTCAGGCTGGCGAGCACCGCGCCCAGCCCGAAGGCCCAGCGCAGGGAGCCGTGGTCGGCGGCGACCGAACCGATCAGCAGCACGGTGTCCAGGTAGACGTGCGGGTTGAGCCAGGTCATCGCGAGGCAGGTCAGTACGGCCTTGCGGGCCGACCCGGCCGTGGCGCCCTGCGTGCTGAGCGCGGCGCCGGGTGCGGGCCTGAGCACACGCCGGGCGGCGAGGACGCCGTAACAGATCAGGAATCCGCCGCCGGCCAGGCCGACCACGGTCAGGGCGGCAGGCCACTCGGTCACCACGGCTCCTACTCCCGTGACGCCGAGCGCGATGAGGACCGCGTCGGACACGGCGCAGATGCCGACCACGGCGAGGACTGCGTGCCTGCGCGCCCCCTGGCGCAGGACGAAGGCGTTCTGCGCGCCGATGGCCACGATGAGTGAGAGTCCGGTGCCGAAGCCGATGAGTGCCGCCGTGAGGATTCCGTGGGTCATGCCCCGACGGTATGGATCAACCGGGCATCAGTACAGCTAAAGATTCTAACGTACCCTTAGCGTTTGTGATGGACGAGCTTCCCCTGGACCAGGTACCTACGCTGCTCGCGGCCGTGGACGAGGGCACCTTCGACGCGGCCGCGGCGGCCCTGCACGTCACGCCGTCGGCCGTCAGTCAGCGCGTCAAGGCGCTGGAGCAGCGCACCGGCCGGGTTCTGCTGATGCGGACGAAGCCGGTGCGCCCGACGGAATCCGGGCAGGTCGTGGTGCGGTTCGCGCGGCAGCTGGCCCGGCTGGAACTGGACGCGCGGGCAGAGCTGGGGATCGCCGACGGGCAGGGCCCGGCGCGGCTGCCCATCGCGGTCAACGCGGACTCCCTGGCCACCTGGTTCCTGCCGGCACTGAGGCGCGTACCTCAGGACCCGCCGGTCTGCTTCGAGCTGCACCGCGAGGACGAGGCCCACACCACGGCGCTGCTGCGGGAGGGGCAGGTGATGGCGGCGGTCACGTCGTCGCCCGACCCGGTGGCGGGCTGCACGGTACGCCGCCTGGGCCTGGCCCGGTACCTGCCGGTGGCGAGCCCCGGTTTCGCCGCGCGTCATCTGACCGGGCCTCTGGAGCGCTACCTGCGCGACGCCCCGGTGATCGTCTTCGACCGCCGTGACGACCTCCAGGACGCCTTCGTACGATCGCTCACGAACGACGGGACGGGCGCGGGCCGGGTACGCCACCACGTGCCTACGTCGGAGGGGTTCTGCGACGCGGTGGCCGCCGGACTGGGCTGGGGCCTGGTGCCGGAACCGCAGGCGGCGCCGTTGCTCCGCGCGGGCGCGCTCACCCTCCTCGCGCCCGGGCACCCCGTGGACATCCCGCTGTTCTGGCAGCAGTGGAAGCTGGACTCGCCGGCTCTGGCCGCCGTGGCGGACGCGGTCACCCGCACCGCCGCCGAGGCACTGCTGGCCCCGGCCTGAGCGGACGACCTTTGGGGTGATCTGTCGCAACCGGTGCGCGCACCCCGCGTTGATCATCCCGCGTGATCAACGTATGCCCGCCCGCGGGCCTCCCCGCCACCGTCAGGAGCCAGCCAGCCCATGCTGTACGGACAGGCCTTGCGCGACGAGATCGCCTCCGCCGGGACGACACCTCTCATCGGCGTGTACGACATGTACTCCGCATCCCTCGCCGCGGGGCACTACAACGGTCTCTTCGTATCCGGTTTCGGCTTCGCCGCCTCCTACTACGGGCTTCCCGACATCGGGTTCATCGCCTGGCCGGACATGGTGGCCTTCGCCGAACGGCTGCGCGGCGCGTTTCCGCGGCACCACCTGCTCGTGGACATCGACGACGGCTACGCCGACCCGGAACTGGCCTGTCACGTGGTGCGGCGCCTGGAGCGGTCGGGGATCTCCGGAGTGATCCTTGAGGACCAGAAGCGCCCACGCCGCTGCGGCCACACCGACGGCAAGCAGATCCTGCCGCTGGAGGAGTACCTCGACAAACTGCACCAGGTACTCGCGAGCCGGACCGACCTGGTCGTCGTCGCACGGACTGATGCCACCGACGACGAGGACATCCTGAACCGCGCGAAAGCCCTGGCGGCGACCGACGCGGACGTGGTGCTGGTCGACGGGGTGCGCAGTGCCGAGGCGATCCGCCGGATCCGTGAAGTCATCAGCAACAAACCGCTGCTGTTCAACCAGATCGCCGGCGGAAAGTCACCGCGGTTGTCGCTCTCCGAACTGGCGGCGCTCGGCGTCGACGTGGCGATCTACAGCACGCCGTGCCTGTTTGCCGCACACCGCGCGATGGAGGAGGCCATGACCGAACTCAAATCCACGGACGGACGCCTCCCCGCCGCCCACGCCACCGGCGGCGGAATCGGTGTCGGCGAGGCCACCGCACTGCTGACCGAAAACCTCCGTCGGCACAGCACGGCGACGCGGGGAAATCCGTAGTCGGACAGTCGGGTACGGCGCCCGACGCCACCCGCCTACCGCCACCGTCGGTTCGTCCCTCTCAGGGTCGGGCTCAGGCTGCGCCGGGCCTCCCACTCGTGGAGGAGCCGCCCGGCCAGCGCCCCGCCGTACACCACGAATCCCACTCCCACCAGCCAGGACTGCAGGACCAGGACCGTCCCGAACGGGCCGTACGTCACCGCGTTCGACGCGATCAGCGGCGAGAAGACGTACTGCGAGAAGATCCGCAGGCCCAACAGCCCCACAGCCGTCAGGGCGGCCCCCGGCGCCAGCGCACGCCACCGGATCCGGCCGCCCAGCAGCAGTCGCTGCGAACACCAGAAGAAGAAGAACAGGCCGATGACATCGCCCCCGGCCACAAGCGTGGTCACGAGGGCGGACGACTGTTCCGGAGCAGGTGTCTTGACGAAGATCAGGAGGGCGGCGACCAGCAGCGCCAGCCAGACCACATGGCGCCACATCGTGTGCCATCGGGCGGTCGGCAGGGACCAGATGCGTTCGTACCCGCTCTGTACGGCGGATCCGAACGTGACGCCGAACGTGGCCAGCGCGGCGAGACCGAATGCCGTGGTTCGCTGCAATGCCTGGCCCGGCCGGCCGAACAGCTCCTCGACCTCCGCCTGTGACACCTCGGACACGCCGAGCCCCGCCACCAGCCATCGGGCGAAGCCCTGCCCGCTCGCGAGGTCGGCCGCGGCGACGACGACCAGCAGGGGCACGAGCGTGAGGAAACTCAGCGCCGCGAAGCCCATGGCACGGTGCATGAGCTCCACCTCGCGCCCACGGTTCCAGGTAAGCCCGACCACCGAGTCCCGCAGTCGTCGCTGAAGTCGCTCGAACCGATTTCCGTGCTGCGGGCCGCCCTCATGAGGCGTACCGGATTTCAGGGGCATGTCCCGTCGAGTACCCGCAAGCGCTCCCGCTGCCTCCGGCGTGCCGCCGAACGGGTGCCCCGGCCGCGCGCAGGGGTGGGTGCCCCGGCGGACCGGGGCACCCGTGCCTCACCAGTAGTGACGTCGCCCACCGACCGCCCGCCCCAGCGATCCGAGGATCCAGAGGACGGCTCCGATGGCGACGAGAATGATCCCGATGGTCCAAAGGATGCCGATGTCGGCTACCAAGCCGATGATGAGCAGAATGATTCCGAGGACGATCATGGTGTCCGCCGATCTCGCAGAACGGTTTCTCTACCCAGCTGGTCCCCCGCCACCACCAGGTCAAACCTGCGCACTTGCCCAGTGGACCGACGGGTGCGGCCGCCCTCCCGGACAGGCGGGCGGCCGCACCCGACGGCCGTACAGAGCCATGGTGCGTCCGAATGGTCAGCCGGTCGGAGCTACTGCTTCCACCAGGCGCCGGAGGCATCGCGCAGGGTGTTCGTGCCGCAGTGCACCTCGCCCTGGCCGAGGTGATACGTGTACCAGTCGTCGAGGTACGACACCTTCATGCCGGCCCCGGCGTACGCGGCGTTCACGGCGGACGTGAATATGTCCTTGCCCCCGATGACGGGACCCCATTGCCGCGGGGCCAGGTAGCGGCCCCCGCCGAGCACGATCCCGTTGACCGCACCGGGGACGTAGGCGCTGGTCATGACTGTTTCCGGGGCGGCACCGGCGCGGTCGGTGTGGCGCGCGAGCTCCTTCTGCTGCCCGTACTCGCGGACTACGTCCGGCACCTTGCCCGCGCCCATCCGCGTCAGCCGTGGCATGCGCTCGCCGCGCTCGCCCTCTTCCGTACCGCGGGTGTACAGGGCGGGCACCCGTACGACCTCGGCGTCGGTCGCGCCCGTCTCGCGCTGGAGCACCTCCAGATTCGCCTTGATCCGCTTCGCGGCCATGGTGTTGTCGGACACCAGCCACCTCGATGCGAGCGCCTGGTCGATGGTCTCCTTGGGAGCCGGCATACCCGAGCTGCCCGGCACCGAGAACATCCGCGTCCTGCCGTGGCCGGCCTCCTGCGCCTCGCGCAGCAGCCGCAGCCCCGCTTCGGGATCGGCGATTCCGATCTTCCAGCCGCGCGGGGTGTCCGCCGGGAGGAACTGGACGAACTCGTCCACGTGGCCCACGTGCAGCCACGAGGTGTCGAGGAGCAGCGGGTCCTGGAAGCCCTGGGACTTCAGGAGCGTACGCATCGCCTTCGCGGGCTTGGAGCCGTTGTCCTTGCGCTCCCCCATGATGATGCGCCCGGCCGGGAAGGACCGGCCGCCGTGCGCGTACGGGGGGATGGTTTCCAGGTTCCCCATCGAGTTGAGGGTCGCCTCCTCCGAGTCACGCACCCCGGACACCTGCACCACACCCACGCCGTCGCCGCGCAGCTTCTCGAACAGCTCCCGGCCGGCCGCGCGGTCCGGCTGCGCGGAGCGCAGCATGACGCGCATCGCCTGCCGCCTCCCGCCGGGACCGGCCATGCTGACGTAGCCGGGTTCGACGAAGTCCTGCGCCCAGATGTCGTCGTACTTGTCGAAGGTCAGCAGCGGCTTGTTGATCCCGGCCGACTTGACCTCGGCCGCGAGGCCGTTGACGAACGCCTGCTGCCGGCGCGCGTAATCGTCTGTCCCCCGCACCTTGGTGACCATCAACTGCTGGGCATTCTGCAGGTGGTGGTGGGTGAGCAGCGGGGCGACCCGCAGAGTCACGTCGTCCGACGTGCTGTTCCCGCCGGAGGTCACCGTCAGGCGTATCACGGCGCGGCCGTCCCAGACCGCGCTGTCGCGTATCACGTCCGTGCCCTCGACCCCGAACTCCACACCTGAGCGGAGCTCGGCGGCGGACAGACGGGTCCCGGCCGTTACCCAGGTCCAGCCGGAGGAGCGTTTGACGAAGACCCGCGTCTTGGTGCCACCGGCCACGGCCTTCAGCGTGCCGGTCGCCGTCGCGGGCAGTTTCGTCATGGGTACGGACCGGACGCGGGCCAGGTCGGCCGCGTCGCCGGAGCCGTTGACCTTGGTGTCGGCCGCGTCGTTGCACGCGGCGAGCTTGGCATCGGGCAGCGGCCTGCCGTTCGGGCCTTTGACCGCGCACCGCTTGGTGTCGTCGTCGATGTTGGGCAGGAAGACGGCCCCTCTGCGGGGGGACCAGCTGTCCTCACCGGCGGTGTCCGTCGCGCCGGTGGCGTCCACCCGTCCGTCCCGGTTCACGTCGGCCCGCAGGTCGGCCCGGGGTGTGTCGGCCGCGAACACCGGTGACACGGGGGCCAGTACGGCCCCTATCGCGGTGAGGGCCACTGCCCCATGTCTCACATGGCTCGTACCCAAGATGTGTCCCCTCCTGATGGCCGGCTGTCGGCCTCGGGCCCGAAGAGGCTGGGAACGAGCGGTCCGTTGCCTGTCGGCGCAGGGATCATCCCGGAGGCATCGCGAGGTGCGACCGGCGGAGGAGGCGGTGTCCGTCCGGGGCATGACGAAATGTGAGGCGTGCTCGGCTAACGGCGTCAGCCGCCAACGGCACGGACCGGCCACGATTCACGATCGACTGAATTCAGGTGTTCGTGTACTTTCAGAGGGTGCTGACTCTCGCTGACGACATCGAAGTGCTGGCGCGGTTCGGCCGCGCGCTCGCCGACCCCATCCGCTGCCGGATCCTGCTCGCCCTGCGCGAGGCCCCGGCCCATCCCGCCGACCTCGCCGACGCCCTGGACATCTCCCGCACAAGGCTGTCGAACCACCTTGCCTGTCTGCGGGACTGCGGCCTGGTCGTGGCTGTGCCCGTCGGCCGCCGCACGCGCTACGAGCTGGCGGACGAGCGCTTGGGACACGCGCTGGACGCCTTGCGGACCACAGTGCTGGCGGTCGAGGCGGACCGTACCTGCCCGGACGCGGCAGAGCGGGGCTGCTGCTGATGAGCGCCGGGACACCCCTCGACGCGGAGCCGGCCCCCGCTCGCCGCGAGGTATTGGCGCGCCGGATACGTCTGTTGGTCGCGGCGACCATCACCTACAACGTCATCGAGGCCGTCGTCGCGATCACCGCGGGTACGATCGCCTCCTCCACCGTGCTGGTCGGTTTCGGCCTGGACTCGGTCATCGAGGTTTCCTCCGCCACGGCGGTCGCCTGGCAGTTCTCGGCCCGCGATCACGCCGTCCGCCAGGCCCGCGAGAAGACGACTCTGCGCATCATCGCGGTCTCGTTCTTCGCGCTCGCCGCGTACGTCGGTGTCGACGCCGTCCGCGCACTGGCCGGCACCGGCGAGGCCGACCGCTCCATACCCGGCATCGTGCTGGCGGCCCTGTCCCTGGCCGTGATGCCGTTCCTCTCCGCCGCCCAGCGCAAGGCCGGGCGGCAGCTGGGTTCGGCCTCCGCCGTCGCCGATTCCAAGCAGACCCTGCTGTGCACCTACCTGTCCGCCGTCCTCCTCGTGGGCCTGGTTCTCAACGCCACCCTCGGCTGGACGTGGGCCGATCCGATCGCCGCCCTCGTCATCGCCGTCATCGCGGTCAAGGAGGGCTTCGACGCCTGGCGCGGTGAGGGCTGCTGCGCCGCACCGGCCACCGCGACGGTCCTCAAAGGCGAGGCGGACGCGTGCGGCTGCCGGTCCGGGGGCGGCTGCTGCGGCTGATCTGGACGGATCAGAGCATTGGGAGGCCGGTCATACGACCTCAGCCTCGAGCGGGGTCGGGGCGTTGTGCCGGGACCGCAGGATGCCGGCCGCGCAGGCGGCGACGACACAGAACGCCACGGGCAGAAGGAACGTGAGGTTGAGCGGGACGAAGTGGGTGAGCGGTCCGATGATCGCGGGCCCGGCGAGCATGCCGAGGTAACCGAGGCCGGCGACCCGGGAAACGTTGGCTCCGGCGGCGTCCGGGTCTGCGTGGCCCGCAGCACTGAAGAGCTGCGGAATGCAGCCGGACAGCCCGGTCCCGAACAGGGTCCAGCCGACGAGCGCCAGCGGAATCCAGGGAGACAGCGCCGCCAGCGTCAGACCGAGTGCGGCCAGGGACGCGCCGTACCGGACGATGGCCACCGGGCCGAAGCGCGCGGCCACCCGGTCGGCAAGCAGGCGGCCGATGGTCATGGCCGTGGCAAAGGCTCCGTACGCGAGGGCGGCCGTGGCGGCGGACGCGTCCAGGACGTCCCGCAGATGGAGCGCGCTCCAGTCGTTGGCCACGCCTTCGCAGAGCATGAGCATCAGGGCGAGAGCGGCCAGTACCCAGATGCGGCGGGGTGTGCCGCGGCGGGCCTTCGCCGCGGCAGCGGAGACCTCCTCGGTGCGGGCAGGTTCGGGACGCAGCAGCGCGGGGGCGGCGAGCACGGCCACGAAGACGCCGAACAGCGCCACCGCGCCGAGGGACAGCGCAGGACTTGAACCCCAGCTCAGTGTGCGTGCGCCGACGAGAGCGGCCAGGACGCCGCCGATGGAGAAGGTGGCGTGGAAGGCGGACATGACGGGTCGCTCGTAGCCGCGCTCCACCTGAACGGCATGGGCGTTCATGCTGACGTCCAGACAGCCGTTGCCGAAGCCGAGCACCAGCAGCGCCGCACCCAGCGTCCAGGCGTTCGTGGCCAGGCCCGGGAGGACGAGGGCGGCACTGCACAGTGCCGCGCTGACCGGTACGACGATGCGGGCGCCGGAGCGGTCGGCGAGCGGGCCGACGATCCGCATGCCCGCGAAGGCTCCCGCGCCGAGCAGCAGCAGGAGCCAGCCGAGCACGGCGTGGCTCGTCCCGGCACGGTGCTCGATGGCAGGGATGTGGATGATCCACATCCCCATGAGAAAGCCGTTCAGGGCGAAATAGGCAAAGGTGGCCAGACGGCCTGCCCGCAGTGTTTTTTCCATGCCTACGAACATAACGAACAAAGTAAATGTTCGTAAGGTTGCATTTCAAACGCAACTTATGTTCAATGAGGGCATGGCAAGCACAGACCGATGGAGGCAGATCACCGATGCCGTGCGCGAGGCGGGCCGCATGGGCGTCGCGGAGCTGGCCGAACTCACCGGCGCTTCGGAGATGACCATCCGCCGCGATCTGGAGGCCCTGGCCGACCAGGGAGTCCTGGAGCGCTACCGCGGAGGAGCCAGAAGTCTGCTGCGGTACGGCGATGAACCGCCCTTCGCACTGCGGGCACGGGAGGGGCTGGAGACCAAGCAGCGCATCGCCGCCGCGGTCGCCGCACTCATCTCCGACGGCGAGTCCGTCGTCCTCGACAGCGGCACCACCTGCCTGGAAGTGGCCCGCGCGCTGGAACACCGCCGCCTGACCGTGATGCCGCTGTCCCTCCACGGAGCCAACGCGCTGACCGCGGCGCCGCACTTGACGCTGCTGGTGCCGGGCGGGCGACCGCGGCCGGGCGAGCTGGCGCTGACCGGCCCGCTGACCACGGCGTCGCTGGCCGCCCTGCGGTTCGACACCGCCGTCATCGGCTGCTGCGGGCTGAACGCGACGGACGGACTGACCGCGTACGACCTGGACGACGCCGCCGTCAAGCGCGCCGCGATCGCTTCGGCCCGCCGCGTCATCGCCGTCGCGGAAGCCACCAAGCTCTCCCGTACCGCTCTCGCCTTCGTCGCCCCTGTCTCCGCCCTGCACCTCGTCGTCACCGACGACGCCGCCTCGGACGACGAGACCGACGCACTGACCACAGCCGGCGCGACCGTACGCAAGGTGTGACCGCGCGACCCGGCGCCGGCGCGCCCCCACCCCCCTAGCGCAGGGGTCCCCGGTTCCTGACGACCGGGGGCCCCTGCTTTCAGATCGCGCCCAGGCTGCGCGGCACGGTGTCACGTGCCTAACGTGGAGGGACGGGTAGCAGGCTCCTCTCCTTGGAAAGGAACGAGCTATGACCGAAACCGGACAGCAGAACGGTCCCAGCGCCCGGGGCCGGACCACCATCGCCGACGGTGTGGTCGAAAAAATCGCCGGCATGGCAGCCCGCGATGTGACAGGCGTCCACGCGATGGGAAGCGGGATCTCCCGCGCCTTCGGAGCCGCACGGGAACGCGTGCCCGGCACCGGAAAGTCCGTATCGCGGGGAGTCAAGGTCGAAGTGGGCGAGAAGCAGACGGCGATCGATCTGGAAATCGTCGTCGACTACGGCGTCTCGATCACGGATGTCGCCGGCGCCGTGCGAGGCAACGTGGTCTCCGCCGTCGAGTGGATGACGGGCCTGGAAGTCGTCGAAGTCAACATCGCCGTCTCCGACGTGAAGCTTCCGGACGAAGAGGAAGAAGAGGAAGAAGAGCAGCCAAAGCTTCGCTAGCCGACCCGGCGGCGTGGAGTTGGCGAAAATGATTGTCGTTATGGATATGGTTTTACTCATGTCCATAACCCAGCTCTGCACATGACGGGCTTCGGCCGGCGTCGAAGCTGCCGTCGTCGCCACCGCCCGCCACTTCCGGGGCCGCGGCGTCCCCTGCGGGAGCACCACGCGACAGCCTTCGGACAGTACGCGACGGTCTGGCGCGTCCCCGGCGCGCCGCTGCTCCTGGTGGGCGGGGTGGTGGCCCGGCTCGGCCAGGGCGTCACGGTGCTCGCCTGGCTGCTGCTGGTCAAAGAGACCACCGGCAGCTTTGGCCAGGCCGGTCTGGTGGGCGCGTCGACCTCGCTGGCCACGGCGGTGACGGCGCCGATGGCCGGACGGCTGGCCGACCGTTTCGGCGCGGGCCGGGTGCTGCCGTACTACGCCGCTGTGTACGCCGCACTCCAACTCGGTCTGCTGGCCGCGGTGCTGGCGGAGTTTCCGGTTCCGGTGCTGTGCGTGATCGCGGCGGTGTCCGGTGCCGCGTTCCCCGCGATCAGTCCCGCGCTGCGGGCGGCGTGGACCGTACTGACGAGTGCGGAGAGCGGCCGCGGTAAGGCCCGTACGGCGGCGATGGCGGCCGAGTCGACGCTCTTCGAGCTGGTCTTCGTGGTCGGCCCGCTGCTGTTCTCGGGGTTCATGCTGATCGGCGGGCCGCTCGGCTCCGTCCTCGGCACCGACGCGGGCATCGCGGGTCCGGCAGCCGCGCTGGCCGGCGCGGCCCTGTGTACCGGCTTCGGGACTCTGGCGCTGGTCCGTGGCCGCGCGATGCGCGAACTGCGTCCGGCTTCCGCCGGTGCACGGGCGCGCGGGCTCGGGCCGCTGCGGGAGCCGGGGCTGCCCGCGCTGCTGGTGTGTGCCGCGGGCATCGCCTTCTCCTTCGGCGGCGCGCCGGTCGCGATCGCGGCGTTCACCAAGGCCCATGACGGGGCGGCCGCCGGGAGTGCGACGGGGGTGCTGATCGCCGTATGGAGCATCGGCAGCGCGGTGGCCGGGATCTGGTACGGCAGCAGGCAGTTCGCCGCGCCGCTGGTCCGCCGGTTCGCCTGGCTGCTGACCGCGCTGGCGGCCGGTTACGCGCTGTGGGCCCTTATGCCCGGCTCGGTGGCCCTCGGCGGCCTCCTGTTCCTCACCGGCGCGGTCATAGCGCCCGCACTGACGGTGGAGGCGGAGCTGGTGGGCAAGCTGGTCCCGGAGCGAATGCTCAACGTTGTCGCGGACCAGCCCTCCGGGCCGGTGTGGGGCTTTCTCGCCGCGGCGGCCGCGACGGCGGTGGCGGCGGGCGTGGCCGCCTGGCCGGGTGCGCTGGAGCGGCCGGGCGGAGCGGGACACGAGCAGCCAGCGGCAACCCCTGCCGAACGGCCCCTGGCGCCGGACGAGTCGGGGTGATGGCCGGCGCGCCGCTTCGCCGATGTGCCGATCGGCTCGCCGGGCTGGATCGACGCACTGGCGCTGGGGAGACCCTTGGTGGGCCGCCGCAGAAACCTGGACGGCGACGACGTAGCGGTCGCCTGAGGCCGGCCCTGTCCGGCGACGCGACGTACTCACTCGACGGAAACGGTGAACGACTCTCCGTCGTCCGAGTAGGAGTAGAGGCTGAGGTCCTCGTAAAACCCGCAAAGCCTACGCAGGGCGCGCTGCCGCGACTGCGGCAGCATCACGGAGCGCGCCCGGGGGCACGTACTACTCGACGGCGGGAATCAGCCCTGTGACGGGGGTAACCATGCCAGTGAACTGCTGAAGCTCGTTGAGCTTGTGCAGTTGGCCGAGCCCCCTGAGCTGATCGGTGACGGTCGGCACTTCCGCCCGGCGGTCGGCAGGCACGGCGGTCGAGCCAAGCTTGTCGAGCTCATCGGTGACGGACAGCATGTACGGGCCGGACGAGTCGGCAGCGCACGCGGTGGGGGCGGCGAGTGCTGTGACGCCGGCAGCGAGGGCTGCGACGGCGAGGACGCTCTTTGCTTTGATCATGCCCGAAGCAACGGCCGAGGCCGTCCCACGGACACGGCTGCCCGTCGCCCATCACCCACAAGCTTTATTTACTCGCTTGGCGCTGCCCGCGACGAGACCAGCACGCCGATCTTGTCGATGCGATGCTCGGGATTGCCCTTGTCGTCACGCCAGAAGTTCCCGGCCGCGTCATCCTCCGGCGTCGCACAGGTGGAGACAGTGATCATTGCCTTGGTCGGCTTCTTGCCCGGCGATCCCGGGACCGCGGCCCGCTGCTCGGCCAGTGACCGCTCGGAGCGGAAGGATGTCTTCCTGGTGTCGGCGATCTTGTACTCGTACACCTTGCCGCCCGACGTGACGAATACGGAGTCGCCCTTGCCGACGGACGGGAGGTCGCGCAGCGGTCCTCCGGAGGAGAGGCGGTGGGCCGTGACCAGGTAGTTGCCGACCTCGCCGGGCCCGACACCGCCTTCGTCGCCGTACGGACTGGCGGCCACACCACGGTTCTGGATGCGCGTACCCGGCCAGTCGTCGGTCGTCCCCTCGTACGGGACGACACGCAGGTTCTTGACGCCGATCGAGGGGATGCCCAGCAGTGCCGTCTCATTCCGCGTGCTGCTCTTGCGCACGACCGGCTCGGCAGGGGACGAGGAGAGGGTCGGTTCGGTGACTGTCGCCGACGCCACCGCGGTGGTGCCCGGCGATTGCGCCGCATCGGCGGCACCGGTGGCCCCGGTGGCACAGCCGACCAGCACGGCTATGAGTGCGCCTGCGAGCGCGGCGGGAAGCGGGCGGGGAGTCAACATGGCATCCCGGGGGCAGAGGGTGTCGGACACGTCTCAGGTAAGGAGACGGTGGCCGGCTTTCCCGTCAAAACAACGCGGTCCGGTCGGGTGTTCCCGTCCTCGATCCATAGCGAAACGAACGACGCGTACGTTCGATTTCACCTCGGACGCGTGCGCCACGCAGCAGCGCCGTGGCCCGCCGCGACGCGGACGATGCGTGGTCCGGGCGGGGTGGAAGGCCTCGACGACGAAATTCGTCGCCCGCAGTGAGGCCGGCGTCGGCGCGACGACCATGGGCCGCGACAACCCGCCTTTTCACCACGGCGTCTTCGTCCTCACCCACCACCCCCGGCCGTCACTGGCCATGGACGGCGGCACGACCTTCAACTTCACCGACGGCGGCCCCGAGACCGTTCTGCGGCCTTCGAAGCGGCGGACGGGCAGGATGTGCGGCTCGGCGGAGGCGCCGCGACCATTCAGCAGTTCCTGCGCGCGGGGCTGGTCGATGAAATGCACGTAGTGATCGTGCCGATGTCCAGACGGCTGAAGCGCGATGCCGGAGAAGGCCTCGAAGCAGTTCCTGCCGCACTCCGCGGCAGGGTCCACCCTGCCGGGGTGCAATGCGAGATCCAGAATGGATCACTCCCCTTCCATCACACGCGTCGGCCGCGCCACAGCAAAAACTGCCCACTGCCAGGCCCCGGACCGCCGGGCCTCTGACCGCCGCTCGCAGCCACGGGCTCATCAAGCCGGACGTACCTGAACCGCCGCCGCGGGATCCTGATGTCCGCCACTGGCGAGAATCCGTACTTCGTCACGGTCGCTTATCTCGGCCAGGACGATGCCGGTGTCGTCCGCGTACACCGGGTGGCCACCGGGCCCACTGCGATCCGTACGGTGCACTTCCACGACATCCGCGGCCTCCGGAACGGCTGCGGGTGCGCCTGGGTGTGTGAAAACCAACTCGTAGTGATCAGACCTGCCCATGTCGCCTCCTCGGTGAGAAGCCGTTACGCCGCACACATGCATCCATAGTCGCGCATTACGAACGGGGCGGCCGTACCTCAGATGTGGAGTTCACGCGGGAAGCCGGTCCAGCGCCGTTCTGCGGGCAGGTGCCGCATGTCGTTGTAGAAGAGCACGGAGGACGGCCTGCCGGGCGCATAGCGGATGACCGTCAGAGCCGCATTGCCGTGGTTGAGCCCCATCCAGCGCCACTGTGGCGCGTCGTGGGCGGCTCGTACCAGCCAGCCGATGAGGAAGTTGTGGGTGACGACCAGCTCATGACGAGGCTCGTCACCCTCCACCGGTCCGGCGAACGCCGCGAGTGCCTCCCTGGCGAGCGCCGGACCACGCTCACGCTCACCTTCCGGAAACTGCGCGAGGAAGCTGAGCATGCGGTCGGCCGAATCCGGCGGCAGCTCCTGCTTCCGCGGCAGGTAGGGGATGTAGTCGCCGGCCGGTTCGCACTGGTGCAGTGGTACGCCGACGAGCTGCTCGCCGATCAGCCGAGCCGTCTGCGCCGCCCGGGGCAGCGGACCGTGATGGATCGCGGACAGGGGCGTACTCCGGAGCCGTTCACCGAGCAGAACGGCTTGGCGGCGCCCGTTTTCGGTCAGAGCTGTCTCGTCCGGTGACGCCTCACCGTGCCGGGCGAGGTAGAGGTACCGAGTGGCCGTGCCGTCCGTCATGTCCGAGGTCCCCCGAGAACGTCTTCGATCTTGCGCATCGGGGACATCGACGCGCGAGTCATCCCCCTCGGTTCCCCGGGGCGCTAGGCCCTCAATCCCGTCGACGCCGACGTGTCCCGCCGCCTACGCTCAGGGGGCCGAACGGCCTGTGGCGACGCGATCCGGAGGCCGAAAAGCTCGTCACGTACGACTTCTACATGGCCGACCCGGACGTCCGGCGCCGTGCCTGGCGCATGCGCGTCGACAGTCCCGCGCTGCGGGCCCGGCCGAACGACGCGCACCGGGCGATCACCGAGCTGGAACGCTCGGGGGTTCCGGTCAGGGTCCTGACCCAGAACGTCGACGGGCTGCACCAGCTCGCCGGTCTGCCCGCCCGTAAGGTGCTCGAACTGCACGGGACGGCCCGGACGTCGGTGTGCACCGGCTGCCACAGCCGCTCTCCGATGGAGGAGACGCTGGCGCGGGTGCGGGCAGGCGAGGAAGACCCGCCGTGTCGTGCGTGCGGGGGCATCCTCAAGTCGGCCACAGTGATGTTCGGGCAGCGCCTCGACCCCGCGGTGATGGCTCAGGCTTTGGCGATCGCCAAAGCGAGCGACGTGTTCGTGGCCGTCGGCACCAGCCTCAAGGTGCAGCCGGCCGCCTCGCTGGCGGGGACAGCCGCGGAGTACGGCGCACGGCTGATCGTCGTCAATGCCGAGCCGACGCCTTACGACGCACTGGCCGACGAGGTCGTACGCGAGCCCATCGGGATGGCGCTGCCCGCCCTGCTGAAGGACTTGGCCGCCTGAGGCCGGCTTGCCGCGTACCGCTCGGCCTACCAGCGCATCGCCGTCGCACGCACAGAGCTGAAGTCCATCGCCTGCTCGACCTCCCGGAGCGTCTCCTCGGCGGCCCGGCGTACCTCGGCGGGTACATCGCCCCGCTCCTCTATGAGGCCTGCATAGATCGGTGCCTCGGCACGGTTTGCGGAACTCACGTCGAAGAGGGCCCTTCAAGTCGGTACGTGCCGTCTCTGGCGGCAGCCAGAACGAAGGACGAGTGTAGGCGCCCTGGGGAGCGCCGGAGCATGCCGCCCCCGTGCCCGGTCTCCGTGCCCCGCAGCCTACGGCGTGCCCACAGCGCGGCTCATGGCAGGTGCCGGGTCGTCTCCGAGCGGAAGCCGTGACCCCAACCAGTTCCGGCCGTACGGCGAAATTCCGGGCCGTCTGGCTCTCGCTTCCCAGACCGAGGACCACATGCTGCCCCAGCACCCAGGCCGACGAGATGGGCGCCAGGTTGCGCCGGTCCGCCCTGGGTGTGGCGATCACCGACGCCATGACCGCCCGGGCACTGCTCGCGCTGGATGCCTCCCGGCTCGTATGTCAGGGGAGCACACGCATCATCACGCTGACGGACGAAGGCCGCGACGCTTACGCATGAGGTGCTGCTCGCAACGGCCTCCCGCACCTGACCGGCATGACCGGCCCTCCGAGCCCCTCCCCCTCTACATTCTTTCCAAGATACGGAATATATTTTCCGCTGTAGCGTCATCCGGGGGAGAAACCAGATCATGGTCATCGACAGAGCACTGCCACGCCGGGCGGCTGCCGAGCTGGTAGGGACCGCAGCGCTGGTGACCGTGATCATTGGTTCCGGCCTCCAGGCCGCCGGCCTCAGCCAGGACACCGGAGTCCAGCTCCTCGCCAACGCACTGGCCTCGGCGGTCGGGCTCGGCCTGCTGATCGTCCTGCTCAGCCCGGTCTCGGGGGCTCACCTCAACCCCGTGATCACACTCTTCGCGTGGTGGTCGCAGCGACGCGGCGAAAGCCCTTTCAGCTGCCAACAGGTCGCCCTCTACATCACGGCGCAGCTGACCGGGGCCGTCGCAGGAGCCCTGTTGGCCGAGACCATGTTCGGCCGGACGCCCGGTGTCTGGTCCACCCAAGTACGGTCGGCCGGCCATCTGCTGCTCGGTGAAACGGTCGCCACGGCCGGGCTTGTGCTGGTGGTGTACGGGCTGGACCGCATAGGCCGGGCACAGCTCGCCCCGGTCGCGGTCGCTTCGTACATCGGCGCGGCGATCTGGTTCACCTCGTCGGGATCCTTCGCCAACCCCGCCGCGACGGTGGGCCGGACGCTCACGGACTCCCTCACCGGCATCGCCCCCGCGTCACTCCCCGGCTTCATCGCCGCCCAACTCCTCGGCGGACTCCTCGGCGTGGGCCTGGCGGCCATCGTGTACGGACGGACCGCAGCTCGCTCTGTGGCTCAGCGGCCGCCGGAGACCCTGAGGACCGTGCCGGTGGTGTACGAGGCATCGGCCGACAGGAGCCAGGCGACGGCGCCGGCGATCTCGGAGGGCTCGCCGGGGCGGCCGAGGGGGATCTGAGCGGCCGCCCTGGCGGGACGGTCGGCATCCCCCATGGCGGAATGCATCTCCGTGTTGATGATGCCGGGCGCGACGGCGTTGACCCTGATGCCGTCCGGGCCGAGCTCCTTGGCCAGGCCGACGGTCAGGGCGTCGGTGGCCGCCTTGGTGGCCGCGTAGTGGACATAGTCGCCCGGGCTGCCGAGCGTGGCGGCCGCGGAGGAGATGTTGACGATGGCGCCGGAGCCGGACTCCGCCATGTCCCGGGCGGCTCGGCGGCAGCACAGCAGGTAGCCGAGCAGGTTGACCTCCAGCACCCGTCGCAGATCCTCGGTGCGGGCATCGGCGAGTCTGCCCAGCGGGCCGGTCACACCTGCGTTGTTGACCAACCCGGTCACCCGGCCGAGGCCGGCCGCGGCGGTGTCGAACAGCCGCTCCACGTCCGCCTCGTCGGAGGTGTCCACCCGCACCGTGACGCAGCGCGCCCCCGCTGCCCTCACGGCCGCCGCGGTCTCCTCGGCGGCCGCCTTGTTGGCGACGTATCCCAGGGCAAGGTCGTGTCCGTCCTCCGCCAGCCGGACGCACGTGGCGGCGCCGATGCCTCGGCTGCCGCCTGTGACGATGGTGACCGGACTGACCGGACGTGACATGGGCTGTCCTCCTGGCATCGCTGGTATGACCATGGTCCGACCAAGTCATACCTCAACTCCGCGCGCGTCCCCAGGGGGCCGTGGCTCAGCTTCAGTTGCCTGTGCGCACCGACAGCCCTCGGCGCAGGCACTCGCCGAGGCGGACGCCGATCGTTCCGTCCGGGTCCAGGCGGGGGTTGAAAATCGTGACGTCGAGTCCCTGGGGGCGCTCGCCGGCGAGCGCGGTCCGCAGCACACTCTCCAGTTCGAGCCAAGTCAGTCCGCCGGGAAGGCGGTAGTCGACGGCCGGCATGATCGCGTCGTCCAGGATGTCCACGTCGAGGTGGACCCAGTACCCGGCGCGTCCAGCGCCGGCAAGCCGGTCGACCGCCCGGCGCGCCGCCGCGGCGGCTCCGGCCGCGCGTACCCCGTCGATGTCGATCGCGTTCAGCCGAGGCGGCAAAGGCTGCATCCCGGCCTCGGCGGACTCGGCGGCGTCACGGAAGCCGAAGGCGACGACGTCCTCGTCCCGTACGAGGGGCCCGCGGCCTTCAAGGTCGGCGAGCAGCGCAGGGCCGCGGCCCGTAGCCAGGGCGAGTTCCATCGACGCGGCCTCGCCGGTCGGCTCCGCCGACGGCTGGTAGAAGTCGGTGTGGCCGTCGAGGAACAGCAGCCCGTAACGCCCGCGCCGTCGCAGAGCGAGGAGGTTGCCCAGCAGAATGCTGCAGTCGCCGCCGAGGACCACGGGAAAGCAGCCACGGCCGAGGACGCTGCCGACCAGGTCCGCCAGTCGCACCGAGTACTGCGCGATGCCGACCGGGTTCAGGATCCCGGTGCCGGCGTCGCGCCCGGGGTCGTACGCCGGTGCTTCGATCCGGCCGGCCCACACCGCCCCGAGGTGCGTCAGCAGACCGGTGTCGAGGAGAGCCGTCGGCAAGTCCTGTACGCCGGAAGGCCGCAGGCCGAGTACGGACGGCGCCTCGATGACCGCTGGTTGCCGCACCGCCGAACCCCTTCGGGCGGTTCAGTACTGCTACTTCAGTACTGCTCCGCCGGCTCGATGTTCTGGTTGGCGTGGAAGAAGTTGTGCGGGTCGTACGTTCGCTTGATTGCCGCCAGCCTGTCGTAATGGCCTCGGTAGGCGGCCCTGACCCGGTCCTGGCTCTCCGCGCCCATGAAGTTGACGTAAGCGGCGCCCATGGAATGCGGTCGCAGTTCCTCCCAGTAGTCCACACACCACTGCTTGACAGCCTCGGCGCTGGCTGGGTCGGGGTCGACGCCGGCGATGACACCGGACCAGACGGCGTCCCGGTAACTCCACGCCGTGTCGTCCGGGCCGACCCGGCTCGCGGCTCCGTCCACCGGGTAGAGGTGCATGATCGACAGCTCGGTCGGGAGGCTTTCGCCGTACTTGGCGTGCACGTCCATGGCTTCGTCCGTGATCCGGTCGAAGAAGTGGCCGCGCCAGTACCACTGCAGGCCTGGGGGGAGCAGCGCGTCGAACATGCCGTTCAGCGCGGGGTAGGGCATCGGTGCCGCGAAATGGAAGGCCGGCGGGCCTGGCTGGTTCACGACCGTGAGGGTCTCCTCCAGGCGGTCCAGGTCCCCTGTCCAGCACCACACGACTCCGCACATCTTGTGGTAGTGGATCTCTTCCGGGAAGGGCGGGCCGGGCGGAACAGTGAGCAACGCGAAAAAGCCGTTCAGGTCGTCGGGCGCCTCCGGAAGGAAGTCGCGGTACCAGCGCAGCACCTCGCGCATGCTGTCGACGGGCCATACGGTGACCCCGACGCCCACGGTGTCCACCGGGTGGAGCCGGTAGCTGAACGACGTAACGATGCCGAAGTTCCCGCCGCCGCCGCGCAGTGCCCAGAAGAGGTCCTGGTTCTCGGTCTCGCTCGCGGTGACGAAACTGCCGTCGGCCGGCACGACGTCCGCCGCCAGCAAATTGTCCGCCATGAGCCCGTACTTGCGGGTGAGGTAGCCGTGACCGCCGCCGAGGGTCAGACCCCCGATCCCTGTCGTGGACACCACGCCGCCGGGGGTGGCCAGACCGAAGCCGTGGGCGGCGTGGTCGAGATCGCCGACCTGACCGCCGCCGCCGACCCGCGCGGCCTTCGCGGTGGGGTCGACGCGCACCCAGTGCATGGGCGAGAGGTCAATGGTGACGCCGTCTTCCACCAGGCCGAAGCCGGGGCCGCTGTGCCCACCACCCCGGACAGCCACTTCGAGGCCGTTGTCCCGGATGAAATTGACGGCCTCCATGACGTCGGCCGCGTCCGAGCAGCGCACTATGGCCGCCGGGCGGCGGTCGATCATGGCGTTGTAGATCTTGCGGGACTCGTTGTACTCCGGGTCCTGCGGACCGATGACCGGGCCGCGCAGGGCGGTCCTCATCGCTTCCAGAGTGGTGCCGTCCATGGCTATCTCCCTGCCGAGACGCGGAACCGCTTCCCACCGGGCCTCTCCCCTGACGGGCCGCCGGTGAGCGGTTGTGCGCCGGCGCCCGGCACCTCGTTGGCCATGCCGCAGGCGGATCGTACGCCGGAGGGCTGACATATCCAGCGTCCCGCCGGCCCATGGGCTTCGCAATTCGCCGGCAGGTGCGCGGGACAGGCGAGGAGAGCCGGCCCCGCGGGCGCGGCCGGGATGCGGCCCGCCGCCTGGCGCCCGACCATTGAAGCCGGAGCGCCGCAGGGCACCGCACCGCTGAAGTGGACGGACATGTCAATGGACGACCTGGACCTGGACCGCGACCGCAATCTCGACCTCGACCTCGGCACCACCGCGGGTGCCGCCGCCGACACCGCCCGGACCGGCTTGGTGGAGGCCGCCCGACAGGCCCTGACCTCGACCGGAGTGCATCTGATGCCGCCGGACGCCGTGACAGCCTGTACGGGAACGGACCGGCAGGCCTGGGAGCGCTTCCGCGCGCATTGGGCAAACCTGTCACCCGACAGATACGCGGCCGAAAGCGGCACATGCCGGCTTCGTCGGTACGGGCACTTCTCCCTCGCGGCGGCCACGGGGGAACTGACCCTCCTGCCGCACATCCCGTTCGTACAGCCGCAGGACACCAATCCGCTCTACGTCCAGGTGGACCGCCACTTCGACCCGCTGACCGACGCCTTCGCGGCCGATCCCGTTCTGCGGTCCCTGATCAGGCTGCTGGGCGGCCTCGCGGGCTGCCTTGACCAGACTGGCGAATGGAGCGTGAAGGTACATCCCTTCCGTGTCGTCGCCTCGGCCGACGGGCAAGGGCAGCCGACCCCAGAAGGGCTTCACCGGGACGGCGTCACGCTCGTCTCCTCGCTCCTGGTCGGCCGGCACAACGCCGACGGCGGCGAGAGCTCGGTGTTCGACCCGGACGGCAAGCAAGCGCTCGCGACGACGCTCAGCGAGCCGGGAACGCTGCTCCTCGGTGACGACCGCCGCACCCTGCACCAGGTCTCGCCGATCCGCCCGCTCGACCCCGGCCGGCCCGCGTACCGCGACGTCCTGGTGACGACCCTCACGCCCCGCTGAGCCGGGCACGCTCCCGGAGGCGCTGACCTACCGTTGCCCAGCAGTCGCCGCGATGAGGTCGTCCACGACAGCGGCGGGCCCGGTCCCCGTGGCGGCCACGGCACGCTGACGCTGCGCGCCGCAGCCCCGGCTGTCGAGGCGCCGCAGGAACGCCGCCGCCTCGCCCATCTCCCCGTACTCCTCCAGCACGGGACGCACGTACTCGACGAGTCGCTCCGCCTGCACCGAGGCTGGCAGGATCCGTCCGCTCAGCGCGTCGACGCCCTTGCCGGACCAGCCGTCCCGTGCCGCGCGCCAGTACGCGGCGCGCAGCAGTTCGCCGGAGGTACGAGGGCCTGGGTCGCCGCGTACGACCTTCGCCTCCGCCGTCACCACGAGCGCCCTGATGAGCGCCGTGAGAGCCACCGTGTCGTCGATGTCCGGCAGGACATCCATGGTGCGGATCTCCAGCGTCGGCAGTCGCGGGTTCGGCCGGACGTCCCAGAACGGCATGCCGGCCTCCAGCATGGCCTCAGACTCCGCCATCGCCTCGGCGATGTGCTGGTGCTCTTCCAGCGACGCGGCGTACGGCGGCGGCCCCAGGCACGGGAAACCGCTCCTCATCACGGCACGCCAGCTCGCGTATCCGGTGTCGCGTCCCTGGTGGAAGGGCGAGTTGGCGCTCATCGCCACGAGGAGCGGCAGCCACGGCCTGAGGTGATTGGTGACCAGCACGGCCACTTCCCGGTCGGGCAGATGCACATGGGCGTGGAAGGCGGAGATGGCGAAGTCGTCGAGCAGGGCTCGGTACTGGTCCGCCCCTGCCCGGTATCGCGGGTGGTCACCGATGTCGGCCGGTACTCCGCCTCCCATGACCGGCGTGCCGGACGCGCACAGCCGCAGGCCCTCCTCACGGGCGGCCGCGACGGCTGCCGCGCGTACCCGGGTCAGTTCCTTGCGCAGCTCCTCGGGGCCCGAGCACGGGGGCGTCTTGCCCTCGATCTGGTACTGGGTGAATTCACCCGAGACGAGGTCGCCAAGGACCGCGGAGGCGCGGGCCACGACGCGGGCGCCCGCAGGCTGCACCTGACGCGTCCGGGGGTGGATGAGAAAGTACTCCTCCTCCACCCCCACGGTGGGCACCTGAGTGCTGGTACCGGTACCAGCACCGCTCTCCGGGCTGTCGGCTCCCTGGTCATGAGTGTTCACGCCAACAGCATCACGCGGTCGGACTCCGTACGCACATCAGCGCTCATCGGACCGGCTTCGGTGCCCGTGCCGTTGCCACTGCACATGACCGGCCGGTGGCCTCTCGCACGCCTGAGGGCGCGGGGGCAGCCACCGGCCGGTGCCATACGCAGGGGCGGGCTTATTTCGGGGGGTATATGTCCCCGCCGCCCATGCTGCTTGCCTGCTCGCTCTGCTCCCTGAGGCGGCGGGCCTTGTCCTTGAGCCGCTTGCGCTGCTCCGGGTCAGGGGCACGCTCCGCGGCCTGGTCCATTTCCTGCGCCAGCTGGCGCAACTCCTGGGCACGACCGCCGGACTCACCTGCAGCGCTCATAATCACTCCTCGGGTGACAGGACAGAGCGGGCCGAACCAGCGAAACAGCGTCGGCGCATCCGCGCATTCCGAACGGTGACCCACCGCTATCCCCGCAGGCCAGAGCCTCCGGGTGCCAGGGGTGGCAGGCCCGCCTACGGTGGTGTACGTGCGCCTCCTGCTGACGTCCGACACGCATCTGCCCAAACGCGCCAGGGAGCTGCCCCCCGAACTCCTCGCGCGGGCGCAGGAAGCCGATGTCGTGATCCATGCCGGCGACTGGGTGGACGTGGCCGCCCTGGATCTGTTCGACGCGCACTCACGGCGCCTCATCAGCGTGTACGGCAACAACGACGGCCCGGAGCTGCGTGCCCGGCTGCCTGAAGTGGCGCGGGCGGAGGTCGGTGGGCTCCGCTTCGGCGTCGTACACGAAACCGGAGCCGCTCAAGGGCGGGAGCGCCGGTGTGCGGAGCGCTTCGGGGACCTGGATGTACTGGTGTTCGGTCACAGTCACATTCCGTGGGACAGCACAACGCCGGGCGGGCTGCGGTTGCTGAACCCCGGCTCGCCGACCGACCGGCGGCGACAGCCCTACTGCACCTACATGACCGCCGTCGCCGAGGACGGGCGGCTGAGCGAAGTCCGCCTGCACCGCCTCCCACCGCGCCGCTGACAGCGTGGCGCTGGCAGGTGCGGGAGCTCTCTGTCGCTATGTTCCATGCGGACAGTCGGAGTCGGGCTCCCACACGCCTCCGCGAAGCCGCACCGGACCGAGAGACGCGATGAGACTTCGTGCCACTGCCAGCCGGCGACTGGCCTTCCTGCTGACGCTGGTAGCAGGGCTGGCCGTGACTCAGCCGCCCGAACCAGCGGGGTACGATCACGCGACGCCAGGTCGCGCGGCGTACGATCACGCGGCGCCGTGCCCGGCATCCGTGCCCTACCGGTCGGGCGCCTCCGGCTACCACACCTTCCGTATCCCGGCCGCCCTCCAGGTACCCGGCGGCGCGCTGCTCGCGTTCGCCGAGGGCCGGCGCGATTCCGCAGCCGACAACGGTGACATCGACCTGGTCCTGCGGCGCTCCCTCGACGGTGGATGCACCTGGCAGCCACCGCAGTTGGTCGCCGACGCCGGGAAGGACACGGTGGGCAACCCCGTGCCGGTGATCGATCCCCGCAGCGGAGACATCGTGCTGGTGACGTGCCGGACCATCGGCGGCGCCACGAAGCGGCAGGTGACGTCCGGCAGGGCCGCCGCCTCGGTCCGCCGGGTGTACGTCCAGCGAAGTACCGACGGCGGCAGGACGTGGTCGCCGCAGCGGGACATCACCGAGTCGGTCAAGCCCTCCGGCTGGCGCTGGTACGCCGTCGGCCCCGGCCACGGCGCCGCCCTGCGGCACGGGCGCCACCGAGGGCGGCTGCTGGTGCCCGCGAACCACAGTGCGGGCACGAACGGGCGCAGCGGCGGCCACTCGCTCTACAGCGACGACGGCGGGCACACCTGGCACGTCGGTTACGTGAGCAGGTCGGCCGGCGGTCCTCTCGCGCTCAACGAGAGCACCTTCGCCGAGCTACCGGACGGCACGGTCTACATCAACGCCCGTGACCACGACCGGGCCGCCGAGGGCACCCGCGCCGACGCCTACAGCACCGACGGTGGTCTGACCCTGGCCGTCCCCTTCCGACCGCAGCCTCAGCTGACGGGTCCGACGGTCCAGGGCAGTGTGCTCCAGGTCTCCGGCCGGCCGTGGAGAAGCCCGCTGCTGTACTCCGGCCCGTCGGATCCGGACAAACGGCTCCGGATGCAGGTGCGTGCCAGCGACGACGGCGGGCGTTCGTGGCGGCCGGTCCGGTCCCTGTCGGACGACCCGGCGGGCTATTCGGACTTGGTGCAGACGAGCACAGCCACGGTGGGCCTGCTCTACGAGACGGGGCTGACGACGTATCACGACACCATCCGCTTCACGCGGCTGCCTCTCGGCACCCTGTCATTCGAGTGGTGAAAGCGACGCGAAGAGCACGCAGCTCATGCGTGTGACAGCGCGAAGGAGACCAGGAAGCCGCTGACGGTGATCAGGCCGATCGCCAGGTGGGCGTCCTCGAACGCCTCCGGAATCATGGTGTCGGCGATCATCGCGAGAATCGCCCCCGCCGCCACGGCCGTCACCGCCGCCACCACCGCGGTCGGCAACCCGCCGACGACTGCGTAGCCGGCCACCGCCGCTGCCGTACTCGCGGCTGCGATCGCGCCCCAGATGCCGAAGACGTACTTCTTGCCGCGGCCGGCCCGCCGCATGCCGGCGGAGCTCGAAAGACCCTCCGGCACGTTACTGATGAACACCGCTACCACGGTCACCATGCTCACCGCCCCACCGTCGACAAGGCTGACGCCGATCACCGCCGATTCGGGTACGCCGTCCAACAGGGCGCCCAGCGCCAACGCCAGCCCGGAACCGGCCTGCTGAGCCTCCGACGGCTGCGACTGCCGGTGGCCGGAACGCTTGCGGTGCCGGGCCCCGCGGCGCGCCAGCCATACGTTGCCCGCCGTGTACGCGACGGCCCCACCCACGGTCCCGATGGCTGCCGGAGCCAGCCCGGCCTGGTCGTACGCCTCCTCGACCAGTTCGAAGGAGACCGCCGACAGCAGCACCCCCGCACCGAACGCCATCACCGACGCCACCACCCACTGCGGGATGCGCACTGCGTACCCCAGCACCGCCCCGAGCAGCAGGGCCGACCCGGCCACCAGCCCCCACATCCCTGCCAGCACCACTTGATCCATGGCCCCCATGTACCCCGGAACGGCACATGAACAGCCGGAACGCGCCGCCGCGCACACCAACGGGCCCCGCGGGGCCCCGCCGGGCCCCTGTCAGGTGGCGCTGCGTTCGCTCACGTCCCGCAGGCCTCCTTCGACGGCACGGCCGTGGGCGTCGTCCGGCCGGCCATCCTGCGTCCCCGGCCGGCCAGCAGAAGTTCCCGCCATCGCTCGGCGCTCCAGTCCGCCGGGGTGTCAGTACCCCCGAGCCTAGGCCTGCCGCCGCACACAGGGTTTCCGCCGCGTTTCGCTCCCGATACCTCCGCATCCGAGGAGCGCGACACGGCTTCGCCCGATGGCGTCAGACGGGCCTGGCGCGCAGACTTGACGGCATGTCGGGCAAGCGAAGCGCGGGGCTCCTCCTGTTCCGTACCTCGGGCGACGGGGCCGAGGTGCTCATCGGTCACATGGGCGGTCCATTCTGGGCCGGCCGCGACACCGCGGCCTGGTCGATCCCCAAAGGTGAGTACGAGCCGGACGAGACGCCCGAGGCCGCTGCCCGCCGGGAGTTCACGGAGGAGCTCGGCCTGCCGGTGCCCGATGGAGAGCTCATTGCCCTCGGTGAGTCCCGCCAGCCGAGCGGGAAAATCGTCACGGTCTGGGCTCTGGAGGCGGATCTCGACCCCGCGCTGGCGGATTTCGGGACGTTCACCATGGAGTGGCCGAGAGGCTCGGGTGTGCTGCGGGAGTTCCCGGAGATCGACCAGGTCGCATGGTGCGGGCCGGCGAGCGCCCGTGACCGGCTCGTGTCGGGCCAGCGCGTCTTCCTCGACCGTCTCGCCCGGCACCTGGAGGACCGGGTGGGGTAATCCCCGCCTCGCGTTGACCGGCCGACGGAGTCTGAAGCAGCTTTCACCAGAGCCGGCCCGGCACCGTCATCCCCGGCAGGCCGCCGGAGGACCGGATCAAGGCGTACATCCAGGAGCGCGACTTGGACCGCCGTCCGCTGCGGCTGTTCGGGCGCGGCTGGACCGGTACGCAGACCTGCCCGCTGACCAGGGCTACCTGCTGTCAGGAGCTCCGCGAGACGTGGCCGGAGGTGATTCGTACCACAGGGCGCCAGGCTGCGGAGGCGGGCAGAGAGGCCCCTCCGCCGGGTCGGGGCTCCTACGCCGTACAGGCTGCAAAATCGGGCCCTGGCGGGGCCACGTGCGTCTGCCGCGGCGCGCAGGCCCAGCGGAACACCCCTGACCGGGTAGCGCCGGGGCAAGGCCGGGGAGGGCGGAAAGGCCCGTTCCGGCCGGGCCGCCGATCGGATGTGGTTTACCGTGGCAAGGGAAGAGCCGTCATCTACGCCGCCGAAAGCCGGATCGCCCGTATCCACTCGGCTCCGCCGGTCCGGCCGACCGATTCCCCCCTTTCCCCGGCCATCGGCCCCCAGACCGATGGTGCGGCGCGAAATCCGCGCAATACCTGGCGCCGCGAGCCCCCACCGCGCGCCTGTGGCCCCCTCCGGCCGTCGGCGACGCCGCTGAGCGTCACCCCACCGGGGCGCATCCCCGGGATTCCCTCTTACGCCCGCCCCCGTGCCTCCACCAGAAGGACTCCTCTCCATGCCAGTGCAGACTTCGGTACGACCTCCGCCCTCACCCTTGGCCTCGCAGAAATCCGGCAGTGACTTCGCGAAGCTGTCCAAGGAGATCACCGCGGCCGGGCTGATGGGCCGCCGCCCCGGCTATTACACAGCTCGTATCGCCGCGGTGACCGCCCTCTACGCCGGCGGCTGGATCGCCTTCGTACTCGTCGGTGACAGCTGGTGGACTCTGGCGGTCGCCGGTTTCCTCGCCGTGGTCTTCGGCCAGGTCGCCCTGGTGACCCACGACACGGCCCACCGTCAGGTGTTCCGGCTGCGCAAGGCCAGCGAGCGCTCCGGCCGCCTCGCCGGGAACCTCGGCATCGGCATGGGCTACGGATGGTGGCAGGACAAGCACACCCGCCACCACGCCAACCCCAACCACGCGGAGCTCGACCCGGACGTCCTCCCCGACGTACTGGTCTGGTCCCAGGACCAGGCGCGCGCGGCCAAGGGACTGCCCCGGCTGCTCGGCCGCTCGCAGGCCTTCCTGTTCTTCCCGCTGCTCACGCTGGAAGGCTTCAACCTGCATGTGGCAGGCGTACGGGCGCTGGCCAACCGCACGCTCAAGAACCGCACCCTCGAAGGCACGCTGCTCTTCGGCCACTTCGCCGTCTACCTGACCGCGCTGTTCCTGGTGCTGCCGCCCGGCATGGCGATCGCCTTCCTGGCCGTCCACCAGTGCCTGTTCGGCGTCTACCTCGGATCCATCTTCGCCCCGAACCACAAGGGCATGCCGATCCTGACCGGCGACGACCGCCCCGACTTCCTGCGCCGCCAGGTGCTCACCTCCCGCAATGTGCGCGGCGGCTGGTTCACCGACATCATGCTCGGCGGGCTGAACTACCAGATCGAGCACCACCTGTTCCCCAGCATGCCCACCCCGCACCTGCGGCGGGCCCAGATCATCGTCCGGGACTACTGCCGGGACCTCGGCATCAGCTACCTGGAGACCAGCCTGATCACCTCGTACCGGCAGGCGCTCACCAGCCTCCACCAGGCAGGAGCCCCGATCCGCGAGGCCCGTGCGGCCGCCGCCCTCTCCAAGGCCTAGCCCGGCCTGGCGCGGGAAACGGCGCCCTACCGCCCGCCCCACCGAGGGCGCGCCCCGTCGAGTGCGCAGCGGTAGGCGGCGTAGCCGTCCTCGTACACCCCGCGTGACTCCCGCCGCGGCTCCACGGTCCGGAACAACTGCGGTTTCTGCTCCGGCGCCTCGCCGAGGAAGCGACGCGCCACCCGTACCGCGCCGAGCGCCCCCACCTCGTTGTCCCGCGGGATACGGACCGGACGCCCCAGGATGTCGGCGAAGAGCTGCGCCCACGGGCCCGACCGAGTGCCGCCGCCGCACGCGGCGAGGGTGCCGGTGAGGCCGGCGGCCTCCAGGCAGTGCCGGGCGGCGTAGCCGATGGCCTCGCACATGGCGCGTACCGCGTCGGCGCGGGTGTGGCCGAGTGTGAGCCCGTCGAGCCGGCCACGGGCGGCGGGGTCCACGAACGGGGCGCGCTCCCCCGCGTCGGAGAGGAAGGGCAGCGCGGTGACGCCGTTCGCGCCCGGAGGGCTCTCGGCGAGCAGTCCGTCGAGGTCGGCAGTGGTGGCGCCGGTGAGAGTAAGGAGCCATTCCAGGGCCGCTGTGCCGACCATCGCGGGCATCGCGCGCAGCCAGCGGTCGGTGTCCGGTGTGCACAGCCACATGCCGGCCGGTTCGGTGGAACCGTCTGTCCTGGCCCGGTCGGTGAGGACCTGGCAGGCCAGGGTGGTGCCGACGATCAGCAGTCCGTCGCCCACGTCGCGTACGCCGCTGCCTATCGCGCAGGCCGGAAGGTCGTACGGTCCCGCGGTCAGCGGAAGTCCCATGGGCAGCCCCAGCAGTTCGGCGCCGTGGGCGTCGAGCTCCAGCACGGTTCCGGGCGCGGCGGGGGTGGGCAGCAGACGCGCCTGCTCCTCGATTCCGCAGGCGGCCAGCGCTTCGGGCGAGTACGTACGGCTCACCGGATCGAGGAAGGGCAGGGTGGCGTCGGACGCGTCCACGCTCACCCGGCCGGTGAGGCACTGAGCGACGGCGTCGACGCAGTACCCCGCGGTGACCGCGCGGCGCAGGGTCTGCGGCTCGTACTCCTGGAGGTGCGCGAGGAGCGGGGCGTGGCAGCCGGGGAACATGCCGGATCCAGTGTGCTTGTACACCTCCTGTACCGTGCCGTTCTCCAGCCAGCGCGCGACCAGATCCGAGGCTCGGCCGTCCATCCAGGAGATGGCCGGGCGCACGGCGCGGCCGTCGGCGTCGCGCAGCCACAGGCCGTCGCCCTGGCCGGTGAGGGCGAGCGCGGTGGGCGGTCCGGGCAGTGCGGCGGTGGTCTCCCGTACGACCTCGGCGACCGTACGGACCACGTCGTCGAGGTCCTGTTCGACGCGGCCGCCGGGCAGCCGCACCACGCTGCTGCGGCGGGCGGCCGAGGCCAGCGGGGTCCCTTCGCCGTCGAAGGCGACGGCTTTGGTGACGGAGGTGCCGATGTCGACGCCGATGATCACGCTCATGGGCGCGTGGCCTCCTGAACCTCTGGGTTGGCCGGGTGCGCGAGCTTCTCGCCGCGTACGAAACGGCCTGCTTCGGCGGCGGTGATGGCGGCGGCGCGGTGCGCGGTCTGCTGGGTGGCGCCGGCCAGGTGCGGGGCGGTGACGACGTTCGGGGCGTCGTGCAACGGCCAGTCGGCGGGTGGCGGTTCGATGTCGTAGACGTCGAGGGCGAGGGCGCCGAGGCGGCCGCTCTTCAGCAGATCGGGCAGCGGGGCGTAGTCGAGGAGGCCGCCGCGCGCGGAGTTGACGAGGACGGCGCCCTTGGGGAGCAGTGCCAGCTTGGCGGCGTCGATGAGGTGGTGGGTCTCGGGGGTGAGGCGGGCGTGCAGGCTCACCACGCTGCTGCGGCGCAGGAGTTCGTCGAGTTCGACCGGCTCCACGCCGTCGGCGCGGGCGGCCGCCGGGTCGGTGTAGGGGTCGGCGACCAGGACGTGAGAGCCGAAGGCGCGCAGGACGCGGGCGACGATGCGGCCGATCGCGCCGTAGCCGACGAGGCCGACGGTGGCGCCGTCGAGTTCGATGCCGCCCTCGTCGTACGCGTAGAAGTCGCCGCGCCACTTTCCGCGCTTGAGCTCGGCGTCGGCCGTGGTGATGCGGCGCATGGCGGCGAGCATCAGGCCGATGGCGAACTCGGCCGCGGCGGGGGCGTTGCGGCCGGGCGCGAAGGAGACGGCGACGCCGTGGCTGGTGGCGGCGGCGAGGTCGACGTTGACCGGGCCGCCGCGGGAGACGGCGACCATGCGCAGGTCCGGGCAGGCCGTGAAGACCTTTTCGGTGAAGGGCGCCATCTGGGTCACGCAGATCTCGGCGCCGTCCAGCGCCTCGATGAGCTCTTCCTCCGTACCGCTCGCCTCGTGGACGTCGCCGACCGGGCCGAAGGGCTCGTGGGGCCAGGGCAGGGTGAGTTCGGTGATCTCCTGAGCGGCGGAGCCGAGTTCCTCGCGCAGCGCGGCGCTGAGGAGGTCGGGGCGTACGAAATGATCGCCGGCGGCGAGGATGCGCATGGAGCGGGAGCCCTTCTTCGGGTCGCGGTGGCGATGCGCGTCAGCTTTGCCGCAGCGCCACTAACACTGGCGCTGATAGATTTAACATCATTGTTTTGAAGAATCAATGCACCGCAGGGAGAGATCACCGATGGCGTCACGCCTGTTGCTCGTACGGCACGGAGAGACCGAATGGCACGCGGAGAACCGGTACGCAGGCATCTCCGACGTCGCGCTCACCGCCAAGGGGCTGCGGCAGGCCGAGGATCTCGCCGGCTGGGCCGAGCAGCGTGGCGTCGACGCCGTGGCGTGCTCGCCGGTCAGCCGCGCCCGGCTGACCGCCCTGCCCGCCGCCCGGGCCCTCGGCGTGGAACCGGAGATCGTCGAGGCGCTGCGCGAGGTGGACTTCGGCTGGGGGGAAGGCCGCACCATCGCGGAGATGAGCGCCGATGACCCGGAGGCCGTACGCCGCTTCCGCGAGGACGCCGAGCTCGGCGCCTTCCCCGGATCCGAGCCACCGTCCGCCGCCGCGGCCCGCGCCTCGGACGCGCTGCGCGGCCTCGCGCGCGAGCACCCCGGCGGCACGGTTCTGGTGGTGGCGCACAACACGCTGCTGCGCATGGCGCTGTGCGCGATGCTCTCGATCCCGGTCGGCCGTTACCGCCTGGTGTTCCCCCGGCTCGACAACGCGGCCGTGACCGAGATCGAGGTGACGGACGCCGGCACCGCCCTGCGCTCGCTCAACGTCCCCACCTGGGCACCTGTCCATGGCGGTACGCGAAACTTGGCCTCATGACGACGACCGGCGCGGAAGCCCGCAGGCAGATGATCACCGAGCACGTGCTGCACCACGGCACGGCGAGTGGGGCGGAGCTCGCGGAGCTCACCCGCGTGAGCCTGATGACGGTGCACCGCGACCTGGACGAGCTGGCCAGGCGCGGGGTGCTGCGCCGGTTCCGGGGCGGGGTCTCCGCGCTGCCCTCGACGGTCTTCGAGTCGAATCTCGACTACCGGCTCGGCGTCAACACGGCCGAGAAGGAGGCCATCGCGAAGACCGCCGCCGACCTCGTCGAGCCGGGGATGTCGGTGATGCTGGACGACTCCACGACCGCGCTCGCGCTGGCCAGGCTGCTGGTGGAGCACGCCCCGCTGACCGTGGTGACCAACGCCCGCCGGGTCATCGACCTGTTCGCCGGCCACGAGGACATACGCCTCATTTCGCTCGGCGGGGAGTACTCGCACACCCACGACTCGTTCCTGGGCGTCCCCTGCCTGGAGGCCATCGAGGCACTTTCTGTGGACATGGTGCTGGTCTCCACCTCGGCGATGGACGCCCGGATGACGTATCACCAGGAGCAGGACGTGGTGCTGGTCAAGCGGGCGATGCTGGCCTCCGGCACACGCAAGGTGCTGCTCATGGACCGTACGAAGCTGGCCAGGACGGCGCTGCACCGGCTGGCGCCTGTCGAGGACTTCGACCACCTGGTGGTGGACGACGGGGTGAGCGGCGAGCTGCTGACCGCGCTCAAGGAGCGCACGGACGTCCGAGTCGCGGCCGGCGGCTGACAACAAGATTTCTTAAACTCTTGCGTGTTAATTTCACAGAGGCCATGATGCATTCCCGGTCGCGGCTGTTACGTCCGCGGGCCCGGCCCATGGCACTCAATGTGGAGGCACGAGCAATGAGCAGCACCGCCGCACCAGCCGCGCGTACGGGAGGCACGGGAGGAACGGTCTGGGATCGCATCGGGATCCCCAGGCCGCTCCTCTTCGGCTTCATCGGCGTCCTGATCTTCATGATCGGCGACGGCGTCGAGTCGGGCTTCATCGCCCCGTTCATCGAGGGCAACGGCGCCGGCAGCGAAGTCCGGGCGAGCTATGTGATCACGGCGTACGGCGTCACGGTCATGCTCGCCTCCTGGCTGTCGGGCGCCCTGTCAGAACTGTGGGGTCCTCGGCGGGTGATGCAGCTGGGCCTCGCCATCTGGATCGTCTTCGACATCCTCTTCCTCGCGCTCGGCGCGGCCCAGGACAACTACACGCTGATGCTGGTCTTCTACGGCCTGCGCGGCTTCGGCTACCCGCTCTTCGCCTTCTCCTTCCTGGTGTGGGTCACCGCGACCGCCCCGGTGGCCCGGCTCGGCGCGGCCGTCGGCTGGTTCTACTTCGCCTTCACCGGCGGGCTGCCCACGCTCGGCTCGCTCACCGCGTCCGTCACCAACCCGCTCTTCGGAAAGTTCGGCACGCTCTGGGTCGCGCTGGCCCTGATCGCGATCGGCGGCGCCTTCTGCCTCCTCGGCGTACGCGAACGGACCGGGTACTCCCGGCTCGCGCCACCCGGAGTCAAGCCGGTGCAGTCGCTGACCCGCAGCCTGTCCATCGCCTGGACCAACCCCAAGGTCGCCGTCGGCTGCGTGGTGCGCATCATCAACACCGCCCCGCAGTTCGGCCTCTGGGTGATCCTCCCCGCCTTCTTCACCGACGAGATGGGCTTCAGCGACGGCGACTGGCTGCGCCTTCTCTCGATCATGTTCGCCACGAACATCTTCTTCAACCTGCTCTTCGGGCTGGTCAGCGACCGGATCGGCTGGCGCACCACCATCGGCTGGTTCGGAGCGGTCGGCTGCGCGCTGAGCGTCCTGGCCCTGTACTTCGTACCGAAGCTGATGACCGACAACTACTGGGTCGCGGTCGGCGTCGGCATGATTTACGGCGCCACGCTCGCCGGATTCGTACCGATCTCCGCGCTGATGCCGTCGCTGGCCCCCGAGAACAAGGGCGGCGCGATGGCGCTGCTGAACCTCGGCGCGGGCGGCGCGGCCTTCGTGGGTCCCGCGATCGTCTCGCTCTTCCTCGGGCCGCTGGGCCGGGACGGCGTCGTACTGATCTTCGCCGGACTGTACGTCGTCGCCGCCGTGCTCACGCTTTTCCTGAAGCTGCCGCGGGCTTCGGAGGAAGCGATCGTGCAGGGGAAGTCCCTTCAGGAAGCCGCCGTACCGGTCGCCGCCCGCGCCACCACCTGATCCGTACGCCTTTTTACGCACGTACACGAAAGGACCCGTCCCGCCCATGAGCAGCACCGCCGACGCACCCCGCTCCCCCGTCCCCGTCGTGGCCGGTATCGATGTGGCCACCGCCGCGGTGAGAGTGGTGTGCGCCGACGCCCGCGGACGGGTCCTCTCCGAGGGGCGGGCGCCGCTCCCTCAGCCGGTACGCGGCGCGGGCGGCCACAGCGAGCAGGACGCCCGGACCTGGTGGCCCGCCACCGCCGCCGCCCTGCGTCAGGCCACGGCCGCCCTGTCCGGCGGCGGCCGGGAGGTGGTGGCGGTCGCCGTCTGTGCCACCTCCGGGACCCTGGTGCTCGCCAGCCCGGACGGGGAGCCCGTGGGTCCGGCCCTGATGTACGACGACCGGCGGGCCGCCGACATCAACGCCAAGGCACAGGAGCTGGGCGCGCGACGGTGGCGGGCGCTGGGCCTGACGGTCGGTCCGACGGCCGCACTCGGGAAGCTCGTCTGGTACGCGAACCGGGCCCGCCCCGGTCAACTCGTCCTGCACACACCTGACTTGCTCGGCCGCGAACTCACCGGTCACCCGGTCCCCACGGACTGGAGCCACGCCCTGAAGACCGGCTACGACCCGCGCGCGGGTGAGTGGGCCACCGATGTCTTTGACGCCTTCGGTGTTCCCGCGGGCTTCCTCCCCTCCGTACAGGCTCCCGGCACGCAGGCCGGTACGGTCTCGGCCCGGGCGGCGGCCGAGACCGGCCTGCCCGTCGGCTGCCCGGTCCGCCTCGGCATGACGGACGGCTGCGCGGGCCAGATCGCCACGGGCGCCGTGGAGCCGGGACAGTTCGTCGGCGTACTGGGGACGACGTACGTCCTCAAGGGCGTCTCTCGCGCCTTGGTCACCGACCCGGCCGGCGCCCTCTACAGCCACCGTCACCCCGACGGCTGGTGGCTGCCCGGCGGCGCCTCGAACACCGGCGGCGAGGCGCTGGCCTCGGTCGATCCGGGCGACCTGCCCCGACTGGACGCGGCGGCCGACGCCCGCGGTCCGGCCTCCTGCCTGAACTACCCGCTGCGCCGCGAGGGCGAACGGTTCCCGTTCGTCTCCGGCGACGCGCGCGGCTTCTGTGCCGGTACGCCGCAGGACGAGGCCGACCGGCACCGGGCAGCGCTGGAGGGCGTCGCCTTCCTGGAACGGCTCGCCCTGGAGCGCGTCAAGGCGCTGGGCATCGAGGTTTGGGGACCCCTGCACGCGGCGGGCGGCGGCAGCCGCAGCGACCTGTGGACCCGTATCCGCGCCACGGTCCTGGGCAGGCCGCTGCGCGTCGCCGACCGGGCGGAGACCGCGTTCGGCGCCGCCCTGCTCGCCGCCGCCGGCACCCTGCACCCCGACCTCTCGGCGAGCGCGGCGGCGATGACGGCGGCGGGGCGCCCGGTCGAGCCGGTGGAGCGGGAGCGGGCGGCGCTGGACGAGTCGTACGGGCGATTCGTCGCGGAACTGCGAGCGCGGGGCTGGCTGGACGCGGGCTGACCGCGCTCGCAGATGCGGACCGCATGGGGTGCGGGGACCCTGTAGGGGTGGGGGGCAACCAGCGAGGAGGCTGACCCATGTCCATGATGGACAAGCTCAAGCAGATGATGAAGGGCCACGAGTCCCAGGCCGGAAAGGGCATCGACAAGGCGGGCGACGCCGTCGACGACCGGACCCAGGGCAAGTACAGGAGTCAGGTCGACACCGGCCAGGACAAGCTGAGAGACGAGTTCGGCAGGGAGCAGGGCCCGGGCCAGGAGCGGCCGCCCCAGCCCTGACTGAACGTCGTCCTGGTGAGGGCGGGACGACTGCGTCCCGCCCTCACGCGCCCGCGAAGCACCACGCGGAGCCGCCTGCCTCAATCGCCGGGGCGCCGCGGGTCGGCGCCGGCCGGCAGATGGACGACCACCAGAGTCAGGCCTGCGACGAGGAAATTCCTGGTGGCAGCGTCCAGGCCGTTCCAGGCGTCGGACTGCCACATGGCGAACCACTCGCCTCCGACGGCGATGAAGCCCGCGCCGAAGAGCAGTAGCACCATGAGCAGCCCAAGGGTTGCTACGCGCCGCGCCCGGCCGAACTCACCACTGCGCAGGGCGAGCGCCCACTGGACGGTCGCAGCGATGAGTACGAGCGCCGCCACGGTTTCCCAACCGATGATGGCGATGTACGCGATGTTCTGCACCATGGGCGAATCGATGGACCGCCACATGAGGTCCTCGTCCTTGAAGGTGGTGTCCATCGCCAGGACGTGCCGTACGAATTCCTGGTTTGTGCCGAAGTCGGTGATGTTGCCGAAGGCGACCAGTGCCATGTAGAGCGCGACCGTGGCGACGAGCACGGTGGCGGCGGCGCCAAGAGGCCGCGTAACGCGTAAGCGTGTGTTTCTGACTGTCATGTGTACCTCGCTGTCAGGTAGTTGGGACCGTAGCCCCGTCAATTGTGACCTGCCCACGTCATGCTTTGCGGGCCGGTCGGGTGGCGACGCGGCAGGCGGATCCCCCCTCCACACGGGTGAGACAAGGCACCCGGTGCTGGACTGGGCGCGCGCGGACCGCTAAACCAGCGGCGATGACCATGCCTCTTCCGCGTGGTGGCACCGCGGCCACGTTCACTGATCCGAGCGCCCCGCCGGCGCGTGTCGCCAAGACCGCCCGGTTCGGAGCGTCACCATGCAACTGACCCGCAACGCGCCGCTCGGAGTGTCCGGACACCCTGCGCGGCTCTACCGGCCGGCCGGCGGACGCCAGAGACTGGCGGCCGTCATGCTGACCGGGGCGGCGCTGCTGTACAACGGCTGGCTTCTGGAGCTGTTGCTGCCGACCGGACTCGATTACCGGCACTCCTACGTGAGCGAGCTCTTCGCAGCCGACCAGCCCTTCAGGGTGCTGTTCGGCCGGATGGAGATCGCATGCGCCGTACTCGTCATGGCCGGCGCGCTCCTGGCGCGCGATCCGGGGCGCGGCCCGGCGGCTCGTACGGGCTGGTGGGCGCTGTTCGGATTCGGGGCGTCGTCCCTGGCCGACGTCCTGCTGCCCATGGGATGCGCACCCTCCCTGGAACCGACGTGCCAAGCCGTGCATCCCTGGCACACGGTCACGAGCGGGCTGGTCCACTTCTCCCTCTTCGCCTGCATGGTGCTGTTCTGCCTGGCAGCCGCATCCGAACCGGCCCGTGCACCGGTGATCCGCCGCTGGGGCCCACGACTGCTTGCCGGCGCGCTGGTGTCCGCCGTGATCACCATCGGCCCGCTGATCGGCCACCCCGGCTGGCACGGTGTCCCGCAGCGGGCTCATCTGCTCCTGGTAGGACTGTGGTTCACCCTCCTCGCCCGTGAACTCCTCGCATCCGTCGGGCGTCGGCCATGGCAGCGGGACGCGGCGGCCGGCTTGGTGCCGGCGGCCAGGCTGCGATAGCACCCGGAGAACGGGAGGAAGCGGAGGAACCGCCGCGTGGCATCCGTACTCTCCGTGCTGTTCGCCGTGCTCGCAGCACTGGGGAACGCGACCGGCACGGTGCTGCAGAGGATCGCCGCGCGACGCGTGCCCCCGGGCGATGCCTTCAGTTTCCGGCTTATTCCGCACTTGGTTCACAGCGCGGCGTGGCTCGGCGGGATCGCCGTCATTGTCGTCGCCGCCGCGTGCCAGGCGCTGGCCCTGACCCTGGGCTCGATGTCGCTCGTCCAGCCCATCCTGGTGAGCGAACTTCCCTTCACCCTGCTGATCGCCTCCATGATCTCCCGGCGACGGCTGCCCGCGGCCGGCTGGACGGCGGCAGCGATGATCGCCGTCGGCCTCGGTCTGGCGCTGGCCGCGGCATCTCCGTACGAACGCCACGGCGTTGTCGCGCCGGGCGTGTGGGTACTGACGCTGCTGACGACGGGCGGCGCCATGACGCTCTGTGTGCTGGCCGCCCTGCCACGGCCGCGCGGGATGGCACGTGCGGCTCTGTTCAGCTCGGCTTCCGCGATCGGCTACGCCCTGACGGCCACTTTGATGAAGTTCTCCACCACCACATTCGACCAGCACGGCGCCGGGGCCTTCTTGGCCTGCTGGCAGACCTACGGCTTCGTGGCGGCTGGGGCGTGCTCCCTCTTCCTCCTGGCCAACGCCATGGAATCCGGGCCCCTGGTGGCCTCCCAGCCCGCCCTCACGCTGGGGGAAGCCCTGGTCAGCGTGGCGCTCGGAATGCTGGTGTACGGAGATCAGGTACGCACCGGGTGGTGGCTGGTCCCGGAGGGCATCGGCGCCGTGATGGTCACCTGGGGAGTGCTGCTCCTGCCCAGGGTCAAAACGGAGGACCAGGACACATCCGCGACCTGAGCGTCAAGAACCTGAGCGTCAAGAACCTGAGCGTCAAAAACCCTCTTCTGCCATGCCCGGATGGCGCAATAGACGTAAATGCCCCTTTGATAGACCAAAGCGTGCGTCCAGGTGGCGCACGACAACCGAAACGGTGTGTGCCACCGGCAGTACGGCGAACGGAGCCGCGCCATGACAACCGACCCGACAATGCCCCCTACGCCCAACAACGACGACCGCTCAAGGCCCCCCGACGACGCGGCCCCCGCGTACGTGGTCGACGCCTACGCGGCCGCCGCGAACGAGGCCACGGCGAACGAGGCCAACGCGAGAGTGGCCGCCGCGAACGAAGCCGCCGCGCAGGTGGCTGCCGCGCGCGAGGCTGCCACGAAGGTGGCCGCCGCGAAGGTGGCCGCCGCGAACGAGGCCGCCGCGGATGCCGGTCCGCGAGAAGACCCGGACCGGGACTCGAGCGAGGAGCCCATACGCATGCTGCTGTGGACGGCAGCCACTTGCCGGCCGCTGGAGGAAGTCGCCGCGCTGGTGAGCCTGCTCAAGCGGACCGGGGAAGTGCCCAGCCCCGGTGACGAGGCGCTGCGCGCGGCAGCCGTGGCCCGCCCACTGGACGAGGTCCGGCAGCTGGTCGCCATGCTCACCGAGCACCCGCACGAGGTCGACGAAGCCGACACGACGCTGCGCGCCGCGGCCCTGGGCAGGCCGATCGAGGACGTGGCACAGCTGGTGAACATCCTCGGCCACGAGGAGAGCGACCACCGCTCCCCGGCAAGCGATGCGGCCCCCGCCCGCAAGAAACGGGCAACGCTCGACGGTGACAGGACACCGGGCGACCGCACCGCCGACAAGAAGGCCGCCGCAGCCGACGAGCGGACGAGCGGCCGTCCCGCGTTGCCCACCATGGGCCCCCGTGGCGTCGTCCCGTCCGTCGGCGGCACGCTCGCCGCCGCACCGGGCGCCGACACCGCCTCGCCGGCCCTTCGTTCCGTACTCCGGTGGCCCGCGGCCGTCCTTCTCTTCACCTGCGGCGTCATCCACCTGCCGACGGACCTCGCGCATCTGCGCTCCGGTGGCTACGCGGACGCGCTGGCCATCGCCGTCACCATCCTCTGCCTGGTGCTCGGCGTGTGGCTGGCCGTACGCGACACCATGCGCATCTGGGCCGCGAGCGCGGCGACCGCCATCGGCATCGTCGCCCTGCACGCGGTGGCGAGCGTCGGCACGGTGAACCTGCTGGAGAGCAGTCCGGGTGAGTCCTTCGCGTGGGCGGAGGCCGCAGCGGTGTCCTGTGCCGCGGTCGGCGCTGTCCTGGCCGGTTCGGCTCTCCTGCGCCGCCAGAAGGAACCCGAGGCGACCAACGGAGCCTGACAGGCGACCACAGACACCGAGGGCGGCCCGTATCCGGGCCGCCCTCACCGGTACCACTCGAATGCGGCGATCAAGGTAAGCACAAAACGGGCATACCACGCGGCATATGAATAGTCATCAGCCCGATCTGCGCGCCGCTGTCCGACGCCTGGGACGCCGTCATTTCCTCACGCTCACCGCGGCCGCCGCCGCACTCGCCTTCGCCACCGACCTGCCGGCCGCCCGCGCGGCGAGCGTGCCCGAGCTGGATGCCAGGAAGATCGCGGAGAATCCGTTCACGCTGGGCGTCGCCTCGGGGGACCCGCTGCCCGAGAGCGTGCTGCTCTGGACCCGGCTCGCTCCCCGCCCGCTCGAACCCGACAGCGGTCTGCCCGACAAGCGTGTGGTGGTCACGTGGGAACTCGCCCACGACGAGACGTTCCTGCGCATCGTCAGAGGCGGTACCGCCACGGCGCATCCCGAGTTCGACCACACCCTGCATGTCGAAGTCACCGGGCTCGATCCGGGGCGCCCGTACTACTACCGTTTCCGCACCGGGACGTGGGAGAGCCCGACCGGGCGTACCCGCACCGCTCCCGCGCCCGGCACGGCGACCTCCCGGCTGAAGCTGGCGGCCGTGGCCTGCCAGGCGTACCACCACGGCTACTTCACCCCGTACAAGCACCTCGCCGGTGAGGACCTGGACGTGGTCTTCCACCTCGGTGACTATCTCTACGAGTACGCCGTCGACAGCGCCGGCGGCTCCCGCGCATACACCGACCGCGTGCTGCCCGCCCACTTCAACCGCGAGGCCATGACGCTCGCGGACTACCGGCTGCGGTACGCGCTGTACAAGTCCGACCCGGATCTCATCGCCGCACATGCCGCGCATCCGTTCGCCGTCACGTGGGACGACCATGAGACCGAGAACAACTACGCGGGCGACACCCCCGAGAACAGCGTGCCGCCCGAGGAGTTCCTTCTCCGGCGCGCCGGCGCGTACCGCGCGTACTGGGAGAACCAGCCCCTGCGCGCCCCTCAGCAGCCCAAGGGCCCCGACATGCGGCTCTACCGGCGCCTGCAATTCGGGCAGCTCGCCCAGTTCGACATCCTCGACACCCGTCAGTACCGCTCGGAACAGGCCCACGGGGACGGCTGGCAGAAGGCCCGCCCGGAAGCCGAGGCCCCGTCACGCACCATCACCGGCGAGACGCAGGAGCGCTGGCTGCTCGACGGATGGAAGGATTCGAGCGCCACGTGGAACGTCGTACCGCAGCAGGTCACCTTCGCGCAGCGACGCGACAAGCCGACCGCCGACTTCAAGCTCTCGATGGACGCCTGGGACGGCTATCCCGCCTCTCGACAGCGGATCCTCGACGGAGCCGAAGCGGCGGGCATCAAGAATCTGATGGTGCTGGACGGTGACGCCCACGTCGGTTATGGCTTCGACCTGAAGAAGGACTTCCAGGACCCGGCCTCGCGCACCATCGGCACCGAGATCTCCACGACGTCGGTCGCCAGCGGCCGGGACGGCGCCGACAAGCCCGCCAACTGGGACGACCTCACCCAGGCGAACCCGCACCTGAAGTACTACAACGGCCGCCGTGGATACACCGTCATCACGTTGGGAACAGACCGGGCACGGGTGGACTTCAAAACGGTCTCAGGGGTCACCAAGCCCGGCGGGACGCTCACCACGGCAGCCTCGTTCGTCACCGAAGCGGGCAGACCCGGCCTCACCCCGGCCTGACAGTTATCACTCCCGCCACAGGGGTACCTCCTAATCAGCGACGACCCGCAGGCATCAAGGGTCAACACCCAGGAACGAGGTGTGCGCAATGAGTGAGAAGGATTCACGCGATCCGGACCGTGAGCCCCGGCCGCGCACGGAAAAGGGCCCGGGCGCCCACTCCGGCGCGGAGCGCCAGGCGCAGGAACGGGTCGTACCCGGAACGGCGAGCGCCCGCGAGGGCTACCAGACCAAGGGCGGAACAGCCGGCGGCGAAAGCCTGGAAGGCGTGGAATCGTCCGGCGAAGAGCGCGGCGCGCAGCGCTCCGCCAAGGGCGACGTCACCCACACCCCCGCCCGCCGCAAGCGCCACAAGTAACCTCGGAAAAGCGGGAAAGGCGAGCGCCGTGATCACTGAGGAACATGTCCGGGACCTCCTGCGCCCGCGCGCGGACGAGCCGACGCTGGTGGTCGTCCAGGGCCGGGCCGAGGTGATCCCCGCGACCGAGCTGGACAGGGGCGACTACCGGGGAGCCATCGAGGTGGTCTCGGCCAGGGAACTCGGTCGGCGCATCGGTACCCGGACGCCGTCCGACCAGGACATCACCGCCCTTGCGAGCACGCTGAACACGACGGTCGCGGAACTGGGCAGCTGAGCCTGCCCAGTCCTTTTTCACCCCACAGCCCGCACGCTGTCATCGCGGCTGACGTCACCCGTCTGGAGTGCCTGGAACGGCCCACGGCCCGTCCCCGCGTTCCACTGGAGGCGGCAGCGCATGTACCGGGAACAGTGTGCATGGGGTGAAATGACCATGGTCCAGATTTCGATCGTCGTGCCGTGCTACAACGAGAGCGAGGTGATCGAGACGTTCCATGACGCTCTGATCACCACTCTGGAGCCGATAGGGGCGACCTTCGAGATCTGCTACGTCGACGACGGCAGCAGCGACGACACCATAGCGATCCTCAAGGACCTCGCCGGAGCGGATCCAAGGGTGCGCTACACGTCCTTCAGCCGGAACTTCGGCAAGGAATCCGCCATGCTGGCGGGCATGCGCATGTCCCGGGGCGCCGCGGTGGTCCTCATGGACGCCGATCTCCAGCACCCTCCCGAGTTCATCCCCCGCATGCTGGAGCTGCACCAGCATGGGTACGACCAGGTCATCGCCCAGCGCGACCGTACGAACGAAGGGGCTCTGCGGAGGGCGCTCTGCCGCGCCTACTACCACCTCGTACGCCGCTGCATGAACGTCGAGATCATGAACGGGGCGGGCGATTTCCGTCTGCTGTCACGCCGTGCCGTCGATTCCCTCCTGTCCCTCCCGGAGAGCAACCGTTTCTCCAAGGGACTCTTCTCCTGGATCGGTTTCGACTCCGTCAGTTTCACGTACGAGAACGTCCAGCGGGCCGCCGGGAAGTCCAAGTGGAGCGGCCGCCATCTGCTGAACTACGGCATCGACGGGCTCATCTCCTTCAACAGCCGCCCGCTGCGCCTGGCGATCCACACCGGCCTCTGGCTCTTTCTGTCCGCTCTCGTCTACGCCCTGTGGATCATCGCGAACGTCGTCCTGGACGGGGTCGAAACCCCCGGTTACGCGACTCTGATCACCGCCGTGGTCGCGCTCAGCGGAATCCAGCTCGCCACCCTCGGGATCATCGGGGAGTACGTGGGGCGGATCTACGACGAGTCGAAGCGCCGACCGCATTATGTGGTCCGCGAAACAAACGAGTCGGCCGCGGTGCTCGACTCGGGCCTCTCGCTCGAACCCGCCGGACAGGCGCGGCCGGAGGTATGAAAGCCCGGGGCCTGCGCCAGTTCGCCGCCTTCGCCGCGATCGGCGTCGTCAACACGGCGGTCTACTACGTGGTGTACGCCTCGCTGAACATCTGGCTGCCGTATCTGGTCGCCCATGGTGTGGGCTGGGCGGTGAGCATCGTCGGATCGTTCCTGCTCAACTCGTATGTCACCCTGCGCACTAAGCCGACCTGGCGTGCCTTCGTCCGGTACCCCCTGTCGGCCGTGGCCAACGTCGTGGGCAGCGGGATCCTGCTGTACGTCGCTGTGAGCAGACTCGGCATGCCGGAGAACATCTCCGCGCTCGCCGCCGGTGTCCTCGTCACACCACTGTCGTTCCTGCTCGCCCGGTGGGCGATCACCTCCGGCGCGGCTGCCACCCGGGCCTCCGGAACGCAAGCGCCGGCGCAGCCGCGGCCGCAGGGGCCCGAGCAACAGGTCACGGAAGCCGATTCGAGTAAGTGACCTTGTCGAGGCGGTAGTAGTCGGCGACGCATCCGGCCGGCCAGACGTTGCGCCCCTGACCGCCGAACGGCTCCAGCGTCCCGGCGACCGACAGCGGCGTGTAGGGGGCGGTCTTCGCGCCCTTCGCCGCCTGCGCGCGCAGGTACTGGTCCTGACGGTCCCACTTGTACGCCCGTACGCGCATGTCGTGGCCCAGGTGGTGGAGCGGGACGGCCAGCCCCAGGACGGCCGCGGCGCAGACCGCCGCGGCGACCGCCTTCGCCACCACACCCGTCCGCCGCTCACGCAGGCGCAGCGCACGCCCCAGGAAGGCGCCGGCGCCGACGAGGAACAGGACGTACAGCAGCAGGTAGTCGTTCCAGGTCCGCTGGGCGGTCATCACGCGTGCGCCGAAGACGGGATAGGTGATGACCGTGCACAGGTAGCCCGAGACGAGGAAGGCCAGCGCGCCGAAGGATGTCCACAGCAGCGGCCGGCACGGCAGCAGGACCGGCGAGGCACCTGCCCGGCCGCGCGCCAGCAGGCCCAGCAGCACTCCGGCCGCGACCGCTCCCACGTACTGCCAGGTCGTGAAGACGGTTTCCAGGATGTGTACGTACCCGCGCAGCGACGCGATCAGCGACTCCGGGGCGAGCATGGAGGTGGTTTCGAGGCCGAACCGCTCGCGCCGCTTGCGCCCTCCCGGGGACGTCATCAGCACGAACATGCCGATGCCGATGCCGGCGATGCCGACGAGTGCCCAGCAGCGGGCGACGGCCAGGGCCCGCTCCGTGAAGATCCAGCGGCCGAGCACTACGACGCCCGCGAGCACCACGACGCAGACGACCGAGGCTTCCTCGGAGAGCGTGCCCATGAAGACGCCGGCCAGGAGCACGACGACCAGGGCGGTGATCCTCCCCCGCCGACCGCGCGCGCTCAGGAGCGGCAGGGCCGCCGCGCAGGCCAGCACGGGAGCCAGGGTGTGCGAGACGGAGGCGGCGGGCCAGTAGAACGTCTTGTACGTGTTGGGAGTGGCGAAGAGGAAGACCACGGTGATCACGGACGCCACCAGCAGCGGGACTCCCCGGGGCACTGACTGGCCGGCCCTGCGCAGCAGCTGGACGGTCAGGGCCCACAGGACAGCCAGCATGAGGGCGCCGGTGACCACGGCGAACCATTGGTGGCCGGCGACCGGGAATTTCGCGTACATCCCGACGAGCAGGCCATTGCCGACCCGGCCGTTGTCGGTGGCGTAGAACTTCTCGACCATCCCCCAGACGCCGAGCTCACGCACCTTGGGCAGGAAACACCACTCGTCGGCGGTGGGCCGGACGTGGCGGCCCAGCCATGCGGCTGCCGCGAGCAGCCCCAGAGGCAGCAGGCAGAGCCCCGCCGTCCAGACGGTCGTCCCCGACCTGAGGAGACCTCGGACCCCCTTCCCGCTCCCCGGCCCCGGACCGCCTCCGCCCGGTACGGGTTCGTGCGGGATGGCGACACCTGGTGCAGCCGTCACAAGGTCTCCTGTTCACCGCCGGGATCCGAGGCGGAACCTGTCCACCGCTCGGCATCGTGACGGGCGGCGGTTCCTCCCGGCGGAAGCCCACGCCGCCGCCCGCCCGTTTGCCGCCCAACGGAGCAACGAGGCCGCAGAGGTACGGCAGGTTGTCGTACGTATCGCTCGTGAAGATCATCGCGCCACCCACCGCTGACAATCCGGCGTACACGTGTGCGGAGGGCGGCCGGTCGGCGAAGATGTGGCTGTCGAAGATGTGGCTGCCCAGGTCACTCACCCGTCAGAGCGAGCGAGGAGCGTCCGCGCAGATGCCCACTTCCGGTTCCGGTGCCGGTGCCCGGCCGCCGACGATCGCCGATGTCGCCAAGGCCGCCTCGGTGTCGCGGACGACCGTCTCGCACGCCCTGAACGGGCTCGGCAAGGTCGACCCCCGGACGCGCGAGCGCATCAAGAAGGTGGCCGCCGAGCTGGGTTACCGGCCGAATCTGCGGGCGCAGCGGCTGCGGCGAGGGCAGGCGAAGGCCATCGCGCTCGCGTCGTCGATGCCGTTCGCGGTGGCCGGTGGGCCGTCCCGGCTCGGCTTCTACATGGAGGTCGCCGCCGCTGCCGCCGAGCGCGCGCTCGTACACGACTACGCGCTCGTCCTGGTGCCGCCCGTGCAGTCGGGTTCGGCGCTGTACTCCCTGGACATCGACGGCGCCATCGTCGTGGAACCCGACGAGCACGACATGGCCGTGGCGCAGCTGCGGGAGCGCCACTTGCCGTACGTCGCGCTCGGCCGGCCCGTGTCGCCCGAGGACGACGCGCCGTACGTCGATCTGCGCGGCGGCCTCGTCGTCGAGCTGTTGCTGGCGCACCTGCGGGAGCAGGGAGCACGGCGTCCGGCGCTGATCATCGGCGCCGGTGCCCGACATTCCGCGGTCGACGCCCGCGCCGCGTTCGAGCGCGCCGCCGCCGAGCACGGGTGGGCGCCGGTCGTCGCGACGGCCCCCGAGGAGGGCGGCGAGCAGGCCGGGTACGACCGCTGCGCCGCCCTGTTGGCCGACCACCCGCAGACCGACGCGGTGTGCGCGCTCGTGGACGCCTTCGCGGTGGGTGCCGTACGGGCGATCCGGGACAGCGGGCGCAGGATCCCGGACGACGTCATGGTCGTCACCCGGTACGACGGTCTGCGGGCCCGGACCTGTGAACCCCCGCTGACCGCCGTCGACCTGCACCTGGACCGGGCCGCCGCCGACGCGGTGGAGCTGCTGCTCGGCCGCCTGGGCGCCGCGGTGGACCTCGCGGACAGCGCGGGGCCCCAGGGCACGCCGGTCGCGACGGCGTACGAGCCGCGCGTGATCCCCCGGGCCTCGTCGCTGCGCGTCACGGCGACAGCATGAGCACCGCCCCGGAGACGAGGGCGAAGACCAGCACGAACAGGCGCATCCTGCGGGCGTCGAAACGGTGGTGCACCAGGCGGCTCAGCCATGCCCCCGCCGCGAGCGCGGGCAACAGCAGCACCACCGAACCCAGTTCGTCCGGGTTCCCCTGCCCCGTCGCGAACAGCAGTGCCAGCGAGGCCACTTCGCCCACGAGGAAGCACACCGCCACCGTGGAGCGCAGCTCCGCCGGCGGCCGGTGCTGGTAGACCAGCGCGAGAGGCGGGCCGCCGACTCCGGTCGCGGTCTCGGTGAGTCCGGTGACGGCCCCGGCGGCGACGTACGCCCGGCGGCCGGGTGTGAACGCCGGAGCGGCCAGGCTCACCACCGCCGCCAGCACGGTCGCCCCTCCGACGAACAGGCCGAGGCTGCGGTCCGGGATGACCCACAGCAGCATGAGCCCGCCCGGTGTGGCGGCCAGCCGCGCCGCGGTGATCCAGCCCGCCCCGCGCAGGTCGAGGGAGTCCCGTTCGCGCCACGCGACGTACAGGTTGAGCGGGATCATCGACGCGAGTACGAACACCGGGACGAGTCCGGGATCGAGCAGTCCCGCCACGGGCGCGACGATCAGGGCGAAGCCCAGACCGCTGCTTCCCTGGACGAACGCCGCGATGGCCACCGTCACCGCGAGGATCGCCATCGTCTCCGTACTCACTGTGCCGTGCTCCGCTCCGCATGAGCGTGCCGAGCGCCGGTGGACGTGGGGTGGACGCGGGTCACCGGAGCCCGCAGCAGCACGTCCCGGCTCATGTCGGCGGCCCGCCGCACCAGCGCCGGGCCGTCCCAGTCGAGCGGCCAGCCGCGCCACAGACGCAGCCGGCCGGCGACGAAGACGGCGGTGATCTGGTCGCGGTTGCCGCGTCGTACGAGCTCCCACGGCAGGTCCCAGGACAGCCGCATCTCAGGACCGCTCACATCGACGAGCAGGAAGTCGGCGGCGGCTCCCTCGGCTATCCGGCCGGTACGGGCGCCCAGCCCGACGGCGTCGGCGCCTCCCCGGCCCGCGTGCTCCAGCCAGGTCCAGCCCGCGCCGCAGGAGGAGTCCCCGGTGGCCAGGCCGTAGGCCAGCCGCTGCGCGAACTCGGCCGCCTCGGTGAGGCGGAACGCGTCACCACGAGTGCCGTCCGTACCGAGTCCGAACCGGATCCCGCGCTCGGCCATGGTGGTCGCCGGGGCCACCGCGTTGCCCTTCCAGGCGCTGGCGACGGGGTTGTAGCTCACCGCGGCTCCGCTGTCGGCGAGCAGGGTCAGTTCGCGCGGGGTGAGCAGCGTGGCGTGTGCGGCGAGCAACTGGGGCCCGAGGGCGCCCACTTCGTGGAGGTACTCCAGCGGCCGCAGCCCGTGCTGGACGAGGGAGCGTTCCACGGCGGCGAGATGCTCGTTGACGTGGATCTGGACGACGGCTCCCGCCGCCGCGGCCAGCCGGGCGGTGTCATGCAGGGTGCGGGCCGTGGCGGCTTCGGGGACGGAGATGGCGAGGGACGGGTGGATCAGCTCCTCGGTGCAGTAACGGACCAGATGCTTCTCGGCGTTGGCCAGGGTCGTCGAGGTGTCGGGGTCGCTGTCGGCGTCGTTGCAGACGAGGCCGAGTACGCAGCGGATCCCCACGTCGCGGGTGGCCGCGGCCACCAGTTCCACGTCCACCGGGGCCCGGGTGCCGGCTTCGGCGACGGTGGTGAATCCGCCGCGCAGCGATTCGAGCGCGGCCAGTTTTGCCGCGACGTACACCTCCTCCTCGTCGAGAGCGCCCTCCAGGGGCACCCACAGCCGGCGGAAGATCTCCGAGGGCTCACCAAAGGCGAGGGCCGCGCCGAAGGTCTGGGTGAGGTGGTGGTGGGAGTCGACGAAGCCGGGCATCAGGATGTGTCCGCGCAGCCGTACGGGCGTCAGGTGCGGGTACGTCCGCTCCAGCCGTTCGGCCGGTCCGACCGCGAGGAAGGTGTCGCCCGTGACGACGGCCGCGTAGTGGTCCATCGGCCCGTCGGGCGTCAGCACCACGTCGGGTTCCAGGAGGAGGGCGCCGTCGGCGCGCAGGCGGTCGGGGGTCAGGTCGTGCTGGTCGGTCATCGGGCTCTTTCTGTTACGGGTGGGTCAGGAGTGCTGGGCGGGGGCGGGCTCGCTTCCCTCGGCCTCCTCGGCCTGGGCCTGGGCCGGGGCCGGGACGGCGGCGGCAGGGACCGGCTTGCGCGAGAGCCGCGGCCGTACGTGGTGGAACAGGATGTTGAGTACGGCGGCGACGAAGGCCCCGACGGCGACGCCGCTTTCGAGCAGGATCCGGACGCTGGGTGCGAAGCCGCCGTACACACCAGGGATGAGGATGGGCAGCAGGCCCAGGGCGATGGCGACGGCGCAGATGAAGGTGTTGGTGTGCCGGTCGAGGTCGGCGCGCCCGAGCATCTGTACGCCGAGCACCGTGATCACGGCGAAGACGACCATGGCGGTGCCGCCGACGACGGCTGACGGGACGATGCTGATCGCGCGGGTGATGGGCGCGAGGAAGCCGATGGCGATGAGCACCACGCCGGCGGCTGCCGTGACGTACCGGCTGCGTACGCCGGTGACGCGGACGATGCCGATGTTCTCGCCGCTGGTCACCAGCAGCGGCAGGCCGAAGAAACCGCCGAAGAGGGACGTGAGCGCGTCGCCGCGGATGGTCTTGGGTACGTCCTCGCGCTTGTCGATCTCCTTGCCGACGGCCTCCGCGTTGATGACGGTCTGTCCGGTGGCCTCCGCCATGGAGGCGAGGCTGTAGAGCATCAGCGGCAGCGCGGCGAGCAGGTTGAACTGGGGCGAGCCGAAGGGCAGTAGCTCCGGCACGCTGAGGAGGCCGCCCTGGGCCGCCGGGCCGGTGTCGACCGCGCCGAGGGCGAAGGCGAGGACCGTACCGGCGATCAGGCCGAGCATGACGGCGAGTTGCCGCAGCGTTCCGGTGAACAGCCAGTAGAAGGCGACGGTGAAGGCGATCGTCGCCAGGCCGAGCAGCAGGTTGGTGGTGTCGGCGAAGCCGGGCTGTCCTGGGCGGCCGGTGACGAGCAGCGCGCCGACCTTCACCAGGTTGACACCGACGATGACGATCATCGTGCCGATGACCAGGGCGGGGAAGAACCTGAGCAGCCGGGAGAAGACAGGCAGCACGACGAAGTAGAACGCGGCGGTGATGATCACCGCGCCGGTCGCGGTGGGGAGGTCGTGCTGTTCGGCGATCGCCAGGAACAGGATCAGTGGGGCGCCGCCGGGCAGCATGACGAACGGCAGCTTGGGGCCGAACTTCCATGGCCCCAGCGACTGGATCAGGGTCCCGACTCCGGAGAGCAGGAAGGCCGCCGAGAGCAGGTTGACGGTCAGACCGGGATCGAGGCGGAGGGTCGCGCTCATCAGGAAGATCGCCGAGATCGGGGTCGCGGCCATGACAAGGACGTGCTGGATGCCGAAGAGCAGAATCCTGCCGATCGGCCGGGATTCGTCCACGGGGTGGATCGCCACGGGGTGGATCTCCTCGGGGTGAGGGGATGCGGGAAGGGACGCGGGGCGGGGACTGGACACTTTCGAGCTCCGTTCGGCTCGCTCCGGCTTCGACCGTGATCCGGCCCGGGACGGGGGCCAAATCGATTCGGCCAAATCGATTTGGCCGCCAGTATGTGAGGGCTCGGCGGGCACGTCAAGGGATCACGCACGCGCCCTTCGCATCGCGCTCGGTCCGAAGCCCCCACGCACTCGATGGGCACGGCGAACGGGTGGGTTGTACGGCGGCACGGCTTCACGTCCGGCAGGCCGGGCATGCGTTCGTCGAACGGTTTCGAGCCGAGGAATGGTGTGGTGATGACCGAATACGAGCGTTCACGCACAATGCCCGCACTGCCCGAGCATGTCTTCGACCTGGCAGCCGATATCGACCAGTTGGACCAGTGGCTGCCGGAAGCACTGCATGTGCACGCCGAGGAACTGCCTGCCGTCACCGTCCACGAGGACCGCACGGACGAGGACACTTCAGCGCTCCTGCGCGCGCAGAAGGACCAGATGCGGCTGGAGTGGGGCACCCGGGAAGAAGGCAGTTACACCGGGTGGCTCCAGGTGGCCGGCATCGGCAGCGGCGCCACGGAGGTGACGGTGCATCTCTCATTCTTCGACGAGGACCACGACCCCGGCGAGAAGTCCGTGAACGCCGCCCTGGATCACAGCCTCGAACGCCTGGAGGAACAGGTACGGCTGCGCGTCGACGGCGGCGGCGCCGGCTGACCTCTCGCGCGGCGTACCGGGATATCTGTCGTGGTGACGATAGACATGCGGGACGTGTCTGGCTAGGCTTCCTCACGTAACCAGGAACTCAGCGATACATGGAAGTCCCTCGGGGCCCCGGTGCCGTACGGCGTCGGGGCCCCTCGACGCGTCCCAGAAGAGGTGCAAATGACGCAAGAAACCCACCTGCACACCACCGACCGACTCGACGATGACGACTACCCCGCCTACACCATGGGCCGCGCCGCCGAGATGATCGGAGCCACGCCCGGTTTCCTGCGGGCCATCGGCGAAGCCCGGCTCATCACCCCCTTGCGGTCCGACGGCGGCCACCGCCGCTACTCCCGCTACCAGTTGCGCATCGCGGCCCGCGCCCGCGAGCTCGTCGACAGTGGTACGCCGATCGAGGCCGCGTGCCGCATCGTCATCCTGGAAGACCAGCTCGAAGAAGCCCTGCGTCTCAACGAGGAACTGCGCAACGACCCCACAGAGTGAGCCTGGCCCGGTAGACCGTTTTCGGTTCGACCACTGGGAGTCCCCACCGCCAGATCGCAGAAAGGGTGCCGAGCACCGAAAATGGCGTGTGAACGGCCGAGCGCTTCGACGGCTACCAGGCAGACTCCGAGCAGTGAGGACCGCACCGATGAGCGAGCAGTCACCGGCCCCTTCCCAGGCAGAGGGCGAGCGCGAAGGCGAGATCCACGAGGACCTGCACCAGACGACCCCTTCGCAGGCGGAGGGCGAGCGGGACGACAGCGACGAGCAGGAGTCCCAGGAGCCTGCTCCCGAGTAGTCGCCGCGGCGAACCGCCGCGGCGACTGAGGGTTCGACTCTGTCCCATCGACAAGCGGCGTCGGGCAGAGTCAGGGGGTGTGGGGGGTGTGGGCCTTGATCAGGTCTTCCAGTGACGTGTCCTGCGGGAGCTGGCCTCCCGGTGTCAGCTTGTCCACCGCCTGCGGCAGGACCTGAGCGAGCTGGTCGGCGGCCACATCCGTGGGCAGCCCCGCTTGCTGGGCCACGCCCTGGAGCGTGTCCGGCGGCAGCGCCTGTGCGAGCTGTTCGCCGTCGATCGGTTCGTTGGCGCCCGCTGAGACCCATGAGTGGGCCTGATGCCCCAGACCTCCCTCGCCGAGCGCCGCCAGCAGACCGTCGAGCGGATTACCGCTCCCCGCCGTGCTGCCGCCGAGCGAGCCGAGCAGCGAGCCGAGGAGGTTCGCCTCTCCGTCGCCTCCCCCCAGCAGCCCTCTCAGCAGAGCTCCCAGATCCTCTCGCGCCACGGTCAACCCCTTTCTCGTGCCGTCATGCGTCGTAAACCAGGCCGATGGTGCCATTCGGCCGCCCACGCTGCTTTCCGCCGACCGAAAAGTCACCCGTATACCGGCGCGCGCTACGCCGATCGCTGACCGCCGCGAGCCTCATTGCGCCCGGAGGGACAGACTGGAGAAATCGTGGACCTGGAAAGCATCACCGATGAGCTGTACGGGCTGGCCCCGGCCGACTTCACCGCAGCCAGGAATGAGCGGGCGGCGGCGGCCCGTACAGCGGGCGACCGTGAGCTGGCAGCGCGGATTCAGGCGCTGCGGCGACCGACGCTGTCGGCCTGGGCCAGCAATCTGCTCGTACGCCGGCAGCCTGAACAGGTCCAGCCCCTGATCAGCCTCGGCGAAGGCATGCGCCGGGCCCATCGTGATCTCGACGGCGAGCAGTTGCGCGAGCTCGGCCGGCGCCAGCACGACTTGGTCGGCGCGTTGGGCCGGCAGGCGAAGCAACTGGCCGCCGATGCCGGACACCCGGTCAGTGAGGACGTACAGCACGAGGTGGAACGCACGCTGCACGCCGTCCTGGCGGATCCCGGGGCCGCGCAGGAGTGGGCCGCGGGCCGGCTCACCAAACCGCTCAGCCCACCGGTCGGGTTCACCGCTGCCACGGCCCCGGACGCCGTGCCGCAGAAGGCTCCTCCCGGCTCCTCTGCCGACGAGCGGAAGGCAGAGGAGGAAAATGCGGCGCGGCGCGCGAGGCTGGCTCGGGCCGAGCAGGAGGCGAAGGCGGCCGAGCAGGAGGCACTGGCCCGCGAGGAGGAGCTGGCACAGGCCGGGGCCCGGCTGGAGGAAGCGGAGGGCGAGGTCGCGGCGCTGGCCGAGCAGTTGAAGGAGGCCAAGGAGCGGCAGAAGGCTGCCCGCGAAGCGGTCGTGACGGCGCGGGACCGCGCCCGGGAAGCCGGCACGGCGGCCCGCAAAGCTCGCCGCCGTGCCGAGGACGCGGCCGGACACGCCGACGGCCGGTGACCGTTGGCGGTCACCGGCCGAAGGAAAAGAGAGCTCAGGCGGCGGCCGGGGCGAGTTCCGCGCGGCCGAAGAGAAGGGCGTAGCCCCTGGGCAGGCCCGCGGTGATGCGCCGCGTGAGGTCGTCGCCCACGCAGTCGGCCACGACGCCGAGTACGGAACTCACGCCCCAGCGTGCGGCGGGGGCGGTCAGTCCCCCGAGTCTCGCGGCGACGGTGTCGACGAACTCCGGCGCGGTCAGGGAACGGGCCGCCGGGGTCTGACGGGCGAGTATGACGGCCGCCTCCACAGGCAGCAGGCGCACCAGTTCGCGACGTTCGTCGCCATTGGTTTGTGTGCCCAGCACAGTCAGTACGGTGCGCAGGACGCGCTCCGCCTCGGCGTCGGTGGCGTACTGCCCTGAGGCGCGGACCTGCTGTACGAGTTCGTTCCACCGCATCACTGTGGCTACCTGCCTCTCTGCTGTTTTTACTAATCCTCACGGAGTTGGAATGGTGTCCTGACGGTGTCGGGACAGTATCCAGTTGGTGTCCGAGTGGTGTCCGAATTCAGCATGCCCCCTCTCCGGGGCGCCAGCACCTTATGGCTGGGGACGCCCGAAAAGGAGGTCATAACCCGGGGGCAGCTGAAGCAGGACACGGCGCATCAATTCGTCGTCGGTGGCATCGGCCACCACGCTGAGGACGGCGCTGACGTCCCACTTCGCGGTCTCCTCCGTGGCGCCTTCGATCCAGGCCGCTGTCGCCCGCACGAACCGCTGCGCCGTAAGGGGCTCGGCGGCCGGGAGCGGGTTGAGCAGCAGGAGCGCGCACGTCTCCGGCAGCCGCGCGGCGAGTTCGGCCCGCTCGCTGCCCACGACGTGCGCACCCAGGAGTGCGATCACCACGCGGGTCGCCCGCTCGGCTTCCTGCCGTGAGGAATACTGGCCACGCTCCTGGACGGCGGCCAGGAACGCATCCCACTTCATCACCATGCCGCCGGCCTTTCCTCGTACGTAACTCGTGGTACGTAAGTCGTGCTGTGCTGTGCGCATCGCGCCCGGTGCCGCGCGGACGGAACCGGACGCGAGAGGGGCGGGACCTGGACCGCGGGCCCCGGTCCCGCCCCTTCTCGGTCAGCCGCTGATCTGCTTGGGGGCGCTTCCGCCCGTGATGGAGATCTTGCGCGGCTTGGCCTGCTCCGCGACCGGAATGGTCAGGCGCAGCACACCGGCGTCGTACGACGCGTCGATGCGCTCGGTATCGAGGGTCTCACCCAGGAACATCTGGCGGCTGAAGGATCCCGTCGGGCGTTCCGCGATCAGGACTTCCGCGTCCTCGCCCGCGTGGGAGCTGCGCTCGGCCTTCACGGTCAGCACGTTCCGCTCGACGTCGAGGTCGATCGACTCCGGGTCCACACCGGGCAGGTCCACCTCGACAACGAAGGTGTCACCGTCCCGGTAGGCGTCCATCGGCATGGCCGTCGGCCTCGCGGCGGTGCCGACCAGCTGCTGGGTGAGGCGGTCGAGCTCGCGGAAGGGATCGGTACGCATGAGCATCATCGGTCACTCCTTTCCCGTATACGGGATGCACATGGCGACAACACCTATACAGCTCGCGGCAGCAAAGTTGACAAGCCCGCGCTCAGTTTGTTGTACGGCGACGGCCCTGGCGCCACGCGCCAGGGCCGCTGTCTCCGTACGGCCGTCAGCCGGGCTTGATGCGGCCGCGCCAGCCCCCGGACTCGCCGCCCTGGTGCTCGATGAACTCCTTGAAGCGCCGCATGTCACCCTTGATGCGCCGGTCGATCATGCCAGTCATATCCGCGGTCTTCTCCGCCGCTCCACTCGCTTCGACGTCCATCACGAGCTCCACCCGTGTATGCGTGTCGTCGACGCGCTGGAACCTGACCATGCCCTTCTGCCGCGTATCGCCACTGGTGGTCCGCCAGGTGATCCGCTCGTCGGGGAGCTGGTCGACGATCTCGGTGTCGAACTCGCGCTTCACTCCCCCGATCTTCGTGGTCCAGTGGTTGTGACGGTCGTCGATCTGCCTGACCTCCTCAACCCCCTCCATGAAGTTCGGGAACTCCTCGAACTGCGTCCACTGGTTGTAGGCGGTGCGGACGGGGACCTCGACCTCTACCGTCTCCTTCACCGTGCTCATCTGCGCCTCCTCCTGGGTGACGCGCGGCAGCGTGCCTGCCGCGCGGATCTTGGCACGTAGGTGCGGGTACCCGATCATCGCGTCTCTAGTCGAAGGTCTCTTCGGACAGCTCGCGCGACCGTCCGACGCGCATCCGGCCCCGGAGCCTGGCCACCAGCGGGTACTTCTCCCGCTGCTCGCGGGACTGCCGGTCCAGCTCCTCGACCAGCCGCATGGACCGCTTCTCCACGTCCAGCTCGTCCAGGATCCGGTCGATCTCGGCCAGCAGCGCTCCGTGCAGCTGCCACTGGCGCGGGTGTTCCCGGACGCCGTCGAGGAGGAGGTGGGCGACGATCTCGCGGCTGGCGCGACTGGCGGCGAGCTCCTTGTTGAGCCGTACCTCCGCCTCTTCCGCGTTGGCGCTGACCTGCGTGGTGATCAGTACGGCGAAACTCTCGATCGCCCGGGACATGTGGATGAACAGCTCCCGCAGGGCGGTGGCGATCTCGGTGGGGAAAAGCGGCTCCTCCGTCCGCGCCTTGGCAAGGTCGGTGAGGGTGCGGCACGCCGTGCGGAGCACCACCGCCGAGATCTCCAGGGTGTCCAGGCCGGTGCGCAGGACGATCCGGAAGAGCAGTCCCTCCTTGACGCGGGGGTTCAGGCGCAGGCTGTCCTCCGCCTGTCGCAGGGACGCGTCCACTTCCACGATGTCGTGATCCAGCCGACGCGCCTCGTGCAGCACTTCAGCGGCCTCCGCGACGGTGGTGTGGCCGCGTACCTGGTCGCCGAGACGCATCAGCAAGTCCCGCATGCGGCCCGCGAGACCCTCGATGGCCGCACTGGCGGGCTGCACCCACACCGGTGGCGCGAACAGGACGTTGAAGAGCAGTCCGACGACCGCCCCGATCAGCGTCTCCAGTACCCGGTCCCAGGCCGTCGCCGCCACTCGCGTCACACCCAGCACCAGCATGGCGCTGATCGCCACTTCGGGGACGAACTCACCGGCTTTTACGAAACGGCCGATGGTCAGCGAGGCGAGGATGATCAGTCCGAGGCTCCACCAGCTCAGCCCGACCAGCGAGCTGAAGCCGATGGCGATGACCACCCCGGCCACCACCGAGTTCATGCGGCGCATGCTGGTGGTGAGGGTCGCGTACAGGGTGACCTGGACGACCAGGAGTGCGGTCAGCGGTGCGGTCAGCGGCGCCGGTTCACTGCTGAGCATCAGGGCGACGACGTAGGAGATCACCGCGGCGACGGTGGACCGCACGGTCTGTACGACCACGGGTTCTTTGTGCCGCCGGACGAGGTTCAGCAAAGGGTCGGTAACTTCAGGCACCCTTAGCTTGTTCCCGCTCACCTCTCACCCAGGCACCATCGGCCGTCAATCACCCGTGCGCTCAGTCGTCGAGAGTGATGCGCAACTTGGCGTAGTCGCCGTAGAAGACCGCCTCCGCCTGCCCCTCGGCATCCGTGTACTTGCCGGTGCCGCCGGTGATCGCCGCGTCGCCGCCGTACGTGCCGGAGCGGCGGTGGTCGGCCGTGCCGCTCAGGGTGATGCTGCCGTGGTCGGTGCGCAGAACGCTCTGGCACTGCGCGACGACGGCGTGCGGGGTCACCTCGACAGCGCTGCAGTGGGCCGTGGCGTCACCGATCTTCTTGCCGGGCTTGCCCTTCTTGAACTCGTACAGGTAGGCGTACGAGGTCCAGTCATCACCCTTGCGCAGCGAGCGCGCCATGGTGTCCGAGTGCTTGTGCGCGAGCCAGTTGAGCACCTTGGCCTTGGAGTCCTCCTTGGAGTCCGTCTTGGACTCGGCCCGGGGCAGGGGGGCCGCTGCCGCCTGCGCGGTGAAGGCGAGGACACCCGTGGCGGCCATCGCCATGGCAGCGGTGGTCACAGCGGCGGACAGCTGTCGGGCACGGATACGGAGCATGGAACCTCCAGGAGATGAGAGTGGGCGAATGCGCGAACCCACCTCAACGCCTGGAAGGAGTTCCGGCGTGACCGCCACGTGCGGGGGTCACCCGCCTGGTTGCGGATTGTCACCTCTTCGGCCTTCACCGGAAGGTGACAACCGGTCACTTCCCGATTCCGTCGGCGAGACCCTTGACGATGTAGCGCTGGCCGAAGACGAAGAGCAGCACCACCGGTACCGCCGCGATCACCATGCCGGCGAAGACGACGGGGAAGTCGGTGCCGTGCTTGCTCATCAGGCTCGTCAGGCCCACCGGGAGCGTCTGTACGTCGCTGCCGTTGGTGAACACCATGGCGAAGAGGTACTCGTTCCAGGCGAAGAGGACGTGCAGCAGCACCGTGGAGGTGATGATCGGCTTGCACATCGGCAGGATGATCCGCCAGAACGCGGTCCACCGGCTCGCGCCGTCGATCTCGGCCGCCTCGTCGACCTCGCGCGGCAGGTCGATCATGTAGGCGCGGATGAGGAACGTGGTGAAAGGGACGCGGAAGGCGGTGTACAGGATCAGCAGCGCTTGAGCGATCCCGCCCCTGCGGACCCGACCTCCCGGGCCAGGGGCTTCGACACCATCGTGCTGAGCACGTATGAGAATCTCGACGAGGAGATCGCGGCGACGAACGTGCTCATCGACAAGCGCGTCGACGGTGTCATCGTCGGGTCCGCGGCCGTCGGGCGCGGTGAAGTAGCCCATATCCGCACGGCGTTGGACCGGGGCATCCCGGTCGTGCTCGTCGACCGGGCGATCGCGTCGCTCGATCTCGATGCCGTCGTCATCAACAACCGGGACGCGGCGCGGGAGGCGGTCGAGACGCTCATCGCGGCCGGGCACCGCCGCATCGGATTCGTATGGGGGCCGCCCGTGGCGAAGGCACCCCGGACCCGGCGTGAACTGCTCGCCGGCACGGCGCGCAATCTGTGGACCGACGGGGAGCGTCTGCGCGGCTACCTCGACGCGCTGGACGACGCGCGCATCCCCTTCGACCCCGAGCTCGTGATGATCGGGCCGAAGACCGAGGAGCGGGCCACCGAGGAGGTCGTACGCCCGTGCACCAACTGGGCGCGAAGGCGGCCGAGGTACTCCTCGATCCCCTCGAAGGAGCCGAACCCCGCCGCGATACGCACACGCTCCGCGCGCGCCTCGTCGTGCGCTCTTCGGTAGCCCCACCGCGGCCTTCCTGAAGCTGCCTGTCGCACGGGAGCATGACGCGCGGCGTGCTCGGCGCCGCGCGCTCGTCCCGTCCCGGCGCGCATCTCGCGCGGCTCGACCAATGACTGGATACCGCAACAAACCGGACCAATCATCGAGCAGGAGAGAGCGAATCCATGGCGGCACTACCAGAGGGCACCCCATGCTGGGCCGACGCGATGTTCACCGATGTGGAGGGCGCCAAGAGCTTCTACGGCGACGTGCTGGGCTGGACCTTCGGTGAGAGTGCGACGGAGTACGGCAACTACACGCAGGCGTACTCGGACGGCAAGGCGGTGGCGGCGGTCGTCCCGCCGATGCCCGGCCAGGAGAGCCAGTCGGCCTGGTGCCTGTACTTCGCGTCGCCGGATGTAGGCGCCACCGCCCGGAAGATCCGTGACAACGGCGGTGAGGTGGTGATGGAGCCGATGGAGGTCGGCGACTTCGGCTCCATGCTGATCGCGAAGGATCCCAGCGGTGTCACGTTCGGTGCCTGGCAGGCGGGCGCGCACGAGGGCTTCGAGAAGCGCGGCGAGCCGGGCTCGTACGCGTGGGCCGAGGTCTTCACGCGCGCCCCGGAGAAGTCGGACGCCTTCTTCCCCGCCGTCTTCCCGTACAGCGTGCAGCGGATGGAAGACGACACCATGGACTTCAAGGTCTTCAATGTCGGTGACGAGACCGTACTGGGGAGGATGAGGATGACGGACGAGTTCCCGCCGGAGATCCCGCCGTACATCCAGGTGTACTTCACCGTTGACGACTGCGACGCGGCGGTGTCGAAGACGACCGAGCGCGGCGGCGAGCTGCACTTCGGGCCGATGGACAGCCCGTTCGGCCGGTTCGCGGCGCTGACCGATCCGCAGGGCGCGGCGTTCGCCGTGATCGACATGAAGACGACGAAGGGCCAGATGCCGAAGATGTCGTCTGCCTGACCTCAGCCCGCGACCCCCTGGCCCCGGCCGCCGTACGCGGCAGTCGGGGCAGGGGGTCGCGGCGCTCTGCCGGGCGGCGACAGTCCGAACAGGTCAGACCGCGGGGGCCGGGTAGGTCGGGTACTCCACCCCGGATACGTGCTGGACGACGCGGATGACCTGGCAGGAGTAGCCGAACTCGTTGTCGTACCACAGGTAGAGAATCGCGTCGTCGCCCTCGACCTTGGTGGCGCCTGCGTCGACGATCGAGGAGTGGCGCGAGCCGATGAAGTCGCTCGACACCGCGTCGGGGGCGCTGGTGAAGTCGATCTGGCGCTTGAGCGGCGACGTCAGCGACACGTTGCGGAGGTAGTCGAGGACTTCCTCGCGGGTGGTCTCGCGGCCGAGCCGCAGGCTGAGGATCGCGATCGAGACGTCCGGCACCGGGACGCGGATCGAGCTGCCGGTGATCGGCGCCTTGAGATCGGGCAGCGCCTTGGCGACGGCGGAGGCGGCACCGGTCTCGGTGATGACCATGTTGAGCGGCGCGGAGCGGCCGCGGCGGTCGGCCTTGTGGTAGTTGTCCAGCAGGTTCTGGTCGTTGGTGAACGAGTGGACGGTCTCCACGTGGCCGCGCAGCACACCGTACTCGTCCGCCATCGCCTTCAGCGGCGGCACGATCGCGTTGGTGGTGCAGGACGCGCAGGACAGGATCTGCTCGTCCGGCTTGATCGTGTCGTGGTTGACGCCGTGCACGATGTTGGGGACGTCACCCTTGCCCGGCGCGGTCAGGACGACCTTGTCGATGCCGGGGCGCAGGTGCTTCGACAGGCCCTCGCGGTCGCGCCACTTGCCGGTGTTGTCGATGAGGATGGCGTCCTTGATGCCGTACGCCGTGTAGTCGACCTCGGACGGGTCGTTGGCGTAGATCACCTTGATCTCGTTGCCGTTGGCGATGATCTTGCTGTTCGCCTCGTCGACGGTGATCGTGCCCTGGAACTGACCGTGGATGGAGTCGCGGCGCAGCAGCGAGGCGCGCTTGACCAGATCCTCGACGGCCCGGCCGCCGCCCCCGCGGACGACGATGGCGCGCAGTCGCAGCCCGTTGCCGGAGCCGGCCTTCTCGATGAGCAGGCGGGCGACGAGACGGCCGATGCGGCCGAAGCCGTAGAGGACGACGTCGCGCGACTCGCAGCGCTCGATCTTGTTGGCACCGGTGGCGCCGGCGACGGCCTCGGCGGTGAACTCCTCCACCGAGAGACCGCGGTCGTCGGTCTTGTACGTCGCGGCGAGCATGCCGATGTCGATCTGGGAAGGGCCGAGATCGAGCGTGGTGAGAACCTGCAGGAACGGCAGAGTCTCGGTGACCGAGAGCTCCCCGCCGGCCATCTGCCGGGCGAATCGGTGGGTCTTGAGGATGCTGACCACCGACTTGTTCACCAAGGAGCGGCTGTGGAGCAGGACCGTGACGTCCCGCTCCCGGTGCAGCTTCCCGATGATCGGGATCATCGACTCCGCGATCTCCTCGCGGTTTTTCCAGTTGGTGAACGAGTCATCATTGACAGTCACAGGTTTATCTTTCGAGCTAGGCGGCGCTCATATGCTAACCCCCCGCTATTTTGATCATTCAATCGGGGGCCGCCAGGGCGAGCTACCCGCACGGCGGCGCGGTGACCACTTGGCGGCGCGGTGACTCCTTGTCGATGTTGACGCAGTCGTTGCCGCTCGCCGGGTTGAGCGCGGCGTCAATAGAGTGCTCACATGACCGAGAAGTGGTGCTCGTCCGACACCGGAGTCATGAAGTTGCCCTCCGGCCTGCTCGTGCGCGGCCGGGGGCTGCGTCATCCGCTTCCCCCGGGGCCGGCTCCGTCCTTCGCCGTTTACCTCCTGGGCAAGCAGCCGCCCCCGACCACGTGGGAAGCCCGATGGCTGCGCTGGCCGGACTTCCGGCTTCCGCACGACCGCCGCCAGGCACGGGACGTACTCCAGGAAGCCTTGCGGCGGGCAGCCGCGGAGCGCGTGGAGATCGCCTGCGGCGGCGGTCGCGGGCGTACGGGGACGGCATTGGCGTGCCTGGCCGTCCTGGACGGGGTGCCGGCGGAGGAGGCTGTGACGTACGCCCGTCGGCACTACCACCCGCGCGCGGTGGAAACTCCCTGGCAGAAGCGCTTCGTGCTGCGTTTCGGCGATTGAGCATCGGCGCCCGCGTCACCGCGTTCCGGGCCGGGAACTTCCAGCCGCTCTTCCCGCCCGGCGCGCCTCAGTCGACCTGGATGGCGAGCAGGCAGGCGTCGTCGTCGTGGGCCGTGCGCGTGTAATCGGCGATGATCCGGTCGAGGGTCTCCTCGGGCGAAAGCCCCGCGTTCCCCGACAGGCTCCGGCTGAGGTTGGTGATGCCCACGGTGATGTCCTCGCCCCGGCGTTCGACCACACCGTCGGTGTAGAGGAGCAGCAGGTCACCGCCGCGCAGGGGCACCGGCGCGGTCTCGTACGCGTACCCGGGCATCAGGCCGAGCAGGGGGCCCAGGTGATCCGACGGGAGAGGGGACACCTCGTCCCCGCGCCGCAGCAGCGGGGGCGGATGGCCGGCGCACGCCCAGCGCAGGACATGGTCGTGGTCGATATGTCCGGTGATCATGGTCGCGGTCAGCGCTGTCGGATCACTGCACACGAGCTCGTTCAGCCAGGTCGCCATCTCGCCGGCCGAGGCGCCGGTCTGGGCGAGGCCGGCGAGGGCGTGGCGCTGCTGGGCCATCCGGGCCACGGCGTCCAGCCCGTGGCCCACCGCGTCTCCGATGGCGACCAGTACCCGCCCGTCCGGCAGGCGCCTGCACTTGTACCAGTCGCCGCCGACCGCCGCGTCGGGCTCGGCAGGCAGGTAGGCGGCGGCCACGGTCAGCCCCAGCTCGGCGAGCTCGGCGGAGTGCGTCGGCAGGAGTGCTTCGCGCAGGACGGACGCGATACGCCGCTCCGCCTCGGCCTGCTGGCGCAGCGCCTCCGTCTCGCGCTGGGTCTCGGCTAGGCGGCGCCGGCTGCGCATCTGGCGGGGTCAGGTCGCGCGCCACGAGGTGCACGGCCCACGGGCGGCCGTCGGTTCCGGCGACGGGTCTGCCGAGCAGGTCCAGGGTGCGTACTTCGCCGAAGACACGGAAGCGGATGCGCGTCCAGGAAGGTTCCTCGCCGGCGAGGACAGCGCTGATCAGCTCGGCGAGCGCCGGCACCTCGCCGGGCAGGACCGCGTCGCAGAGTTCCGTCAGGGACCACGGCATGCTCGGGTCCGTACGGAAGATGCGGTGCAGTCCCTCCGACCAGTTGACGGTGCCGGAGAGCAGGTCCCAGTGGCCCCAGCCGATGGAGGCGATGTGCTGGGCGTCGAGGGTCAGGATCTCGGCCTGGCCGCGGGCGGGGAGCCAGGTGGTCAGCAGTTGGTTGCCGCAGGGGGCGGCGTAATAGAGGAGTGGGGCCCGGTGCAGCCGGCCGTGCCGCTCCTCGGTGTAGTCGACGGTCAGTCCGTTGAGGGCGCGCCCGGACTTGACCACCGCGGTCAGCGCCGCCAGCAGCCCGCTCGTCGCGGCGCCGGGGCGGGCCTTCAGGAACCGCTGCCCCACCTGGCTGTCCGGTGCTTCGAGCCATTGCGAGGAGCGGACGTGGTTTCCGGCGCGAATGACGAAGTCCGTAATCTCGCCGGTCTCGTCCTTTACCGGGTCGAGGAGCGCCGCCGAGACCGGGATGGCCGACAGGCTGGAGCGCAGGCAGGCCCACGAGGCCTCGCCCTCCTCGGCCCGGCTGTCGCCGGCCGGCTCCGGTCTTCCGGAGGTGAAGGTCTCCAGTGACCGGCTGCTGAGGGGCGACGCGTGGGTGATGGCGGTCGAGAGCGGCAGGCGTGCCTTCGTCTTACGCCGTACATCCGCGCGCAACGCGGCGACCTCGCGTTCGATGAGCGACTTGAGGCCCTCCACGTCGTGCGGCAGGTCCGGCATGCCGGGGAGGCCGGGGCCGGGGAGCCCAGGGAGGTCGGGCGGGCCCGGCGGGCCCGGCGGGCCCGGCGGGGAGAAGCTCACAAGAGCGTCACCGCCCTGATGTCCAGGACATTCACGGTGACCTCCCGGCGTCGCACGTCAAGATCCGTTCATCTCGATCGTAGGTTCCGCCCCGGACCCACGCGAACGCTCGCCGACACCCGGCCGGCTGGTGACGAAGGTCCCTGCCGGACGGGACTTTAGTCCCGTGTCGCCGACTTTTCGGACGGAAACACCCAAATCAGAAGATGACGGCGATGATGCTCCGCTCCCGCGCCCGCTGGTCCGCCGCCGCGGGAGTGGAGCGACACGGAAGGAAGAGAATGCGCTGGATCGCGCTGGCCAGAGCTCAACTGAAGCGGGCAACCGACGCGTTGTTCCCGCCCCGTACCGCCTCACCCGAACCGGCATCGGACACGTTGCTCGTACGGGCGCCCACCGGAGGGGAGTGCTGGAACTGGGTCGAGCGACGCCAGATCAGTTGGCGGATAACGGGAGGTCTCGGGTATCCGTGCTGCGTCCTGCTGGAGCGCAGGACCGAGCAGGGGAAGTGGTCCGAGGCCGCGGTACTGGCCTCACAGGTGGACCCGCGTGCGCTGCGGGCGTCCGTCGTGGTGCCGGAGCTGCCCGAGGGACCGTACCGCGTACGCATCACCTCGCCCGAGCTGCCGCACGGCGCGTGCAGCCCGCCCCTGACCATCAGCCACAGCGGCACCGTCCACGTCCCCGCGACGACACGGTGAAGGCCGCTCTGGTCAGCGGCGGCCCGGTGCGTCGCCGCTTGAGCTGTCCGGAGCGAGGTCCAGCAGTCTGCGCGCCGTCTCGCGGGCATGCTCTGCCGCGGCACTGTCCCCGGAGACGGCGGCGGTGGTGATCGCGCCTTCCACGAGCAGGAGGAGCGCCCGCGCCAGCCAGTCGGCGTGGCCCGCATCGGCCACCAGACGCGCCAGGTAGTCCTTCAGGGCGTCTACGTGGTCGCGGGCGGCGGCGGCCACTTCGTCCGATGTGGCGCCCAGTTCCCCGAAGGAGTTGACGAAGGCGCAGCCGCGGAAGCCCGGTTCCCGGAACCAGGACCGCAGCCAGTCGAAGACCGCCAGGATCTGTTCCTCACCCGGCGGCCGGGCCTCGACGTAACTCGCCAGCGATGCGCGCCATCGCACGTCGCGCCGGCGCAAGTAGGCCTCCACTAGGTGATCCTTGGAAGGAAAGAGCTGGTAGAGGCGTTTGAGGGACGCCCCCGACGCGTCGCGGATCTCGGCCATGCCGACCGCCTGCAGTCCACGCCCGTAGAAGAGCGTCTCGGCTGCGTCGAGGATGCGGGTCTGTTGTTCGGCGGCTTCCATGCCAACTCTCCCCTTGCAAGAGAATCACAGTTCTCTTAGGCTACCCGCAGGCCGGGGAGAATGATCATTCTCCCGCCTGTGAAGGGGAGAGTCATGACTGACAAGAGGCCGCCGTTCCCGCCGTTCACCGCCGAGACGGCTCTGCGGAAGGTCAAGGCGGCCGAGGACGGCTGGAACAGCCGGGACCCGGAGCGGGTTTCCCTGGCCTATACGGAGGACTCCGAGTGGCGCAACCGCGACACGTTCCTGCGCGGGCGCGCGGAGATCGTGGAGTTCCTTCGCGACAAGTGGCGGCGCGAGCTGGACTACCGCCTGCGCAAGGAGCTGTGGGCCTTCACGGACAACCGCATAGCCGTCCGCTTCGAGTACGAGTGGCACAACCACGAGGACCAGTGGTTCCGCAGCTACGGCAACGAGAACTGGGAGTTCGACGAGAACGGTCTGATGCGACGCCGCTACGCGAGCATCAACGACCTCCCCATCGCGGCGAACGATCGCCGTATGGCCTGAAGCGCGAAAAGGAGCCCGATGGGCTCCGCCGGCGAGCGGACCATAGGGCTCCTCCCCGAAGCGCCGGGCCGGCCGGTCGGTCGGCCGATTCAGCCCGGCCAGGTTCCCGTCAGGCGTTGTACGGCCGTGGCACCGCCGCGGTCGACCGCCGCCTTGACCGCCGCGAAGATCGCACCCTGCACGGCAGCGGCGATCACGACCTCCCGCCAGCCGCGCTCCATGTCCGTGGCGTCGGGGGCGTCCTCGTCGTGCCCCATGACCTTCCACACCTGCTTGAAGACCATGCCGGCCAGGGCGCCGCTCACGGCGCCCATCACCAGGCCGACCGGTTTGTACGCGACCTTGGACGCTTTCATCAGCACCTCCTGCTGCGTCGCGTGGCGACCACGATTACGGCGGCGAGCGCGGCGAAACCGGCGAACACGAGCAGATCACGGCCGGGGCGCGTGGTCCTGCCGCCGGGCCGGCCCTCTTGCGGACCGGGCTCCGAACCCCTGCCGTGGAGCTTGCGTCCCAGGATGAGAGCGGTGTCCGTCAGCTGCTCGTTGGCAGAGGCGGCCTTGTCCCGTACCGGCCCGGGGGTCTTGTCGTGCACCGTATGGAGGGCATGCGCGGCCTTGTCCTGCACCACACTCTTGACCTTCGCCGCCTTCTGCTGTGCCTGCGCCTTTACGTCGGCCTTGGCTGCCAGCGCTTCGACCGTACGGCCCAGCTCCTCGCGGGTTTTCTCCACCTGCGCCCGCAGTTCGTCGGGGTTGGGCGAGGAACCGTTGCCCTTTGCCTTTGTCATCGACGTGCCCTCTCCTTGATCTCGGCCACGTCGGCCTTGACGCTGTGGATGGCCTGCTCGGGAGTGGCCGGCGTGGCTCGGCTGACCTGCTTCTTGCCCACGGCGGCGAGCACCGCCGTCACGAAGAGCAGGGCGCCGGTGACGACCAGCGCCGAGAGCCACAACGGCCAGACCAGGTCCAGGGCGATGATCGCGGTGGCCACGATGGCCTGCAGGGCCAGCAGACCCACCACGCCGGCTCCGCCCAGCAGACCGCCGCCCAGCCCGAACCGTTTGCCCTTCTGCTGCATCTCGGCCTGCGCCAGGCGCAGCTCCTGCCGCATCAGCTGGGAAATCTGCTCCGACGCGTGCTTGACCAGATCGCCCACCGACTCCCCGTGAGACTCCCCGGTGTCCGTGTGGGGCCGTTGGTCCACTGACGTGCTCATCGTCGTGACCTGCCTTTCCTCGACCTGCCCGCTGGTGGCTGTCAATCAAGTCGTAGCCCTTACTTCGTGTGCCCGCCAGCGGACAGCCCACGCGCCGCCGCCGAACAGACCCGCCCTACAACAGGGCGCGGAGCAGCAGGCGGGGCGCGTGATGCACCAGCAAGGCGCTGCCCACACCGATGGCGGCGCCGGCCACGACGTCACTTGGGTAGTGCGCCCCGGCCTGGACGCGCTCCACGGCCACCATCACGGTGGGAACCGCGGCTGCCGCCCCCACCCACGGCGAGGTGAAGGCCACCGCGGTGGTGAAACCCACGGCGGCGGCGGTGTGCCCGGACGGGAAGGACGAGCTGTCCGGCCGGTTGTCGGCACCGTCGTGCGGGATCATGTCCGTGGGTGGCCTTCGCCGCTCGTACAACTGCTTGCACACCGCGTTCGACACCAGTTGGGCACAGAGCATGCTGACCACTCCCCCGGCCGCGGCCTTGCGCTGCGACGCGCCTCCCGCGACAGCCATGGCCAGGGCCACGCCCCACCACAGTTTGGTCCGTTCGGCAGCCGCCTCCACCGCCGGGAGCACCTGGCGCGTCCAGGGCGAGTCCCAGGAGGCGGCCCGGTGGGTGAGCTGCCGGTCGAGGCGGCGCATGTCGTGGAGGAGGCGCGTGACGGCCTGTTTCGACCGCGCGACGTCAACCCCGTCCACCCCTCTGCTCAGGCGTCCCGGCACAGTCAGTCGCTGCCCATCTGCTTGCGGTCCTGATCAGTCCACTTGCGTGTGTCACGCGGTTCGACGTAGGGCTCCTCTTCGCTGGGGTGGCCGCCGGCGATCGCGCGTTCACGGGCCATCTCGGCGTCGAACTCCAGGCCCAGCAGGATCGCCAGGTTCGTGATCCACAGCCACACCAGGAAGATGATCACACCGGCCAGGGTGCCGTACGTCTTGTTGTACGAAGCGAAGTTCGCCACGTACAGCGCGAAGCCCGCCGAGGCGATCAGCCAGATCACCAGGGCCAGGAAGCTGCCGGGGGTGACCCACCGGAAGCCGCGGCCCCTGGCGTTCGGTGATGCCCAGTACAGCAGGGCGATCATGATGGTGACCAGCAGGACGAGGACCGGCCACTTCACGATCGACCACACGTTCAGGGCACTGTCCCCGATGCCCAGGGTCCTACCCAACTGCCGGGCGAGGCCGCCGGAGAACACCACGATCAGCGCGCTGACGCACGCCAGGATCATCAGCACCAGCGTCAGGACAAGCCGCAACGGCGTGAGCTTCCAGACCGGCCGGCCTTCGGGGATGTCGTAGACCGCGTTGGACGTGCGGATGAACGCGGCCACGTATCCGGACGCCGACCACAGCGCAACCAGCAGACCGACGATCGCCAGGATCGATCCCGTACCGCTGCCACTGGCCTGCAGTTGCTCGACCGCCCCGGTGATGATGTCGCGGGCGGAGCCGGGCGTCAGCTTCGCGATGTTGTCCAGGACGCTCTTGGTCGCCGACTCGCTCGCGATGCCCAGGATCGACACCAGCACCAGCAGTGCGGGGAACAGCGCCAGGATCCCGTAGTACGTCAGCGCCGCGGCGCGGTCGGTCAGCTCATCGTCCTTGAACTCTGCCGCGGTGCGGCGCAGCACGCCGCCCCACGACTTCTTGCCCATCTGGGTGGGCTTGTCAGGAGCGTTCCGTTCCACCTGTGGGTCCGGCCCCGCACGGCTGCCGGGCTCCCCGGCCGACGCGGCTTCCGCCTGCGGGCGATCACGTCCCTGATCGTCGTCTCCATGCTCTTGTCGCCACTTCGATGCCATGACCTACGAGTAACCGCAAAATCCGGGTTCTGCACGTGGAGCCGGTGCTCGACTTCGACGTTTTCGGGTAATCGCGTGGCATTCGGGTGTCTCGCCCAACGCCACGCGCCACCTTCTGCGGCAGGTGGCGCCGCCCTGCGTGCCTGCCGGCCACCGTTTTGGCGCCGTACGGACGCCCATGGGCGGTTGTCCGCGCGGACGAGCGATCTCCGGTACGCAAAAAAACGCCTCCTGCCAGCAGGGATGCGCGGAAAATTCTCTTTGACTTCATCCATTTCCGCCGAAATGATCCGGGTATGTCACGCACTTTTGACGACCTCGTATCGGAGGCCGAAGCCGTATCGGTGGACGGCTGGGACTTCTCCTGGCTTGATGGCCGCGCCACCGAGCAACGCCCCTCGTGGGGATATCAGCGCACGATGAGCGAGCACTTCGCCCACGCGTCCGCCGCCCTCGACATCCAGACCGGCGGCGGGGAAGTGCTCGCCGGAGCGCCGAAGCTGCCGCGGGTGATGGTGGCCACGGAGTCCAGGCCGCCCAACGTCGCCAAGGCGACCAGGCTGCTGCACCCGCTCGGCGCCGTCGTCGTCGCGGACGCGGACGAACCTCCGTTGCCGTTCGCCGACGGCGCCTTCGACCTGGTGACCAGCCGTCACCCGGCGACGGTGTGGTGGGAGGAGATCGCCCGCGTGCTTCAGGGCGGTGGCACGTACCTCGCCCAGCACGTCGGCCATTCCAGCGTCTTCGAACTCGTCGAGTACTTCCTCGGTCCACAGCCCGGGGAAGTCCGCCGCGCACGCCATCCCGACGACGAACGCCGGGACGCCGAGGCGGCCGGCCTGGAGGTGACCGACTTGCGATTCGAGCGGCTGCGGACCGAGTTCTTCGACATCGGCGCGGTGATCTACTTCCTGCGGAAGGTGATCTGGATGGTCCCCGGCTTCACCGTCGACCGGTACCGCGACCGGCTGCGGGAACTGCACGACAAGATCGAGAGCGAGGGGCCGTTCGTGGCCCACTCGACCCGCTTCCTCATCGAGGCCCGTAAGCCCGTCTGACTGGAATCCGTGTCCCCCGCGCGCGCTCCTGCTGCTACCGGCCGAACGCTCCGGCGCTGTAGAGGTACAGAGCGACGACCCCCGCCACACAGACCAGGACGACCCAGGAACTGAAGCTCGTGTGCCTTCCTCGCCGCCGCTGCTTGCCGGACCGGCTGATGCGGCCGGACCGTCTGGAGCGACCGGAGCCGTCGGCGCCCTTCGAGCGGCCGGCGCGCGACGGGCCGCCCGGCACTCGCGGCGCCGCATCGACAGCGGCCTCCGCGAGCAGGCGGCGGCAGGTGGTGGCTAGTTCGCCCGTCCCGGCGGCGAGCGGCACTATCGCTTCCGAACGCGCCGGAGCCGTGGTGCCGCCGTCGAGTATGCGGCCCGCGCGCACGAGTATCTCGCCGCGGCCTCCCGCCGGAGCGAGGCTGATCCAGCGCTGCACATGCTCACCCCGGATAACCACGCCCCCCGACCGGTCCCGGTACACGGTGTGCTCACGCCACAGCACCTCGGCCAACTCGCTGGCGATGTCCCTCAGTTGCCCACTCATTCCTCCCCCTTCGCTCCACGGCACGTCGATCAAGCAACGCACTCTAGCGACAGGTCCACACCAAGTCCGTCGCGGGTCCCGGCGTACGTGGCACATCGCTGAGCATCGCGGCCACGAGGGCTGAGCCAGGACGCGAACCGGAAGTTCTCAGCTCCGGAGTCAACCCATTTCCCGTTCCGCGAAAGCGCGGAAGTTGCGCGGTGGGCGGCCAGTGAGGCGCTCGACGGTGTCGGTGGCTCGTGAGCACATGCGAGCTCACCTGGCGGCCTTCACCGCCAGAGTCCTGGAGTCCCGTGCACCACTGAATTGACCCGGCTCAGGCTCGGGCGGCCTCGGGACTCGTGAGGCATCAGCTGTAGTCGAGTTCGATGTAGTCGATGTCGGTCAGCTCCACCTGTAGGCCGGGGGCTCGGCGCCCGCGGTCCTTGAAGTACTCCTCCTGAAGGCCTTCGGCGGCGATGCGCTGCAATTGCTGTTCGGTGGCGCCCGCGGCCTGCGCGTCGAAGAGGCGGCTCGCGTACGCGGGCGGCAGGTGCTGGGTGATGAGCCGCAGCCGGCTGTCGTCCGTAGTGCCCGGCGCCGCGGTGAATCCGAACCGCGCGCGGGTCTCGATCACGATCCCGGTGGTGCTGGCGGCCTGCTTCTTGGCGCGGTCGCGGACCCTGGGCTGCCAGTTCTTGCCCACCTCGGCGACGAGGCGGGCGGCGAGGTCCTTGCGGGGCCGTTTGAACTGACCCTTGAGGTAGCGCTCCACCGTGCGCTGGGAGGTGCCGAGCCGCTCGGCCACGGCCTTGGTGGAACCCCTTTCGTGCTTCACGAGGAACCGCATCTGCGCCTGCGCGGACTTCGGAAGAGGCCGGGTGAACGTGCTCGCTTCGGCCTTGTCGAGGCTGTCGCCCAGAATGCCCATCGCTGACCCCTAGTCTCCTATTCCCCGTCGGCCGACGCGTCGCTGCCCTTGATGTGCCGGGCGGGGTTGTGGCCTTGATCGAGCAACTGCACAGCCCACATCATCGGTTGGCTGCCCTCGCACTTGACCATCCCCGGCGAGACGCCGAGGCGGAATCCCCCGGGCAGTGGCTTGTCCTCGGGCGTGCGGGGCAGGAAATCCAGCGGTGAGGGGCCGTCGGACAGGTATACGGCACAGTCAGAGAGGACGGCCACCGGGAAGAGTCCGACGCCTGCGAGCTTGAGCATTTTGCGGTGCATGTTGATCCGGGCGGCAGAGATGACGGCGGCGCGGATGTCGGGGCGCCAGGTCGGGCGCTCCAGGGCCGGCCAGCGTTCGCCCGGCCGGTAACCCAAGCCCTGCGGGCGCTCGCGCAGCTTGCCGATGCCGCCCTTGACCGTGGACTTGATGGCGGAGAGGACGGCGGCCTGCCCGGCGTCGACCTGCTTGTGCCGGTCCATCGCCGCGAGGAACTCGGCCTCACCCATTCCGGAGACGACACCGAGCCGTTCCATGGTGGCCATGTACGCGTCACGCAGCCGCGAGTACCAGGAGTCCAGGTACGGTCCGTGCTCGCGGCGGACGTATGCCTGCTCAGGCTGTACCCGGTGCCCGAGTTCCACGGCGTAGGCGACGGTCGGCGTCGCGTACCAGGCGGGGCCGTCCGGCCGGACGCCGTGCGGGGTGAACGGGTTCGGCAGGCGCGGGTCGATCTCGATATGGGACAGGTCGACGAGCCAGCTGCCGGGCAGCTTCGGGTCGAATGCCGGATTGTGGATGTGCGCGGCCGGTCCGAGGCCGACGTTCAGCCGGTTCGCCGCGGCGGCGAACGCCATGTTGACGTCGATGCCGACGGCGTAGGGCTTGGCGCACTCCTCGTCGGTGAGCAACTCGGGATCGCGGATCCACTCGTACGCCTCTTCGTCGAGGACCTCGTCGGGGGTGCGCCGGTGGCCGCGCGGGTACAGGGCGGCGACGACGGGGTGCTCGTCCGGTGCTTCCGGTGGCGCGGGGTCCACCGGGGTGGTGAGCGAACCGGGGTTCGGGCCGGACGACCACGCACCGGTCGCCGCGTCCTTGACCGCGCGGGTCGGCGGGCGCAGCGCGGTCATCAGCTCCAGGCCGGACACGGCACAGGAACCGCGCGGGGTGATGACTCTGGTGGCGTACTCGCCCAGTACCTGGGCGAGTTCCGCAGCCGGCAGCCCCGCGGCCGCACCCCAGGCACGTGCGTCGAGCGCGCCCCAGGGCACGATCGCGAACTGGACGCACTGGCGCCGGCCGGCCTGCGCCGGGCGGTACACCCTGGCCCAGGGGCCGAAACCGCGCCTGGTCGTCTTCCAGTTCGCCCGGGCGATCTGCTTGTTGACCTTGTGGTCCTCGGGCAGGCGAAGACCTCGCCGGTCCTCCAGGGCGGCCGGCAGGCCGAGCCGCTCGGCGGCCGCGGCGGTGATGACGACCAGCGGGTCGGCGTCCTTGCCGTTGCGGTTGAGCCGGGGCGCCCCCAGCTGCGCCTCGGTAAGGGCCCACTCGACCAGGGCCGGAATCGTCGTGGCCGGGCAGTCGAGCACCAGGCCGCCTACGCAGTACGCCGATCCGTCACCGTCCAGCACCGCGAGCGGGCCGTTGGCGAAGCGCGGATCGACGGCCACAGCGGTGTCGGCGGGCTCCCTCGTCGCGGGCCTCGTCGCGGCCGGGCGGCGCGGCGCCGACGGGGGCGTGCGGGCCGGGGGCGGCATTGCGGCCGGGTTCTCCGGCACTGCAGGGGAAGTTGACCGTTCCGGCGGAGCGGCTGCTGCTTGTGCATCCTGCGCGGCGCAGGCCGTTCGCGGTTCGGGCGCGGCTGCCAGTTGGGTGGCGATGCCTTCCAGGAGCTTGGCGTAGGCGGCTCGGGTGGCGCCCTGAGGCTCGCTGCGGCCTGCCTCCCATCCGGCCACGGTGGCCCGCGTGACGTCGAGCGCGGCGGCGATCTCGCTCTGGGTGAGGCCGTAGTCAGTGCGCAGCCGGGCGCGCTCGGCCGGCTCGGGCAGGTGAGTGCGGCGCGGCCCTGACCTCAGGAGGGCGTCGACGGGGTCGGGCTTGCTGGCCATGCGGCGCTTGCTCCTTCGGTGTCGGTCGTCGTCAGTCGTTGTCGGGCGCGGACGGGCGGTGCGGGGCGGCGTCCAGGAACTCGCGCAGGTGCCGGCCGGTGAGGATGCGGGCGGGATTGCGCCCCGGGGGCAGCGGGAGTCTGTGCCCCAGGGCCCACTGGAAGCGGGCGGCCGGTGCGAGGTCGAAGGCGTACTTGCCGCCCGCGGCGACGTCGGGCTCGGAGCTGACGATCCGGAAGGCGCCGACGCAGACGCCGCCATCGACGAAGGCCAGCAGGAAGTCGCCGTGCTTCCCGACGGTCTCGGTGGAAAAGCGCCACCACCGGGCCGCTCCTTCCGCAACGGTCTGGCCATTGCGAAGCGACTGCCTCACGTCCACCGCGAGCATCCGTTCACCGCCTCCGTGCCGAGCCTTCCGTGAAAGCCTTCTCTGTAGAACGACTCGATCTTAACCCAGAGCAACTCCTTTTATCGGCGGATAAACAGCGCGTCGGCAGTGACCGCGGCTCCCGGGCTGCAGCTCCAGGAGAAGGGGGAAGTGCCACCGCCGAGCGCAGCCTTCATTCGCCCCACAGGATCCCGAATCCCGTGACCGTCATGACGGTGGCTGGTCGCCAGGAAGCTTCCTGCGGCGCAGCCATGCGCGCAGCCCCCGGGAGGTTTCCGGGAGAGGGGGAGGCAGCGGGCGACGGGCCTCAGGGCGTGGAGCGGAACGGTGGTCGCGCGCCTCGTCCAGGAGCAGCGCGAGGCTCACCCGCTGCCAGAGGATCTCGTCCGGATCGTCGGCCGGCAGCAGCCGGTCCATGGCCTCGCGGGCTGCGGGCGATTCACCGTGGCGCCCCACAAGCCCTGGCCTGAGCTTGTTGAGGTAGGCGCGCTCGTAGGGGTCGTCGACGACCTCCGCAAGCTGGACGGGGTCGAGGGCCGAGCTGGTGATCGCCGCCTGCTCCCACGGGTCCTCGGTCTGTCGCGTGAGCAGGCCGAGACGTCGGCCCCGCCAGTTGCGAGCCCGTCGGTCCTCCCCCGCGTCGAGCACGGCGCGCATCCTCTGCGGAGACCTGCCGGTGAGCAGACCGGGCTCGCGAGTGGCGAACTCCTCCAGCTCTTCGACGAGATACAGCCAGACGACCGCCCGGTAGCGGTTCAGGTAGAACTTGACCGGCGTGAGGTATCCGGCGCGGGCGAGCTTGCCGAACCGGGCGGGGCTGACGCCCATCAGCTGCGCGCCCTCGGTGGCGCCTACGGTCCGTACCCGCTCACGCAGCGTTTCCTGATTCCGGTCCGCCGCCCGGAGCCTGTCGATCTCCTCGCGGGCAACCCGGCGGTGGCTGCCGTCGGCGTCAGCCGTGGTGCGGATGTGGCCGAGCAGGACGGCCAGGTCGAACTCGCTGCGCTTGAGCCCCAGTTCCTGGCTGGCCCGCGCTGCGGACAGCGGCTTGCCGGCCTGCGTCACGACGGCGGCGCGGTGTGCTTCTTGTACGACCATGATCGTCTCCCCGTGAGATGTGAATACTCTCGGTGACGACCGTAGCCTGGATGGCACGTCGCCCGCCCGGCCTGTGGATAACTTCCCCGGCCGGGCGGATACGCGCAGGTCAGAACTCCGTTACCGTGCCGATCCCCGGCTGCCTCGCGGCGACGCCGAGGTGTTCTCCGACGCGGTTGACGAGCAGAGTCATCTCGTACGCGATCTGCCCGATGTCGGCCTCGGCGGCACTCAGCACGCACAGACAACTGCCGTCGCCCGCCGCCGTGACGAAGAGGACTCCCTCCTCGAACTCGACCATCGTCTGACGGACTTTCCCGGCCCGGAAATGCCGGCCCGACCCCTTGGCGAGGCTGTGCAGTCCGGACGACACTGCGGCCAGATGCTCGGCGTCCTCCCGTGCCAGACCCGTACTCGCCCCGGTCACCAGGCCGTCGTTGGACAGCACCAGTGCGTGCCGCACGTGCTCGACCCGGTCGGTCAGGTCGTCCAGAAGCCAGTCGAGTCCCTTGTTCAGCGCCATGTCGCGGCCTCCCCGTTAATTTGTTCCCCGTTGTCCTGATCGAGGACAACCCTTCCCCACCGACGTCGTCGCGGCAAGCACGCCCTCCGGGGGCAGCCGGGCGGTGTGCATCCTTCCCGTGGCCCGGGGACGCCAGTCCCGAAGGGGGCGCGCGCTGGGAGCTCATTGGGAGACGATGAGCGTATGGCCGATGAGCACACGCACGTTCAGGAGTTCTTCACGGCTCGGGCCGGGGACTGGGACGCCCGTTTCCCGGACGACGGACCCGCCTACGCCGCCGCGGTGGCCGCCCTCGGGCTGCGGGCGGGTGACACCGTGCTCGACGCGGGCTGCGGCACGGGGCGGGCACTGCCGTTCCTGCGTGACGCCGTAGGCCCGAAGGGCTCGGTGCTGGGCGCCGACCTGACGACGGCGATGCTGGAGGCGGCGGTGCACGCGGGCCGCCATCGCGCGGCACAGCTGCTGGTCGCCGATGTCACCCGGCTGCCTGTACGGACGGGCGCCCTCGACGCCGTGTTCGCGGCCGGGCTGATCGCTCATCTCCCGCGACCGGCGGACAATCTGCGCGAACTGGCCAGAACGGTGCGGCCGGGCGGTCTGCTGGCGCTGTTCCACCCCATCGGCCGCGCCGCCCTCGCGGCCCGCCAGGGCCGGCAGATCACCCCGGAGGATCTGCGGGCCGAGCCCAACCTACGGCCGCTGCTCGCTGGTTCGGGGTGGCGCATGACGTCGTACACCGACGAGAGCGACCGGTTCCTGGCGCTGGCCGTCCGCCAGGACTGAGCCGGGAACCGACTCGACCCGACCCGGCCCGGCCCGGCCCGGTCACTCGGTGGCGGCCGCCGCCGGGCGCTCCGCGTGCGGAACCGGACAGCCACCCGTGCCGGGAGTCGGGAACGTCCCCAGGTTCGCGACCGTGTAGCCGCCGGGATAGCCCTTGATCTCGGGATTCTGCCGTGCGTAGCGGGGCCTGCTGCGCGGGGGCAGCAGGCGCACGGCGCGGGCACGCATCCGCAGGGCGCCCCTGACCAGCCCCTGGGCGGCAGGCGGCGGCGTGTCGTAGCGGAAGGCCCGCAGGAGCGCGTCGTCGAGGAGCGCGAGGCTCGCGCCGCGCACCAGCGGCGCGAGGGGGCGTGGATACCAGGACGCCATGAGCGCGAGCGTCGCGTCCGAGACCTTGCGCGCCGCCTCGTCCCAGCCGAAGTGATCGGCCTCGTACGTGTCGAGACAGCGCTCGAACTCCTCGAAGGACTGCGGAATGTCCTTGATACCCATGTGCTTGCCGAGATGCAGGTAGTACGCGGAAGACGCCCGGAGTTCGTGGTCGGACAGCCGCCGCCAGCCGTAGGAGTCGATCCAGCGCTTCGGCATGACGACGAACGTGCACAGCACGTAGCGCATGTCCTCGTTGCTGATCTCGTAGCTGCGGTGCATCTGGTTGATGCGGCGGATGGCGGTGCGGCCGTCCTCGGTGTCGAAGCCGTGCTCCAGGACGGTGTCCAGGAGCAGCGCGGTGTCGTCGTAGCGCTTCTGGGAGCGGTCCGTCAGCTCTGCCGTCTCGGCGAGGAGCCGGCCGATGCTGGGCACCGCGTACGTGCGATAGAGGGCCAGTTCCAGTGCGCGTGTGTAGTCCCAGGGGAACTCGTACGTCGCGGTGAGCCGGTAGATCGTCAGAAAGTCCTTCTCCGGGTCCAGCCGCTGGATCTCTTGCAGCCGGTCGTAACGCTTCAACGCACCGTCCCCCTTCTGTCGCCCGGCGTCCAACTCTACGTTGGGAGTGCACACATGAAGGATCCGTGAGGGAACCACTCAGGGGGAAGGTGGCCGACGTGCTGGACAGCGTATGGGACAGACTCCGGAAGCTCTTCGGGCCGCGTCCGGGCGGTGTGCGCCAGGCACACCCGGAAACGCGGCAGCACAACATCTTCGAGGCCGCCGCGGCCTACGTGTCCGCCTGCGCGGAGGACGACGAGCCCCGTATCGAGGAGGCAGCCGGCTGGGTCTCGCCGGAGGCGCTCTCCTTCGGTGTCAATGAACTGGCCTGCCGGGCGGTCATGACGCTGGCGCGGGAGCGCGGCGAGTCACCGCACAGCGTGGCCCGTAGCCTCCTCGGTCTTCCGGCAGCGTGACGTCGCGTTCTTTCGTCCCGTGGACCTCGACGACGGGGTTACTCACTGGTTAGGGTGCGCCGACGACCGATCCGATGGGATGAGGAGGGCGCCGTGACCGGGCCGGACACTGCCGAGGACGCCGAGGACGCACTGTTCGTGCTGACCGCGGTGCTGCTGACGCCCGCGCAGTTCCCGAGCGTGCTCGGTGACGACTATCCCGAGGCCTGCGCGGCGCTCGGTCTGGAGCCGTACGCCGACGGGTACGGGCTGGTGCTCGGCCAGGACGGCACGGGCGCCCGCTGGACCGTCGTGATCGACGACGTGTCGCTGGTGGCGGTCGCCATCGCGTCCTGGGACTGCGGTATGGAGTACGACCTGTCGCCCGACGAGCGCACAGTCGTCGCCGGTCTGCCGGGCTGGCCGCTCGCGCTCGCGGTGGCCGCTCCCGGCATACCGGACCCGCACGACCCCGTTCCCGAGAACGGACCTGACGGCGCGAGCGGGCCGTCGCCTCTCGCACCGCCCGACACCGGCGAATGGGGGCCCGCCCAGCGGCGGCTCGGCGCCGACGAGATCGCGCTCCAGTGGGCGGCCTGGCGCGAGCAGATCGACGACAAGCAGACGTTCGTGGCTCCCGGTGACAAGCCGCACTCCGGTGTGCGGCGTGTGATCAAGGAGCTGCACGGTTATCTGGACGCCCCGCCGCCGCCCGGACGGGTGCGCTCGACCTTCGCCTCAGGCGACGCCCGCACGCTCCGCGCCGACGGTCCTGGCTGGTCCGTTGTGGCCAGGACCGACGACATCGCTTTCGTGCTCCTGGACGAGGAGCCGGGCGAGGTCCTTCCCGTCGGCCGGGGGCCCGAACTGCCCGGTCTGCTGGAGGCCCTCGACAAGATGGCCGTACGGCCTGCCTGACGGCGGCCCTGCCGCTCAGTACGCGTTCCCCGGATCGACGAGGAGCGCTTCCACAGACGTGCCGGGGCGGGGTCCGGATGTTCGCGCAGTGCTGCCAGTGCTTCGAGCCACGGATGCCGATCCGTGGCCGCGCAGGAGGCGTAGGACGTCGAGGACGGCACCCATGTACGAGTCCCGCGCCGTGTGGGCCGGGCCCATGGCCGGACCGGGCGATGCGACAGCAGGATGTGGCGCTGTGCCCTTCTTCCCGCAGCGAACCCGGAGGTTCCCCATGCGCCCGTCCAGAGGCGTCCCACTCGTCGCCGCACTTCTCATGGTGCTGACCACCGTCGGCTCCGCCAGCGCGGCAGGCCCCGCCCCCGCGGCCGGTTCCTGCGCGGAGCAGGACCGTCCGGCCGTGCCGGGAGCGGAACGTCAACGCGTGGCCTGTCTGCGTGACTTGACCACGGCGGGGCTGGCCGGCACGGCGTACACCGACACCGCCGACCAGGTGGGGCTGTCCGCGAAGGGCACCAAGAACCCCTCCGGTGTGCCGGGCCTGCAGATCGACGGCTACTTCCCCGATGATTCGCGCTTCAACGCCACCCACGGGTGGCGGCACGACGCCCAGTTCGTCATCCGGATGCCCGACCGCTGGAACGGCGGTCTGGTCGTCACGGGTGCGCCCGGAACGCGCAAGCAGTACGCGACCGATGCCCTCATCTCCGACCAGGTGCTGGCTCAGGGCTACGCGTACGCGGCGACCGACAAGGGGAACAGCGGCCCCGACTTCTTCACGGACGGAAAAAGGCCCGGCGACGCGGTGGCGGAGTGGAACCGGCGCACCACGGAGCTGACGCGTGCGGCGCGCAGGACCGTCGCGCAGTGGTACGGGCACGCGCCCCGGCGGACGTACATGACGGGCATCTCCAACGGCGGCTATCTGACCCGGTGGCAGCTCGAGAACCATCCCGGGCTCTACGACGGCGGGGTGGACTGGGAGGGTGCTCTGTGGACCGCCGACGGCGGGGGTCTCCTGGGCTCACTGCCGGTCGCCGTGGCCCGGAGCCTCGGCCGGGCGGAGGACGAGGATCTTCTGAAGGCCGGTTTCGCGCCGGGTTCGCAGTTCCTGTGGCCGTACCACGAGAAGGCGTACTGGGGGCTGACGCAGAAGGTCTACCGCGCGGAGTTCGATCCGTCGTACGACCCGGCCTGCCCGGGGTCATCGGCCGGGACGACGCTGCCGGAGATCCTGGCGCCCTGTGCGTCGGACGCGGAGTACGACTACGCCGCGCGCCCCGACTCCGTGCATCGCGCCGTGGGGCGGGTCGCGCTGACGGGGCGGATCGGCAAACCGCTGATCACGCTGCACGGTGATCTGGACACGCTGCTCCCGATCGCCACCGACTCCGACGTGTACGAGCGGATGGTGGGAGAGCGGGGTCGCGACCTGCTGCACCGCTACTACACCGTCGAGGGCGGCACCCATGTCGACTCGCTCTACGACACGTATCCGGAGCGGCTGCGGCCGGTCCTGCCGTGTTACCGCTCCGCGTTCACGGCGCTCGTGGCGTGGGTGGAGGACGGCAGGACCCCGCCCGCGGACCGGACGATCGCCAGGCCCGCGGGCGGTGATGTGGTCAACTCCTGCCCGCTGGGCTGAGCCGGGGCTCAGACGCGGTCCAGGGGGCGGTGCGGCTGTGCCGGCAGGACGGCTCCGATGCGGTCGCCGGGCCGTACCACCCCACCCGCCCTGACGACGCTCATGATCCCGGCCTTGCGCACGATGTTGCCCGCCGCGTCGCGGCCGACGACGTGCTTCAGGAGACCGTCCTGGAAGGCGTCGATCTGCAGGCACGGGTTGCGCAGGCCGGTGACTTCGACCACCGCTTCCTCTCCGATGTGCAGGAGGGTGCCTTCGGGGAGCCCGAGAAGGTCGATTCCGCTGGTGGTGATGTTCTCGCCGAGCTGGCCCGGCTCGACCGTGAAGCCCTCCTGGAGCAGCTCACCGAACAGTTCCGCGTGTATGAGGTGCACCTGGCGCAGGTTCGGCCGGGTGGGGTCCTGCGCGACCCGGGAACGGTGCTTGACCGTCGTCCCCGCGTGCACGTCGCCTTCCACGCCGAGCCCGGCCAGCAGCGTGATGCTGTCGCGGTTCGGCTTGGTGAACGCATACTCACCGTTGCTGCTGACCGCCGTAACTGTGCCACCCATCAGCGGCCGATCTGCTTGCGTGAGACGCTGCGCAGCCTGCGGCGCTGCGAGCTGTCCAGCATCAGATAGGCCGCGACGGGCACACCGATCATGATCAGCAGGCCGGGCCAGAACCCGACCAGCCACATGAGGGCGATCCCCGCCACTACTCCACCGGCGGCGACCTTCGCGCTCTTCGACATCTTCGACGCCTCCTTCGCGGCTGTTGCCGCTTCATGCTCCGGTAACGTGCGCGCCCGCGCCACAGTTCCGCCGCGCGGTCCGCTAGACGGTCGCGTTCCGCTCGGCCCTGTCGCCGGTCCCGTCGGTCCTGAGAGGCGCGCCGACCTCGTGCATGTGCGTCAGCGCCTGCCGGTACGAGTCGATCAGTCCGGTCTCCGCGTACGACACACCCACCGCCTTGCAGTGCGCACGCACCAGCGGCTGCACGAGCCGCAGATTCGGACGCGCCATGCTCGGGAAGAGGTGGTGCTCTATCTGGTAGTTCAGGCCGCCGAGGAACCAGTCGGTGAGTATCCCGCCGCGCACGTTGCGTGAAGTGACGACCTGCCGGCGCAGGTGGCCCCAGCGCTCGCCGTCGGGGTCGGGCATTTCCATTCCCTTGTGGTTGGGCGCGAATGCCATTCCCAGGTGGAGGCCGAAGAGCGCGTGGTGCACGAGCGCGAACGCAACCGCCTTGCCGGGCGACATGACGGTGAGCAGGAAGGCGAGGTATCCGACAAGGTGGGCCACGAGCAGCGAGCCTTCCAGCGCACGCTCACGCGCCGGCTGCCGGCGCAGGTACTGGAAGCCGTAGATCTTCAGGGCGATGCCTTCGAGCAGCAGCATCGGGAAGAACAAGCGCGCCTGGTTGCGGGTGAGCCAGCGGGCGAAACCTTCACGCTGTTCGGCCTGTTTCTGCGTCCAGACCAGTGCCCCCACGCCGACGTCGGGGTCCTTGTCGATGTGGTTCGGGTTCGCGTGGTGGCGTACGTGCTTGTCGTTCCACCACGCCTGATTCATACCGAGCAGCAGATTGCTGTGGACGAGGCTGACAGCCAGGCTCACCCTGCGATCGCCCGTTATCTGCGCGTGTCCCGCGTCGTGACCGAAAAATGCGGTGCGGGCCCACAGCGCGGTCAGGGGCACCGCGAGCGGGAGTGCCCACCAGGAGTCACCGATGAGCACGAGTCCGGTGACGACGGCGGCCATGGCGAGCAGGTTGGCCGCGATTCCCAGCGCGTACCAGCCGGTTCGTCGCTCCAGGAGTCCCTGGTCCCTGGCGCTTCGCAGGAGCGGGGCGAAATCGCTCCCCGAGGTGCCTGTCGTGGGTTCCGCGACAGTGGCGGCCTGGGGCATAAGGGTCTCCGGATCTGTAGGACCTAGCTCTGACCTGATGAAACTACGCACCAGCACCTTTGATGACCATGGCGTCAGCCCCCGGGTTCCGGTGGTGCCAGCCCCAGTTCGTCAAGGAGGGGCTGGGTGCGCCTTCGGCTGCCGGGTGCTGTACTCTCGGCGTCTTCGAAAGCCACTAGTCAAATTTGAGGAATTCGGCATCGCTGTGCACCGGCCTCCTGCGGCAACGCTCTCCGAGATCTCCGAACTCACCCGATGTTCCGTGGTGTTCCTGCCCGCCGACCCGGCGCGCACAGGCAGGGTGGCCTTCTGGCGCTCCGACGGAAGCGGGCTCCCCTCCGCCCCTGGCACGGTGGAGGAGCTGGCCGTCGTCACGGACGGCGCCACGGCGCACACCGTACGGGCCCTTTTGCTGCCTGTACGGGACGCTCTGCCGGTCCTGACCAGAGCCCGCGCATCCGCGGAAGCCGACCCTGCCGCCGCCTTCTGGGGTGCGGCCGCGCTCGTCGCCCTCCAGCTGGCCGCTCGCGGGCTGCTCCTGCCGGGACTCAGCGCCACCGATCACGACGCCTGGCGGGCCGGACCGCTCACCGCCGGGGACCAGGAACGGATGCGCGAGCTGGCGGCCTCCATGCCACCCGCAGCGCACGCCGTACCCCTCGATGCCGCGGAACGGCCGCTACGGCTGCCCGCTCCCGAGAAGCTGCTGCGCGCGTTCCTCGACGCGGTCGCGGACGGGCTGCCGCGTACGCCCGCCGCGGAGACGGCCGCGGCCGGTCCCGCGTACGCCGGCGCCGAGCCGCGGCGGCTTCCCGAGCAGCGTGCCTGGGCGGCGGATGTCGCCGCCGGGCACGACGCGGGCGTACGGATCTCCCTGCGGGTGGAGCTGTCCGTCGAGGCGGGGCCCGCCTTCCGTGTCGTTCTCCAGATGCACAGTGTCAGCGACCCTTCGCTGGTCGCTGACGCCGCGGAGGTGTGGGCCGGCACGAGCCCGACCAGTCCGGCGTTCGGACCGCGCGCCCGTATGCACGCGTTGCTGGCCCTGCGCCGCGCCGCCCGCGCGTGGCCACCGCTCGCGCCACTTCTGTCCGCTGCCGTGCCCGACGCGATCGAGCCGGCGGACGAGGAGGTCACCGAGCTGCTCGGTGAGGCCGCCCGGGCGCTCGCGGCCACCGGAGTCCAGGTGCACTGGCCGAAGGAGCTGGCACGCGAACTGACCGCACGCGCGGTCGTGGGGCCGCCCGGCGAGAGCGAGAGCCCGCAAGATCCGGAGAATCCGCGGAAGACGCGGTCCGGCATGCCGTCCTTCCTGTCACCCGACGCTCTGCTCGCCTTCAACTGGCGGTTCGCGCTGGGGGGCCGGCAGCTTTCCCGGGAGGAACTCGACCAACTGGCCGAGGCCACCAGGCCGGTCGTGCGCCTGCGCGACCAGTGGGTCCTCATCGACCCCGAAGAGGCCCGCCGCGCGCGGGAGACACAGGACCGCAAGGTCACCGCGATCGATGCACTCAGTGCCGCGCTGACAGGCCGCACGGAGCTGCACGGCCGCCAGGTCGACGTACAGGCATCGGGGTGGCTGGCGGGGCTGCGAGAGCGGATCGCCGACCCAGAGGGGCCGGGGCACGGGGAGGTTCCGCAGCCGGCCGCACTCGCGGCGACCTTGCGCGACTACCAACTGCGCGGCCTCAACTGGCTGCACCACATGACGTCCCTCGGGCTCGGCGGCTGCCTCGCCGACGACATGGGCCTCGGCAAGACCATCACGCTCATCACCCTCCATCTGCACCGGCAGACGAACGAGCGGACGGCGGGCCCGACACTGGTGGTCTGCCCCACGTCCCTGATGGGCAACTGGCAGCGTGAGATCGAGAAGTTCGCTCCAGGGACCGCCGTACGCCGGTTCCACGGCGCCTCGCGCGGCTTGAACGCCCTGGCCGACGGAGAGTTCGTCCTCACGACGTACGGCACCATGCGGCGCGACGCCGCGCGGCTCACCCGGACCGAGCCGTGGGGGATGGTCGTCATCGACGAGGCGCAGCACGTCAAGAACCCGTACTCAGCGACCGCCAGGCAACTGCGCACGATTGACGCCCACGCGCGCGTGGCGCTCACCGGCACACCTGTTGAGAACAACCTCTCCGAGCTGTGGGCGATCCTCGACTGGACGACACCCGGGCTGCTCGGCCGGCTCGGAACGTTCCGCAGGCACTACGCACAGTCGGTCGAGGGCGGCAACGACCCCGCTGCCGCCGAGCGTCTGTCCACGTTGGTACGGCCGTTCCTTCTGCGGCGCCGGAAGTCCGATCCCGGGATCGCTCCGGAGCTGCCGCCGAAGACGGAGACCGACCACGCCGTGTCACTCACCGCGGAACAGGCCGGTCTGTATGAGGCGGTGGTCCGCGAGACGCTCGCCGAGATCGCGGCGGCCGACGGGTTCGCCCGGCGCGGGCTTGTGGTGAAGCTGCTCACCGCGCTGAAGCAGATCTGCAATCACCCTGCGCAGTACATGAAGGAGGAGCGGCCCAGGATCGCGGGCCGCTCCGGGAAGCTGGAACTACTGGACGAGCTGCTCGACACCATCCTGGCGGAGGACGCGAGCGTGCTGGTCTTCACGCAGTACGTGCAGATGGCGCGGCTGCTGGAGAAGCACCTCGCGGCGCGCGGCACAAGCACCCAGTTCCTGCACGGCGGTACGCCCGTGCCGGAGCGCGAAGCCATGGTCCAGCGGTTCCAGGACGGTGAGGTCCCGGTCTTCCTGCTGTCGCTGAAGGCGGCGGGCACGGGGCTCAATCTCACGAAGGCCGCCCATGTCGTGCATTACGACCGCTGGTGGAACCCGGCGGTCGAGGCTCAGGCCACGGACCGGGCGTACCGCATCGGGCAGACCCAGCCGGTGCAGGTGCACCGGCTGATCGCCGAAGGAACCATCGAGGACCGGATCGCCGGAATGCTCGCGCGCAAGAAGGAGCTCGCGGATGCCGTTCTCGGGAACGGCGAGTCCGCGCTGACGGAACTGACCGACGCGGAGCTGGCGGACCTGGTGGAGCTGCGAGGGGGCACACGATGAGCGACTTGGACGAGACAGGTGAGCAGCGGGGGAAACGGAGCGCACCTTCGATGCACTGCCTCCCGCGCGGGGGCGCGGTTTCGCGCAGACGTGGTGGGGGCGTGCGTGGATAAAAGCGCTGGAGGACACCGCCCTCGACGGCGAACAGCTCAGAAGGGGCCGCAGGTACGCGCGCGAGGGGGCGGTCGGCGCCGTGTCGGTACGTCCCGGCCGGATCACGGCGGTGGTACGGGAGAAGGACGGCTCGGCGTACCGCGGTGATGTGCTGTTGCAGCGGTTGAGCGGCGAGGAGTGGGACCGCTTCCTCGACATGGCGGTCGAGCGGGCAGGGCACATCGCCGCGCTCCTTGACCGGGAGATGCCGCCTCATCTGGTGGAGGACGCGGCGGCTGCGGGAGCGGAACTCCTGCCGGGCATCGGCGATCTGGAGCCCGAGTGCTCGTGCGACGCATGGGATCACTGTCCGCACACGGCGGCGCTCTGCTACCAGGTGGCACGTCTGCTGGATCAGGACCCCTTCGTCCTGCTGCTGCTGCGGGGGCGCGGTGAGCGGGAACTGCTCGACGAGTTGCAGACCCGCAGCGCCGCCCTGGCCTCTCCGCAGGAGACACCGGAAGGGGACGGCGGCGGGGCTGAGCCGGAGGGTGTGCGGGCCGACGAGGCGTTCGCGGCACGGGACATGCTGCCGCCCCTGCCGGCTCCTCCGCCACTCCCTGAAGAGCCTGGCCGGCCGCCGGCTCTCGACACGGAGGCGGGGGCCGCGCCGGGGATCGATGTCGCGGCGCTGGAGTTCCTGGCGAAGGACGCGGCCGGGCGTGCGCGTCGTCTCCTGGCCGAGGCGCTGTCGGACGGGCATGAACAGCAGCCGGTTGAAGAGCCACTGACGCCGCAGGAGGACGCGGTGCGGCTGGCCGCCGGCGGGCCTGGACCACGGATCGTCGCACGTCTCGCGTCGGGTTCCGGACGGGAACGGGCCGACCTCACCCTGGCCGTACGGGCCTGGCAGTACGGAGGGCGTGCCGCGCTCGCCGTACTGGAGGAGGAGTGGTCGCCGGAGCCGGAGGCCCTCGCGCGCGCCCGTACACGGCTGGCTGAGGCGTGGGAGGAGGATGATCGTCCACAGCTGCGGGCCCAGCACAACCGGTGGACCGTCGTCGGTGCGGACGCCCAGCTGCGGTGCGGCCGAGACGGACGCTGGTGGCCGTACCGCAAGGAGGGCGGGCGGTGGACGCCTGCCGGCCCGGCCGATCAGGATCCGGCGGCGGCACTCGCCACCGTCCTCCTGAACTCTGCCGGCGCAACGGCCTGATCACCCTGGCCGGCGCGCGGCTACGCCTGCGTTGCGAAGGTCCGCAAGGAGTGGCTGCCTGCGGGAACCACACCAGGGCCTCCACCAGCAGCTGCGCGAGACGCGGCCGCCCTGCCACGGCCCTGAACGAACGGTGCGTGCTTGCCGGGTCACCGCACCTCCGTCACGATGGCCCGGGAGGCCGAAGTGATCGATACATGGGTGGCCCTGGAATCCGGCGCCGATCCTGGCGAGCGCATCGGTGAACTGCGCCGGGCCCACGAGGCGTTCACCGCAACGGGGCGGCTGGAGCGGCGCGTAAGGGCCGTGGTGGGCGAGTCCTGGCGGCGGTCCGCGCGGGCCCGCGTCAGCCCCGATTCGACGGCCCGTGTGGAGCTGACCGACGGTGACCTGGGCTCGTACCGCGACGAGCATCCGCTGGCCCGGGTGATGCCACTGTTCCGCGAGCTGATGGGCGCATTCGTGAGCGACGGCGAGCATCTGCTCGCGGTGTGCGACGCGCAGAGCCTGCTGCTGTGGGTCGAGGGACACCCGGGGACCCGCCGGCGCGCCGGGCGGCTGAACTTCGTGCCGGGCGCCCGCTGGTCCGAGTCCGCGATGGGAACGAACGCGCCGGGTACGGCCGTCGCCCTCGACCGGCCCGTACAGGTCTTCGCCACCGAGCACTTCAGCAGGCCGGTGCAGCCCTGGACCTGTGCCGCCGCTCCCGTGCACGATCCGCACACCGGACGGCTCCTGGGAGCCGTCGACATCACCGGTGGGAACGGGCTCGCGCATCCGCACAGCCTGGCGTTCGTCCAGGCGGTCGCGTGTGCGGCCGAGTCCCGGCTCGCACTCCTTGCACCGCCCGACCGCTCCCCCGTCCAGCTCGGGGCACTGGGCAGGGACGAGGCTCTGCTCGTCGTAGAGGGCCGCAAAGTGCGTCTCAGCCGCCGCCACAGCGAGATCCTGGTCCTGCTCGCCCGCCACCCCGAGGGCCTCACCGGCGACGAGCTGGTCATCGCCTTGTACGAGAACGAATCGGTCACCCCCGTCACCCTGCGCGCCGAGCTCTCCCGGTTACGCCATCTGCTCGGCCCCGCACTGCTCCTCTCCCGCCCCTACCGGCTCGCCACTCCCGTCGACACGGACTTCGACACCGTCGCCAGGCGCCTGGCGTCCGGCGCCACGACCGCAGCCATGAGCGGGTACGCCGGCCCGCTGCTGCCCGCCTCCCTGGCCCCCGGGGTGGTACGTCTGCGACGGCGCCTGGAGGACCAGTTACGGGACGCCCTGATAGCCCGCGGCGATCCCGGGCTGCTCTCGGACTGGGCGTACAGCCCGTGGGGGCAGGACGATCTGCGCGTCTGGCAGGCGCTCGCATCCGTACTCCCCCGGGAACAGCGGCCGGCCGCGCTCACGCGCGTACGCGAGCTCGACACCTGGCAGGGCGGCGGTTGACCGGCGCCTCACGATCGACGTCCCTTCTGCCGGATGACGGCTCCCACACTGCGAAGACGTCCGGGCCTCCTTAGGGTCGTTCCACGGAGCGCTCTTTTCTGGCGAAGCACCGCAGAAGCGCGTCCGGAACGGGCGCCACCCGGGTGCCCGCCCATCCGAACCCGGAGGAATCCCCATGCCGGAGCTGTTCATCGGTGGCAAATGGACCGCCGCCGTCGACGGGCAGGTTCGCGAGATCCGCTGCCCCGCCGACGGCACCCTGGTGGCGACCGTCGACGAGGCGGGCCCCAAGGACGTCTCGGCGGCGATCGCGGCGGCCCGTGACGCCTTCGACCGCGGCCCCTGGCCCACGGCTCCCGCCGACAAGCGCGGCGGGCTGCTCCTGCGCGTCGCGGAACTGCTGGAACGCGACAAGGACGCCTTCGCGCGAGCAGAATCCCTGGACACCGGGAAGCGGCTCGTCGAGAGCCAGTACGACATGGACGACATCGCCCACTGTTTCCGCTACTTCGGCAACCTGACAGCGTCCGGCGGCTCCGACCGGATCGTCGATACGGGCAACACGGACGTGGACAGCAGAGTGGTGCACGAACCGGTGGGGGTCTGCGCACTGATCACGCCATGGAACTATCCGCTCCTTCAGACAGCCTGGAAGGTCGCTCCCGCCATCGGGGCGGGCAACACGTTCGTACTCAAGCCCAGCGAGCTGACCCCGCACACCGCCATCATGCTGATGAAGCTGCTGGCCGAGGCCGGACTGCCCGACGGCGTCGCCAACCTCGTCCTGGGCGCCGGACCGATCGTCGGCGCGCCGCTGAGCGAGGACCCGCGCGTCGACATGGTGTCGTTCACCGGCGGGCTCGTCACCGGACGCCGCATCATGGCTGCCGCCGCTCCGACCGTGAAGAAGGTCGCCCTGGAGCTGGGCGGCAAGAACCCCAACATCGTCTTCGCCGACGCCGACTTCGAGGCCGCGGTCGACTACGCCCTGATGGCGATCTTCCTGCATTCCGGCCAGGTCTGTTCGGCCGGGGCCCGGCTGCTGGTCCAGGACGAACTGCACGACGCGTTCGTCACCGAGCTGGTGAAACGCGCGCGGGCGATCCCGCTCGGTGGCCCCTTCGACGAGAACGCCCGCACCGGACCTCTCATCTCCGCCGCGCACCGCGACAAGGTCGAGGCATACGTGGCGGCCGGGCTGGCAGAGGGCGCGGTGCTGCGCTGTGGCGGCACCCGGCCCGACGACCCGGCGCTGCGGGACGGCTTCTACTACTTGCCGACCGTGCTCGACGGCTGCACGCCCGGGATGTCGGTCGTACGGGACGAGTCGTTCGGCCCGGTACTCACCGTAGAGACGTTCCACGACGAGGCCGAGGCCGTCGCGCTCGCCAACGACACCTTCTACGGGCTGACCGGCGCGGTCTGGACCGAGGACGTGGCGCGCGGCCAGCGCGTGGCGTCCCGGGTGCGGGCCGGGACCGTATGGATCAATGACTTCCACCCGTACGTGCCCCAGGCGGAATGGGGCGGAATGAAGCAGTCCGGCTTTGGCCGTGAACTGGGCCCGGCCGGACTGGCGGAGTACCAGGAGGCCAAACACATCTGGCGCAATCTCGCGCCGAATCCGCTGAGGTGGTTCGAATGAGGTGGTTCGCATGAGTACGGACGCCGCCGGAAAGGGACCGGGAGCTCCGGAACCGGATGTTCCGGCCCGGACCCAGACGCAGCACGACGACGACGCCCTGGGCGAGCTCGGCTACCGCCCTGAGCTGGTGCGTACGCTCGGCAACTTCCACACCTTCGCCGCCGGCGTCAGCTACATCTCGATCCTCACCGGCACCTTCCAGCTCTTCTACTTCGGTGTGAGCTTCGGCGGCCCCGCCTACTGGTGGTCATGGCCGATGGTCTTCGCCGGCCAGCTGATGGTGGCCCTGTGCTTCTGCGAACTGGCCGCCCGCTATCCGGTCGCAGGATCGGTCTACAACTGGGCCAAGACCATGGGCGGCCCGCACATCGGCTGGCTCGGCGGCTGGATGATGATGACGGCGACCATGGTGACGCTCGCGGCCGTGGCACTCGCGTACCAGATCACGCTCCCGCAGATCGACGACTGGTTCCAGTTCGTCGGCGACGGCACCGGCAAGACCGACGCGGCCGCCAACGCCGTACTCCTCGGCTCGGTGCTCGTCCTCTTCTCCACCCTCGTCAACGCCTTCGGCGTCAAACTCATGGCACGGATCAACTCCGCCGGAGTGTTCATCGAGCTGATCGCCGCCGTCGCCCTGATCATCTTCCTCGCGGCACACATCACCCGCGGCCCGGCCACCGCCCTGACGGAGACGTACGGCCTCGGAAGCGGCCAGAACCTCGGCTACTTCGGGGCGTTCCTCACCGCCTCGCTGGCTTCCGCGTATGTCATGTACGGCTTCGACACGGCGTCGTCACTCGGCGAGGAGTCCCACAACCCAGGCCGAAACGCGCCCCACGCCATCCTGCGGGCGCTCGTCGCGTCCTTCCTCATCGGCGGGTTCATCCTGCTCTTCGCTCTGATGGCGGTGCCGGATCTGGCCGCGAAGGAGCTGTCCACGGGCGGTCTGCAGTACGTGGTACTGGAGACCCTCGGTTCGACCATCGGCGAGATGTTCCTGTGGTCCGTGGTCGTCGCGATCACAGTCTGTGTACTGGCCGTACATGCCGCCGGCATCCGGCTGATGTTCGCCATGGCACGGGACAACAACCTGCCGGCGGGCTCGGTGCTCGCCCGGGTCAGCCCCCGCTTCCACACGCCCGTGGTGCCCGCCGTCGTGATCGGCGTGGTGGCCGTCGTCATCCTCGTGATCAACATCAATCAGCCGCAGATCTTCTCCGTGATCACGAGCATCGCGATCATCATGATCTACGTGGCCTATCTGATGGTGACCGTGCCCATGCTGATCAAGCGGCTCCGCGGTGACTGGGAGCCCGTCGAAGGCAACTTCTCGCTGGGCAGGTTCGGGCTGCCGGTCAACATCGTCGCCGTGGTGTGGGGCGCGGCCATGTCGATCAACCTCGCGTGGCCGCGCGCCGAGGTGTACAACGCGACAGGGCCGCAGCACTGGTATCTGCGGTGGGGCGCGTTCCTCTTCATCGGCATCGTCGCGCTCGGCGGCTTCGCCTACTACTGGTTCGTGCAGCGGCACAAGACCGGCGTACTGGACGAGCACCGCTTCGAGGCCGTGGACGCTCCGCCACCGCCTGCGTCCGCCGCCCCCTGAACACACCGAATCTTCCTGCCTGCCTGCCTGGAGAAGAGATGCCCTCAGAGAGCGTCCTGGCCGAGTACGACTATGTCGTCGTCGGCGGTGGTACAGCCGGCGCCGTCGTCGCCGCGCGCCTGACCGAGGACCCGGACGTCACCGTCTGCGTGGTGGAGGCAGGCCCTTCGGACGTCGGCGACGACAACATCCTGCGGCTCGACCGGTGGATGGCCCTGCTGGAGTCCGGTTACGACTGGGACTACCCGGTGGAGCCCCAGGAGAACGGCAACAGCTTCATGCGGCACGCCCGCGCCAAGGTGCTGGGCGGCTGCTCCTCGCACAACTCCTGCATCGCTTTCTGGGCACCGGCCGAGGACCTCGACGAGTGGGCCGCACTGGGCTGTACGGGCTGGAGCGCGGCCGACTGTTTCCCCCTCTACCGGCGCCTGGAGACCAACGACGCGCCCGGGGACCACCACGGCCGCTCCGGACCGGTGACCATCCGTACGATCCCGCCGAAAGACCCGTGCGGAGCGGCTTTGCTCCAGGCCTGCACGGCCGTCGGCATCCCCACCACACCGTTCAACACCGGCACTACGGTGGTGCGCGGTGCCCATTGGTTCCAGATCAACTCGCGGGACGACGGGACCCGTTCGTCCGCGTCCGTCTCGTACCTCCACCCGGTCCTCGGCAAGCGGCCGAATCTGGAGGTGCGTACCGGGCTGCTGGCGAGGCGGCTCCTGTTCGACGACGGCAACGACGCCGCCGGCCACGGCGGCGCCACCGGCCGGCGCTGCACAGGCGTCGAGTACCTCCAGCCGGACACCATTCACACCGGGGCGGTCGCCGCCCGGCGAGAGGTGATCGTGGCCTGTGGGGCCATCGACTCGCCGAAGCTGCTCATGCTGTCCGGCATCGGGCCCGCCGACCACCTGAGGGACTGTGGTGTGGACGTACGGGTGGACTCCCCCGGAGTCGGCTCCCACCTCCAGGACCACCCGGAGGGCGTGATCATGTGGGAGGCGAAGCAGCCCATGGTCACCTCCTCCACCCAGTGGTGGGAGATCGGCATCTTCGCGGACACCGAACCGGGCCTGGACCGGCCGGACCTGATGTTCCACTACGGCTCGGTGCCGTTCGACCTGAACACGTACCGGCGCGGCTATCCGACGACGGACAACGCCTTCTGTCTGACACCCAACATCACCCGGGCACGCTCCACGGGAACGGTCCGCCTGCGCACCCGCGACTACCGGGACAAGCCGAAGGTCGACCCGCGCTACTTCACACACGAGCACGACATTCGTGTCATGACGTACGGGCTGCGCCTGGCCCGCGAGATCGCCGCCCAGGCGCCGATGACCGACTGGGCCGGCGCCGAGCTCGCGCCCGGCCCGGACGCCACGACCGACGAGGAGCTGTTCGCGTACATCCGCGAGACCCACAACACCGTCTACCACCCGGCGGGCACCGTGCGGATGGGCGCGACGGACGACGCCGGCTCGCCGCTCGATCCGCAGCTGCGGGTCAAGGGCGTGACAGGGCTGAGGGTGGCCGACGCGTCGGTGATGCCGTTTCTGACGACGGTCAACCCGTGCATCACGACGATGATGATCGGTGAGAAGTGCGCCGACATGCTCAAGGCGACCTGAACCGCCCAGCACCTCGCCTCGCCCCGCAACCTGATCGCAACGTACGGACTCCTAGCCTCACGCCGAGCGCCGCCCAACGGCGGGCGGCGCCAGAGGGAGGCCACGGAGATGACCCGTTACGCTGCGCCCGGTACCGACGGCGCGATCGTCTCGTACCAGCCCCGTTACGACAACTGGATCGGCGGTGAGTACGTCGCTCCGGCCCGCGGCCAGTACTTCGAGAACCCGAGCCCGGTCAACGGCCGCCCCTTCACCGAGATCGCCCGCGGCACCGCCGAGGACGTCGAGCGCGCCCTGGACGCGGCGCACGCCGCCGCTCCCGCATGGGGGCGTACGGCGGCGGGCGACCGCGCGAACGTCCTGCTGAGGATCGCCGACCGTATGGAAGCGCATCTGGAGGAGCTCGCGGTCGCGGAGAGCTGGGAGAACGGCAAGCCGATCCGCGAAACCCTGGCCGCCGACATCCCGCTCGCCATTGACCATTTCCGCTACTTCGCGGGTGCGCTCAGGGCGCAGGAGGGTTCGCTCAGCGAGGTCGACGACGACACCGTCGCGTACCACTTCCACGAGCCCCTCGGTGTGGTCGCGCAGATCATCCCCTGGAACTTCCCCATCCTCATGGCGACCTGGAAGCTGGCGCCCGCACTGGCGGCCGGAAACGCGGTCGTCCTGAAGCCGGCCGAGCAGACGCCGGCGTCCATCCACTATTGGATGAGCCTGGTGGCCGACCTGTTGCCTCCTGGCGTCGTCAACATCGTGAACGGCTTCGGCGTGGAGGCCGGAAAGCCGCTCGCGTCCAGCCCGCGCGTCGCGAAGATCGCGTTCACGGGTGAGACGACGACGGGGCGGCTGATCATGCAGTACGCCTCCGAGAACATCAAGCCGGTGACACTGGAGCTGGGCGGCAAGAGCCCCAACATCTTCTTCGACGACGTCTGGAACGCCGACGACGACTTTCGCGACAAGGCACTCGAAGGCTTCACGATGTTCGCGCTCAACCAGGGCGAGGTGTGCACCTGTCCGTCCCGCGCGCTGATCCAGCGCGGCCACTACGGCGAGTTCCTGGAGGCGGCGATCGCCCGTACGGAACAGATCACCGCGGGCCACCCACTGGACACCGACACGATGATCGGCGCCCAGGCCTCGAACGACCAGCTCCAGAAGATCCTCTCGTACCTGGACATCGGGCAGCAGGAAGGAGCCAAGGTCCTCACGGGTGGTCAGCAGCTGGAGTACGACGGTGACATGGCTGGCGGCTACTACGTGCAGCCGACCATCTTCGAGGGCGACAACCGCATGCGGGTCTTCCAGGAGGAGATCTTCGGCCCGGTCGTCGCGGTGACGTCCTTCGCGGGCTTCGACGACGCGATCAGGACGGCGAACGACACGCTGTACGGCCTCGGAGCCGGCGTATGGACGCGCGACATCAACACGGCGTACCGCGCTGGCCGTGCGATCCAGGCAGGCCGCGTCTGGACGAACTGCTACCACGCGTACCCGGCGCACGCGGCCTTCGGCGGCTACAAGCAGTCAGGCATTGGCCGCGAGAACCACAAGATGATGCTGGAGCACTACCAGCAGACGAAAAACCTGTTGGTGTCGTACTCCCCGAAGAAGCTCGGCTTCTTCTAGAGGCACGAAAGAAGGCGCCTGACCTGGACGTTTGCCCGTCAGGCGCCTTCGGCTCGCCCCGCTCAGAGCAGGGCCCCGTTTACGTTGTCTCCCAGTTCCTCCCACCGCCATCCCGCTTCTGACCAGCGCTTCCGGACCAGTCACGGACCAAAACCCCTACTTACCCCGCAGGCGCCGCGTCCTGGCTGACGCGGTCCCACTCCTGCATGGACTGCTCGATGAGGCGGTTGGCCTGCTCCCGGACGCCGTCCAGGAACTTGGCGTAGTGGCGAAAGAGAAGATTGATGCTCTGGCCCGCTCGGCGAGCGCATTCGGCCGGGTCCACACCGGAGTACACCCAGAACGAGATCCCGGCGTGCCGGAGATCGTAGGGCCGCTTGGCCAGCCCGGAGGCGAGTTCCGTGCGGGTCAGGACGTGCTTCCGTGCCCGCGCCCATGTCGTGCCATACGCAGCTCCGTCCGGCCGTCCGGCGCCACGCCGAACCGTTCGATGTGTGCACGGAGGATGCATACGAACTGCGGCGGGACGGGCACAGGCCGGGTCGCGGAGCCGCGCGGCGCTTGAGCGAGTGCACCTCGTACACCGCGCCGTCGTCCGTCCACCTTGCCTGCGGTGACGACACCGCCCGACAGGTTGAGCATCCCCCACCCGGTCTTGGGCAGATGGCACTGATCGAGCCGGAGGTGAATGACCTCCGTCGGCCGCATGGCCGCGTAGTACATACAGCCGAAGAACGCCTCAAGGTGAGGACCGCGCCCACGTTGCTGGGCAACCGCCGCGAGCAGCCGGGCGACCTGGGCCGGATTGGGAACGGCAGCCGGGTTCACTTCCTCGTTGACCGCCGGAGCGTTCCACCTGAGCCCGTTGAGAGGATTCTCCGCGAGTGTGGATGACATGCGGACGCGTGTGTCACTCCGGATCGTTCCGGATGCCAGGCCCGGCGCTCCCCCCACTACCTTGTCGACGGCGCCCGCAAGACCGACCCGTCCGGAGCCCGGGGAGCTGCGATGCCGACCACCACCACCGACCGCCCTACCGCCGCCGTGCTCAGGCATCAGGAACGCCGAGTGCTCTCCGCGGTGGGCTGCGGCCTGCGGGACGACGAGATCGCCGCCGCGCTCGCCCTCTCCGAGGACGCCGTGGCCGAGCACCTCGCGCGCATCCTGGTGAAGCTCGGTCTGCGCGACCGGGCCGCCGCCATCGTGCACGCCTTCGACTGCGGTCTGGCCGCCCCCGGACGCGGCCCCCGCACACGGTCGGTGAGACCGGTTCCACGGGCCATCGCCGTGCGAGCGGCGGGACCGAAGGTGCAGGTCTCCCTGCTCGGGCCGCTGCAGGCGGGGCGGGACGGGCAGTCCCTCAACCTGGGGCACCTGCGCCAGCAGGCCGTCCTGGCGGCCCTGGCACTGGGCGCGGGGCGGTCCCTCAGCCAGCAGGAACTACTCGATGACGTATGGGGAATGGAGCCTCCGGTCGCGAACGTGGTGCCGGTGTACATCTACCGGTTGCGCAAGGCCCTGCGCGCCGGGGACGGCCCGGACTCGGTCATCGCACGCGGTCTCCGCGGATACCAGCTGGTCCCCGGCGTGGTGGACGTGGACGTGGCACGCGTGGAGGAGCTGGTCACCCGTATCGGGAAGGCCGATCGGGCGGGCGAACCGCTTGAGGCGGTCCGTCTCTGCGCCCTGGCGCTGGGGCTGTTTCGCGGGGAGCCCCTGGCCGGTTTGCCAGGGCCGCTCGCCGAACTGGAAAGGCTGCGGCTGACCGAGCGCAGGATTGCCATCGTGCAGCGCAAGTTGCAGTGGCAGCTGCGCCTTGGCCAGGATGCGGAGGCGATCGCCGAGCTGTTCGCCCTGTCGGCGGCGCACCCCCTCAACGAGCCGTTGGCCGCGATGCTGATGCAGGCGCTGTACCGCAACGGACGCCAGGCCGATGCCCTGACGGTGTTCGAGCGCGCCCGCCGCCGTCTCGCCGACGACCTCGGGGTTCTCCCGAGCCGGATGCTGCGGCGGGCGCACCAGATGATTCTGTGCGGTGACGAAGCCGGCCTCGGCCTCAACCCCTGGGCCGGCTCCTCCACCGTCTCCTGATCACCAGGAGGCGGGATGCCAGGCGCCGTTGTACCACTGTTCGTTGGCGCTGTCGTTGTGGTGATCCATGTTGAAGTCGTGGGGGTAGTTGTTCATGTGGTTGCCCGGGTACGTCCAGATGCCGGCGGACTCGTCGCAGACGTAGTCCCAGTGGCAGATCGTTTTGACCGGTACGTTGCCGAAGAACTTGTCGGCGCCGGCGAGCGGAGCGCCAATGATGCCGCCGAACGGCACGGATCCCCCGTTGGCACCGGGTCCGGCCTGGCGCTTGGGATCCGCGATGAGAATGGCGTTGACGTTGTCGAAGGTCTGCCAGTTCTCGGTGACCCAGATGTGCACCACCGCGGCGCCCAAGGAGTACCCACCCATCTTGACATGCTGGCCCGGGCACGCGGCGCGTTGGTCGCGCACCAGCCGGTTCAGCTCATTGACGCCTGCCCGGGCGCTCGCGCCGTTGGGAATCTGGGTGGGGTACCCGACGTGCTGCTGGATGTTGCCGGTGAAGTTGTCGTTGTGCCACGAGCTTCCCGTGCCGCCGACGACGATCGTGTAGGTGCCCTCGCACGGAGCCGTGGCGGCTTGCGCCGTGGACGCCTGTGTCACCGACAGCCCTGCCGTCAGCAGAAGTCCGGCCAACGCGGCCGTCATCCTCTTCGCTCGCATTCGATCCTCCCCATGTGGTGTGCCTATGCGTCACGACACTGGCAGCGGCCGATGACATCCCGATGAAACGCGCCCCGATGCAACGCGAGGGGTCCGATTCCATCGGTATTTCATCGGTGCCCTCCACTGTCGGCCGCCAACGACCGGAGTTCTCGACGGAGGGGCACACTATGGAAAGACCCGGTTTATACCGCGTATTGACCAGACTGGCCTGGGTGGCCGGTATCTGGGCGCTGGTCATCGGGATGACCGCCTCGGTCGCCGTCGCCCGACCCGGCCCTGATCCGCGGCCGGGCGACGACCGGTACGGCGTCTCCCGGTACTTCAGTGGTCCACAAGGCTTGGCCATTCCGACCGCCCCGTGTGATCCGGCCGGTCCCTCGGTCACCGACGGCATCATGGCCGACCAGCTCAACCCGCAGCTCAATGCGAAGATGGCCGGCTATCTCAACGCGTACAAGATGTCCTGCGCGCGGATGGTCACACAGGCGGTGAAGGACCGCGGGCTCAGCCCGAAGGCGGCGGCGATCGCCATCGCCACGATCATCGTGGAAACCAGTATGAACAACTACTCCCAGGCCGTTGACCACACCAGCATCGGGCTGTTCCAGCAGCAGGGCTGGTGGGGCAGTCGCGAGCAGCGCCTGGACCCGGCCTACGCCACCAACGCCTTCTTCAACGCGGCGGACGAGGTGTATCCGGGCGGCTCGTGGAACCACGCGCCGATCGGCGAGGTGTGCTGGCGCGTGCAGCAACCGCGAGAGGACTTGCGCCACCTGTACGGGATCGAGGCGGGCGACGCCACACTGATCGCCAACGCCCTGTGGGCCGGTACGAGCAGCGGTCCCAAGCACCCGTACGGTTCCGGCCGGGTCGTGTCCGGGCGGTCCGCGGACGGACGCCTCGAGGCGTTCGCCGCCGGCTCCGACGGCGTGTACCACTCGTGGCAGACCGCGGTGAACGGCGCGTGGTCCCCGTGGCGGCTCGCGGGCGGTCCGCGCAACGCCCAGCTGGCGGTGGCGTCCAACGCGGACGGCCGACTGGAGGTGTTCGCGCTTTCGGACAGTACGTTCGATCACATGTGGCAGACCGGGCCCAGTGCCGGGTGGTCCGCCTGGGAGAACTTCGGCACCGGGGGGCACCGACTGGCGGCGGGCAACAACGCCGATGGCCGGATCGAAGTGTTCGCCTCCAACGCCGAAGGGGTGTTCCACCGCTGGCAGACCGCGCCCAGCGGCGGATGGGCGGGCTGGGAAGGCACCCGCGGCGGCCCGGTCAACGCGCGACTCGCCATGGAGAACGCGCCCGATGGACGGCTCGAGGTCTTCGCGCTGTCCGACTCGACGTTCGAGCACCTCAACCAGACCGGTGTCAACGGCGGTTGGTCCTCCTGGGAGAACTTCGGCACCGGAGGACGTGCCGTCACCGCCAGCTACAACCAGGACGGCAGACTCGAGGTGTTCGCCTCCAACGCCGAGGGAGTGTTCCATCGCTGGCAGACCAGCCCGACCTCATGGTCGGCGTGGGCCGACACCGGCGGGATCCCCCAGGCCGAGCTGGCCACGTCGCGGACGGTTGACGGGCGGGTGGAAGTGTTCGCGATCAACGGCACCACCGCGAGCCATGCCTGGCAGACCGGCCCGAACGCGGGGTTCTCGCAGTGGGAGAACTTTGGTGGCGGCGGCACGTCGGTCGGGGCGAGCAACAACGCCGACGGCCGCATCGAAGTGTTCGGCACCAGCCACGCCGGTGTCTATCACCGATGGCAGACCGGCTTCGCCATCTGGTCGGAATGGGCCTGGCTGAACGATGCCGGCCCCGCGATCACCTAGCCGTCGTCGTGGCTGGGGCCCCGATCCGGGAATGAAAGCTCCGGAACGCGCTCCCGCCGTCGTCCCGCAGACCGCGCCAGCGGCGGGCGGGACGACGGCGGGCCCTTGCCGTCAGGCGGCGAATTCCCTTTCCAGCCTGGGGATCAGGTCCCGCAGGTCCTGTTCCCAGCAGCCTGCGTTGTGGCCGCCGTTGCACTGGGTGCCCCATCCGGCCCCGTCACCGTAGTTGACGTAGTAGTAGGACATGCGCAGAGCGTCCATGGCGGCCTTGACATTCTTGGCCGCGCCCGCGACCCAGAACTCCGGCTCGAGGGGCGAGCCGCCTCCGTCGCCCACGTAGACGGAGACCTTCACTCCGCCCTTGGCCAGTCTGTCCATGTGCTGTGACGGGTCGACCTCGTTCCAGCGCCAGTCCGCGTTGAACACCGGGTAGGGCGAACCGAACGCGGCGTCACTGTCCACAGCGGGCTTGTAGGAAGAGTTCTTGGGGTCGCAGAATCCGGACGCCGAGCCGCAGGCCGCGCCCTCCGCGTCGATGAGGGTGGCGACGACGGCCAGCCGGAGGTCCATGGACCTGGCCGACATGTCGATGTCTCCTGACAGGGACGCGGTGTGGCTGAACAGGTCGGGACGGACCTGGGCGTAGCGGAAGGCGCCGAAGCCGCCCATGGAGATGCCGGCGATGGCCCTGGCCTTCTTGGTGGCGATGGTCCGCAGATTCGCGTCGATGAACGGAACCACCTGCTTGAGGTGGAAGTTCTCCCAGTTCTGGGCACCGGCCGCGGTCTTCTGGTTGAGCCAGTTGGCGTACCAGCCCCGAGCGCCGCCGTCCGGGATGACGGTGATCATCTGATCGGACATCGACAGCGCCGGATACGTCTGCTGAACCGGATCGTCAGGCGAACCGTGCAGGAAGTACAGCACCGGGTAGCGCCGGTCCGGAGCGTCGTAGTAGCCGCTCGGCAGAATTATCTTGATGTGTTGCTCCCCCGCGACCTCGGGTGTGGTCACGGTCAGGTAGAAGTTGGTGGCACTTCCTGTCGCCGCGCCGACCTGGGTCAGGCCGAAGCCGTTCGCCATCGGCGGCGGCCTGGTGTCTCCGTCGGCGGCCTGTACCGAACCCGTCGGCGCGACCACGGCCACGGCGGCGAGCATCCACGCCACCGCCAGTCGGCGCCAATGTGCTCTTCTTGTCACTGCGTTCCCCTTTGTGAGGTTGTCTGCATTCTCAGTTCAAAACCTTGGTCCGCAATTCCGGTGAAGCCGCGATCTGGTCCTCCGTGAACCGCTCGGTCACCCACGTGCCGGCCGAGAACAACTTGGTCTGGTCGGCGTAGTGCGGCGAATTCGGGTTGGCCGACTGGGAGTAGGCCATGACGGAGGACGCCTGCGGCGGACCGTCGGCGGTGAACCGCACCTGTTGGACGAAGCTGGATCCGTAGAGGATGTCCAGTTTTCCGTCGACCTGGCCGGGAGTGATCACGTTCAGCACACCGAGTTGGCTGATCGAGCCGTGGATCGGGATCTGCTCACCGCCGCGGATGACCTTCTGGATGTCCGACAGTGGGGCGTTGAGTGGAATGCCCGCCTTGCGCAGTGCCAGCACGGCTCGACCGAATGCCTCGCGGACGGCGGAGCTGCCGGAGTCGAGCGAATTGGGCGTGTGCACCGGGTCCTTGGCATCGAAAGGCACCCGCCACGGCAGCTTTTCCACCCCCTGGCCATTGAGCAGGAGGGACCAATAGTTCGCAAAGAGCCAGGACCCCCGGCTGTCCGCCGTGTAGTCGTGGCTCTTCCAGGCCGCCAGGATCGGACATGCCTCGCTCACGTTGACCAGGTTGCCGTCCACCAGGATGAGCCCGAACGGAGCGTTCTGACACATCGTCACCGTGGCGTTGAGGGCCAGGTCGGCCGCCCTGCTGTTGTCGGCGAACAGCAATTTCCCCATGGTCTCCGGTGTGAAGCCCTTGCCCGGCAGACCGTCGGTGCCGCTGATGCGGTTCTGCGCGGTCAGGATGAGCTCCTGGGTACGCAGGGACCGGGGCGCCGAGGCGTCACCCATCACCCGCGGGAAAGCCAGCGGCTGCTCGGGATTGGCCAGCCAGGCGCTGTCGTTGGCGTTGCCCACGAAGTCGGACCGGATCAGGCGCGGTTGCTTGTGCGGGTCCAGCAGGCCAGGCGCGGCCGCGTTCGGGTCCTCGGGCCAGTCGCACGCGCTGCGTTTGCCGTCGAGGATGGAGATCGGTGGCACATTCGGCAGCCGCAGTGACTGGTTGAACAGCAGCTGACCGGTCTGCGTGAGACATGATCGCGCGTGCTCGTCGGTGATGTTCGGGGTGGCCTGGATGCCCGCGTACAGCGCGTTGCCCTTGCGGTCGGAGGCTACGGTGTTGAAGAAGGGGACGCCCTGCGTGGTCTCCAGGGTGTTCACCACGTCATGGACGTCCGTGGCCTGGTTGAGCCGGAACCAGCTGTTCAGCGCTCGCAGGTTATCCATGTTCACATCGCGTACCGCGTGCGCGCTGACCACCCACGGCAGCGGGACGCCCTGCATCGATGTGGTGATCGGGCCGTAGCGGGTGGACCACAACGTCCGGGTGACCTTGGACAGGGAGCCGTCCGGCTGCCGTACGTCGACCCCGACCCGCTGCGAGGACATCTGCTCCCAGGCGCCGTCCACCAGGTATTTGGTGGGGTTCAGCGGATCCACCTGTACGTCGAACAGCCCGAACGGGGCCACCGTGGCGATCGTATGGCTCCAGGCTACGTTCTCGTTGTAGCCGATGTTGACCGCGGGGAATCCCAGGAGACTGGCCCCGGAGACGTTGGTCTTGCCCGGGATCGTCAGCTGGCTCTGCCACATCCGGTTCTTGCCCTGCCATGGGAAGTGCGGGTTGGCCAGCAGCATGCTGGTGCCACCGGACACACCCTGTGAGCCGACCGCCAACGCGTTGCTGCCCATGCTCTGTTCACGGCTCACCGCCATCGCGTCGCGGATCTTCGCGGCGGTCTTCGCGGGTGAGGACGCCGGTTGCGCCGTGGGCGAGGCCCCCGGGGGTGCGGCGTTCACCTGGCCGTCCAGCAGCGCGTCGGCGCTGCCCATGATGATCTCGGCATGCGCGTGGCGGTAGACGTCCAGCTCCGTGATGGGCCGCACCCAGGCCGCACCGCGGCAGGCCGGGTCGGTGATGTTGTTCACGCCGGTCTCGGTCAGGTACCTGTTGTATCCCTGGACATAGCCGCGAATGGCTTCCTTGACCTCCGGCTCCGGTCCGTCGGGAGCGGGCTTCTCGAGGAGCCGCTCCACCACCCCGTTGTCCTTGATGCGCTGGAAGTACAGGTCGCTGTTGAGGTTGGTGGTGGTGTTCTGGTTCTGGCCGGGACTTGCCCTGCCGTCGGGCCCCAGGTGGCGGGACCTCTGGGCGGTGACCATCAGATAGGTGTCGGCCAGGGTGCAGATGTTGTCCTTGGCCGCCGCGTATCCGTAGCCCGTTCCCAGCCCCTCCCAGTTCGAGGCGATGATGTGCGGAATTCCGTACTCGGTGTAGCGGATCATCGGCTTGTCAGGGCCCGGTCCGTCGTCGGCGGCCACGCCTGTGGCCGCCGACCCGGTGGCCGCCAGCGAGCTCATCACCACCACAGCGGCCATGACCGCCATCGGCAGCCTCGCTCTGTATCTCCTGCGTGCCATCGCAGTCCTTCCCCCTGTCGTACGGGCCGTCGTCTGAACGCGGCCACGGTAAGGAGAACCGATGAAATCTCGATGACCAGCGACAACGGGCGGCTAGTCAACGTGATCGCGCCTGTCAGTCCGTAACCTTCCGGGGTCTTTCGGGGCCGCGCTGTTGCTAGCTTCCGTACCGCCCGTCCGCACGACCCCAACCGTCCATCCCACTCACCCCGACTGCCAAGGGGAGGAGGACTCGTGCTTCCAGGGCTTTCCCGACACGCACTGACCTGGGTTCTCGCATTGACAGCCGCCCTGCTGCTACCGACGCTGCTGCCCGCGACTCCGGCCGCGGCCGCCCGGACCACCGCCGTCGCCGCCACCGCGGCCTGCCCGGCCACCGGTATGGTCTCCCAGCACTTCCACAGCCGCCACAACGGCGTCGACATCGCCAGCGCCGTCGGAACGCCGATCTACGCCGTCGGCGACGGCGAGGTGACCATCTCCGGGTACACCGGCGACTACGGCCAGTGGATCCGGATCCTGCACCCCGACGGGAGGATCTCCGAATACGGGCACATGGTGCGGCGGGACGTCTCCGTCGGCGACCGCGTCGCGGCCGGCCAGCAGATCGCCCTGATGGGCTCCGAGGGGAACTCCACCGGCCCCCACCTGCATCTGCGGATCTGGGGGGACCGGTCCACCTCCTACGGCATCGACCCCGAGGTCTACCTCGCGGAGCGCGGCGTGATCCTGCCCTGCACCCCGGGCACCGGCCCGCGGCCCAAACCGCCGGTGTATCCATCGGAGTCGGGCCGGGTCGTGTCGGCCCGGTCGGCGGACGGGCGTCTTGAGGTGTTCGCCGCCGCAGCCGACGGCATTCACCACGCCTGGCAGCAGGAGGTCAACGGGAACTGGTCGGAATGGGAATCGCTCGGCGGGCCCGGCAACGCCGAACTCGCCCTCGCGCCGAACGCCGACGGCCGCTTGGAACTGCTCGCCATCAACGGGAGCACCTTCCAGCACCGCTGGCAGTCGAGCCCGGCCGGCGGCTGGTCGGGATGGGAGTCCTTTGGCCTTGGCGGCCGGGACACCGCGGCCGGCGTCAACGCCGACGGCCGCATCGAGGTCTACGCCTCGGGCCCGGCCGGGCTCTTCCACCGGTATCAAGTCACCCCGAACGGCGGCTGGTCGGAATGGGAGTCCGCAGGCGGTGGCCCCGCCGACAGCCGGGTGGAGATGGGGAAGACACCCGACGGACGCCTGGAGGTCTTCGCTCTCAGCGGCGCCACCTTCCAGCACCGGTACCAGAGCGCCCCCAACGGCGGCTGGTCCTCGTGGACCGGATTCGGCGAAGGCGGCCGGGACCTAACGGTCGACCACAACGCCGACGGCCGCCTGGAGGTCTTCGCCTCCGGCCCGGTCGGCGTCTTCCACAGGTACCAAACCAGCCCGTCCAGTTGGTCGGAGTGGAAACCGGTGGGCGGCCCCGCCGACTCGCAGCTCACCAGTGAGCGCACCCCCGACGGCCGCGTCGAAGTCTTCGCCATGAACGGCACCACCGCCATGCACATCTGGCAGACCGCCGTGAACGCCCCTTACAGCGACTGGGCGTCCTTCGGCACCGGCGGCACCGAGGTCACCACCGCCGCCAACGCCGACGGCCGCATCGAGGTCTTCGGTACCAGCAACACCGGCACCTTCCACAAATGGCAGACCGGCTTCGCCACCTGGTCCGGCTGGATCTGGCTCAACAACTCCGCCGGCCCCGCGGTCGACTGACCCCTGTGAAGGAACTCATGCTTCCGATCAGCAGACGGAGCCTGCTGCGCGGTGCGGCCGCCGCCGGCGCCCTCCCGTTCCTGGGCGCCGGCCCGGCCGGCGCCGCGGCCCCCGAGGACGCCCCGCCCCCTCAACGGGTCGGCGCGGGACCCTTCACGTACGTCTACGACCCGTCCACCTCCGCGGGCCCCCGCTATCTCAACGACCACACGCTGATCGAGGCGCAGGGCCGTTGGCACCTGTTCGGCATCGTCGGCAACAGCGCGCCGCGCGGCGAATCCCCGGACAGCGCGGAGGAGATCTCCTTCGCCCACGCCTCCGCGCCGAGCCCGCACGGGCCGTGGACCAGCCATCCCGACGCCCTCACCGTCGACCCGTCCTACTTCGGTGAGGAACACCTGTGGGCGCCCCACGTCGTCGAGGCGGGCGGCAGGTTCTGGATGTTCTACGCCGCGGGCGGCGCGAAGGGCGCGGCAGTCAACCTCGCCACGTCGACCGACCTGTTCACCTGGACCCGCGAGCCGTCCGGCCCGCTGTTCCGGGGCCTCGCGGCGCGTGACCCGATGGTGCTGCGATCCGGCGGCGAGTGGGTCATGTACTACACCGAACTCTCTGGCCGGGGCGGCCACCATGTCGTGGCCTGCCGGCGTTCCGCCGACCTGCTGCACTGGAGCGACCCGGGCGTCGCGTTCACCGACGCGAGCACGGACGCGACCGTCTCGGTCACCGAGTCGCCGTACGTCGTCGAACGAGACGGCTGGTACTACCTGTTCATCGGCCCGCGCAACGGCTACGAGGGCACCGACGTCCTCGCGTCGCGGGACCCGTTCCGTTTCGAGCTCGCCGGATACGCGGGGCATGTGCCCGGTCACGCCGTCGAGGTGGTCCACGACGGGGAGAGCTGGTACGCCAGCGCCGCGGGCTGGTTCCGCAACGGGCTGTACATGGCGCCCCTGACCTGGCAGGACACGCCACCGCCGTGGCAGAGCCCCGACAACCCGGTGGCCGGTCTCGACGTGGACGACCGCTTGACAGTGTTCGCACTCGACGCCACCGACCGCGCGATGCTGCGGCGTGTCCAGATCGACCCGCACACGGACAGCTGGTCGGAGTGGGAGCCCTTCGGGGGGCCCGCCGGTGCGGTTCCCACGCTCGGCCACACCACCGACAACAGGCTCGAGGTGTTCTCGCTCGCCCCGGGCGGCGTCAACCTGCACCACCGGGTGCAGCGGCCGGACGGAGGCTGGTACGACTGGGAGGAGTTCGGCGGCCCGGCCGGTGCCGCCCCCGCCGTCGCCCGCGACGCCAAAGGCCGGCTGGAGGTCTTCGCTCTGAGCCCCGGTGGCGCCTCCGTCGCGCGGCGACGGCAGAGGTCGGCCGGATCCCGGGCCTGGGACTCGTGGGAGCCTGGATTCGGCGGGGCGGCGGGCGCGCCACCGGTGGTCGCGGCGAACGCCGACGGCCGGCTGGAGGTCTTCACCCTCGCCCCCGGCGGCTCGGGCATCGACCACCGCTGGCAGGAAGCGCCGGGCGGCCCCTGGACCGCGTCATGGCACCGGTTCGGCACCGCGGCCGGCGCCGCGCCCCGGGTGGCCAGGGACGGCAGCGGCCGGCTCACCGTCGCCGCGATCGGACCGTCGGGCGTGGGCACCTTCGTCCGGCGGCAGACCGTGCCGAGCGGCGGCTGGGGCGAGTGGCTGCCGCTGTTCGGCTGGAGCGCCGCCGCCCCGGCGTTCGCCGTCAACGCCGACGGCCGGCTGGAGGCGTTCTCCCTGACACCCGGCGGCGCCCGGCTCGGCCACCGCTGGCAGGTCGCCCCCGGCGGGGACACGCACCCCGGCGCGGAGTCCGGCGAGCCCGGCGTCCGGCTCGTCGCCACGCCCACGGCGGCGCCCGACGCCGCCGGGCGGCTGCACGTTTTCGCGGTCACCGCCGCGGGCCGGATGCGAACCCGCGTCCAGGCCCGGCCCAATGGCGGGTGGCAGCCGTGGACGGCCTTCGGAGACCGCACGGTCGCGCCCCTGGTGTCGGGAAGCCCCACCCTGTGAGCAGAGCGTGCGAATCTCGCCAAGTGCACGGGGCTTCGGCGGTTCATCAGCGCCGCCGCTCCCCCTGACCGGCGCTCCTGCCCTCCCCGTTCCGTGACTTTCCCCACTGTGCGCGGTCGGGAACGAGGTATCCACGGCCCCGGGCGGCCGACTGCGGTGATTGGCCGAAGTACGCCGGTGAATGCCCCTCAGAGATGAGTATCGTTCCGCTGGTCGAACAAGCGACGCGGGGAACGGGGGCAGCGGTGAGCGGCGTAATCGTCCATCTGCCACAGGGAAGCGGTGGCGCCGATGGCGGCGAACCGCACGATGACGCGGTGACGTTGAGGCTGGGCCCCGGCGAGAGCGCCCGCTTCGGACGGGGTTCCACAGCGATTCCCGTCGAACTGCGCCTCGACGACCCGGCGATCTCCCGGCTCGCCGGGGAGATCCGGGTGACCGAGGACCACTGGCAGCTGACCAACCACAGCACCACCCACAGCTATCTCGTGGAGAACCCGGAGGGAGCGGGGGAATACCTGAGGGTTCCGCCGCGACGGGTCGGGGCGTCGATCCCGTTCGAGTTCTCACGCGTCGTGCTGCCCACACGCGGAGAGGTCACGATCTCCTTCCAGGTGTTCGCTCCCGACCACGTCTACCTGGACCCGGAGGCCATGGGTGCCCCCTGGGGCAGCAACACGGTCACCGCGTACTCCTTGGACGAGACCGCCACGTACTTCCTCGTCCTGGTCGCGCTCTGCGAACCGCGCCTGCGCGACCAGTCGCGCGTGGCGGTCCCCACCACTCCCCAGATCGTCGAGCGGCTCAGGGGGCACCTCGCCTGTGGCGAGCTGACCGCTCGCGCGGTCAGCTCCCACATCGACTACCTCGCCGAGGAGAAGCTGCGCATCGGCGTCCCGGACGCCCACGAACCCGGCAAGGGCGACCGCCGCAACGGCAAGCGGGAGGAGATCGTCGGGCTGGCGCTGCGGTTCGGACTCGTACGGGAGGAGCACCTCGCGCTGTTGCCGCCCCTGGCAGGGGCCGGCGGGCGGAAGCGGCAGACCGCACGATGAGACCGCCGCACGGCCTGGGGGGCACCACGGAATGCGACCGGACGGACCTGCTCCCACCCGGCTATCAGGTCGGAAAATGGGTGGTCACCCAGCTGATCGGTGCCGGGGGGTGGTCCACGGTGTACGCGGCGCGGCCCGCCGGCGGACACCCGGACCAGACCGGCGGGACCACCAAGCCCCCGGGCCCCACCGACGTCGCGCTCAAAATCATGCCGACCGCCGGGCTCGCGCCGCGCCAGGCGCGCAGGATCGTGGAATCCGCCCACCGCGAGGTCGAACTCGGGCGCAGGGCCGGCCATCCCCGACTGATCGACCTGCTGGAGTCGTTCGTTCTCGCCGCACCCGACCGCCCCGCCCTGGATGGCGCGATCGTGCTGATCATGGAACGGGCCGTCGGCAGCCTGCGAGAATTGATCGACGCGGGGGTGCCCGACGCCGATCGCGGCCGGCTGATCGCGGGCATCTGCGAGGGACTCGCCCATCTCCACCGGACGGGTTGGGTCCACGCGGACCTCAAGCCGGAGAACGTCCTGTTGGGCAGCGACCGCTCCGTGAAGCTCTCGGACTTCGGTCTGGCCACCGAGCTGACGGGGACACACGGGTACGCGCCTCCCATGGGCACCCTGGACTACTTCCCGCCCGAGCGTTGGAGGGCGCCCCTCGGCGAACTCGGCGTGCGGGTCCGGCCGACTGCGGACATCTGGGCGCTGGGCATCGTCATCCACGAGGTGTTCGCGTCCGGCGGCTCACCGTTCGCCGGGGCCACACCCGTTGCGCGGGGCGCCGCAGTCCAGGAGTACGGCGAGGGGCGTGCGCCGCTGCGCATGGACCACGCCGTACCGCCGTTCTGGCGCGCGCTGGCCGCCGACTGCCTCGCCCCGACCCACGAGACCCGCGCGCCCCACACCGCCGAGAGCCTGCTCGCCCGCATCGCCGCTCACCAGGAGACACCCGATGCGGGGGCGGGACGGCTGGGTGGCCGGGCCCGCGCCGCCGTCCTGGCCACCGCGCTGTGCGGGATCGTCGGCGCGGCCCTGTGCTCAGACGCGGTACGGGCGACCCCGGGTGCGGGCGCCACGACGCCCCGCACGATCCGGGTGTACAACGCGGAGCGGGGCTGCCAGGAGCGGGCCGACCGGGACCCGCGGTGCAGCTTGGGTCTGGCGGTCGATCCCGTGCAGCCCTACACCGCCGAGAACGTCGTACCGACCAGGGTGTGGCACGGCGACGTTCTCACCGCCGACTGCCAGGCGCCCGACGGGGAGCCCATCATCGACGAGGAGGACCGGCGGTCCACCCGCTGGTTCCGCGTCCGCCTCCCGGCCGGCTCCAAGCCCCCCACGGCCTGGCTCCCCGCCGTACGCACCAAGGAACGCCCGGCGCTGCCGGAGTGCCTCTAGTCCCGTACTTCGCGGGTCGTTGATTCGTATGGCGTTGGTCCGGTTGTGTCGATGACTTCCCGGCCCCCGCGGCAACGCTCCCAGCGCCGGCGTCCTGAGTGCACGGTGACGTCAGTGGTGGAGAAGCGTCCGGGCGCTCTGCCTGTCGCTGCCGGGTTTCTGCGCCGGCTGGATGTGGCTGGGGTCGTTGACGTCTCCCGGCTGCACTGGGACATGACCAGCATGTCCGCCCGTGGCGCCTTCCCTGTCGAGGACCAGGACGAGCAGTACCCGTTCATCGGCCCGACCTCACCGAGAACTTGCTGTGCCTCTGCCCGAACTGCCACGTCCGCTTCGACGGCGGAGCATACGTCCTGACCGAGGACCTCACGATCGTCGACACCGTCAAGGACTGCCTTGGAGCCGAGCTCAAACGCCATCAGTGGCACTACATAAATTCCGACCACGTTCGCCACCACCGCCACCACTGGACCAGCCGCAACCCCGCACCTCTCACGGCCCTGCCCTCGGAACAGCAAAGCAACTGAGACCGCTGGTCGGGTCCCCCTCCCAAGATTCGGACCATACCCGGGCCATCTCCTGCCCGTATCCCTCCACACAGCGCATTTGTACTGGTCAGAGCGATGCAGACGGTGTACCACCAGCAGACGAAGAACCTGCTGGTGAGCTACTCCCCGAAGAAGCTCGGCTTCTTCTGAGAGGCGGCGGAGAAGGGCGCCTGACTTGGGCCGATGCCGGTCTGGTGCCCTTGCCGGCCAGGCGGCTGCGGCGCCCCGTCAGCGGGGGTGGGTGTCGGCAGTCCGGGAACCGACCGGCGGCTCGTCGGAGTCGAGCATGTCCTGGCCGTAGAGGGCCTGCAGCCAGTTGCTCTGGTAGATGGTGTCGAGGTATCGCTCCCCCAGGTCGGGGGCGATGGCCACCGCGGTGAGGTCACGGGTGTCGTGCTGGTTCAGCCACCCCATCGCGCCGCTGACCACCGTGCCGGTGGAGCCGCCGAACAGGAATCCGTGTCTGGCCAGACGACGGCAGGCGCGGATGGTGTTCACCTCTTCGACATGGATGACCTCGTCCACGTAGGACTCGTCGAGCAGCGGTGGACGCATGCTCATGCCCAGTCCGGGGATCATCCGGCGGCCGGGGGGACCGCCGAAGGACACGGAGCCGGCACTGTCGAGTGCGACGATCCGCACTGGACGGTGCCACTCCCGGAAGTAACGGGCGCAGCCCATCAGGGTGCCCGTGGTGCCGGCCCCGACGAACAGTACGTCCAGACGCGGGAATGCGCGGGCGATCTCCGGTGCCGTCCTGCGGTAGTGCGCCTTCCAGTTGCTCGGATTGGTGTACTGGCTGAGCCACACGTACCGCTCGTCGGAGTCGCACAGCGCCCGGACGTAGTCGATCCGCGCGCCGAGGAAGCCGCCGTGGGGGTTCTGGGTGGAGATGATGTGGACCTGGCTGCCCAGCGCTTCCATCATCAGTCTCGTCGCCAGGTTGCAGCGGGAGTCAGTCACGCACAGAAACCGGTAGCCCTTGCTCGCGGCGATAACGCTCAGCGCCACGCCCAGGTTCCCGGACGAAGATTCGACGATGATGGACTCGGGCGTCAGGACGCCGTCCCATTCGGCGGTCTCGACCATCTCGATCGCGGTCTTCAGTTTGATCGAGCCGGCGAAGTTGAAGCCCTCGCACTTCAGGAAGAGCGAGGTCCTGAAGATCGGCCGGAGGTCGACGTAGAGGTCCTCTTCATTGAAGGCCTGGGGAACGGATATGACTGGCACGATGGCCTCCTGATCTGCGGCGGAGCAGTCTTGGCCGCCTGTTGGTGGCAGTCCTGCGGCTCCGTGACCGACGGGCTTGTCGGGGACCGGTGGTTCATGGGATTCCTCTTGGTGCGCCAGGGCTGGGAAGAAGGGGCGCTCGGCTGCTCATCCGTAACGCCGCAGTTCGTGGAAGAAGTCGTCGACGACGTGCAGCGCTCCCGAGCGGGCCACCTCGTCGTAGACGCACTTGCCCAGCGCCAGATCGAGAATCCCGAGGCCGAAGGGCGAGAACACGACCGGCTGGTCCCTCGGGACCGTCACCCGTCCGGCCATCACGTCGTCCAGCGTGCCGTGCAGGAAGTTCCGGTTGCCCGTGAGCTGCTCGGCCAGGTGGGGTGAGGTGTTGGCCTTGAGACAGTGCTCGACGTCGTCGACGATGTTGAATGAGGCGAGGATGATCTCCGGTGCCAGGTCGCGCAGCGACACGTGCAGCACCAACGGGTTGTGCTCGAACCACGCCAGGTCGCTGACGTGCGGCTGCGAGGCGACGGTGGCGAAGACCACCAGGTCGCTGTAGCGGATCAGCTCTTCGGCGCTGTCGTGCACGGTGATGCGGCCGGTGGTCTGCGACTGCTCCAGGTAGCAGCGGAGTCCGGCCGCGCTGTCGGCCGACACGTCGTACACACCGACCTCGTCCAACGACCAGCCGGTGGCCGCGAGGAAGTCGTAGATGTAGCGGGCGATAAGGCCCGCCCCCACGAACCCGACGCGGGTCGGACGCGGTCGGCCGGTGCTGAGCCACTGGGCCGCCAGGGCCGCCGAGGAGGCCGTTCTGGTGGCACTGATGATGGAGCCTTCCAGGCAGGCGAAGGGGTAGCCGGTGGCAGGGTCGTTGAGGATCAGCACCGCCGAGGCCCTCGGGATGCCGGCCGCCACGTTCTCCGGGAAGCTGGAGATCCACTTCAGGCCGTCCACCCGCATCGGCTCCCCGATCGAGGCGGGCAGCGCGATGATCCGGGAGGACGGGCGGTCGGGGAACCGCAGAAAGTAGGACGGCGGGTTCACGCACTCACCGGCGCTGTGCAGCCGGTACGTGGCCTCCACCAGCTCCACGATCTGTTTCTCGCGCCCCCGCAGCACGCCCTCGACCTGGGCACCGGAGATGACGGCGAACGTCGGCGCGCCGACCGGCTCGCGGGGGATCAATTCCATCGCGGGGGAACGCCTGGCAGTCATCGCGTGGTCACCTCCACGGTCGGCGAGCAGTCGGCCAGGCGCACCGGGTCGGCCATCCCGACGAGCACCTCGCGGGGTCCCTCGTAGGCCTCCCTGCTGTGCGCGGTGCGGACGTTGTCGACGAGCATCAGATCGCCGGCCTGCCACGGCTCGCGTACGGTGTTGTCCTCGTAGATCTTGTTGAGCAGTTGCACGACGGCTTCGCCGATGGGATCTCCGCCGCCGAACCGGGTGTTGAACGGCAGACCGTCGGCGCCGTAGACGTCCACCAGGTACTCGCGCACCTCGGGGGCCATCGTCCACTCGTTGAGGAACGCGATCTGGTTGAACCAGCAGCGTGCGCCGGTGACCGGGTGGCGCACCACAGCGCTGCGGCGCTGCCTGGTGTGCAGGGCCCCGTCCGGCTGCCAGTCGAACTCGATCGCGTTGGCGCGGCAGTAGCTCTCGACGGCGCCGCGGTCCTCGGTGCCGAACGCCTCGGCCACGGATGCCCCGATCTCGTCGTTGTAGCTGCGGGTGAGCAGCCAGCCCTCCCGCTCGAACCGCTTGGTCAGCTCGCCGGGCAGCGACTGCAGTACGGCCGACGAGTCGGCCACCGCGGTCGCCCCGCCCTCGGTGGGCGCGCCGAGGCACGCGAACAGCATCAGGCCGGGGAACTCGAGGGCGTAGCTCAGTTCGTGGTGCATGCACATCGGCTGGTTCGGCGGCCACTTGGCCGAGGAGTACACGCCGGGCGCGTAGTTCCGCCGGGGCGCGAAGGCCTCCTTCTCGGGCATCAGGCCCTTGGCCAGCCGTCGGAAGACTGTGCCGGTCCCGTCCGCGTCGCGCAGCCCGAGGCCGCGTACCAGGACCGCACCGTGCTCGGCGACGGAGGCGTGCAGGGCGTCCCCGTGTTCGGCCGCCCAGTGGGCCGGGTCGCCCACGGTCCCGGTCCTCAGCAGCGGGGGTCTGCCGGGGCCCAGGTCGAGCGCGAGCGGTGACGCCGGGAATGAGATCGACATCTCGTTCTCCTTTCGACTCGCGTCGGTCACATACAGGAAGTCGGTTGTTCGGCGGCGCGCAGCACGGCCTTCGCCGCTTCCGCCGGGCGAGTGCGCGGAAAGTGGTGACCGCCGTTGGCGAGCTCGTGCAGTTCGACGTGGTCGGCCAGCAGTTGCCAGTCGAGGTACCGCTCCCGGAAGCCCGCGGTGATCGGGTCGTCGGCGGCCACGACCACCGTGACCGGTGCGGACAGTTTCACCGCCGGCGGGCTGTCCAGGGCGTCCGCGAAATAGCGGTGGGCGGAAACAACGTCGTGCCGGTAGGCGGCGGCGACGCGCTCGGCCTGCCCGGCATCAAGCCCACCGAGCCCGGGGTAGCGGCTGTCCGCGCTCAGCTCGGCGGCGATCCGGTTGTCGCTCCGCCCGGTCAGCTCGGTTACGGCCGCACGCCGGGCGGCCGCGTCACCGAGCAGCTGCGCCGCGACGAACACCCGCTGGACGCCGGCCCCGCGCTCCTCAAGCCTCTTCGCCGTCTCCAAAGCCGGCGCGGCACCCGAGGACTGGCCCCACAGCAGGATCTCTGTGAGGCCGAGGCGGGCGATCTCGGCGCTGACCTCCTCGACCAGTTGCGCCTGCGATGCGAAGGGTCCGCCGTCGGCGGTCACGTCGTGACCCGGCGGCTCGACGGCGTACACCGCCGGTCCGCTGCCCTGCAGGGCCCTGGCCATCGGCTCGAAGCTCACCGCGCCGCCGCCGGCGTCGGGGAAGCAGACGAGGGCGCCGGTCCGGGCACCGTCCGGTTCCGACAGGGGCTGCAGGAGCCCGGAGGACCGCTCGCATCCGCCGTCGAGCAGCCGGGCCAGGTCGGCGAGCACCGGGTGTCGTGCGACGTCCTTGAGGGACACCGCACGGTCCAGGGCGACTGCCAGCTTCACCGCCGACAACGATGTGCCGCCCAGGTCGAAGAAGTGGTCCAGCCGTCCGATCCGGTGCTGCGGGATGCCGAGCACCTTCGCCCAGGCGGCCGCCAGCCGCTGTTCGGCCGGCGTCATCGGCTCGGCCGTGGTCATCGGCGCACCACGGTCCTCGCCGGCTGTGTCGAGTTCGGCGGCCAGCGCCGTCAGGGTCTTCCGGTCGGTCTTGCCGTTGGCGGTCACCGGCAGGTCTTCCCGCCAGTGGACGGCCGACGGGACCATGTACGCGGGCAGCGACTCGCCCAGCCGGTCCAGCAGGACGCCGGTGTCGAGCGGCCGCGGGCCGGTGCAGAAGGCCACCAGGTGCGTGCTGCGGTCGGGCCGCTCGGCGACGACCACCGCACCGTCGCGGACACCGGGCACCCGCAGCAGGGTGTTCTCGATCTCGCCGATCTCGATCCGGAAGCCGCGGATCTTGACCTGGCTGTCCCGGCGGCCGAGGAAGTCCAGTTTGCCGCCGGGCAGCCAGCGGCCGTAGTCGCCGCCCCGGTAGAGGCGCCGACCGGCGCCGTGCGGATCGGTCATGAAGGCCTGCCGGGTGCGCTCGGGGTCGTTGACGTACCCGCGGCCGACGCAGACGCCGGAGAAGACGATCGCGCCGGGGGCGCCGAGCGGCACCGGTGACAGGTGCTCGTCGACGACGTAGACACGCACGTTGTTGACGCACCGGCCGAGCGGCACCCGCTCGGTGTCCGGAACCCGGTCCATGACCTCGTGGTTGGTGTCGTCCGAGGTTTCGGTCAGCCCGTAGGCGTTGACCAGCCGGATCCCCGGTGCGGCAGCGAACCAGCGCTGCGCGAGCGGCTTCTTGAGCGCCTCGCCGGTGGCCGATACGTATCGCAGGTCCGGCAGTTCCCGGGGGCGCTGCTCCAGGCAGGACAGTACGACGTCGAGGTAGGACGGCACGACCTGAAGGACCGTGACCCGGCCGTCGGCGATCCTGTCCACGAACCGCTGGACGTCCAGGATCACCTCCTGCTCGACCAGCAGGGTCCGCCCTCCCACCACGAGCGCGGAGAGCAGCTGCCACAGCGATATGTCGAAGCACTGGGGTGCGGTCTGGGCGACCACCTGGCCCTCGCCGATCTCCAGGTCGTCGATCTTGGCGTAGAGGTGGTTGAGCATGCCGGCGTGTTCGCACATCGCGCCCTTGGGCTCGCCGGTGGAGCCTGAGGTGAAGTAGATGTACGCCGCCTGGTCCGCTGCCACGCGGACGCCGAGGTCGGCGCCGGCATGGGCCTCGGCGTAGACCTCGTCGACGTAGAGCTTCCGCACTCCGGGCGGCGAGCCGGGGGACGGCGAGCCCAAGGACGGCCGGCGGAGGGCCTGGTCGAGCGTGGCGGTGCTGCCGCGTTCGGTCAGCACGAGCGCGCATCCGGCGCGGGACAGTGTGGCCGCGATGCGCTCGGCCGGGAAGTGCGGCTCGATGGGCAGGTACACCCCGCCGGCCTTGAGGACGGCGAGGACGGCGGCCAGCCAGTCCAGGTTGCGCTCGGTCACCACGGCGACGACACCTTCGCGGCGCAACCCCCTGGCCAGCAGGGCCCGTCCGAGCCGGTTGGCTCGTTCGTTGAGCTCCCGGTACGTCCACTGGCGCTCGCCGTGCATGGCCGCGACGGCCTGCGGGTGGGCCCGTACCCGCTCCTCGAACAGTTCGTGAATCCTGCGGTCCGGCAGGTCCCGGTGCGGCCCGGCCAGTCCTTCGGTCTGGAACCGGAGCTCCTCGGCGGAGAGCAGGCTCTGCCGCCGGTGCCCCGCGTCCGGATCGGCGGCGATCAACGCGAGCGCGGTGAGGTGGTAGCCGGCGATCCGGCCGGCGGTGTCCGCGTCCAGCGCGTCGGTGCGGTACCGCAACCGCAGTGCGAGCCTCTCGCCGTCTCGCGACACCCCCAGCCCCAGTACGACGTCTCCGGGCAGGTCGCCGTCGCCGTCGACCGGATCGAACACCGCCTCGGTCGACGGTCCTGCCAGGCGCAGCTCGTGCCTGAGGTCGTCGACCGGGAAGTCCTTGTGCGCCAGCATGTGCGACTCGGCCCGGCGGGTCCGTACCAGCAGTTCCCGCCACGAGTCCGGTGCGGTCGTGAGCCGGCAGGGCAGCGGCGGGGCGCCCCCGACGGCGACGTAGCCCGTGCTGACCTCGAGGTCGCCGGACAGCGCCGCGAGCACCTTGGCGTGCGCGGCGAGCACCACCGAGGTGACCGGCATCGCCAGATCCTCGGCGAGCCGGTGCAACGCCGCCGCGACGTCGTCCGGGACCGTCGTCTCGTACGTGGCGATCCCCGGCACCGGATCCGGCGCCCAACGCGGGAGCGCGGTGGATCCACCGGCGGTGAGCACACCGCTCCAGAAATTCCGGCCGGCCTCGGTCCGCATGCCCGTTCTCCCTCCGCTCACCGTCGCCGCGTCGCGGGATCGTCGTGGCCATCGCGCGACTCCACGGCGGGATTTCCGCTCCACCGAGCGTGTCGCGGCACGTCCTCGCCCTTCATCAGGAAGGAGTCGGCGGCGAGCACCGCGCCGTCGCCCATCGTCACGCCGTAGTGGACGAGGGCACCGACACCGACGGTGCAGCCCGCGCCGACCGCGCTGTGGTCGGACTTGAAGGTGCCGTCCTCCTGCGAATGGCACTGGATTTTGCTCCCGGCGTTGAGCGTGCAGTCGCTTCCGATGGTGGTGAGCGTCCGCTCCGTCACATAACAGCCGTCGTCGAACACCCTGTTGCCGATCCGTACTCCGAGCGACCGCCAGATCACGTTCTTGAAGGGGGTTCCGTTGAATATGTTCAGGTAGTGGTCGGGAACCTTCCACAGGCGTTCGTGCCACCAGAAGTAAGGGTCGTAGATCGAGCACAACCGGGGTTTCAGCGGGCGGAATCCGGTGATGGCGCGCTCCAGCAGGATGAAGTAGGCCGCGGTGGACAGGAGGCCGAGGACCAGCGACACGGCTATCACCAGCTGCCCGAATACGCCGTACAGGTCGACGGCGGCGAGACCGATCAACGTGAGGAAGAAGAAGTGAAGCCACCGTATGAAGAGGCCCAAGCCCATGGTGCGGATGTTGTAGCGGTTCTTCGCGGCGAGGTTCCGGCGCAGGTTTTCTCCGGTCCGCAGATGGTCGAACCGGGAATCGCGTTCCACCGAGCGGGGAATTTCGAAGCTCGGGGAGCCGAGAAGTCCGACGCCTTCGCGGATTTCGCCGTCGAGAGGAACCATCACCTTCGTCCCGAGAAGGCAGTTGTCGCCGGTCCTCGCACCCGAGGGATAGGCGATGTGGTTTCCCAGGAAGTTGTGCGGACCGATCGACGCCCGGGACACGCGGAATGACGTGCTGGAGAATTCCGCGTTCATGATGGAAAGCCCGTCGGCCACCATTGTTCCGCTGCCCACGGAGGCCAGATAGGGGGTCTCGTGGTGCACGTCCGAGCCGAAGTTCGACCCGGTCTGCTCCACCCTCGACAGGTCGTACCCGAGACCGCGCAGATAGTCGACGACGTAGGAGCTGTCCCCGAAGAGCCAGAGGAAGAACTTCACGTTCGTCAGGCGTGTGATCGCCCTGTGCACCGAGTAATGGAGGCCGTACAGCGGATATATCCTGTCGGGCCTCATCACCAGGTTCAGCAGGCGCGGAACGGTGAGCAACGCGGCGAGGCCGACGACGACGAAGCCGAAGAACAGCACGAGGGAGACGATCAGCGCGTCGAGGTAGAGCGCCGGCGACGTGAAGCCCACGGTGCCGGGGGCGAGCACGTCGTCCAGCGCCGGGAGCTCGGTGAGCAACATGTACATGCCGCCAACCGTCAGTGGCACGTACAGCAGGAACAACTGGCCCACGGTGAGCAGGCCGAACCAGGCACGGCGCGCCGTGCCGCAGTGCGTGGGGGCGACCCGCACGTAGTCGACTTCGGTGCGCTGGGCGGGCGATCCGTGCCAGCGCTCGCCGTCCGGGACCCGCTGGCCGACGTACAGCGCCGACGTATGGCCCAGCTGCGCGCCGTCCCCCATTGACGTGTCGATGTCGAGGACGGTCTTCTCGCCGACGAACACGTCCCGGCCCAGGGTGACTCCGCCGGTCTCGATACGTCCGGCGTGTGCGCGGTAGCACAGGAAGTGCGAGTCCTTGCGGATCACCGTACCGGCGCCGATGCTGAGCAGGTCGGTGCAGACCGGGACGGTGGGCGAAAGGATCGTGACGCGCTTGCCGATCCGGGCGCCGAGTGACCGCAGGTACAGCACGTACAGGGGATTGCCGACGAAGAGGATCATCGGGTTGGCGTGGAGCAGAACCTTGACCGTCCAAAAGCGCAGATACGTCAGCCCCCAGACCGGGAATTCACATGCTCTCCACCGGCCGACCAGGATCCATTTGGCGACGACCGGGAAGGCGCACAGGCCCACGAATGCGGCGCCGCCGAAGAGAAGCGAACGCAGGTAGATGCTGAGCGGTCCCGATCCGCCGGAGACCCATCCGTAACCCCGTGCGGTGACGATTCCCGCCAGGCACGAATAGCCGAGGAAAAGCAGCAACTGGGCCGTTCCGCAAAGGACGTACCGCAATGTCCCGGCCGGTTCCACCACCTGGGCCTGCGCCGGAATTGATGATTCCGAAGCGGCGGGGGCGGTTGCCTCAAGTGCCACCGCGAGACTTCGGATCGTCGGGCTCCGGTAAATGTCCTTCATCGAGACCGACGGAAGGTCCGCGCGCTTCCTGACCTTCGCGCAGAAATGAGCCATGACGAGGGAATTTGCCCCCAGGTCGTCGAAGAAGTGGCTGTCTACCGACACCCGTTCGACGCGCACAACCTCCGCCAGCACTTCGGCGAAGTTTTTCTCGGTGTCGGTTACTGGGCCGGCGTATCCGCGCTCGGCACATGCGGATTCATCCGGTGCGGGCGTCAGAACCTCGACAGATTCTTCTTCCATGCGAACCCCTGAAGAGAATTCCTCCGGTCGCGAATCATCATCTCCGAGTCTCCGCCATCCACTGCCGGGCTGCCACTCGAAGCCGATTAACCGTCAAACTCCTTTGCCTACGGAGAGTTGATGAGCGATCAGAGGAGAGTCACGCCGTCAGGGGCCGGTCTGCCGGGAAGACCGGGGCCGGGAGCACCGTGGAGCCGGTCAGGTAGTGGTCGGTGGCCGCCGCCGCGGCCCGCCCCTCCGCGATGGCCCACACCACCAGCGACTGGCCGCGTCCCGCGTCCCCCGCGATGAACACTCCCTTCGCATCGGTGCGCCCGGTCCGCTTGTGCTGCTCCTTGTGCTGCTCCGCCGACGCGGCAGCGAAGGCGGTGTCCCGGGCGAAGTTCCCCCGGCCGTCCAGTGCGAGCCCGAGCTGCTCCATCAGGCCGCTGTCCCGCTCGGGGCCGCGGAACCCGAGGGCGAGCAGCACCAGCTCGGCCGGTATCGTCCGCTCGGTGCCCGGCAGCGGTCTTCTGGACGCCGACTCCACCTCGGTCAGGTGCACCGCGCACACGTGGCCCGCCGATTCCCCTTCGAAACTCAAGGTGGCGCAGGAGAAGACTCTCGGATCCGTGCCGTGGCGCTCCCGGGCCTCGTGATGGGCGTGGGAGATCCGGTGGACCTTCGGGTACACGGGCCACGGCTCGGTCTCGGGCCGGGTGTCGCCCGGCACGGGGTTGATGTCCAGTTGCGTCACGGAGGCCGCACCCTGGCGCAGTGCGGTGCCCAGGCAATCCGATCCGGTGTCCCCGCCGCCGACGATCACCACGTGCCTCCCCTCGGCGGTGAGGGGAGGCGAGGTGCAGCCGCTCTGCCTGGTCCGGTTGGACAGGGTGAGGTAGTCCATCGCCTGATGAATGCCGCGCAGTTCGCGGCCGGGAACAGGCAGTTCTCGCCGCTCCGTTGCGCCGACGGCGACGATCACCGCGTCATGACACGTCCACAGCTCGGTGGCGTCCAGGTCACTGCCGACCCGAACGCCGGTGTGGAACTTCGTGCCCTCGGCCCTCATTTGCTTGATACGGCGGTCCAGCTGCCACTTCTCCATCTTGAAATCGGGAATGCCGTAGCGCAACAGCCCGCCGATGCGGTCTGCGCGCTCGTACACGGCAACGGTGTGGCCGGCCCGGGTGAGCTGCTGAGCTGCCGCCAGTCCGGCCGGTCCCGACCCGATGACGGCCACGACTTTCCCGCTCAGCCGCGGCGGCGGCCGTGGTGGTACGTACCCCCGCTCCCAGGCGTGGTCGGCGATGGCTTGTTCGACGTTCTTGATCGTGACTGGATCGGCGTTGACGGCCAGTACACAAGCGTCCTCGCACGGTGCCGGGCACAGCCGCCCGGTGAACTCGGGAAAGTTGTTGGTCGCATGCAGCCGCTCGGCCGCGGCTCGCCAGTCGCCACGCGCCGCGTACGCGTTCCACTCCGGGATGAGATTCCCCAGCGGGCAGCCGCTGTGACAGAAGGGTATGCCGCAGTCCATACAGCGCCCTGCCTGCTGGGACACGAGAGGGAGCAACGGCTGCCCTGCGTGGACCTCGTTCCAGTCGTTCAGTCGTTCCTCGACGGGGCGTGCCCCGCTGGGCCTGCGCGGGGTCCTGAGGAAGCCGTAAGGATCTGTCATGTGCGCCGCCTCCAGCGCGGTCCGCGATGCGTTACGGCACTTTCACCATTTTACGCGCCCTTCATGGCATCTTCACTCGGTGAGGGGCTGTGAGTTGCATGCAGGGGGCACGTTCCTGTGGCTTTACGAGGGCGGCTAGGACCGAAGCGGAAATATGGGGCGTGGACGGCGGCCGACTGCCAGCCGAAGCCGGCCTGTTACCCCACGTGTGCGCTGTCCCCGCCGACGCGGGGCCGAGGCCGCTTCATCGCCGACGGAACCCTCGCTCTGTGGGGTGGGGCCACGGAGTCGTTCTCGTTCTGCGTCAGGACGAGAGGTGGCCGGGCGAACGGATGGCGAATGCCGCGACGTAGCCCGCCGGCATCGCCACGTCGCCGAGGGTCCATCCCTGCGGCCCGGGCAGGGGCCCAGCACCAACGTAGTCGAGGGCGGGGCTGCGCGAGAGACCGGTTCCGATCCCCTTGAGGTACGACTCTTTGCGCACCCACATCCGGGCGAACGCCAGTGACCTACCGGCGTAAGGCTCAGCCGCCAGCTCCGCGACTTCCACCGCGTGCAGTGAAGGCGAGACCTCCGCGACGACGTCCGCTCGGGCCACTCGCTCCACGTCCACGCCCACCGGCGCTTCGGCGGTCCCGATCAGCACCAGGTCGCCGCTGTGGGACAGTGAGAAGTGCACCCCTCCGCCGTCCACCGCGGGGCGGCCGTGCGCGTCACCGCAAGACGGGCAGTCCTCCCGGATCAGTCGTACCGCACCGGGCGTGATTCCCAGATGGGCGCCGAGCAGCACTCGCAGCGCCACATGGGCCACGACGTAGCACCGGCGATCCGCGCTCCGGCGGAAGCGCGCCGCACGTCGACTCTCTTCTGCGTCAAGGACGTCGGAAGCGAGACGCGCGGCGTCGTCCCACTGACTCAGCGCGTCCACTCTCCACAGAGAGAGCATGCCACCGTGCGCGTCGAGGAGCGCCTGGAGCCTCGATTCCTCGGACCCCATCCCGAAAACAAACCTGGCCGCCGGTGTCATGGTCGCGAACGGCTTGACCACCCACCCAGCCTAACGTCTCCACCGAGGGACGTGCGGGAGCCCGTTGCCGGGCCACGTACTCACCGTTGGTCCGGTGCCACATCCTTGCACCGGACCAATCAGCGCACGGACGCCTGAAAGAGCAGCGTCGACCGCAAGCGTCCTGTTCCGCCGCGCGATCCGGGAACCTGCCAGCAGACCTTGCGAGCAGAGGAGAAGCCAGCGGCACGATGACAGTCCGATCACTTGGTCAGACGCTACTAGGGCCCGGGCTCAGAAGTGCTCGCCGCGGGAGGGGTGTGTCGGCAGCCCCAGCCCGGTGAGCCACAGGTCACCGTGGTCCCCCGCACTGATGTCATGAGCCCGCAGCTCGTCCGGACAGGTGGCCTTGCGGGCACGACACTCTGCGATGGTGAGCTCAGCGATCCGCCGGGGCGCGTCAGGATCGGTCTCCGGCAAGTCGGTACGCCAATACTGGTGTTCATCCAGGGTCTGCCAGCCGCGTTCGCGCATCTGTGCCTGTCGCTCCTGGGTCTGCTCGGTGCCCCGGTCGTGGATACCGACGGCCAGTTCGTGCCCGTGGTCGCCGGGCGTGTACGACACGATCATGTCGCGGCCCCAGTCGCGAGCGGTCCACAGGTTGAAACCGATCCAGTCACCCGGGGCCTGTACGGGGTACTGCTCCACCCACGCGGCGAGCATGAGCTCCAGACCCGTGACCGCATGATCCCAATCTCCCGCGACGATAACCCCGTTGTACGTCCACGACGAAGCTGTACCAGGACCTTCGCGGTCGAGCTGCCATATGTAGGGCAGCTTGTCGAAGTGGTGAGACTCCCCGGGGAAAAGGCCGGGGTGAGTGCGGTCAAAGACCTTCCATTCCTCATCCTCGAACGCGCCGGCGTCGTGCGCCGACAGCTCGGCACGAGTATGGTCGCCGGACAGCAGCAGGACCCGTTCACGAGTGCACCAGCGCACGCTCGGCCCCGCGACGCTGCCGCCGAGCAGGGTGGGGGCGCCGATACGCGCCACGATCGCCTCGTACACGGGACGGAAAGCCTCGCGGCGGGCGAGGCGATCCGCTCCGGCCAGGTAGGCCAGGACGGACACAGACGCCGCACCGACACCTCCCGAGAGGTTGAAGAGCCCTTCCGCTATGTCAGCGGCTTGAGTTGCGGTGTCGCTTGTGCTGGTCATGCGAAGCATCGTTGCAGGCATCACTGACATCCACCCCAGCCCCCGCCAGCAGGCCCAATTGAGGCCACGACGGAGGATCACGGTCCTGACCGCAACAGAGCTCGGAACGACCCGCTAAGCCTGCGACCGGCGCTCCAAGTAGCGGCGTCGTCGCTGGGCGTATCTGGGTATCCCGCCGCGAAAAATTGGGTCCGATTACCGATGATCCTGCCTCGGCGCCACCGCAGACTGCTTGCGTGCCCCCCGAACCCGACCAAACCAGCCCAGAGGGTCCGTCCTGTTCGCTAGATGTTCGCACGCAGCCCCACTTGGACACTCGTCAGGACTCCGCTGCCCCCGATCAAGTCTCTGACGTACGGGTCCACTCGGGGGCCGCCTCGATCGCAGATGCCGATATCCCGCCACGTCTCGACTGCGGCCTTCTTACAGCAAGCAGCCGCCAACTGCTCGGGAAGCGTGTTCTTGACATTGTTGTCGCCCTGCTGGCACTGATCCTGCTGTCGCCGATCGTGCTGGTGGCAGCATGCGCGATCAAGCTGTCTTCCGCGGGGCCGGTCTTTTACCTGCAAGAGCGAGCCGGCCGCGACGGGAAGCCTTTCAGGATGTTCAAGTTTCGTTCGATGTGTCTGGATGCGGAGCGTCAGCGGTCGGCGTATCTGGAACTGAACGAATGCGCCGGTCCCATCTTCAAGATTCGTCACGATCCGAGGGTCACGCCGGTGGGACGCGTTCTTCGCAGGTGGAGCATCGACGAGCTGCCACAATTGCTGAACGTCATACACGGCGAGATGAGTCTCGTCGGCCCGCGCCCTCCTCTTCCGGAGGAGTGTGAGCATTATGGTCCGCGAGGGCGGCAGCGATTGCTTGTGAAGCCCGGTATCACATGCATCTGGCAAGTCAGCGGCCGCTCCGATGTCGAGTTCGCTGAACAGGTGCGGATGGATCTGGACTACATCGCCAACTGGGGCCTCGCGATGGACATCATGCTCCTGGTCAGGACGGTACCGGCCGTGCTCGAGCGCCGAGGCGCCTACTGAGGTTTTCTCAGCAGGCGGGCAATGGGGGCCGGCCGAGGGAACGCCGTCGGCGACATGCGCCGAGCTCACACCAACAACTCCCAGACGACTGCGGTCAGGGGGACCTGATCGTCGCTGCGGGAGCGAAGGACCAGCGCCTGATGGGCGAACATCGCACACCAGACGTTGGCGATGTCCTGATCGCCTGAGAAGAGAACTCCTCCGTCCGGTCGGACGAAGCCGAGCAGCGCCCGCGTCAGCTCCTCCAGACGTCCGGCCCAGTGGTCCCCCTGCAGGTATCCAAGGCCGCGCAGCAGGAGGCCGATGCGCAAGGCCTGGGCGAGAACATCGGAACGCACGATCCCCCCTCCCACGGTCTCCGCGAGGGTTCCGTCAGCGGCTTGCAGTGCCATGAGGCGGGCGTAGAGCCTCTCGACGACCTCCAGCGCCTCGCCTTCCGTATGGAGCGCCCCGATGAGCAGGCCCTCGATCCCGTAGAGGAGCGGGTGCAACTCGCGGCACGGCCAGGCTTCCTGCAACATCGCCTCCCCGTGATCGCAGGTCCGGTGGCAGACCCGTCTGAGAGGTGTCCTGAGTACGCCATCAGGCATCCGGAGCAAGGCCGCAGCCGCTTTCAGGTGGTGCGGACCCGGTTGCGTCGACCAACGGTCGGGAAGTGGCGCGCCGGCGACCGCGTCGTGGGACCGCAGGACGGACGCTCCCGAACACATGCTTTCGATGATGGCGCAGAGGCCGGCGGCAGGCTTCTGCCATGCGCCGTGCCGGGCGACGTCCCCGAAGCATGCGACTCCCCGCGCTGCCATCGCCAGGTCAAACGTGAACACGCCGCTGTTCCGCCAATCGGAGCGACCGGCCGACAGGTACAGCCGCGTCGGCGGAACTCCCTGTTCCGACAAGGTGCGGGTGATCCAGTCCAACGCCTGCCGACCGTGCTCATGTGCATCCGCGGCACGGTCCGGAGAGCTCGCCGCGCCCGACGCCAACCAGGCCATCGCGTTCAGGTAGTAGCCGGTGATCTCGAGGTAGACGAACTCTGGATTCCCTTCCCGGTCCAGCCATCCGGCGACCGCTCCGCGCTGGGGGCCCTCCTCGATCTGAACCCCGCTCTGCAGTAACCATCGCTCGATGCACCGGGCAGCCTCTGCTGTCTCGGCAGACAACCCGGTACCAGTGATCGAGGACGCCCCCGTCATCGCCGGAACTCCGTCCCCACCGATGGCGCCATCACCTCGCCGAGGACCTTCACGATCCGCTCACCGGCGAGGCCATCCCCATAAGGGTCATGGCGATTGGCCATGTGCGCATAGTGGACGGGGTCCTCGAGCAGGGCGGCCACCGCTGCGACGATGTCGTTCTGATCGGTTCCGACGAGGTTGGATGTCCCAGCCCTGAGGGGCTCCTCGCGTTCCGTGCGACGGTTGACCACGAGAAGCGGTTTTCCCAAGGCTGGTGCTTCCTCCTGGATGCCGCCCGAATCCGTCACTATCAAATACGAGTCGGCGAGCATATGCGTGAACGGGATGTAGCTGCATGGCGCCAGCACCTCGACGTTCCGGGGACGGGTCCCGTTCAGGGTCTGCTGGATCATCCGGATGACTGGCGGAGAAGGGTGACGCACCAATTGGAATTGCACGTCAGGGTAGAGACTCGCCAGCTGCCGGACAGCGTTGAAGATGGATCCAATCCCGTCGGGTATGCTCTCGCGCCGGTGCGTGGTGATCACAATTCGACGTTGCCCTTCGGGGGGCGCGGCCGTTTGACGCGGCTGCGAGCGGGCCCAGTAGAGCGCGTCGATGCCGGTGTTCCCGGTGAGGAATATCCGGTCTGGTGCCACCCCCTCGCGTACGAGGTTGGCCGCGGCCATCTCGCTGGGGGCGAAGTGCAGATCCGCGATCGCGCCGACGATCCGCCGGTGACCCTCTTCAGGCCAAGGAGCCCTGTTGTCATAGGTCCGCAGTCCGGCTTCGACATGAGCCACTGGCGTGGAGGAGTGAAAGGCCGCGACGCCGGCGCCCGCGTCAGGCTGTTCCGGCCCCCGTTCGGAGCACAGACAGTGCGGAGCTATCTCGGCGTACGGGACGTCGGCCTCGACTGTGTCGTCTGGGACCTGGACAGCCTCGACTGGTGCGGTGGAAACGAGCAGGACGTCGCGGACAGTGTCATCACCCAGGCCACCGAGGGAGCATCGTCCTTGCGCATGACGGCCGCGCGGGCATCGACGAGGGTGCGAGTCCCAACCCTCCGTTCGACCGCGCCAGGATGACGGAACTCCTCATCGGCGGACTGGCGCGGCGCGGACTGCGCAACATCACCGTGTCGGACCTGCTCGCCATCGGAGACGTGCACCGCACGGTCTGGTTCTCCCACTACATACCCCCCGAGCACGACAGGTCGCGCCGCGATGTGGCTGTGGACGACCGCTGAACATACACATACCGGGAAGGCGGACGTGATGGCGGACATGCAGGGATCAGTGCGAGCCGGCGAGCTGGACGTCGTCATCGCGACACGTGACCGCCCGGCCCACAAGCTGGCGGCCTGTCTCGGCGCGCTCTGGCGCCAGAGTTTCGAGCACTTCGGTGTGATCCTGGTCGATGACGGCGGCCGGGACCCGGTGGCGCCTCGCGTCGAGGCGTCCCACCCCACCCGCCCGATCCGGGTCATCCGCAATGCGGAGTCGGTGGGGCCTACAGCGAGCCGCAACAAGGGTGTGGCCCTGTCGGACGCACCGTACGTGCTGTTCATCGACGACGACTGCATCTCCCATCCCGAGCTGGTCGCCCGGCACCACGCCGCACTGGCCCGTGCCGCCGGACCCGTGGTGTCCCTCGGCCCGATCCTTTCCCCGCCCGGGCGGCGCCTTCCGCCCTGGACACACTGGGACGCCGATCGTCTGGGAGGGAATACGCTCGGCTGGGCCGCGGCGAGAGCACCCCGACGTGGACCCACTGCTACACCGGCAACCTCGCGGTCCGTCGCGCGGACTTCCGTGCCGTCGGCGGCTTCGACGAACGTCTGGCCAGACAGGAGGACATCGAACTCGGCTTCCGGCTCTTCCGACTGGGCTGCCGGCTCGCATTCGACCCTGTCGCCGTCGTCTGGCACGACAGCGATCGCACCCTCCGGACATGGACCCGCGTCCCAGCCCTCAGCGCACTTTTCGACGTTCTCATCGATCAGCTCGTGCCCGATTCCGGGCGGCTGTCGTCGGTGCGCGAGGACCTGCGTCATCGGCACTGGCTGCTGCGCCTCGCCCGTCGGGTCTGCCGGACGCCGGCGGCTCGCCGGTGCGCCGTCACCGGCGCGATCGGAGCAGGATGCCTGCTCCACGTCCTACACGCCGATCGACCGTCGCTGGCGGCCTTCAGCCTGGTCTGGGATCTCGAATACACCCGCGCCCTGGCAGAGGCGACATCCGCCTCCCTGGTCTTCTGAGTCAGGAGCGGGCCGGACTTGAGGGGTGGGTGCGGCGTCGTTGCGCACCGCAGGCGTGGGCCTTGCGATGTCGGATCATCCCGGCCTGCGCTGGTGGTGCGTCGAACAAGGACGAAACTGCTCAACTCGGTTCCACACAAGGTCCACGACGTCGAGGGCCTCTACCCGGAGAAGTGGTTGCTGGGCCACCCCCGGTTCCACCTGCACTTCACACCGACCGGCTCGTCATGACTGAACCTTGTCGAGCGATGGTTCGCCGAGCTGACCAACAAACAGATACGACGAGGCGTCCACAAGTCCGTCCAGGCCCTGGAGAAGGACATCCGCAACTCAGAAGACCAGGGCGTGTTGCGAAAGTGCGTGCGGCGACGGACGTGCCGTAGTACTCCTGGGGAGACATAGAGACACGTTCGTTCTCACTTGGAGTCGTCGATGGCCGTTCGTCGTGTTGTGCCCAACATCCAGTCGGAGGCCGCGCAGGAGAGCCGGGAGTTCTATGGCCTGCTGGGCTTCGAGGAAGTCATGAACCACGGCTGGATCATGACGCTCGCCTCCCCGTCCAGCCCGGCAGCGCAGATCAGCGTCATGACCAGCGACAAGACCGCGCCTGTCACCTCCGACATGAGCGTCGAGGTGGACGACGTGGACGCGGCTTATGCGGTCATGCGGGAGAGCGGTGCGGAGATCATTCACCCCTTGCAGGACGAGGAGTGGGGCGTGCGGCGGTTCTTCGTCCGCGACCCCAGCGGACGGGTAGTCAACGTGCTTGGCCACCGCTGACGGCCTGGAACTTCGGCGGACGGCCGCCGCGGGCGCCGGACTTCCTGCGGTTGCGGACGTGATCGCCTTGTCCGGGATGGTGCAGCGGATCCCGCGTCATCGCAGGTAAGCACGGTTCTTGCGGGAGGCGTAGGCTTTGTCGGCCAGCACGCGATCGGGGCGAGTGCGTGAGATCCCGCCACGGCGCCCCGGTCCGCGTCCGCCACCGTATGGCGTCGATCAGCTGTCGCCTGGTCCGTATCGGAGGGCGTCCCGGCTTCTTGGCCGTCGGCAACGACGGCTCCAGGCGGGCCCACTGCGCATCGATGGTAGCGGCCTCGGGCCGGAACAACACCAGTCAACTGGCAGTTCCGCAGCGGCACAAGGCTGGCGCCGCGGCTGCCTGTGTGCAACGCTGACGGCCGTGATCGTCAGGGTGAGTGAGGCACGCGTACGTCCTGAACGCTTCGAAGCGTTCCACGACTGGATCGTCTCCGCGGTGCGCGAGTTTCCCGGTCAGTATTCAGGGCTGGTCGACCACGAGGTGCTGCTCGCGCCGCCCGGCTCACTGCTGTACGTCAGTCGCTGGCGCAGCGAGGAGGACTTGGTCGGCTTCGCCGGTGAGCAGTGGCGTGACCAGCCTGTGGTTCTGCCGGGCGAGGACGAGTACCTCGTGGCGCCACTTGAGGTGCGGCACTTCGCGATCGCATCTCTGAGTGGGCGTTGATCGAGCCGCTGATCACGGCCTGGAAACAGGACCGGGTGGCGTGGTCAGCGACCGGGGACCCCGGGTCCTGTGACCTCCGGGAGGTCGTGAACGCGATCTTCTTTTTATCAGAACCGGACAGATTGTCAGTGGCGCTTTCTGCCTCATGACTTCCCGGCCTGGTCGGCGGTGTTCTACTGCTTCGGCCTGTGGCGCGAGGACGGGCTCGACCAACGGATCCAGGAACTCCTTCGCTGCCAAGTCAGGGAAGGGGCGCCGATTAGAGGACCCGTCCCTTGTGATCACCGACACCCAGTCCGTACACGCAGCCCGGCACTGCCCTGCTCGACCAGGCGGCCGAATGGTGCAGGGAACCGCCTGGAGAAGGCCCTGGTGGACCGGGACTTCAAGGGCTGGCCGCGGCCACCGGCACGAAGACCGTACAGGCCAGGGCTGCGTCCCGCGCACAGAGTGCGGCCCCGCCTCGCAACCACGGGGGTAAGCCGGACCCCGGGCACCGCAACCGAGGGGGTAGCGCAAGTGTCCTCCGAGGGCCGTCGCCCCTGCGCCCGCCGCCGGCCGCCGGCCGACGATGAACGCATGAACACAGACACCCGCCCGGGCCTCCTCCGGCGCCTGCGCGCCCTGGACCTGCGCCTGGCGGCCTGCTGCGACCGCTGTTCTCCGTCGTCGGCCTCAGCGAGTCACTGGGCAAGCCCCTTACGCCGCTGCTGCTCACCCTGGGCATCTCACTGGTGTGGGTTCTTGCCACCGCGCGCAGGCGGGTCACCGACCCGCTGCTGACCCTTGTCACCACCGGCGTTGCCTACGCGTCGGCCACACTGGTCCTGAGCGCGGTGCTCTCGCCGATACTCAGCGGTGAGATCCAGGGACCTCTCGCCCAGCCGCAGGCGATCGTCCCGCTCTTCGCCGTCAATGCCCTCTGGGGGGGCCGCGTGCGGGGCCTGCGCGATCGGTCTGCGCGCGGCACGCGGCATCCGAAAGGCCAGCTCATGACCGTTGCCCGGCTCCAGATGGCCCGGGCTCGGCGGCCTGCTGTCGGCGATCCGTTCCCGCTTCACGGCCGGGCCGACGCGGCAGTCGCAAGCGTGGCGGCAATTCCCTCGGCCAGTGGGATCGACGGAACGAACCCGAGGTCCGTGCGGGCTCGTTCGGTTGAGCACGTCCATGCCGCGCAGCGCAGTTCCCGGGTCTTGTCCCGGTTGAGGGGTGGTACGAAACCACGCAGCCGCCCCAGTGCTTCCGCACACTCGGCGACCCCTCGCGTCACGGTGTGCGGGACGGGGAGCACCAGCGGGGGCCGGCGGCCCAGCACGTCGGCCACTGTCCGGCAGATCCCCTGCCAGGTGTGTTCCGTGCCGTCCGAGACCGTGTAGACACCCGAGTCCGGGACGTCGGGACACATCGTTCTGCCCCGGGTCGCAGCCGCGAGCAACGCCGTGCACAGGTCGTCGACGTGGATGACGGAGTAATGCCTCGGCCCGAAACCGCTTTTGAGGACGAGCCCACTGCGGATCATCGGCAGCAGTGACGGCAGGAACGCCGGGTCGCCCGGCCCGTACACGATGGGCGGCCGGATCGCGACCACTGTCAGGAGGCCGGCCAGTTCCCGGACAGCAAGCTCTCCGGCGAGCTTGCTGCGCCCGTAGTGGGATACGGGGGCGGCAGGCTCGTCCTCGGTCCGCGGCTGCCACGGTCGGGCAGGGCCGGCGGCGGCGAGCGAGGAGCATACGACCAAGCGCGGCGGGGACGGCAGCGAGGCCAGCACCTCGGCGAGTCGCCCGGAGCCCGCTGCGTTGCAGTGCCAATAGCCCTCGGCGGAGCGGGACTTGACCACTGCGGCGAGATGGAAGACACAGTCCGCACCGTCGGCCGCCTCGCGGACCGCCTCGGCACCCTCCGTGCTGGTGAGATCGCCCACGATCAGCCGCGCGTCGGAGGGGAGGCCGGACCGGACGGAGGTTTCTCGCACCAGGGCCGTGACCCGGGCGCCCTGTGCGGTGAGTCGGGCACACAGGCGTCGCCCGACGAAGCCAGTGGCACCGGTGACCAGAAACCTCTGTCCGGCGAGATCGTCGAAGCTGTAGCGGGTCACCGTACGACTCCTTGCTCGTCCCCGGTGCGACCGGCTCGAGGGCGCGCAGGGCACATCGGTCTTGTGTATGGGAGGCATCGCCGGGAGCGGCACCGTACCACTCTAAGTACGTGACGTATTCAGTCAGTTACTCGTAGCGCCTTTGCTCGTTGAGGAGAAGCAGTCCTGAAAGCGGGTCGAGGAGGAACAGTTGGTGGCGTACGACGGGGACCTTGCGCGGTCGTGTGCGACGTTGACCGAGGTTCTCCGCACGCACGCTCGCTCGGGGGTGTCGGCCACTGTGGGGGTGGCCGGGGACGCGGAGTTGACCTATCCCGAGTTCTGGGCGCGCGTCGTGGAACGCGCCGCATGGTTCACCGGGCATGGGGTGAAACGGGGCGACGCCGTCGCACTTGAGATGGACAGCACCACGGTGGCGATGGTGGCGTCCTTGGCGATCCCGCTCTGCGGGGCTGTCCTGGTGCCGACCGGTGTGCCGAGAGGGCTCGGCGCCAATACCCAGGAACGGTTCCGGGCGCTGGCCGCGCTGCGGGTCGGCGGAGCGCGCTGGTACGTGTCGGACGGCGCACCGGTGATCGGCCCGGAGGAGACTCGCGCCGCCGGACTGACGGTGGCGCATCTGTCTCTGGCAGACGTACCGGAGCGGGTCGCCGCCCATGTGGCGGAAGCGCCCGCACCCACGCCCGATCCGGACGACGTCGCCATGGTCCAGTTCAGTTCGGGCAGTCTGGCCGCCCCCAGAGGAATCGTTCTCACCCACCGCAACCTGGCCGTGAACCTGCACGCCATCACCGAACGCATCGGGCTCATGGCAGCCGGGCGCTCGGTGTCGTGGCTCCCGCTCTCCCACGACATGGGCCTGATCGGAAGCTTCTGGGCCAGTCTGTACGCGGGATTCGCCTTCCGGGCGCTGCCACCGGGTTCGTTCGTACGTGATCTGCTGCGCTGGATCGAGCAGTTGGGCGACTTTGGCGCCACGCACACCACCGGACCTCCCTTCGCCTACGAGATGGCTGCCCGCGCCGCGGGGCGTGCGCCCGCCCGGCTGGCCGGCGTCGACCTGTCCGCGCTGAGTGTCGCCGTCATCGGCGCGGAGCGTGTCGCGCCGCGGCTTTGCGAGCGGTTCGAGGAGACGTTCGCCGGGCACGGGATGCGCCGCCATGTGCTTCTGCCGGCTTACGGGTTGGCGGAGAACTGTGTCGCGGTCGCCTGCCGGGCCCCGCTGGTCGGCTCGGCGGTGCGCCGATTCGACACGGCCGAGCTGGAGCGCGGACGACTGGTTCCGCTGCCTCGGCCCCGATCCTCGTCGGAGTCGGCCGACGACAGCGGCGGCGTGCGGGAACTCATCGGGCACGGCGCCCCGCTGCCGGGCACCGAGGTGCGGATCGTAGCCCCGGACGGGCGGGAACTGCCCGAAGGACGAGTCGGCGAGATCCGGATCGGTGGAGAATCGGCGGCCCGTTGGACGATCGGCCCCGACGGTGTACGACGTCCGGCGGCCGGGGACGACGGCCTCGTCCCCACCGGGGACCTCGGTGCGCTGGCCGGCGGCGAGCTCTATGTGATCGGGCGCTCGAAGGAAGCCGTGAAGTACGCGGGACGGCTGCTGGCCCCCACAGACATCGAGCAGACGGTTCTCGATGCCTCGCCGGAGCACCTCGGAGCTGTTGCCGCGGTCGCCGTGGCACGGGAAACAGCGGCAACTGAGGACCTCGTGCTGTTCCTGGAACTGGCGGATGCCCGGAGGACAGCCACCGGGATGGTGGACGAGGCCGCTCTGGTGAGCAGCGCCCGGCTGACCGTACTCCGTGAGTTCCGGGTGCCGGTGAGTGATGTCTACATCGCACGGCGAGGCGCGCTGCCGCGGACGGCCAGCGGCAAGGTGCGACGGCTCAGCCTGGGTGCCGCCGCCATGGCCGGTGAGCTCCCTCCCGGAGTGAGACCGGCCGCGTCGGCGGAGTCCTGAACATTCGGCGTCCTGGCCACGTGGCCTGACAGGCACGGATTCCCGAGTGACAACGCGAAGACCGAAACAAGGCAGAGGAAGAGGACACCCGTGGAAACAGCGCCGACGTCGACCGAGGCCGCCCGTCAGGTACCGGACCGGGAGGACCTCAAACGACGTCTGGCCGCTCGGCTGCGTGTCGGCACGGAGGCGCTTTCCGATAAGGCCACGCTTGATCAACTCGGGCTCGATTCACTGCTGCTGGCGGAGATGGTGGCCGACGTCGAGACCCGCTACCACGTGGAGTTCGACATGGCGGTGTTCGCCGAGAACGTCGTCCCCACCCTCCCTCTCGGCGCGTTCCTCGACCTGCTGGGCGAGGGGACGAGCCGGGGTTCCTCCCATGCCGACGCCTGACCGGGGTGACGACGCGGGGCTGGGCGGGGCCGTGCTCGGGACCGTTTGCGGGCGGCTGACCCTGCCGCTGCTCGACCGTTTGGCACCGGGTTCCTCGGTACGGCCGGACCGGGTGAGTACCGCACTGAGCCACGCGACCACCCACGGTCTGCTGGGAACCCGCTGCGACATCGCACTGCACGGGCCACCGGGTCGCCTGGAGGCACAGGGACACGCCGACCATGTTCTCGGTCTGCCCGACGCACGGGCGGTGCTCGCCGAAGGCATTCGCCGATATGACGGTCGACAGGTACTGCTTCTGCTGCCCCTCGGCACGGCGCACACGCACGTACGGGAACAGCGATTCGGCGCTTTGGCCGGTGCGCGGTTCGCCAGGCTGGAGGTGACCGCGCTTCCCGTGCCCGACCACGCGCTGCTGGGCACCGTGACGCAGCATGCTCCGCTCCTTGGCGACGCCGTGGCGGCCACTCGGCTGAGCCTCGCCCGGCTGCTGACCGACCTGGGCCAGCAGTCCGTCTCGGATGTTCTCGGGTATGCGAGCCGCAGGCCGTTTCAGGACGGCGCCCTGACGGACCGCCAGGCGTTTCTGCACGCCTTGACCGAAGCCACCGCGGAGGTCCGGATGTGCCACGCGGTGACGCGGCGGGCCGCCGCCGCAGGCGGACCCGCCCGGTGGGACCGTGCTGTGCGGGCTGGGGTGTTCGTCTCCCGGGCGGTACCCAAGTCGGTGGGCACCGCATGTCGGCTCTTCGGCGGCCAGGGGTTCATGGACGGGCATCCGATCGCCGCGGCCTATCGCGAAGCGGTCTTCGCCCCGGTACTGCTCGGCGGGCAGCGGCGGCTGGTCGACAGCATGCGCGAACGGCTGGCGGGCCACGCGCCCTCCCCGCGGACGGCCGGGCGGGCCGGGCAACCGGCGTCGGCGAGCCTGCGGTGAGGCGGGCCACGCCGCCGGGCACTGCGAGGATGCTCGATCCAAGCTCTCCCGCAGCGTTTCGCGAGTCGGCGCGCGTCCTGGTCGACGCCGAGATCACACCCCATCTGGCGCACTGGGAGCGGCAGGGGACGGTGCCGCGGTCGCTGTTCGAAACCATGGGCCGAGCCGGGGTGTTCGGCATCGGCGTACCCGTGGACCAGGGGGGACTGGGGCTGGACCTCGCTCACGGCATCGCATTCGGCCGCGCCGTGATGCGTGAGTCGGCCGCCGGAGTGTGCACCAGTCTTTTGGTGCTGACGCACTTGGTCGCCCCTCTGCTGGCCCGCCACGGCACCCCCGGGCAACGGGACAGGTGGCTGCGCCCGATCCTTGTCGGCGAGACCGTCGCCTCGGTCGCGTTGACCGAGCCCGCCGGCGGCTCCGATCTGGTCCGCTCCGTTGCCGCCACGGCCCGGTCCGAACCGGACGGGTGGGTCCTGCGGGGCGAGAAGACATTCATCACCAACGCGCCCCTCGCCGACGTCCTGGTCGTCCTCGCCCGCACCACCCCCGGCACCTCCGCCCTGGGCCTGACCCTGTTCCTCGTACCCGCAGATCTGCCCGGGGTCGTTGTCACGCAGCTCACGACGGCGGGGCTGCACGCCTCCCCGACCGGACGGGTGAGTTTTGAGGACTGCCGACTGCCCCGCGAAGCCGTGCTCGGACGCCCCGGACTCGCCATGGCCCTCCTGGCGAGAATCCTCCCGGAGGAGCGTCTGGCGATCGCGGCGGGAGCCCTGGCCTGCGCTCGCTGGGCACTGGAGCGAACGGTACGTCTGGTGGGTCCGACAGACCCGGCCATGCCCGAACTCGCTTGGTGGGAGGCCGAATTGGAGGCGGCCGAGAGCTACGTCGACGCCACTGCGGAACGGATCGGCGGCGCCGACGATCAGCTGGACGCCGCGTTGGCCAAGACGGCCAGTGCCCGGCTGGCGCAGCGGGTCGTACAGGAATGCGCACGGCTGTCGGGCCCCTGCGCCTTCCGGGATGACGAGTCCGTTCCCGGCATGCTGACCGCGCTGCGCGATGTCCGTGTCTTCAGCGTGTACGGCGGCAGCTGCGAGACGGTCCGGGACACGGCCGCCGCAGAGATTCTTCGCGGCGTACGCACCACCGCGTAAGCCCGCACCACGCACAGGAGCGAGAAAGGGAGGTGAGACCACCGATGGAATTCGGGCCCGCGCACAGCAGCATGCTCGACCTGGTGGACCGCTGGCAGCAGGAGGGCACGTATCCGCTGTTTCCACTGATCACGGAGGCCGCGACGACTCGGGCCCGGATCGGGGTGCCCCATGCCCGCCCCGGTTCGGGGAACGCCCCCGACCGGGCGGTCACCGTCTTCGGATCCGCCGACTATCTCGGGCTTGCCCGGCATCCGGAGGTGCTGGAAGGCGCGCTCGCCGCCACCCGCCGGTTCGGCACAGGCACGTACGGGACCCAGGCGGTCGGCGGATACACCCAGCTGCACCAGGAGTTGGAAGCCGCCGTGGCCGCCTGGTCGGGGCACCCGGCCGCGCTGCTCTTCCCAACCGGGATGCAGGCCAACCTGGGCATACTCGGCACCCTGGCCGGACCGTGCGACCATGTCTTCGCCGACCGCTTCAACCATCAGTCGATCACCATGGGGATCCGGCTGTCCGGAGCCACCACGCACGTCTTCCGGCACAACGACACCGAGCATCTGGCGGAGTTGCTCCGTGCGGCGAGCCGGCCGGAACGGTCGGGGCGGCGGCTGATCGTCGTGGACGGACTGTTCAGCGCCGACGGTGACCTCGCCCCGCTGGCGGAGATCGCCGATCTGGCCGAACAGTACGACGCCCTGCTCATGGTGGATGAGGCGCACAGCGCGGGCACGCTCGGTCCTCAGGGGCGGGGTGTGGCCGAGTTGTGCGGTGTGCTGGACCGGGTCAACGTCGTGACGGGTACGTTCAGCAAGGCGTTCGCCTCCACCGGAGGATTCGTCTGCGCCGACACCGACGTGGTGACGCTGCTCAGGCACTCGGCGGACGCCTATCTGCTGTCCCTGGGCCTGCCGCCCGGCACCGTCGGGGCAGCACTGGCGGCGTTCTCGGTGCTGGCGGAAGAAGGCGCCGAGCGGCGGCGCAGGCTCCAGGACAACGCGCGTACGCTGCGCGCCCGGCTGCACGCCGTCGGCGTCGGCACGGCAGACTCCGCCGCCCACGTGGTCGTGGTGCCGGTGGGCACCATGGACCGCACCGCGCGCGTCACCCGGCGGCTGGCCGAACGCGGCCTGCTGGTCTGCCCCTTGTTCCCTCCGGCCGTGCCGATCGGCGGAGCCCGGCTACGACTCGGCGTCTGTTCGGAGCACACCGAGGAGGACATCGACTACGCAGTCGGCCTGATCGCCGCCGCCCTTGCCGAGGACGAGGAGGCCCGCGGCGCGGAGCCGGTGAAGGGGACGGCGTGACGGCCATGTCGCGTGCCCTGGCCGAGCCACCCCGTGTCACGGCGGTGCGCGGCGCCGCGCGGCGCCGGGAGTTCATCCGGCTGCCGTACCGGCTGTACCGGGGCGACCCCTGCTGGGTGCCGCCTCTGGAGAGCGAGCGCAAGGCGTTCCTCAACCCGCGGAAGAACCCGTTCTTCGAGTTCGGCGACGCCGAGCTGTTCCTCGCTCATCGGGGAGACCGGGCCGTCGGACGCGTCGCCGCCGTCCACAACCCCCGGCACAACACCCACCATGGTGGCAGCGACGGATTCTTCGGGCTCTTCGAGTGTGCGGACGATCCCGGCGCGGCCCAGGCGCTGTTCGAGGCCGTCGGGGACTGGCTGCGCGTCCGCGGGCTCACCTCGTCGGTGGGGCCGGTGAGCTTCTCGACCAACAGCGAATGCGGCACGCTCGTGGAGGGTTTCTCCTCATCGCCGGCTGTCCTGATGCCGTACAACCCGCCCCATCACGAAAAGTTGCTGCTGTCCTGCGGATTCGCCAAGGCCAAGGATCTGTGGGCCTGGGAGTGGACCACACAAGCGCCGGTGGACGACGCCGTCACGCAGCTCGCGCAATGGGCGGAAGGGCGCGGTGGCGTTCGCGTACGGCCGCTCGACCTGAGCGACTTCGACGGCGAGGAGCGGCGGCTGCGGGACATCTACACCAACGCCTGGGAACGGAACTGGGGCTTCGTACCCCCCACGGAGCGGGAGTTCCGCCACCTCACGGCGCAGCTTCGGCGCATTGTCCGGCCCGAACTGGTTCTGGTCGCGGAGGTGGACGGGGACCCGGCGGCATTCTGTCTAGCCGTCCCCGACGCCAATCAGGCGCTGAAGGCGGCCGGTGGTCGGCTGACCCGATACGGGCTGCCCATCGGCCTGATCCGGGCCACCAGAGCCGCCCGGAGAATCGACCGGTGCCGACTGATCGCCCTGGGAGTGAAGGCGGAATACCGGCACCGAGGCCTCGACGCACTGCTGTACACGCGCCTTGCACAGGCCGGACGCCAACTCGGCTACAGAGGCGGCGAGTTGTCGTGGGTCCTGGAGGACAACTACGCCATGAACCAGGCCATCGCGCGGATGGGAGCACAGCGGTCCAAGACGTACCGGATCTATCAGCGGCCCCTGTGATCAGAGGGCTGAGGAACACGGAGGCGAGACGCGATGACAGCGAATGAGTCACTGCGGTCCGACGAGAGCGCCGGGCGGGCGGACCAACTGCGAGCGTCTCCGCCGATGTTCCGCTCGCGGTTCCTCGACCGCTTCACTCGTGTGCATCCCGCCGTGCCCCCGTTGCTGCACGGGCCGGTCGTACTTCTGCTGCTCGCCTGGGCGGTCCGGCACAACGAGGCGCTCCCACTCCTGGCGTACTGTCTGCTCGGCTACGCAGTATGGACGCTGACCGAGTACTGGGTGCACCGGGCTCTGTTCCACTTCACCCCGCGCAGCGCGTGGGGGCGCCGGGCGCACTGGATGGTGCACGGGGTCCACCACGATCACCCCAACGATCCCCGGCGGCTGGTGATGCCTCCCTCGGTCAGCATTCCCGGCGCATACGGTGCCTACGAGCTGTTTCACCTGCTGGCGGGAGCGGGGCCGGGCGCCGCCCTGACCGGCGGATTCATCGCGGGCTATGTCGTGTACGACGTCCTGCATTTCCACATGCACCACCACCGCCCGTCCACGGCCCTGGGACGGCGCCTGCGCAACCGACATCTGCGCCATCACTTCCAGGACGAACGGCGCGGCTTCGGCGTGAGCTGCCCCTACTGGGACCACGTCTTCGGTACCGCCTCGCGCTGACGGGCTCCCCGCCAGGCCGGCAGCCACCAGTTCACCCGGCCCGCGAGTTGCATCACGGCGGGTACGAGCAGTGCGCGTACCACCGTGCAGTCCACCAGAACGGCCAACGCGAGGCCGACGCCCACCACGCGTAGGTGCAACAGCCCGGACAGTGCCAAAGAGGACATGGATACGGCGAAGACCAGTGCGGCGGAGGTGAAGAGCCGGCCTGTCTGCTGGAGACCGGTGGCCACGGCGAGCGGGGTGGGGCTGCCGCGCCGGTGTTCCTCAAGGATCCGCGAGAGCAGGAAGACCTCGTAGTCCATGGAAAGGCCGAAAGCGACCGCGAACATCAGGGGGATGAGCACATCGGTGATGCCCGCAGGAGACACACCGGGAAACCAGCCCTCCTGGAATACGGCGACCAGGATGCCGAAGGTGGCGGCCAGGCTCAGCATGTTCAGCAGCACAGCCTTCACCGGCACGAGCAGACTGCGCGTGTAGACCAGCAGCAGGAGGAAGGTCCCACCGCAGGCGAGTACGGCCACGAGCGGCAGCCGCTCTGTCATCACCTTCTCGGTGTCCGCCAGCCGGGCACCCGGACCACCGACGAGAGCCGGAACCGGTGCGGGAACCCCACGGAGCCGTTCCACCAGCCGGCTCCCCTCAGGAGTGAGCGGCGCGCGGGCGTACGTCTGAGGGGTCACGGCCAGCCGACTGGCCGATCCGGCGCTGAATGACGCCGCCCGGACTGCCGGGAGCGGTGACCGATTTCCGGCGCGGTAGATCCCGGTCGCGGTGTCCACCCGGGCCACTCCCGGGACGTGGGACAGTCTGCGGGCGTATCCGTCGAGCGCCGCCCGGGCGCGCGGGTCCGCCGTGGCGTTCAGGCCGGGCAGCACGACGGAGGGGGCGCCCGACGAGGCGGCGCCGAATTCTGTGCGGAGGATCCGGGCGGTCGAGGCGACCGGCGAGGACTCCGGGAGCGTCGCGTCGGCGTACACCCCGAACCGCACCCCAAGCGCCGGTACGGCAAGGAGGATCAGGAAGGTGAAGCCGGCGAGCGCGACGGCCGTCGGCCTTCTCACCACCCAGTGCGCCAGCCGGGCCCAGGTGTCGCCCTCCCGGCGACTGCCGCGCGGTCGGCGCAGTCGGGCGAAGACGTCCCCGCTGTCGATACGGGCTCCGAGTACCACGAGCAGCGCAGGCACGACGGCCAACGCCCCTACGGCGGAGGTGATGACGATCGCGGTGCCGCCGAAGGCGAGGGATCGCAGCAGCGGCAGCGGGACGACGAGCAGAGTGCACAGAGCCGCCACCACGGTGGCGGCGGAGAACGCCACGGCGCGTCCGGCAGTTCGCAGCGTGACCTGCACCGCCGCGTCCGGGGTGTTACCTGCCGCGACCTCCTCCCGGTAGCGGGAGACGAGCAGCAGGCTGTAGTCCACGGCCAGCCCGAAACCCAAGGCGGTGGTGACACTGACGCTGAAGGCCGACACCGGCACCACACCGTCCAGCAACCGCAGGCATGCCCCAGCGGTTACCACGGCGAACGCGCCCACCACGACCGGAAGCAGCGCGGCCACGGCGCTGGAGAACACCCACAGCAGGATCAGCAGGATCACGGGAGCCGCGATGAGCTCGGCCAGGAGCAGACCGCGTTCGCTGAGGTGTTCGCTTTCGGAGAGGACCGCGTCCTCGCCCCCGGCGGAGACTCGCAGTGCCTCATCGGGCCCGGTCTTCCCGGTGTAGCGGTCCATCGCGTCATTCGCGGCCGCACGCACGGCTTGCTCGTCTCCGTGGAAGCGCACCAGTACCAGCGCGCGACTGCCGTCGGCCGTACGGAACTCGGGGACCCGGAGCGGCCAGTACCCTCGGACCCACTCGGTGCGGGGATCGGCGGCGAGACTGTCGAGCAGTTTCTGCCCGGCCCGCGTGGCGCGCGGGCTGTCGACCGACCCGGAAGAGGTGGCCACCAGCGCCAGATGCGGTTCACCGGTGCTGAACCGGGAGGCCAAGAACTCGTCGGCACGCAGGGACTCGGCGGTGGGCGGCGTCCAGCTCTCGGGGGAGGGCCGGCTGCCGACTCCGAGGAGGACCCAGACCGCGCCGCAGGCGGCCAGACAGGCGAGGACGAGCACCCGAGCCGCACGGCGTCTCGCAAGCTGTGCGGGGACCGGCGGTTCACCGAGCTGCCGGATTGTCGTGTGCCCCTTCTGGGAGGCGGTCTTCATCACGCCCGGGGCAACGACGCCACGGACCAACCGTCACCGGGCTGGTCATAATTGATGAGGACGTTTCCCAACTCCGTACAGCCGACGTGGACGGTCGCGTGTGAGTGGGGCGCGTCCATACGGAACGGCATCGCCGCTCGCCGCCACGTGCCCGGCAACCCGTGTCCGCGCGGAGGACGCATGACGGGAACCAGCCCAGTCCAGACGCCCTTCGTCCTCCAACTCACGCTGGGTCATGTCGGCTGACGGAGGGCGCGGTCGAGCGTGGCTCTGCTGGCCGCACCCGCCCACAACTCGTCGCAGAGGAAAGTAGCGGCAGGATAGCTTTGCAAGGCGCAGTGGTAGTGGGTGTGCCAGGCGTCGTGGAGCAGGACGACGGTCTGCGGCCCCAGTCGCTCGGCCGCCGCGAGCAGGCACCGCCGCCGCATCCGCCCGTCCACGATGACGATGTCGTATTCCATGCCTGTCGTGTGCGGGTATGCCACGTATGCGGACAGGTCGGCGGTGCGGTCTTGGATGTGGTCGGGCAGGAAGGGTCACAGTCCGCGCGTCGCAGCAGCTGCGGGGCGACTCGGGTGTCGAAGAAGGAGCGATCGTACTCCAGGGAGACCCAGCGAAACGGCGCGTCCTGCTGTTCGGTGAGGGTGCGGGTGCGGGTGCGGGTGCGGGTGAACTCTAAGGTGCTGCGGCCGGATCCCCATTCGAGTACGCGCAGGCGTCCCTCGGCATGCGCGGCCGCGCGTAGCAGGATCGCGCGGATCAACTCGCCGTCCCGCACGCTCATCCACGCATAGGGGCTCTCGGCCAGCTTCCACGCACCGGGGCGCAGGTCTTCGACGTTCATAGGTGGGGTCTCCTCGCAAATGAGCCACCCCAGCCATTCCCCACCGGCCACCTGTATTCGGCCAATAATGCGGAACAGATTCTCTGATACCCAGCGTCCTGCTCGCCGCTGAACAAGGGGGCCTGCGAATTTATGGACCCGAACGCGGGACCGGATGGGGCTACCCGATCCGCCAGGACGGCGTGTACAGCCGTTGACGCGCCGAGCCGTGATTACAGTGCCCAGCCAGGCTGGAACGGCAGAGAGGGGCATCCTGTGCAGTGGGCGTACATCGGCTCGTTCACCTCGGGGGGCGGCCGCGGCATCACGGTCGCGGCCGTTGACGCGGCGACCGGGGCGCTGACCCCGCGCACGAGCGTCGACGCCGTCGTCAACCCCTCGTGTCTCGCCCTCGCCGCGGAGACCGGGGTCCTCTACGCGGTGAGCGATACGGATCCGGGCGCGGTCGCGGCCTTCCGCACCGGGGCGGACGGGAGCCTCAGCGCGCTCGGCCCGGCAGTGGGGGTGGGCGGCTCCGGCCCCACCCATCTCAGCGTGGCCGGGAGCCGACTGTTCACCGCCAACTACGGCTCGGGCAGCGTCAGCAGCTTCGCGACGGGACCCGATGGGAGCGTTTCGGGTCCCCCCATCGTGCTTGCGCACCACGGCTCGGGGCCCGACGGCGAGCGGCAGAGGGGACCACACGCCCACCAGGTGCTGCCGGATCCCGGCGGGCGATGGGTGCTCAGCGTGGACCTGGGAACCGATTCGGTAAGGGTGTGCGCGCTCGACCAGGTCACCGGAGAGCTCCGGGTGCACACCGAGACGGTGCTCCGCGCCGGGTCGGGACCGCGTCACCTCGCCTTTCACCCGGACGGCGAGGTCGTGTACGTACTGCACGAGCTGGAGCCGCAGATGACGGTCTGTCGTTGGGATCCGGCGTGCGGGCGCCTGGAACCGCTGGCGGAGGCGGCGATCGATCCCGAAGGTGCCCCGGAGGGAGAGCAGGTCTACCCCTCCGTGGTCTCCGTCTCGCCCGACGGCCGCTTCGTCCGCGCCGCAGTGCGGGGCAGCAACAGGATCCTGACGTTCTCCCTCGCCGACGGGGCCGAGAAGCCACAGCTCACGAGCGGCGTGGACTGCGGCGGGAGCTGGCCGCGCGACTTGGTGGCCGACCCTTCTGGACGCCGGTTGTACGTCGTCAACGAGTGGTCAAGGGACGTCACCTGGTTCGACGTGGACGCGGAGAGCGGTCAACTGCACCGCGGCGGCGCGCTGGAGGTTCCGGCCGCCGCTTGCGTGGTCTTGTCGTGATCGAGACGCCCCGCATCCGCCGTACCCGCGCTGTACAGCCTCCCCGTCGGGGGCCGGCGCCGCCACGATGAGCGCCACAGAGGTGCCCAGTTCGTCGCTGTTCAGAGGGAGACGACTCGCAGCGGTCCGATCTGCTTGGGCAGCGGCCGCAGGACGACGCGGCGACTGAGAGCAGTAGGCTGCGTGTCATGGCGCGATTCGATGAGGTCATGGCCACGTTCTGGGGTGACGGCGATTACGGCGTCCAGCAGACCCTGACGGACGAGATGGTGCGGGAAGCCGAGCGGGCGCTCGGCGTGACGCTGCCCTCGGCCCTGCTTGACCTTCTGCGGATTCAGAACGGCGGCATCGTGGCTGCTGATCACGATGCGTTCCCCACTGGCCGGCCGACGTCGTGGAGCGAGGACCACGTTCCCTTCGACTACCTGATGGGCATCGGGCGAGGCGACGGGATGAACTCGATGCTCGACACTCCGTACCTGGCTGAGGAGTGGGGCATGCCAGCACCACTTGTACTGCTTTCCTATGAGGCGCACTGCTGGATCGGGCTCGACTACCGCGCTTGCGGGCGGGATGGCGAACCCTCGGTCACATGGTTCGAGACCGACCTCGGCACGGAGCTCGTCCTAGCCGGTGACTTCCGCTCGTTCGTCGAGGGCCTCACTGCGGGCAGCACGTATGGTGAAGGCTCTGCTGGTGACCCCGTACCAGCTTGATGACCGGGGCGTCTTCCAGGCCAAGGAAGTCAACATGAGCTGGCCGGCAATTCTTTGACGACTGACCCGTGCGGTCCTGCGCCCGCTCCCGCACTACCCCAAGGCGGTGCTGCCGCAGCATCGACAAGGACAGGCACGCCGAGGCCGATGAGTTGGGGACGACCATCGGTCGGCACGCGCTTGCGGAAGGCTCAGGGTCCACGGCGTACGTCCCCGGCTCCATGAGCACTGGGAGCAGCGCTCCGTTTCCCCACTTCTGACGAGCATGGACGGGAAGCGCAACCTGCGACAGCGGGGCACTCAGCACGGCGTGCATCCCGCACACGCGAACACCGTCATGCGCTCAGACCACCGCCGCGACGCCGACCCTTCGTGGTCTGCGCCGCTGTGGTTTCAGCGCAGCTTGCTGAAGAACTCCCGTACGTCGCCGACGAGCAGGTCCGGGGCCTCCATAGCGGCGAAGTGGCCGCCGCGGCCGAATTCGGACCAGTGCACGACAGTGTGTTCGAGCTCGACCGTGCGCCGGATCGACACGTCCAGGGGGAACACAGCCACCCCGGTCGGCACTACAGATCGCTCGCTCGCGCCCCAGGCTCCGGCATGCGCGGTCTCGTAGTAGCTGTTGGCGGAGGACCCGGCGGTGCCGGTCATCCAATAGAGCATCACGTTGGTGAGCAGCAGATCCCGGTCCACCGCGTCCTCGGGCAGTTCGGCGGCCGGATCGGTCCACTCCTTGAACTTCTCCACGATCCAGGCCAACTGCCCGACCGGCGAGTCGTGCAGTCCGTGCGCCAGGGTCTGCGGCCGGCTGATCTGGATCATCACGTAGCCGGACTGCTCGGTGCTCAGGTACTCCACGTGCTCCAGCCGTGCCCGCTCGGCCTCGGTCAGCTCCCCCACCTCGTCCGGGTTGACCTCGGTGAACGCGGCGAGCCCGTTCGCGTGTACGTCGACGACCTTGTCGGGGTTGAGCCGGCCGAGCCCCGGGGAGATGACCGCGCCGGTGTCGCCGCCCTGTGCGCCGTAGCGGTCGTAACCGAGCCGGTTCATCAGCTCGGCGAACGCCCTGGTCACCCGGTTGGTGTCCCAGCTGGCCTCGTCGGTCGGCCCGGAAAAACCGCTGCCGGGGATCGACGGGACCAGGTGGAACGCGTCCGCCGGGTCGCCGCCGTGGGCCCTGGGGTCGGTCAGCGGGCCGATGACGTTCAGGAACTCAACGATCGAGCCGGGCCAGCCGTGGGTCATGATCAGCGGCAGCGCGTCCGGCTCGGGCGAGCGCACGTGCAGGAAATGGATGTTCTGCCCGTCGATCTCGGTGGTGAACTGCGGGTAGTTGTTCAGCTCCCGCTCGTAGACGCGCCCGTCGCCGAGCTGGCCGAGCGGCTGGAGATCACTCCGCGCACCGTGCGCCGCGATATCGACCGGCTGCGCGGCCTCGGCTACCCCGTGCTGGCCACCGCGGGCACCGCCGGCTACCGGCTGGGTGCCGGCGCGGACCTGCCGCCGCTGCTGCTCGACGACGACGAAGCCGTCGCGATCGCGATGGGCCTGCGCACGGCCGCTGGCGGTTCGATCACCGGTATCGAGGAGACCTCGGTGCGGGCCCTGACCAAGCTCGAACAGGTACTGCCGTCCCGGCTGCGCCACCGGATCAACGCCCTGCAGTCGGTGACGGTGCCGATGGCCAACACCGGCCCCACCGTCGACCCGAGCACCCTCACCGCCGTCGCCGCCGCCTGTCGCGACTCGCTGCGCCTGCGCTTCGAATACCGCTCCCACGACGGAACCAGCAGCAGCCGTACGACCGAGCCGCACCGGCTGGTGCACACGGGGCGGCGCTGGTACTAGGTACGCCAGTCCTGGCGGTCGGCGTCCCAGACCCGCGCACCCCGCCGGACCCCGATATCAGCGGCTAAACCTCGCGAGCGGTCTCCACGTCGGCGTACCGCTACCCGGCCCGGTTCACCCTGTACGTCAGCGCCGAGACCGCGGCGGAGCGGATCGCCCCCACCACCGGAGCGCTGGAGCCTATCGACGAGCACAGCTGCACGCTGCGGGCCGGGTCCGACTCGCTGGACGAGTTGGCCATCTACGTGACAACCAAAGGACTCGATTTCCAGGTGCACGAACCCCCGGAGCTCGTCGAGCACGTCAGAATGCTGGCAGCCGCACTGAGCCCCATCGCCCGCTCACCGCACTCCGCACCTCAGCCGCCGATGTAATCGAGGGCCACTCGGGCGAATCCGGCGATGTTGCGTGGACAGCGCCACCGCTCCAGCAGTTCCGGGCAGATCAGAGCGCTCTCGTCGTTCCGACGGTCGTCGTCCTCGTCATCAAGGTCAAGGTCAAGGTTTCCGAACCTCACCGTGTCGGGATTGCTCAGAACCTCCAGCGCGCCGGGAAGCCGGTCGAGATACAGGTCCATGTCGTCTTCAAACGGCTCGAAGGGATGCCCTCCGTGCCCGCATACGTGTCCTTCGTGCGCGCGTGCCACCGCTGAGAGCACTGCCACCACCGGTGCCTCAACACCAGGCCCCGGGCTGCCCCAGCCGACGTACGGGGACAGGACGACCAGCCCGAGCGTCCACAAGAGCGAGTGGGGGCCTGTCACCTCCGCGCGAAGGTGACGGACGCACCGGAAGACCGCCTCGTCCTTGTCGCCGAGGTAGGACCCGTGCCGGAGAGAGTCCCAGTCGGCCACCAGGGCATACCACTCGTCAGGGGTGGCGGGATGGGTGGCTGGGGCCAACGGGGTCTGTGAGGTGTTGCTTTCCATGCCCTGTACGACGGCGCGGCAAGGACCCCGGTTCCTCACACGTGTCGCGGTCGTCGTGGCGCAGACGAGGGGGCCGCGAGCGTGGTCGGCCAAGTTTCGCCTTGAGCGGCGCCTACCTTGCAGAATGGGGATGAGCGCCAATTCCGGCGTCACCTCCGGTCGAGGGGGTTCCTTATGTCCGCTGCCCCGTACGGGACGGATCTCGGTTCTTCAGCTCACGTACGTCTGAAGTCTGTGGACGCAGGCCGTGCCGAGCTCGCGCTCAGCGGTGAGGTGACCGGGAATGCCGCCCTGGAGATCGAGGAATGCCTTTCCCATAAGTCCTTGCGCGGCGTTTGCGAGTGGGTGCTGGATCTCAGCGAGGTCGAGTACCTGGATGCTACTTGTGCGTACGCGCTGATGAGGCCGTTGGTCGAGGGCTCACCGCCGCCCGTGGTGATCGTCCGGGGCGCGCGGAGACGCGTGCGGAGAACCCTGCACGAGACCGGCGCCGAAAAGCTTCTGCATATCGAGGATTGACCTGCGCCGGAGCGGTCACGGGCCTTCCCGAGTCCGGCGGGCCTCCGGGAGCTGCCTGGCGCGCGCCCAGGTCGTCGGAGCACGCGGAGACTACGAAAGGGTCCCTTGCCGTACGACCGGGCGGGCGTAACCACCACCTGACCCACGTCTACGCGAAGCCCGGCATCCACTCCCGGAGCGAACTCGCCGCACGATTCCGGGAAGCCGCGGACACCAACGCATCCGGGTGACCGCGCTGTCCGAGGGCGATCACGGGTGGTGGTTTGGCGCGCCGCGAGGGTCCGTTCGCCTCCTTTTCTTGACGCACTCCCCCAATAATGACAACACTGTAACCGTTATGACGCGGCCCTCAACCGTGAGGCTGCCGCCACCCGACACGAGCCGCGGCGGCGGCAACGACGCCACTGGCAAGGAGCTTCGAGATGCGGGAAGACGGTCGCATGAGCCGCACACTGCTACGTGGGGCGCGGGTGATCACCATGGCGCCCGGGCGGCCAGACGCGGAGCGCCTGGACATTCTTGTCGAGGAAGACCGCGTCGCTGAGACGGGCGATCACCTGGACGTTTCCGATGCCGAGACCATCGACGTCTCTGGGCCGCGCTGAGCGCTGAGCCGGGGGCAGATCGTCCAGGCCGCCATCGGACTGCTGGATACCGAGGGGGCGCCCGCACGAGCAGGGCGCGCGAACGTCGCTCACGCTGCCATCACCGACGGTAGGTTCGAGGTCTTCATCGCCTGGTCGAAGATTCGGCCGGCAGGCAACGGCCCGGCCTCTGGGGGGCCGCGTCGGGGTTGTTAACGGATACTGTGGGGCCGAAAGGTACTTTGTCTCGACGCATGCATGCGGAGATCGGCCGGCCGCTGAAAGGAGGACCGCTTCATGGCTTCGGAGATTCCGCCGGTGCCGGGCAGTCCTGCCTGGTGGGCGAGCCGGAAACCGGCCCCTGCGTACCGGCGCGGACGCCCTCCGATGGACGTCGGCCGGATCGTCGAGACCGCGCTGAAGCTCATCGACGAAGTCGGGATCCAGGCCCTGACCCTGCGTATGCTCGCCAACGCACTGGACTCCGGCACGGCAACGCTCTATCGCCACTTCAACGGCAAGGACGAACTCCTCGCCCTCGTCGCCGACAGAATCCTGGGCGAGGTCGGCGTCGCGCCCGAAAAGTTGGACGGTCTGACCTGGCGGGAAGCCGTGACCGCCGCCGCGGAGACCCTCTACGACACCCTTCGCCGACACCCCCATGCGTTGCCCTTGCTGGCGGCCAAGGTTCCCGTGGGCCCCAACGGCCTCCGCGCCAGGGAACGGCTCATCAGGCTGCTCCTGCGCCACGGTTTTTCGGTCGGTCTGGCCGCCCGCGCCTTCACCGCCATCGGCCACTACGTGGTCGGCTTCGCCATCCAGCAGCACGGCCCCGGAACACCACGCCCCGAAGACCAGGCACAGCTGCGGGACTACTACCACTCTCTGGACCCCGCCACCTATCCGGCCACGACGGCCGCAGCCGACGAGCTGACCTCCGTGCCGCTGCACGAGGAGTTCCGGTTCGGACTGGACCTGCTCGTCGACGGTTTGGAACAGGCCAGGCGCAAAGACGCTCAGGCGCCTGGCGATTCCAGCGGGCCCTGACTCCGGCAGCTCACTAGTGCGTAGCGACCCCCGTCCCTCATAGGCGCAGGCGTCACGCTTTCGGCCCGTGCCGCGCCAGTCGACTGACACGTGCCCCGCCAGGCCAATTCCACTTCTCCGCACGTGGCGCCGCCACCGCCCTGCCCGACCCTCGTCCGCACTTGGCTGCCCCTTTCAAAAATATATGGCTACTCTGTATCCGAAAACGATACGGCTACATCGTAACCAATACCTGGGGGCGAGATGAAGAACAGCCTCACGGAGGGATCGTCATTCACGTCGGTCGACGGAATGCGCGTGCGCTTCGTGCGGGAGGGCCGAGGGCCGGCGGTGCTGCTGCACGGCTCCGGCTCCTCCCTGGACGCCTTCGAGCAGATCGCGGCCCGGCTACGCCCGGCCTACGAGGTGATTCGGCTGGACCTGCCGGGCTTCGGACTGACCGGGCCCCGCCCGGACCGGGACTACCGCATCGAGTCGTACGTCGCCTTCGTCGACCGCTTCCTCGACCGGCAGTCCGTGGACACCTGCACGGTCGCCGGCCACTCTCTCGGCGGGAACATCGCGTGGAACTTCGCACTCACCCACCCCGAGCGGGTACACCGCCTGGTGCTCATGAACGCGACCGGGTACGCCGGCAAGTCGCTGCCCGTCGCGATGCGCCTCGCCCGCAACCCGCTCACCCGCCCGCTGCTGCGCCGTGCGGGCTCGCGAGGCATGGTCGCCCGGAGCGTACGCGGCATGGTGGGGCCCGGTTTCACCGTGCCGGAAGCCATGGTCGACCGCATGCACTCCATGATGAGCGGGGCGGGGAACCGTGCCGCCTTCATCGACCTCGCCAGGACCGACCAGGCCGACCGGACGCCTGAACTCCGGCGGCTGCGCGTGCGCTCGCTGATCCTGCGCGGCGACCGCATCGACGGCCAGCACTTCGCCAGGGACATTCCTGACAGCCGGGACGTCGTACTCCCCGGTGTCGGTCACCTGATACCGGAGGAAGCACCCGCCGAAGTGGCCCGACGCCCTTCTCGAATTCCTCGGAGACCCGTCATGAGCCGCGCCTACGTCGCCAAGGGCGAAGACCGAATCCTGGACGAGAACGCCCGGGCGGCCGCCCAAGGGTCCTTCGTCCCGCTGTCCGACGGGGTGACCCACTACCAGCTGGCCGGGCCGGACACGGGTCCGCTCGTGCTGCTGGCGCCCGGGCTGACGACTCCGCTCGGCTACTGGGACGCGGTCGCCGCCAACCTGCACACCCGCGGCCTGCGCACGCTGGCGTACAGCACGTACGGCCGCGGATGGTCCGACCGCGTCGAAGCCCGCTACGACCAGGCCCTGTTCCTCCGTCAGCTGAGCGAACTCCTCGACACCGTCGCCCCCGAGGAGCGCGTCCACGTGGTCGGGACGTCCATGGGCGGCCTCATCGCCCAGGCCTACGCCACCCAGCCCGGCGTTCCCACGCCGTTGTCGCTGACCCTGATCGGTCCGGCGGGCCTGGCCGGGCAGCCCCATCCCCTCACCCGCCTGCTGGCCGTCGATCCGCTGGCCCGGCGCCTGGGCAGGCTCTTCGGCCACCGTTTCCTCAGCAGCCATGTGGGAAACGAGGTGCGGTCGAGCGATGACATCGCGCGGCTCCACCGCCTGGTCGACGAGCCCTACCGCTTCCACGGCTCGATCTACGCCACGCTGTCCACGGTCAGGGATTTCCCGCTCAGCGCACAGCACGACCTCTACCGACGGGCCGGCCGACTGCCCGTACCGAAGCTGCTGTTGTGGGGCAAACACGACCAGGTCACCCCCATAGACCAGCTCGACGCCGTCCGGGACCTCTTCCAGCCGGACGACTCGCACGTGTTCGACCACTGCGGACACATGGTCCCGTTCGAGGATCCGCACGGCACCGCACGGCTGCTCGCCACCTTCTTCGAAAAGATCAATTGAGGCAGAGGCCCATCTCCATGAACGATCACCACGACGTCGACGTACTCATCGCCGGAGCCGGCCCGACAGGCTCCACCCTGGCGGCCGACCTGCTGCGGCGCGGCCTGCGCGTCCGCCTGATCGACAAGGCACCGCACGCCTCCAAGGGCTCCCGCGCCAAAGGCGTGCAGCCACGCACACAGGAGGTCTTCGAAGACCTCGGCGTACTGCACGAGGCACACGCGGAAGGCGGCCCCTACCCACTCGCGGGCATCCACCTCGGACCGCTCACCGCGCCATGGAAAATGCAGCAGCGCAACCGGCCGACCCCGGACGTGCCGTACCCGAACATCCTGCTCCTGCCCCAGCACCGCACCGACGCCATCCTGCACCGCCTGCTCAACCGGCTTGGACTGCCCATCGAATACGGCACCGCACTGGAGGACTTCGAACAGGACGCCACCGGCGTCACGGCCACACTCGCATCCGGCGAGAAGGTACGCAGCACGTACCTCGTCGGCGCCGACGGCGGCGCCAGCGCCGTCCGCAAGGCCACCGGTCTCGGCTTCGCGGGCGAGACCGACGCCTCCGACCGTACGCTCGTCATCGACGGCACGATCGACGGACTCTCCCGCGACCGGTGGCACATCTGGCCCCGCGCCTCCACGGGAGCGTGCCCGCTGCCGCACTCCGACCAGTTCCAGGTGATGATCCGGCTGAAGCCGGACGACACACCGGATCTCGACGAAGCCGCGCTGGCCGCCCGGTTCCAGAAGCTGACCGGTCTGCGGCTGCGTGACATGACCTGGAGCTCGGTGTTCCGGCCCAACGTCCGGCTCGTCGAGCACTACCGCGCAGGCCGGGTTTTCCTGGCCGGTGACGCCGCCCACGTGCACACCCCGGCCGGCGCCCAAGGACTCAACACCGGCGTACAGGACGCCTACAACCTCGGCTGGAAACTCGCCCAAGTCATCGCCGGCGCACCCGACAGCCTCCTCGACACCTACGAGGCCGAGCGGCAGCCGATCGCCGCACGCGTTCTGGGTAAGTCCAGCGAGCTGTACGCCAACCTCAGCCGGCACCGTGTCTCCGGCCTCAAGCGCGGAGACGAAGAACGCCAACTCGATCTCTCCTACCGCGGCGGCCCACTCGCCCCCGGCCACTCTCCGGCCACCAAGACACTGCACGTGGGCGACCGCGCACCGGACGCGCCGTGCTCCGCGCGCGATGCCCGACGCCTGTTCGACGTCTTCCGGGGACCGCACTTCACACTCCTGGCCTTCGGCCCGGACGCCACCGAGGCGCTGCACAAGCTGACCTGGCCCACCGACGGCACCGAACTGCGCCGCTACGCCGTCCGCACCGGACGCCCCATCGACGACGGCGTCCTCGCCGACACCACCGGTCAACTGAACAGCGTCTACGGAATCACCGGCGACACGCTCATCCTCATCCGCCCGGACGGATACATCGCAAGCATCGTCACGTCCGACTGGACGACGGCTTTTACCGCCGCGGCCAAGGCGTTCACGCCGACGCCGCCCCGACCGGATCCCGAAGGGGTCCGGGTCGGCCGATGAGCGGCCGACCCGGACATCGGGCTCAGGCGAGGTCGAACCGATCGAGGTTCATCACCTTGTCCCATGCTGCCACGAAGTCACGCACGAACTTCTCTCCCGCGTCCTGGGACGCGTAGACCTCCGAGACGGCTCGGAGCTGGGAGTGGGAACCGAAGATGAGGTCGACGGCGGTGGCGGTCCACTTGACCTTGCCCGTGGCGCGATCCCGACCTTCGAATACGTTCTCGGCCGAGGCCGACGCCTTCCACTCCGTGCCCATGTCGAGCAGGTTGACGAAGAAGTCGTTGGTCAATGTCTCGGGCCGGTGCGTGAAGATGCCGTGCGGGGATCCCTTGAAGCCGGTGTTCAGGGCCCGCATGCCGCCGATCAGAACCGTCATCTCGGGAGCGGTCAGCGTCAACAGGTTGGCGCGGTCCAGCAGGAGGGTCTCCGGCGACAGTTTCTCTCCCGCCCGGAGGTAGTTGCGGAACCCGTCCGCCTTGGGTTCGAGCACGGCGAACAACTCCACGTCGGTCTGCTCCTGCGAGGCGTCCGTGCGCCCCGGTGCGAACGGGACCGTGATCTCGTGCCCGGCGTTCTTCGCGGCTTGTTCGACGGCAGCGCACCCGCCCAGAACGATCAGGTCAGCGAGCGAAACCTTCGTTCCGCCGGCCTGTGAACGGTTGAAGTCCTGCCGGATCTGGTCGAGGGTCCGCACCGCCTCGGCCACCTCGGGCAGGTCATTGACCTCCCAGTCCTTCTGCGGCGCGAGTCGAATGCGTGCCCCGTTGGCCCCGCCGCGCTTGTCGGTGCCGCGGAAGCTCGCCGCCGACGCCCAGGCGGTGGTGACCAGCTGGGGGATGGACAGTCCCGAGGCGAGGATCCTGCCCTTGAGAGCCGCGACGTCCTCGTCCGAGACCAGCTCGTGATCGACCGCGGGGACGGGGTCCTGCCAGAGCTGCGGCTCGGGAATCCACGGCCCGAGGTAACGCGACAGGGGTCCCATGTCGCGGTGCAACAGCTTGTACCACGCCTTGGCGAACGCATCCGCGAGCTTGGCCGGGTTCTCGTGGAAGCTCTTCGCGATCGGCCCGTAGACCGGATCCAGCCTCAGCGCGAGGTCCGTCGTCAGCATCATGGGAGCGTGCCTCTTCGACGGATCATGAGCGTCAGGCACAGTGTCCTTGGCCGAGGGATCCGTGGGAGTCCACTGCTTCGCACCGGCGGGGCTCGTCGTCAGCTCCCAGTCGTACCTGAACAGGTTGTCCAGGTACCCGTTGTCCCACTTCGTCGGCTCGGAGGTCCATGCGCCCTCAAGCCCACTGGTGAGCGCGTCGGCGCCCTTGCCGGTGCCGTAGGTGTTCCGCCAGCCGAGGCCCTGCTGCTCGATGGAGGCGGCCTCGGGCTCCGGGCCGATGTACGAGGGGTCGACCGCGCCATGACACTTGCCGAACGTGTGGCCGCCGACGATGAGCGCGACCGTCTCCTCGTCGTTCATCGCCATACGCCGGAACGTCTCGCGGATGTCCCTGGCGGAAGCCAGCGGGTCCGGGTTGCCGTTGGGCCCCTCCGGATTTACGTAGATCAGTCCCATCTGGACGGCACCGAAGGGACCGGCGAGTTCCCTTTCGCCGCTGTAGCGCTCATCTCCGAGCCAGATGTCCTCGGGCCCCCAGAAGATTTCCTCGGGCTCCCAGATGTCCTCTCGCCCGAAGCCGAACCCGAACGTCTTGAAGCCCATCGATTCCATGGCACAGTTCCCGGCGAAGACCAGGAGATCGGCCCAGGAGATTTTCCGCCCGTACTTCTGCTTGACCGGCCAGAGCAACCGGCGCGCCTTGTCGAGGCTCGCGTTGTCCGGCCAGCTGTTGAGGGGGGCGAAGCGCTGAGCGCCGCTGCCGCCACCGCCCCGGCCGTCGGCGATGCGGTACGTTCCCGCGGCGTGCCAGCTCATCCGGATGAAGAGCGGCCCGTAGTGGCCGTAGTCGGCGGGCCACCAGTCCTGCGACGTCGTCATCACCTCGAAGACGTCCCGCTTCAGTGCGTCGAGGTCGAGGGTCGCGAACTCTTCCGCGTAGTTGAAGTCCTCGCCCATCGGGTTGGCGTGGGGCGAGTGCTGGTGGAGAACCTGAAGGTCCAGCTGATTCGGCCACCAGTCCCTGTTCGTCCTGGGCCGAGTCGGCGTAGGGGTCGGAGAGGGGATTACCGGGTTCTCGCTTTCGCTGCCGGACACGTCCGTCCTTCTTCCTGTCTCGGTGTTTCCTTCTGCTTGCTGCTTACTCTTGACGTTCGCTGGTTTGCAAGTGTCGAGTACCGCGACCAGTGCCTCGTAACGCGCGATGGAGCCCACCGCTGGAAAAGCCTTACCGGCTCTGCGGCGGGCAACGCCAAGCCTGCCGGCCAGCGGAATTCCTATCCTCACGCATCTGGGTGCGTGAGCCGGCAACGCCACGGGCTCAAGAGCGGCAACCGTCGGCGACAACGCGCGTGAAGGGCGTCTGACCTGGACATATTTCCAGGTCAGACGCCCTTCACGAGATGCGCTCAGCGGATCGGCGTCACGCCGCAGGGCCGGCCGTTCAGCCTGAAGACCCGGGGATCGTTCACCTGGCCGGTCGTCGACCTTCCGTTGAAGCCGAAGCGCGCGGTTCCGCCGGGAGGCAGGCTCGCGTTCCAGCTCAGCGCCGTGGCCACGACCTGAGGGCCGGTCTGCGAAATGGTGGCTCCCCAGGTGTCGGTCACCCGCTGCGTGTCGGCGAACGACCAGGTGAGCTGCCAGGGGCTGGCCGCCCGGGTGCCGGTGTTCTTCAGCACGACCTGGGTGGTGAAGCCGCCGTCCCACCGCTGTGACGTGTACGCGACCTCGCAGGTCGCCGCCCGGTCCTCGCCGCCGCCCAGGTCGTCGGCGTAACCGGCGATCCAGGCCAGTGGTGCGTTCCAGTTGATGGTGACCTCGTTCGTCGCCCACGATTCGATGTGGTCGATGTAGCACATCGCCGGGGCGCACCCCTTCAGCTTGCTCTGCGCCAGCGGGTCCTGGATGCCGTCGTTCGGTCCGCCGGCGAGGGAGCCGGGCGCGGGGTTGGGCAGGGACGGATCGAGCTGGTGGGCCCAGAACCGGTGGTGCTGGTTGCGCGCGTCCCGCTCGCCGTAGCCGGTGACGTACGACGTGTTGAGCGGGTTGCGGCCCAGGAGGTAGTCCATCCCGCGCAGCACGGCGTCCCGGTAGGCGGCCTTGCCGGTCAGGTCGTGCGCTGTGCCCAGGACCACCATGTTGTTGGCGACCTGGCCGTTCGAGCCCCACACGTAGTGGCCGTCGGAGGGGGCGTACGGAATGCCGTACGCGGCCTTGCCGGAGTCGGCCGCGTAACCGTCCGCCGCTCGCGTCACCGTGCCGCGCACCGCCTTGAGCTGGTCGGCGGAGAGCCGGTTGGGCACGGTCGCCAGGTCCAGGGCGCCCAGGCCCGCCGTCGATTGCCACGACATGCCGCCGCGCGGGAAGACGGCGTCGGTGTCGCCGTGCAGCGGTGAGCCGAGAAGTGCCTGACGGTAGGCGTCCTGCCCGGTGGTGATGAACAGTTCCGCCGCCGCCCAGTAGAACTCGTCCCGTACATCGGTGTCGGAGTACGCGCCGCCGCCCGTGCCGTCGTTGGGGTCGGCCAGGATGTCCGGGTGGGCCTTCGCCGCGTTCCAGGCGGTACGGGCGGCCTTGTCGCAGCGAGAGGCGAAGGCGGCGTCGTACGGCGCGAAGAGGCGGGCGCACTGGGCGGCGGTGGCCGCCAGGTTGAGGGTGGCCGCGGTGGACGGCGGATGCAGTTCGCGGGGCTGGGGGTCACGGTCGGGCCGGGTCGGCAGCCCGGTCCATGCCTTGTCGTGGAGCTTGTGGTGCGCCATACCGGCCAGCGGCTCGCCCGCCGGGACCTGCATGCGCATGAGGAAGTCCAGCTCCCAGCGGGCCTCGTCGAGGATGTCGGGGGTGGCGTTGCCGTGCTCCGGCAGCGGAAGTCCGCCGTCGGCGAGGGGTGCGGCGTCGGCGTTCTCCTCGGTCAGGGTCCGTTCGAAGGCGGACATCAACTGGGCCACGGATATACCGCCGTTGACGACGTACTTGCCGTGATCACCGGCGTCGTACCAGCCGCCGGCCGCGTCGAGGCGGTAATCGCACACGCCGGGCTGGCACGGCACGTCGTTGTCACCCTGGTTGGGGCTCACGTTGACGTGGCCGGCCGGGCGGGCGTACTCCTCCCCGACGAGATCCGCGTCGATCTCGATGCCGCTGCGGTTGTGGTAGAAGTACGCGAGCGCGTCGGTGCGCAGCGACCCGTAGAGGTCGTCGCCGATGGCGAATGGCTCACTCCTGTCCCCCGCGACCGTGACGGTGTAGCCCTGTCCGGCGGTGGTGACTGTGCCGAAGTCGAAGGTGTGGACGTTCTGCCGCGAGGTGGTGTCGACGCCCGCCGGGGTGGTCGTGCCACTGGCGCGCCGGGTGCCGTCGGCGGCGTTGAGGGTCCAGGGAAGCGGCTCGGTTGCCTCAGTGACGTACGTGCCGCTCTTCGGACCGTGGGTGAGGTAGCCGACCTGGTTGACGCGGACGGGAGAGCCGGTGTCCGGTTCGTACGGGGGCGGGGCGGTGCCGCCGCGCAGCGATACGTCGTCGACGCAGAAGGTGAACGCCTTCTCGCTGCCGCCGAGCTGGAAGACGAGCTGGGCGGCGTCGTGGTCGGCCGCCGCCGTGAAGGTGTGGCTGACGCGTTCGGCGCTCTCGCCGACCTGCTGCGCCGCGGAGAGCTCCGTGGTCCAGGGGGCGGCCCCGAGCTGCACGTTGGTACGGATGGTGAGGGGCACCGTCGAGGTCGCCGTGTAGCTGAGCGTGTATCCCTCGCCGGAGGCGAGAGCGAGCGCGTTCTGCCCGATGATGGCGTCCCAGGGGTTGGCTGTGCCTGCCGGGACATCGGCGCACAGGCGCCCATCCACGACCGCGGCGGGGCTGTTGTCGGTCCACCACCAGGGGGCGGTGCCTTCGGAGAAGTCGCCGTTGGTGATGAGTTCGGGCGCTTCGTCGGCCGGTTCGGCGGCGGCTGCGGCTGCGCCTGCGGGTAAAGCTGCGGCGGGTGAGGCGACCACGGCGCCGGCCAGCAGGCCGGCGACAGCAGCCAGGGCGGCGAGGGCGGCGACACCCGGCGCCGAGCGTCTGCGACGCCGAGTCGTACGGGAAAGGGGAGGCGGATGATGCGACACGCCGGGTCCTCCAGCGGGGAGTAGGGAGGTGCGCGGGGCCTGAGACATGGGCAGTTACGTGTGCGGTGGAAGTAGCTTTGGGAGCGCTCCCAATGTGCGAGGTCGCAGATGCCGCGTCAAGACGTCGGACGTGAATCTTTCGGTCCAGACCATTCCCGACTCCCCAGTAACCAGCTACGTTGCGTGCCCAGTTGTCACTTCTGGCCGCAGCCGTCGCGCTGATTTGCCCTGGGCGGAACCCCATGTCTGGCTCAATCTCCCTGCACAGCGTTTCCAAGACGTACGACCGGGCCGTTCGCGCCGTCGACCGCGTCTCCCTCGACATCGCCCCTGGCGAGTTCCTCGTGCTGCTCGGCCCTTCCGGATGCGGTAAATCAACTGTCCTTCGCATGATCGCCGGACTTGAGGACATCACCGCGGGCGATCTGTTCCTCGACGGCGAGTACGCCAACCACCTGGCGCCGGGGCAGCGCGGCATGGCCATGGTCTTCCAGAACTTCGCCCTCTATCCGAACATGACCAGCCGCGGCAACATCGGCTTCCCCCTGCGTTTCGAGGCCCCCGGAGAGGACTCCGGCCCACGCGTCGAGGCCACCGCCCGGATGCTCGGCATCGAGGACATCCTCGACCGCTACCCCGCGCAGCTCTCCGGCGGTGAGCGGCAGCGCGTCGCCATGGGACGGGCCATCTCCCGGCGGCCCTCCGTCTTCCTGATGGACGAGCCGCTGTCCAATCTCGACGCCAAACTGCGCAGCCATCTGCGCTCCGAGATCGCGCACCTCACCCGCGAACTGGGCGTAACCACCGTGTACGTCACCCACGATCAGTCCGAGGCCATGTCACTCGGCGACCGGGTCGCGGTCATGCGCGGCGGCGTGCTCCAGCAGCTCAGCCGCCCCCGGGACGCCTACGGGCTGCCGGAGAACATCTTCGTCGCCGCGTTCATCGGCACCCCGCGCATCAACCTGCTCCAGGCCGTCGTGCACGCGCCGCTGGAGGGCGCGATGTGGATCGCTCTCGGCGCGCAGCGGCTGCGCCTTCCCGAGCCCCTCAGCCCCGACCACCAGTTGCTCCGCATCCAGCAGGGCAGACAGCTCGTCGTCGGGCTGCGCTCGGAGGCCGTACGGATCGCCACGCCCGGTGAGGCCCGCCCCGGTGAGGTCGCGATCAGTGGTCTGGTCGAGCACATGGAGTACCAGGGGCACGAGGCACTCGTACACCTCAACACCGGCTCGCAGCCCGCCGTCGTACCGGATCTGGAGTCGCCTCGGCCGCAACCTGCCGTACGTCGCCGCCGCCGGGGCACTCCGGCGCCGGGCATGCTGTCCCGGCTGAGGGAGCGGGCGGCACAGCGGGTCGCGGGACCGGTCGTGGTCCTCGACGAGCCGGATCCCGCGGCGCCGCCCCGGGGCAACGCGTACAACTCGCAGCGCCCCACGCTCGGGGCGAGCGACCTGGTCGTCCGTACCGGCCCGGACATGCGGCTGCGGACCGGCACGCAGGTTCCGCTCCTGGTCGACCTCGCGCATCTGTACGTCTTCGACCACTACGGCCGCAGGATCTGTCCGGCACCGGCCGATCTGCCCGGCCTCGACGTCTCACCTCTCTGAGGTCGTGGCCCCGCCGCTGCCCCCCGTGGTGGGGCAGCGGCGGGGCGTCCTCGGTCAGGCGCAGTCCTTCCCGTTCAGTGTGAAGCCCGTGGGCGCGCCGGCAGGCACACCGGAGCCCTGGAACCCGAAGGACACGGCGGCGCCCGCCGGAATGGCGGCGTTGTGGGCGACGTTGATGGCGGTCACATCGGCGCCGCTCTGGGAGATGGTCGCGTTCCAGTGGCTGGTGACCTTCTCGGCGCCCTTGAAGGCGAAGCCGAGCTTCCAGCCGTCGATCGCGGTGGCGCCGGTGCTCTTCACCGCGAGATCGGTGGTGAATCCACCGCCCCACGACGCGGTGACCTTGTAGGTGACCGCGCACGAACCCGTGGGCGGTGGGGTGGGCGTGGGCGTAGGGGTCGGCGTGGGTGTCGGGGTCGGGGTCGGGGTCGGCGTGGGAGTCGGGGCCGTGCCGTCAGGCGTGGCACCCCACTGCTTCGCCGTGCCCTCCATCAGCACGATGTTCGGCGCGTCCACCGGGGTGGTGCCGGGTGTCGTCGCCGACGAGGGGTACGACCAGTCGTTCGCCGGGTTCCAGGCGCCCGCCGAACTGATCCGGAACTGCACCTCCTTGCGGTACGCCGACTGCCCCGCCGGGGCGATCGTCGCGTCCGAGCAGTCCACCGTCACGTAGTAGACGTCGTTCTTGTACTGCGTGGGCCCGCTGACCTTGCCGCACTGGTTGTAGTTGGTGGTGTAGCTGATCTGGTCCGGGGTGACGCCCGGCTCCAGCGTGAAGTAGTAGCGCAGCGAGGCGTCGGTCAGCGCCCTCGCGGGCCAGGCCGACTTGTTGACCAGGTACGCCTTGATCTCCGTGAAGCCCGGCCCGGTGGCGTTCACCGACGCCTGTACGGAGATCTCGGGTCCGTCCGGCTGCTCCGGCCTCGGGAAGTCGGCGAGCGTGCTGCCGCCGTACTCCCCGTACAACCGGGCCAGCGCCCCGGTGAAGGCCGCGTTGTAGTCGGTCGCGACCTCGTTGTTCACGTAGTTCGACCGGTCGTCGGTGTACGTGTCGTCCGGCGCGCTCGGCCCCCCGACCAACGCGCCGTACAACGTGTGCCTGCTCTCGACCGGGCTGTTGATCTGGTCCGTCCACGAGCCGTGGGCGGTCCGGTGGTGCGGCTTGGTCGGCGGGTTGGTGCCGAAGCCGACGACGTAGCTGGCCTTGCGCGGGTTGTCGCCGAGCGCGTAGTTGATCTGCCGTACCGCGAAGTCGTGGTAGCGGGTCTTGCGCTCGCTGTCGCCGGTCAGCCAGTCGGAATACTGGAGCGCCGCGAAGGCGGTGTTGGCGGCGTACCGCAGTGAGCCCCAGCTGTCGAGGACGGCCTGTCCTCCCGGCGAGTACCGCACCCGGTGGCCGCCCACACCGACCGTCCACCAGTCGAGCCAGCGGTTGGCGTCGTCGACATACTTCTGCTTGCCGGTGAGCTGCGCCAGCATGACGTACGCCCCGTAGGAGCTGTCGTCCCAGGACAGCGTCCAGCGGTAGGAGCGGGTGGTGCTCTGCGGCTCGGTGGAGAGGTTGTCGTAGTACGACTCGGCCTTGGCCAGGTAGGCCGCGTCGCCGGTGGCCTTGTGGAGCCAGATGCCGCCCCACACCAGCTCGTCGTGGTAGCCGCTCCAGGAGTTGTAGTAGGACTTCGCGTCGGTGATGCAGTCGCTGTACTTGCCGCGGTAGGTGTCGGCGAAGGCGTACAGCTGCTTGGCGTGCGTCACGAGCTTTGCGGCGTACGCCGGGTCACTGTCGGCGAACACCATCGACGAGGACGCCATGGCGGCAGCGGTCTGGCCGGCGAGGTCGGAGCCGGGACAGGACGCGTCGATCTTGTAGGCGGGCCGTGCCATCGGCATCACCTCGGCCGGGCCCCACCACTTGTGGTCGTCGGCGCCGTTGCCCACCTGCCCGTACAGGACATTCGGGGAGGGGTGTGCCTTGAGGAAGTAGTCGTTGACGAAACGGAGATTGTTCTTCAGGTGCGGCAACTGCCCGGAGGAGGTGTACGCGGCCTTCTCCTCCACTCCGCCCCAGGCCAGCATGGTCGCGGAGAACGCCATCGGCAGACCGAACTTGACGTGGTCACCGGCGTCGTACCACCCGCCGGTGAGGTCCAGGCCGACGTCCTTGCCGTCGTTCAGGCCGGAGTCGCCGCGCCAGTCGACGCGGTTGGTGTCGGGGAGCTTGCCGGACTGCTGCGCCTCGTAGAACGAGAGGGACTTCTGGAGCGCCTCGCCGTAGTTGAAGGCGGGCGCGGCGGCGGCCGGGGTCGGCAGCGACAGGGGGACGAGGAGACCGGCGGCGACCGTGGCCGCGACCGCTGAAGCTGTGGTACGGCGCCGGGTTCTTCGGGGGTTCAGCCAGGTAGGCACGCGCAACGGAATGGTCCTTCCGTACGTCGATGGGAGGGGGCGGCGTGTCCGGTCAGGCGGGCGGTGCGCCCCAGGCCAGGGTGGTGCCGGTGTACGCGGGTACGGCGGGGGCATCGGCATACGCGGTAGCCGTCGAACGGCTGTAGTCGTTCGCCTCGTTGAAGTTCGACCAGTCCGCCTTGCTCATACGGAGCTGGATGTCACCGGTGTCTTTGCCCGCCCCGAGGGAGCCGCCGGCGAACGTCACTTCCAGGTAGGCGTCCGCGCCCGTGACCGGCGTGGTCAGCGGAACGACCTTCAGCTTCACCTGCGCGCACCCGACGGCCGCGTAGTCGCACCACGCGCTGACGGAGGGTGCCCCGCCGTCACGGGTGAAGTAGTAGCGGACCGACACCGTTCTCAGGTCGAGGGAGGTGGATCCGGTGTTGGTGACCTGGAGACCCGGGCGGATGGCGTTGTCCGTGGCGGAGCCGTCATTGTTCTTGTACCGGACCTTCACCGCGCCCGACGGATCGCCGCCACCACCGTCCCCGGCCCGGGTCGTCACGCTCAACGCCGCCGAGGGCGCCGACACGTTGCCCGCCGCGTCCCGTGCCCGCACGGTGTAGCTGTACGCGGTAGAGGGGGCGAGGCCCGTGTCGGTGAACGACGTACCGGTGACGGGGGTGGCGTTCACCTTCGCCGTGCCCCGGTAGACGTCGTAACCGGTCACGCGCACGTTGTCCGTCGAAGCCGACCACGACAGCGACACGCTGTTCGCCGTCGTGGCGGTGGAAGTGAGTCCGGCCGGCACGGTGGGTGCGGTGGTGTCGGTCGGGTCGGGCTCCCCGCCTCCGTACACGTCGGTCAGGCTGATGCCCGTGGTGCTTCCGGTGCCGCCGAGCGGGACCTCGTGGTCGAGGCTGACGAACTTGCCGCCGTGCTGCCACAGGGCGGGCTTCAGCAGGGCGTACTTCTGCTCGTCCCACGACTTCCAGTCACCGAGCAGCAGGCCGCCGGTGTCACCGGAGTTGGGGTTGATGCACCAGAAGGTCTGGTGGATGCGGTTCTCCACGATGAGATCGCGCAGCGCCTTCATCCACTTCTCGTTCGGTCCGCCGTCGAGGAAGCCGCCCCATTCGCCGATGAGGAGCGGCGACTTGTTCTCTTTGTGCAGGTAGAGCCAGTTGGGATCCCAGACATCGCGTTCGAGGGTGGTGCGGTCCCAGGTGCCGGTGAACCAGGGCTGGGCGTACACGAGCGGGCCGTAGTCGTGCGGGGAGTACACGAGCTAGTCGCTGTTGGCGCCGAGGTCGACCGGGTGGTCGCGTACGCCGCGCAGGTTGCCGCCCCACCAAGTGGAGTGGTAGTCGGCCGGGGTGGTGGACGTCCAGCTCACACCGGCCTTGGGGTACACCTCGATGCCTTCGCACAGCACGAGTACGTTCGGGTTGATGGCCAGGATCCGCTTGCCCGCGGTCTCACAGGCGTACTTGAAGTTGTCCTGGTCGGTCGAGCCGTCCCACTTGGCGCGGGTGGCTTCGTTCGCCTTGCCGTGCGGCTCGTTCTTGATGTCCATGGCGACGAGGGTGTCGTCGGCCTTGTAGCGGGCCGTCACCCATTCCCACGCGGCGTAGAACTGCTCGGACGTGATGGCGCCCTTCCACCACACCGGGTAGTTGTGACCGGAGTTGTCGGCCTCCGCGCTGTGCACGTCGAGCATCACCTTGATGCCGTACTGCTCGCACAGGCTCAGCCAGAAGTCGAAGACCTCCAATGAGGTCTTGCCGGCTATCTCGGGATTGGCATGGTTGTTGACGCCGGACGGGACGGTCGCCTGGCCGTTCTTCCATTCCAGGAGGAGCTGCGTCGAGATCGGCACGCGGACCATGTTGATGCCGCGGTCGGCCATGGATTTGGTGATGCCGGTGATGTTGCCGGACCACAGTCCGTGGAAGACCCGCTCGGAGGCGTTGAAGCCGAACCAGTTGGCGCCGGTGAGCCAGACCTCGTCACCGTTCGCGTCGACGATCTTGTTGCCCTTGGTGTGAAGCCAGTCGCCACCGGCCGCGGCGGCGCCGCTCGCGGCCTCTTCAGCCACTGGGGCGGCCTGGGCCGTCGTTCCGCCCGCGAGACCGCCCACCGATATGAGTCCTGCGGTGACAACCGCGGCAACCAGCGTTCGCAGACGCCGTCTTTCTCTTCGTAACTGCCTCATTGGTGCTGCCCTTCAGTCGGTGGCGGGTTCAAAGCGGAGCGTGTTGGGAGCGCTCCCATTTCTATTTGGCTGGGACTGTAGGGGCGTTCTGACGCCTTGGCAAGGCAAGTTGCAACTGCCTATTTACGGAGCGTTTCCATGTCCCGCCGTACGAGCGCTGGGTGAGGCACCGCTCCGTCAGCTGGAGGCCGGCCGAACCGTTTGTGTGAGGTGTTGCCACAAGAAGGTATGCATCAAGGCCTTGTTGTAGGCGGACTGTTCGTTGTCGCTGGCGCCTGCGTGGCCGCCGCCGATGGTCTCGTGGAACAGAACCGGGTGGCCGAGTTCGCGCAGCCGTGCGGCCATTTTGCGGGCATGGCCGGGGTGGACGCGGTCGTCACGGGTGGAGGTCATCAGCAGGACCGGCGGACAGACCTGGTCTGCGGTGAGCCGATGGTAGGGGGAGAGCGCACGGAGGTGAGGGTGATCGGCTTCGTTGTCCGGGTTGCCGTATTCGGCGATCCACGACGCGCCGGCGAGGAGCTTATGGAAGCGGAACATGTCCAGCAGCGGTACCTGGGCGACGATGGCGCCGAACAGCTCCGGATAGTGGGTGAGCATCGCGCCCATGAGCAGGCCCCCGTTGCTGCCCCCCGCGGCGCCCAGCATGGCCGGGGTGGTGATGCCCCGCGCGATGAGGTCCGTGGCGACGGCCGCGAAGTCCTCGAAGGCTCGCGGCCGGTCCGCCCCGAGGGCGGCCTGGTGCCAGTCCGGTCCGTACTCGCCGCCACCTCGGATGTTCGCGATCACGTAGGTGCCGCCGCGCTCCAGCCACGCCCGGCCCGTCACCGCGCCGTAGAAGGGGGTGAGGGAGACCTCGAAGCCGCCGTAGCCGTACAGCAGGGCAGGGGCGGGGCCGGTGGGGGTACGGTCGGGGCCGATCACGAAGTACGGCACCCGCGTGCCGTCCCTGGAGGTCGCGAAGAACTGCTCCACCGCCAGACCGGACGTGTCGAAGCGGGCCGGAGCCTGCTTGAGGATCTCCGCATCGGCGCCGATCTGCCCGCAGTAGAGGGTGGAGGGCTGCAAGAACCCCGACACATCGAGGAAATACTCGTCGGAGATGTCCGGGTCCGTGTCCACCACGGTGACCGCGGACAGCGCCGGGACGTCCGCGAGGGGCTTGCCCGCCCAGCCACCGCCAGGGGCAGGAGCGAGGACCTCGATGCGGGTGCTGACGTCGCGCATCGTCTCCAGGATCAGATGGTGGCGGGTCCATGAGTGCCCGGCCAGAGCCGTCCGCTCATCCGGCGTGAACAGCACTTCGGCGGTGCGGTCGCCCGCCAGGAAGGCGTCGAAGCCGAACGCCAGCAGGGAGCCCGCCCGGTGCCCGAGCCAGTCGGACTTCAAAGTGACGATCAGATGCCGGCGATGGGCATAGGCACTGGCGTCGGCGGGAACGTCGATCTTCACGAGCGTGGCGTCGGCGGTCAGGAAGTACATCTCGCTGCGGAAGAAGTCGAGCGAGCGGCCGACGAAGTCCCGCTCGAAACCCGGTGTGGAGTCGTGCCAGGCCCAGGCCGACACGTCTCCCGCCCCGGCCTCGAAAACCGGGGCGGCATCCTCCAGCGGCGTGCCGCGCCGCCACCTGCGTACCGTACGCGGATAGCCGGCGTCGGTCAGCGAGCCCGGCCCGAAGTCCGTGCCGATGAAGACGTGGTCGGCGTCGATCCACCCGATCCGCGTCTTCGCCTCCCCCACCCGGAACCCGCCGTCGACAAAGGCGCGGGTGGCGAGGTCGAACTCGCGGACCACAACGGCATCACCACCGTCGCGGGAGAGCCGCACAAGCGCCCGGTCGTAGTCGGGATGGCGCACCCCCGCACCGGCCCACACCCACTTCTCGCCCTCCGCGGCGGCGAGCGCGTCGACGTCGAGGAGGACCTCCCACTCGGGAGCATCTTTGCGGTACTGCTCCAGCGTCGTACGCCGCCACACACCGCGGACGTGCCCGGCGTCCCGCCAGAAGTTGTAAAGGAACGCTCCGCGACGGGTGATGTAAGGGATACGGTCCGAAGCGTCCAACACCTCCCGCAGGCGCGCCTTCAGGGACGCGAACCCGGCGCCGGCAGCCAGCACGGCCTCCGTCTCGGCGTTCCGCTCGGCCACCCACTCGAGCGCGGCCTCACCCTCAACGTCTTCCAGCCACAGGTACGGGTCATCATCGATCACAAGCCAAATTGTGCAGTCCCGGAAGGCACGGCAAGACCACATTCCCCAATACCCCGGACGTGCCCCCCCGGATGCGGTGCCGGAAGGCGCTGCGCCCCTGGTCGTCGTTGTCACGGTTGCCACGACGCGGACCCAGCGCGACCCGCCGCGCTCAGCCCACTGTCTGCTCCGTCCATACCGTCTTACCGTCGCGCGTATAGCGGGTGCCCCATCGCTCGGTGAACTGGGCCACCAAGAACAGGCCGCGCCCACCCTCGTCGGTGCTGCGAGCCCGGCGCAGGTGGGGCGAAGTGCTGCTCGTGTCGGAGACCTCGCAAATCAGGTTCCCGTCATGGATGAGCCGCAACACCACTGGCCCGCCGGCGTACCGGTAGGCGTTGGTGACCAGCTCACTGGCGACCAGCTCGGTGGTGAACGTCAGTTGTCCCAGCCCCCACTCAGTCAGCTTGGCCCTGGTCAGCGCCCTCGCCCGGGCAGCCGCAGTGGGTTCCGCGGGCAGCTCCCAGGACGCGACCTTCTCGGGTGGCAGTACACGGGTACGGGCGATCAGCAGCGCAACGTCATCTCGGGGGTGGCCGGTCAGCACTGAATCCAACACCGCCTGGCACGTCTGCTCCAATGGTTGCGCGGGGCGGCTCAGCGTTGCGCGCAGACGAGCCAGCGGTACGTCGATGTCACCGTGCCGCGTCTCGATGAGCCCGTTGGTGTAGAGAGCGAGCAGGCTGCCCTCGGCGAGTTCCAACTCGTATATCTCGAACGGCAGTCCGCCTAGACCGAGCGGCGGGCCGACAGGCATGTCGAGCAGGGTGACCCGTCCTTCCGGGGTCGCCACCGCCGGCGGAAGATGGCCGGCACACGCCACGGCGCAGCGTCGGGAGATCGGGTCGTACACCGCGTACAGGCAGGTCGCGCCGACGACCTGCGCGGTCTGCGGCAGGTTCCCGCTGACGGCTTCCTGCTCTGCGGCCAGGAGGTTGACCAGGTCGTCCAGGCGGGAGAGGACTTCATCCGGTTCGAGGTCGAGGCTCGCCAGAGTGTGCACGGCAGTGCGCAGCCGGCCCATCGTGGCAGCAGCGTGGATCCCGTGGCCGACGACGTCGCCCACGACGAGGGCGACACGGGTCCCGGAGAGCGGGATGACGTCGAACCAGTCCCCTCCGAGGCCTGAGGCGGCACTGGCCGGAAGGTAGCGGTAGGCCACCTCGATGGCGGGGTGTTCGGGTACGTCGCGCGGAAGCAGGCTGCGTTGCAGCGTGAGCGCGGCCTGTTGCTGCTGGGTGTAGCGACGGGCGTTGTCGATGGTGACGGCAGCGCGGGAGGCGAACTCCTGGGCCAGCATGAGGTCATCTTCCTCGAACGGTTCCGGGCGCCGCGACCGCCACAGACTCACCACACCCAGCACCTGGCCGCGTGCCGCGAGCGGTACCACGATGAGCGAGTGGACGTCCAGGCCGTCAGCGCCTTCGGCGCGTGGAAGTTCCATCGAGTACCACGCGGCGGAGATACCGGCAGCCGGTTCCAGCACCGGTCGCCGCTCGGCCAGGCACCTGGCTTGCGGTGCTTCCGGGCGGAGGTGAATCAATTCGCCGACCGGATGCATCAGCTGCGCTTCTGGATCCGACACGCTTCGTACGGCCATCCGGGAAACCGGCCCCGCCGTCTCCTGCGGCGGGTCCTCGCCGCGGGGCACCGGCTCCAGCAGGTCCACCGACACATGATCGGCGAAGTCGGGAACGGCCACATCGGCCAGCTCGCGGGCAGTCTGCCCCACGTCGAGCGTCGTCCCGATGCGGGCACTGGCTTCGTTGAGCAGGGCAAGCCGGCGCCGGGCCCGGTGGCGGTCGGTGACGTCCTCGATCAGCTCGGTGACCCCGATGACCCGGCCGGTGGAGTCCTCCATCCGGAACGACGAGACGGACACCACCAGCTCGCGCCGGGGATCCCGCCGCAGTCGGGAGGACTGTTCGGTGAAGATCGCGGGCCGCCCTGTCTCCAGGACCCGGCGCAACCGGTTCTCCGCCACCTGGGCGTCCTCGCTGACCAGCAACTCGGCGCTGCGAAGGCCCACGTGCCGCCCGGTCGGGAGCCCACTGACCCGTGCGATCGCCTGGTTGACCCGCACCACCCTCAGGTCCGGGCTGAGGACGACAAGACCGATCGGGGACCTGCGGAACATTCCGTCCAGGACCGCACGGTCCAGCTCCCACCGGGTGACCTCCTCCGCCGGCGCGCCGACCAGGAACCATTCCCGCACGGAACCGGCCCTCGTGACCACGCGCGCCCTGATCCCCAGTTCCACCCGGTGCCCGCCGCGATGCCTCAGGGGCACCACCCCGAACCAGCCCCGTGCCCTCGTGCACTCCGCCGCGACGTCGCTGACGACAGGCCGGTCGCCGGGGTCGACCAGGAACTCGAGTGCGGGGCGGCCGATCACCTCCCCGGCCGAGTAACCGAGCAGCTGCTCGGCCCGCTCGCTCCAGCCGACCACCCCGCCTCGGTTGTCCAGCACCACCGAAGCCGCCCGGCGCACAGCAAACGGGTCTTCCGGACTCTCGCTGAACTTCCTCACGGGCGCGCCCACCGCCATAGCCCTCGTGGTCGATTGCCGGTTGCCGGTTGCCGGTCCCACTCCCCGCAGTGCCTTTCGCCCGCTTCGGGAAGTGATGCAGGTCTGCGAACATGATCGGGCACTCACCTGCAGAAATGTGCGACGCCACGCGGCTCGGCTCGAATCGACGAGGGCGCGCGGCTACGCGAAGGCCGCGTCGTCCCCGCCATTGCGCGGGGTCTTGTCGACTTTCCCGCTCGGCGTTATATAAGGAATTGAGGTCATACGCACCCGCGTCATCAGGGAGGGAGTGAGGACGATGCTGATGCGAACTGACCCATTCCGGGAGCTGGACCGGCTGACGCAGCAGTTCCTCGGTACGGCAGCGCACCCCGCGGCCATGCCCATGGACGCCTTCCGTGAAGGCGACACCTTCACGGTCGAACTCGACCTTCCCGGCGTCGATCCCGAAAGCATCGACCTCGACGTCGAACGCAACGTGCTCACGGTCAAGGCCGAACGCGGGCCCAGCGCTCCCGAGAACTCCGAAGTCGTCGCCGCCGAGCGGCCGACCGGTTCCTTCAGCCGTCAGCTGTTCCTCGGCGAGACTCTGGACACCGAGCACATCGACGCCTCGTACGACGCCGGCGTGCTGCGCCTGACGATCCCGGTCGCCGAGCAGGCCAAGCCCCGCAAGATCTCCATCAGCGCCGGGGACGCACAGAAGCAGATCAGCGGCTGACCCGGCATCCCGGAGCGGTCGCAGGCGACCGTTGTGGCCCTGGGAGACCATCGCCCAGGGCCGCGGCGCACCCGTACAGATGGCCCAGCAGCCGCCGGGCTGCCACCCATGAGGGCGGCAGCCCGGCGGCTGCCGTCTTACCGAGCTCGGCAGGCGGACCCTTTACTCAGGGACGATGTTTTCCGCCTGCGGGCCCTTCTGGCCTTGGGTGACATCGAAGGAAACCCGCTGCCCCTCCTGAAGCTCACGGAATCCCTGGGCGGCGATGTTCGAGTAATGGGCGAAGACGTCAGGGCCGCCCCCGTCCTGCTCGATGAAACCAAAGCCCTTCTCGCTGTTGAACCACTTCACGGTGCCCGTAGCCATAACGGCCTCCTGGAATGAAAGGGGTCGGATACCGCACGTCACGGCACCCGGAGCTGGTCGCCGGGCCCATGAAAACTCTGAAGAACACAAACGCCCGTGATCGCGATCACGGGCGAACAGGCTTCGGAACCACGACTGCTATGGCAGCGAAGTTACCCGAACAGTGCCCGTGCCGCTACGTATTGCTACGAGAGTCCCACAGTGGCCCGCAATGGGGTAACGCTTCGTTGGTTTTCGCAGGGTGACTACCTTCCCAGGAACGGCTCTATCCGGACGGGGCCTGCCCGCAAGGGCGCGCTCGGAACGGGCGGGCGCAGCCGGACGCCGAGGGACACCACGGCATAACCATTGGCCGGCCGAACGCCCACCCGTGCCGCTCGCGGTTCCCTCGCACGCCGGGCTGCCACAGCACGAGTGCGCTTCGCGTCGTATTCCGCCCGCCGACGCGGGTCACGAAGCGTGGCATAGGCGGCAACCACCTCGTCCAGCCGCTCCTGGCGCCGCGCCGACGGCTGCTCCGGCTGGGAGTCCGGATGCAGGGTCCGGACCAGCTTCCGGAAGGCGCTCGTGATCTGCACGGCCGATGCCGTCGGCTCCACGCCGAGCACCGCGTATGGGTTCCGCTGCCCGCGCACCGCCACAGCCTGTGCCTCCCTCTGGCCTCACAAGCCCCTACAGCAATGTTCATAGAACCCCGAAGGAGCATTTTCAAGGGTTCTCGGGAGGTGTATTCCTGCGGCTCGGAAGCCGCGGAAATCCGTTTCGACTGCCCTGGTGCTGGTTACCCGCCCTGGCGACAACGCAGGACATTTGGTTTCACACAGCAGCGTTGGGAGATGGCCATGGCTTTGCCCATGCGAGTGGCTGCCGATGGCCGACGCGGGCGAACTGAGCGAGGAACAGCGCGGCAAGGTGCTGAGCCGCCGGACCGGAAAGTTTTTGTACCGCACCAGCCTGCCGGGCGGAGCGGACAGCGAGAACATCGACGCCGATCTCACGGACGGCATCCTCACCGTCCGCATCCCGAAGGCAGCAGAGGGAAAAGCGCCGCAAGATCGCGATCGGCGGTCACCGCCGGGACAGCGGCGACAAGGCATAGCGGGTCACCCGCTGGTTCGCGGGCCCGGGGACCGCTTCCTCAGTCAGTCGGTCTCCGGGTCCTCGACCTGATAGGTCTTGGTCCAGGACTCTCCGCACCGGCAGCGGGACTGCTCGACCAGTTCTCCCTCTTCCGAGACCGCGATGCCTTGGTTGAGGCGCACGTGTACATGCTGCTTACTCATAGGGACACTCTTCGCTGTCGGCATACCCCGATGGGGAAATGGGATCGTCCCCCATGGTGGGCATATGTCGCACTGTGTACCAATGACCCAGGTCACACTGCGGCCGGTCACTGGTCGGGGAGCCCGACCAGCGCCTCGACCTCCCTGCGGGGATAGGGAGTGGGGCCGTGCCATTCGAGGATGAGCACGGTGGCGTCGTCGCCCAGGTTGCCACCGTGATAGTCCAGGATGCGGTGCCGCAGGCGGCGCAGTGTTTCCGGGACGGGCAGGCCATCGGCATGCTGGCGGATGAGAAAGTCGAGGAAGCGGTCCAGACCGAATTCCTCACCGCCCGGACTGCGCGCTTCGGTGATGCCGTCCGTATAGAGGACGAGCCGGTCGCCGGGCTGAAGCTGTTCGCGGCAGAGCGTCGCTTCCAGTCCCAGCTCGACGCCCAGCGGGTACGCGGGCGGGCAGTGCACGGTGGAGGTCCAGCGATGGCCTCGGATGATCACCGGCGGGTGATGCCCGTGGTTGACCCATGACAGCTTTCCGGTGCGGGTGTCCAGATCCGCCAGGATCGCGGTTACGTACCGAACCCTGTGGGCGAACTGTTCGGTCAGCACCCGCTCGATGGCTTCCCCCGTCCTGTCCAGTCGGGCTCCCTGGCGGCGATAGTTGCGGCAGGCGGCCACGGCGAGGTTCGCGGTGACCCCGGCGGCGGTGTCGTGACCCATCGCGTCGAAGATCGCCAGGTGAACGACCTCACCGGCGAGCGCGAAATCGAAGGCGTCCCCCGCCACCTGGTAGGCCGGCTCCATCGCTCCGGCGATCATCACCCGGGCATCGGCGTAGGACCGCGGCGGCATCAGGTGCCACTGCATCTCCGCCGCCACGTTCATCGCGGCGGTGCGCACCAGACGGGCGTGGGAATCGCTGTTCTCGCGCTTGCTCACCACGATCAGCGCCATCAGCGCAGCCAGGCTCTGCATGGCGGTGTGCGTCTGATCATCGTCGGCTGCGGTGGTCACCCGCAGCACACCCAGGCGCTCGGTGCCGTCGAGGAAGGGCACCCACCACTGGTACTCCCCCGCTCGCGCCTTCCGCATCGTCGGCAATACCTCACCGTGCTGGAACGCCCGCCCCGGCAAGGTGCCGTCGATCTTGAACTCGCTTTCGCCGTCACCCTCGTCGGCGCCCAGGCCCTCGCCCGTCACCCGGCGCAGCACACTCTCCTGAAGATCGCACACGTACGCGTCCACAGCCAGAAGGCCCGCGGCCGGCGCGTACTCCGCGACCTTGGTGGGCAACTCCTCCAGCGGCATCAGATGGCTTGCTTTCAGCAGGCCGACCAGCATCTCCTCGACGCCCCGCGCACCGCCCGCCATGCTGTCCTCCTCGGCCGTGCTTCCAGCCTCTCCCAAGCCGCCTCAGCCCGCCAATCACGAGCGGGGCGGCGGAGGCATGTGCCAGCCGGCTTTCCCGGCAGCACGGACGACAGGACCCCACCATTCCCGCCAGTAGAAAATCTGTCATGGCGGAAGTAGACATGCGGGCCTCTGGGGCTTAGTGTCTTCCTCGTAACCAAGACAGCAAGAAGGCGCGGCAGAGACGAACTGCCGCGCACGCAGGACCACATGAGGTTGTGGCACGGCAGTGGAGTGGCGGGGCCGGAGTATGTCGGGGTCCCCTCGCTGACTGCCGGGCCGGGCGGCCACAAGGGCCGCCGGCAGTACGCAGCATCCGCAGTTCAGGATCGCCCGGGCGAGGACGTAGTCAGCCCGGGTACCGCAGGCCCCGGAACGGAAGGTGGTCCCACGGTCACGCATCCGCGATCCCCGCACACGCCTCCCTCCCGCCGGAGACGGTGCGGAAACAGAAGGCCGGCACCGCAGTAGGCCGGCAGATGGTGCTGCAAATCCTCGGAGCCCTGGTGCCATACGGCACCAGGGCTCCTCGACGCGTGCCGCGCCCCGCCACTGAGCACCATCACGGGGTCGGCTCTGCCCCTGGAGCCGCCGCCCGGTACCGCCCCGGTGTAGTCCCGAACTCCCGGCTGAAGGCGTGCGACAGAGCGTACGGCGTGCCGTAGCCGACACGGCGGGCGATGGTGGCAAGTGGGTCCAGGGTGTCCCGGAGCAAGGTGGCAGCGAGTGTCAGGCGCCACCAGGTCAGGTATGCCATCGGAGGCCGGCCGACCAGGGCCGTGAAACGGCGGGCCAGGGTGGGACGGGAGACGCCCGCCTCGGCGGCCAGCCGGTGGCGGCGCGCAGTTCGGGGCGGCTGCCCGCGCGATTCGACAGGTGGACGAGGTTGGGCAGTTCCGCCATGAGCGGGTGTACGCGACTGTGGTCGAGCCTGTACTTGCCGCACAGCATCTCCACCGCCCCGGAGGCGGCTCGGGGCCGGCCCGCCCCTTGCCCCTCGGCCCACCCGTCGAACGGCACCGCCCGCTCCACGGCCACCGCGTCGGCGGGCGAGTCGGCAATCACATGGCCCGTGCCGTGCGGCAACAGCACCGCGTCCCCCACCCCCAACGAGCGCACTTCGCCGGGGCGGATGTCGTAGAGGTCCGCCAGGACGGCGGTGGCTTCGTCATCGGACGATGGGCGGCCTACGGCGACACGGAATAGGCCGCAAGAGCGTCGTGGGGGGCGAAGGAAATGCCGGCCGGCTTGGCCTTTTCGAGGTGGTAGTTGAAATTGCCGTCCTTGAGGCCGAAGACGGCACTTCCAAAATTGGCCTGGCTCAGCTTGTCGCGAAGGCCCGCGGGGTAGCCGTTCCAGCCGACCAGGCTGGGAAACTGCCAGCCGTGGTGGTGGTTCTCCGGTGGTTCATCGTTGGGGTTGGCGGGGCGGAAGCAGTGCGTGCTCGCGCCGTCCTTGTGGTAAACGACTTTGGGGTGCGTCCCGTCCCACCGGATCTGGTCGCGCGTGTAGATGTTGAAGTTGCCGTGAGCGGAAGTGGAAACGTACCGGGCTTGGTTGTCCTGCACCCAGACCACGACATGCTCCCAGTCGTGCCGGTGACCGCCGAGCCCGCTGCCGACCACGGCCTGGTCCTTCTCGAAATAGAGGCCGTACATGATCGCGCACCAGCCGTTGTTGCACTTGGACCGCGCGTATCCATTGGTGTTGTCAAGGTCCCCTGAGTCACGGCACTGGCCGTTGAGGGCGCCGGACGGCTTGAGGCCACCATTGACAGTCCCGTCGGGGCCTATGGCGGGCGTGGGGTAGCAGCCGTCCGTGTCGTAGTCGTAGGCGGGTTGAAACGTCTGCTCCAGTCCGTCCGCGTTGGCGGGCAGGGCCTTGGGAGGGTCGGCGAGAGCGCTGCCCGGGAAGGCGATGACCAGTGCGATGGCGCCGGCAAGGATGAGCGGTACTTTGCGCATCCGCGAGCTCGTCTTCACTGCGTCCTCCTGATCGACCGCTGAGTTGGGCACGCGATGGGATTGACATGCCCATCCCAATTCTCCCGAACCCCCATTGCGCGCTGGACACTGACGGGGCGTCAGGCCCGTGGATGTGGCGCACCTCACAGTCACAGACATACCTACTGGTCGGTATGGTTGGAGGGTTCATGGACGACAGGAGGCTTCATGTCTGCGACCCACCGTCAGATCCGTCTGGCAGCCCGCCCCGCGGGTGACGTCAAACCCGAGGACTGGGAACACGTCTCCGCACCCGCCGAAGCTCCCGGCCCCGGCCAGTTCGCGGGCAGGACGCGCGTCATATCGCTGGACCCCGCGATGCGCGGCTGGCTCGACGACCGCCCCTCCTATCTCCCGCCCGTCGGGCTCGGCGAGGTGATGCGTGCGGGTTCGGTCATCGAGGTGACCGCCTCCAACCACCCCGGCTTCCAGCCCGGCGATCACGTCGTGGGCACGTTCGGCGTCCAGGAGCACGTCGTGTCCGACGGCAAGGGCGCCGTGAAGATCGACACCTCGCTCGCGCCGCCCTCGACGTACCTCGGCGCACTCGGCATGCCCGGCATGACCGCGTACTTCGGGCTGCTGGACGTCGGTGCTCTCAAGGACGGTGAGACCGTCGTCGTCTCCGGCGCGGCGGGTGCGGTCGGCACCATGGTCGGCCAGATCGCCAAGGTGAAGGGCTGCCGCGTCATCGGCATCGCCGGAGGGCCCGAGAAGTGCGCGCTGCTCACCGACGAGCTGGGATTCGACGCGGCGATCGACTACCGGGCCGGCGACGTCAAGCGTGCGCTGCGCGAGCACACCCCCGACGGCATCGACGTCTACTTCGACAACGTCGGAGGGGACATCCTCGACGCCGCCCTCACCCGGCTGGCCCTGCACGCTCGCGTGGTGGTCTGCGGCGCGATCAGCCAGTACAACAACGCGACACCGGTCACGGGCCCGTCGAATTACCTGTCCCTGCTCGTGCGCCGTGCCCGCATGGAGGGCTTCGTGGTCTTCGACTACGCGAAGCGCTACGCGCAGGCCGCACAGGAGATCGCCGGCTGGATCGGCGACGGCCGGCTCAAGGTAAAGGAGCATGTGGTGAAGGGGACGGTGGACGACTTCCCCGAGACGCTGCAGATGCTCTTCCGCGGCGAGAACGTCGGCAAGCTCGTGCTGGAGCTGGCATGACCGCTGAGGACTTCGACCTGGCGCGGTATCGCCGCGCCATGGCCGATCGTGGCGACCGCGCCCCGGAGCCCCACAGGGGAGCGCGTCCTTTCAGAACGGAGTAGTAGGGGCGGGCGGGGTCCAGCGCTTGGTGGGAGGGACGGTCGAGGAGATGCCGTAGTCCTTCTTGAGCTGTTCCGGGATGGCGTAGTGCATGACGCGGCCGCGGGTGAGCGAACTGAGTTCGAAGAGAGTCGTGAAGTGGCCCAGCCGGTCGAGCGCCCAGGCTCCGAGGGGCGAGCGGTCCTCGATCGTCTCGAGAACGCCGAGGAGGGCTGGGGCGGCCTTGACGGCCGTGTCCCATGGGGTGCGGGGTACTTGAAGCCAGTCGGCGCAGGTGTCGCCGATGAGATAGCGGATGAGAGCACCGACGACGGGATCGAAGAACGTGCCGGGGACCACTTCTTCGTAGAGGTCGATGAGCTGGCGGGTCAGGTGGGCGCCTTCCTCGGAAGGCCCCATGTGCCGGGTCATGTAGAGGTCCGAGAACCGGCGGGCCTGCTGAAGGTCCACCGGGACGTGGTTCTGGTCGACGCCCAGCATCGCGCCCACGACCCGCCAGGCGTAGTAGTAGGAGTCGGCGCCCTCGGTGCTCATGTGGATGCCGAGCCGGTGCAGGGCGTCCAGCACCTGGATGGAGAACATCATCTGGCCGCCGATCATGTCCTCCTGACAGATCGGTGTGCCGAGGTTCTCGGTGTCCCAGCGGCCTTCGCGGCGCAGGTGATGGCGGATGGAGGCATGAAGCAGCCGGACTTTCTGGGCGGCCGGGATGAAGCGGCTGCCGGCTTCGAAGGCGTCGGGCCGCATGAGGTAGACGGTGAACTGCCCGGTCTCGGCCATCCGCTTGGAGGGGTACTTGAGTGAATGGGTGGCCGACAGGAGTCTGGCGACGTGGGGCACGACGTAACAGGCGGGCATGGAGGCGAAGGACAGGGCGGTGGAGATGTGCACGTTGTTGTCGATGAAGAAGAGCCTTGCCTTTTCCATCTCGCCCCAGTCGACCCACGCCGGTGGGGTGCTGGTGGCGTGCAAGTACTCGCGGGCCACTTCCGGCAGTCCCTCGGGCAGGTCCTGGCCCGTGGTGGAGAAGTAGCGCATGAGGGTGTTGAACTTGCCGACCTCTCCCCGTTCGAACAGTGTCGCGACGGTCGCGTCGGCCAGCTCGTCGCCGGCCGACCGCAGCGCGTCCATCGATGCTTCGGTGTAAGTCATCACAGCTCCTGGTGGGTCAGGGGGGAAGCCGGCGGGCTCGAACGCCCTGTCAGTGACGGCGGGCGGTGGCCGTCTGTGCCAGATCTGCCAGCGCGCGGGCGGCCTCCGCGGGCAGGGGTGTCTGGTCGAGGACGCCGGTGGCAGCCCGGACCCGATCGGTGATCAGGCTCTCGATGCGAGCCGGGGCCCGGGTGCGGTGCATGATTTCCTGTACTCGCAGCACCGATTCCTCGTCGAGGTCGCGACGCCCCAGCAGCCGTCCCAGCTCCTCGCGTTCAACTTCGGTGGCGTCCTGCCAGGTCAGGGCCAGCAGCGCGGTGGGCCGGTGGGCAGCGATGTCGTCCGCGTTCCCTTTTCCCGTACGGCCGGGATCGCCGAACAGCCCCAGCAGGTCGTCGCGCAGCTGGAACGCCTCACCGAGCGGCAGTCCGTAGTCGGTGAAGACCTCCTGCAAGTCCTGGGAGGCTCCGGCCAGGGCGCCGCCGATGTGCAGAGGGTGCTCGACGGTGTACTTGGCGGTCTTGTAGCGGATCACCTTCAGCGAAGTGGCGGTGTCCGGGCGGCCACCGGTGCGCAGGATCTCCAGACATTCCCCCGCGACCAGTTCCCGTGCCAGCACTGCCCACAACGGGCGTGCCCGGGAGAGGTACGCCGCCGGCAGACCGCTGGTGGTGAACAGCTGCCCGGCCCACGACATCAGCAGATCACCCACGAGCATGGCCAGGGACCGGGCCGCGGCCCCGGGGTGCGGACTGTCGCCCACAGCGGTACGCAGGGCCACGTGGGCGGTGGGCAGGCGGTGCCGGAGGGAACTCCCGTCGATCAGGTCGTCGTGGACGACGGCTGCCGCGTGCACGAGTTCGATCGCGGCGGCCGCTCGGATCAGGGCGTCGCTGTCGGGCTGCCCGACTGCCCGCCATCCCCAGTAGCAGAACGCTGCGCGCAGACGCTTTCCGTGGGAGGTGGCCAGCTGAAGTTGCTCGGCCACGGGCCCCAGACCGTCGTCAATCGCCAGCAGATGGTCGACTTCCTCCCTGGCGAAGCGCTGCAGGACGAGGTCCACGCGGTTCTTGAAAGCGGCGTGCTCCATGCCGTTGCCGTCAGACACCGGCCGGCCCACGGTGGGCCTTCACCTGCTGGGCCAGCACCTCGAGATGCGCCGGAGAAGAGGCTGTGAACCGGTCCAGGGCCAGACGCCCACGAGCCTTGATCTCCTGCTGTCCCTCTGCGGCCAGCTCGGCCATGTCCGCGCGACGCATCAGGCCGCGCAGTCCGCCCACGACGGTGCTCAGGCCGCTGACCGCCATGTCGGCGATCCCCGCGACCAGCAGCATCGCGTCGCTCTCCCGCGTACCACGCCCGCGTCCAGCACCGTTCGTCACGCCGTCTCCCCCCAACAAGCCGCCGACCAGCGGCAATTCCCGGGGGCCCGGCTGGATGATCTGCCGGCACCGCCCTCACAGGCAGCCTGCCGGGACGGAGCCGGCGACGCGACGAGAACCACCGATTGGGCGACCGGTCACACTGGCGTCCGTACGCCGATGAACTGCTAGTGGCATGTCCGCCCGACGGGCGTTCCCGGCTCCGGCGCCACCACCCTGGTGAAAGGGCCTTTCCGGGCGGCGAGCTGACTCCACGTTCCTTCCTCGACGATGCGTCCCGACTCCAGAACCGCTATGCGGTCGGCCCGGCGGATCGTGGCCGGCCGGTGAGCGATCCAGAGGGTGGTACGCGTGGCGGAGGCGGCCGTGAGGGCTGCGGCGAGTTCGGCGTCGCCGGCCGTGTCGAGGTGAGCTGTCGTCTCGTCGAGGACCAGTACGCGCGGATTGGCCAGCAGCGCCCGGGCGAGTGAGATGCGGGCGCGCTGCCCGCCGGACAGCGTCGTACCGCGCTCGCCCACATGTGCGTCCAGGCTCGTGACGAAGCGGTCGATGCCGCAGCTGCGGGCCACTGCGGCGACCTCGCTGTCGGTCGCCTCCGGTGAACCGAGGCGCAGGTTGTCCGCCAGGGTGCCGTGGAAGAGGGGTGTCTCCTGACCGACCACGGCCAAGGCGCGGCGCAGTTCCGGTTCGGCCAGGTCGCGCAGGTCCACAGGACCGGAACCGTCGGCCGGCAGGAGCTCGACAGCCCCTGCGGACGGGTCCCAGAAGCGCGCGAGCAGGTGGGCGCAGGTGGACTTGCCCGCCCCGGAGGCTCCCACGAGCGCCACGGTCTCTCCCGCTCGCACGGTGAGGTCGATCCCGTCGAGAACAGGTGAGCCGCCGTAGTCGAAACGGACTTCACGCAGCCGTACGCCCAAGGGGCCGGCGGGGACGGCTCGCGGCGAGACGGCCTCCGGCGCGCCGGCCGCAGCCTTGATCGCCGCTCCGACCCGGGCGGCCGCCGAGCGGAGTCCACCCGCCTGCCCGAGCGCCGCCGCCGCGTCGGCGGCCGGCGCGAGGGTGCTCAGTGCCAACGCCATGGCGGCCGGGGCCCACGGTCCGTCGAGCCGCCCGGCGGCGACCGCGTGCGCCGCGATCGCGACGACCCCGGCCACCGCGGCGACCACCAGCGCGTCGCGCATCGCGGCCGCGGCCGCCTCCCAGGACTGCTCCGCGCGCTGGGCGTCGGCCAGGTCCGCGCCCGCCGACGCGAGCCGTGCGCGCCTGCGTCGCAGGGCGCCGAAGGCGAGCAGTTCACGCAGGCCGTCGACCGTCTGTACGGCTTCGGCGGACAGTTCGGCGGCGGCCGTACGCGTCCGGGCTCCCCGTACGGTCCTTCCCCTGCCTTCCAGGAGCGGTGCGAGGACGAGCAGCACCGCGACGGGGAACACGGCGACCAGCATCCGCGGTTCGATGACGGCCAGAGTCACTGTTCCGCCACCGAACACCACAGCGGAGGCCATGAGTTGGGCTATGGCGTGGGCGTAGAAGAACTCCAGGGCCTCGACGTCACCCATGGCTGTCGCTGCCAGATCGCCGCTCCGCCGGCCCCCGATGCGGGCCGGCGCACTGCGCGCGAGGCCGTCGAAGACCCGTACACGCAACTCGGCGAGGACCCGGTACGCGAGATCGTGTGAGAGGTCCATCTCGCGCCAGGTGGCCAGGGCCCGGACGAGGACGAGTGCGATCAGTGCCGCCACCACGGCGCCGGAGGGCGGCGTGCGTTCGATGACAGCGGCGCCCACGGTATGGGCGGCGAGCGTCACCAGGGCGACGAGCGCGGCCTGGTCGACGAGTGCGGCCACGCAGGTGCGCGCCACCATGCTCCGGTGCGGTCCGAGGGCGGGCAGCAGTCCCCGCAGGGACCCGCGCTCCGCCGTGTCGAAGGCGTTCATGCCGCTCGTCCTGCTTCCTTCGTTCGTCCGGCCTCGACCAGTGCGGCGTAGAGTCCCCCGTCGGCCATGAGGGTGGTGTGATCGCCGACGGCCTGCACCCGGCCGCCGTCGAGCACGACGATCCGGTCCGCGTTACGTACGGAGTCCAGGCGGTGGGCGACGACGATGCAGGTGCGTCCGCGGGCGGCCCGGGCCAGTGCCGCGCCGATCCGGGCCTCTCCGCGCTCGTCCACCGCGCTGGTCGCCTCGTCGAGGACCAGTACGGGCGCGTCGGCGAGCAGAGCCCGGGCGAGGGCCAGTCGCTGCCGCTGGCCGCCGGACAAGGTGGCGCCGCGCTCCCCCACCACGGTCTGGTATCCGTCCGGCATGCCGGCTATCTCGTCGTGGATTCCGGCGGAGCGGGCGGCGTGGCGCAGTTCGTCGTCGGTGGCGTCGGCGCGGGCCAGCCGGAGGTTGTCCGCGACGGACGCGTGGAAGAGGTACGTCTCCTGGGAGACGACGGCGATCCCGCGGCGCAGCGAGTCGAGGGTGTAGCGCGCCGTCGGCGTTCCGTTGGTGAGGACCCTGCCGCGCTGTGGGTCGCTGTGGCGCAACAGCAGGGACAGGAGCGTCGACTTGCCGGCTCCGGAGGGCCCCACCACGGCTGTCGTGGCGCCGGCCGGCGCGGTGAAGGTGACCCCGTCCAGCGCGGGCCGTTCCGCGCCCGGATGGTGGAACGTCACGTCGTCGAAGGAGATGGCGGGCGGCCCGTCCCAGTCCGCCCGTTGCTGTCCTTCGTCCGGTACGCCGCCCTGTGCAGTGCGCAGGGCCGCGATGCCGTCCGCCGCCGAGACCCCCAGGTATCCCGCGTGCCACTCCCTGGAGAGGTCGCGCACGGGGCGGAAGCATTCCGAGGACAGCATCAGCAGCAGATACGTGCTGGTTGCCGTCGCGTTCCCGGAAACAGCCGAAGCGCAGGCCACCAGAGCGGCGGCCGCGGTGCCGCCCTGGATCGCGAAATCGGTGAGCCCGGTGTCGACGAGGGAGACACGGAGCTTCGCCACGGTGGCCCGGTGCAGGGCGGAGGACCGTCGTTCCAGACGTTCGCGGGTACGTCCGACCGCCCCGGCAGCGCGCAGGGCGGGCATGCCCTGCAGGGCTTCGAGGTAGTCGGCGGCCAGGTTCTCGTAACTGTCCCAGTGCTCGCGGCCACGGTCCTCCAGGAGCCGGTCCCACCAGCGGGGTGCGAGGAGCGCGAGGAGGAGGGCCGGGACGAGGGCGAGGAGGGCGTACGGCTCGATGACGGCGACGGCGATCAGCAGCAGCGGGGGCACGACGCAGGTGACCAGAAGCTGCGGCAGGTAGCGGGAGACATAGGCGTCCACGCCTTCGACACCGTCGACGAGCGTGGCGCGGACGGCCCCGGCGCGGGCGCCGTTGAGGTGAGCCGGGCCCAGTTGCCCGAGTCGTTCCAGCAGCGCGTCGCGCAGTCGCACCCGTACCCGTGAACCGGCTGACACGGCCGTACGCCGCTGCCACCAGCTCAGCCCCGCGCGGGCGGCGACGGCTGCGAGCACCGCACCGAGCAGGACGGGGAGTTGACGGGTGTCACCGCGGGCGATCGCGGAGAGAGCGACAGCGAGCAGCACGGCCTGGGCCAGGTGGGTCAGGGCCACCGCGCCGAGCAGGGCCGTCGCACCGAGCAGCGCGCCGCGTGCCGCACCGGCGGCTCGCGTCAGCTCCGGGTGAAGCATCACTGGTGATCATCTCTTCCCATGACAAGTCCGTGCACGATCCAGTCCCGGCCGTGCGCACCGCCCAGTGCGGCGCCGAGGTCTGCCTGCTGCCAGGAGCCCACCGGGCGCGACACCAGCCCGAGTTCCGCCGCGGCGCACTGCGCCAGGCCGACGGCGTATCCCGCTGTCAGGTGATCGCGGCGGATACGTCCCGCGTCCGCGTCCGGAGGACAGCCGTAGGCGAGCAGTACGGCTCCGGCTTCGGCGATCCACGCCTGGCCGGCGGCCCAGGCCGCGAGCGTCGGCCGGGCGTCGCCGGACGCGAGCAGCCGAAGAGCGGGACCTCGTCCGTGTTCCGGTGCCCGGCCTTCTCCCCCGTCCCGGGCGAGTTCGAACAACGCGGGGCGCGCGCCGCCGACGGCTACACACCACCGCGGCCCGCCGGACAGTGAGGCCCCTGCCGCACGGGCCAGGACGCGGGCGACATCTTCCCGCGCGGGCGCACCCCTCAGCGGCGGCGGTGCGCTGCGCCGGGACATCAGCGTCCTGGCGGACACGCGCTCTGCCGTCGGCGTCCACTCCCCCGGCCCGGCCGCGACCGTAGTCATGTCCTCAAGGGCGTGCCATGTCCGGGTCAGTACGGGAGGGACTTCGGCGGCCGCGGGTTCCGCCTGCGGCGGCTGTCCCAGGCCGCACGCCGCCCAGCGCGTGAGGGCGTGCTCGGCACGACCGGCCGCCGGACCGAGGGCTACTGCGGCGAGGGCATGCTGTGGTTCTGTTCCGGGCCAAGTCTGCCGCCAGTGGCCGGGGTCGGGCAGTCCCGCAGCCGCTGCCAGCAGGGCGCCGTCCGCGTCCAGGCACACCTGCGCCGCCCCGGCCTGTGCCAGCGCCGCGGCGGCGTGGCCGGTGTCCAGAAGCAGCAGGGGCAGGGCACGGTGCCCGTAGTGCGAGACAGTGCGCCGGGCGCTGACCGTAAGGACGACCAGCGTGCCGTCGGGTGGATCACCGGGCGCGGGGCCGCGCCGGTGGGCCCGGTGAGTCAGCGCGTCGTAGGCGTAGCGCCCGGCGGGCAACGCGCCCGCGCCGCCCACCAGGAGATGGGCGTTGACGGGGTGCAGCGCGCCCGCCGAAGGGGCCGGCCGCAGCCGCCCGTTCGCTCCTTCGAGGGCGGCGAGTGAATACCGCAGCAGGTGATCGAGGTCCGGCGCCGTCCCGGCGGTCAGGGGCTGCGGCGGCGAGGTCCACACGGCGGCAGCCCTGCCGGCGGGGGTGTCCGGCCCTGGCGCCGCGCCGGATCGTGCCGTGGCGAGCGAGGTACGGGCCGCGCCGTCCGTCCTGGGGGGCGAGGACATGGGTGATGTCACGTCGTTTCCCCTTACATGTGCGGCGGCGGTGTGAGCGTGAAGTCCTGCGGTGTGAGCGGCGGCACCGACCGCCAACCCCGGGACAGTGCCGCCTCGGCGAACCGCGGACTGCCGAAGTAGCCGAACGCCGCCGGGGCGTTGGGTATGAGGCCGGACACGAGCACGCGCGCCACCCTGAGCGGGGTCGCGGTGACGTCTTCGGTCGTCAGGTCGAAGGTGACGACTCGGTGCCCACCGGCCGCGAGCCGGGCGTCGAGGGCGCCGCGGCTTCCTGGCTCGACCTCGCCGATTCCCACGACTCCGCCGGCCGGGTCGGCGAAGCGGGCCGCCAGCGGGGTGACGCGTTCGTCGAGCCACACCTGCACATGCGCGCCGAGGTCGCGTACCGCGGCGAAGTCGGTGCCGCAGTCGTCCAGATAGCGCCGGTCGGCCCGGTGCTCCAAGTACAGGCCAGGTGCGAACATCCCCGCGTCGACCGCCCGGAAGACCCAGCCGTCGCGGTCGACCGCGCCCTGAGTGAACACCCAGGTGTGGACGGCTTCCAATACGGCCTTGCGGGCGGCCTCCGCCGGGTCGTAGCGGCAGGCGAAGCCCGCGGCGTAGATCCGGCGCTGCGGGTCGTAGACCAGGGCGGCCATGCAGGGCGCGAATTCCGACGGCATCTCGACGATCCAGACGTCCAGTTCGCAGCCGTCGAGGTCGGCCGTCAGCCCCGGCACGCTGGCGGGATCGATGCCTCGTGTCGGCCCGTCGAGGTGCCACCACAGCTCCAGCGCGTCACGCTCGACGACCTCCAGCAGCCCGCGCTCCACGGCGTCGTCGAAGCCCTGACCGGTGGCGATACCCGCGTAGTTCAGGTGATGCGTACGAGGAAGGGAACGTAGCTCCCCCTGCCGCCAGTTGAGGTGGGTCAGTGCGACCGGAGCCCAGCATTCCGCCGCACCTTCGTTCCCGCGGGTCCACAGGGCGGGTGTGTCCTGGTCGAACTGCCGGTAGGGGAACCCTGGGCGGTCGTACTGCCAGGACGCGTAACGGGGCAGCTCGTCCGGCCCGTACAACCGCACTCCCTCGTCGTGGAGTTGGCGCGCTGTGGCAAGCCTGGGAGCGTCCGGGTGTCCCGGCGGGGGCAGCCGGTTGCCGCAGTAGCGCTCCATGGCCTCGGCGATGGCGGCGACTCGGGCGCCCTGCGGGTCGCCGAACGTCGTCCCGAGCGAGACGCGGTCGGCCGGCCAGGCCCCGAAGCGGCGGGCATCGGCCACTTCGGCCGTCATCGCGGTGTAGCGCGGTGGTGCTCCGGTGGGGTGCTCGACCGGTTCCACTCCCCGGATCAGCCCGCACACGGGGTCCACGAGTTCATCGATCGGCACGAGGCCTGCGGGCACGCTGTTGCTGGTCAACGGCAGATCTCCTGTGCGGGGTCGACACGCGCGACGCGGTGCCGGGTGGGGACAACGGGCAGTACCAGAGCGCTGCCTTCGAGCAGTACGGACCGGCGTGACGGGTGCAGCCGGGTCGCGGTGACCGGATCCTCACCGGAGTGCGGATTACGCGCGTGCGCGGGAAAGTGGTGTCCGCCGACTTCGACGCGCAGGCGCGTTCCGGCGGCCAGGCGCCGGGAAACGAATCCGAGGGGCACCGACATCCGGGCGGCCTCGTTCCTGGGGTCCGTACGCCGTACGATTCCGGTCGCCAGGGGATCGGCGAACCCCCGCGGGTCAAGGGCGACGACGCGTACGAGCCAGTCGGCGCAGGGCGTGTCCGCCACGGCCGTCAGCGAGACCTCCGCCCGGCCGAGGAGGTCCAGCGGCCGGGGCAGCGGCGCGGTGACGAGCAGGCACCGGTCGGCGGCGCCGGTGGCCGGGACGTTCAAGTGGTCGGAGCGCAGCGGCCGTTCGGGGTCCGCTTCGAAGCCTGCTCCGCCGACCAGGCGCAGGCCGGTGCCGAAGGGGTACACCGTGGGCTCCGGGACATCAGCCATGGAGGCCCACCATCCGCTGCCTCCGAGCGCGGCCGCTCCACGGCGGCCCTCCGCCAGCTCGCCGTTGAGCGCTGCTCGCGCCCAGCGGGCGTAGAGCGCACCCAGATTCAGCCGGTGTTCTCGGCGGGCTTCGGCTCCCGGTGATGCCGTCAGCGCGTGCCCCCACGGCCCCATCAGGAGCCGGGCGGGGCCGCCCCATTGCCGCCACAGCTCGACGGTGTCGTCGCGGAAGGGGTCTCGACTTCCGCCGACCGCGAGCAGAGGTATGCCGGCCGCCGCGCCGCGCGCGGCGATGCCGCTGCCCCTCGCCTGCTGCCACAAGCCTGACCAGGACGGCAGCGCGCGCCGGAGCCTGCGCGGGAAATCGCTCACGGGAAGGTGGTCAAGAAGGCGCGGGTCCCTGGCGAGGGCCTTTTCCAGAGCGTCCTCGTCGGACGTCCTGCGGTCGCCGTGCGCGGCCCACCAGCCCGCCCGGGCCAGCAGACGCTCCGGTCCGCTCGCCTCGCGCGCCGTTTCGGCGGCTCCGAGCGCGGGCACCGCGGCGATGAGGGCGTCCGGGCGGCCGTCCGCCGGTTCGCCCAGCCCGGCAGTCAGTGCGCAGTACGCGCCGTAGGAGCTCCCGTAAGCGACGACCTTCCCGGCGCACCAGGCCTGACTGCGCATCCAGCGCACCGTCGCCGCGCCGTCTCCCTCTTCGTTCCGGTACGGGTGCCACTGCCCGTCCGATGCGTGCCGGCCGCGTACGTCCTGCGCCATCGCGGCGAAGCCCAGCGCCGCCCAGGCGCGCAGCTCGGCGCGGTGGTGGCGGCGATCGTACGGCGTGCGGATGAGGACGGCGGGGAACGGCCCGTCGCCGAACGCTTCAGGGGGAAGGCACAGGTCCGCCACCAGCCGGACGCCGTCGGACATGCCAACCGGCGTCTCCTGTACGGGGCAGGGAGCGTCGCCCTCTCTTCGCGAAGGTGAGAGCGTCCTCCCTGTCGGTACGCCGACGACCGCGCCGGCGCCGGATATGCCGCTCATCGGGCCGCGCCCCGTGCACCCGCCGTGGCGGGCGTACCGGGCCGGTGCAGCGGGGCCACCGCCGGTACGGGCAGTACGAGGTGCTCGGTGACCGTCAAGTCGCGCAGATCGACGCGGCGCAGGCGGCGGCGTACCGGCACACGACCGGCCTTGTGCCGGCCGCCGGCCCAGGCGACGAGGTCGGCGGTGAGCAGCTCCACGATCAGTGCGGCCGACGCTTCGCCGCCCGTCCCGCCGCTCTCCGGCGACCGGCTTCCCGCCCAGTAGGCGGCGAGTTCACGGTGCGCGGCGGTGGCGGCGAGCCGCCGCAGGCGCACGTCCGCGGACGTGACGTCACCGGGTGCTGCGGCGAGTGGTTCTATCCACGCCTGGAACCCTTCACGGTGGCAGCGCAGCCAGCCGATGCCCCGCTCGGGCAGCCGGTCCGCGACCTCCCACAGCCCGTCGGGCACGGGCGAGTCGAGGCACCACACCACTGCTGCCGTTACGTCCTGCCGCGGCCCCTTCTCGGACATCGCGGCGACCTCGTCGGGCCCGATGTGCTTGACGTCAGCGCCTTCGGCGGCGATCCGCCGCGCCAGCCTCCCGGTGAGGGTCGCCTCGCCGAGGAGGAAGACGGTCCGTCCTTCCAGTGGCCGTTCGTCGTCGCTCCCCGCATAGCCGGCGCTCTCGAAGGCCTGCACCAGGTTCTCCAGTGCCGGAGTGCCCTGCGGACCTCCCTCGAACCTGCCGATCAGGTCCTCGGCCGCCACCTCCCCGGTGTCGACGCGCAGGAATTCACCGTCCTGCGTCCGTACGGCCACGCCCAGTCCGGGCACGGCGACGATCTCGACGCCAGGTGCGAGTCGGCTGACGGTCACAAGGAGGCTCCTGAGGTAAGAGGCTGCGGCTGCGGCGCTGCGAAGGGAGGAGCGGGCCCGCCCAAGTGCTGGGCGGGCCCGCTCCCTTGCTTCTACTTGTTGTCGTCGACGGTGACGTCGGCGACGTCGGCCGCGTCGTTGTCGAAGGGGTTCTCGACGAGGGCGTTGGAGTGGGTCGCCGACAGGTGCGCCAGCTGGCCCTGCTCGGCGATCGGGCTGAACACCTTGTTGTGCTCCATGGGAAGTCTCCATTCGCTTGGGAAACCGCGGACGCCTGTCGGCGCCGCACCACAGACACTAGTGAATATGATTATCGTTTTGCAATAGCTCCTCGGCGGGCAGAGGGTGATCTGGGTAACACACCGGCCAGCCACCCTCCGGGTCCCTGCCCACCCGGCCGGCGACGCCCAGTACGTCGGCGAGCAGCTCAGGGGTGACGATGCGGCCGGGCGGGCCGTCCGCCACCACCCGGCCCCCACGCAGGGCGACCACGCGGTCCGCGAAGCGCGCGGCGTGGCCCAGGTCGTGCAACACCATCACCACGGTCAGCGAACGCTCCTCGCGGAGCCTCACCACGGTTTGCAGCACCTCGAGTTGGTGCCGCAGATCGAGATACGTGGTGGGCTCGTCCAGCAGCAGTACGCCGGTGTCCTGGGCCAGGGACATCGCCAGTCGCACCCGCTGGCGTTCGCCGCCGGACAGGGAATCGACCATGCGGTCGGCCCAGTCGGACACCCCCACATCGGCGAGCGCCCGCGCGCACACGTCGTCGTCGCCGTCCCTGAGCATGCCCAGAGGCCCACGGGCCGCGTACCGCCCCTGCTTCACCAACTGACGTACCGTCATGCCGGGGACACCGGGAGACGACTGGTGCAGCAGTGCGACCCGGCGTGCGGCGGCCCGCCGGGAAAGGCGTGCGAGGTCGTCGCCGTCCAGTACGACCCGGCCGGCCGAAGGACGCAGCAGCCCGGCCATGAGCCGCAGCAGCGTGCTCTTTCCGCAACCGTTGAGGCCGATCAGAGCGAGCAGTTCGCCTGCCTCGACCCGTAGGTTCACGTCCGCCAGGACGGTCCGTCCCGGATAGCCGAAGCTCACTGCCTCAACGGCTATCGCGTCGGGCCTGTGCGAGGCAGCACCGGCAGCCGCACTCCCGGCCGCTCGCGCCAGTCCGGCCTCTGATGCCTCTGAGGTCTGCGAGGCGGTCATCTTTCCTCCTGAGTACAACGTCCGTCGGAGTCCCGTCTGTCGCCCGCTCACCCCTGCCCGGCCCCCTGACGGCGTGCCACGACGAGGAGCAGTACGGCGCCCACGCAGGTCGTCAGCGCCCCGACCGGTACGGTCACCCGCCCGGCGTCCAGCCCTTCCACCAGCAGCCGGGAGAGCAACTGCGCCGCCGCGTCGGCCCCGCACACCACGAGCGCGCCGATCAGCGCGGCTCCCGGGAGGGTGACCCGCAGATCGGCGCCGAAGACCGCGAGCGCCAGATGAGGCACCAGCAGTCCCACGAAGCCGAGCGCCCCCACGGCCGAGACGGCGCCCGCGGTCAGTGCGACCGCGCACACGAGCGCCGCTCCGCGGGCCCGTCCGACCGCCAGTCCCGCCGCGCTCGCCTGCTCGTCACCACAGCTCAGCAACGTCAGCGGCGCCGCCAGGGAGCAGGCCGCGACGGCCCATGCCAGAGCCCACGGCCACAGCAGCGACCAGTGCTGCCACACCCGCCCCTCGGTGGACCCGATCAGCCACTGCACCACGCTGCCCAGCTCTCCGGGTGCGACGAGCAGCACCACCGCGGTGAGTCCGGCGAGTACGGCGGACACGAGCACTCCGTAGACAGCGGTCTGCTCGGGGTCCCCCTTCTCACGCCCGGCGAGCAGCCACAGCAGCCCTGCTCCGAGGAAGCCGCCCACGCAGGCGGCGACGACCACTGCCGTCGGGGATTCCCAGCCCGCCAGCCCCAGCCCGGTCGCGGTCACCGCTCCGAGCACCGCTCCCGGGGTGACACCCGTAACCTCTGGGCCCGCCAACGGGTTGCGCAGCGCCGACTGGAGGAGGAGCCCGGCAAGGCCCAGGCTCGCCCCGGCGCCGAGAGCGACCAGCGCTCTCGGCATGCGCAGTTGCACAACGATGTGCCGCGCGGTCGGCTCGCCCGCCCCGGTCAGCACCTCCCACACCTCACCCGCGCCCAGGCTGCGGCCGACGGTCATCTGGGCGCAGACGGCCACGACGACGAGTGCCAACAGCAGCCACAGCTTCGCTCCCGTGCCGATCGTGGAGGGCCGGCGTCGTGCACGTTCGCGTGCGGTGGCCGGTGCGCTCATCGGCCACCTCCCGAGACAGCGCCGGCCGGCCGCCGCATCCGCAGCAGCGCGACCCCCACCGGCACCCCGAGCAACGCCGTCCACGCGCCGACCGGCGTCTCGACCGGCGCGAGGGCCAAGCGGGCCGGCTGGTCGGCGCACAGGACGACCAGCGCCCCCCACACGGCCGACCAGGGCAGCCAGGTCAGCGCGTCCGCCTCCGGCCGCAGCCGTCGGGCGAGCTGCGGCGCGAGGAACCCCACCCACGCGACCGGCCCGCAGACGGCGACGACCGGAGCGATCAGGACAATGGCGATGGCCAGCGCCCCGAGCCGCGCCTGCCGCACTCGTACTCCCATGGCGCGGGCGTCGTCGTCCCCGAGGCGCAGCACCCCGAGGACCGGGGCACACAGCACGAGCGCCGGGACGGCGACGAGCAGCCATGGCCAGAGCCCTGTCACATCGTCCCAGGTCCTGGCGGACAAACTGCCCAGCAGGTAGCGGTAGATCAGCTGTAGATCCAGCTGATCGGCGAGCACCATCAGGACCAGCAGACCGGCTTGCAGAGCGGCCGATACGGCGGCTCCCGTCAGAAGGACGGCCGATGGACTGCGCCCGAATCCCGCCGCCACGAGGGTGAGCACGCCGCCGATCACCGCTCCGCCCAGGGCGAGCAGCGGGACCACGGCCGCGGGCACCGACAGGGCCAGCACGAGCGGCGCGGCGACGCCGAGGGCGGCCCCCGAGGACACTCCGATCATCTCCGGTACGGCCAGCGGGTTGCGCAGCGCCTCCTGGAGGACGAGGCCCGCCGCACCCAGACAGGCGCCGGCCGCCAGCGCGAGTACCAGCCGCGGAAGTCTCAGTTCGGTGAGGATCACCCCCTCGATGCCGCTGCCGCTCAGCGCCGCGGGCAGCCGGTGTGGAGCGACGTACGGCGTCCCCATGCACAGGGCGACGCCGGATGCCACCACCAGGAGAACCGCGGCGCCTGCCAGTTGGCGTATCACCGCAGTGCGGCCGTGGCCTCGTCGAGGACCAGGCCGAGCGAGCGCGTTCCACGTCCCTTGGCCCAGACGTCGGAGTTCACCTCGAACACCTTGTCGTTCTGTACGGCCGGGATGCGCGACCAGAGCGGGTTCTTGGCCAGCTTGTCGGAAAGCTTTCCGTCCGGCGCGCCGAAGGAGAGGGTCTCGACGAAGAGAACGTCGACGTCGCGGGTGAGGATTTCCTCGATGCTGTAACTGCCTTCAACGCCGCGTCCCTTCCAGGGATACGACGAGATCTTCGGGAAGAGGCCGGCGGCCACGTCGTTCTTCGGCGTCGCGACTCCGAAGTTCTCGTCGCTGCCGAAGATGATCAGAGACGTCTTGTCGCTCTTCTCCCTCTCCGCCCGGGCGAGCTTGGTACGGAAGCGCTTCTCCGCCGCTTCGGCCTGCTTCGTACGCCCGGTCAGTGCTGCCAGGTCGCGCAGGTAGCCGACGCTGTCCTCCCAGGTGGAGGGCTGAACGGGCCAGAAGGTGGTGGCTCCCTTCAGTGCGGGAGCGAGCTTGCCGTGGGTGTCTTCCAGGCCGATCACCAGGTCCGGTTCGTGCGAGAGGACGGCCTCGACCTCGGGGCTGAGGAAGCCGCCCGGAACCACCGGAATCTTCCGCGCCCGCTCCTTGCCGAAGAACTCCGGGTGGGCGAGCAGCGTGGAATTGGTGGCCGCCGGGGTCATGCCGAGTTCCGCCAGCATGTCGTCGCACAGTGCGACGAGGCAGACGATGCGCTGGGGCGGCTTCTTGGCCGTGACGGTGACGCCCTGGGCGTCGGTGATCGTGGTCGACGCCTTGATGGGCCGGACGTTCACGCTGGTTTTCGGACCGGAGTCGTCCGCCCCGGCCTTCCCGGTGGCGGGCTTCTCTGCGCCGCCGCATCCGACCAGGACGGTTCCCATGACGACGGCCGCCGCCCAACGGCGGACCCTTCTCACTGCGCGCGACATGACGTGCCCTCTGTTCTTCTCGATATCCAGCAGTCTTTTAGAGATGATAATCATTGCCAAACGAGCCCTTGTCCAGCCATCGCAGCCCCGGAGGCCCCGACCGTGAATCTCGGACCACGACTGATCGTCGCCGACCAAATAGCTGGAAAAATAAGCATTCTGGACATGCGGTGCGGGCGCGACGGGCGGACCACAGCTCAGCTCGACGGGCGCCACCTCGCCGAGCACGCCGGCTTCCTCGCCCTTCCGCGCAACCTCACCGCCTTCGTCGACGACCGCGCGGGCGAGTTGCTGATCCTCGATCCGTACGGACCGGAGTCGGGCCGTCCGGTCGTCGAGTCCCGCATACCGGTGGCAGTCCCCGCCGAGCATCTGGCCGCAGACCACTCCGGGCGCCGCATCGCCGTCACCACCGGCCTGGGCCGCAACTGGGCTGCGTGGAGCGACCAGTTGACGGCCATCGACCTGGCGGCCGAAGGAGGCCCCAGCGCGGTCCGCGTCCGTACCCGGGTCGGCGAACCGGGTGTCACCTTCGCCGGCTCACCCGACGACCCGTTGGTGGTGCTGCGCCATCGCGAGCCGGGCGAACTCACGGCGTACCGGCACGCCGACCTGATGGCGGCCGCCCCCTCATGCCCGCCCGCCGAGCCGGCACAGACACTCCCCCTGCCGGACCACGACGGACACGGTGACGCCTACGACCCCCTGACAGGCTGGTTGTTCGCGGCAGCGGGCTCAGGGGTTCACCGGGCTCGCGAACACGGCGGCGTGCTCGTGGCCGGAGATACGCTGCCCTGGGAGGCCGGCGGACGTACCGGGGGCCGCGGCTACTACCTGCGGCTCGACGCCGCGCGCCGAACCCTGTGGTCCTGCGTAAGGGGCGGCCCGAGCGCCCCCGAAGAGTGGCCGGACTGGACCAACGACGCCTGGTGGCACCACCTCGATACGGGCCGCGGTGGCCGCCTCGGCCTCGGCCCGGGCCTGGTGTTCCGGCTGGCGGTGCTGGCCGGCCACGTGGCCTTCGCCCGCGTACACCCCGACGGCGACGAACTGATCCTCGTCTCCACCACAGACACGGCCCCGAGCGTGACGGCACGCCTGCCGCTGCCGCCGATGGCCGGAGCCCCACGCCGCGGCGGCACTCCGTGGGACGGCGTGCAGCGCCGCGCCATAGCGGCCTCCCCCGGCGCCTCACTTGTCGCGGTCTCCCGCGGGGGGCATGGAGAGGTCCACGTCTTCGACGCCGACACGGCCCGGCAGACGGCGCTCATCACCGTGCCCACGCCCCTCGACGAGGGCGGCCACCTCGCGCTGATCACCCCCAACGACGCATCCTCCATGGATCCGGTGGGTCGTTGAGTGCCTACCCACATGCCCTAGGCTTGTCGCGTCCAGCGCTGCGAAGCCTCCCCGGCGCACGTCTTCGTCACCAGGCCGCTGCTCATGCCCAGGTCGAGGCAGCCGCCGCCGTAGTCGCTGCGGAGGCTGCCGCCCGAACCCGCACGCCACAGCCGGCCGGCGTCCTGGGCGCAGTCGCCCACGAAGACGGCCTGGCCGAGCCCGTTGGAGTACAGGCACTGGCCGGTCTGCTGGTTGACGAGCTTGAAGCTGCCGTCCGAGCCGCTCCGCACGGTCCACCGGGCGGTGGAGTCCGAGCAGTCCCCATGGTCCGAGGCGCCGTAGACCTGGGTGACGCACCTGCCGTTGTCGCCGTTGCGGTAGCGGTGGGTGCCGGAGGCGGGGGGCGTGGTGGCTGGGGGCGCCCCGCCGCCGGAGGTGCCGGAGAGGCCCGAGCCGCCGGAAGTGCCCGAGCTGCCGGAACCGCCGGACGTGCCCGAGCCGCCGGAGGTGTCGCTTCCGCCCGTGCCGTCCTGTGCGCCGGTCCCGGTGCCCCCGGTGACCGTGACCTGGGACCCGCTCGTGCCTCCCTGCCCCTTGTCCTCGTCGTCCTCCTCACCCTTGTTCTTGGCAGGCGACTTCGCCGGTGACTTCCCCGGTGACGCCGTACCCGACGGGCTCCCTCCCGCCGTCGGCGACGTCGGGTCGGCCGGTGCCGAAACCGAGGCGGACGGGGTGGCCTGCGCCCCGGCCTGCGGCAAGGACACGTACGGCAGGAGCTGGATGGCGAGGGTCGTACCGCCCACGACCGCGACAACGGGGACGACGGCGAGGAGGACGCGGGTACGGCGGCGGCGTTCAGGACGGGAATCGGCCTCGGGCTTCGGCTTCGGCTTCGGCTTCAGCTCCGGCTCGGTGTCCTTCTCCCGTACCTTCTCCGGTTCCGGCGTTCCGCCGGTGAGCGGGATCGTCGGTACGTCGATCTCCTGCACATTGGCGGCGAAGGCGGCCCGCTCGGACAGGCGCTCGGTGATGGCCGCAGGCCACAGCGGGGCGGCGAACGGACCGTGCTGTGAGGCGCGTTCGAGGAGTTCGGCGGCGGTGGGGCGGCCCTCGGGGGCCTTGTCGAGGCAGGCCGCGACGACCTCGGCGAGGTCCGGCTCCAGCTCCCGCAACGGCTCCAGGTCGGGCTCTTCGTGCACGATGCGGTACAGCACGCCGTGCCCCGACTCGTCCCCGAAGGGCGGCCGGCCACACGCCGCGTACGCGAGTACCGAGCCCAGCGCGAACACGTCGGTGGCGCCGCTCAACCCCCGTGAGGCCGAGGCCTGTTCGGGCGCCATGTAGGCGGGCGTGCCCACGACCATGCCGGTCCTGGTCAGCTGGCTCTGTTCGGCGGCCCGGGCGACTCCGAAGTCGATGAGGGTGAGCCCGTCGAGGGTCAGCATGACGTTGGACGGCTTGATGTCCCGGTGCACCATGTCCAGCGTGTGGACCGACGCCAGACCCGCTGCCGCCTCCCGCAGCAGCAGCCACAGCGCGGGCGCGGTGAGGGGGCCGCCGTTCAGCTCGACGGCTTGCCTCAGGGTGAGCCCGGGGACGTACTCCGTCGCGAACCACGGGGGCCGTGCGGTGCGGTCGCTGGCGAGCAGCGGTGCGGTGGCCTCGGCCGGCAGTCGGGACAGGTTGTCCAGCTCGTGCCCGAAGCGGCGCAGGAAGTCCTCGTCCTCACCGACGACGGAGGACAGCAGTTGCTTGACGGCGACGTACCGCCCCTCGTGGACCCCGAGGTACACCCGCCCCATACCGCCGGCCCCGAGCCGGCCCGCCAGCGGAATCGACCCGATCCGGAGCGGATCCCCCGCCTCCAGCGGCTCGGCCCCGCTCCCCCTCAGCTCCAACACGTCAGCCCCGCTAGAATTGGAATCAGTTTCTAGAAAGATACTCTAGAACCGGAGAAGGAATCCGATGAGCCCGAAACAGCAACGCGGCGAAGTCACCGTCGACTTGCTCCTCGACGCCGCGCTGCGCGTCTACGCGGCCGAGGGCGAGCGGGGCGTCACGGTCGGCGCGGTCACCCGGGCCAGCGGCGTCAGTCTGGGCAGCCTCTACCACCACTTCGGCAGCGTCGACGGCCTCGTCGCCGCGCTGACGCACCGCTGGCTGAGCCGGCTGCTGGGCGAACTGGCCGGGGCTCTGCAAGGCGCCCGCACCGCCCGTACGGGCATCCGCGCCCTCGTCCGCACCTACCTGGCGTTCATCCAGGAGCACAGGGAAGCCGCCCTGCTCCTGCACTCCTCCACGGCCGACCGTCACCACATGGGCCGGGGCAAGGAACTCCGCGACGCCCAGGAGGCCCGGCTCTCGGCCTTCGCCCAGTGGATCCAGCCCCACGTCGAGTCCGGCGAACTCGCCCCGCTCCCCCTGCCGTTGATCGAGTCCCTGGCCCTGGGCCCGGTCGTCGCCGTCGCCCGCCGCTGGCTGTCGGGCATCGACGACGTCGACCTCGACGAGGCGGCCCGGATCCTGCCGGACCGGATCTGGCGGTCGCTGGCCCCGTGACGCGTGAACTTGCCTACGGCCGTCCCCGGTTCACCTTTCGGCGCCCTCGGAGAGGCCCGTGACACCGGCGTCCCGGCCGGACAGAGTCGGCAGGTCTCTCACATCGACGGCGTGACGCGGAAGGTGCGCCTCCTCCTCGTTGACCCGCTTTACGACAGGGCAGGTGTTGCCGCCGCCGTGGCGCGGCACAACGGGCTCCGGCCCTCCGCAGCCGCCGGCCTCCGCACGCCGTTTGTCGTAGTGCCCCGGCGGGACCTCCTCGCTCGAAGCCTCCGGCTCCTCCGGCTTGTCCCTTTTCCCGCCCGGTGAGGAAGACGAGCACTTCGGCGCGGTGCAGTCCTCTTCGGCAGGCGGTACGTCGGCGGCGACGCTCTCCGAGGACGGGGGTGTTCCGGAGATCGACCGGGATCCGGGGGTCACTGTCGGGGAGTCGAGCAGCCACCGCTGTTCCGCGGACCCGTTGCGGATCTTGACCACCACGTCCGCGTCCCTGTCCAGAGACACAGGCGTGAGCACCAGTCGCTCGTCCCACCGAGGCAGCAGTTCCCCTCGTACGGTCAGGTCGTAGCGCACGTCATCGGCGCGTGCCGCAGAGGGGCCGGCACATTCGGCGAGTGCGATCAGGCCCTCGTCCGCATGGGAATCGAGGCAGAGTTCCGGGTCCGCGACACTGCGCAGCAGGCCGTCGTCCTCGTACGACCACTGCTGGTTCCTGGCCGACGAGCACACCGCCAGCTTCGTCAGGGCACCGGACTTCGGCTTTCCGCCGCGGATGTCGAGGCACAGGTCCGCAGCGGCATTGCGCAGCCTGGTCCGCAGAGGAGCCGCGGGGAATCCGGCGGGGGTAGTGGGGACGGTGGAGGCGGTCGCGGTCGACTCGGCGGGCGGAGCCTCGGACGTGGGTTGCGGAGCGGTGGCGTGGCTGTCGCTCGAAGCCGTGGAGGCCGCGGGCCCGGCGTGATCGCCGTTTCCGTGGTCCGGCGAGAGGCTGGTGGCCAGCACGGCCGTGAGGAGTACGGCCGAGACGAGGCCAAGGCCGGTGAGCAAGACCTTCGCATGCCGCGTCGGTGGCGGTGTGAAGTGAGCGCCTGCCGCGGTGATGTGGGGCAGCAGACGGTGGCGTCCGGCTCCTGGGCGCCCGGCACCGTGGCGAACGCGGCCGCCGGCGTGCACCCCAACCCCTTGGGCGCCGCGGCCCGGCCGCGAGTCGAGATAGCGCCGGGCGCCCCAGCCGAGCACCGTTTCGGCCAGCAGGAGACCCAGGCGGTCTTCGAAATAGCCGAGTTGCTCAGCGGCGTAGCGGCAGTGACGGCACTTCGCCAGATGCGTTTGGACATCCGGGAGCAGGGCGCCGCCGCGGCGAATCGGTGCATCTATCAGACGGGTGTAGTAGCGGCATTCCTGGCTCGGTGCGAGTTCCCTATGGGCGCGCACGCAACCCGCACGGAATTGGTTGCGGGCCTGTTCCAGCAGGGCCGACGCGGTGTCGGTGTCCACGCCCAGCAGACCAGCCGGTACGGTTATGGGCTCGGCCTCGACCTCGACGTGCCACAGCACACACTGCGCGGCTCCTGGCAATGCCCGGAACGAGTGATCGGCGACCTTGCGGCTTTCAGCTGCCTTCGGCTTCACCGCGCGCATGCCGCGACCCCCTGTCGGTTTCCGCAGTTCCGGCAGGGAAGTGGATATGCGCTGGTCTGCGGCCCACCTCTTGACGGTGTCGCCTACGGCCACCAGGAGTCGGGGACGCAGCGCCGCTGCCGACTCACCCCGTACAAGGCTCTCCAGCATCTGATGGCAGGCCGCCGTCGTGACCTGTGATGCGATGTCAGCCGAGGAAGCGAGGCAGATGGCCGCATAGTCGCGAGCCGGCTTCCAGTGCCGGGCGAGGAGCATCGCAACGGCGTGTGCCGTCTCGCTCTCCGGCCGCGCTCGCAACCGCGCGGCGAGGCTCTCGTCGGATTCACCCGCAGCGGCGCCGGAACCAGGAGGATAGGGCGGGCGTGGGGGGTGGGGGGTGTGCACAGAACTGTTTTCCTTCCAAGGCGCAAAATGGCACAGAGAAGTTCTGGGCGCCGGAAATCGGCCCCTGATTGGTGCATACCAAGTTCGCTTAACGGGGAGAAAAGCGCCCACAATTGACTACACGTGAGGTAGTTCACCCTTGCACAAGTGACTCATGAGGAACAAGGCGCCAGAGTAACTTCCCATTCGTGAAAGGAAAGTGGGGTACACGAGTTACTCAGCCTCGATCCGTGCGTCGAGTTCCCTGACCTGTCGCTTGAGGGCGACGGTCCGGTAGCTCTCCTCCACCCACTCGCACAGCACCTCGGCCGTTGGCGCCCCCTTCTCCCCCAGTGGTACGGAGACCCAGCCCGCCCTGCCGAGTGCGTACCCGGTGGGCTCGGCCCCCGGCGCGGTCATCGCGTGCTCGTGCACCGCCGGGTCCTTCAGTTTGACGGAGAGGCCCGGGGGCTCGGGCCCGTCCGCGTTGCCGAGAAAGACGAAGATCTTTTTGTTGACCTTCACTACGCACTCCTCGGGGCCCCAGGGAAACTCTTCCACGGCTCCCGGCAGCCCGAGAGCGAACTCCCGCACCGCCTCCCACTTGCGCACCGCAGCCTTCATCGACGCCTCCTCCTGCCGCAGGTCACACTGCCCGCACGGACATCCGCTCCTCACGCTAGCCTCGGCGACGCACTCGCACTGCTGCGGCGCGGCACGTCGAGCTGGATGTGCCGGTCCTTCGGCGCCACGGTTAGAGAGCGGTTTCGTCCCACGCTCCGAGGAAGAGGTCGGCGAGGGATTCTCCAGTGGTGGCGGCCGTACCGTCGTGAAGGGGTTGTTCGGTCCAGATGACCTTGCCCTCCGGGGTGTAGCGGGTGCCCCAGCGGTGGGCGAGGTGGGCGACCAGGAACAGCCCGCGCCCGCCCTCGTCGGTGGTCGCCGCCCGGCGCAGATGCGGTGAGGTGCTGCTGCCGTCGGAGACCTCGCAGATCAAGCTGCGGTCGCGCAACAGCCGTACGCGGATGGGCGGCGAGCCGTAGCGGACGGCATTGGTGATGAGCTCACTGAGGATCAGTTCGGTGGTGTAGCCGATCTCTTCCAGGCCCCACTCCCGCAGCCGCGCACCGCACTCGGCGCGCACCGGGGCGACGGCGGCCGGGTCGGCGGGCACGTCCCACACGGCGATCTGCCCGGGATCCAGCAGGCGGGTACGGGCGACCAGCAGGGCGATGTCGTCACTGGCGCGTTCCGGGAGCATGGTGTCGATCACGGTCTCGCAAGTGGCCTCCGCGTCGCGGTCCCCGGCGGCGGCCAGTGAAGTACGGAGCAGTTCCAGTCCGGTGTCTACGTCACGGTCGCGGTCCTTGAGCAGGCCGTCGGTATAGAGGACAAGGCGGGAGCCCTCGGGCAGACGCAGGTCGGTGGTCTCGAACGGCATGGTCCCGCCCACTCCCAGCGGCGGGGCGACGGGTACGTGGGGGAAGCCCACGCTCCCGTCGGGATGCACCAGCACAGGGCCGGGGTGCCCGGCGCGGGCCACGCCGCAAGCCCCGGTGACCGGGTCGTAGATGGCGTACAGGCAGGTGGCCCCCGTGATCCCGTCGCCGTTCGACCATGGCCCACAGCACTCCCCGGAACGCGATCTCCTCGAGGAGCACGGTGCCGAGCGGTACACGGACGAACACACGGAACACCAACTGCTGCAGGGTGAGTCCCGCAGCGCGTTCGTCCAGGAAGGCCTCCCGCGTGAACGGCACGGCCAGACCCAGCAGATAGACCACCATGACGGCACCGACCAGGACCAGTCCCCAGCGCAGTCCCCGCCGGGCAGAGCCTGCCCCGAGGCCGAGGTCCGCCCAGCTGAGGCCGTCCCACCGGGCGATCAGCAGGAGAACGGCGGCCGTGGCGACGCAGAGGGGGACGTACCAGTCGGCGCCGAGCCGATTGCCCCACACCTGTACGGCAGCGAGCACCGCGATGACCAGAGTGATCCGCATCGTCGTACCAGAATCGCCGAAACCAGCAGCTGTCCCCCGCACAACGCGCCGGGCAGCCGACCGCCGTGCCGGCGACCGGGCTGAATAGTCCCGATGCACGTGAGCGAGACCATCACAGGTCCAGGACCAGGCGGGGGCAGGCCGCGCGTGAGACGCAGATGAACATGGTGTCGTGCGCGGCCTGCTCGGCCGGGGTGAGCAGGGAGTCCCGGTGGTCGACGGTCCCGTCGAGGACCGCGGTCTCGCAGGTGCCGCAGGTGCCCTCCTGGCAGGAGGACAGCACCTGCACGCCGGCTTCCTCGACGGCCTGGAGGACGGACTTGTCCGGTGGGACGCTCACCGTGATGCCGCTCTGGGCCAGTTCGACCTCGAAGGGCTCGTCCTGAGCGTGCGGGCCGAGGTCCTTGGGCGCGAAGCGCTCGATGTGCAGTACGCCGGAAGGCCAGTCACGGCAGCGCCGCTCGACGGCCTTCAGCAGACCTTCGGGGCCGCAGCAGTAGACCAACGTGTCCGTCTCCGGGCCGGCCAGCAGCGCGTCCAGGTCGAGTACGCCGAATTCCTCCTGGGGGCGTACGGAAACCCACTCTCCGTACGTCGCCTCCAGATGCTCGCGAAAGGCCATGGCCGGGCGGCTGCGGCCACCGTAGACGAGCTGCCAGTCAGCCCCTTGGCGCTGGGCCTCGGCGACCATGGGCAGGATCGGGGTGATGCCGATGCCACCCGCGATGAACAGGTAACGCGGGGACGGTTCCAGGGCGAAGTGATTGCGCGGTCCGCGCACCCGCACCTCGGCCCCCTCGCGCAGGCGCTCGTGGACCCACTTGGAGCCGCCCCGGCTCTCCGGTTCGTACAAGACCGCGACGTGCCACCGGGAGCGGTCGGCCGGGTCCGAGCAGAGCGAGTACTGCCGCACCAGGCCGGGTCCGAGCACCAGGTCGATGTGTGCGCCGGGGCTCCACTCGGGCAGGGGCGAGCCGTCGGTGTGCGCGAGCGTCAGCAGCGCGACGCGCTCGGCGAGGAACTCCTTCCGCGCCAGGGTCAGTTCGAGTTCGAGTTCGCGTTCCGGCTCGGCGGCAATGCGCGGGGGGATCACGGCGGTCACAGTTCTTCCCTCACAGTTCTGTGGCCCTCGGGGTGGCCCAGCAGCCAGTCCCACAGCTCCACCGGGTCCTCGAACTCCCGCTCCGCGCCGCAGTGGCAGACAGCCAGCAGCTGGTCGGTGCCCAGCACCCAGTGGATGCGGAAGACGCTTTCCCCCGTCAGGGCGGCGGGGTGGGACGCGTTCACGGGGCCGTCGCCGCCGGCTGCCCCGCGTCCGCCTGCGATGCCAGACGGGCGAGAATGCGACGGGCGGCCAGGCCGCCGGTGTCGATGTTGATGCTCAGCTCCTGGTAGCCGGCCTTCTCGGTGTCCAGGGATTTCTGCAGCAGGTTGAGGGCCACGACGTCCTGCATCACCACCGTGTGGTTGTTGCTGCGCAGGAATTCGGTGACGTTCTGGTCGTCGAGGGCGAAGTCGCGCGCCACGGCCCAGAAGTCGTACGTCGACTTCTCCGTCGACGGGGTGATGCCGTAGACGACCTCCACGTGGAACGCGTGCGGGTCGCTGCCGTCCGGATTCGGACCGGGAGCGCCTACGGGGGCGATGCGCGAGTGGAGCAGGTAGAGACAGGGCGCGTGGTACTCGATGTCCTGCCAGCGGGTGATGCGGCCCTCGATGCCCGTGGACTTCGCGTAGAACGGCGGGCACTCCGCGTCGTCCATGTGGCGGCTGACGTAGACGATGCCGGCCTTGTCGTCGGCCTCCGTGGTGATCGGGGTCTCGGCGACCTCCGGTGTGCCGATGTAACCGCCGTGCAGGTACGTCTCGTGGGACAGGTCCATGAGGTTGTCGACGAGCAGCCCGTAGTCGCCGTCGATCGGCTCCATGCCCGACACGACGGTGTACGCGGGCGAGTCCATCCACGGCGCGCGGGGCGACACGGTGTCCCCGGGCTCGCGGTCGCCGATCCACACCCACACGAAGGAGTCCTGCTCGATGACGGGGTAGGTCTTCAGGCGGGCGGTGCGCGGGATGCGCTGCTGGCCGGGCACGAAGACGCAGCCACCGTCGGGGCCGTAGGTGAAACCGTGGTAGCCGCACACCACCCGGTCACCGTCCAGCCGGCTCGGTGCCTGCGACAGCGGGAAGCGCCGGTGCACACAGCGCTCCGCCATCGCCACCGCCCGGCCGTCCTCCGTGCGGTACAGGAGGATCGGCTCACCCAGCACGGTGCGTCCGAGCAGTTCGCGCCCGACCTCGCGGCCGTAGGCGGCGACGTACCACTGATCGCGTACGAAAGCAGTCATGATCATCCTTGGTGGGTTTGTGGGTGTGGGTTCAGTGCGCGGTGCCTGCCGCCGGGGCCGCGATGGCCGGCCCCGTGTCCGGTTCCGTGGCGGGGCGCAGCAGCAGGAGGAGGGCCGCGGTGGCGACGTAGAGCACGCTCACGGCCAGGTAGAGGTTCTGCGGGGTCCAGCCGCTGTCGAGGAGGCCGCCCGCGACGGTCGGGGCGAGGATCGCGCCGATGCGGCCGATCGCGAGGGCGCTGCCGAGTCCGGTGGCCCGGATCCCTGTGCCGTACGTCGCCGGGGTGAGGGCGTACAGCCCGGCGACGGAGCCGTTGGCGAACAGGCCGATCACGGCGCCGAGGGTGAAGGCCGCCCCGAGCGAGGAGGTGGAGGCGATGAAGGCCGCCAGCATCACGGCCGTGGTGATCAGGTACGCCATGAGTACGGAACGGAGCGCGAAGCGGGCGGCGAGGGCGCCCAGCGCGGCGGCGCCGAAGATGCCGCCGAGGTTGAGCAGCGTCCCGCCGGTGAGGCCCTGCGTGCCGGAGAGGCCGGCCTCGACCAGCAGGGTCGGCGTCCAGCTCGTCACGAAGTAGAAGCCGGCCATGGCCAGGAAGAACGCCGACCACAGCAGCAGCGTCGACCGGCGCAGCGCGGGAGAGAGCAGCTCGCGGAATCCGGCCCCGATTCCAGACGGTACGGCGGTGGGCTGGGGCAGGGTCTCCAGCGGCGGTTGCCCCATGCGCCGGGCCAGTACGTTGATCCTCTCCAGGGCCCGCTTCGGCCTGCGGGAGGCCAGGAAGTCCACTGACTCCGGCAGCCAGAAGAAGGCCAGCGGGACGGCGACGGCCGTGGCCAGACCACCGGTCAGGAAGACCGAGCGCCAGCCGAATTCCCCGATCATGCCGACCGAGAGCAGTCCGCCGACGGTGGCGCCGATCGCGTAACCGGTGGAGTTGAGGCTGACGGCGAGACCGCGCCAGCGGCGGGAGGCGTACTCGCCGGCGATGACGTTGCTGCCGGCCAGCACGCCGCCGATGCCGACTCCGGTGAGCACGCGGAGCACTCCGAGCTGGACGGCCGACTGGCTGACCGAGGAGAGCAGCATCCCGGCGGCGGCCACCGCCAGGCAGCCGAGGATGACCGGGCGGCGGCCGATCCGGTCGGCCCACGGGGCGACGAACATCGCGCCCAGCGCCATGCCGACGAGGCCGGCGCTGAGCAGCAGTCCCAGTTGGGAGGGGCTGAGCGCCCACTCCGCCGACACGGCTTTGCCGGTGAAGGCCATGACGAGTACGTCGAAGCCGTCAAGCATGTTGAGCAGTACGCACACCGCGATCGCGCCCCACTGGAAGCGGCTCATCGGCCCCTCGTCGAGGGCGGCGCGCAAAGAGCCGGTCTGTCCGGGTGCGGAGGAAGGGGATGGCAGGACCATGGCAGCACTCCGTTGTCGACTGCGTGGTGATCGTCGGGCACCATCGTGCGGCGGGCCGGACCGGGTCACCAGGGTCTTTTCCGGATGCCGGGAAACTTATGGGGGGGAGCTGAGGTTCAGGCGGAGGACGGCACTCGGGTAATGCGCCGCGTGGGTGAATGTCGGTGGGGCTCCGCGCTGACACGGAATCAGTGACGGGGTGAACGTTGACAGGGGTGCTTCGCGTCGGTTGATGCAGCAGGGTTACAACCATGCCCGGAAGTGGCGGGTCCCCAAGCGTGGCTCGTACGTCCCGTTGCTCGTACTGACCTTCTTGGGCGCGCTGATCCTGCTGTTCCTGGCGGTGACGGCCGTGGTCACCCTGTCGGAGGAGGCGGACACGGAGTCCTGGACGCCCATCAGGTGGGCTGATCGCCACTGCGCGAAGAGTCCGCTCTCCTGTGGCATCCTCCAGACGGTCGTCATGCCTTTTCTCACCGTTGCCCTCGCCACGGTCGCGTACCTCTTCTTCCGGTTCACCCGTGTGCGCACGGTGTATCTCAAGAAGGCCAGGGAGAAGCCGCACGAGCTCGTGGAGACGGCGGGCGGGATCTTCGGCAAGGTCGTGGGGCGTGACCAGCTCTGCGAAATCCTCATGGAGGACCAGCGGGACAGCCGGTTCCGCCGTGCGCACGTCGTGGTCGGCGGCGTCGGCACCGGCAAAACGGCGCTGGTCGTGCTGCTGACGCAGGAGCTCGCCCGGCGCAGCGCCCTCGCTGTGCCCCTTCGGCTTCGGAGCGCCGACAGAGATCTCGACTTCCGGAAGCTGGCGTTCGAACGGTTCTCTCGTGAGGTGCAGGGGCACATCCGTTCCGACGCCGAGGCGGAGAAGGTGTGGCGTCGGCTGTGCCAGCAAGGACGGATCGTCGTACTCGCGGACGGTCTGGAGGAGGCACTGACCGCTCCGGAGCTGGCGGAGGAGCGCGACACCATCATCCGGCTGGCGATCCGCCGGGCGAACGAGGAGCGGCTGCCGCTCATCATCACCTCACGGCCGCACGACTCGCTGAGGGGGATGGAGGCGTCCCTCACCGACCTGGAACCGCTGAGCGAGGAGGCCGCCCTCACGTACATCTCCTCGGGCAGCGCTTGGGAGGACCGGCAGCGGCTGGACTGGATCGTCGAGAAGGCCGGCATCGCCGAGGCGCCCACTTATCTGCAGATCGCCGCCGAACTCCACGACGAAGGGCTGTTGGAGCGCGCCCTCACCGGCCAGTCCGAGGAGGAGGCCGTGGAGACGCGCGGCGGAGACCGGGCGGCGCTGCGGTTCCATCTGCTCGACACCTGGATCAGCGCCCTGATCAGCGGGCGCTTCCGCCCGGAACTGCCGCTCAATCAGGAGGAGCGGCGGGCGGCCATCCACTACCTGTCGGCGATCGCCTGCGTCGGCCTGGCCACGGACTCCTCCGAGGTGCGCTTCAGCGATGTCATGGACGAGCAGAATCCGTCACGTCCCCGCTTTCCCGAGATCCTGCTGGAGTTGGACAAAAGGGTCGAGGGCAGTCGGCTGGACCTTCGCCTCGCCGCACACTGGGGGATGCGGATGGGGCTGCTGGAGCTCGGCGGGGACCGGGTCCGCTTCCAGCACAGCGTGATCCAGGCTCACCTCGGCGCCCGCATCATGAACGCCGTGATTCATCCGGACTTCCCGAGGAAGCGACGGGCGGTCGCCATGTTCCCCGCAGCGCTCCAGAAGCCGGGCCGGGAACTGCTGATCGCCATGGTGCTCTACTCCCGTACGCCCGAAGGCTCGTGCCTCCACGAGGAGGCGCACGGCGACGGGGATCCGTGGTGCCCGGTGTCCGCCGCCCGCGACCTCCTGCTGAACGCGGCGTGCCAGGCAGAGATGGACCGGGACCACCGGGCGATTCCTCCCGGCTTGCACGCTCCGGAGGGCCGGGTCTCGGACGCCGCCCAGCGGCTCGTCGGCCGCACGCTGCACGCCAAGGCGCTGGAGCTGTACGCGGCCGCCCTGGAGATCGACAGCGTCGATGCCGTACCGCAGCAGCACCTGATCGCCATGCGGCTGGCCACTGCCTGGCCGGACCTGCGCGCACGCGATCCGCACACCCTGCGCGTCGCCAAGGCGCTGGTGGTGTCCCGCTTCGGCGAGGCGATGCGCGGCGTCGCCCGCAGGCGCACGCTGCAACCCGCCTATCTGGTGCTCTTCGAGATCGCGCGCCTGGAGCCCTCCTACCCCATCCGGGTCGCCATCGCGCAGGAGATCGGGGCGGGTGGCGACAGCGCCTTCGCGGTGCTCCAGGCCAGGCTGCGCGGGCCGCAGGGTGTCCGGGAACAGCGGGTGGAACGCGATCCGGACTGGATGGAGGAGCTGTGGGCGGGCCAGCAACCGGAGGCCGTCGCGGAAGAGGAGTACAGGAGACAACGCCGGGTCGAAGGTGACATCGCCCGCACGAAACGGGAGTCGAAGGAGCGGGAGGAGCGACGGCGGGAGGAGCGCAAGCGGGAGGAGAAGGAGCGCGAGGACGAGGAGCAGAGATGGCGGGACGACACCATGTGCGCGTGGCTGGTCCCCCTGCTCGTGGGATCCGTCACCACGCACCGCCACCAGAACACGCCGTACGAGTTCCTGGAGGGCTGGGTGCGGCGGGTCGGCGCTCCGGACGGGGCCGGCGCGCCCGCCCTCGACCTCACCGTGGAGGTGGCTCTGGCTCAAGGTTTCAAGTACGCGGCGAACCGCCGCCACCGCCATCCGCATGCCAGGCCCGAGGCCCGCGAGTACCTCAGCGGGCAGGCCTGGGACATGCTCAAGCGCACCCGGTTCTGGTTCACCCGGCTCACGCTGCTGCACGCGCTGACCCTCTGGGCGCTGCCCGACGGGGTCACGGTGACACAGCCCGCGCACGGACACGGCTCGGATCCCGCCGAACAGGTACGGCAGTGGCTCGCTCTCCCGGACGGCGAGCCGCAGCACCCCTTCGTCGAGGCGGCCGCCGAGCTGTGCGTATGGGCCATGGAGACCCGGCAGCCGGAGCGGTTCCTCTGGATCGACGAGTCAGGTGTCGCCGCCCACGTCGGCTCCCAGACGGCCCCACAGGGCGAAGCGCGCAAGCACCACCTGTGGATTCCGCCCTCCACCGGCTGGAGTTCCCTGCACCCGCGCGCCCAGCAGCTCCTCGCCGATGTCCTCCTGCTGCTCAACCTCGCCGAGCGGGGCGACTGGCCCAAAGACCGGCTACGGCGCCTGCAGCACACGAACCGGCCGGACCTGCCGCCGTGCCTCACCCGGGACCGAGGACCACTCGACCCTGGTCGTACGGTCGTACGTACAGCCGCGTCGCAGGCGGGCTCCAACTGCCGGGACGACTGCGCCTTCGAACTTTGCCCGTACCCGCCCAAGGGCCTGGACAGCCACCGGGTCGAGCTGAGCGAGGCCTTCTGCCGCGCGCAGTCCACGCAACTGTCGCGGTCACTCTTCCGTCGCCAGGCCCGCTGGCAGCGGCGCACGGACGTCACCGAGCTGAGGCGGTTCTGGGAGCGGATGGGGGAACGGGCGCAGAACAACGCCCGGCCCAGGTGACCCGCACCAATGTCCGCACGGGCCGCCTCTGTCTCCGCCGTGGCCGGCGGAGACAGAGGCGTGTGTCAGCCCAGGGTGTGGGCCGTCACGTCGGACACCTTCCAGCGCTGGTTGGAGCCGGAGTTCGACGTCCACAGTGTGACGGCGGCTCCGTCGTGCGTCGCCTGGCCGCCGACTTCGAGCAGTCTTCCGGTGGCGGCGTTGACGAGGGTCCAGGTGCCGTCGCCGGTCGTCGACATGATCCACTGGGTGGCCTTGTCGCGGTTGCCGCTGTCGGCCTCCAGCACCGGGGCTCCGTCGCGGACGGCCAGGCGTTTTCCTTCCGCCGGGTTGGTGAACACGTACCGCTTCTGGTTGCCGGTGTCACCGGTGATCTGCCGCAGCTGCCACTGCTGGCCGGTGTTGGCCGCTCCCGCGCTCGCAGTCCTGATGACGAGGCTCGTGCCGTTGTCGGCGGTGCTGAGTGCCTTTCCGCTCTGGACGCCGGTCAGTTGGTACGTGTGGCCCTTCCGCAGCAGGGCCGCGTCCTTCGCTACACCGGAGACGCCCTTGACCACGAAGGAGGTCACAGACTGGGCGGGCACGGTGAAGGTGGCCTTCCGGTCGCTGACCGCCACGGCCTCGTGCCGTTCGAGCTTGCCTTCGGCGCTGGTCACGACGGGGGTGACGGTGGCGTTGCGGGTGATGTGGCCGAACTTCGACAGATCGACCGTGACCGTACGGGCGTCAGTGGTGCTGTTGACGTGGACAACCGTCGCCGCGTCGCCCTTCTTGGAGACCGCGGCGGCACTGGACGTGTCGTCGACGTTGATCAGCCGGTCACCGGGCTTGATGTAGTGGGTGAAGTTGCGCGCCGTGTCGAATTTGGTGTTCGTACGAATGGGACAGGTCGCCAGGGTGTCCTTCGCGGTGCAGCTGAACGGGAGCTGGATGCTCCCCCAGTTGCCGCCCCTGGCCGACTCCCCGCCGGGCTTCATGTTGTCGTAGTCCTCGACGGGCTGCCAGAACACCCAGGCCTCGGGCTCAAGTTCACGCAGGTCGTCGACCATGCGCTGGGCCAGCCCGAGGCCCGGCCGCATGTCCGTGAAGCTCTGCCCGTCGCCCCAGTCGCCCTCGACCTCGCTCATCCACAGCGGCTTGCCGTCCGCCTTGGCCAGGTCACGCACGGAGGTGCGGCCGGCGGTGCCATAGGTGTGGACGTTCATCTGGTCGACGAGGTCGCGCACTTCCCGGGGATAGCTGTTCCAGTTCTGCGCGAAGATGCTGGGGTTGGTCTCGTCCATCGCTGAGATCTTCGCGTCGGTACGGGACTTCTCCAGCGCCGGGGCCAGGGCGCGGAGCACCTTCTGCTGGAGTCCGGGGCCGATGTGGGCCCCTTCCTGGCGGCCGCCGACCGGTTGGCCGTCGGCTCCCAGGCGGGTGCCCCAGTAGTCGGTGTTGGGTTCGTTGAACGGGTCGAGGGTGTCGACCTTGATGCCGTGTGCCTTCTCCAGCCGCTCGGTCGCGCCCGCGAGGTAGGCGGCGAAGTCGTCGACGGACTCCGTCTTGAGCTGGTCGGTGGAGGAGTTGAAGCCGCCGGAGACGTAGCCGCTGTTGGTCATGAACCACGGCGGTGAGTTGCTGAACGTCTCCCAGTGGTCGATGTCGTTCTTGATCCGGTCGATCCACCAGCGCTGAGTGGCGTCGGCCTGCGGATTCCAGTCGGCCGGGTCCTTGGCGCTCCACCAGTCGGTGTCTTCGCGGGTGGTGCCCGCCGGGGCCTTCCACCAGCCTTCGACCGCTCCCCCGGCACGGAGGTAGTCCTTCACGTCGGGGGCGTTGCCGCCGCCGATGTTGTAGCGGGCGATGTTCAGGGCGAGGCCGTCGTCGCCGAAGAGGAGGCCGGCCAGCTTCTGGCGTATCTCCTCGGGGTAGTCGCCGGTGGCGTTGGCGAACCAGACCAGGCTGGTGCCCCAGCCCTGGAAGCTCTCGTGCGCGTACGAGGGATCGGGCCGGACGGTCACGGAAGAGACCGCTGCCGCGCTCCGGGCCTGTGCGTCCTGCTGCGGGACGGTGACCAGTGCGGCCCCGGTGGCCAGGGCGGTGATGCCGATGGGGATGTGCTGGTTGGCGTGCATGCCGTTCAGGATGTCCGTGCCGGCGACGCAGGCGTCGATGAGCCGGTCGAGGTCGAAGAGCCGGGCCAGTACCAGGTGTTCGGGCTTGCCGGTGATCGCGTACAGATCGCAGATCGCCTCGACGATGCCGCCGAACTCGCCGCTGGAGAAGATCCCCCACATGCGCTGCCGGGTGGCGGCGGGCAGTCTGGACAGCCGGGAGTACATCCAGTCGCACATACCGGCGGCGAGATCGAGCGCCCGGTCGTCGCCGGTGTTGAGGTACGCGTCGAGGAGTCCTCGCAGGATCTTGTGGGCGGTGTAGTACGGCGCCCACACCACGGTGTAGTTGCCGGTGGTCATCGACTCCAGGGTGATGAACTGCGTCTCCGGGTACGCCGCCAGGAAACCGGGGTGGCTCGGTGCGCCCCAGGTACGGCGAAGCGTCGCGGGGCGGCCGCGGCCGGAGGCGTCGGCGAAGGTGGCGCCGTTCGTCTCGTCGAAGGTGTACGAGGCGAGGTCGCCGGCGCCCGCGGAGGACTCGGCGGCCGGCGTGTCCTGGAGTGCGGCGATCTCGGTGGGGGTCAGCGCCCGTGACCAGATGTCGACCTGGTCGAAGGCGCCGGCGAAGACGGGGTCGGCGGGGTAGTTCGACCGGCCGAGCCAGTTGTTGGCAAGGGTTCCGAGCGCCCGCGGGTTGAGGGTCATGGCGGTGTTCCGGCCGACGACGGTGCCGTTGACGTAGAGCGTCGCGGTGGTGCCGGAGAGGGTCACCGCGAGGTGGCTCCACCGGTTCAGTGGAAGTGGGGCGCTGCCGTTGATGCCTTGCTCGCCGCCGGGGCCGTTGGTGGTGAGGGCGAAACGGGGATGGCCGTTGGCGTTGCGGGCGGCCAGGTAGAGATAGCGGGTGGTGTCGTTGCCGAAGTCGAAGACGCGTGTCCAGTCGGCGTCGTGAGTGGGCTTCACCCAGGCGGAGAGGGTGACGGCGGAGGAGTCGCCGAGGACGCCGGCGGGCAGATCGACGTACCTGTGGGAGCCGCGCACGTTCTCGGCGGCCGTACCGAACCTTCCGGGAACGCTGAGCACAGCCGGGTCGCGGCGCAGCGCCTCGCGGACCCCGGTCAGGGCACCGATCATGTGACGGATCTTGTCGGCGTAGACCGCCTGCCCGGTGCTCCCGTACGCCTGGGAGAGCATGGTGAGGAAGTGGCCCGTGTAGTGGCCACGGAGGTTGCCGTTCGCCTCGCCGTCAAGACCCTCCCAGCCGCCGGGGGCGACCGCGCCGAGGGTGGAGAGCCCGGCGTTGGCACGGAAGACCTGCAACAGCCGGTCGACGTCGTAGCCACGGCCGTGGTCGAGCATCAGTTGGCGCTTGGCGGCGAAGATGCCGTTGCCACCGAGGGTCACGTCCTTGAGCGGGAAGGGCTGGACCTTCCAGGCGGACGGAACCCGCAGCGCAACGCCCGCGGCACCGGCACCGGCACCGGGCATCCGAGGCGCCCCGGTCGCCTGACCTGCGGGCAGGGACGTCACCAGGGGTGCCGTCGCGACGAGCGTCGCGCCACGGAGGAAGTTTCGTCTGTCAAGGGGAGGCGCCATGAACTCCTCATTCGTTCGGTATATCGAACCTCGTCTGACATCTCGATCGAGAAGGTAGGACGCTGGCACGGACACGTCAACACCGCGCACAGGAGCCGCACGTACGCCGCGCACCCTCCGGTAATCCGGCTCTTTCCACCAGGAGGAGTCGCACCACTGTTCCGGTGAACCAATTGACAGCCCTTGCTCGCCGGTGCGGACTCCGAGATTCTGCGCGGCCGGCGGATGTGAGCCTGCGAGCACGGTACGACACGGCGATGTTGCGGCTCATGGCCCAGACGTGAGCGAGCTTCTGATCCGGCCTGCCCTCACCCGTCCGACGTAACCAGCCCTTCGCGGTTGCCACGGGACGCCGAGCGCAGCGCGAGGGCGCACCAGATGCCCGCCGCCGTCAGTGCGGCCGCGGCCATCGCAGCCAGCACCGGCGCTTCCGGCCGCCAGCCCAGCGAGACCCGGGTTCCCAGGGCGGTGAGCACGGCCGCGATCCGCCCCACGGCGTAGACCGGAACCCTGGCGGCAGCGGCCCGCAGCACGGCCGCCGCCGCCAGGCCGGTCGCAGTCCAGGTGAGCAGATACGGCCAGACTTCCCCCGGAGCCGCGGACGGCAGCCCGTACTCCTCGGGGCCGACACGGAAGAAGGCGCTCGCCCAGCCCACCCCCACCCCGAGGACGGTGATGCCCGCCACCCACAAGGCATGACGCCACCACGGGCCGGGCCGCACGGTCTGTTCGTGGTCGTCGGGGCTGAAGGGGTCAATAAGTTCGATCACGCCCAGAAGGACGCTGCCCGACGGCCGGACGTTGCCCCGGAGGGGGACGAACACAAGGGGCATGGATCCGCGACTACGGGCGGCCCGCCGCCGACCGCCGGCTGTCCGCGCCTCATGACGCCGTCCGAGCGAGCCGGAAGCCGAGGTCGTCGATCCTGAACGAGGGGTGACTGCGGCGACGCACAGACGCACCGCAGCCCCGCGTCGACTCGGCCCAGCCGCCACCGCGGAAAATGCGGTACGAGCCGTAGATCTCCTCGTCGTAGAGATCCCAGCACCACTCCCAGACGTTGCCCAGCATGTCGTGCAGCCCCCACGAGTTGGGGGCCTTGCCGCCGACGTCGTGGACCCGGCCTCCGGAGTTGTCCGCGTACCAGGCGATGTCGTCTATCTCCCCGTACCGGTAGCCGCTGGTGCCCGCCTTGCAGGCGTACTGCCACTCCGCCTCGGTCGGCAGGCGATAGCCGTTGGACGACCAGTCGCAGGTCACCTCCCCGCTCTGTGCGTCGCGGGAGTACGCCCGGTCGAGGCCGGACCGGTCCGAGATCCGGTTGCATACGTCGATCGCGTCGAGCCAGCTGACGTTCGTCACGGGCGAGGAGCCGCTCGTGGCAGGAACGGGATCCGCTCCTGAGACGGCACGGTGGAGGTTCGCCGTGACGGGATACCGGCCGAGCAGGAAAGGAGCGATCTCAGCCCGCCAGCTGGTGCCGCGCCGGTCGTCCCGAAGGTCGACGGCGCCACCGGGCACCTGAACCATCGAGGGGATCGTCGGGTCGTCGGTGGCTGGGTGCACGCGGTGGGCCTCTCCGTCCGGGGCGACCACAAGGTCGTCTCGCGCCCACAATACGTATGGCGTTGTGGCTTGTTGACTCCGCCTACAGGATCACGGGTGGCGGCAGGGGCGTTTCGGCCCATACCTGTTTGCCGCCGCCCAGTGGTACCGAACCGTAGGACGTCGAGACCGCCTCGACGAGCAGGATGCCGCGGCCGCCGGTCGCCTCCCAGTCGACGATCGCCGGTCTGACGGGCGTGCGCGGCGACGCGTCGCTCACCGCCACCCGGAGTCGCTCGCCGGTGAGTGTGAGGTCGAGGCGCACCTGGCCCTTCGTGTGTACCAGGGCATTGGTGACCAGCTCGGAGACGATGAGCAGGACCGCGTCGCGCTGCTCGGACACGTTCCAGGTGCGCAGGGTGCGGGAGGTGAAACGGCGCGCGTGCGCGACGGCGTCGGGCAGCCTCCACACCGTCCAGCCCGCCCGGAGCGGCCGTTCTCCCATTCCGTCGTAGCGCAGGAGCAGCAGGGCCACGTCGTCGTCGCGCCGGTTGGCGCCCCCGAGCAGTTCATCGGCCATCCGCCCGGCATCGGACGGGTCAGTGGTGGAGAGTACGTCGCACACGCGCCGCATGCCGTCTTCCAGGTGGAGGCTGGAGGACTCGACCAGGCCGTCCGTCATCAGGGTCAGAACCGCGCCGGGGGCCAAGGCGACCGAGGTCATCGGGAACTCCGCCTCCGCGAGCACACCCAGCGGAGGCCCGCCTTCCAGAGTGAGTTCCTGGGTGCCCCCTTCCGGGGTGCGCAGCAACGGCGGCAGGTGCCCCGCCCGGACGCACCAGGCGTCGCCCTCCTCCATGTCGATGGCGACGTAGCAGCAGGTGGCGAAGAGGTCGGTCTCCATGCCGACGAGCAGTCGGTTGGCGCGGGAGACGACCACGTCGGGCGGGTGGCCTTCCACGGCGTACGCCCTGATCGCCGTACGCATCTGACCCATGATCGTGGCGGCGCCGGCGCTGTGTCCCTGTACGTCCCCCACGACCAGCGCCACATGGTTGTCGGAGAGCGGGATCACGTCGTACCAGTCGCCGCCCACGTCGAGACCCACCGTCGCCGGCAGATAGCGGGCGACGGCCACTCCGCCCGGCAGCCGCGGGAGCTTGCGCGGCAGCAGGCTGCGCTGGAGCATCGTGGCCAGCTCGTGCTCGGCGTCGAACGCCCGGGCGCGTACCAGGGCCTGCCCCACCAGGCCGGCGGTCGCGGTGAGCAGGGACCGTTCCTCGGGGCCGAACTCGTGCGGGTCGTCCCATCCGACCAGGCACGTGCCGACCACCCGGCCTTCGGCGGGAAGCGGCAGGACGGCGAGACCGCCGGGGCCGACGCCCGCGAGGCCCGGTTCGAGGGCGGAGCCCGCCGTCCACAGGCTCGCGCGGCCCTCGCGCACTGCGGCCTGCAGCGTGGGCAGAGCGGCGACGGGCGCGTCGGGCCACTCGGAGCGCCATTCGGTGCGCCAGAGTTCCGGCCAGGCATCGGCTTCGGGCGGGTCGAGGACGGTGACCACCAGCCGGTCCACTTCGAGTACGGCGAGAGCCACCCGATCGGCTCCCAGCGGGTCGCGCAGGGCGGCGACCACCGCCCTGCTGACGTCCCGCACGGTCATCGCACCCGCCAGCGCGACGGACAGCCGCTGGACCCTGGAAACCTCGTCGGCGCTGGGCCGCAGATTCGAGGCATCGGCGATCACACCGAGCACCCGCTCCGGCCTGCCGCCGCCGTCCGCCAGCAGCCGGCACCGCAGGCGCAGCCAGCGCAGCTCGCCGGTGGGGCGGCGGATACGGAACTCCAGTTCCCGGCCGCCGGAAGCCATGTGGCCCGGCTCCACGATGGACATGAGGGCGGGGACGTCGTCAGGGACGGTGTGTGCCAGCAGGGTCTCCACACGTCCGTCGAAGTCGTCCCAGGGGATGCCGACGAGATCGAGCAGGGGACCGTCCGCGTCGATCTTTCCGCTGCTGAGGACCAGGGTGAACGAGCCGACGCTCAGGCCGTCCAGCGCGGAGCCCCATACCGGCCGGGGCTCCGTACGGCCGATGGGGTGGGTGTTCACTTCACCGACCGCTTCCAGCCAGGTGCTGACCTGGTCGGCGTAGAGCTCCAGGAAGTTGCGCCGTTCGGCGTCGAAGCCGTGGCCGAGGCGGTCCACGACGACCAGACAGCCCAGCGGACGGCCGTTCGCTCCGAGCGGCAGTGCGCCCAGGGACATGCCGTCGGGCAGGGTCTCCTCCGCACTCTCCTCGGCGGGACGGGTGTAAGCGGCCAGGTCCGCCGCGTTCAGCCACAGGGGGCGGCCGGCATGGAAGGCGTCCACGACGGGGCCACGACCGGAGAGCGGGTAGCTGGGCGACAGACCGAACGGGGCCCCGGATTCTCCGGCCCATTCCACCAGTCGCAGGCTGTCGTCCCTCCTGCCCAGCACGTAGACAGCTGTCAGCGACACGCCGCCGAATACCCGCATCTGCTCTCTCACAGCCTGCCGCGCCCCCGTAGCCGAGACCACCGGTCTTTCGCTCCGGCAGAGCCACCGTCCGAGGTGGCCCGCCCACCTCTCCACGCGCACCTTGCCAGTCAGTTCCAGCCTAGGGAAGGTGGGCGACGTGTGCTGTTTTCTACGGGTGTCCGCAGCTCACCAGGACGCGGCGGTGGCGGCGGTCGCGACGGCGACCGCTGCCAGACGCCGGTAATCGAGGGTGTCCGGAGTGTCGGTCGGCCGGTGGTAGTGGGGGTTCCGGAAGTTCGCCGTACCGGTGAGCATCAGGGCCGGAATCCCCGCGTTCCAGAATGACGCGTGGTCGCTGCGGTCGAGGTGGATCAGCGGGGGCGCCGCAAGGCCGACGAGGGCGCCGAGCAGGCCTTGCGGCCGCGGGTCGCGCAGGGTGACGACGGAAAGCCGGGGCTCTGCGGCCTCCGCTGCCCGGCGCCACGTAGACGCCGCCGCCCCGGTCGAGCGCCGGTGGACCACCAGGGTGAAGTCGCCCCGTTGTCCGCCGGAGCGGACCCGGGCGGCCACCCGGGGGAAGGCCGCTGCGAACCCGGCAGGCATCAGCTGGGTGCCGGGCCCGGTCGCGAAGAAGCCGACGGACTCCAGGCAGATCATGCCCGTGACCTGCCGGGTACGCCGGAGCTCCCGGGCGGCGAACCGGGAACCGATCATGCCCAGCTCCTCCATGTCGAAGAACAGGAGGGTGACGGCGGGCGGCCGCGGCAGTCCGCCGAGGAGCCGCGCGATTTCCAGCAGCGCGGCGACTCCGGAGGCGTTGTCGTCGGCGCCGGGGCTGCCGTCGACGGTGTCCAGATGGGCTCCGACGACCACGGTGGGCCGGTCGTCGGCCCCCGGCAGGCCGGCTACGAGGTTCGCGCCGGTCAGGTGCGGGTGCAGCCGGAGTTGTAGCGCGATCGCCTGGTGGCCCTGGCGGTCGCTGCCGCCCAGTCGCCACCGTACGTCGAACGGCTGCCGCTCGGTTCGCCAGCCCGCGGTGGCCAGTTCACCCATCACGTAGGCCTCGGCGCGCAGCATGGCCTCGGGGGCACGGGTGCGGCTGCGCGGGCGGTCGGCGAGGAATTCCACGTCGTGCCGCAGGCGCACCGGGTCGGCCCGCCGGTTCAGTTCACGTACGAGCTCGAACACCACCGTTTCACCGCCTTGGCCCGCTGTCATCGATGAGGGTGCACGCCGCCTACTCGGGCTGGTGGGTGTTCAGCCAGTCCAACCACGTGGTCCGGCCGAGTCGGCCGTCCGGAGTGGTCAGGTCACGGGCCGCCTGCCGGAGGCGGGCGGGCGCGGGTACGTCCACCACGCGGAACGCCCGGCCACGTGCCTGCTGCCACTGCCTGACAAGATCACGCAGCTCCAGGACCTCGGGGCCGCCGAATTCCTCGCAATCCCCGCCCGGGCCGTCCTGTACGCGGCCGGCCACGTACGCGGCGAAGTCGCGCGAGTCCACCGGCTGAGTCACCAGGGCACCGGGAAGCGCCAGCAACGGCATCCGCGACATCTTGCCCAGCATGCGGTCGGTCAGCCAGTGGAACTGTGTGGCCCGCAGGACGGACCACGGCACTCCGCTGTCCCGTACCAGTTTCTCGGCGGTGTGCTTGACCTGCATGTACGGAACACGGGGGCGGTCGGCGCCGACGATCGAGACATGGGCGAAGTGGGCGATGCCTGCCTTGCGGGACGCCTCCAGCAACCGGCGGGTGCCGTCGACATCGACCTCGGGAGGGCTGCGCCAGAAGTCCGTCGGAAGGAGGTAGCCGCGCCGGGCAGCCGGGGACAGAGTCGCCGCATGAACCACGGTCTGCACCCCGGATACGGATTCCTGCGTTCCGATTCCGGTGGCGAGATCACCCTTGATCCACTCCACGTCCGGATCCTGGCCGGGGGACCGGGCCAGCACACGCACCCGGTACCGGGACTTCAGCAGAGCCACCACGTCACGCCCTAGATGGCCGGTCCCACCAGTGACCAGGACAGTGTCCATGCACAGCTCGCCTCCGGGTTCGAACAGCTCGTGCTCCCCCTCCGACTCTCCCACCGGTGCGGCCTCGGGGCACGTGCAGCCGACAAAGGCGCCTAGTCCTTGCGGCCCGTCGCGGCGACGGTGACGCCGAGGCCGATCATCGTGAGCCCACCGACCCCGCCGACCATGGCGAGCCGCTGCGGTGAGCGGGCGAACCAGCTCCGCGTGGTGGCCGCGACCAGTCCCCACACGCTGTCGGAAGCCACCGCGATGACATTGAAGACCAGGCCGAGCAACAGCATCTGAGCCGTGACGTTCCCCTGGCCACGGTCGACGAACTGGGGCAGTACGGCGGCGAAGAACACGATGGTCTTGGGGTTGGCCACGCCGACCGCGAAGCCCTCCCAGAACGTGCGCATGCTGCCATGCGCAGGAGCGTCACCGGTGAACGCGGCATGCAACGACGCGCGCTGCCGCACCGCCTTGACGCCGAGATACACCAAGTACGCGGCGCCCACGAGCTTCAGCACCGTGAAGGCGAGCACCGAGCGCTCCACGACGGCCCCGACGCCGAGTGCCACGGCCACGACGAGGACGTACGCTCCGACCGTGTTCCCCACGACCGTGGTCAGCGCGGCGCGGCGCCCCTGCGCCAACGCCCGCCCGATCACGAAAAGCACGCTGGGGCCGGGAATCACGATCAGCAGGAACGACATGGCCGCGAATGCCAGCAGCCGGTCAGTGGACACCATGAAGCCCATGCAATCACGGAGTCCGGTCACGCCCACAGCCCATTTCCGGCCTGCTGGCGCTTTTCCGGCCCCGGACCGGCCGGGACCGCACGAAGCCTGCGATTTGTCACCTGCGCGACTGGACGTCCGTGCCTCGCGGGTCCAGGGTGGGTCCCCCAATTGCCGCGCGGAGGGGGCCGGTTGTGAGGCGACGGAGCAGGCGATCAGTGGTTCTGGCCGCGCTCGCGCTGGCCTGGGTGACCGGTTGCTCCGATCCCTCGGACGCCTCCATCGCTGCCGCTCCCCCACCGGCGGGTCCCGGTGCGCCGACCGCCGCGCGGCCGGTGGAGTCCGCTTCGGTCCCGCCGACCGGCGCACCGGCGCAGTCGCAGCCGCCCCGCGAGAAGTCGCGTGTGCTCTACCTCGGGGACTCACTCGCCATGGAGACCCAGCGCGTCCTGGCCGACCGTATCTCCGCCGCGGGGCGGGCGACCGTACACAGTGCGCCGTATTCCGGTACGACCCTGTGCGACTACCTGGCCGACACGGCCCGCGATTCGCTCGTGCCGCCACAGGACAAGGCTGCCGCCCTGGTCAGGTCGCAGCGGCCGAAGGTCGTCGTCCTGCAGTTCTGGGGCAACTCCTGGGCGTACACCCCCTGCATGGACTCGATTCCCCAAGGGGGTGGGTCGCGCTACTACACCCGCTACGCGGCCGACGCGAAAGCGCTCACGGAGCAGATCGCGGCGGCGGCACGCGACGTCGGGATCCCCCGTCCCAGAATCGTCTGGGTGCTGCAGGGCCCGGACGCCTTCTCACCGGATCGCGTCCGCCGGGTCAACGGCATCTACCGGGCCCAGGCGGCTGCCGGCCGGGACCTGGTGGCGGACGCCGGCCTGTCGGTGAGCCCGGCGGGTGCCCGCTACACCTGGGCGCAACGGCTGCCCTGCAACGACGACGAGCGGGCCCGCTCGCAGGATTGCCGCGGCGGGCTCACCGCTGTGCACCGGGACGACGACCATCTGCACTTCTGCCTCGCACCGACCACCAAGACGCCGCGACCTTGTCCAGTGCATTCACCTGGCATCGTGCGGTACTGCGAGGCGATCGCCACGGTCGTCGACGCCGGGCTGCGCCCGCGCGCCTGACCGCTCGCACTTCGTTCACTGCGCAGCGTGACAACGTACGCCTCACCTGTCTCGCCAGGATTCCCGCGCATCACAGCGCGCGACTGCGGGTACCCGACCGCTGCCACCGGGCAAAGCTGGACCGGTGACTGTCTGTCCGGAGAGGGATTTCGCATGGTGCGCAGGAACGCGACACCGGGCGCGCAACCTCAGATCGCGCAGGTTCGTGAGACCGCCCTTCCCCTGACGGGCGCGCAGTCGTTGGATCCGCTGCTGGAGCGGATCGGCGACGCCCGTTACGTGCTGCTGGGCGAGGCGTCGCACGGCACCGCCGAGTACTACCGGTGGCGCAACGTGCTGACCCGCCGCCTGATCGAGGAGAAGGACTTCTCCTTCGTCGCCGTGGAGGGCGACTGGCCCGACTGCCAGGCCTTGCACTGCTCCGTTACGGCAGTCCCTCTGGCACCCGAGGACCCGATAGACGTACTGGAACACTTCGACCGCTGGCCGGCCTGGATGTGGGCCAACACCGACGTCGCCCGCTTCAGCCGCTGGCTTCGCGGCCACAACGCCGCCCTGCCGCAGCACCAGCGAGTGGGCTTCTTCGGACTCGATGTGTACAGCCTGTGGGAGTCGCTGCAAGCGGTACGCGACTACCTGGGCGCGAACGCCCCGAAGGCGGTGGCCCACGCCTTGGAGGCCTACCGTTGCTTCGAGCCGTACGCCGAGGATCCCCAGTCCTACGCCCTGTCCACCGAGCTCGTACCGTCCGGCTGTGAACCGGAGGTCCTCGCGCTCCTCGTCCAGCTGCGACGCAGCACAGAGGAGGCCGCCGCGGCCGACGGCAGCCTGGCCGAGTTTGCTGCGCGGCAGAACGCGGAGGTGCTGGTGGGCGCCGAGCGCTACTACCGGGCGATGCTGCGGGGCGGGCCGCATTCGTGGAACATCCGGGATCACCACATGGCCGACACTCTCGACCGGCTCATGGAGTACTACGGGCCACGGGCAAAGGCAGTGGTGTGGGAGCACAACACCCACGTCGGGGACGCCCGCGCCACGGACATGGCGGCGGCCGGCATGGTCAGCGTCGGTCAGCTGGTACGGGAGCGCCACGCCGCCGACGGCGTCGTCCTGGCCGGATTCGGCTCGTACGAGGGCACCGTCATCGCCTCCGATTTCTGGGGCGGCGCCCCCAAGGTCATGTGGGTCCCACCGGCCCGCGAGGGCAGCCTCGAAGACCTGCTGCACCGGGCGCTGCCCGACAGCGACAGCCTCTTCGTGTTCCCGCCCGGCCGCCGGCGTGACCGCTGGCTCCAGGAGGAGTACGACCATCGCGCGATCGGGGTGGTCTACCAGCCTCAGCGCGAGAAGTGGGGCAACTACGTCGCCACCGTCCTCGGCGAACGCTACGACGCCTTCTGTTTCCTGGACCGCACCACCGCGCTGGCCCCCCTCCACACCGTGCCGGCCGACACGGGTGAAGAGGAGACCTGGCCTGTCGGCGTGTAACCCCGCACCTTGACCGCCTAGGGTGGAGCCCGGCGCGGCACGGGACATACGAGGAGACGAACCAGTGACCGCGATCAGCCTTGAGCACGCCGCCGTACCGGCCGACACCGGAGAAGTGACGCTACTCATCGCCCGTAAGGTGGAGCCGGGCCACGAGGCCGCCTTCGAGAAGTGGGCGTCGGGCATTCTCGAAACCGCCGCCGCATTTCCCGGGCATCTTGGGTACGGCCTGTTCCGGCCGTCGGCAGACGGCAGCCCGTGGTTCCTCGTCCACCGCTTCCGCGATGCCGCCGCGTGCCGGACATGGCAAGAGTCACCGGAACGGGCAGCGTGGTTCGACCACTGCGAGGGGCACCGTCACACCGAGATCGCGCGGCGCGAGCTGACGGGCATGGAAACCTGGTTCGCCAAGCCGGGGTCCGTGCAGCCGGCCCCGCCCCGCTGGAAGATGGCGATCAGTTCGTCCCTCGCTGTCTACCCGATCTCGCTGATCGCCAACGTCACGTTCATCCAGCCGCTCGCCACCACACTGCCGCTGCTCGTCAACACGGCTGTGATATCAGTGGTGTTGAGTGTGGGCATGACGTACGTGGCCATGCCCGCCGTCAGTCGGCTGCTGCGCGGATGGCTCTGCAAGCACCGGGTCTGACCGGCCGGCGGACGACGTCCTCGGTCGGGCGCGTACCGCTCAGCGGACGGCGGGGAGAGCGGGCACGGCTGCCAGCAGCTCGCGCGTATACGCGTGCGAGGGGGTCTCGCACACCTCCGCGACCGCGCCCTCCTCCACGATCCGTCCCCGGTGCAGCACCGCGACCCGGTGTGCCACATGCCGTACGAGCGCGAGGTCGTGGCAGATGAGGAGACAGCCGAGCCCGAGCTCGTCCTGGAGGCCGGTCAGCAGATTCATCACCCCCGCCCGGACGGACGGGTCAAGTCCGGAAACCGGTTCGTCCAGCACCAGCACCTTCGGGCGGCACGCCAGGGCGCGGGCGATGCCGACGCGCTGGCACTGGCCACCGGACAGCTCCTGCGGCAGGCGCGCGCCCAGGGAACCGTCGAGCCCGACGAGTTCCAGCAGCTCCGCGACCCGGGCCCGGCCGGCCACCGGGTCCCAGCGGCCCTGTACCCGCAGTGGCTCCGCGATGGCGTCCCGCACCCGCAGTCTGGGACTGAGCGATCCGTACGGGTCCTGGAAGACCGGCTGCAACGCGGACCGCAGCGCCCGCAGTTCCGGCTCCCGCAGCGTCGTGAGCTCCCGCCCTTCGAAGCGGACCGAGCCCGACTCGGGGCGTCGCAGCATCAGTACGGCCGCCGCGGTGCTGGACTTGCCGGAGCCGGACTCCCCGACCAGGGCAAGCGTCTGTCCCGCGCCGACTGCGAAGGAGACCCGGTCCACGGCCAGGACCGGCTCTCCCCGCCGTCCGCGCCCCGGATAGCGAACGGTCAGGTCCTCGACCTCCAGCAGCGGAATCATGCGGCGCTCTCCTCGAACAACCGCGTGAGCGGTACGGGAAGTTCTCCCCGGCGGTGACACGCCACGGTTCGCCCGGCCGCGGCAACCGCCGGCTCGGGCGGGGTCTTCGTGCAGGAGTGCTCGGCGGCCGGACAGCGGGGGGCGAAGGCGCAGCCCGGCGGCAGCGCCGAGAGGGAGGGCGGCGCGCCGGCGATCGACGGCAGCCTTCGGCCGGTGGCACGCGCTGTGTGTACAAGCGGCAGGGAGGCGATCAGTCCTGCGGTGTACGGGGCAAGGGGCGCCGTAAAGACTTCTGCGACCGGTCCCGATTCCACGGGTCGCCCCGCGTACATCACCAGCACCCGGTCGGCGTGGCCGACGACGGTCCCGAGGTCGTGGGTGATCAGGACGAGCGCCGCGCCGGTCTCCTTCCTGATGTCGCCGAGCAAGGTGAGGATCTGCGCCTGCACGGTCGGGTCGAGGGCGGTCGTCGGCTCGTCGGCGAAGACCAGCTCCGGCTCGTTGATCATGGCCATCGCGATGACGGCACGCTGGCGCATGCCGCCGGAGAACTCGTGAGGGTACGCCCGGGCGCGCCGCCCGGCGTCCGCGATGCCGACCCGGTCGAGCGCGGCGACCGCGGCTGCGAAGGCGGCTTTCCGTCCGATGCCGCGACGCACGGACCGTACGGCGAGAGCGAGTTGCTCGCCGACGGTGTGCACGGGACTGAGTACGGACAGCGCGTCCTGCGGCACGAAGGCCGTCCGCCGCCCCCGCAGTTCCCGGTACGCCGACTGAGGCGCCCCCACCCACTCCCGGCCGCCGAACCGCACGCTCCCCCGCATCTCGGCCCCGGCCGGCAGCAGGCCCAGCACGGCCCGCGCGGTCAGTGATTTGCCGGCCCCCGACTCCCCCACGACGGCGAGCGCTTCGCCCGCCCGCACCGTGAAGGACACTCCGCGCACGGCGTGCAGCCCGCGCACGGTGATGTGCAGGTCCCGTACGTCGAGAAGAGGTCTCATGGGGAGCTTCCTTCCAGAGAGCCGCGCAGTCGGCGTCGTACACCTGCGAAGAGCTCTCGCCCCGCCGCCGGCGCGGGCAGTGTGGACAAGGACACCGCCAGTGCGGCCAGCAGCAACAGCATCGCCGCGGGCGCCAAGGCGGCCCAGGGCGCCCGCTCGACGTACGGCAGTGACTCCGACAGCGTCAGCCCCCACTCCGGCGCCGGAGGCTGTGCGCCCAGGCCCAGGAAACCGAGGGAGGCCAGGGCCAGGGCGATGCCGGGGAGGCGGAGGACGGCGTGGCGGGCGACGGGGGCGGCGACCGCCGGGAGGATGTGGCGGGTCAGGATCCACGACGGCGGGGAGCCGATCGCGCGCTGCGCGGTGAGATGGGCCGCGGCGCGGGTCTCCTGGACCAGCGCCGCCGCGTGCGCGGCGAGCGGCGGCCAGGAGACCAGGGCGACCGCGAGGGAGGCGGCGAGGGTGCCGGTGCCCAGGATCGCCGCGACGAGGATGCCGGCGATCACCGGTGGCACCGCGTTCGCGGACTCCGCGGCGCCCGACGCGAGGCGCGGCAGGAATCCGGCGGCCACGGCGATGACGTACGAGCCCAAGCAGACCAGCACCGCGACCCCCACCGTGGCCGCCGCCCCGTGCCCGACCCGGGCGAGGACGTCACGGCCGAGCGAGTCGGTGCCGAGCGGATGCGCCCAGCCCGGCGCGCCGAGCCTGGCCGCCGTATCGACGCGCAACGGGTCGAGCAGCAGACCCCAGCAGATCACGGCCATCAGCGACAGAGCGCAGACGACCGGCACCGCCCGGCGCAGCCGCCCTGCCTCCGCCGCGACCGGCGCGGGCAGCGACAGGGCGGCGTCCCGCAGCCCAGGTCCGAGCATCCGGTGCCGCGCGGCCTGCGCCACCACACCGGCGGCCAGACCCAGCAGTACGAGGGCGAGCACCGACCCCTGCAGCAGCGGCAGGTCCTGTGACTCCGCGGCCCCGAGCGCGGTACGCCCGATGCCGGGCACCGCGAACACCGTTTCCACCGCCACCGCGCCGCCCGTCAGCCCGACGGCGACCAGACCGAGCTGCGGCAGCACGGCCGGCATGGCGCGGCGCAGCGCCGCCCGCGCGATGACGCCCGGTGTGCAGCCCGGCGGCCTTGGCCTTGTCGCCCCAGTAGCCGTCGTAGCGGTCGAGCGTGGCGGTCGTGGTGCCGTTGACCTTCACCAGCTCGTACGCGCCGCTGCCGTGGCCGACCGGGTTCACCTTGCCGTTCTTCCCGTACGCGCTTCGGGCGAGGACGGACAGCTGCGGCGAGGAGAGCCGATGCGGCACCAGGGGGTCCGTATCGGCGGTGGTGACGAGGAGCTTGTCGCCGTCGGCCTTCGCGGTCAGTTCCACGCCGTCGAGGATGCGGGGCTTGGGAGAGGCCTTGGTGGCGCGGGTGAGCGCGTGGGCGGCGACCTCGGCGGTGAGTTCGCTGCCGTCGTGGAAGGTCACGCCGTCGCGGACGGTGAATTCCCAGGTCCTGTCGGACGTGCGCTCCCAGTCGGTGGCCAGAGCGGGCTGGGCGTCGCCCTCCTCGTCGAGGTTGATCAGCGTCTCGGCCGTGGACCAGCGCGAGAGCTTGAACGCGTCGTCGCTCAGGGGGGACAGGCCGGAGCGGGGCGGCTGCAGCATCGCGAGCCTGATCCGGTCGCCGCGGCCGGCTCCGGAGCCGGAGGTCTCGTTTTCACCTGCCGCGGCGAAGCAGCCGGTCAGGAGCAGGGCTGACACTGCCGCCAGGCCGGTGGAGAGCAGGGGTATGCGCAGGTGCACGGGTACTCCGGGGGGCGGTGCGGGCGGTGAGGAATGAGGAATGAGTGAATGTGAAACTAGCACATGACATTCGTTCTCAATAAGCCGCCGGGTCTGGAGTGCGGCGGACGCACAGGATGTCGTGGGCGTGACCGATGACGTACGTGCCGTCCGGACGGGCGAAGTGCTTTTCCACGTACGCGACGAGGTCGGCTCTGGCGGGCAGGGGATCGAGGCTGGGCAGCACGGGCACATTGACCATGAACTCAGCCACGTCCACGGCTTCGGCGAAGCGCGTGGTCCGGTAGCGGACGTCGAGCGTCTCGATGGACCAGCCGGACACCTGCGCCGTCAATTCCCCGAGTTGGCGGGCGAAGGGCCGCATATCGAAGCGCGTACCGGTGAAGTGCTCCACCATGCGCATGCAGGCGTTGCCGGGGCTCTGCAACACGACCAGGAGCGTGCCGCCCGGCGCCACCCAGCCGAGCACGCGCCTCAGGGTGGGCAGCCAGGCCTCCTCGGGCAGGTAGTACAGGACGTGCGAGAGAAGGGCGAGGTCCGCTGTGTCCCTGAGATCCGCGCCGTCCCCGTCGGCGCTCTCAATGGGCTGAGCCACGACAACGGCGCCGGGGCACGCCTGGACGAGCCTTTCCCGCATCGCGGCGCTGGGTTCGACCGCCACCGTCCGATCGAAACGCCGCCCCAGATGGGCGGTGGTCTGCCCCGCGCCCGCCCCCACGTCCAGGAACACCCGCCGCCGTTCAAGCCCTGCGACGAGGTCCGCCAGCCGGGCGTGGGTGACGGCCTTCTCGTCCGTACCGGACAGAAACAGCTCGAACGCCCGCCGGTACGCGTCACTCGACACGTCCAGTACGCGCACCGGACCAGAATCCGCAGACAGCGAACACACTCCGCACCAACCCTTCCATCAACCCGATTTCCATGGCCGGACCATGGCACCTCATAGCGGTGCGGCCGACGCGCATAGACGTTCCTGCCCGCGCGCCGGACCGCCCGGGCGGGTACAGCTGAGGCGGTCCGCGGGTCGCCGGCGAGTGAGGGGATCAGCGACCCGGCGCTCTCCGTCACGGTTCGGCTGAGTTGCCCGGCGTCCTGGTCCGACAGGCCGGTGCTGGTGAGGCGGCCGCGCAGGAAGTGTCGGCAGGCGGAGGCCGAGCTTGGGTCGTTCACCCAGAAGGCGGCCAATTGGGGCCGACACCGATCCGCTGACCTCGCCGGGTGCGCGTGGACTGGAGTTGCTGACACGGCTCGCGCTCGGCCACCGCGACCAGGCGGCGGCGCTGTTCCACAGCGGCGGCGTAGAAGCCGCCGGGCGGCTGGTTCCCTGGTTCAGTTCTTGCTGTCATCCCAGGCGGAGAATCCGAAGCTGCGGACAAGAAGCAGCAGTGCGGCGGCAAGCCGCCAGTCGACCCACTCAACGTGTATATGCACGTCGTCGTTACTGGACCGGAACTCCAGCGGCGTCTCCGTGCCGGTACGCCAGATGATCCGCCGTGGCCCACGCGCGGCGTCGCCGCCACCCCCCACAAGGCTGCCCACCACGATCGCCGCCTGGACCGGGAAGAGCAGCCACCACACGTACCACCAGAAGATCCGGCCCTTGAAGCCGACGGCCTCCGGCGCGCCGGTCTGTACCACTGTCCAGCGCGTACGCAGGCCGCTGCCCGACAGCGCCCTCTCGCGCGTGAGCGTACCGATGGCTTCGCCCTGCTCTCCCAGGACTTGGTACGTGGCGACGCCGTCGGACGCGGCCGTGGTGACGACGGTGGCGATCCGGCGCCGGCGGTGCGGGTCGGCCCACAGGGCGAAGGAGCGGGTGCCGTTCTTGCGCGCCGCTAGATAGGCCGGGACACCTCCGGGCGGCAGTTCACGTTCCACATGAGCTGCCACGCGTGAGGCGCCGCCCTCGGTCTCCGCGTACTTCACCTCGTGTTCCAGGTCGTGCGGGTTGGCCCTGGGTTCGGACACCAGGCGTAGCGTCGCGCTCACCGGAATTCTCCTCGTCGATCTTCTTTTCGTACGCTCCGCATGATCGCATCCGACGTCTGGGCGACCGAGTTCCGCCCTCGCGTGCAACCACCTCGCAACCTTGCGGGGCGTTGGCTGGGTCATTGCCTCAATGACACGTCGATGAACCGGAATGGGCGACACGATGACTGACACGCCTCGCGTGGAGCTCACCCCCGCGGCCGCCGGTCTGGTGCGGCGGCTGCGGGAGGCCCACGGCCCGTTGATGTTCCACCAGTCGGGCGGCTGCTGCGACGGCAGTGCGCCCATGTGTTATCCGGACGGCGAGTTCCGTACGGGCGGCTCCGACGTACTTCTGGAATCCCTGACGGTCGAGGGCGTCCAGGAGGCGGTCCCCTTCTGGATGTCCGTCTCGCAGTACGAGGTGTGGCGGCACACCCGGCTGATCGTCGACGTGGTGGAAGGGCGCGGCAGTGGTTTCTCCCTGGAGGCGCCGGAAGGGGTGCGGTTCCTGATCCGGTCGCGGCTGATCTGACCGGTTCGCGTGCGCCGCCGTCAGTCCCGGTCACGCACCGCCACGATGCCGTTGAAGACACCGGCGTAGGCGGTGCCGTCCGGGCCGATGGTGATCGGCGCCCAGTTGTTGTCGTACGCCGGGCCCGTGCCGGTGAGCTGCCGCCAGCGGGTCTTTCCCGTACGGAAGTCGACGGCTGTCAGGTACCAGGCGTCGATGCCCAGCCGGTTCGGTTCCTTCGCGTAGAAGTAGAGCAGTCCGTTGGCGGTGGAGAGCTTGGGGACGGTCGACGGGGATCGTACGTCGCTCTCCCAGACGGTGTCGCAGCCGCTGCCGTTCTCGCGTACGTCGATCCGTGTGGCGCCGCCGGGGACGCTGCGTCCCAGGAGCAGCGACGACGGGTTCTCGTAGCCGTAGTTGTTCTCGACGACGAGGCTGTTGCCCCAGCTGATGAGGGAGTTGTCCGTGGTGGATTTCCCGGCGGCGAAGACGGGCACCTTGCACACCAGTCGGTCGTTCCCGGGAACGTTCGTTGCGCGTCGGTAGACAAGGACGTTCATCCGGTCGTCGGCGTTGTCGGTGATCGCCACGTAGTCGTCGCCGAACAGGTCGGGGGTGGTGCCCGATCCTTGGTTGACGGAGCCGGGCTTGGTTCCCGTTCCCCGGTCGTACGTCTGGCGCCACCGCACCCGGGGTGTGCCGTCGGGGTCGGCGCGGAAGCTGTAGAGGGCGTGGTCGGAGACGATCGAGACGCCGTCCTCGGCCACCGAGAAGGAGTTCTGGATCTCCTCCCCTTCGAGCCGGACGGCACGGATCCGGCCCGTCTGCGGGTCTACTGTGCCGACGCGGCCGAGCCGGGTCACCCACCAGACGCGTCCCTGCCAGTCGGGCATCACGGAGGTCACGGGATCGCACGTGCCGCTGGGGTAGAGGTTCGTCCAGGTCACGCAGTCGTGCGGGACGTGCGCGGTGAGGTCCCAGTCGTCCTCGACCACGAAGCGCCAACTGCCGTCGGCCGTCCGCTCGTGCGCTATCCGCAGGACATGCTGGCGGGAGTCGGCGAGTACCACCCGGTCCTGGTTGTCGAGGTAGAAGTAGGCGCCGCCCGAGGTGTCCTTGAAAATCTTCTCGAAGTCGAGGCGGGTGATGGCCTCCACGGTCGAAGAGCGCTGCGGCAGCTTGTACTCGGCGAGGGTGGCGAGCGTTCGCGGGTGCAGCAGTTTGAGCCGGAAGCCCTGGAACGTGCCGCAGACGGTGATCAGGCGGCCCGCCACGTCGAAGGTGGCGGTCGCGCACTCGCCGCCCAGCGCCGCGATCTTCTGGCTGGTGACCTGCGGGTCGCGTCCCAGCGGCCCTGAGTACGGGTGGGTGCCGCTGCCCGCGCCGTCCGCGTGCATGCCACTGCGGCCGTTGGGGGCGAGGAAGGGGGGCTGAGGGGGTGCGTCGCCGGGGACCGGCTGTGCGATGGCCGGCTCGCCCTCGTACGAGCCGACGAGCCGGTGGCCCGGCGCCTTGGGTATCTCTTCGGCGAGGGCGCAGCCCGGCGGCAGCACCGCCGGGACAACGAGTGCCAGGGCGAGGGCCAGTGCACGCGCGTACGCTCTGCAGGACCGGGACATCGGGCTCCTTGGACGGGGGCGGGTCGCGCCGCCGCCCGACGCTAGAGCCGACTCCTTGAAGTGTCCATGGAAATCAGCGTCACGGTCGGAGGTCGCCGACCACGTCCGCGGTGGCGGCGATCCCGTTCTGGATGGTCGGAGCCATGCTCGTACCGGCCAGGAAGAAGCCGAGCAGGGCGCAGACCAGTGCGTGCGAGACCTTCAGTCCCCCGTTGCGCAGGAAGATCACCGCGAGAATCAGCAGAAGCAGCACCAACGAGATCGAAATGGCCATGGTCAACCTCCTCCGCCGCGCCTGAATTGCGGCATTCGGCCGTCAGTCTGGCCTAGCGGAGGGCCCATCCGGGCGGAAGACGTGTCCGCCGTACGGGTGTTGACTGGGTGTGATGGCGGACTACGCGTCGTGCGTACGCAGGAATCGCTCCAGGCCGGCGAGGTCGTCGGTGTTGATGTGGTCCACGTCCGCGGCGAGCAGCTCGGTCCAGACGGAGTCGCGCGCGGGTCCCGGCAGGTCGGGTGTGGCCCAGAAACGGACCCGCTGACCGCGTCGGCGGGCGGCGGAGACGATGGCGTGCAGCTTGGCCCGCTCGGCGGCGGGGAAGGGGCCCGCGCCCTGCCAGGTGAAACTGTGCGTCCAGTTGCTGCTGATCAGCGGGATGAAGGAGGCGGGGGCCGGGGCGGCGGCGCCGAGGTCGTCGAGGCGCCCGTCGTAGAAGGCGTGGCGCACACGCTGTGCCTCCATGGGGGCGCGGGCGGCGCGGTCGCCGGAGATGACGGGGGTCACCGCGCCGGGGCGGACTTTCCCGTGTGCGCACGTACTCAGCATCCGGCGGTGGCGGCGCAGTTGGCGGTGCAGTTCGGTGTAGGCGGCGGCGCCTTCGTTCTTGATGTCGATGAGCAGCTGCACGGGGCGGCGGTATCCGCGGTATACGGAGCCGTGGTTGGCCCTGACTCTGGCCGCGAGGGGGGCCAGGTAGAGCGATTCCAGGGTGCGGGAGGGGTCGAGGCCGAGCGGGTCGTGGGCGACGAGGAGCTGTCCGTCGACGAGGAAGATGTCCGCCTCGACACTGGTGAAGCCGTGGGAGAGGGCGTCGAGGAGCGGGCGATCGTGCTCGTAGTCATTGTGCGCGTGAGCGCGGCGCAGTGGCTTGTGGTGCCTCTGTGGCCTCTGGGGGTTCGTCTCGGCGGCCTGGGCGTACGCGGGAACGGCGATGGTTCCCGCGAGGGCGGCGGCGAGGGTGGTGACGACTCTGCGGCGGGTGGGCGCGGCGACGGCCATGGTGCCTCCGGAGGTGTACGGGGCGTGCGGGACTCCGGCGAGTATCCGCCCCGTACAGCACCAATGGGCAGGGCCCTGACAAGAGTTCGGCCACCCGTCGACCGCGGTTCAGAGGAGGTTGGCGGCTCGTCGGGCTCAGGCCGCCGCGACGTCCTCCCAGCTGACCGTACGGTCGCACCAGCGCTCCAGGAGGACGCGGTCGTGGCCGACCGTCAGCAGGCCGGCGCCGCGTTCGCGCCGGTACTCCTCGACCACCGCGACCAGGGCTGCCGTCGTCGACGCGTCCAGCATCGCTGTCATCTCGTCGCACACCAGCCAGCGCGGACGCAGCACCAGGGCGCGGGCCAGGCAGGCGCGTTGGAGCTGGCCGTCGCTCACCTCGTGCGGGCGCCGGCCGAGGAGGTCGTCGCCGAGGCCGACGGTCTCGGACAGCTCGCTCACGGTGGCGGCCGCTTCGTTACGCCGTCCAGTGGCGCGCAGGGGTTCCGCGATCAGGTCGCGCAGGCGCAGGCGGGGGTCGGCGGACAGCCGGGGCTGCTGGAAGACCACGCCGATCGCTGTGCGCTGTTCGCGCGGGGCGCGGTGGCGCCAGCCGGTGACGACGCGGCCGTCGAAGGTGACGGTCCCCGCGTCGGGGCGGTGCAGGAGGGCGGCGACCCTGGCGAGCGTCGACTTGCCGCACCCGCTCGGCCCGAGCAGGCCGACCGCTTCGCCGGGGGCGACGGTGAGGTGCGCGTCCCGTACGACCGGCGCCCCGCGCTCGTAACCAGCGGTGATCGCGTCCAGTTCAAGCACGGGCGGCACGCTCCTCGGCGGGCGGGTGGTGGCAGGCGATGCCGTCCACGAAGTCGGGCTGTACGGCGCAGGCGTCGGTGGCGTACGCACAGCGGGCCGCGAAGGCGCACCCCGGGGGCAGGTCACCGAGCTCGGGCGGCATGCCGGGGATCGGCGCGAACGCGCGCTCGGGGAGGGCGTTGAGCAGGCCGCGGGCGTACGGGTGCCGGGGGCCGGGCGCTGCGAAGAAGCGGGTGGCTTCGGCAACTTCGACGATCCTTGCGGCGTACATCACCGCGACGCGGTCGGCGATGCGCTCGGCGGCCGCGAGGTCATGCGTGATCATCAGCAGCGCGTGGCCCTCGTCGACGTGCCGGCGCAGCTCGTCGACGGTGCGGTCGACGAGGTCGCGGTCGAGGCCGGTGGTCGGCTCGTCCGCGAGCAGCAGGGGCGCGTCGCCGACGAGGGCGAGGGCGGTCGCGGCGCGCTGGGCGAGGCCCCCGGACAGCTCGTGCGGGTAGCGGCCGAGATGGTCCACGGGGAACGCGGCCCGCTCGGCCGCCGCGCGCAGGTCGTGCTTTCGCGTGCCGGTCAGCTCGCGCAGCGTCTCTTCGAGCTGCGCTCCGACGGTCCGTACGGGGGTGAGGTGCGCGGCGGGACTCTGGGGTACGAGTCCGATACGGCGGCCCCGGACCGTGCGCGCCAGGGTGCGTTCGTCGGCGGTGAGCAGATCGACGTCCCCGAGGCGCGCGGAACCGGCGGTCTGGGCGTTGCCGGGGAGCAGCCCCAGCAGCGCGGAGGCGAGCACGGACTTGCCGCACCCGCTCTCGCCGACGAGGGCGAGGCACTCCCCCTGTGCCAGGTCGAAGTCGGCGTCGGTGACGGCGGCGATGTACCGCCCCCCACGCATCCGGAACCGCACGGACAGCCCCCGTACGGACAACAGGGGCGTCGTGGCGTCGTTCTCCGTGTCGATGTCCGACCCGGAAACGGCCGCCTCATGAACGTTCCCCGGAACAGACCCGAGCGCGACACGGGAACGCTCGGTTGCTTCCGCCGCGCACGGCGCGATCGCCGTCGCTGTCCGCGCGTCGGGGGTGACACCGGCCGAGGAGGCCGGTTCGGCGTTCTTGGGCGTCGTCACAGCATCAGCTCCGATCGGCGGCGGGGATTGATCCGCTCCCGCCAGGCGCCGGCCAGGCCCGCGATGGCGAGGGTCGGGATGATCAGCAGGAGGCCGGGGAAAAGGGTGGGCCACCAGTCGCCGGCCAGCAGCGAACTGCGCGCCGACTGGACCAGGTTGCCCAGGCTCGCCTGGTGCGTCGGCAGGCCGAGGCCCAGGAACGAGAGCGCCGACTCGTGCCACATCGCGTGCGGGACCATCAGCACGGCCGCGAGACCCGCCTGCGGCAGTACGCCCGGCAACAGGTGCCGTACGGCGACCCGCCACCGCGACGCGCCACCCGAGACCGCCGCGTCGATGTACGGGCGCGAGCGCAGCGACAGCACCTCGGAGCGGACGATACGGGCCGTGGACAGCCAGTGCGTCAGCGCCACCGACACGATCACCGGCCACACCCCCGGCCGGAACATCGCGACGATGAAGATGCCGAGCAGCAGATGCGGGATGGAGGAGAAGGTGTCGACCAGGCGCATCACCAAGCGGTCGGTCCAGCCGCCGAACGCCGCGGCCGCCGCCCCCACCGCCGTACCGATGAACGTCGCGACGAGGGCCGCGACGAGCCCGACCAGGAGCGAGACGCGCAACCCGTACACGCAGCGCAGCAACAGGTCGCGCCCGACGTCGTCCGTCCCGAAGGGGTGGGCCAGGGACGGCGGCTGGAGCTTCATCGACAAGTCGACGGCCTGCTGGTCGAGGTTGGCCAGCGGCGGTACGACGAGCACCGCGAGCACCACCGCCGCCACGATCACGGCGGAGGTGCGGACTCGGAACGTGCGCGTCGAGCGGCGGGTGCGCCCGTGGGAGTGCCATACAGCCGTTTCAGCAGCCGGTTCAGCCATCGAAGCCCACCCTCGGGTCCGCGAGTCCGTACAGCAGGTCGGAGAGGAGGTTCCCGGCGAGGACCGCCGCCGTGGCGAGCACCGTCAGCGCCGCGAGGAGGGGAAAGTCCACGGAGGTCGCCGCCTGTACCGTCGCCGCCGCGATGCCCGGCCAGCTGAAGACCGTCTCCACGAGCAGCGCGCCGGTGATGAGTTCGGGCACCCGTGAGCCGACGAGTGTGAGTGTCGGCAGCATTCCGGAGCGCAGGGCGTGCCCGAGCAGCACAGTGCGCTCACCGAGGCCCCGCGCGCGGGCGCCGCGTACCGGGTCCTCCTCCAGCGCGTCGGCGACACCCTGGCGTACGTAGAGAAAGAACCAGGGAAGCTGCGAAACCCCGAGAACGGCCGCCGGGAGTACCAGGTGTGTGGCGACCTGCCCGAAGGTGATCACGTCGCTGTCGGTGTCGGTCAGGCCGCCCGCCGGCAGTACGCCCAGCTCCAGCGCGAAGAACCACATGGCGAGCAGTCCCAGCCAGAAGGCGGGCGCCGCTTCCAGGGTGTACGCCGCCGAGGTGACCGCCCGGTCCAGCCAGCCGCCCTGCCTGCGCGCGGCCAGTACGCCCAGCGACGTACCGAACAGGATCGCGACGAGGAACGCGGTGACGGCGAGGAGCACCGACCAGCCGAGGCGTTCGGCGATGACGTCGGTGACGGGCTGTCGCATCACGCTGGAGTCGCCGAGGTCCCCGGTGAGGGCCGAGGTCAGCCAGTGCCACCAGCGTTCGACGAGCGGCTGGTCGACGCCGAGGTTGGCCCGCAGCTGGTCGAGGTTCTCCTGCGAGGCGGTGAGGCCGGCGGTGCCCGCGTATGCCTTCACGGGGTCGAAGGGCGAGGCTGCGGCGACGGCGAACACGCCGAACGTCACCACCAGCAGGACGGGGGCGGCGAACAGGATCCGCCGCCCCGCCATCCTCGCCATCGGCCCCCAGGGGAGCTTTCGGCTCCCGCCCGGGTGTGTCACTTCTTCGGCGTCCAGTCCTCGACGTTCCACCACGGGCCCGAGGCCAGGCCGTGGTCGTGCGGCTCGGTCTGCGTCGTCAGCCCGGACCACTTGTCGTCGACGACGTACAGGTGGTCGATGTGGGTGAGGAAGGTGTAGCCGGGGTTCTTCACGAGCTCGCGCTGGACGGTGTCGTACGCGGCCCTGCGGTCGGCCGTCTCGCCGCTCTCACGACCGGCCTTGAGCGCCTTGTCGACGGCCGGGTTGTCGTACCAGGCCATGTTGTTGAAGGCGTCGCCCGCGAGGGAGGACTGAAGCAGCGTGTACTGGTCGAAGTCCGGGTCGCCGGGCGCGCCGCCGCCCGCGAGCACGGCGTCGTGCTTCATGCGCGGCATGATGGCCTCCCAGGTGCCCGCCTGGGTCTTGATGTCGATGCCGGCCTTCTTCGCGTCGGACGCGTAGGCGAGGGCGTGGTCCTGTCGGAGCTTGTCGCCGGAGAGGTACCAGAGCGGGAACTGGGCGCGTACGCCGTCCTTGACGCGGATGCCGTCGGCGCCCGGCTTCCAGCCCGCCTCGTCGAGGATCTTCTTCGCCTTGGCGAGGTCGTGGACGCGCTCGGTGCCCTTGGCGAACCAGGGGCTGTCCGTCGGGACGGGACCGTACGCCGGCTTGCCCGCGCCTTCCAGGATCTTGTCCACCATGGCCTGGCGGTCGACGGCGACGTCGAGGGCCCGCCGTATGTCCGTGTCGCCCGCGACCTTGTTGCGCGTCGGCAGGGTCACGGTGCGGTAGTCGAAGGACCTGGCGGCGTACGTTGTACGACTGCTGTCGTCCTTGAACGTCTTGGCGAGGTTGGGCGGCAGGATGGCGCCGTCGAGGTCGCCGGTGCGCAGTCGCGTGGCGCGTACGTCGTCGTCCTTGATGATCGCCATGGTGAACTTCTTCACCTTCGGCGCGCCGCCCCAGTAACCGGGGTTGGCCTTGAAGCTGAGCTTCTCGCCCCTGGACCAGCCGGTGAGGACGTACGGTCCGGTGCCGACCGGCTTCGTCGTGAAGGAGCCGCTGTTGACGTCCTGCTTGCCCGCGACGTGCTCGGGAGCGATCGGAAGGACGGTGCGCTCGGCGAACGGCGCGTACGGGTACTTGAGCGTGAAGACGACCCTGTGGTCGCCGTCGGCCCTGACGTCCTTGATCGCGTCGAGTTCGGTCTTGGAGGCGTTGTTGGTCTTCTTGTCGAGGATGGTCTTGTACGTGAAGACGACGTCCTTCGACGTGAAGGGCTTGCCGTCGCTGAACTTCACGCCCTCACGCAGGGTGTACGTGTACGTCTTGCCGTCGGCAGTGACTTCGGGCAGCTCGGCCGCGAGCGCCGGCTGGAGCTTCATCTCGTCGTCGAAGGTGAGCAGCCCGTCGAAGATCTTCGAGTTGCCGTCCTTGCCGTAGCCGAGGAGCGGGCTGAGCGTCTCCGGCTCGTACGCGATGCCGACGACCGCGGAATCCCCGGCTCCGCGCCCGGTCCCGGACGCGCCCGGCTTCGAACAGGCCGCCGCGGTGATGGCCAGTGTTCCGGCCAGCGCCGCGGCGGCCGCCCCACGTATGGATCGGGACAGCATGGCTCTCCACACCCCTAAACAAGATCAACAGTTATTGCGAACGACTCGCAATTAAACCGCATGTAGAGGGGTGCTTGATCCACTGATCCTTACCGGGGTGCCGGCAGACCGACCAGGTCCGCCACCGCCTCCGTGTGCCGGCCGGGCGCGCCCAGCGCGATCGAGTCGGCCTTGGCTCGCTTCAGGTACAGGTGCGCTGGGTGCTCCCAGGTCATGCCGATGCCGCCGTGCAGTTGTACGCACTCCTCGGCCGCGTGCACCGCGACCCGTGAGCAGTACGTCTGCGCGACCGCCACCGCGAGGGGCGCGTCCTCGCTGCCCGTGGCCAGGGCGTCGGCGGCGTTGCGGGCGGCGGCCCGCGCCGAGACGACCTCCAGCCACAGCTGCGCCATGCGGTGCTTGAGCGCCTGGAAGGAACCGACCGGGCGGTTGAACTGCTTGCGGTCGCGCGTGTAGCGGACGACCTCCTCCAGACACCACTCCGCGAGCCCCAGCTGCTCCGAGGCGAGCAGTCCGGCCCCGGCGAGCAGTCCGCGCCGTACGGGAGCCGCCGCCGAGCCGGCGAGCCGGCGGCCGGGGGCACCGTCGAGGGTGACGGTGGCCAGCGGCCGGGTCAGGTCGAGCGGCGTCAGCGACTCGATGGTGACGCCCGGCGCCCCCGTCTCCACCGCGTACAGCCCGTCTTCGGCCGGTACGAGCAGGACCTTGGCGGCGGCCGCGTCCGCGACGCCGGTGATACGTCCGCTCAGTGAGCCGCCGTCCGCCCGTACCGCACCGGACAGTTCGGCCGAGGGAGCGGCGGCCAGCGGAGCGGCGAGCACCACGACCGTACGGCCGCCCGCGAGCGCGCCGAGCAGCTCCGCGACGGCCGCGTCCTCCGTGTCGCATCCCAGCAGCGTCTCGGCGGCAACGACCGCGCCGGTGAGGTACGGGGCCGGGGCGACGCTGCGTCCGAGCTCCTCCAGCACCACGGCGGCCTCGCGATGCGTCGCGCCCTGACCGCCGAGCTTCTCGGGCACAAGGAGGCCAGCGAGCCCCATGTCGGTGGCCAGTGAGGCCCACAGCCGCGGGTCGTACGGGGTGTCCGACTCCGCGCGGGTGAGCACGGCCGCGGCGTCGCAGCGGTCGGCGAGGAGGGAGCGTACGGCCGCGCGCAGGTCGTCCTCGGCCTCGGAGTACAGCAGATCGGGCTGAGATGTCATCGAGCCAGGTCCTTCCAGGCGATGTCCTTGTCGCTGCGCGGCTCGGACGGCAGGCCGAGTACGCGTTCGGCGACGATGTTGAGCAGCACCTCGCTCGTACCGCCTTCGATGCTGTTGCCCTTGGAGCGCAGGTAGCGGTAGCCGGCGTCGCGGCCGGTGAAGTCGACGAGTTCCGGGCGGCGCATGGTCCAATCGTCGTACAACAGCCCTTCCTCGCCGCGCAGTTCCACCTCCAGGCCGCTGATCTCCTGGTTGAGGCGGGCGAAGGCGAGCTTCATGCCCGAGCCCTCGGGTCCCGGCTGCCCGGCCACGAGTTGCTGGCGCAGCCGCTCTCCGGCGAGGCGGGCGACCTCGGCCTCGACCCACAGGTCCAGCAGGCGCTGGTGCAGGTCGTGGGTGCGCAGTTCGGGGCGCTCGCGCCAGGTCTGGGCGACGGGGCCGATCATGCCGCCCTCGCGCGGGATGCGGGAGCCGCCGATCGAGACGCGCTCGTTCATGAGCGTGGTCTGGGCGACCTTCCAGCCCTCGCCGACGGCGCCGAGGCGCCGGCTGTCGGGGATGCGTACGCCGGTGAGGAAGACCTCGTTGAACTCGGCCTCGCCGGTGATCTGGCGCAGCGGCCTGACCTCGACCCCCGGGTCGGTCATGTCGCAGACGAAGTACGTGATGCCCTGGTGCTTGGGCAGGTCGGGGTCCGTACGGGCGATGAGGATCGCCCAGCGCGCCACATGGGCGCTGGAGGTCCACACCTTCTGCCCGTCGACGACCCAGTCGTCACCGTCGCGCACCGCGCGCGTGCCGAGCGCCGCGAGGTCCGAGCCGGCGCCCGGCTCACTGAACAGCTGGCACCACACCTCCTCGCCGACCCACAGGGGCCGCAGCAGGCTCTGCTTCTGCTCGTCCGTACCGAAGCGCAGGATGGTCGGCGCGGCCATGCCGAGGCCGATGCCGATGCGCCGCGGGTCGTTGTCGGGCGCGCCGGCCGCCGCCAGCTCCGCGTCCACGACGGTCTGGAGGGAGCGGGGCACCCCGAGACCGCCGAGACCCACCGGGTAGTGCACCCAGGCGAGTCCGGCGTCGAAGCGCGCCTTGAGGAAGTCCGTACGGTCCGTGGTGGCCGGCGGATGGGCCGCCAGCAACTCCTTCGTAAGGCTTCGTACTTCCGCCGCGTCCGTCATCGGGCCATCCCCTCGGGTACGACGACCACGCGTCCGGTGGTCGTGCCGTCGGCGACGCGCTGGACGGCGTCCGCCGCGTCCTTCATGGCTACGCGCTCACTCACCAGGGGCTTGATGGCGCCCTCGGCGGCCAGCTTGGTCAGCTCCTGGTGGCAGGCGAGGATCGCGGCCGGGTCCATGGTGTTGTAAAGGCCCCAATGGAGGCCGAGGATCGCGTAGTTCTTCACCAGGGCGTGGTTGAGGCCCGGCGAGGGGATCGCGCCACTGGCGAAGCCGACGACGACGATGCGCCCCTCGAAGGCGACGCACTTGACCGACTTGGCGTACGCGTCGCCGCCGACCGGGTCGTAGACCACATCCGCGCCCCGCCCGCCGGTGGCCTCCTTGACCTTGGCGACGATGTCCTCGCTGCGCCGGTCGATGACCAGGTCACAGCCCAGCTCCTGGGCGATCCGGGCCTTGTCCGGGCCGCCGACGACGCCGATGACGGTGGCGCCCGCGGCCTTGCCGAGCTGTACGGCGGCGCTTCCGACGCCGCCCGCCGCCGCGTGCACCAGCAGGGTCTCCCCCGCCTCGATGCGCGCCCTGCGGTGCAGGCCGAACCAGCCCGTCTGATAACCGATGTGCAGGGCGGCCGCTTCGGCGTCGTCCAGCGACTCAGGGGCGGGCAGTACCGTGGCCGCGTCAACGACGACGTACTCCGCGAAACCGCCGTGCGGCAGCGCCGGGTTGGCGATCACCCGGCGGCCGTCCTGAGTCTCACCGCAGATCTCGACGCCCGGAGTGAAGGGCAGCGGCGGCCTCACCTGGTACTGGCCTCGGCAGAGCAGGGCGTCGGGAAAGTTGATGTTCGCGGCGCGCACCTTCAGCAGAAGCTGCCCTTCGCCCGGCGTGGGCTTCTCGACCTCGTCGAGCCGCATCACCTCGCCGGGCTCGCCGTTCTCGTGCACTCGCCATGCCTGCATCCGAGATCCTCCACAACACCGTAGGCAGTACCACGCTCGCGCATACTAAGCGGTCGCTTGCCCGGATGGGAACAGTCTCGGCACCATCGGCTCAGCGCGCCGACGTCGTCAGACCGGGACCGCCCCGCCCGCCGCCGCCGGCCCGACGAGCTCTTCCAGTACGTCCTCCATGGTCACGAAGCCGATGACGGTGCCCTTGCCGCCCGTGACGGCGGCCAGGTGCGTGCCCGCGGCCCGCATGGCGGTCATGGTGTCGTCGAGCGGCGTGTCGATCTCGACCCGGATCACCGGGTGCAGCGCTCCGCGCGGGAACGGCCGGGTGCGCTCCACGACGCCGAGGGCGTCCTTGATGTGCAGGTAACCCAGCACCTCGTCGCCCGGCCCGGTGACCGGCAGCCGGGAGAATCCCCAGGTCGCCGCCGCCCGCTCCAGCTGCTGCGGGGTGGTGGTGTGGTCGAGGGTGACGATCCTGCTGAGCGGCACCATCACCTCACCCACCGGCCGGTTGCCCAGCTCCAGGGCGTCGCGCAGGCGCTCACCGTCGGCCGGCGCCAGCAGACCGGCCTCGCTGGAGTCCTTGACGAGACGGACGAGCTGGTCGTCGGTGAAGACGGACGTCACCTCGTTCTGCGGCTCCACCCTGAGCATCCGCAGCAGCACGTTGGCGAACGCGTTGATACCGAAAATGACCGGCCGCAGAGCGCGGGTCAGCGCCACCAGCGCCGGAGCCAGTGCCAGCGCGGTCGGGACCGGGGCGGCGAGTGCGATGTTCTTCGGAACCATCTCGCCGATGAGCATGTGCAGGTACGTCGCCAGCGTCAGTGCGATCACGAACGCGATCGGGTGGATCAGCCCGTCCGGTACGCCGACGGCCTGGAACGGCGGTTCCAGCAGGTGGGCGATGGCCGGCTCGGCGACCGCACCGAGGACGAGCGAGGAGATGGTGATGCCGAGCTGCGCGGAGGCCATCACGGCCGACAGGTGCTCAAGGCCCCACAGGGTGCTCTTGGCGCGGCGGCTGCCCTGGAGTGCCTGCGGTTCGATCTGGCTGCGGCGTACGGAGATGAGAGCGAACTCCGCGCCGACGAAGAACGCGTTGGTGAGGAGGGTGAGCGCGCCGATGGCGAGCTGGAGGGCGGTCATCGGGCGTCCTCGGCGATCTTCGCTGCGGAAACGGGTGCGGAAACGGGTGCGGCCACGGAGTCCACCGACGCCCGTGCGGGTGCGGGTGCGGTGATCCGTACCCGGTCCGCGCGGTGGTGCTCCACGTCGAGGACGGCGAGCTTCCAGTCGTCGACGTCGAGCCGGTCGGCGGGCGCCGGGATGCGCTCCAGGCGCGTCGCGATGAGCCCGGCGAGTGTCTCGTACGGGCCGTCCGGGGCGGTGAAGCCGATCTCCTGGAGCTGGTCCAGGCGGACGCTGCCGTCCGCTTCCCACACCGCGTGGCCGTCCGGCGACGGGTCACCGGCCGCGAGGCCGGGGCGTTCGTCCGGGTCGTGCTCGTCGCGTACCTCGCCGACGACTTCTTCGACGACGTCCTCGACCGTGGCGACGCCCGCCGTCCCGCCGTACTCGTCGATCACCACGGCCATGGTGCGGCTGCGGCGCAGCTGCTGAAGCATCCGGTCCACCGGGAGCGAGTCGGGTACGAGCAGTGGCGCGGTGGTCAGCTCGGTGATCGGAGTCCGGTCCCGCTTCGTCTCGTCCAGGGCGAGTACGTCGCGGATGTGAACCGTGCCGATCACCTCGTCCAGCGTGCCCCGGTAGACGGGGAACCGGGACAGGCCGGTCGCCAGGGTGAGGTTGGCGGCGTCGGCGGCGGTGGCGCGGGCCTCCAGAGCCTGGACGTCCACGCGCGGCGTCATGACGTTCTCCGCGGTCAGCGAGCTCAGGTGCAGGGTACGGACGAACAGTTCGGCGGAGTCCTCCTCGATCGCGCCCTCGCGCGCGGAGTGCTGCGCCAGCGCGACCAGCTCCTGCGGCGTACGGGCGGACGCCAGTTCCTCGGCGGGTTCCAGGCCGAAGCGTCGCACCATGCGGTTCGCCGTGTTGTTGAGGTGGCGGATCAGCGGCCCGAAGGCGGCGGTGAACGCGCGCTGCGGTCCGGCCACGACCTTGGCGACGGCCAGCGGATTGGAGATCGCCCAGTTCTTGGGAACGAGCTCGCCGACCACCATGAGCACCACGGTGGACACGGCGACGCCGAGAAACGTCGCGACGGTGGACACGGCCCCGGCGGGCAGCCCGGCGGCTTCCAGGGGGCCGCGCAGCAGTACGGCCAGGGACGGCTCGGCGAGCATGCCGATGACCAGCGAGGTCACGGTGATGCCCAGCTGGGCGCCCGAGAGCTGGAAGGTCAGGCGCTTGGCCGCCCTCAGGGCGCTCACCGCGCCCCGTTCACCGGCCTGCGCGGCCCGTTCCAGCTCGCCACGCTCGACCGTGGTCAGCGAGAACTCGGCCGCGACGAACAACGCACACGCGAGGGTGAGTGCGAGAGCGAGGAGCAGCAGAAGGACTTCGATCACCGTGCCACCTCCGCCCCACGGTCGGACGGGACGGGAATGGCACGGCTCGTACTGGGAGGCTCACCCATTGCGGTACTGCAGCTCCTTCTTGGTTCAAGTTCCGGGCGGGACGAAGATCCCCGCCCCCCAATCGTAAAGGGGGCGCAAAACGATGTCAGGTGCCACGTGACAGCGGTCACATCCACAGTACGGCCGGACACAGCGCGGCCCCCGGGCCGATCGATCGCCCGGGAGCCGCGCGCCCCGCACCGAACGTCCGCTACTGGACGATCACCTCCGCGATCTGCGGGGTGCTCCCGCCCTCGCTCCACAGCAGCCGTACGGCCGAGACCGGTTCACCGTCCACCGTGAACTCCCCGTAGCCGCCCTTGAGCGCGCCGACCGTAAGCCAGTCGCCGTCCGGGTCCCGTACCTGCACGGCGGCCTGCGCGGAGCTGCCCCTCGGCTGGAGGACGGTCACCGACTCCACCGCCCGCGTCCCGCCGACGTCGACCTGGAGCGCCTCGCCCGGCTCTGGTGCGCGGGCGGCGCGGTAGACACTCGTCACGTCTCCGTCGGCCGCCGCGCGCAGGCTGCTGCCCGTCGCCGCCGGCGGTCCGCCGGACACGGAGGCGTCCGTCGTCTCGACGGCGAACTCCCTCACAACGAGCCAGTTCGTCTGCCGCGCGGTGGCCCGCGCCCGTACGTACCGTGCCTCGGTACCCGCCGGAGCGGTCGCCGTCACGACGGGCTTACCGGAGAACGTCGCGAGCTGTTCCCAGGAAGCACCGTCCGACGAGTACTCCAGCACCCCGTTGCGCATGTAGTCGTTCACGCTTCCCGGCTTGCCCATGGCGAGCGAGATGCTGCCGATCTCCCGTTCCTTGCGGAGGTCGACCGTCACCTGATCACCGGTGGCGATGGCCCGGCTGCTCCAGAAGAACGTGCTGTCGTCCCCGTCGACCATCCGCGCGATCACGTTGCCCTGGTACGTCGGCAGGTTGGTGAGGCCCTTGACGGCGCCGCTGACGCCGAGCAGCCGGTCGTGCTCGGCGGCCGCGTCCTCGATGAATTTGTCGAGCACGCCCTCACCCACGACGACCGGGATCTTGCGCCCGTTCAGGTCCGTGTACGTGAACGACTTCGCCGCGGCCACGAGCCCCGGCAGCCGCTGCCGCTGGTCCCACGCCCGGGCGCCGTCTCCGTCGCGGGCCAGCTCGACCAGCCGCAGAGCCGCACGCGTCGCGACGCCCCACGCCTCGGCGGCGTCGAGCCACGGCCCGCTGTCGTCGATGAACTCCTGCTCGGCGATACGGTCGCGCAGCACGTCCGGGGCCCTCTGCAGGCCGCCAAGGGCGCGGTCCAGCCGGTCCGCGTCCCCGGACTCCCAGAACCGCGCGATCGAGGCGGCCAGAGCGGGTGCCTGCTGTGCGTTGATGCGGGAGCTGTAGTTGACGTCGGAGAAGATCCGCAGGGCCTTCTCGGTCTGCGCGTCGCCGCCCGCGTACTCGGAGATCGCCGTCTGCCACGAACTGACCGGATCGTAGGCCGCGTCGTTCCACATGTAGTCGGCGACCGTCATCAGTGGGATCTTCGAGGCGTACGCCTGGTTCATCGGGTTGGCGGTGATGCCGGAGCCGAGCTCGGCGGGCATCCCTTTCTCCCGGCCGTTGTACGGGCCGAGCAGCAGCCGGTTGGTGACGTAGTCGTTCACCGGGTAGTTGTCCCAGAGCAGGATCGGGTGCGCGAAGACATCACGCGCGGCCCTGGCCTGCGCCACCGTTATGACCGGCGCGATGACGCCGACACCGGTCCACTCGACCACCACGTCCTCGTCGAGCTGTTCGGCGAGCGCCTTCTTGTACGGGGACGGGGTGACGTTGTAGTACTCCGTCGGCACCATCTGGAGCGGCGCGGCGCCCGGGTGGGTGGCGATGAAGTCCCGGTTGACCCGGTTGAGGAGGTACGCCTGGGCGGCGCCCGCCGCGGCCGCCCCCGTTCCCCACTTGTCCTGGTCGGCCTGGCAGTTCCACTTGGTGTAACTGATGTCGTCGAGCGGGACGGCGTACGTGCGGATGCCTAGCTCCCAGACCGTCTTGAACTTGTCGGTCAGCGCCTTGATGTCGGCCTCGGAGCTGTAGCAGACACTCAGTCCCGGCGACAGCGCGTACGTGAACTCCACGTGCCGGGTGCGGGCCCGGTCGACGAGCTCCTTCATCTTCGCGAGCTGCGTGGCGGGGTACGGCTCCCGCCACCTCTCGCGCAGGTACGGGTCGTCCTTGGGCGAGTAGACGTAGATGTTCATCTTGTGCTCGCCGTAGAAGTCGAGCTGATCCAGGCGGGCCGCGTGGGTCCACGGGATGCCGTAGAAGCCCTCGATGACGCCGCGGATCGTGGTGGTGGGCCAGTCGCGGATCTCGGCCCCCTGGACCTTCGCGCCGGGGCCCTTTCGCTCGGGCAGCAGCTGGCGCAGCGACTGGGCGGCGTAGTACGTACCGGCCGTGTCCTTGCCGGAGAGCGCGATACGGCGTTCACCGATGCCCAGGACATACCCCTCGGGTGGGAGTTGGCCGGGGCCTTCGATGTCCAGCGCGTCGAGCGCCCCGGCGGTCTGCGGGGTCTCCCCGGGGCCGCCGACGTACACGGTGAGCCGGTTCGTGACGGGGCGTTCGCCGCGTACGACCTGGTGCGCACCGGCGTCGAGGAGCGCCTGCCGAGTCACCGTCAGGGCGGCGGCATCGGCGTCGGCGCCCGCGACGAGCGTCACCGTCGGGGTGACGGTGACGCGGTCGTCGCGCTCTCGGAGGTCCTGCGGTGTCGGAGTGATGACGGGGGCGGATCTTCGGTCGGTGTCGGCCGGGGGGTCGGCGGCCATCCCGGCGGCCGGAAACCCGAGCACAAGGGCGAGAGCGGAAGCGAGCATGGCGAGCGGGCGCAGGCGGAGCGTCACACGTCCTCCAGGGGTCCCGGCGAAAACTGTGGGCGATCGCGCATCACAACGCCACAGAATCCTCCTGGGGCCTGACAGGCTGTCAATGGTGCGCACGTCTAATCCAGACGATTCCGCAAGTTGCCCACGCCCATTCAACGTTGGGCCGGATAGCGGTACCCGCACCTTGGCCCCCGCCGGGCCCGTCTCGTCCCCCATTCGGCGGCGGGACGCATACATCGAGGACGCCTGGGCAGGCGGGAGGCACGGAGCGATCACGAGAGAGGCAGGAACATGACGGCAACGCCGGTGCGGATTTCGGAAGTTCCGCGGACGAAGGTCGCGACGGGCGCGCGGACCGGGACGCTGCCCGGTACGGGTGAGCTGCCGTGGATCGAGGACGCGGGGACGGTCGCCCCGAAGGATGCCCGCAGTCTGTCAAAGGCGTTCTTCGACCAGCTTCAGGTCCTGGAGGAGGGCACGCCCGAGCACCAGTACGCCCGTAACACGCTCATTGAGATGAACCTCTCGCTGGTACGGTTCGCCGCCCGGCGTTTCCGGGGCCGCGGTGACGGCGGCGACATGGAGGACACCGTCCAGGTCGGCACCATCGGGCTGATCAAGGCCATCGACCGGTTCGACCTCAGCCGCGAGGTGGAGTTCGCCACCTTCGCCGTCCCCTACATCGTCGGCGAGATCAAGCGGTTCTTCCGCGACACGACCTGGGCCGTCCACGTCCCCCGGCGGCTGCAGGAACTGCGGGTCGAGCTCGCCAAGGCCAGGGAGGAGCTGGCGGCGACGCTGGACCGGGACCCGACGGTCAGGGAACTGGCCGGGCACCTGGATCTCAGCGAGGACGAGGTCGTCGAAGGCCTCGTGGCCGCCAACGGCTACACGGCCGGCTCCCTGGACATGCCCAACGACCCCGGCGACGACGGCCACGCCAACACGTCGCGCACCTTCGCCGACGTACTGGGCGAGACCGACCCCGCCATGGAGACGGTCGAGGACCTGCAGACCCTGGCACCCCTGCTGGGCGAACTCGACGACCGGGAGCGGTACATCATCGAGATGCGCTTCGGCCAGGAGATGACGCAGTCCGAGATCGGAGCCGAGCTCGGCATCTCGCAGATGCACGTCTCCCGCCTCCTCACCCGGACCCTCACCAAGCTCCGCGCCGGCATGCTCTGCGAAGAAGCCTGAGCATCACAGCGTCACGGCTCAGCGGCTGAAGACCTCGAAGGTGACCGCAGGCCTTCCGCCGAAGCGCTCCGCCGCGCGCTGCGCGTTCTGCGTGAGGAACGTACGGCAGTACGTCTCGGGGTCCTCCGTCGTCAACGCCTCGATGTACGCACGGTGTTCGAGCAGTGAGCGTACGGAACGTTCGAGCCCGGGCGTCGCGTCCACCGCATGGGTGGGCGTCGTGGAGCCGGCGACGGCGACCCAGCGCACCCCGTCCCAGGGCGCGAGCCCCTGCTCGGTGAGCTCGGGAAAGATCCAGCGGTTGCCGGCGTCGCCCGCCGCGTCCAGGGTGGCCCGGCCCACCGCCCGGTGGTCCGGCGTGTTCCAGGCGACGCCGCCCCAGGTGTCGCGGTGGTTGAGGGCGATGACGAGTTCGGGGCGGTGCTTGCGGATGGCGGCGGCGATGTCCCGGCGCAGCCCGGTCCCGTACTCGATCACGCCGTCCTCGTAGTCCAGGAACTCGACCGCCGAGACGCCGACAACCGCCGCACTGGCCCGCTGCTCCTGCTCCCGCAGCGGGCCGCACTTGTCCGGCTCCAGGCTGTCGATCCCGGCCTCGCCACGGGTGGCGAGCAGGTACGTCACTTCCCGGCCGCCGTCGGTCCATCCCGCGATGGCGCCGGCGCACCCGTACTCGAGATCGTCCGGGTGCGCCACGACGGCGAGGGCGCGCTGCCAGTCGCTCGGCATCGGTTGAAGCTGCTGAGGCTGATGGGGCTGGTGAGGCTGGTGTGTCGGCTCGGTTGTCATGGGCGCAGAATAAGCGGCGAACCTCCTATTCCGGTTCTACTGGCGGGCTGTGGCCGCTGGTTGTCGCGCTAGATGTCGCCGCGCGTCAGTGCGAGCAGCCGGTCCAGTACGCGCGGACCACCCGTCCGCAGACCGTCGTGTTCGAATTCGTCGGTGACCCAGGTGCGCAGGCCCTTGATGGTCCGCGCGGTCTGGAGCGCGCGCTCCGTGTCGACGTACAGGTCGTCGTGGTAGACAGCGGCGGCGACCGGCACCTCATTGGCCGCGAGGCGTTCCGCGTCGTACAGCACGGGCCAGTCGGTACGTTCGGCGAGCAGCTGGGCCGTCTCGCGCAGCGGGCGCAGCGCCGGGTCGCAGTCGAAGTGCCAGGGGTGGATGGTCTCGCCCGTGAAGAGCACCGGCCCTTCGCCCGCGAGCGCCTTGCCCACGTCGAACTGCGGGAATCCGGCGCGCACCCGGTCGGCCGCCCAGGCGGTGGGCCGCGTGCCCTGGGCGTAGATCGCCTCGTGCAGGACGGCGTAGAGCGGGTGGGCGGCGTACGAGAGTGCGGTCTGCGCGGCCTCCTGGAAGGTGTCCGAGAGGGCGGGGCCGTGCGACGTACGGGCGAAGGCGTTCTCCAGGAGGTAGTGCAGCTGGTGGCTGCCGTCGCCGGAGCCGAGCATGATGCCGAGGGACTGGAACGCCTCGGGGCTGAGGGTGTAGCCGCTCGGCAGCACGGTCTGGTTCTCGCTCAGGTGCTCGGCGATCCGGCGCGCCCGCTCGACGTCCTGGGGGTAACGAGCGTAGTGGGCGGCGTTTTTGCGCTCCATGCGGGGGAACGCCGCCTGGTAGACGTCGTCCGCGTGCCCGTCGAGGCTCGGCAGGCCGCCGGTGATGAGCACCGTACTCAGCCCTTCGGGGGCGGTGGCCAGGTAGTGGGTGGCGCAGAAGCCGCCGAAGCTCTGGCCGAGTACGGTCCAGGGCGCGCCGCCGGTCAGCCAGGGGCGGATGGTCTCGCAGTCGCGGACGATCGAGTCGGCGCGGAAGTGGGCAAGGTAGTCGGCCTGCTCCTGCGGGCCGCCGCACAGGGGCAGGCTCTGCCGGTTGGCGGGCGTCGAGAGCCCGGTGCCGCGCTGGTCGAGGAGCAGTACCCGGAAGTCCTGGAGAGCGCGGCCTAGCCACGCCTGGCGCCCGACGAAACGGCGTGCGCCGAATCCGGGGCCGCCCTCCAGGTAGACCAGCCACGGCAGGTCCGCGGTGGCCCTGGAGCTCGACACGACCTCTCGCGCGAAGAGTTCGATGCGCTCCCCCGCGGGGCGGGCGTGGTCGAGGGGGACGGTGAAACGGTGGTCGGTGAGGACGGTGCCGGGCTGGCGATAGCTGGTCACAGTTACTCCCGTTCTGATCACTTCCGCATAGTTCAGCACACCCGGGGGTGGTGACTCGTACAGTCGCGGCCCGTGTGCGCCTTGTCCCTGCCGCTTCTACCGTGGCGTACATGATCCGGTTCGAGCAGGTCGGCAAGGTGTACCCGGACGGCACGCCCGCCGTCCACGACCTGTCCTTCGAGGTCGCGGAGGGTGAGCTGGTCACCTTGGTCGGTCCTTCGGGCTGCGGGAAGACGACCACCATGATGATGGTCAACCGGCTGATCGAGCCCACTTCGGGCCGGATCCTGGTGGCCGGCGAGGACATCGCGGCCGTCGACCCGGTCAGGCTGCGCCGCCGTATCGGCTACGTCATCCAGCAGGTCGGTCTCTTCCCGCACCGCACGGTCCTCGACAACGCCGCCACGGTCCCCTTCCTCACCGGCTGGAAGAAGCCGAAGGCCCGGGCGCGGGCGGCGGAACTCCTCGACCTGGTGGGGCTCGATCCGTCCGTGTACGGGTCGCGCTACCCGGACCAGCTGTCCGGCGGACAGCGCCAGCGGGTCGGCGTCGCCCGCGCGCTGGCGGCGGATCCGCCGGTGCTGCTGATGGACGAACCGTTCGGAGCGGTCGACCCCGTGGTGCGCGAGCGCCTCCAGGACGAGTTCCTCGCTCTCCAGGCGACGGTGCGCAAGACGGTCCTGCTCGTCACTCACGACATCGAGGAAGCGGTACGGATGGGTGACCGGATCGCGGTGTACGGACAGGGGCGCATCGAGCAGTTCGACACGCCCGCGACGGTGCTCGGCGCGCCGGCCACCCCCTATGTGGCCCAGTTCGTGGGCGCGGACCGGGGCTTGAAGCGGCTGTCCGTCACCGAGATCGAGGCCGCCGACCTGGAACAGCCACCGATCGCCCGCCTGGACGAGCCCGCGCGGGACGCGGCGGCCCGGCTGCGCGCCGACGGCGCCAGGTGGGCCGTGGTCCTGACCGGCGGAAACGACCTGCACGGCTGGGTGTCCACCGAAGAGCTGAGCATCGCGGGGCAGGGCAGCGGCGGCGGCACTGTGGGTGACCTGGCCCGCCGGATGGAGGCCTGGGTGCCGGTGGGGGCGCCGCTCAAGCAGGCGTTCAGCGAGATGCTCCAGTACGACGCGGGGTGGGTGGCGGTGCTCGACGGCGCGAAGTTCGTCGGCGTACTCACTCCGGCGAAGCTCCACGAGGCGCTGCGCCGGTCGGTCGACGCGGACGCGCGGGGCGTACCGCGCGGCCAGGTGGCCTTCGACTCGGTGGCGGACGCGTAGCGGCCCATCGCCTTCGCGGCGGGAGCTCTGACGCCTCAGCCGTCCGCCGGGATCAGCTTCCTGGACTCCAGGTAGCTCCGGGCGACGTCCTCCGGCAGTCTGCGCCAGCTGTCCACCTGCTTGTTGAGGGACGCCAGGTCATTGGTCGTCAGTACGGTGTTGAGCTTGTCCAGCGCGCGCTTCACCCCGGCGGATCCGGCCCGCGACCTGTTGACCACGGGCACGATGTGGTCGGCGTTCTGGAGCTTCTTGTCGTCCTTCAGGAGCACCAGGCCGAAGTCGTCGAGGGTCGCGTCGGTCGTCGTGGTGAGGACCATCTGGTCCTGGCCGTTCTGGACGGCCTGTTTCGCCGGGGTGGTACCGACCCCCTTGGGATCGACGGCGGTGATGTCGATGCCGTACGTCTTCTTGAGGCCGGGCTCGCAGTAGGGGCGCCGGACACACTCGTCGCCCGCCGCGAGCCGCACCGGCTGCCCGGACCTGCCCAGGTCTGAGAGGGTCTTCAGCCGGTGTTTCGCGGCGTACGACGCGGCGACGGCGAACGCGTTCTGGTCGACGGCGCGGCCCGCGTCGAGAACGGCGAGCCCGCGCGGGGCCGCCAGGGCCCGCAGGGCGGTCATGGTGGCGCCGAGGTCGGGAGAGCCTACGGGCGCGGCGTCGGCGCCGTTGGCCTTGGAGTTGAGCCAGTCGGCGAAGGTGGCGGCGTACTCGGGTACGACGTCGATCTGGCCGCTCTCCAGGGCGGGTTCGTAGATCTCACGGTTCGTTACCGACAGGATCGTCGTCTCGTACCCGGCCCGGTCGAGGAGGAGCGCGTACATCCGGGCGAGCAGGTCGCTCTCGGTGAAGCCGGCCGATCCGACGGTCAGCCGGCGGCTGTCGCCGGGCGGCGCGGTGACCTCGCCCCGTTCCTCCAGGGCGGGGCCGGTGGCGCAGGCGGTGAGGGTGAGCACAAACGCGACGGGGGCGGCGACGGCTGCGCGGACGGCTCTCACGTCGCACCGCGTCGTGTCCACCGGGGTCCGAGCCGCTGTGCGACCTCGAACAGTCCCTCCATCAGCAGCGCGAAACCAGCCACCAGCACGGCCCCCGCGACCACTTGCGGGGTACTGGCGAGATTGAAGCCGGCGGTGATGATCCGGCCGAGGCCGCCGCCGCCCGCGAGCGCGGCGATCGTCGCGGTGGCGACGAGCTGTACGGCGGCGATACGCACTCCGGTGACGATGAGCGGAAGGGCGAGCGGGAGCTCGACGCGCCACAGCAGCTGGCCGCCGGACATGCCCATCCCGCGCGCCGCCCGGACGATGTCGCGGTCGACGCCTCGCATGCCGACGTAGGCGTTGGTGAGCAGCGGCGGTACGGCGAAGAGGACCAGCGCGATGATCGTAGGCCAGTCGCCGTGCCTGCCGATGGGGGTGAGCAGCAGCAGGACGAGGACGGCGAAGGTGGGCACGGCGCGGCCGGCGTTGGAGATGTTGACGGCGAGCGCCCCGCCCTTGCCGAGGTGGCCGAGTACGAGTGCGACGGGCAGCGCGATCAGGCAGCTGAGCAGCAGGCAGACGATGGTGAGGAAGAGGTGCTCGCCGAGCCGGCTCCAGATGCCGCTCTCGCCCGGCCAGTTCGCGGAGCTGGTGAGCCAGTCCCAGGCGGCGCCGAGGGTGTTCACGCTCGTGCCTCCCGCATCCAGGGCGTGAGCGCCCGCTGTACGCCGAGCAGCAGGAGGTCGGCGGCGACGGCGATCACGACGCACAGGACGGACGCGATGAGCACCTGGGCCTTGAAGTAGGTGTTCATGCCGGTGTAGATGAGGTTGCCGAGGCCGCCGTACCCGACGATCGCGCCGATGGTGACGAGGGAGACCGCGGAGACGGTGGCGATGCGCAGGCCGGCCATGGCGGCGGGGAGTGCGAGGGGCAGTTCGACGGCGAGCAGCAGCCTGACGGGCCCGTAACCCATGCCGCGGGCGGCCTGGCGGGTCTCTTCGGGCACCGCGCGCAGTCCGGCGAGGATGTTGCGTACGAGCAGGGTGAGCGAGTAGAGGACGAGCCCCGCGATGACGAGCCAGGCGGACAGCCCGTACACCGGCAGCAGCAGCGAGAACATCGCCAGCGACGGGATCGTGTAGAGCACGGTCGTCACGACCAGCACCGGGCCCGCCGCCCCGCGCCGGCGGCGGGCGGCGACGGCGAGGGGGACGGCGAGCACGAGGCCGAGGAGTACGGAGACGACGGTCAGCTGGAGGTGCTGGAGTACGGCGTCCAGGAGGATCTCGCGGCGGGTGGAAAGGTACTCGCCGCAGAGCCACTCATTGCGCGCGAGGCAGTCGTCCGGGGGCGCGGTCACTCTTTCATTGCAGCCCGGGGCGGGGCTGGGCCGCGCGTATTGGTGGACTGTTCGGGGCGGCTGCGCCCGGCGGCGCTCCCCCGATCATGGCAGAACTGAAATTTTTGACATGAGCGGAGATAATGCGTCTAGTGGTGCCCAAGAGGGTGGGACAGGACAACACGAGGTGTGACAACAAATAGCGAGGATTCCAGAGTCGACCAGCGCGGAACACCACCCTTTGTCACGCCTGCGGCGTGAGAACGTCATGTCGGGGCCGGTAAAAACGCCGGCCAGGGCGTATCGGCCCTGGCCGGCGGCACACCGCTCGCTCGCCGCGCTGTTACGGCGCCATCTCGTACGCCCCGGACAGCGCCTCCACGCGCTCCCAGACGCGGGCCGCGCGTGCGTCGTCGACGACCGGGCGCCGGACCGCGCCCAGGGCCCATTCCTGCTGCTGCGTGGTGGCGGAATCCTTGCCGTACAGGTCGACGGCGTACGAGGAGAAGTCGCGTACCAGGACGGCGAACAGCTCGTCGAGCACGTCCTCGTCCAGGCCTGTCAGGCGCGCCTGCTCCAGGATCAACTGGCCGTGCACCACCAGCGCGAACAGCTGGCCGACGGCGAGCAGAAGGTCCAGGTCGCGGCTCTGCTGCTCGTCGGGGGCGGCGGTGGTGACGAACTCGCACAGGGCGTCCGCCTGTTCCCGGAAGCGGCCGACGTTGGGCACATCGGCGTACGCGTCGTAGGCGGGGCGCCAGTCGTGGAAGCGTACGGATCCCAGGCCACGGGCCGGTCCCTGGCGGAAGAGGAACGCGTCGTCGGCCGCGTCGAGGCGGGTCGGCACGGGCGCGTACTCGGCGGGACTCAGCAGGTGGTTGGCCATGAACTTGAGGATCAGGGCGAGGTTGACGTGGACCGTGCCCTCCAGCTTCGGCAACCCCCGGATCTCCTCGGCGGCCTGGGAGAAGTAGGTGTCCTTCTCGAAGCCCTTGGCGGCGATGACGTCCCACATGAGGTCGATGACCTTCTCGCCCTCCGTGGTCACCTTCATCTTCGTCATCGGGTTGAAGAGCAGGTACCGGCGGTCGTCGGGGCCGGCGGAGCGGAAGTAGTCGACGGCGCGGGCGCTGAACAGTTTCATCCCGACGAGGCGTACGTACGCGTCGGTCAACTCCCGGCGCACGTGCGGGAAGGCGGTGACGGGGCGGCCGTAGAGGATCCGGTTGTGCGCGTGGGTGACGGCCTCGTACATCGCGTGCTCGCAGATGCCGATCGAGGCGGTGCACAGGTTGAACTTGCCGACGTTGACGGTGTTGAGGGCGGCGTCGAAGGCGGCGCGGCCGGTGTGCAGCACGTCGTCGGGACCGACGGGGTAGTTGTCGAGGCGGAACTCGCTGACGTACTTCGACGAGTCGACGACGTTCTTCACGAGGTGGTACGCCGGGTGGCGGCTGTCGGCGGCGAAGAAGACGTAGCCGTCGGGGCCTTCGACGTCGGTGCGGCGGCCGAAGACGGAGACCAGCGCGGCGGCGTTGCCATTGCCGATGTAGTACTTCGAACCGCTCGCCCGGAAGCCGCCGTCGCCGTCGGGCTCCAGCAGCATGTCGGTGGAGTAGATGTCGGCACCGTGGGTCTTCTCGGACAGGCCGAAGGCGAACACCTCGCCCTGGGAGAGGAGTTCGGCGGCGCGCGTTCGGGCGGCGGCGTTGTCGCTCTGCCAGACCGGGCCGAGACCGAGGATGGTGACCTGCCACGCGTACCAGTAGTCGAGCCCGTAGAAGCCGAAGATTTCGTTGAGCGCGGCGATCCGGGCGGTGTCCCAGCGCTTGTCCTGCTCCTGCTGCCCGTCGGCGGAGGCGGCGGAGGCGGGTGTGAGGAAGGCGGCGAAGAGCCCTTCCTTGGCCGAGAACGCGAGGAAGTCCGCGAGCCAGGCACGGGAACGGTAGTCGTCCATCAGCTTGCGCTTGCCGCGGTCCTCGAACCAGTCGACGGTGGCACGCAGCAGCCTGCGGGTCTCGGGATCGAAGTGCGCCGGGTCGTAGGTGCGCGGGTTGAACAGCAACGGGTCCGCCATGGATGTTCGCCTCCGGGTTGAGGGGATGAGGGATATGAGGGGTTGAAGGTTGCTGGGCGTCAGCGCTCGGTGCCCAGCCGGTGGAGCGTGGCGAGTACGTCGTCGAGCCAGGCGAGCGTCATCCGCTCGTACGCGATGCCGCCGCGCAGCACCACATGCTGAAGCTCCCGCCCGGCATCGGGCTCGCTGCCGGCGGTGGCCTCGGATCCGGTGAAGTCACGCCGCTCCCCCGCGAGATAGTGCGCGAGCCGGTCGGTGTGCGCCCGGTGGTGCCGCTCGACCTCGCGGATCAGCGCGGCCGGGTCGTCGAAGGCCGCGCCGCGGATCTTCACGGCGAGGTCGTGCCGGACGCTCTCGGGTTCGATCGGCTCGTGCAGCCACTGGGACAGGGCGGCTCGGCCGAGGGCCGGGACGGAGTACTCCTTCTTGTCCGGCCGGGCCTGCTGCGGTACGTCGCGGGCGTCGATCCAGCCGTCGCTCTCCATGCGCTTGAGCACGCGGTAGATCTGCTGGTGCGTGGCGTTCCAGAAGTAACCGATGGACCGCTCGAACCGCCGGGCCAGCTCATAGCCGGAGCCCGGCTGCTCCAGCAGGGAGACGAGGATCGCGTGTTCGAGCGCCATGCCCCGATCTTTCTATGCAACTCGTTGCATAGACAAGCGGCATCGGGCGGGTGAGACACGGCTCACCCGTCACGCGAATGCCCCACCGCACCAGGTAGGTCTGTGCACCACCTAGGCGCGGGAGCCCGCGTGGGAGTACAAATGGCAATGTGGTCGATCGTTTCACCCCGTGCCGGGGCGTGTCGGTGCGGTCACTAATCAGGAAGCGCCCGCGGAGCGTCGCCGGACAGGTCTTCGTCCTCCAGGTGGCGGTCGTGCTGCTGCTCGCCGCCGGTGCCGTGCTGGCACTGGTGCTTCAGGCGCGCCACGACGGCGATCGTGAGGCCCGTAACCGGTCGGTCGCGGTCGCGGAGACGTTCGCCCACTCGATCGGGCTCCAGGAGGCGCTGAAGGCCCCAGATCCGTCCAGGATCCTCCAGCCGCTCACGGAGGAGACCCGCAGACGGGCGGGCGTCGACTTCATCGTGGTGATGAACACCAACGGAATCCGCTACACGCACCCCCAGCCCGACCGGATCGGCCAGCGGTTCGTCGGCACGATCGAGCCGTCCCTGGCCGGCCGGGTGCACACCGAGAGCGTGGAAGGCCCGCTGGGCCAGGAGATACAGGCCATCGTCCCGGTGACCGCCGCCGGTGGCGAGGTCGTGGCGCTGGTCTCGGCCGGTCTCACGGTGCAGAACGTCACCGGTGTGGTCGAGCGGCAGCTCCCGGTCATCCTCGGCGTCAGCGCGGCCGGCCTGGCCGTGGCCACCATCGGCACGGCACTGGTCACCAGGCGGCTGCGGCGGCAGACCCACGGGCTCGGGACCCTTGAGATGACCCGTATGTACGAACACCACGACGCGGTTCTGCACGCCGTCCGGGAGGGCGTACTGATCACCGACGGGGACGGCCGCCTGCTGCTAGCGAACGACGAGGCGAAACGGCTGCTCGATCTTCCGGCCGACGCGGAGGGACAGCACATCGGGCAGCTGCCCCGCCTCGACCAGAAGATGGCCGGCCTCCTGCTGTCCGGCCGGGAGGCCACGGACGAGGTCCTCGCGGCCGGGAACCGGCTGCTGGTGGTCAACCAGCGGCCGACGAAACCCCACGGCCAGCCCGAGGGGACGGCGGTCACCATCCGCGACTCCACCGAGATGCGCGTCCTGACGCGCCGGGCCGACGCCGCTCGCCGACGGCTGAAACTGCTGTACGACGCGGGTGTCGGCATCGGTACCACGCTCGACGTGGTGCGCACGGCCGAGGAGCTGGCGGACGTCGCCGTACCGCGGTTCGCGGACTTCGTGACCGTCGATCTGGCGGACCAGGTGCTGCACGGCGACGAGCCGACCGGCTCGGGCGCGGACCTGCGGCGTACGGCGGTCAGCGGCATCCGCGACGACCAGCCCCTCTATCCGCGCGGCAAACTGATCGACTTCCTCCCGTCCACCCCGCAGGCCCGCGGGCTCGACAGCGGCCAGGCCGAGCTGGTGCCCGACCTGTCCGACGCGCCGGGCTGGTTCGCCCAGGACCCGCCCGTGGCGCGGAGCATCGTCGAGTACGGCATCCACTCCCTCATCACAGCGCCCCTCAAAGCGCGGGGCGTGGTCCTCGGAGTGGTCAACTTCTGGCGCATGGAGAAGCCGGAACCCTTCGACGACGACGATCTGTCCCTGGCGGAGGAACTGGTCGCGCGGGCCGCGGTCAGTATCGACAACGCCCGCCGCTACACCCGCGAACACACCGTGGCCGTGGCGCTCCAGCGCAGCCTGCTGCCGCGCGGCCTTCCCGAACAGAGCGCCGTCGAGGTGGCGCACTACTACCTGCCCGCCCAGTCCGGGGTGGGCGGCGACTGGTTCGACGTGATCCCGCTGTCGGGCAGCCGCGTCGCCCTCGTCGTCGGTGACGTGGTCGGCCACGGACTGCACGCCGCGGCCACCATGGGGCGGCTGCGTACGGCGGTGCACAACTTCTCGTCCCTGGACCTGCCGCCCGACGAGCTGCTGTCCCGTCTCGACGACCTTGTGCAGCGCATCGACCACAACGGGGAGGACGGTGCGGACGCCGACGACGACGGCATGCTGGGTGCCACCTGTCTGTACGCCGTGTACGACCCGGTGTCCCGGCGCTGCGTCATGGCACGGGCGGGCCACCCGCCGCCGCTCGTGGTCCGTCCCGACGGGTCGGTGGAGATCCTTCAGCTGCCGGCCGGACCGCCGCTGGGGCTGGGCGGAATGCCGTTCGAGACCGCCGAGCTGTACCTGGAGGAGCGCAGTCAGCTCGTGCTCTACACGGACGGGCTGATCGAGGACCGTACCCGTGACATCGACGAGGGACTGGAGCTGCTGCGCTCGGCTCTGAACCATCCGGACCGGCATCCGGAGGAGAGCTGCCGGGCGGTTCTCGACGTCCTGCTGCCGGCTCGCCCGCGGGACGACGTGGCTCTGCTCATCGCCCGGACCCGGACACTCGGCCCGGACCGTGTCGCCGAATGGGAGGTGCCGTTCGAACCGAGCGCGGTCGGTGCCATGCGAGCCGTCGTCGGGAAGAAACTCGACGAATGGGGTCTGTCGGCTCTCGCGTTCGGTACGGAGCTGATCCTCAGCGAGCTGATCACCAACGCCATCCGCTACGGCTCCGCGCCCGTCCGGATGCGGCTGCTGCGTGACCGCACCCTGACCTGCGAGGTGTCCGACGCAAGCAGCACCTCACCTCATCTGCGTTACGCCGCCACCACGGACGAGGGAGGGCGCGGACTGTTCCTGGTGGCGCAGCTGAGCCAGCGGTGGGGCACCCGGTACACGCCGGCGGGCAAGGTCATCTGGGCCGAGCAGGCGCTGCCGGGCGCCTCGGGAGAACCGGAGCAGGAGCTCCTGGGCTTCTTCGACATCGACGACATCGACGTCGACACGCCTTGAGGCTCATGTGCGGCGGGTGCGGGCCAGCAGCACCGCCACGTCGTCCTGCGCGAGGCGGGCGGCCAGCAGCTGTTCGAGGATGCCGTCGCAGAGGTCCTCCAGCGGCTGTTCGCGGTGGACCAGCGCCCGCGCGAGCTGTTCCAGGCCCTCGTCAACGTCCCTGTCACGGGCTTCGATGAGGCCGTCGGTGTACAGCACCAGCAGGCTGCCCGGCGGCAGCGCCACCCGCTGGGTGCGGAAGTCCTCCCCTCCCGTCCCCAGGGGCACGCCTTGCGGACCGTCGAGGAACGTGATCCCCCCGCCGGCCGTGGCCACGGCCGGCGGGGGGTGGCCCGCTCTGGCGATCACGCAGGTGGCCGTCGCCGGGTCGTGGACGGCGTAGACACAGGTCGCCATTTCGTCCTCGCCGAGGTCGGCGACGACGGCGTCGAGGGAGCGGAGCATCTGGGCGGGGGAAACATCGTGGCGGGCGAGCGTGCGTACCGCTGTGCGCAGTTGCCCCATCACGGCCGCCGCGTGGATGCCGTGTCCCATCACGTCCCCGATGACCAGTCCGGTCCTGCCCTCCGGCAGTGTGATGACGTCGAACCAGTCACCGCCGACGTCGTGGTCGCTGGCGGGGAGGTAGCGCCCGGTGAGTTCGAGGCCGGTGACCTCGGGCAGCGCGCTGTTGGTCAGGCTGCGCTGCAGGGTGAGGGCGGCCTGTCGCTGGCTGGTGTACATCCGCGCGTTGTCGATGTTCAGCGCGGCGCGCGCGACCAGCTCGTCGACGAGTACGCAGTCCTGCTCGTCGAACGGCTCACGGGTGCGCAGTCGCGTGACCACCACCGCGCCGAGCACCTTGCCGCGGGCGACGAGTGGGATCAGCCGCGCGGAACCGAGGCTCGTGAGGTACGTACGCAGCCGGTCGGCGCGGGGGTCAGTGATCAGCGCCGGGACGTCGGACTGGTAGAGGTTCATGGGCAGCCCGTCGGCGATGACCCGCTCGTACACCGAGCCCGGCGGAATCCGGAAGGTCATGCCCGGCACCAGTTTCGCCGTGGGCGCGGACGGTTCGGGGAAGGCTGCCGCCAGCCGGCGGACCACACCGCGGGTGGACGCGGCGGCCTCGTCCGGTTCCAGTACTTCTTCCAGCAGTTGTACGTCGGCCGAGTCGGCGAGCTGCGGCACGAGCAGCTGCACGACTTCCTCGGCGGTCTGCCGCAGGTCCAGGGTGGTGCCGATCCGGGTGCCGGCCTCGGCGAGCAGGGCGAAACGGTGCTGGGCCCGTTCGGCCTCGATCTGTGCCTGCTGGCCCTCGGTGATGTCGATGAGGGAGGCGATCAGTCCCAGCCGCCGGCCGGCGTTGTCGAGCAGCGGGGCGTACGAGCAGGACCAGGTGCGGTCGCGGTCGGGGTCGGCAGGGGTCCGGCCGGTCCGGCGGGCGTCGACCACGGTCGTACCCCGCTCCAGGACCTGGCGCATCGTGGACTCCAGCGCCGTGGCGTTGACCCCGGGCACCACCTCGGTCAGCCGCTTGCCCAGGTGCTCGGCGGCGGAGACACCGTTCATCCGGGCCAGGGCGTCGTTGACGCGCAGGAACCGGAGGTCGGGGCCGAGGGTGGCGAGGCCGATGGGCGACTGGGTGAAGAGGCTCTCCAGGGCCGCCAGCGAGTCCCGCATGCGCAGGACTTCCGACGTCTCCACTGCGATCAGCAGGGTGCCCGGCCGTCCCCGCGGGTCGGTGGCGGGGACGATCCACATCTCCATCGTCACGTCGTGACCGTCGCGATGGCGCACCGGCAGGGTTCCGACGACGGTCTCACCCGCCTGGACCCGCCGCGTCAGCTGATCGGCCAGTTCCCGGTTGCCGTCGGGAACCAGCAGCGGGGTGGCGGGGCGGCCGAGGACCTCCTCGGGCTGATACCCGAGCAGGTCCCGGGCGGCCAGCGACCACTCGACGACGCGCCCGTCCGCGTCCTCCCGCCACAGCGCGATCGGAAGCAGTTCGCGGAGCACACCCGCGTACCCGACGACCGCCGGGGGCTGGGCCGGCACCTCGCCCGCCGACTGGTGTGTGTCCAACGCATCGACCTAACCCCGGGAGGGTGCATTTCCTACGGAATCACCTTATCCGAGGGTCCGGGGCGGGGCGCTCCTCCGGCGCCTTCGTTCGATAAAGTGAACGGAGGCGAGGGAGCGTGAAGGCATGAGCGACCACAGGGGCTCGATCCAGGAGATGCTGGCGGCCAATCTCAGGCGGGCCAGGGCCCTGCACGGGCTGTCGCTCTCCGAGCTGTCACGGCGCTCCGGGATCGGCAAGGCGACGCTGTCGCAGCTGGAGTCCGGGAGCGGCAACCCGACCATCGAGACGGTGTTCAGCCTGTCGCGCGCACTGGAAATGCCGGTGTCGGATCTGCTGGACGCCCGGCCACCCGGCGGGCTGACCGTGGTGCGCGCCGATGACGTGGAGGTGCTGAGCGGCGAGGGGGTCGACCTGCGCGCGCTCCGGCGGATCGACACGGGCGACACCGTCTTCGAGGTCTACGACCAGCAGTTCAGGGCGGATTGCCGGCAGGAGTCGCTCGGCCACACCGGTACCGAGCACACCGTCGTACAGTGCGGCAGGCTGGGCGTACGGGTGGACGGGCACGAGGTGGAGCTGGGCCCGGGCGACTATGTGGGCTTCGACGCGTCCCTGCCGCACGCATATCTCGCGGCCGAGGGCCCGGTGCGCTCCGTACTGCTGCTGCAATACCGCAAGGACCAGCGGGCGCCGCAGGTGACTCCCCACCGCGATTCCTTGCCGCCGCCCGGCCGTTGACATGCACTTCACGTCGCCATAGCCTCACTTTCGTTCGATAAACCGAACGGGGGGGCGATGGGTGCAATGCGCGTGGCGGTGCTGGGCGCCGGGATCGTCGGTGCGGCCTGCGCTCGCGAACTGGCCCTCGCCGGCTGCCGCGTCACCGTCGTCGACCGCGCCGGCCCCGCCGCGGCAACCACCTCGCACGGCGAGGGCAACGTCCTCGTCTCCGACAAGGGCCCCGGCCCGGAGCTGCTGCTGGCCCAGCTGTCCCGGAGGCTCTGGCCCGAAGTGCTCGGCGCGATCGCCGAGCGGTCCGCCCAGGGGGCCGCGGCGGTGGCGGCGGCGGAGTGGGAGCCCAAGGGAGGCATCGTCGTCGCGACCACCGACGCCGGCGCCCGTGAGCTCGCCCGCTTCGCCGGCGCCCAGCGCGAGACCGGCGTACGGGCGGATGTCCTCGGCCCGGACGCGCTCGCCGAGGCCGAGCCCCATGTCACCCGCGACCACACCGCGGCCCTGCACTATCCCTACGACGCCCAAGTACAGCCCGCCGGCGCTGCCGTGGCCCTGCTCACGGACGCACTCGCGGCCGGCGCGGCGCTGCGGACCGGGTGCGAGGCGCTCGGGGCCGTGACACGCGGGGGCCGGCTCACCGCCGTACGCACCTCGGCCGGCCTCGTCGAGGCGGACCTGTTCGTCAACGCCGCGGGCCCTTGGGCCGGCGAGCTGGCCGCCCGCCTCGGCGCGCCGGTCGACGTCCGGCCCCGGCGCGGCGACATCCTCGTAACGACTCCGCTGCCGCCCATGGTGTTCCACAAGGTCTACGACGCCGACTACGTCGGCGCGGTCGGCAGCAGCGGGGAGGATGTGCAGATCTCGGCGGTGGTGGAGTCCACCCGCGCCGGCAGCGTACTGCTGGGTTCCTCACGCCGTCGGGCCGGCTTCGACGACCGGCTGCGCCCCGAGGTGCTCTCGGCGATCGCCGCCAAGGCGCTGCGGCTGTTCCCCGGCCTGGCCGGCGTACCGGTGATGCGTACGTACGGCGGCTTCCGCCCGTACGTCCCCGACCACCTGCCGGTCATCGGCTGCGACCCCCGGCTACCGGGCCTGTGGCACGCCGGCGGTCACGAGGGCGCCGGGATCGGTCTGTCGCTCGGCACGGCGGTGCTGTTGCGCGACCTGATGCTCAATCAGCCGACGGAGATCGACGCGACGGCGTTCCGGGTGGACCGTCCGGCCGTGCTCGGCGCCGCCGCGCGCACCGGAGATGAGGAGACGGTATGAGCCCGCGACGTGTCCCCGTGGAGAGCGACGCCGCCGGACGGCGCGACCGGCCGCTGCGGATCACCGTCGACGGCGAGCCCCTTGACGGTATCGCCGGCCAGAGCCTCGCCGGCGTGCTGCTCGGCGCCGGCCGCCTGGCCTGGCGCCGCGGCCCTTCCGGCGCCGCTCGCGGCGTGTTCTGCGGCATCGGCGTCTGCTTCGACTGCCTGGTGACCGTGGGCACTGAGCGCGACGTGCGCGCCTGCCGCCGCCGGGCCCGCGACGGCGACGTCGTGACCACACAGTCCCGGGTCGAGGAGGAGCAGTGACGCGCCGTCATGTCGTCGTGATCGGCGCAGGTCCCGCCGGCCTCGCGGCGGCCGGCGCGGCGCTCGGCGCGGGCGCACGTGTGACGCTGATCGACACGGCGGAGCAGCCCGGCGGCCAGTACCACCGGATGCTGCCCGCTGCCTACGCCGCCGCCCACCCGGAGCGGCTGCAACACAGCTGGGGCGCCTTCGACCGCCAACGCCGGCGGGTGCTCACCCATCCGCGCTGTACGTGGTGGCCGGAGACCGCGGTGTGGGCGTTGGAGCGTCCGGCTCCGGGTGAACCCGGTCCGCCGCGGGTGCACGTACTGCGCGGAGAGGCCGACGGCAGCGACCGACCGCGTCACGTGCTCGATCCCGACGCGCTGGTGCTCGCCGTCGGTGCTCACGACCGGGTGCTGCCCTTTCCCGGCTGGGAGTTGCCCGGCGTGTTCACGGCCGGCGCGGCACAGGCTTTGGCCAAGGGGGAACGGGTGGTGGTCGGCGACCGCGTGGTGGTCGCCGGCACCGGGCCGTTCCTGCTTCCGGTGGCCGCCTCGCTGCTGGAAGCCGGCTCGCGGGTACTGGAGGTATTCGAGGCCAACGGGGCGGCCACGGTGGCGCGAGGCTGGTCACACCGTCCCTGGGACTTGGCCGCGCAGGCGGCGGGGAAGGCCCGCGAACTCTTCGGATATTCGGCGGGCCTGATCCGGCATCGGGTGCCGTACCGGACCGGGCGCGCCGTCATCGAGGCCCGCGGCGAGGGCAGGGTGGAAGAGGTCGTCACCGCGCGGCTGCGGCCGGACTGGTCGGTGCTGGCGGGCAGCGAGCGGACTACGGCCGTGGACGCGCTGTGCGTCAGTCACGGCTTCAGCCCGCAGCTGGAGTTGCCGCTGGCCGCGGGCTGCGCGCTGCACACGTCGTACGGCGGCGAATTCGTGGCGGTCGACGACGATCAGCGCACCAGCCGCCCCGAGACGTATGCCGTCGGCGAGATCACCGGCATCGCCGGCGCCCCGGCCGCGCGCGCGGAAGGTGCCGTCGCCGGGTGGATCGCCGGCGGCGGCGACCCGGCGGCCCCGGCCCTCGGCCGCCTGCGCCGGAGCAGGGACCAGGGCCGGACCTTCGCCGAGCGGCTGGCCCGGGCGCACCCCGTCGGCGCGGCCTGGTCCGGGTGGCTGCGGCCGGACACGGTGATCTGCCGCTGCGAGGAGACGGACTACGCCACGCTCCGCAAAGCACTCAGCAATCCGGCAGGCGCCGCGCCGCGCGTCGCCAAGCTGGAAACCAGGGCCGGCCTCGGCCCGTGCCAGGCCCGCGTCTGCGGCCCCACGGTCGCCGAACTCAGCGCGCGGCTGGGCAGCTCGCCCGCCGCCGGCCCCGGCCCCGTGGCGGGGATGCCGGCCGCCTGCCCGCACCGTCGGCCGATCGCCCAGCCCATTCGGCTCGGCGAACTGGCCGCGCCCCCCGACCCGACGAAGGAGAACGATTCGTGAGCGACACCACGCAGCAGTTCAGTGGCCGTGGCGGTCTCGGCGGCGTAATCGTGGCCACAGCCCTCCCCTATTACGAGAGCGCGTCGGCGCCGGCCGGGCTCGCAGTGGACTACGACCGTTACGCCGAACACTGCAAGTGGCTGGTGGACAACGGCTGTCACGGGGTCGGCCCGAACGGCTCGCTGGGCGAGTACTCGTCCCTGACGGACGAGGAGCGGCGGGCGGTGGCCCGTACCGCGATCGAGGCGGTGGACGGCTCCGGCACGGTCGTCGTGGGAGTGCACGGCGCCGGCGCGCACCAGGCCAGGCACTGGGCCGAGATCGCGGCCGAGGACGGGGCCGACGGACTGCTGTGCCTGCCGCCGACGATGTACCGCGCCAACCGGGACGAGGTCCTGGCGCACTACGAAGCGGTCGCGTCCGTCGGCCTTCCGGTGATGGTCTACAACAACCCCGTCGACACCAAGGTCGACCTGACCCCCGGCCTGCTCGCCGAGATCGCGCAGATCGACAACATCGTCGCGGTGAAGGAGTTCTCCGGCGACGTGCGACGCGTGCTGGAGATCAAGGAACGGGCGCCCGGCCTTCAGGTCATCAGCGGCGCCGACGACGTCGTCCTGGAGAGCCTGCTGATGGGAGCCACCGGCTGGTTCGCCGGCTTCCCGAACGTGTTTCCCGCCGAGTCGGCCCTGCTGTTCGAGCTGGCCACCACCGGCAAGCTGGAGGAGGCCCGCGCGCTCTACGAGCCACTGGTCCCCGCCTTCCGCTGGGACTCCCGTACCGAATTCGTACAGGCCATCAAGCTCGGCATGGAGCACGTCGGCCGGTTCGGCGGCGCCTGCCGCCCACCCCGCGGCCCCCTGTCCCCGGCACAGCGTGAGCAGATCGGCACCGACATGGCCCGCGCCGTGGCGGCGCTCGGGAAGCGGTCGGCCTGATGCGTTCGGTCCGTACGATCAGCGCGGTCGACTCCCACACCGAAGGCATGCCCACCCGGGTGGTCACGGGCGGCGTCGGCCCTGTCCCCGGCGACACCATGGCCGAGCGCCGCCGCTACGCCGTGGACCACCTCGACCCGCTGCGCCGGTATCTGGTCGACGAGCCGCGCGGACACGCGGCGATGAGCGGCGCGATCCTCCAGCCGCCGACCCGGCCGGACGCCGACTGGGGCGTGCTCTACATCGAGGTGAGCGGATTCCTGCCGATGTGCGGACACGGCACCATCGGCGTGGCCACCGTGCTGGTGGAGACCGGAATGGTCGCGGTGACCGAGCCGGAGACGGTCGTACGCCTCGACACTCCCGCCGGGCTGGTGGAGGCGCGCGTCACCGTCCGCGACGGGGTGGCCGAACGCGTCACCCTGCGCAATGTGGATGCTTTCGTCGCCGAGCTGGACGCGGCCGTGGAGGCCCCGGGTTTGGGTAACGTCCGCTACGACATGGCGTACGGCGGGAATTTCTACGCCATCGTGGAACTGGAGCAGCTCGGGATCCCGTTCGACCGGGCGCGTAAGGACGAGATTCTCGCCGCGGGCCTGTCGATCATGGCGGCGGTGAACGAGCAGAGGCGGCCGGTGCATCGGCTCGACCCGCTCATCGGCGGTTGCAAGCATGTGCAGTTCATCGCCCCCGGCTCGCATGCCGGGCATTCCCGTAACGCCATGGCCATTCACCCCGGTTGGTTCGACCGCTCACCGTGCGGCACCGGAACATCGGCGCGCATGGCGCAGCTGCACGCTCGCGGGGAGCTCCCGCTGAACACGGAGTTCGTCAACGAGTCGTTCATCGGCACCCGGTTCACCGGACGCCTGCTCGCCGCGACCGAGGTGGCCGGTCTGCCGGCCGTCGTGCCGGAGTTCTCCGGCCGGGCGTGGATCACCGGGACCGCGAATTACCTCCTCGATCCGAGTGATCCGTTCCCCCACGGGTTCGTGCTGTAGAACGGCGTCGGCTATCCCTTGAGGAGTACATCTCAGGGGTGACTTTTACAGTCCGATCTCCTTCTGCGGAAGGTTTACCCCGGAAGAAACGGATGATGCGATTGCAGGCCGATCATGTGAACAGCTGAAAGGCCTTTGATGAGTGGCATGCTGAAGCCTCCCAAGGATCGCTTAGGTTACGGGCCCCGCGGCCGTACGCACGCCGGTCTGCGCGTCACCTCCGTGGCAAGCACCCTGCGCTGGGCGTCTTCGCGATGGAGCTTCGTGGAGGAGGAAGTCGCGGGCCTGCGGCCCTTCGTGCAGCCGGGCGCCGTCTGTCTCGACATCGGTGCCGAGTACGGCCTCTACACCTGGGTCCTGTCCGCGCTGACGGGACCGTCCGGAGCGGTGCACAGTGTCGAACCGCTGCACGGCCCGGCGCGCTGGCTGCGCACCGCGGCCTCGGCCCTGGGCTGCGACAACGTCACCGTTCACCGCACCGCCCTCGGTGAGCGAGCGCAGCAGGGCACGATGAGTCTGCCCCGGCGCCGGATGCTGCCCGTCCACGGCCGCGCCTACCTGACCGAGGGCTCCTCCGGCCCCGGCCCCAACTCCGAATTCCCCACTTCCCGTCCGGTGACCACTCCCGTGCGGACGGTGGACGGCATGTGCACACACCTGGGGCTGAACCAGGTCGACTTCATCAAAGCCGATGTCGAAGGCGCCGAGGCGGCCGTGCTGTTGGGAGCCGAAAGCACGCTGTTGCGCCACCGGCCCTCCTTGTTGCTGGAGATCGAGGACCGTCACCTCGCGAAATACGACATGAAGTCGGCCGAACTCGTGAGCCGGCTGAATGCTCTCGACTATGACATGTACCGCTGGCGCCCTGGGATGTGGGATCGCGTCGCCGACGTCACTGACGACTGCCGCAATTACCTCTTCACGGCTGAACCGATCCCCTCCAGCTGAAGGATCCGGACACTTCCATGGGCTCCACCACTCTTGTCATAACCAACGACTTCCCGCCCCGCCAAGGCGGAATAGAGACCTTCGTACACGCGATGGCCACGCGTGTGCCGGACGACGACGTTGTCGTCTACACCTCGCGCGAGCCGGGCGACAACGCGTACGACGCGACCCTCCCGTTTCCTGTCGTACGGGACAGCAGCGGCATGCTGTTGCCGACCCCGCGGGTCACCAGGCGGGCCGTTGAGATCGCCAGGGCCCACGGCTGCGACAGGGTGTGGTTCGGGGCTGCGGCGCCGCTCGCTCTGATGGCACCGGCTCTGCGCCGCAACGGTGTACGCCGCATCGTGGCGACCACGCACGGGCATGAGATCTGGTGGGCCAGGACGCCCGGCCCGCGCCGGATGATGCGCCGGATCGGAGCAGGCGTCGACGTTGTCACCTATCTCGGCCAGTACACGCGGGACCGGATCGAGCCGGCCCTCGGCCCCCGCGCGCGGATGAGCCGCCTGGTGCCGGGCGTCGACCCGCGGGCGTACCGGCCGGACACCGCTGCGGCCTTCGACGTGCGTACGGAGCTGGACCTGCACGGCAAGCGGGTGATCCTCTGCGTGGCCCGTCTGGTCCCGCGCAAGGGCCAGGATCAGCTGATCCGGGCCCTGCCCCTGATCCGGCGACAGGTGCCCGACGCGGTGCTGCTGGTGGTCGGCCTGGGCCCCCACGAGGCCCGGCTGCGGAAGCTGGCGCTGAGCCATGCCGACGACGCGGTCCATTTCCTGGGCGGAAAGACGCACACCGAGACGCCGCGGTACTACGCCGCCGCGGACGTCTTCGCCATGCCGTGCCGCACCCGGAAGGCGGGGCTGGAGGCGGAGGGGCTCGGCATCGTGTTCCTGGAGGCCGCGGCGAGCGGACTCCCGGTGGTCGTCGGAGACTCCGGCGGCGCTCCGGACACCTTGCTGGACGGCGTTACGGGTCACGTCGTGGACGGCACGGACACCGCTGCGGTCGCCGACGCGCTGACCCGGATACTGCTCGACACCGACCGCGCCGCCGAGATGGGCGCCGCGGGCCGCAGATGGGTTCAGAAGTCCTGGTCGTGGGACGCGTCGGCCCGTCACCTGACGCACCTGCTGACACCCGAGCACGCCCCGGCGGTCGTGCCCGGGCCGGAGTAGGGCCCGGCGCAACCCCCTGGCGGATCGGGGGCGTAGAAGTAACGGGCATGGCGGGAGCGCTGAATCGCCGTCGCTCAGTAGGCGGAGTCGACGTTGTCGATGGAGCCGTACTTGTCGGCGGCGTAGTTGGCGGCCGCGGTGATGTTGGCGACCGGGTCGGTCAGATCCTTCGGGGTGCCCGCGACGTGGTAGGCGTCGAAGGTCGGCTGGATCACCTGCAGCAGCCCCTTGGACGGTGTGCCGTTCTGCGCGTTGATGTCCCAGCCGTTGGCTGCGTCGGGGTCGCCGCCGGACTCACGCATGATGTTGCGGTGCAGGCCCTCGTAGGTGCCGGGGATGCCCTTGGCCTTCATGATGTCCAGGGCCTCGCGGATCCAGCCGTCGAGGTTGTCCGGGTAGGAGGGCGCCTTCCGGGCCTTCTCCGCCTTCTCTGCCTTGTCGGCCTTCTTTGCGATGACGTCGGCCTGCGCGAAGACTCCGGCTGCCGAGACTGTGGCCGGCTCGGCGGCCTGCGCCGGGGACGGGGCGAGGGTCAGGGCGAGTGCTGCGGCTCCTGCGGCGCACATTCCGGAAGCCGAGAACTTACGGATTCGGGCGGTACGGGCGGCACGGGTCAGGGACTGAGCGGGCGTACGGATAGAAAGTCTCCGTTCAGGTGGTGTCAGGGACAGCCGCGGGGACCGGCGACGGCGAGGCGGAGCAATCAGCTCCCCGGGGCTCGTTCCATGGTTAACGGCTGACCGAGATGTCGGCAATGGCCGGCTTTACTGCTCGTCTACGTAGTAAAGAGACGGCGAGAGGCCGGCCGGCGCGCCCCAGGACGGCAGGGGCGCGCGCCGGGTCTACTAGGACGCTTCGTATGTGACCTGGGACCTATGGGCCGACTCACAGCCGAGCGCCCCCGGAGGCGCGGTTCTGCGCAGGTCCGTCAGCTACGGTCGGCGGCGCGGTTTGCCGCGCTTGCCGCCTTTCGGGCCGCCGGATCCGCTCCGGGGGCTCTTGCCGGCCGACTTGCCGCCCGACTTGCCGGCCGCGGGCTTCCGCTGTGCCGGCGCCCCTGCGGCGGGGGACTTCTTGCGCTTCGGCTCTGCTTCTGCCGGGGGCCGGCCCCGCGTGCTGTTGACGGTACGCCCGCGAACGATCCCGATGAACTGCTCCACCAGGTCGGTGGTCGCGTCCTCGGGCCACGACAGCGCGACGCGCGACTGGGGGGCGTCCGGCACCGGCCGGAAGGTGAGGTCCTTGCGGTGGTGCAGGCGGGCGAGTGACTGCGGGACGACGAGTACGCCCACCCCTGCCGCCACCAGCTCGACGGCGTCCGCCGTCGTGGCCGGTCGCTCGTTCGCGGGCCGTCCCGGCAGACGCTCCCAGACGAGGGTGTCGTCGAGGGGGTGCAACACGATCTCGTCGGCAAGATCCTCGGTGGACACCTCGTCGACCGCCGCCACGTGGTGGTCCTTCGGGATCACCACGACAGTCGTCTCGGTATAGAGAGGAATCGCGCTGAGGTCCGTCCGGTCGACCGGCAACCGCACGAATCCCGCGTCGGCACCACGGCCCCGCAGTACGTCGAACGCCTCCGCGGCGGACACCCCGAGGAGCGTGAGGGGGACTTCCGGCAGCCGCTCGTTCCAGATTCGCACCCACTTCGTGGGCATCACTCCCGGCACGTACGCGAGCCGGAACAAAGGGGATGCTTCCGAGCCTGTCACCCCGCAAGGTTACCGTCATGGTCAGAGGTGGCACGCACGCTCGATACCCTTGACACATGACGTCGCAACAGAACACCCAGACCATGAAGCCCGCCACCGCGGCGAAGAAACTGGGTGTGTACCTCGAGGCCACCCCCGCCGAGTTCCAGGAGGGTGTCGTTTCGCGCTCCGAATTGAATGCACTGCAGGCCAATCCGCCCCAGTGGCTGCTCGACCTGCGCGCAAAGGGCCCGCACCCCCGGCCCGTGGTCGCGGCGAAGCTGGGCGTCTCCATCGCTGGTCTCGCGCGTGGCGGAGTGACGGAACCGCTCACCACCGAGCAGATCGAGGCGCTGAAGTCCGAGGGTCCCGAGTGGCTGCAGCAGGAGCGCGCCAACCTGGCCGAGGTGCGCAAAGAAGCGGTGCGTATCAAGGAGAAGAACGCGGAGCGAGCGCAGCTGCGCGCGGCAGACCCGACCGACTGAGCTAACGGCGCTCCAGCGACCCCCGGACGAAAGCCGCCTGGCCGGCGTGCTGGAGGTCGTCGGCGATGACACTGACGAGCCGGACACCCAGCGTGACCGGGGGCGACCAGCTCTCGTCGACGATCCGGTCCAGGTCCTTGTCGCGCAGGTCGCGGATGAAGCTCACAGTGCGCTCGTGGACCGCGTCGTAATAGCCGAGCAGCAGCTCGTCCGAGGTCACCCGCACGGCCGCTACCTGCTTGCTGGTGTGGCCGTAGCCGGTCGCATCCTTCGCGAAGGGCAGAGCGAAGCGGGCGGCCCAGTCCTCGGTGATCCAGATCTGTTCGACCCCGGCCACGTCCGCGACATGGTCGTCCTGGATCCGCGTGAGGTGCCACACGAGCCAGGCGATGGAATTCGCCCCCTCGTCCAGTCGCGCGTTGAGATCATCGGGTGGAAGGCCTTCTACGGCCTCGTGCACCACTTCCCGGATCCGTCCGAACGCGTCCACCAGAATGCCGGCACTGTTCATACAACCACCATGGCCGCTCACCCCAGCCCTTCGCGTCATCGACACGCACCGTGAGCGCGGCCAAGAGACAGCGCATCCTCGCCCTGGCCAGGAGCCAGGCCGCGCGACGCTCACGCCGAAATCGCGTTGGGGCGTACCCGGTCGGGTCCGGCGCGGTAGAGGTCGGTGAGCAGGGCGACGGCCGCGTGGGTGATGGGGTGGGGGTCGTGCCGGCGCCAGATGAGGTGGACGGGGATGGGGTCGGCGTCGCGCAGGGGTCGGTAGGCGATGCCGTCGCGGCGGTACTGGGTGGCGGTGGCTTGCGCGGTGACTCCGACACAGTGGCCGGTGGCGATGGAGGCGAGCCAGTCGTCGATGTCCTGGGTGTACTCAACGGCTGGGCGGGCGCCTTCGGGCCACAGGTCCAAGGTGGTGGTGCCGGTGCGGCAGTCCACCACGAGGGTGCGCCCCGGCCCAGCACGGACTACCCCGGCATCGCGCTGGCGCTGGTCGCGGCCGTCTGCTGGGGCTGCTACATACTGCTGAACCGGCCCACCCCCGGCGCCCTGTTGTGCGCACTGGCCGCCGGGGTGCTGTCCTCCGCGGTCCCGTTCCTCGCCGACCTGCTCGCGCTGCGCCGGGTCCCCGCCCGCTTCTTCGGCGTCTTCATGAGCGTCAATCCGGTGTTCGCCGCCCTGATCGGCATGCTCGTCCTCGGCCAGCACCTCGACCTGGCGTCGTGGCTGGCCATCGCCGTGATCGTCACCGCCAACGCCGTCGCCGTGAGCACGAAGTCCGTCTCAGCCGCTGTGGGCCCAGGCCAGTGAGGGCCGGGTTCGCGGTGTCCGAGCCTCGATCTCAGTGGCCGCTTTCAGCAGCAGGTTCTCGCGGAAACGCCCTCCGATCAGCTGCACGCCGGACGGAAGGCCGTCCCTGATACCCGTCGGTACCGACATCGCCGGGAAACCGAGCACGGGAACGGCCTGCATGGGCCATTGCGCGGCGAGCAGTTCACGTACGCGGCCGTCGCCGGCCAGGTCCGCGTCCTGTTCGAACGGTGGCTCGGCCGACACGGGTGTCAGCAGGATCCGCTCGTCTCCCAGGTACTGCTGAAGCCGGGTGATGAGTGTGCCGCGCCGCGCGTAACCCTTGATGTAGGCGTCCAGCGTCGGCCGCTCGCCCCATGTCTCGGCGGCGGCGGCAAACGAGGCGGCGAGCGAGATCCGGACCGTGTCGTCACCGAACTGCTCGATCTCCGGCATCATCGTGCGCAGCTCCTCGTAGAGCAGCAGCGACCACAGCCGGGCCGCCTCGCCCAGCAGCGGCAGTTCGACCTCCTCCACCTCGTAGCCGGCTTCGCCGAGCCATCCCGCGGCATCGTCCAGGGCCGCCTCCACGGCGGCGTGGGACTTGGCCAGCCCGACATCGCGTACGACCGCGACCTTCACCGGGCGGCGTGACTCACCGAGCGGCGGGCGCATCGGAAGGCCGACCGGATCGCGCAGATCGGGTGTGACCATGGCGTTCAACGCCAGCCGGACGTCGTCGACCGTCCAGCCCAGCGGTCCGTGCACCGCCATGGTCTGGAAGGAGAGCGGGCTGTCGAACTCCACTTCTCCGCCGGGCTCCGATCCGGAGACGAGGCCCATCGTCGGCCGCAGGCCGACCGCGCCGCAGCAGTAGGCCGGGAACCGGATCGAACCGCCGATGTCATTGCCCTGCGCGATCGGCACCATCCCGGACGCGACAGCGGCTGCGGCGCCGCCGGACGACCCGCCCGGGGTGTGTGCGCTGCTCCACGGGTTGAGCGTCGTACCGTGCAGATCGTTGCCGGTGAACCACCGTACGGCGAACGCCGGGCTGTTGCTGCGGCCCATGAGGTTCGCACCGGCCCGGCGCAGTGCCGCGATGCACGCCGCGTCGTCCTGGGCGACGGCTCCGGCCCATGCCGGGATGCCGTGCGAGCTGGCGTACCCACGCTGCGAGGTATTGATCTTGGTGGCGACCGGCACACCGTGCAGGGGTTCCAGCGCCTCACCGGCGGCCACCGTCTTGTCCGCCGCCGCGGCCTGGGCAAGTGCCTCCTCGGGGCGGATGTCCACGAGCGCGTTGAGAGCCGGGTTGGTTTCCTCGATCCGCCGCAGGAACGCCTGCGCGACCTCGGTCGCGGAGAACACCTTGTCGCGGATTCCGGCTGCCAGCTCAGCGGCTGAGCGGTCCCACAGCGGCTTCTCGCCCGTGCTGTCGGTCATCGGTGTCTCCTGGGATGTGAGGTAGCGAGTCACTTCGAGGTACCGCCTATGTAGGCGGCCCACGGCATGCCCATGTAGGCGAAGGAGGTGGGCACGCCGCTGATGCGCTTGTTCATGAACATGCGCTCGTGAGTACTGGCGATATACACCACCGGGACGGTGGAGGTGAAGAGGGCCTGGGCCTCGGTGTAGGCCTTGGCCGACGCCTCGGCGTCCGAGGATGTACGTGCCTTCCCGAGCAGCCGGGTCACGTCGGCGTTGTTGTAGTTCGTCCAGTTGAAGAGTCCCCGAGGGGTGACCATCTCCGCCACGTAGGACGACGGGTCCGGCATGGCGACGTACCCGAAGGTGAGTATCAGGTCGATGCCCTGCCGGATCGAGGGGTCGTAGAAGAGCGAGGACATCTCGGTGGGCTGAAGCTGCCGTATCCGGATGTCGACGCCCAGTTTCTTGGCGGCGGCCTGGATGAAGGTCAGGGTCTGCAGTCCCTTCTGGTCACCCGCCGGGATCGCGGCCACCAAGGGCCGTGCCACCGGACCCACCTTGTCCATCAGCTTCTTTGCGCGTTCCAGGTCCGGCTTCGGCACAGCCGGCAGCGCTTCGTAGGCGGCGTCGAACCGGTCGGCGGCCGGATCGCCACTCCAAGTGAGCGGCGGGACAAGCGACTTCAGGGTCGTGGCGTCGCCACCGAACACGTTCTTGATCAGCGCGTCGCGGTCCAGGGTGTGTGACAGTGCGTCCAGGAGCCGACGGTCCGCCGCGGGGGACTTGGCGCTGCCGGGAATCAGAAGGACGTTCTGCGTGGAGGGACCGAGGTAGGTCGCACCGTTCTTCGCCCGGGCGAGCGCGGTGGCACTGGTGGGCGGCAGTTCGTACGTACCGTCCACCTCGCCGGAGAGCAGTGCGCTGGTGAGTGTGTTGCTGTTGGTGATGAACTTGAAGTCGACCCGGCCGGCCTTCGGCTTGAGCCGGGGGTCCCAGTAGCCGTCGTTGCGTTCGAGGGTGATGCTGTCGCCGGACTTCCACGAGGCCAGTTCGAACGGCCCGGTGCACATGAGTCCGCCCTTGGCGGCGCCGTAGGCGGCGCCGGCCTTCCGGGTGTACGCCTGCTGGCTGACCGCGCCGAAGGAGGTGGAGAGCGCCTTGGGGAGGGTCTGGTCGTACGCCTTGGTGCGCAGTGTCACCTGGTTCGGACCCGTGGCCTTGATCGACGTCACCGCGGAAAGGTAGTTCCCGTACAGCGCCTGCGTCTTCGGGTCGGTCTGCCGTTCCAGGCTGTAGACCACGTCCTGGGGTGTCATGCGGGAGCCGTCCCAGAACGTGACGTCGGACCGGAGATCGAGCACCAGGGTGCGCGCGTCGGTCCATGTCGCCTTGCGGGCCAGGCCGGGACTCAGGGAGAAGTCCGCGTTCATCCGCGTCAGCGTGTCGCAGAGGTTCGATCCGACGGTCTGGGGCGAGTAGTCGCCCACCTTCGCCGGGTCCAGGGTCGTCGGCTCCCCGTAGGGCAGCGCCCAGGTGACGCGATCGACGACTCCGCTGCCGGGCGGGGTAGTGGTGGTGAGCCGGATTTCCCGGGGTGTGCCGGTGCCTCCGCTGGTTGCGGACGTGCAGGACGCTGTGGCCAGCAGGGCCACGCTTATGAGCACCGTCAACACCGGTCTTTGGGCAGCCATGGCTGATGCTCCTTGCCGACGTAATAAACGAACGTCATATAACACTGTTGCATGACACGCTTCCACCCGTCGGGCGAACGAGTCAAGACCCTGGCGTGTTTTCTCCGGTCCCCGGCCAGGCCGCACGTCCGGGGCTGGTGCAACCGCGCGGAGGCAGGTAGCTTCTGCGTCCGTACCGTCGCCCCGCGCACTTTCAGCGCCCACCGCGGCGACGTCCGGGCAGCATCCATGCCCCCCTACGGCAGGACGGCCGACCTGAGCAGCCGCCCCCGTTACGCGCGCCGACCTCCAGGCCCGCCTTCGCCCCCTCCCGGCGAGCCCCACGCGTCACACCCACCGAACGGAGTCCCACCGTGCCCTTCACTCCCGCTCTCGCGTTCGCCTTCGAGATTCGAGCCCACATCACCGAGACGCTCCACATCGGCCACGGCGACGGCGAGAACACCGAGTTCACACCCATCGTCGGAGGCGCCGTGGAAGGTCCCCTGCTACGCGGAAAGGTGCTGGCGGGCGGCGGCGACTGGAGCAGCACGCGGGGCGAGGTGTGCGAGCTCGACGCGCGCTATCTGATCCAGGCGGAGGACGGCGCGGTGATCGACATCGTCAACCGCGGCTTCTACAGGCCCAGGCCCGACAGCCCGGACCAGTACGACGGAGACCTCCAGGTCACGGAAGCCGGCCACTACTACCGGACCTCCCCGGTCTTCCGTACGGACGCGCCCGCGCATCGATGGCTCGCCGAGACGGTCTTCGTGGGGCTCGCGCGCCCCGAGGGAGAGGACGTCGTCGCCATCCGCATGTACGCGGTCAAGTAAGGCCGTCAGGACAGCGCCCGCCACGCACGGTTCAAGGTGTCGCGGAACTGGGCGATCTCCTCGGGACTGAGATCCCGGACCATGTGCTCTTCGAGCCGCCGAGCCGGCTCCGCGTACTCGGCCAGCAGCCGGCGGCCGGCGTCGGTCAGCAGGACGAGCCTCTCCCGCCGGTTGCAGGGGTTGAGTTCACGGCGGATCAGACCGCGGTTCTCCAGCGTGCGGACCATGTCGGCCATGGTCTGGGCCGTGACGAAGGAGTCCCGGGCGAGCTGCGCGGCCGACACCCCGTCGTTTCGTTCCAGCACAGTGAGGGTCGTGTACTGCAGCGCCGTGATGCCTGCCGGCTTGAGCAGTTCCTCAAGGCGTGCGCGCACCACCAACTCGGTCCGCTTGACCAGGTAGAGCAGGGACGGGCTCATGCTCGCCCCTCCCCTGCCACGGACTGCGGGGGTACCGCCGCCATGTCATGCCTCCACGAGATCCGGCCTGGACGTCAACAGGGATTCAGATTAGGCCATTGACAGGATTCCTGAGAATCGCCCAGACTCCCAATCATCAGGATTCCTGTTAATCACTGAGAGGCGCGAGACATGGATCTGCACGGAAAGGCCGCCGTCGTCACCGGCAGCGGACGCGGGCTCGGTCTGGGTTACGCCTGGGCCCTCGCCGCAGCAGGAGCCGCTGTCGTCGTCAACGACGTCGACGGCGACGCGGTCGAGGCCGCGGTCGCCACCATCACCTCCGCCGGCGGCAGGGCCACCGGTGTGGTGGCCGCGGTCGGCGACAGCCGGGCGGCCGAGCAGCTGGTCGAGACGGCAGTGCGCGAGTTCGGACGCCTGGACGTACTCGTCACCAACGCGGGCATCCTCCGCGACCGGGTGCTGTGGAAGATGACCGACGAGGACTTCGACGCCGTCGTCGACGTTCACCTGCGCGGCACCTTCACGTGCGCCCGGGCGGCCGCCGTCCGGATGCGGGAGCAGGGAACCGGAGGGCGCCTGATCCTGATCTCCTCGCCGGCCGGGCAGCGAGGCAACTTCGGGCAGACCAACTACGCCGCCGCCAAGGCCGGCATCGGCGCGATGGCGCGCACCTGGGCCATGGAGCTGGCCAGGGCCGGCATCACCGTCAACGCCGTCGTTCCGGTCGCGGCCACCGAGATGACCAAGACCATTCCGGCCTTCGCGCAGGTCCTCGCGGAATCCGAGCGCACCGGCGACCCGCTGCCGGCCTGGCTGCGCAAGGACGAGGGCATGGGCACGGTCGAAGACGTCGCCGGGCTCATCACCTTCCTGGCCTCGGACTCCTCCAAGGACGTCACCGGGCAGGCGATCGGCATCGGCGGTGACCGGCTGGCCCTGTGGGCGCACCCCAAGGAGAAGACGGTCGCCTTCGCCGACGGTGGCTGGAGCGCCGGCGCGATTGCGCAGGAGTGGCACGGCGGCGTCGGCGCAGAGCCCGAGACGTACGGCATCCCGGCCCCCGCGGCACCGGAGGCCTGAGATGAGCGACCTCGCGCTCGACCTCGACGAACTGACCGCCATCGACATGCACACCCATGCGGAGGTCTCCAAGGACGGCCGCGGCTCACTGAGCCCCGAGCTGTTCGGCGCCTCCGCGGAGTACTTCAAGTCCCACGCGCACCGGCAGCCGACCATCGACGAGATGGCCTCCTACTACCGCGAACGCCGCATGGCCGCCGTGGTGTTCACCGTGGACGCCGAGCACGCCACCGGGCACCCGAGGATCGCCAACGAGGAGATCGCCGAGAGCTGCGCCGCCCATCCCGACGTGCTCATCCCGTTCGCCAGTATCGACCCCCACAAGGGCCGGGCCGCAGTGCGCGAGGCCCGCCGCCTGGTGGCGGAGTACGGGGTACGCGGCTTCAAGTTCCACCCCAGCATCCAGGCCTTCTCCCCCAACGATCCGCTCGCGTACCCCTTTTACGAGGCCATCGAGGAACTGGGCGTACCCGCGCTGTTCCACACCGGTCAGACCGGCATCGGCGCGGGCGTCCCCGGTGGCGGCGGGATCCGGCTGAAGTACTCCAATCCCATGCTGGTCGACGACGTCGCCGTGGACTTCCCGCAGTTGCGGATCATCCTGGCCCATCCGTCGTTCCCCTGGCAGGACGAGGCACTGGCGGTGGCCACCCACAAGCCGCACATCTACATCGACCTGTCCGGCTGGTCGCCGAAGTATTTCCCGCCGCAGCTGGTGCGGTACGCCAACACCCTGCTCAAGGACAAGGTCCTCTTCGGCTCCGACTACCCCGTCATCACCCCCGACCGGTGGCTCGCCGACTTCGAGAAGCTCGACATCAAGCCCGAGGTCCGGCCGAAGATCCTCAAGGACAACGCCGCCCGTCTGCTCGGCCTGCTCAAGGACTGAAGGAGTCGCCGTGTTGAACCAAGGCATCGGTTCCTGGCCGGCCCGCAGGGCCCGTAAGACCCCGGACCGGATCGCCGTCGTTCACGAGGACCGTACGTGGACCTACCGAGAACTCCACCAGCGAGTACTGCGCCTGGCCCACGCTCTGCGCGCACTGGGAACGCGCCGCGGCGACCGGGTCGCGTACCTGGGCCCCAACCACCCGGCCTTCCTCGAAACGCTGTTCGCGGTCGGTGCCCTCGGAGCGGTCTTCGTCCCCCTCAACATCCGCCTGGCCGCTCCGGAACTGGCCTACAACCTCTCCGACTCGGGCAGTACGGTCCTCATCCACGCACCCGAGCAGGCCGAGGCCGCCGGTGCGGCCGCCGCAGAGGCCGAAGTACGCCACCGCATAGCCCTCGACGGCGCCGGGGCCGGTGTCATCGGTTACGACGAACTGCTCGCCGGCGGGGGAACGGAGCCGCTGGACCAGACCGTCGCCCCGGACGACCACTGCATGATCATGTACACCTCCGGGACCACGGGCCGGCCCAAGGGGGCGGTCCTCTCCCACGCCAACATCGTCTGGAACAGCGTCAACGTCCTCGTGGACACCGATCTGGCCGGTGACGAGGTCACCCTGGTCGCCGCCCCGCTGTTCCACACCGCCGGTCTCAACATGACGTGCCTGCCCACCCTCCTCAAAGGCGGCCGCGTGCTGCTGCTCCCCGCGTTCGACCCCGACCGCGTCCTGGAGCTCGTCGAGTCCGAGCGCGTGACGTACATGTTCGGCGTTCCCACCATGTACGACGCCCTGGCCGCCCGGCCGCGGTGGGCGGCCACCGACCTGGCCAGCCTGCGTACGCTCAACTGCGGCGGCGCACCGGTCCCCGCCCGCACCATCGCCGCGTACCTCGCCCGCGGCCTGGCGTTCAGTCAGGGGTACGGCATGACCGAGGCCTCCCCCGGGGTCCTCTACCTGGACAGGGAGCAGACCTCGGCCAAGGCCGGCTCCGCGGGCGTACCGCACTTCTTCACGGACACCCGCATCCTTCTGCCGGACGGTCGCGAGGCCGCCCCCGGGCAGAGCGGCGAAATCCTCGTCAGCGGCCCGAACGTCATGTCGGGCTACTGGGGCCGGCCGGAAGACACCGCGGCCGCCTTCGCGGACGGCGGCTGGCTGCGCACCGGCGACGTGGCCCGGACGGACGGCGACGGGTACGCCTACATCGTCGACCGGGTCAAGGACATGTTCGTCTCGGGAGGAGAGAACGTCTATCCGGCCGAGGTCGAGGACGCGATCCTGAGCCACCCCGCGGTCGGCGAGTGCGCGGTCATCGCGGTAGCGGACGAGGTCTGGGGCGAAGTCGGCCGCGCCGTCGTGGTGCTCAGGCCCGAAGCCGACGCCGACGCCGACGAGGACTCCATCCTCGGCCACCTGCGGGGCAGGCTGGCGAAGTACAAGATCCCGAAGTCCGTCGTCTTCGCCGGCGATCTCCCCCGTACGGCCTCCGGAAAGATCATCAAACCGGCCGTGCGCGAGACCTACGCCGGCCACCCTACGCACCCAGAATGAGGAACCCCATGCCCGCAACAGCCCACGGCCTCGACGAACTCAAGGCCCTCAGCGGAGCCGACCTCGGCCGCACCGACTGGCGGGAGATCACCCAGAACCGGGTGAACACCTTCGCCGATGCCACCGATGACCACCAGTGGATCCACACGGACCCGCAGAGGGCCAAGGAGGGCCCCTTCGGCGGACCCATCGCCCACGGCTACCTGACCCTCGCCCTGATCATCCCGCTCTTCAACGAGCTGCTGGACATCACCGGTATCTCCATGAGCGTCAACTACGGCCTGGACAAGGTCCGTTTTCCCAGCCCCGTGCCGGTCGGCGCGAAGGTGCGCCTGCACGGTGCGGTCGGCTCCGTGGAAGAGGTCAAGGGCAACGGCGTACAGATGCGGCTGACTTTCACCATGGAGGTCGAGGGCAGCGACAAGCCCGCCTGCGTGGCCCAGGCGGTCTACCGCCACTACGCCTGACCCCGCTACGCCTGATCCCCCTCCGGCAGGCTCGGTCAGTCCTCGACGAGCGCGTCGACCACGGCCCGGGCGACCCGGCCCGCCCGCTCGGCCGTCCAGTAGGCCGGGTCCTCCACGGTGGAGATGAAGTAGCCGCGGGTCAGCAGGAAGAGGATGTCGGCGGCCAGCTCCGCGTCGGATACTCCCGCCGCGATGGCCGCGTCGACGAACTCCTGGCGTGATTCACGCGGTTCGCGGTGGTCGACGCCGTTCGGGTCGGTGTGCGCCGACGAGAGCATCTCGACCCACAGCGTGCGCAGCAGCAGGTCGTCGGGTTCGGTGCTGAGGTACCACTCCACCGTGGTTCGCAGGCGTTCTCTGCCTACCAGGTCGTCCAGGCGGGCTTCCAGGTCGGTGCGCCAGCGAGACTCGGCGGCACGGACGGCGTTGGTGATCAGGGCTGTCCGTGTGGGCACGTAGTTGGTCACCATCGCGGTGGAGCCGCCCAGTTCCTTGGCCACGGCGCGGATGGTGATCGCGCGCGCTCCGTCGCGGGCGGCGACCGCGAGGGTGGCCCGGGCGATTTCCTTGCGGCGCTGGACTTCGTCGACGTCGATCGGCATGGGGGCAACCTAGCTCAGAGGGGGTTGACGCTGCGGTCATTAAGATACAACGCTGTTATATCACATTGTTTTCTCAGTGTTTCTTCCGCATGGAGAGCCCATGAGCCTTGCCGTTGAGCGTGTCACTGCTCAGCCCGTCCCCCCGCACGCGCAGCAGCACATGGTGCGAATGCGGGACGGAGTGCTGCTGGCCACCGACGTCTACGGCGCCGGCCCCGAACCCGCTCCGACCGTGCTGGTCCGAGTGCCGTACGACAAGAACAGCCGATACGTCTTCTTCGAGAAGGTCGCGCAGCGGTTCACGGCGCACGGTTACGTCATGGTGGTCCAGGACGTCCGCGGCAAGTTCCGCTCGCAGGGCGAGACGCTGGGCTGGACCGGCGAGGTGGACGACGGGTACGACACCATCGAGTGGCTCACGCACCAGCCGTGGTCCAACGGGCTCGTGGGCATGTTCGGCGACTCGTACTACGGCTTCACCCAGTGGTCGGCGGTCGCCGGCCAGCACCCCGCCCTGCGCGCCATCGTCCCCCGGGTGACGAGCACCAACAACGGGCCTGGTGTGGCCAGTTACGACGCCGGGTCCGGCCGGCAGCCCCTGTGGCTGGAGGGCGCCGACTACCAGGCGCACGTCTGGATCGACAACGACAGCTACGAGTTCGAGGCGGACCTCACCAAGCGCCCGCTGATCACGGCGTACGAGGAGGCCTTCGCGGTCATCGGGAAGCGCTCGGCGGGCTTCGACCTTGTCGTCGGCGGCATCCCCCTGCGCCCGTACAACGGACCGCATCCCTACGACGCACGCCCGGTCCCCGTCCTGCACTGTGTGGGCTGGTTCGACAACCTCGGCATCGCCCACATGCGCGACTACACCGAACTGGCCCGACGCCCCGGCTGGGCGGCGGTGCAGTACCTGATCGCCGACACGACCGACCACGAGAACTACTTCCTGGAGAACGCGCCGGTGTCCCCGGAGACCGACCACCTGGTCAGCGAGGCCGCTCTCGACGGCATGCTCGACGCGTACACCGGTCCCGCACTGGAGTTCTTCGACGTCTTCCTCAAGGGCGAGGCGCGGCCCGAATCGCTCCCGCGAGTGCGGTGGAAGCTCGGACACGTCGGCTGGCGTACGTCGACGGCCTGGCCCCCGCCGCAGGCGAACGGAACCGACCTGTACCTGGGGGAACCGCGAGCCGCGACCGGACCGGTGCCCGGCGGCCGGCTCGCCGCCGCTCCGGCACCTGACGCCGAGTCCGTGGAATGGCGGTACGACCCGGACGACCTGGTGCCGTCCGCCACGGCGGACACCTTCATGGTGTTGCGCGACCATCCGGACGAGCGCCGTACGGCGGACCGGGACGACGTCCTCGTCTTCACGGGACCGGCCTCCGACGCCCCCCTCGACCTGGCCGGGCCCGTACACGCGGTGCTGCACGTCGAAAGCACGGCGCCCACCTTCGACGTATTCGTCAGGCTCCTCGACCTGGCACCGGACGGCACGGCCCGGCTGATCGTACGCGGCTGCGCACAGGCGGACACGCCGGGCGAGATGGAGATCGCGCTCGGACACACCGGTTACCGGGTGCGCCCGGGCCACCGTCTCGCGCTGACCGTGGCGAGCAGCGACTTCCCCAACCACCTGCCCAACTCCGGTTCGGACGAGAACCCGTGGCTGACGACCGCTCCCAAGGCGAGCGTCCAGAAGCTGCGGACCGGATCCGCCCATCCCTCGCGCCTGCGCCTCACCGTCCTGCCCGACAGCGGTACGGGGAGTGGTCCGAGATGACGCTCCGGTTCGTCGCCGCCAGGCTGGCCACCCTCGTGGTGACCGTCCTCGCCTCCAGCCTGGCCATCTACGGCGCCCTGTTCCTGACTCCCGGCGACCCCGCCACGCTGCTCGTCGGCGGCAGCCGGAACCCCGACCCCGAGGTCCTGGAGCGGATCCACCGCGAATACCACTTGGACGATCCGTTCCTGGAGGGCTATTGGCACTGGCTCAGTGGCTGCCTCCACGGTGACTTCGGGAAATCCCTGGTCTACCGCGATACCGTCGCCAGCCTGATAGGCGCCCGTGCGGGCGACACCCTCGCGCTGGTCACCTACGCCTCCGTCCTGGTCCTTCTCGCCGGAACGCTCATCGGCACGATCGCCGCGCTGCGCGGCGGCCGGACCGAGACGCTGGCCACGACGCTCACGGCCGGCGCGATGGCGGTGCCGACGTTCATCATGTCGGTCCTGCTCATCTGGGTGTTCGCCGTCCAGCTGCCGTGGTTCCCGGTGTACGGGTCCGGCGAGGGCTTCACCGGCACCCTCTCGCACCTGACGTTGCCGGCCCTCGCCCTGGCGGTGACCTGGACGGGTTACGTCGCGCAAGTAACCCGGACCGCCGTACGCGCGGAGATGCGCTCGGAGCACGTGGAGACCGCCCGCAGTCGCGGCGTACCGGAGCCGGCCGTCATCAGACGGCACGTGCTGCACAACGCCTCCGGCCCCGTCTTCGCCGTGTCCGGCGTCGGCATCGCGGGCCTCATCGCCACCGCCGCCGTCGCTGAGCAGGCGTTCGGAACCGGCGGGCTGGGAGCGCTCATGATCGAGGCGGCGTCCAAGCAGGACATGGCCGTGGTCCAGGCCGTGTCGCTGATCTTCGTGGTCGTGTTCGTCGTCATCAACACCGTCGTCGACCTGGTCAGCGCCGCACTCGATCCCCGAACCGCGCAGAAGGGGACCCGATGACCACCACCCTTTTCAGCCGCGGCCCGGTACGCCGTCCTGGTCGTACGCCCCGTACCGAGGCCCGAATCGCACCCCCACGCGACTACACGACCCTCGGCGCCGGGGGCGTTGTCGCTGTGTTCCTCGTGCTGGCCGCGCTGGGTCCGCTGATCGTCCCGCACGACCCGAACGCCGTCGCCCCGCTCAACGTCAACGCCGGAGCCTCCACGGTCCACCTCCTGGGCACTGACGACACCGGACGCGACATCCTGTCCAGGCTCATCGCCGGTACCCGCTCCAGCCTGGCGGCACCGGCCGTGGTGATCCTCATCTCCACCACCCTCGGCACCGTGCTGGCGCTGACCGCGGCCTGGGCCGGGGGCAGGACCGACCGGTTCGTCTCCGGTGCTCTGGACGTCGTTTTCGGCTTCCCCGGCCTGATCATGGCGGTTCTCGCAGCCGCTGTCTTCGGGGCGGGCCTGACCGCTCCGATCGTGGCCCTCTCGATCGCCTACCTGCCACTGATCACGCGCGTTGTGCGATCGGCCGCGATCAAGGAACGCAATCTGCCGTACGTCTCGGCGCTCCAACTCCTCGGGGCTCCCACACACCGCATCTGGCTCCGGCATCTGCTGCCGAACCTGCTGCCCTTCGTCCTCGTCCAGGCCACCATCGGTTTCGGGTACGCCCTTCTCGACGTGGCCGCGATCTCGTTCCTCGGGCTCGGCAGCCAGCCGCCGGACCCCGAGTGGGGACTGATGGTGTCCAACGGGGCCCCCTCGATCCTCGCCGGCCAACCACAGCAGTCGCTGTACGCCGGCCTCGTCATCCTGGTGGTGGTGGTCGCGTTCAACCTGCTGGGGACGGGGCTGTCCCGACGCCTGCTCGGAGAAGACGCATGACATCATCACCGCTGCTCCAGATCAACGCGCTGAGGCTCGACCTGCCCCTGGACGGAACCATGCGGACCGTCGTCCACCGAGCGGATGTGAGCATCGACGAAGGCCTCGCCGTCGCCCTGGTGGGTGAGTCCGGATCGGGCAAGTCGCTGACGGCCCGTTCCGTTCTGCGCCTGCTGCCGAACGGGGCCCGCCTGCATGGGGATCTGCTCTTCGCAGGCGAATCCGTGCCGGACATGACCCGGGAACGGTTGCGAGAATTCCGCGCCACCGACGTCGCCATGGTGTTCCAGGATCCGCGGGCCCACATCAATCCGGCCCGCAGCGTCGGCGACTTCCTGGTGGAGGGACTGACCGCCGCACGCGGCGTCCCCGCTGCCGAGGCCGTCGCCAAGGTCACGGGAATCCTGCGGGAAGTCGGCATCAGCGATGCCGGCCGGCGCATGCGGCAGCGTCCCCACGAGCTGTCCGGCGGCCTGCTGCAACGGGTCATGATCGCCGCCGCGCTGGCCGCCGAACCGCGGCTGCTGCTCGCCGACGAGCCGACCACCGCGCTCGACGTGACCACCCAGGAGGAGGTGATGGCCATCATCGGCGAGGCACGTGAAGCCCGCGGTCTCGCCATGCTGTTCATCACCCACGACCTGGAACTGGCCGCCGCCGTGTGCGACCGGGTCATGGTGATGTACGCGGGTACGACCGTCGAGGAACTTCCGGCCACCTCGCTCCGCCACCACGCCGCGCACCCGTACACGCGCGCCCTGCTCGCGTCCCGCCCGGCCGTCGGCGACACCCACACCGAGCTACGGGCCATCGCCGGCAGGCCACTGTCCGGCTTCGAGGCACCCCACGGGTGCGCCTTCGGTAACCGATGTCCCAGCGTCCAGGACCTGTGCGTCAGTGACCGGCCCCAGCCGCGATCCGCCGGCGACAGCACAGCGGCCTGCCACTTCCCCCACACACTCTCGCCCGAGGAGGTCGGCAGGCATGCTTGAGGTGACGAACCTGCGCAAGGTCTTCGGTGACTTCGTCGCTGTCGACGACGTGACGTTCTCGCTCCCCGAGCAGGGATCACTGGCAGTCGTCGGCGAGTCGGGATCCGGCAAGACGACCACCGCGCGGATGATCGCCGGGCTCGAAACTCCCAGCGCAGGGCAGATCGCCGTCGCGGGAAGCGGGCGCCGGCCCGGACGAGTGCGGCCGAATGAGCGACGAGTCCGCAGCGGACAGATCCAGATGGTCTTCCAGGATCCCTACTCCTCACTCGACCGGCGACAGCGGGTGTACGACGCCGTCGCGGAGGCGGTCATGCTGCACCGGCCGCTGCCGAAGGACGCGCTCCACGCCCGGGTCTCGGAACTGTTCGACATGGTCGGGCTGGACGCCCGGCAAGCGAGGTCCCTGCCGAAGGCCCTGTCCGGCGGACAACGCCAACGCGTCGCCATCGCCCGTGCCTTGGCCGCCGAACCGCGGGTGCTCATCCTGGACGAGGCGATCGCGGCGCTGGACGTGTCGATCCAGGCACAGATCCTGAGCCTGCTCGCGCATGTCCGAACAAACACGGGGACAACACTGCTGTTCATCACGCACGACCTCGGCGCGGTCCGGCACGTCAGTGAGGAAGTCCTGGTGATGCGGGCCGGGAAGGTCGTCGAGTACGGCCCGATCGCGGCCGTACTCGACCACCCACAGGACGCGTACACGCGGCGCCTCATCGATTCGATCCCCAAGCCGGGCTGGAAACCGCGCAGGACGCAGAGCACCGACACCTGAACCGCGCTGACGCCTTCTGAACTTCAGCCATCGAGACCGAACAAGACGGGTTCGGCGCACGTACTGGACGTACAAGCACGCCAGTACGGGCGAGATGACGGATGAAGGACGGACGAGATGGCCGTAATCACCAGAAGTGTGTGGACTTGGCCCAGTCGCGGGAGCATCGCTCTGCTGGCCTGTGGTGCGCTGGCAGGCGGAGGACTCGCGGCTGCCGGCGTGACCGTGCTGGAGCCGCGGCCGGCGACCGCCTCCAGTCACCGGGAGGCGCCGCTGATCTCGGGGCAGCCGCAGTTCGACAACACGGACGTGTACGCGTTCGTCAGCCCGGACCACCCCGACACGACGACTCTGGTGGCGAACTGGCTGCCGTTCCAGGAGCCGGCGGGCGGGCCGAACTTCTACACGTTCGCCAACGACGCGCGTTACGACCTCCACGTCGACAGCGACGGTGACGCACAGGACGACCTGCTGTACCGGTTCACGTTCAAGGACCACCGCAAGAACAAGAACACCTTCCTCTACAACACCGGTGCGGTGGAGAGCCTGGACGACCAGGACCTCAACTTCACCCAGACCTACGACATCGAGCTGCTGCGGCTGGCGCACGGGAAGACCGTCTCGCGCCACAAGCTCGCGAAGAGCCTTCCGGTCGCCCCGTCGAACGTCGGCAAGGCGTCGATGCCCGACTACCAGAAGCTGCGCGACCAGGCGGTGCAGAAGGTCCCCGGCGGGCTCAAGGCCTTCGCCGGTCAGGCCGACGACCCCTTCTTCCTCGATCTGCGCGTCTTCGACCTGCTGTACGGCGGTGATCTGTCCGAGGTCGGAAACGACACGCTCAAGGGCTACAACGTCAACACGATCGCCCTGCAGGTCCCGAACTCGTACATCCGCGAGTCGGAGGAACAGCCGGTCGTCGGCATCTACTCGACGACCGAGCGCAAGAACGCCTCGGGCGACTGGACACGCGTGTCCCGGCTCGGCATGCCGCTCGTCAACGAAGTCGTCAACCCGGTGAAGGACAAGGACAAGTTCAACGCGTCCTCCCCCGAGAACGACGGGGACTTCCTCAAGAACGTCACCGAACCGGAGCTGCCGAAACTCATCGAGGGCATCTACAAGATCAAGGCTCCGGCCGAGCCGCGCGACGACCTCGTCTCGGTGTTCCTGACCGGTGTCAAGGACCTCAACCAGCCGCCGAACGTCACACCGTCGGAGATGCTGCGCCTGAACACCTCCATCAAGCCGGTCGCGGCGCCCAAGCGGCTTGGCGTACTGGACGGCGACAACGCGGGCTTCCCGAACGGACGACGACTGACCGACGACGTGCTGGACATCGCGCTGCAGGCTGTCGAAGGCGAGCTCGTCGGTTCGAAGAACGACCTGGGTGACGCGGTCGACGCCAACGACAAGAAGTTCGGCACCAGCTTCCCGTACGTCGCCCTGCCCGCCTCCGGCTCCGATGTCGAGAAGGCGGCGGAGGCAGACACCAAGGCAGCCGCCACGGGCCTGACGGGCGGGATGTCCTCGATCACCGCGTCGTGGGACGACAACACGGTGGTGCTCGTCTCAGCCGCCTCGGGGGCCGCGGGTGTGCTGCTCGTCGGCCTCGGCACGGCCTACGTGCGCTCGCGCCGCCACCCCGTACGCCGGTCCTGGCTCGGCTGACCTCCGGCCGCGGAGCGCGGCCGGGCCACCCCGCGGAGAAGACCCGAAAGAAGACCGAGGAAGGCGAGAGGCGATGTTCGTACGGAAGCCGCAGTCCGTGTGGTCGCGTGAGCGATGGCATGCGCGATGGCACGGGCCGCGGCGGTGGCGGATCGCGGTGGTCGTGGCGGTGGCAGCGGGGCTCACCGCCACCTCGGTGGCGATGGGGGCCAACGGCGACTCTCGCCGGTCCGGGCGGGACGCACCCGCACCCGCGCCGGCGGCCGACGTGTCCGTCGAGCGGCTGACCGCCGGAGACCTCGCGCAGGGCATCGACGCCCTGCACCAGCACCTCCAGGCGCAGCCCAAGGATGCCACGGGCTGGGCGACTCTGGGTACGGCGTACGTCGAGCAGGCGCGGACCAGCGGTGATCCGACACGGTATCCGCAGGCGGAGAAGGCATTCGAGCGGTCGTTGAAGCTGCGCCCGCCCGGCGAGAACGACGCGGCACTCGCCGGGCGGGCGGCGCTCGCCGCTGCCCGGCACGACTTCGGGGCGGCGCTCGGACAGGCGGACCGGGCGCTGCGGGTAAACCCGTACAGCGAGCGGGCGCTGTCCAGCCGGGTCGACGCGCTGGTGGAACTCGGGCGCTACGGCGAGGCGTTGCGAGCGGCTGAGCTCGCAGACCGGCGCCGCCCCGGCATCCCGGTCTTCACCCGGTACGCGTACGTGCTGGAGCTGCACGGTGACGCGAAGAAGGCGCGCCAGGTGCTGCTGCGTGCGCTGGAATCCGCTTTCACCCCCGCCGATGTGGCGTACGTCGCCACATCGCTCGGCCGGCTCGCCTGGTCTCAGGGGCAGTACGGGCGAGCGCAGGGGCATTTCACCGCTGCGGTGCGCGCCGATCCGGAGTATGTGCCGGCGGTGGAGGGGCGCGGGCGTACGTACGCCGCGCAGGGCCGGACGAAGCGAGCACTGAGTGATCTCGAAGAGGTCGTACGGCGCTACCCACTGCCGGGTCAGCTCGCCGCACTCGGCGAACTGCGGGAGGCGGCCGGGCAACCCGAGCGGGCCGAGGAGCAGTACGCACTCGTCGGTACGTGGACCCGGCTGGCGCGCGCCAACGGCGTCGCCACCGATCTGGAATCCGCTCTCATCGAGGCAGATCACGGCGACGCCGACGAGGCGTTGAAGGCGGCGCGCGCCGAATGGTCGCGCCGCGAGAGTGTCCACACGGCGGACGCGCTCGCCTGGGCGCTCCACGCGAACGGCAAGGATCAGGAGGCGCTGACATACGCGAAGAAGGCGACGGCCGAAAAGCCCGGCTACCGGAACACTTCATTCCTCTTCCACCGGGGCATGATCGAGCACGCCCTCGGCGACGACAAGGCCGCGCGGCGCTTTCTGCGTGCCGCGCTGGATCTGAATCCGGGCTTCTCGCTCACGGCGGCGCGCGAGGCGAAGTCCGTGCTGTCCGGGCCCCGGGGGGTGTCATGAAGCGCCGTACCACCGCTTCCGCACTGGCCACGCTGGTCGCCGGAGCGGCCTTGGCCCTGCTCCCCGCCCAGGCGGCGCAGGCACACCCTCTCGGCAACTTCACCGTCAATCAGTACGACGGACTTGTCGTGGCTCCGGGCAAGCTGAAAGTGGACCACGTCGAGGACCTGGCAGAGATTCCGGCCGCCCAGGAACGGAACCGTATCGACGCCGACGGAGACGATCGGCTGGCATCGGCCGAACTGTCGGCATGGGCCCGGTCGCGGTGCGACGCGGCGGCACGGGACGCCCGGGTGGAGCTCGCGGGCGGGGCGTCACGGGGTGGGAAGATCGCCTCCGTCTCGGCGGGAAGCGCGAAGGCGCAAGTACGGCCGGGGCAAGCGGGGTTGCGGACCCTGCGCGTAACGTGCGAGCTGGCGGCGCCGCTGCCGCGTGACGAGCGCATGCGGCTGGCGTACCGCCCGGCGTCTGTCACGACCGGAGCGGGGTGGCGGGAGATCACGGCGCGAGGTGACCGGATGACGCTGTCGGGTTCGGACGTGCCGGCGGCCTCCGTCTCGCGGCGGCTGACCGTGTACCCCGACGATCAGCTCTTCACGCCGCCTGAATTCCGGTCCGCCGCCTTCACGGTGCGTACCGGCGGGCCGGCACTCGCCGGAAGCCAGGACGAGAGGAGCGGTTCCCCGGCAGCGGGCGTGCTGCCGCGCGGGGCGGACCGCTGGGCGGAGTCGCTGACCGGGCTGGTGGCCCGTCATGAGCTGACCGCAGGTTTCGCCGCACTCGCGCTCGGCGCATCCCTGTTGCTGGGCGCCATGCACGCGCTGGCACCGGGACACGGCAAGACGATGATGGCGGCCGCCGCCACGGCGGGCGGCCGGAGTTCTCTGCGCGACGTGCTGGCCCTCGGGCTTTCGGTGACCATGACCCACACCTTGGGCGTCTTCGCGCTGGGCGCACTGATCACCGCGGGATCGGCGGCAGCGCCTACCGTCGTCTCCTGGCTGGGCATCGCGAGCGGCATGCTGGTCGCGGGTGCGGGCGCGCTGCTGCTGCGCAGGGCGTGGCGACAGCGCCATCGTCCCCATGGGCACCATCACGACCACGGACACGAACAGGACCACGGACACGAACAGGGCCACGGCCACAGTCACGGACACGCCCACTCCCACGTCCCTCCCGCCCCCGGCCTGCGCGGGATCATCCTCCTCGGCTTCGCCGGCGGGCTGGTCCCGAGTCCGTCCGCCGTAGTTGTCCTGGTCGGAGCGGCTGCCCTGGGCCAAGCCTGGTTCGGGTTTCTGCTGGTCCTGGCGTATGGTGCCGGGCTGGCGCTCACGCTCGCGGCGGCCGGGCTCGCGGCAGTGCGGCTGCGGGAGACCGCGACGCGCCGGCTGACCCGGCGCTTGCGAGGCCGGGCCCTTTCGCGTGCCCGGCGCGCGGCCCCGCTCGGCACGGCCGCCGTCGTCTTCATGCTGGGGTGTGGATTGCTGCTCAGAGGGGCTGCGACAGCGCTCAGTTAAGACCATCAGCCCCAGGCCTGGGAGTAGTGCCTCCGGTAGCTTCTGCGGTCATGAGCCGACCGGATCCAGCGGGTCGCCACCAGGCCGAGGAGACTCACAGCGACAACCACCAGTCCCGGTACGAGGGTCCGCAGGGAGACGCTTCCGGCCGGCAGTGTCGCACCGGCTGCCGCCCCCGGTACGGACGTTCCGGGAACGGCAGCCGGTGGCGAAGCCGCTCCGCTACCGCCCTCGGCCGTGGTGGCGGCGCCGGCCACGTTCACTCCGAGGGCTGCCATCGCCGTGGTCGCCGGTTGGAAGTAGGTGAGACCCCCGGTGGTGCAGTCGCCGTTGCCGCCCGAGGTCAACCCGAGCGCCAGCCCCTGCGCGAACAGCGGGCCACCGCTGTCGCCCTGTTCGGCGCAGACCGTCGTCTCGATCAGTCCCGTCACCGTGCCCTCGGGAAAGTTCACGGTCGCGTTCAACGCGGTCACCCGGCCCGAACGCACGCCCGTAGTGCTGCCGCTGCGGAAGACCTGCTGGCCGACGAAGGGATCGGCGGCCGCGGTGATCCGTACCTCCCGGCCACCGCCGATGCCCACCACGCCCCTGTCACTGGACGCGTCACCGTTCTCGTACTCGACGAGCGAGAAGTCGCTGCCGGGGAAACTGCTCGCCGTCGTCGTACCGATCCGCTCGGCGCCCTGCGCGTCCTGGAACCAGGTGGTGCCGACGGAACCGCAATGGCCCGCCGTCAGTATGAAGTCGTTCTGGCCATTGGTGACGTTGAACCCTGCCGAACAGCGCCCACCGCCGGTGAAGACCGCGTCGCCGCCACTGGCCCTGGTGGTGAAGGACCCCGCGGTCCGCTGCATGTGTACGAAGCCGCCGATCCGGTCGGCGAGGCCGGACAGGCGTGACCAGTCCCCGGCGGAGACTGTGCTGTCGGCATGCACCACGACCTCGTTGGACGCGTAGTCCACCACCCATGCGGTGCCCGGCACTCGGGGCGCGGCGCGCAGATCATCGGTGGCGGAGCGGAGTTGGCGCATGCTGTGGCGCACAACCTTGGCGCCTGCCCCCGCCCGACCGACCTCTACCGCCGCGTCCGCGTCGGTCACTGCGACGACCGGTTGCCCGTCGGAGCCGATCCAGCTGCCCGCCGTACGGGATGTGCCGAGCCGCGCGACGAGACTCGCGCCCAACTCGGCGGGCTGAACTCTGCCGCCCTCATCTCGGTCTCCAGTGGACGGCTCGCTCGCCGTCGCCGTCGTCATCATCAGACCGCCGCTGAGCAGTCCACCGACGGCTGCCAGCCGCGCGAGCGTCTGCAGTCTGCGTCGTGCATGTCTCATCCGACACCCTCAAAGCCGTTCCGACACGACGTCACCAACGCCGGGGGCCGCGGGAAGCGGTCCCTGCTACATACGGGTCGTCGTACGACGCTGTTCAGCGATGCCACCGCCTCCTCACCCACCACCTCCTGCGCTGAACGCCGCCCCACCAACGCCCGTATACAGGAGCGGGTCCCTCGCACAGGTACGGGCCTACGCACGCAGGGGAGGCATTTCATGGCCGGCACCAATGTCACCGCGCTCTTTCGCGCGTCCACCGCGCACAGTCCCTCGTACTTCACCCTGAACCGGGCAGGAGCCGGCGCGGCCGGCCAGATCACCGACTTCTGCATACCCTGCAACCCGTACTTCCCCACCCCCGAGATGTTCGACGAACTCGGAAGCCGGCTCCGCGAGATCCTGACGTACTACCCGAGCAGCGCGGACACCATCACCGCCGAGTTGTGCCAAGTCCTCGGACTCAACCCGCAGACCGTCGCCATGGGGAACGGCTCCACGGAACTCATCACGTGGATCGACCACTTGCTCGTCCACGAGTCGCTGGCCGTGCCCGTCCCCACCTTCGGCCGGTGGACCGACCAGCCGATGGAAACCGGCAAGCGCGTCGACATGCTCCTGCTGCCGGAAGCACATGGCTTCGGCCTGGATCCGGAATCGTTCGTACGGTTCATCAGGACGCGTGGTTCCCGCGCGGCAGTCATCTGCAACCCCAACAACCCCGACGGCGGTTTCCTGCCCAAGCACCAGGTCCTCGCACTCCTCGACGCACTCCAGGACCTGGATCTGGTGGTCGTCGACGAGTCCTTCCTGGAGTTCGCCGACGCAGAACCGGAACCGAGCGTCGCAGCCGAGGCGGTGCTGCGGACGAATGTGATCGTGCTGCGCAGTCTGGGCAAGAACTTCGGACTGCACGGTGTGCGCTTCGGCTACCTGGTGTCGAATCCCGGGCTCGCGGGGAAGGTGCGCGCCGCGCTGCCGAAGTGGAATCTCAACTCCTTCGCGGAAACAGTGGTGTTCATGCTGAAGGGACACCGCCAGGAGTACGCGGACAGCATTGAGCGCTCGCGCCGCGACCGGGAGGAAATGACCTGGTGGCTCTCCCAACTGCCGGGTCTGACCGTCTATCCCTCGCAGGGAAACTTCGTCTACGTACGGCTGCCGGAAGGTGCGGACGGGACGGTTCTGCGCGACCGGCTGCTCTCCGAGCACGGAGTGCTGGTGCGTGACTGCGCAAACAAAGTCGGCAGTTCCAGCCGTTTCCTGCGGCTTGTGGTACGCCCTCAGCAGGATGTGGCCCGGCTGATATCGGCGCTCGAGCAGGTGCTGTACGGGCAGCTTCCGGACGACACCCCCGGACCGGCAGTGATGCTCGCTCGGGACTGTCAGCAGACGGCGTCCGCCCGGAACGCGGTGCTGCCCGGAGCAATGGCCAGAGGCTATACGTCGGGAACCGCAGCGGTGGATCGCCTGGTCAGCCCGGCCTGATGCGCACGGGCGAGCATCCCGCGCCGGCGAACTGGGGGTCAGGTACTCAAGGTCAGACGGTCGAGGCGGGCCCGGTGGGCCGGCGTCAGGCGGATACGCGCTGCGGCCACGTTCTCCTCCAGGTGGTCGATCTGCGCGGTGCCGGGTATCGGGAGGATGACCGGCGAGTGGTCGAGGAGCCACGCGAGAGCGACCTGCGCGGGGGTGGCGTCGAGTTCGCCCGCCACGGCGGCGATCTCGGCTGTCGAGCCCGACGCCGCCCCCGCGACGGGCCGCCACGGCAGGAAGGCGATCCCCGCCTCTTCGCAGGCCGCGAGCACAGGTTCGTGTTCGCGGTCGACCAGGCTGTACCGGTTCTGCACGCTCGCGACGTCGACGATCTCCCGTGCCTGGTCAAGCTCCGCCACGGTGATCTCGGACAGTCCGATCCGGCCGATCTTGCCCTCGGTCTGCAACTCTCGCAGCGCGCCGAGCTGGTCGGCGAGGGGGACCTCAGGGTCGATACGGTGCAACTGGAGCAGCTCGACCCGTTCCACGCGCAGTCGACGCAGCGCGTGCTCGACCTGCTCACGGAGGACGTACGGACGTCCGTCGAGCTTCCACTCGGCTGCCGGGCCCGAGCCGGACCGCGCGACTCCGACCTTGGTCGTGATGTGCAGCCCGTCCGCGTAGGGGTACAAGGCCTCGGCGAGCAGCTCCTCGTTGGCTCCCCCGCCGTACAAGTGGGCGGTGTCGATCAACGTGACGCCCAGCTCGACGGCCCGCCGGGCAACCGCCAGGGAGGCTTCGCGGGCAGGGCCTGCTTCGGTCGGCAGTCGCATGGCCCCGAAGCCCATCCGCCGCACTTCCAGGTCGCCGCCAATGCGGAACTCGGTCGATGTCACCTGCTGTCTCCATTCGTCAAGGCCACACGCTAACAGTGGTGTTGACCGCGCGGCGTGGGTCGGAGGGGGGCGGTGCACGGCGCCAGTGCATCTTTCGATGTAGCCCGGGTTCGTCCTTGCTCACGACGAGGGCCGGGCGAGAGGCCCCGACCATGGGTATATGACCGAAACCCTGCCCTCACCCGTCTCGACATCCGGCGCCGGTGGCAGCCGCCTCGCTCTGCTCGACGTACTGCGCGGGGTCGCGATCCTGGGCACGCTGATGACCAACGTGTGGATCTTCACGGCTCCCGGCGCCGAGTGGGGGATCCTGCAGAGCGGGACCGGCGGGAGCGGCCAGGGAACCGTACCGGCACTCGCCGAGCTGCTGTTCCGAGTGGCGGCGGACGGGAAGTTCCTGTCGATGCTGACGATCCTCTTCGGAGTGGGTCTGGCGATCCAGTTCGACTCCGCGGCACGGCATGGCCGGCGCTGGCCGGGCCGCTACCGTTGGCGGGCGCTGTTCCTGTTCGCCGAGGGGACGCTGCACTTCGTTCTCGTCTTCGCGTGGGACGTACTCATGGGGTACGCGGTCACCGCCCTGCTCGTTGCATGGCTGCTGACCCGGTCGGACCGGGCGCGGCGACGGGTCATGTGGTGGGCGGCCGGGCTGCATCTGTCCCTCATGGGCCTGCTCACGGCGGTGGTGGTGCCGGCCGGCGCCGACCAGGAGAGCGAGGGCGGTGTCTCGCGCGAGGTCGTGGACCTGTACGCACACGGCAGTTACCTGGACCAGGTGTCCTTCCGGCTGGAGAACGCACTCGCGCTGCGGCTGGAGCCGGTCCTCTCCTTCGGGCTGCTGGTCTTTCTCTTCCTGCTCGGGGTGCGGCTGCTGCGGGCAGGCGCATTCGGCGCGGACGAAAAAGGACGACGGCTGCGCGCCCGGATGCTCCGCTGGGGGCTGGGGCTCGGAATCCCTCTCACCGCGGCCTTCGCGATGGCGGGCCCGGACTGGTTCCTGCTGGGCCGCTACTGCGCCGCGCCGCTGGTCGCCGTCGGCTACATCGGGCTGATCGGTGCAGTGGTGGACCGGGTACGGCGCCCCGGCCCGTTGACCACCGGCCTCACCTCGGTCGGCAGGATGGCCCTGTCCGGCTACGTCCTGCAGAACGTGCTGTGTGTTGTGGTCTCGTACGGCTTCGGACTGGGCCTCGCGGCCCGGTTCACCGGGCCGGCCCACACATGGTGGGTGATGGGTCTGTGGGCCGCGGTGTGCGGGGTGCTGATGGTGGGGGCCACGCTGTGGCTACGGCGCTTCCGGTACGGCCCACTGGAGTCGGCACAGCGGTGGGTCCTGCGACGCTGAACGCGACCCGCCCGTAGGGCCGGAGCCCGCTGAGCCGAAGGGGCCGGGAGAGCGATTCGCTCTCCCGGCCCCTTCCCCACGTGCCGTGGCCGCCTGTATGGCGGTAAATCAGGCGCGGTCGGCCCAGACGGTGTTGAGCTTGCTCTGGTAGTAGAGCGGGGTCAGGCCGAGGACGAAGGCGAGCAGCAGGCCGACGGCGCCGGAGCAGTCGGAGGTCACGCCGGCGGCGCGCTGTGCCTGGGCAATGCGGGAACCGGTCTTCACGATGGAGACGAACGGCGGGACGATCAGCAACGAGCCGAGGGTGACGGCCACGACCGCCATGCCGGGCTTGACCTCAATGGTCGGGTCGATCGCCTTCACCTGCTTGTTGACCTTGTAGTACCAGACCAGCCAGTAGATACCGAGGGTCACCAGGGTGAGCAGCCAGGTGACGACCGGGCTGGAAGGAGCGCCGGCGGGCGCGGACGTGCGGACGTCGGTGGACATCAATTTCCCTACTTGCTTGCTGTGCTTCCTGCCGCCCGTTCTGGCTGAGCCAGCCCCCGGGAACAGGGAAGTGATGAGTGTGTTGCCTCGCGTTGGAGCTGTTGAGGCGAGGGCTTACGAAGCGTATGGGTGCTGAGCATGCCAAAGAGGCGCGGGGGCATTACGAGTTCATTACAACGCACAAACCGCCCTCGCCGGGCGTCCTCAGCCAGGGCTGCCGACAGCGGCCCGCGACTTCCGGCGCCGTAAGCCACGCACGGGCCCCGGAGTTGAGGCAGCTAGTGGGGAAGTTCGCCCGCGGTCTTCTCCATGCGCAGTAGGTCGTGGGGGGCGAGGCCGCAGGCGTCACAGACGACATCGACGGGCGCGCCGTTGCGCACTGCGCCGACGGCTTCCATCTCCACATCCGCGCGGGCAGCGTCTACTGCGGCTTGGGCGTCACGCAGGCGGTTGACGGCCAGCTCAAGAGGGGCGAGGTCCATGGCCGGATGGTCGCACAGAACCGCGCCCTGAACGAACCGGATGGCGGTAGGGCGCAGACTCACCGTCGAAACAGCCACGCCCATCCAGCAGAACCCCAACGATCCAGCGTCCGTTCGAACTTACTGACATTAACAATTTCCCTATGCGCCCCACACATTCATCGCCTGATTTCCGACAAAAATCCGGGCGGGGTAAAGACAGCAAAGCGGTCGGTCGTAGCAACCTTGCCTCGTTGACGACTCCAAATGGAGGAAGCGCTGCGCCTGGCATTACTCAGTGTGTTTTGCAGCCGAAAACCGGGTAACACTGCGTAGCGAAAGCCTCCTGAGGAGTCTCAGAGAAAGGCGGGACACATGTCCGTGGGCACCGGAATCATCTTCGGCATGGTCGTAGCGATCATCACTGCACTCATGCTCGTCCCACCAGTGGCACAGTCACGCTCCGGCAACCTCAGAATCCGGTTCGGGCCAGAGTTCGATGCGGTCGCCGCTCGGCACCGCGGAAACGCCAAGGCGGCGGAACGGGAACTGAACGCCCGGGTAAGCCGGTTCGGCGACCTGCGCATCCAGGGGCTGACCCCACAGGCGCGTGAGCGGTACGCCGCTCAGTGGGCCGGTCTGCAAGAACAGTTCGTCGACTGCCCCGCCGTCGCCGTCGCGAAAGCCAATCAGCTGCTGTGTCAACTGGCCGTGGCCGTCGGCTTCCCGGCGGATTCGCACGCACGTCAGCTTGAGGCCCTGTCCGTGCATTACCCGTACCGCGTGGACGGCAGCCGGCAACTTCACTGGGCTGCACAGAAACACAAAACGGCAACGGCAACGGAAGCGGCCGAGGTCGAGGAGATGCGCCAGGCTATGGTCGCCGGTCGCCTGCTCTTCGAAGAGTTGCTCAACGCACAGCCGAATGAGGGTGCTCGCAAGACAGGGCCAAGCCAGCGGAGCCCTCGGCGCTTTCGAAGCATTCCGGCGCAGCGAGCCGGCGACCGTACGCGGCCCATCGGTTAAACAGCCGACCCCCGCCTCTGGATCCTGAGAACGGGCGGGGTCCTCTGAGTGAACCAGCGACCAAACTGGGCCAAAATTTGCTGCGACGCAACAGTTGCTACACTACACTCATCCAGTCGGATTGTGAGAGATTCCTCAAGCAACTCATCGCTCAACTGGCCAAGCCGCAAGGCGGCGAGGGGACGTGGGCAGCCGACGAGGTGGACTGGACCAGCAGTCGGAGCAGCTACGCGAAATCCCAGACGGCTCACTATGAGAGGAACGAGACATGACGGCGATCTCTGGAACAGCCGATGCGGCACGGGCGGAGGCCCCCGCATCCGCATCGACCGCTTATGTCCGGACCCGGGCGAGCGTATTGCCTTGGATCGAGGAGGCCGGAAGGGTCGCCCCAAAGGACGCACGTGCGGTGTCCAAGGTGTTCTTCGATCGACTGCACGTACTCGAAGAAGGCACGCACGAGTACCAGTACGCGCGGAACACCCTCATCGAGATGAACCTCTCCCTCGTCCGGTTCGCCGCGCGCCGTTTCCGCAATCGGGGCGGCGGCGAGATGGACGATGTCATCCAGGTCGGCACCATCGGACTGATCAAGGCCATCGACCGCTTCGAACTCTCCCGCGAGGTCGAGTTCGCCACCTTCGCCGTGCCCTACATCGTCGGCGAAATCAAGCGGTTCTTCCGTGACACCAGCTGGGCCGTGCATGTGCCGCGCCGGCTGCAGGAATTGCGCGTAAATCTCGCCAAGACCAAGGAGGATCTCGGCGCCGCCCTGGACCGCGATCCCACGGTCAAGGAACTCGCACAGCACCTTGAGCTGAATGAAGCAGAGGTCATCGAGGGCCTGGTCGCCTCCAACGGCTACACCGCAAGCTCCCTTGACACGCCAACCGAGCCCGGCGAAGACAGCCCGTCACGCCATACGCGCACATTGGTCGACGTGCTGGGCGAACCCGATGCCGCGATGGAAATCGTAGAGGACCTGCACGCACTGGCACCTCTGCTCAGCCGCCTCGAGGACCGCGAACGAAGCATTATCGAGATGCGCTTCGGCCGCGAGATGACTCAGGCGCAGATCGGCAACGCACTCGGTATCTCGCAAATGCAGGTCTCCCGCCTGCTCAGCCGGGTCCTGGCCAAGCTCCGGTCGGGCATGCTCACCGACCGCTGAGACCGCCGAACCGAACGCCGGCGCGTTCAGGGGGTGGGCCGCATAACGACGTGCGCGCAAGTCCCTCTTGCGGCCCACCCTGGACGCCCGGCGTGTTGCCGCGACGGCATAAAGGCTGGGGAGTCGCCTCGCCCATCAGGATACGAGATCGACACTGATCCGGCCGTCTCGCTCTACGTCGACCCCGCGCACCGCGGCATCCGTGTCTGAGCTGGACCCTGCGATGCCGTCATTCCTTCGGTTCTGGCTCACATTCCGTGGAGTCCGGGAATTGCGTTGCCAACGCGAACCGACTTGACCGGCCCGGAACAGGACGCGGCGGGCCACCCGCACTAGGGTCTGTTGCGAAAG